>NZ_JBXAPH010000002.1:0-1145785 GCF_058803745.1 Rhizobium sp. GW821-FHT14E12
CCTTGGCCGGTGCCTACCCATTTCAAGGTCGGATCGATTTCCTTGTACTTCTGGTGAAAATAGTGGGTGAGCCATTTGTTTGGAAAATTTGAAATGATAAAGTTTTGCGGGTCCACCGTGGATTCATTCATGATGAACGAAGCACTCATCCGGTGAATATTATAGGCGAACATCGGAAATCCGAGGTTCGACAGCGTCTTGGAAAATAGAGCTTCGAGAGAGTGTATGTCGGTACACAATTCGAGTTGATGAAGAAACGGTTGGACCACTTCAGCGTAGATCGTATTGTACTCTGACATCAGTGACATTCCCCCAACATGTGTGTGATATCTGAAGCGGGTGCACGAAGGTGTCTTCTCCTCGATAGACGTCTTCGCGATAGTCGCCGCTTTGCTGATCTCCGGCTGTGGCGATCTCGTTAGGGTGGCAATGAGCTAACGACAAACCTTGCCGTCGTTGACCAATTCCCAGGGCACGGTTCTCCATTAAAAACATGGGGAATTGAGGCATAGTTTTTTCCAGGAGTCTTTCATGGAAACGCTACGCTTGCAGCTTTCTGCTTTTATTAAGCGCTCCCTTGAGTTGAGTTTATGTCGAGCGTTTGCAAGCGGTTACACGAGATACTGATCGTCCATGGGCTCCGGCAGATGGCTGTTGCAGGTGTTCTAACTGTGTTCGGCCCTGAATTTGGCGGGGGTTGTTTGCTTGTGGCGCATCATGGCATTCGTCAGGTGGCTTTGGCTTGAGAAGCCCGTCTGCAAGGCTATGTCCGAGATCGGCAGTGTCGAGCCCAGAAGCAATCGTTCGGCCTTCTCCAGACGGATGCTCACAAGGTATTTGTAGGGCGGTATGCCGAACGTCATTGAAAAGGCCCGGATAAAATGACTGGGCGACATCAGACAGATATTGGCGAGCGTTTCGATCGACAGTCTCTCGGCCATATGCTCGTTCATGTAGTCCAGCACCCTCTTGGATGTCTGCGGGGACATGCGCCGATTTTGTGCCTTCGTCGCCTTTAACTTCGCCGTCGAATAATTCCGGATGAGATGAACGCCGAGGATCGTCAGCAACGAGTCTATATAAAGTTCGTTGATCGACATGCTCGCTATCTCCGCGATCATGACCCGGGCGATCCGAAGTGCTGCGAGATCAACTTGGCCGAAACGAGGCGGCTGCAATTCCCAGCTTCCCCCTTCAAGCTCGGCATTCGCCAGATTTGTATAAGCGACCGGGCTGAAGGCAATGGCCGCATTCCGTTTCAAGCTCGGCCATTTGAGGGTTCTGTCGACGCCGGCCGGATTAATGACAAGCATGCCGACGGGCACCTGGAACTTGTGAAGCTTGTCGCTGGCAAAGGCCGCTTCCATTTCGGGCATGGGGGCAAGAGCGATCGAGGCAAATTCCGCATTGGTCTTGAAGTTCATCGATCCGGCCGGTCGTGAAACCTTCATGAAACCGCCCAGGACTGTTTGCGCCCGGGGGCCTATCTCCTCGGGAATGGCCGAAAATATGCCTTCCTCGTTCTTTGTGTCCAGCTCAACAAGACCATAGCTGTCTGGCTTGGCCATTAGCCTCAACTCCATTGATATAACCGGGACCAAGGCGAATGGCCGTTCGTGGGTGGCATGGGCAATTGGGCGTCAGGGCATGGGATTAGCTGGTCCGGTCAGCAAAAAGGCGGAATATCCAATGAAAACGGTGCTCGGGAAAATGCGGGGGGCGTAATTCAGGTTGTGCGTATTTTGTATACAGACTGCGATAGAATTTTTTGAAGATTAACTCCTGTTTCGATGAAAGAATGGCCATAAAAAGGAGAAGCTATTCGTTCTTTCAATATAGATGCGCGTTCTGGATAGGGATGCGTGTGCTGGACAGGTGTCGCGTATCGAGAGATTGGGCGCAGATGCCGCCAAACGGCGCACGGTAGGCGACTTGTACCCGCCTTGCGTGGATCGGTGTCTTGCAACAGGGCATAGAAAGCGCATGACGCTGCTGGCGTTGAGGAGTACGAGTGAATTACTATTCAACTTCAGATTTACAAATAAATTATTGTAATCTGTAAGCGCGGATAGATCAATTTCATCGATCCGGATCTTGTGGATGTCAGGTGCGGTCAAAACACCAAAGAATGAGCTCGATGGTTTGGCCGCTCCATACCTCTGACGGCGCGGAACGTCGAAGACGAGATTCGATGTTGTCGAGGATGTAGATCGAACCATTGAATTATCGGACGAGCAATTCCTGGTGTAGCAGCGATTATGAAACTGGACGTCGCTGTATATAGGAACGGTCTCTCTGCAAGCCGATGTGAGCCTGGCCGCTTATCATTCAGCGCGTCAGGTAACATCTGCGATGCTCACGCCCGGTCGAAAGACCAGCGATTGACCATATAGGTGCGTGGCGAGGTTCCGAGCATGCGCCGGAACATGGTGGTGAAGGCGGCGGCGCTTTCATAACCGGCTTCCAGCGCAACGTTGGTGACCGGCTGGCCTTCCGCGAGTTGGGGCAGGCAGGCAAAAACGCTCGCCTGTTGCCGCCAGGTGGTGAAGCTGATGCCGGTTTCCTTGCGGAATTGCCGGGTAAAGGTCCGGCGGCTCATTGCCAGCTTCTCGGCCCAGTCATCCAGGCGGGCGTTCGGCGTCGGGTTAGCCAGATAGGCGCGGCAGAGCACTGCCAGCCGACGGTCGGACGGGAAGGGCAGCCCGAGCGGGCGTTCCTCGAGCGTCGAAATCTCTTCGAGGAGGAGAGAAAGAACCAGTTCGGCCTTGCGATTTCCGATCGGCGCTTCCCGCAGCCGAATGGCTTCCAGCAACAGGCTGCGGGCAAGATCCGTCACTTCAACGACGCGGGGTGCTTCGTCCGATGGCATGGGATCTCGCGGCATCACATAGACTGATTTCATACTGACATCGCTCAGCATCTCGACGGAGTGTTCCAGGCCGGCGGGAATGAACAAGGCATGGCCGGGCGGCACCATCCACCGGCCTCGGGTCGTCAGGATCAAGATGACACCGGCGAAGACGCAGAGCAATTGCGTGCGGCGATGATGATGCCACGGCACGGTATAGCCCTGCCGCGGCTCTGAGCTGTGCACGAGTACATCCGCATTCGATGCCTCCGTCCAGTGCATGTTTTGCTCATGGCTGTTGTCGACGGTTGCCAGCAATTGTTGAGAGAGCTTTTCCATTTTGGCCCGATCGCGAAAGAAGTGGACCAAAACACGAAAGAAGGTCACCCGCAAGCCGTGTACAAGACTAATCAAACAGCACGGCTGAAAAGAATCGGCCGGCTCAGGAAGGAAACCTCAATGGTTGCGGCATTTTCCGGCACGCCGGCACGATTTCAGAAGACGACAATATCGATCGTAGTGGCAGTCAGCGGCTGCCATCTCCTGAACGACATCATGCAATCGCTGCTGACATCGCTCTATCCGATGTTCCGGGAAAACTACGCGCTCGATTTCGTCCAGATCGGGCTGTTGACCATGATGTTCCAGATCACGGCGTCGCTGCTGCAGCCGGTGGTGGGTATCGTCACCGACAAATGGCCGATGCCCTATTCCCTGCCGGTCGGCATGATCAGCACCTTCCTCGGGCTCATCATGCTCGGTTATGCCGGCAGTTTCGGTATGCTGCTGGTTGCCGCCAGCCTCATTGGTTTCGGCTCGGCGGTGTTTCATCCGGAAGCCTCGCGCGTGGCGCGGCTGGCCTCCGGCGGACGTCATGGCCTGGCGCAGTCGTTCTTCCAGCTCGGCGGCAATGCCGGATCGGCCATCGGGCCGCTGATCGCCGCCTTCTTCGTGCTCCAGCATGGGCAGAAGAGCGTGGCCTGGCTTTCGATCCTGGCGGTCATTGGCTTTATCGTCCTGAGCTGGGTCGGCACCTGGTACGTCAACCACCGCCGCCAGCACGCGGCGCGTCCGGCGGCCAGCCGCGCCTTGCCGATCGCGCGCAACAAGGCGATCTGGGCGCTGGCGATCCTGATTCTGCTGACGGCGACGAAGAACGTCTATATGGCAAGCATCTCCAGCTATTTCACCTTCTATGTCATCGATAAGTTCCATCTCGATGTGCGCGACGCGCAGCTGATGCTGTTCCTTTTCCTCGGCTCCGTCGCGACCGGAACGATCCTGGGTGGCACGTTCGGAGACCGTTTCGGAGCACGCTTCGTGATCTGGTTCTCGATCCTCGGTGTTATCCCCTTCGCGCTATTGATGCCCTATGCGAACCTGTTCTGGACCTGCGTGCTGACGGTGGTGATCGGGTTGGTGCTGGCCTCCGCGTTCCCGGCGATCGTGGTCTTCGCACAGGAGCTGATCCCGGGGCGGGTCGGGCTGATTGGCGGCATCTTCTTCGGCTTCGCTTTTGGGGCCGGTGGGCTGGGTGCGGCATTGCTCGGCGATTTCGCCGATACGCACGGGATCCCCTTTGTCTACATGATCTGCTCGTATCTGCCGCTGCTCGGTCTGTTTACGATCTTCCTGCCGCGCATCCCAAGGCATTGAGCAAAAAAGGCGGGGCCTTTAGCGCCCCGCCGAATACCTTCCGCGCACATCGCCAAGTCTAAAATTTTACCTCCATTTTGAGACTGGTCATCGGGCAGGTCTTCGCCATAGTCTATGCCTGCTTCATGCAGGAGGAGGAGACTGTCGAATGAGCATCACCATCAAGGCCCCAGCCGAGGAACGCAATCCCGTCGGCTCTCTCCATTCGCCTTTGCCGATCACGCGCGCCTGATCCCGATCGGGACGGCCATTCCCACTCTTCTTGCCTTGCAATGCCTCATTTCGACGCCACGACCGCCGGCGCGGTCTCGGCTTGATATCAACCATGTAGGACATGCCATGCCGCTCACCACTGCCCAGCGCCTAGACCGTCTCAAGGTCCGTACCGCCGAACTCAGCCATTGGCGTGTGCGTATGGCACTCGCTATCGACAACTGGACCTTTGAAGGCGCGGAAATCACCATCGGCCAGGCCTGGCCGTATCGTAACGGCGTGGTGCATTTTGCCTCGAAGGCGACGGTGCCCGCCGACTGGCCGCTGGAGGAGACGCGGCTGCAACTCGATCTTGGCGGTGAGAGCCTGATCACGCTGGCCTTTGCGGGAGGGGAGAGTGAGAGTTTCGGTCTTGATCCCTATCACCAGGAGTTTCCGCTGAAAGGCCGCAGTTTTTCGATCGCGACCGACAGCGTTGCCCGCTTCCCGTTCGGTGAACAGAACCGGCAGCCGAAGCTGAATCGTGCCCAGCTCGGCTGGATCGACTTGCCAGTGCACAGGCTGCATCTGCTGCTGCGGCAGATTGTCGAGGCTATCGAAGCGCTTGGGGATCATGAAGTCGTGCCGCATATGCTCGATGCCGCCGAGGCGGCTTTGCGCAGCCTCGATTGGCCATCCGCAACGGCTCCCTATATCGCGCGCACGGCGGACGCCGTTCAACAACAGAAGATCTGGGAGTTGCCGGAACTCACCGAAAGCCCGGCAGGACTATCCGAGGGGGAGCGTGCGACCGTGGTTGCCGCCCACGATGTGCTGCTTGCCCAACTTAAGGCGTTGCAGGAGCGTTATCCGCAGAATGGCGAGTTGCTGCTGACCGGCCATGCCCATATCGACCTTGCCTGGCTGTGGCCCTATGACGAGACGTGCCGCAAGATGCGCCGCACCTTCCACACTGCCTTGTCGCTGATGGAGCGCTCGCCCGATTTCCGCTTCAACCAGTCGACAGCGCACTATTATGCGCAGATGGAGGCCGATGATCCCGCTCTGCTGACGCGGATCAAGGAGAAGGTCGCCGACGGTACCTGGGAAGTGATCGGCGGCATGTGGGTCGAGCCGGACACGAACATGCCGACGGGCGAAAGCCTGGTGCGGCAGATCCTCTATGGCCAGCGTTATTTCGAGAAGACTTTTGGCGCGCGGCACAAGGTCTGCTGGTTGCCGGATTGCTTCGGCTTCTCCGGAGCCCTGCCGCAACTGCTGCGTCAGGGCGGTATCGAGAGCTTCTTCACCATCAAGGTCAATTGGAGCGAGACCAACAAGTTTCCCCATGACCTCTTCTGGTGGGAGGGGCTCGACGGCAGCCGCGTGCTGGCGCATGTCTTCGACAATCCGATGGAAGGGTATAACGGCTTCGTGCGACCGGATTGCTATCTGCCGACGTGGAAGAACTTCCGCGCCAAGACGCTGCACGACACGTCGCTTCTGGCGGTCGGCTACGGCGACGGCGGCGGCGGCGTGACGCCGGAGATGGTGGAGCGCGAGGCGCAATTGCGTGACTTTCCGGCCATTCCCAAGGCGCGCTGGGGCAAGGTCGGCGATTTCTTCACCAGTGCCCACCGTACAGCCAGGGAAAAGCAACTACCGGCGTGGTCGGGCGAGATCTATCTCGAACTGCATCGTGCGACGCTGACCAGCCAGAGCGGCGTCAAGCGGCTGCACCGCAGGGCGGAACGCGCCTTGATCACCGCCGAAACACTGGGCTCGATCGCCCATATGGCGGGAGCTGTCGCTCCGCTGAGCCTCGAGGCGGACTGGCGCGTGACGCTGAAGAACGAATTCCACGACATCCTGCCGGGATCGAGCATCCGGGAGGTCTATCAGGATGCCGAGCGCGAACTTTCCGAGGTTATCGACCACGCCGAGGTGGCTCAAAAGCAGGCCATGGATGCTGTCGTTGCAGTTCTGCCGAAAGGCGGTATCGGGGATGCGCTGGTCGTCGCCAATCCGTCGCTGGATGCCCGGCTGCTGCGTGCCACGCTCGCCGATGGCACGGTTCTGTCCACCGGCGATATCATCGCGCCACTCTCCGTCCAGGTGCTGGATCGTGCCGCGTTGAAGCCGGCCGGCGGATTGCGCGCGGACGCAAACCGGCTGGAAAATGAGCACCTGGTCGTCGTCATCGGCACCGATGGCGCGGTCCAGAGCCTCGTGCATAAGGCGACCGGCCGCGAGGCGCTGGCCGAGCCGGCCAATCAGCTCTGGATCTACCCCGTCGACAAGCCGCGCAATTGGGACGCCTGGGATATCGACGCCGATTATCCGGAGAAGGGCGTCCGTCTCGATCGGCCAGAGAGTATAGAACTTGTCGAAAGCGGTCCGCATCGGGTCGCAATCAAGGTCGTCCACCGCTACCGCGATTCCAGCATCGTGCAGCGCTATGTGCTGACCGCCAACGCCAGGAGACTGGATATCGAGACGCATATCGACTGGCACGACCGCCGCACCTTCTTGCGCGCGCTGAACCCGGTCGCGGTCCGGGCTCGCACGGCGACCTTCGAATGCGCCTATGGTGTCGTCAGCCGCCCGACGCACACCAATACGAGCTGGGACGCGGCGATGTTCGAAGCGGTCGCCCATCGCTTCGTCGATTTGAGCGAGCCGGATTTCGGCGTTGCACTGTTGAACGATGCGAAATACGGCCATAGCGCTCGTGGCAATGTGCTTGGCATCAGCCTGGTGCGTGGGCCGATCTATCCCGATCCGCTGGCGGACGAGGGCGAGCAGCAATTCACCTATGCGCTGCTACCACATACCGGCGAGTGGCATTCCGGCGGCGTGCGCGAGGAGGCGGACGATCTGAACCAGCCGCTAGTGGTGACCACTGCCGCCAATCTTGCGGGAACGACGGTTGCTCTGGTCACGATAACGGGTACGCCGGTCGCGCTGTCTGCCGTCAAGCCGGCTGAAGAAGGGGATGGGCTTGTGCTGCGCGTCTACGAGCCGGCCGGTCGGCGCGGTGGATTGAGCATCGAACCCGCAAGCGGCTGGCATGTCGCCGAGGCCGTCAATCTGATGGAAGAGCCTGCCAAGCGAGACGCCGGTCCCGATATCCTGCCCTTCGAGGTCAGAAGCTGGAAACTGACGAGGGGGTAACGGCCGCGCGTCGCTTTTGCCGTTCTTCGGGTCTCTGCTGCCGCAGCGCCTTGCTGCGGCAGCAGTATCTGCTCCGCGTCAATACTCGCGATCGTGGACGACACCCATGATTTCGCCCCTCCGGGACACGCTCACCAGGAGCTTGTCGCCGTCGCGCGTTGCCCTGACCAGAAAGCGCTCACCGACGTCATTGACGTCTCTCACTCTATAACCGCGTCTCTCCAGGAGTTGGATGACATCGTTTGGGCCGTAATTGCCGCGGGGCTCTCCCCAACGATTGGACGAGTCGTGATGACGGTTCCACGCATGAAGAAAATTGGTCTCGGTCTGGCCATCGCTCTGGTCGGAATCGCCATCCGGTGATTGATCGTTATAGATAACGACTTGAGCAATGGCGGGCGTGATGAGACCCATCGTCATGACTGCTGTCATACCCAGCGCGATGAAGGCGATCTTCATTGGCATATCCTTTATCCGTTCCTGACATGTGCAATCTCCTGGGGAGATGCTTGAAGTTGGCCAGGTCGCAACCGCTAACCTTGATTCTCGTGCGGCACATAGCCCGACGATGATACCCAAGCGTTTTTTGCGGTGTGTTCTCATTTGTTGCGAAACTTACGGGCGCCGGCCTTTAGCCGAGCTCTCCGCATTTTGATAGAATATCGTCGACAACGGAGGCGAGCGGCGCAGTGGCATCAATGGTCGTGGCGTTCTTGGGAGTGTCTTCTTGCATTGCATGCAGTCGCACAACTAAGTCTCGTTCGGCTGGTTTTCCGCCAAACTCGTCTTCCGGTCTGTTGGCAAGTCGCCTCTTCAAGGTGTCCAGATCGACCTCGAGAACGAAAACCTCGTCAAACAGATCGATAAAGTGACGGGAATTCCTTGAGCCGCCGCAGAAAAAGGAAATCGCGTGGCTTCGATCGGCCACCAGGCATTTGACTTTGTCGACATCCCAAAGGTGGTGCTCGTGTCTAAAGGCCACATCCGGAATGTGCTGCCTATGCGCCGAGACATCCAGCGGTTTGCCGGTCTCAGGATCGCCTTGATAAGCCAATTCGCGGTCACCGTGAATGACGTGGTAACCGCGCTGCTGTAGTTCGGTGGCGACTGAGGTCTTGCCAGTTCCAGAAACGCCTTCGATCAAATAGTTCCTGATGCCCATTTCGCTCTCGTTCGATGAACCGCACACTCTTTGGCGATGGCCAGTAACCCTATCGCCTTATGACGCAGAGCGGATACGGTGTACAAAGCAAGAATTACAGACAGATTTCCGACGCTTCAATTCCAGCGGCTTGCACGGTGCAGAAGTCTGCGACGTCAAAGCCCACTTTGCGCCGAAAACTGCCGTCGGTAGCATTTGCTATCCAATACCGGAATTCTCCGTTTCGCGGCCTCCCTTCGAATTTAATCCTGGGCTCATCTACGGCTGCTAATGCTCGACGCGACAGTGCCGAACATATGTCCCGTTTGATTTGGGGCTCTGTAACTGCGTTGAAATGCAGCCTTCGCAAATGCCGATCAGGGTCTTCAAGCTCATGGGACGGTGTAATTCATGGCTCATATCGTTATTATCAATCCACGCTTCGAAATCTCCTATTGGGGGCTTGAACACGCGCTTCCGCTGTTCGATGTGAAGGCAAATCTTCCCGTTGCCTGCCTCCCGCTTTTGGCGGCGCTCACGCCTGCCGAGCACACCGTCACGCTGGTGGACGAGAATGTCGAGCCAATCGACTACGATCTCTGTGCTCAAGCAGACATCGTCGCGCTGACGGGCATGATCGTTCAGCGTTTCCGGATGACGGAAATCCTCACCGCGCTCAAACAGCGCCATTGCTTCGTTGTTGTTGGAGGGCCGTGGGTGACGGTGAAGGAGGATTATTTCGACGGGCTTGTCGACGTCAAATTCATCGGTGAGGCGGAGGAAACCTGGCCGCAATTCCTTCTCGAATGGAAGGATGGGTGTCACGCCGAACGCTACGAACAGTCCGGCAAGACGGATATGAGCACGGTGCCGGTTCCGCGCTTCGATCTTCTGAAGATGGATGATTATGCGGTCGGCAGCATCCAGTTCTCGCGGGGCTGTCCGTTCACCTGCGACTTCTGCGACATCATCGTCGTGTTCGGGCGAAAGCCGCGGATCAAGACCAGCGAGCAGATCATCGCTGAAATTGAGGCATTGCTGGCGGTGGGAATGGATACGGCCTTCATCGTCGACGACAATCTCATCGGCAACAAGAAGGCGATCAAGGAGGTCCTTCGCGAAGTCGTCGCCTGGCAGACGCGCCATCATTATCCGATGACGTTCCTCACCGAAGCCTCGATTGATCTCGCTGACGATGCCGAGCTGATGCAGCTTATGGTCGACGCCAATATCCGCGTCGTCTTCGTCGGCATCGAGACGCCGAACGAGGAGGCGTTGCGCGAGACCAAGAAGCTCCAGAACTTGAGAAAAGGCGGGACGATGTTGGATAAGATCCACGCGATCCAGCAGACCGGCATGGAAGTCTGGTGCGGCATGATCCTCGGCTTCGACAGCGACGATGCGACGATCTTCGAGGCCCAGCGCGTCTTCATCAAGGATGCACGCATCGTCAATGCCATGATCGGCATGCTGGCCGCGATCCCAAAGACACCGCTCTATACGCGCCTGGAAAAGGAGGGACGGCTCGATCACGCCGATCCCCCGGCCTACGGCACCAATGTCATCCCGCTCAATCTCAGTCGCGAGACCCTGCGCGACGGTTATCTCTCCGTGCTCAGCGACCTTCACCAGCCGACCGCCTATTTCGACCGGCTGGATGCGCTCTACCTCGATGCCCGTATCCAGCCGGAGCGGACGCGCCTGCGACATCTGCGCCGCCATCCTGTCCGTCTGGTGACCCTCAATGTGGTGTGGGCCTTGGAAGCCGTCGGCATCTTCTTAAGATTGATGCGGCGGGTGCCGGAGGCGGACTTGCGCAACATCTATCGGCAGCGCCTCTGGAAGCTCCTGCTGCGCCGCCGCTCCCCTGTCGTCCTGCAAATCTATGCCATCAAATGCGCCATGCACTACCACGCGCACCTGATGGTTCAGCAAATGCGGACCGGCGGTGATATCGTCAATTCGTTCTGAAGGTTGGCTCCAGGTCGCCCCTATACCAAGGCTCCGAACTGGGCGTTGTGCAGCCGTGCATAGGCGCCGTTGCGGGCCAGAAGTTCGGCATGTGTGCCTTGCTCGAGGATGCCGTTCGGTCCCATGACGATGATGCGGTCGGCGTTGCGGATGGTGGCAAGCCGGTGCGCTACCACCAGGGTCGTGCGCCCCGCCGACAGGTCGGCCAGCGCCTGCTGGATGGCATATTCAGTGGCCGTGTCGAGCGCCGAAGTCGCCTCGTCCAGGATCAGGATCGGCGGGTTCTTGAGGAAGATGCGGGCGATGGCCAGACGCTGCTTTTGTCCGCCCGACAGCTTCACGCCGCGTTCGCCGGTCGGCGTGTCGAGACCAGCGGGCAGGGACAACACGAATTCATCGAGCGACGCGCGGCGCAATGCCTCCATGATTTCCTGATCGGTCGCGCCGAGCCGCCCATAGGCGATGTTCTCGCGAATGGTCGATCCGAACAGGAACACGTCCTGCTGCACGATACCGATCTGGCTGCGCAGGGAAGCCTGCGTCATGTCGCGGATGTCGATGCCGTCGATGGTGATGCTGCCGCCTGTGACGTCGTAAAAGCGCGGCAGCAGCGAGCAGATCGTCGTCTTGCCCGTTCCAGACGCGCCGACGAAGGCCACGGTCTCGCCGGCCGCGATCGTCAGGTTCAGGCCCTCAAAGATCATGCCGTGCTCCGAATAGCCGAAGCTGACATCTTTGTAGGCGATATTGCCCTTGAGATGTTTGACCTCCGTCGCATTCGGCCGATCGGCCAGGTCAGGCTGCGTGTCGATCAGCGACAGGAAGCGCTTAAAGCCGGCAATACCCTTTGGGTAGGTTTCGATCACAGACGTGATCTTGTCGATCGGGCGGAAGAAAACGTTGATCAGAAGCAGGAAGCTGATGAAGCCGCCATAGCTCAGCTCTCCCGATATGACGTACCAGGTTCCGGCCATCATGACGACGAGTTGCACCACGCGCGTGCTGAAATAGCTCAGCGCAATGCCCGCCGTCATATAGGCATAGCCATCCAGCTTGGTGGCCTTGTAATCCTCGTTATGGCCGGCAAATAGCTGGCTTTCGTATGTCTCGTTGGCAAAAGCCTTGACCACGCGGATGCCGCCAACGGTTTCCTGCATGCGCGTGTTGAAGTCGCCGACCTTGCCGAACAGGCTGCGCGAATTCTTGGTCATCTTGGCGCCATAGCGGCTGACCAGCCAGGTCATGAAGGGTACGATGGTCGTCGTCAGCAGCGCCAGCTTCCAATGCACCGAGAACATTAGCAGGAAGGCGCCGATGAAGGTCATGATCGCGATGAACATGTCCTCGGGACCGTGATGGGCAATCTCGCCCACTTCCTCGAGATCCTTGGTGACGTGGGTGATCAGATGACCGGTCTTGTTGTTGTCGAAGTAGCGGAAGGAGAGCTTCTGGATATGCTCGAAGGCCTGGCGGCGCATGTCGGATTCGATCGAGATGCCGAGCGCATGGCCCCAATAGTTGACGATCGCCGAGAGGCCGGTCGACAACGCATAAACCATCAGGAGCACGGCGGTGGTTGCTGCGATCAGGCCCCAGTCACGGCCCGGCAACAGCTGATCGACGAAGAGCTTGACCGCCAGCGGAAAGCCCAGCTCAAGCAGGCCGGCGACGACAGCGCAGCCGAAATCAAGGAAAAACAGCGTCTTGTAACGCGCATAATAGGAGAAGAAGCGACGAAGCATGAATGCCCTCCATGGGCATGGGGAGAAGACGGGATCAGATAAGAATGGACAGAACAGCAGTCCACATCCGGCATCGCTGTTCAGCGTTTATGGGTGCCGAAATTTCTCATCGAACGAGCCTCCTTCATGAGTCGCATCGGTTTTATATCCGACACGCCCGCCGCTGTCATCCCCTCCGTCGCTAGTCGGTTGGCTTGGTCGACGGCTAGTATGCGCCGGTCACGCGCGTCCGTAGGAGAGCTTCGGATACCAGTCCCTTGCCCGTCCTTCAGGGGTCATGTCGAGGATCGTCCACAGTGGCATGAGGTCCGGGGCGCCGCGCGGGTCCTGACCGGGATCGGCCGTCACCGGCCCCATCTCTTCACCCCAGAAATGCCGGATGGTTCCGTCCCGTCGCGTGAAGACATTGACGGCTGCGTCGTCGCTGCCGTTGGGACCGAGCGCCCGATAGTCGCGGCTGTATTCTCCCGTTGGATCGGAATAGAGCGGCAGGTTGCGCCAGCCGCGTTCTCGCTTGAAATCCATAAGCCTGTCGATCGGCGACCGAGCCACGACGGCGATGGCCATCCGCTGCTCGATGTCGAGCACCTCGCCCTCCAGCGCCGAAAGCAGGCATGTGCACATCGGGCAGGGTTGTGTTCGCTCGGGGCCGAACATGAAGCTGTAGACTAGCAGGGTCTCCTTGTCGTCGAACAGTTCGGCGAAGTCGAGGGGGCCGTCGGGACTGATGAACTGGTAATGCTTCTTCACGATGCCGCCCGGCGGCAGCGCCCGCCGTTGCGCCGCGACGCGCTCTATATGGCGTCGAAGCTCGATCTCCTCGGCGAGGAGCGCGTCACGCGCCTGCCGGTATTCGATGCTTTCGTTCGGAAACCGCACGCCATTTCTTTGCGCCAGCTCGGATGCCGGCACATAACCGTCTTCGTTGATCATGATATCCTCCCTGTGTAATCCGTGGGGCCGATGCTGGTCGCACGGCGCCATCGGATTTCGACAACGACATGGAAGGAAAACCCGATTGCCGGTCGAAAGTTCCGGCAGCGGAGGAGGCATATCACCTGGGGAGATTACTGGGCGGCGGAACGGGCCTCGACCGCCTCATCCCATTCGATTTCCGGGTCCTCCGCCTCATCCTCGAGCATCGGCGTGTCCATCACATAAAGGTAGCCGTCGAGCATGTCGCAGGCGCGCTCGGTGGCACCGATCTTGGCGTCCGTCTCGCCGATCGCCGTGGCGATAGCCTTGATGCGGGCACGCAGCATATGGCCGACGACATCCTTGCCGGGACGCTTTCCCAGGCGGTCCAGATGAAGACGGATGCGGTCGGAATGGCGCTCCAGCTCGCTCTTGCTGAAATTCGCCTTGCGGATTTCTTCCAGGAGGCTGGCCCGCATGCGGGCGACCGGATCGAAGGTTCCCGGTTCGCGCTCGTCTAGAACCATGTCGGTGATCAGCTTCTCGATGGCGACCAGCGCCTGCAGATCGACGGCGTCGGTCAGCTCGACATCGTAACCGGTATCGTCGTAGACCTTGCGGCGCACGGGATCCAGAAGCAGCTCATGGGCCTTCTTTAACCGCCCGAAGGCCTCGGTATCACCGCCGGAATCGGGATGTGCCCCTTTTGCCCGCTTGCGATAGGCCGCCTTGATCTGCTCGTCGCTCGCATCGCGCCCGACGCCGAGAATGTCGTATGGATCGGTCACTCCAACTCCTGCTGCCGCTCAGCCCCGACCAAAGTCCTGAAGCCCTTATGTCATAGATATCGCCGGTAGGACATTGGTCCGCCAGCGGGCGGTTGATATCCGCCGCTCTCTTCCTTCTTTATCATCACCAAGGCAGAGTTTGGACAAAAAGATCGGGGTGTGAGGCGGAAACATGTCTTCCGTGGAAATCATCGCCCATCGCTATCGACGATTCCAGAAAAAGAGATAGCCCCGCTTCCGTTGCCGGAAGCGGGGCTATCGATGACTTGCTTGGGTTCAAGCGGCCGAGAACGGCACGGCCACGAAGGTCTTGTCGCCGCCGCGTTCGATCAGCAGCAGCACGGACTTGCGGCCCGCTTTGCCGGCCTCTGCGACCGCGCTCTGAACGTCATGGGCACTATGGACCGGCTGGTCGTTGACCGAGACGATGACATCGCCGGTCTGGATACCGACGGCAGCGGCCGACTTGTCCGGGTTGACGCTGGCAACGACGGCGCCCTGGACACCGTGGGGCAGGTTCAGCTGCTCGCGCAGATCAGGGGTCAGGTTGGCGAGGCCGACGCCGATGCTCGGCTGGTTGGAGGGCTGGACTTTGCCGTCACCGCTGTCGTTGGCGGCCTGCTTGCCGTCGTCATTGCCGCCGATAGTAACATTGACGTCCATGCTTTTGCCATCGCGCCAGACGGTCAGCGAGCGCTTGTCGCCCGGTGAAAGATCGGCGACCAGGCGAGACAGATCCTTGGGCGTCTTCACGGCCTCATTATTGACGGCTGTGACGATGTCGCCGCTCTTGACGCCGGCGCGGGCGGCGGGTGTATCGTCGTTAACACTGGCGACCAGGGCGCCTTGCGCCTGCGACAGGCCAACGGCATTGGCGATATCGGACGTGACCGGCTGGATGGCAACGCCGAGATAGCCGTGATCGATCGAGCCGTTCTTTTCCAGCTTGGCGACGATCGCCTTGGCCTCGTCCGAGGGGATGGCGAAACCGACGCCGACGCTGCCGCCGTTCGGCGAATAGATGGCGGTGTTGATGCCGACGACATTCCCCTCGCGGTCGACCAGCGGACCACCGGAATTGCCGTGGTTGATCGGGGCGTCGATCTGGATGAAGTCGTCATAGGGGCCGCTATGCAGGTCACGGCCGCGAGCCGAGACGATGCCGGCGGTGACCGTCGTGCCGATGCCGAAGGGGTTGCCGATCGCCAGGATCTGGTCGCCGAGCTTCAGCTTGTCGGAATCGCCCCAGGCGACGGTGGCGAGCGGTTTGGGTGCCTGTATCTTCAGCACGGCAAGGTCGGACTTGGGGTCGGCGCCGAGGAGCTTGGCGGGCAGTTCGGTGCCGTCGTCCAGGGTCACCTTGATATCGGTGGCGTTCTGAATGACGTGATTGTTGGTGACGATCACGCCATCCGGGCTGATGATGAAGCCGGAGCCGAGCGCCATGGCACTCTGGCTTTGATGACGCTGCGGTGCCTGTTGCTGCGGGAAGGGAATGCCCTGGTTCTCGAAGAACTGGCGGAACTGCTCGTCCATCGGCGAATTGCTGGTATCCGCGCTGGTGTCGGTCGCCTTCATCGTGGTGGTGACGGTGACGACGGCCGGCTTGTCGGCGTCGACGATCGGCGCGAAGGAGCCGCCGGGCGCAATGATGCCGCTGGGTTCGGCGGCTGAGGCGACGGTGGTGGTGTTGAAGGCGAAGGGCAGGGCGCCGGCGCCGACGATGATGGCGGCTCCGACGATGGCGGCAGTGCGATGTTTACGGAGAAGAGATGACATGGCAAAAGTCCCTTACGAGATCGTTGGCGATATGGCGTCTTGGGTCCATGTCAGGGACCAGGCGTCGAATGGATGGGCGCCAACTCCTTCCGGGAGCCTTTGCTTCCAGGTTTTACTGAGGAACGCAAAGTATAAAAAGAATTGGCGCTGATGATTAATATGATCCGCCAATTGAATTTTACAAATTAAATATTGATCATGTTTTTATTGCAAAAATTTAAGAATATTACCAATATTTAATGTGGGTTTGCCGGAATTATTCCATCTTTCTGCTCAAGAGGCTTCTGTCTGTGGCCAGCGGTTCAACGCTTCCACACCAAGCACGGTCAAGGCGTAAATCCCACGATCGACGCGTTCAAACCAGCCATAGACATTATCCTGCAGGATTTGGGCGGCTTTTGGCGCGCTGGCGCGAATATCCTTTGGGCGTTGCAGGCCATTCTGGATGGCGGCGGCGCAGGTAAGCGCCTGCTGCCGATAGGCGGTCATGATCGGCGAGCGCGTACTGCCGCCGAGCGCGGGATCGCCCTTGCGCCGCCGATGTTCCTCGACAAGACGCGAGCGCTTGCGGAGATTTTTGCGCGGCATCAATGCGACCGGGCTGACGATGATGTCGACCAGACCGCTATCAGAGACCGCCAGCATGCCGAAGCCGAGCCGGCGGCAGAGATCGCGAAAGCGGCGGTCGCTCTCCCGCCCCTTGCCCTTTGCCGAGACACGGGCAGCGATCCAGACCTCGTCGCTGGCCGCAGCCCTGTCGACGGCCTGCAGTACGAGTTCGAGATTGAAACTCAGCTTCAACTCGCAGATGACGACAACAGGCGGCTCGCCGTCGCTGAGCCCGACGAGATCGCAATTGCCGATCTCGCCCTTCACCATATAGCCGGCCTTCTCAAGGAAGGTCTTGATCGGGAGGTAAAGCGCCGTTTCCAAATCTTGCTCTCTGGCTTGAGGATTTCAGGGTCGTTTTACGCGATTCGCGAGGCCAGGAAGTCGATAAAGGCGCGGATGCGGGCGGCGAGATGGTCGTGGCCGGCATAGACGGCGTGGATCATCTCGATATCCTCGGGATTGAAGTCTTCCAGCACCGGCACCAGACGCCCGGCGTCGAGATCCGGCTGGACATGGAATTGGCCGACACGGGCAAGCCCCACGCCCGCGAGGCAGAGGCTGCGCACCGTCGGCCCGTTATTGGCCTGGAGATTGCCGAATACAGGCTTCACGAATACGGAGCCGGTGCGCGGATCGCGAAATGACCAGCCCTCGGCGGTCGGCCGAAAGTTGAAGGTCAGGCAATTGTGATGATCGAGATCATCCGGCGTCGCCGGCCGGCCTTTGCTGGCGATATAGGCCGGGGACGCCACGATGACGCGGCGGCTTTCGAGCAGCTTGCGGGCTTTCAGCGAGCTGTCGCGCAGCGATCCGACGCGAATGGCGACATCGGCGCGCTCGCCGACAATATCGATGACGCTGTCGCTCAGCGATATCTCCAGCTCGACCTCCGGGTAGAGCGTCAGGAATTCGGGAATGAGCGGCACGACATAGCATACGCCGAAGGCAACCGAGGCGCTGACGCGCAGCCGGCCGTGGGGCACTGCCGCTCCGCCCGCGGCGACCAGGCGCTCGGCCTCTTGAATATCCGCCAGGATCGCCTGCGCCCGCTCGAGATAGACCTCGCCTTCCGGCGTCAATTGCAGAGAGCGGGTGGTGCGTACCAGAAGGCGCGTGCCGAGACGGTCTTCGAGACGGGTGACGAGCTTGCTGACGGCGGAGGGCGACAGGCGCAACTTCCGGCCGGCGGCCGAGAAGCTGCGAAGCTCAGCCACCTGGACGAAGACATCCATTTCTCCGGCGCGATTATCCACCCTTTGCCTCGCAACTTTGAATTCAATTCACAAGTGTTGAGTTTATATAGGTGATTATCGAAAGAATGTCTTGAGCCCATATTCTGTCCGAACAAGAACCAGTGCAGCCGGATGATTCCGGATGCCTTTTCGATCGGGTCATCTCATGCCACTCGCTCTCTTTGCCCTGACGATCGCGGCCTATGCGATCGGCACCACCGAATTCGTCATCGTCGGCCTGCTGCCGACCGTCGCGAATGATCTTCACATCACCCTGCCGCTTGCCGGCCTCATCGTCAGCGTCTACGCGCTCGGCGTCACCTTCGGCGCGCCGATCCTGACGGCGCTCACCGGCCGCATCGAGCGCAAGCCGCTCTTGCTCGGGCTGATGGCGCTTTTCATTGTCGGCAACGGTATGGCGGCGTTGAGCCCCGGCTATGAGTTCCTGCTCGTCGCCCGGGTGCTTTCGGCTTTCGCCCATGGTGTCTTCTTCTCCGTCGGCTCGACCATTGCGGCCGATCTCGTGCCGGAAAATCGCCGTGCGTCTGCGATCGCCATGATGTTCATGGGCCTGACGGTCGCGATCGTCACCGGTGTGCCGCTCGGCACGCTCATCGGCCAGACCTTCGGCTGGCGCGCAACTTTTGCCGCCGTCGCGGTCCTGGGCGTCATCGCCTTTGCCGGCATCGCCCTGTTGCTGCCGTCGAACCTGAAGAAGGCGCCGGCGGCCGGTATCGGCGAACAGCTTCGCGTGCTTGGAAGCGCGCGGTTGCTGATCGTCTTCGCCATGACGGCACTTGGCTACGGCGGCACCTTCGTCGCCTTCACCTTCCTCGCCTCGATCCTGCAGGACGTGACCGGCTTTGCCGCCTCCGCCGTCAGCCTGATCCTGGTGCTCTACGGTATCGCCATCGCCATCGGTAATGTCGTCGGTGGACGGCTTGCCAATGGCAATCCGGTCAAGGCGCTGACATGGCTCTTCCTCGCCCAGGCGATCGTGCTCGTGCTCTTCAGCTTCACGGCCGTTTCGCCCTGGCTCGCGATTCCGACGCTGGCCGCCCTCGGCTTCCTGTCCTTCGCCAATGTGCCGGGCCTGCAGCTCTATGTCGTCCAGCTTGCCCGCGAGGTACGCCCGGCAGCCGTCGATGTCGCCTCGGCACTCAACATCGCCGCGTTCAACCTCGGCATTGCCGCCGGTGCCTGGATCGGCGGGCTGGTGGTAGAATCCTCGCTTGGCCTCGGTGCCACGCCCTGGGTCGGCGCGATCCTGGTCGTCGCTGCCCTTGTCCTCACCCTCTGGAGTGGCGCGCTCGACCGCCGCTCGGCCCCTGTGGCGCAAACCGTTTCTCGCGCCGCCTGATCATTCTGCAATCGAAAGGAAATCCCATGAACCTCGTCAATGCCAATGGCGCATCGATCCCCGCTCTCGGCTTTGGCACCTTCCGCGTGCCAGGTCCCGATACTGAACGCATGGTGTCGTATGTGCTGAACAACGGTTATCGGCATATCGACACCGCCCAGATTTACGGTAATGAGGCCGAGGTTGGGGACGGCATCCTGCGCTCCGGCATTGCTCGCGCCGATCTCTTCCTGACCACAAAGGTCTGGGTCGAAAACTATAAGCATGCGGCCTTCGTCGCTTCGGTCGATGAAAGCCTGAAGAAGCTCAAGACCGATTATGTCGATCTGCTCCTCCTCCATTGGCCGAACGACGCCGTGCCGCTTGCCGAGCAGATCGGCGCCTTGAACGAGGTTGCAAAGGCTGGAAAGGTCCGCCACATCGGCGTCTCGAACTTCAACCGGGCGCTGATGACGGAGGCGGCAAAGCTCAGCGAACTGCCGCTCGTCACCAATCAGGTCGAGTATCACCCCTATCTCGACCAGTCACCGGTGATCGACACCGCCAAGAGCCTCGGCATGTCCGCCACTGCCTATTACGCCATGGCGGATGGCAAGGTGCTGAGCAATCCGGTGCTGAGGGCGATCGCCGGCCGGCATGGCAAGTCCATTGCGCAGATCGTCCTGCGCTGGATCGTGCAACAAGGGTTGATCGTACTGTCGAAGACCGTTTCCGAGGCTCGCGCCCAGGAAAATGCAGCAATCTTCGATTTCGAGCTGACCGCGGAGGAGATGGCAGCGATCCATGCGCTTGCCGAGCCCAAGGGGCGGATCGTCAGCCCCGATGGCCTCGCGCCGATCTGGGACGCGGCTGCTTAATTACAAAATCTGGAGAGGGGCCGCTACATGCGGCCCCTTTTTGATTACGCCTTGAAATCCAGTTCGACCTTGGAAACGGTAACCGATGCCGGCAATAGCGGCTTGTGGACACGCTGGCCGAAATGCCGCTTGAAACCGAAGACGTTGTTGATCAGGCTCTTGGTGTAGAGGCCGGGGCCGCTCGAATAGATGCGCCAGCCGCCATCGACGGCGATATCGCCGGCCTTGACGCAATCCCAATCGGACGACGCATGATAGCGATCATCGAAAGCGGCATCGCTGCTGCTGAAATAGGTGTTGCGCTGGCGCAGCGACGCATGGTCTAGCCTACCGCTGACCGAGATCGGATTGGCGAGCGCCAGCGCGCTCCAGACACCTTCGGCATCGCTATCCAAGGCCAGTGCCTCGCAGTACCGCAGATGGGCATGCACATACATCAGCCCGATCTCGCGCCCGAAGAAGGACGAGGATTCGGCGCGGCGGAACAGTGTCTCCGGCCCGCCGGCGTAGGTTGCCGGCTTTTCCATCAATCTGACGCCATCCGGGAAGAGCAGGTTCGCGCTGATCAGCTTCCTATGGTCTTGCCGCTGCTCCGGCGTGAACAGGCCGCCCAGCATCGGTTGCGTCATCGCGATCAGCGAAAAATGTAGGCCGGTGCGGGTGTCGGCTGGGTGCAGCAGCAGCTCGACGCCGTCATGGCTCGGATCAAAGACGCCGTAGCCGGCGACGATGCCGTCGCGCATCAGCAGGCGATTGAAATCGCTGCGCATGGCGGCGGCGGTGTCCTTCAGCGACTGTGCCTCTTCGTCCCGGCTTGCTAGCGTCAGGATCGTGGCATAGCGCATCAGCTGTTCGTAGAGCAGCGAAACGGTCCAGCTACTGACCATCCAGTCGCGCAGATGCGGATCGGCGGGCTGCAGGCTGTCGTTCCAGTCGCCTTCGCCATAGCGGATCAGGCTGGTGCCGGGGACGAAGCGGCTGCGGACGGTCTCGAGCAGCTTTTCGACATGGTCGGAAATCGTCGCCGTTTCTTCCGTCCGCTGCATGGTGTCATCGGCTCGCCAGGGAACGGTGTCAGTGAGGAAGGTGATATCACCGGTTGCCTCGATATAGTCGCAGAGCGCCTTCAGCGGCCAGACGACGATATCGCCATGGCTCTCGCCGGCACGGATATTGGCATAGGGCTCCAGCATGAACCATTGCGGCCAGTCGCCCCGGTCGCGATATTGCTCGGAAAAGACGGTGCTCAGGACTTGCTTCACCTCGGCATCGTGCTCATAGGCAAGCAGGAATTCCACCGGCCCCTGGCAAACGTCGCGGGTTCCCCAGGCCGCCCCGGTATATTGTTCGAGGCCGTGCGGCACGCTGAGATGGATGATGGCGTCATGCGCCAGCCAGGGCAGCATGACCGCCTGCTCGGTGATATCCGGTCCGCTGCCCTCGATGCGCAAGCCGCGCGTCACATGGCTCCAGAAGTGCTGCGCCGGCGCGAGCATGTCCTCAGCGCTGACGCCCGCCTTGTAACGTGCGGCAAGGGCTTCGCCTGCCGCCGTTTCGGTCATCGATCCGGTGACGGCGAAGCTGAAGCATTGGGTCGGGCGCGACTTCAGCGCGATGAAGGGACCGTTGCGGGAGATGCCGTCGCCATAGAGAAGCTCGTCGCCACCGATCGCCTCGAAAACATCCGGCGTCGAGGTGACGAGATGATAGGCGGCTTGCGGGTAGCGATCCCAAAGCCAGGAGGATTGTGGGCGGAAGGATATCTGCTTGGCCGCATCGTTGATCTCGATATCTGCGACGGCTTCATAGTCGCGCTCGCCGAGCACGATATGGCCGAACACCAGGAAGCGGCAGGCCTTGCCCTCGACCGTGACGTTCCATTGCATGGCGGGGTCGTCACCGGAGGCGGCTGCCGTCACGGTGATGGTGCGGCCGGCGAGCTTGTAGATCCACCTGATATCGCTGAGACCCATGTCGAAAGCGGCGGGCACGCCGAGCAGGCGCCAGCCTTCGTCGAGATCGACGAGGATGCGCAACCCGCTTGCCCGTGTCAGATTGTACGGGTCGCGGGAGATCGAGAACAGCTTGTGAAAGGAGGTATTGCCGATGGTGAGTTGCGCCGCGAAGATGCCCTGCATCCAGCAGGTTGCACCCAAAGTCTGATCGTCGAGCAACATGTTCTGGCCGCTGCGGACGATGGCGCCGTGACGACGTGCCACGAGGCGTTCCTTCTCGCGCAGCACGATATGACGGTTCAGCGATCCCTCCGGCACGAAGAAGGAATAGATCTTGTCGTCGATACGCTCTTCCAGAATTCGCTTGGGATAAAGCCGGTCGATGGTCGCGTCATCCAGTTGCTCGGTCACGAACAGCGGTGCGTCCTGCACCAGGCTGCGAACCGGTGTCTCCGAGGCAATATCCGTCGTCGTCAACTGGCCGAGCGCCTGCGGCAAGGCATCGAGACGCGCGAGGTCGCTGTCGCTGGAGGCCAAGGGGTGATCGGCAGCGAACAGGCCGAAAAAGGTCGTGGTCGCGACGGCCTTTGGCGCGAGCGTCAGCGGCTTCGATTGGATCGTCGGGCAGGCGACCTCATGCTGCCGGCGCGTGCTCGCCAGGTTTTCGCCGAAACCCGGCACCATGGGTGCATCGCCGCTTGGAGCCGGCACCATCAGCTGGATCGCATCCGTGGCATAGGCGGCCGCGCCATCAAGGCAGCCCTGCGCCAGCCACGGATTGCGCCCGCCGCCCTGCTTGAGATTCTGCCGGTTCATCACAACAGGCCCGAAGGCGGGGTGAGCGGCAATGTGATGGTCGATATATTGCGAGGCATAGGCCTCGCTATTCATCAGGAAGCCACGGTCACCGATGCCGACATCCTGAATCAGCACGAGATCGGCCGGAACCGTCTTGCTCGTCGTATTCTCAAGCGAAACCCGCCAGAACCAAGCGGTGTCGCCGGGATGGAGCTGTAGCCGCACTGTATGCCGGATACCTGCGGTCTCGCCGCTCCAGCAGAAACTCGTTTCGTCATGGCCGAAGCGCACCGCGGCTTTCGGGCCGACGATTTCGGTAACTTCAGGCTTTGAGCCGCCAATGCGCAGATAGAGCCGCCCGATGCCGCCATAGACAGGCGATCCCAGCACCTGGTTGATCATGACGCCGCCCTGCTGGTCGGCAAAATCGATGGCAAACAGCGTGCCGTTCGGCAGAGCCGATGCAGACAGGCCAGCGCCATTGGTAAGCGTGGAAAGACCGAGTTCTTCGCGCCGAGGCGTCTGAAAGCTGCGATTGGATTCCGAAGGCATAGTCGGTGTCTCGCTGATTCATGGGTCGGGTCGGCGCACTAGATCACAAGGCGCCGCCCGATCATAGGCGGCAATTTGCCGTCTCAACGATGGTGAAGCGTGCTCGCGACCTGATTGGCCGTTCGCACGACAGAGGAAAGATCGGCATCATCCCACGCCTCTTTCGACAGGCCCTTGATGCGGAATGTCCTGCTCTCGCCCGGCATCAGGTTGACCAGCATATCATCGATTTCGGCATTCGGGCTGATCCGGTCGGCAAACAGGCAGAGGTCGCGCAGGAAGGTTTGCGCCGTGACCGTGACGGCGACGCCATCGGTGGTTTGCGTGGTCTCGATCTCGAAGCGCGGCTGCGGATATTGCAGCTTCATATCCTTTTCGAAGAACCACCAGGCCTCTGAATCGCCAAGCCGGGCACGCAGGAATTCGCGCTGCGGATCGCCGGGCGTTGCCACGTCCCTGGGGATCGATATCTCGGCATTTTCGAAGCGGTCGCAGAGGATGCGCCAGACGGAATGGTGGGCGAGAAGCTTGCCGTTAAAATCGAAGCGCTCGACGGTGAACGGCACGCGCCAGAACAGGGTGGCATCGTTGACGGCGATGGCGGCAAGGCCGTCGCCGCGCGGCTGGATGGTGAGGAGATGCGGGGCATAGCTGTTGCGCAGCGCGTACCAGAGCGGCTTCTTCCGCCCGCCGCCATC
This sequence comes from Rhizobium sp. GW821-FHT14E12, assembly GCF_058803745.1. Classification (NCBI taxonomy): domain Bacteria; kingdom Pseudomonadati; phylum Pseudomonadota; class Alphaproteobacteria; order Hyphomicrobiales; family Rhizobiaceae; genus Rhizobium; species Rhizobium sp. GW821-FHT14E12. Next base: position 24,271 of record NZ_JBXAPH010000002.1, read on the forward strand.
GATCGCCGCCCAGGAGGTTACTGGCCAGCAATCGTTGAGCTGCCAGACAATCGCGCCCATGCAGGTGGGGCGATGCGAGCGCATGTGATCGACACCGAAGCTGATGGCGCGCGCCTGGTTGAGCTGCGTGACGAAGAGCCAGTCATCGAAATTTTCCGGCGCGGGGAACCAGCCCTCCAATCCCTTCAGCAGCTTGTCGTTGCCGGTGGTCGCCTTCTGGTGATGGAGAACGCCGGGCGAGGCGGGCGCCCGATCTTTCTCTCGCACGGATGAGGCAAGCGTCCCGTAGGTCGGCGGCGCCTGCCAGCCGAATTCGGAGCAGAAGCGCGGGATGTAGTTGCGGTAGGTCTCATAGCCGACCTCGTTCCAGACATCCCAAATGTGCTTGCAGCCATGTTCGTCGGCATTCGGCGCGATATCCATCGAGCCGGAATAGGGGCTGCCCGGCCAATAGGGCCGCGTCGGGTCGATCTCGGCGACGAGTTTGGGCAGGAGGTCGAGATAGTAGCCGGCACCCCAGGGGCGATTGGCGAGCACATCCTGCCAGCCCCAATCGAAATAGCCCCAGATATTTTCGTTGTTGCCGTTCCAGAGCACGAGCGATGCATAGGGCATCAGTCGGGTAATCGCTTCGCGCGCCTCCGCCGCGATTTCGCTATAGACCGGCTCTTCCTCTGGATAGGCGGCGCAGGCGAAGAGGAAATCCTGCCAGACCATGATGCCCGCGGCATCGCATTCCTCGTAGAAGGTATCGGTCTCGTAGATACCGCCGCCCCAGACGCGCAGGATGTTCATATTGGCGTCGCGCGCCTGGGCGATCCGTTCGCGATAGCGCTCTCGCGTCACGCGTGGCAGGAAGCAATCGTCCGGGATCCAGTTGGCGCCACGGGCAAAGACCGGGACGTCATTGACGACGAGGGTAAAGGCGGAGCCGATCTCATCCGGCGTCGTGTCGAGCCGCACGGAGCGGAAGCCGACGCGCCGCTGCCAGCGATCCAGCACCGCGCCATCGGACCCCAGAAGCTGTAGGTCGAGATCGTAGAGCGGCTGGTCGCCGAGCCCATGCGGCCACCAGACTTGCGGATTATCGACCCGGCATTCCACCAGCGTGTGGGTTTCGCCCTGCGCAATGCGTACCTCTGATCGCTTGCCGCCGACCGACATCACGAGTGCGGCGCTATCCATGCCCTCGGCGGCCCATTCGATCTCGACACGCACGCGGGCGACGCCGTCGCTGCCCTGCAGGGTAATTTCCGGGCGAATGGTGCCGAGACGCGCCTTCGACCAGCTCTCGATGGCGATCGGTTTCCATATGCCGGCGGTAACGACGGTCGGACCCCAGTCCCAGCCGAAATTGCAGGCCACCTTGCGGATGAGGTGGCTCGGGCCGGGATAGTTGGCCGGGATGTCGGCGGCCGTGCCAAGTGCTGCGCGCACGGCCTCGCCATGGGCATAGGCGGACTCGAAATCGACGATCAGCTCGTTGCGGCCATCCTTAAGATGCTCGCGAATGTCGAAACGGTAGCTGCGGTGCATGTTGCGCGTTTCGCCGAGCAGGGTGCCGTTCAGCTCCAGGCGCGCGGCCGTATCGAGGCCAAGGCAGGAAAGGTCGACCCGATCCGCGTCGTCGCTATCCCAGTCGAAGGCGAGCCGGTAGCGCCAGGCCGAGCGGCCGATCCAGTCCTGGGAGATCTCGTTGACATCGAGATAGGGGTCGGTGATCAGCCGGGCGGACAGGAGATCGACATGCACATTGCCGGGCACGGTGGCCGGGATCGTTGCGGGCAGGGAGGGGGCGGTGGAGGGTGCGCGAAGGCGGGAGAGGGTCCAGCCGGTATCGAGTGCCAGTGTCTTCATGCTTGTCGGTCCGTCATAGGATGGATTGTGTCAGATCTGCCGCGGCTCTTTGGATGGCTGGATGAACTGCAATCCGGCGTGAAGATGACGGTTCATGTGATAGGCGTAGGCAATGCGGTCGCGCTGCTTTAGCGCGGCGATGATGTCGCGATGGTCGTCATAGGCACTGTCGACAGCGGCGCGGGAGCGTTTTCCCGCCTCCATCAGCCGCTGCAACAATGGCTGCAGAATGCCATAGACTTGTGACACCGTCTGATTGCCGGCAAGGCCCACCAGCGCGGCGTGGAATTTGAAGTCGAATTCGGCGGCGTCCGAAAGGTCTGGCGCCAGCGTCATGGCATCGTTGATCGCCTCCAGCCGGGCAATGCCGGCATCGTCGATATGTTCGAACAGCAGATCGGAGAGATTGACCTCGATCAGCCGGCGAAAACCCTGGATATCGAGAAAGTTCTCAGTGGAAATATCGAGCGCGAAGGAGAAGAGCTCCATCAGTGCCTGCTGACGCCGGTCCGTTATGACGGCCCCGACCTTCTGCCTGCTTTCGACGATGCCGTATGCCTTCAGCATGCGGATCGCTTCGCGTACGGTGTTGCGGCTGGTGTTGAACATTGCCGCCAGCTCGATTTCCGAGGGCAGGGCATCGCCGAGGCCGAGATTGCGCTCGCGCATCAGCCGCCGGATCGCGTCGACCACCTGGTCTACCGCAGACCCCTTGTCCTCGACCTCTGCGGTTTTCGTCGCCATGCATCCTCCGTCTCCAGAAAGATATTGTTGGTCAATAAGAGATGTCAAGCGTGATAGCGGGGCTATTGGAATGGACAATCGCGTATCTGGCATTATGTTGACCAACAAATTAGGAGATATCACATGGAGAGTTGCTGGCGTTGGTTCGGGCCTAGGGATCTCGTTCCACTCATTTACGCCCGTCAGGGTGGAGCGACGGGCGTCGTGACCGCACTTCACGAAATCTCCTATTCCCGTATCTGGACGCTGGAGGAGATCGAGGCGCGCAAGGCCCTGGTTGAGGCCGCCGGCATGCGCTGGAGCGTCTGTGAATCGATCCCGATCCCGAGCGCCATCAAACTCGGCGGTGCTGGTGCTGCGAAGGCGATCGGCGTCTGGAAGGATACGCTGGTCAATCTCGCCCGGTCCGGTATCAGCACGGTCTGCTACAATTTCATGCCGGTGGTCGACTGGACGCGCACGGACCTGCGTTTCAAGATGCCGACGACGGCGCTGGCACTTCGGTTCGACATGGTGGAGTTCGTCGCATACGACGTCTTCATTCTGCGCCGGAAAGGTGCTGAAGCGAACTACGCGCCGGCGCTTGTGCAGCGTGCCGAGACGCGCCTGAAGGGGCTTTCCGAGGAAGCGGTTCAGCGGCTCGAAAGCAATATCATCGCCGGACTTCCCGGCGGCGAGGACAGCTATGGCCGGGAGGCCATTCGCGATGAGATTGCCGCCTTCGACGGAGTGACGGCCAACGATCTTCGGGCGAACCTTGACAGTTTCCTGCGCGAGGTCGTGCCGGTCGCGGCGGAGGTTGGCGCAAGGCTTGCCATCCATCCCGACGACCCGCCGATTTCACTGTTCGGCCTGCCGCGCGTGGTTTCGACGGCTGAGGATCTGCGCCGCATCTTCGCCAGTGTCGATCACCCAGCCAACGGCCTGACGCTCTGCGTCGGCTCACTCGGTTCGCGCACCGACAACGATGTGCTCGCCATTGCCCGGGAATTCGCGCCGCGCATCAATTTTGCCCATTTGCGCGATGTGGCGATCGAGCCGGATGGCTCGTTTGTCGAGGCATCCCATCTGGAGGGCCGCAGCGACATGTACGCCATCCTGCGCACGCTTCTGGCGGAAGAGGCCAGGCGTCGGGCCGAGGGTCGGCCGGATCATCTGATCCCCATGCGCCCCGACCATGGTCACCTGATCGGGGATGATGTCGATAAGCCGACCAATCCCGGCTATTCCCTGATCGGACGTCTGAAGGGATTGGCGGAGCTGCATGGTGTCATCCATGCCATCGGCAAGACGGATGAGTTCTCGCGACATTGGCGGCGATTTTAGAAATCGGGCGAAGCTTATACGGCCAATGTGCCTTCAGCGGAAAATTCGAAGTTGCCGAGACCGGTGAATAGAAAGTCCTTGGTCAATCGGGTGCCAACGAAACTGCAATTTTCGAACCGCAACCGGATCGTGACGGCTTCCGAAAAATCGACATCGACAAAGCGGCAGGAAGAGAAAATCGTCCGGGACAGGTCGGCCCTGAAGAGCCGCATCGCGTGCATCGTGCACCCTTTGAATTCGCAATCCAGAATCTCGGACTTCGAGGCCAATACCGACTCGAACGTACAGTTCTCAATCCTGTTGCCGATCCAGGTGCAGCCATGCAGTGTTTCTGTTGGGGAAAAATGCGCGCCCCGCAAAACCGACATGGCGATGGTCTTGCCGCTCAGATCGAGGCCATGCCACGCAATGTCCGAGAGATCGGCATTGCTCAGGTCGATACCGTCCGCCCGTGCCTGAGCGGCGAGATTGGCTTCGAGATCCTGTTGGGAGATTTTCTTCATGATCACCGGAAAATGACGTTGATATCAGGATTTAGCAAGGTTCGGCATATTTGAGCCCGCTGATCGGCAGCCAAAATCAATATCGCCCCGGTCATTCAAGGCGATATTCTGTTTTATCGGCAACTCGCTGAAAACAAAGCGCATGGTTGCGTATTTGTTGAGCTTTTGCTTAAAGTTTAAGCTGGTTTAGCATTTTGATTTTGTTTAACTTTTTTCATTATGACTATCGTGTTCCGTATCATTTCAACGCAAATTGGCTAGGTCGACCCGCACATGAATTCCGTTTGGCCCGACACTCCGAACGATGACTTTCGGTCGCTATTTGAGACGCATCCCTCGCCGATGTGGGTCTATGATCCCGAGACGCTGAAATTCCTGATCGTCAACGACGCCGCGCGCGATCTCTATGGCTATCGCCATGAGGACTATGTCGGCATGACCGTTCTCGACATCCGCCCGCAGAAAGAGCGCGAGCGCATGCTTGATGCCATTCGGCGCCGAACGGATGTGGAGAGAGCGGAGCGCTGGACGCATCTGAAAGCCGACGGCGAGACATTCGAGGTGCTGACCTACGGCCGGGAGATCCATTTCGACGGCAAGGCGGCGATTTTGGCGATCGTCCAGGATCGCACGGAGGTCAACGCCGCACGGCGCCAGGTCACCGATACGCGCTCGCTGCTCGATAGTATCGTCGATAATCTGCCCGTCGGCGTTTTCGTCAAGGACATGGCGGAGGACGGTCGCTATATCCTGTTCAACGAGGCCTGCGCGGCCGCCATCGGGCGTCCGGCAAAAGATGTTGTCGGCAAGAACGACCCGGCGGTTTTCCACGAGGAGCAGATCGCGGCATTCCGTCAGCAGGATGAACGCGCTTTCGAAACGGCTTCGACCATCAATTTCGAAGAAACAATCCGGGGCATGGATGGCGTCTCTCGCATCCTGAGGACAGCGAAGCGGGCACTGCCTGCACCGAAGGGCGAAGCACCGCGCTACCTTCTGGGCATTTCCCAGGATGTCACGGAGGAACGCGGCGTCGAGGCAAAACTTGCGCATCTCGCCATGCACGATTCTCTGACCGGTCTTCCGAACCGCGCCTTCTTCTCCGAGAGCATCATCCGGCAGGTGGCCACCGCTACTCCGGAAACGCCGATTGCTCTGCTTTACATCGACATCGATCATTTCAAGCACATCAACGACAGCAAGGGGCATGCCGCCGGCGACACGCTTCTGCGCCAGGTCGCGCAGCGGCTTCTGCGGCTTGCCGAGAAAAGCGATCTTGTCGCCCGTCTTGGCGGCGACGAATTCGCGCTGGTGCTGAGGATGACCGATGCCGGCCGGGCACAGCGCTTTGCCGATCTGCTGCTGTTGTCGCTTGCGGCTCCCTTCGATCTCGACGGCGTTCGCGAACATGTCACCTGCAGCATCGGCATTGCGATGGCGCCGGACCATGCGGACGATGCCGATGTCCTGATGCGTGACGCGGATCTGGCGCTTTATGCGGCCAAGGGCAGCGGCCGGTCGACCTATCGTTTTTACCAGACCGAGATGCGGCTTGAGGCGGAGCGGCGTCATCAACTCACCGTCGAGCTTCGCGAGGCGTTGCAGAACGGCGAATTCGAGCTCTATTACCAGCCGATCATCCGGCTGGACAATGACGGCCTGTCCGGCTTCGAGGCGCTGATCCGCTGGCGGCATCCGGAGCGTGGGCTGATCGCGCCGATGGAGTTCATCCCCGTCGCCGAGGAGACCGGCATGATCGTGCCGATCGGCGAATGGGTGCTGCGGGAGGCGTGCCGCACCGCCTCGCAATGGCCGAGCCATCTGAAGATCGCCGTCAATCTGTCCGTCTATCAATTCCGGCATGCAAGCCTGCTCGCCACCGTCGTCTCGGTGCTGGACGAGACAGGGCTGCGCCCCGAACGGCTGGAAATCGAAATCACCGAATCCGTCCTGCTCTCCGAGGTTGAGCAGAGCCTGCATTTGCTGCGCGCCCTGAAGGAACTCGGCATCCGCATCGCCATCGACGATTTCGGCACCGGCTATTCATCATTGAGCTATCTGCGCTCCTTCGCCTTCGACAAGATCAAGCTCGACCGCAGCTTCGTCGCCGGCATCGAGACCGATCCCGGCAATCTCGCCATCGTGCGCGCCGTCGTCGGCATCGCCTCCGGCTTCAATGCCATGACATTGGCCGAGGGCATCGAGACGGAAGAGCAGTTGGGGAAATTGCGGGCCGAGGGCTACAGCGAAGTTCAAGGCTTCCTGCTCGGCCGGCCGATGCCGCGACAGGATGCCGAAGCACTGATCTTCGGCGAAAAGCATCCGATGAAACGGCTTTCATCGCTTTGACGTGACGGGAACGAAGACGTTCCAGTGTTTTTCCCAACTGCCGTTGACCGTCCTGCCGCAGCTTACCGTGACATTCGGTGCGGACAGGCCATAGGCTTTGGGAACCCACTTGACTGTCAGCGGAACGGCGCATCTCGGCACCTGAATCTTCAGATTTGGGTCAAGCGCCATCCAATGGGTGCCGCGAGACAGATTTTCCGTGGCGATGAATTGTCTCGCCTCTTCCCGGATCTCGAACAGACCGTGCTTTACGCCGTTCGTCCTGTCATCCTCTATGCCGCGATAGACGGTTTCGGATGCCGAACAATTCTGGGCTGTCGTAACCAGCAGGCATAGGGAGAGCAACACTGTTCGCCGTCGATCCATATGCTTCTCGCCTTTCATTCGGATGCAAAGTGTTTTGCCACGAAATCATCAAATGAAAAATATTTGACCTCGCCTGTCGGGAAACGTGATCAGCCATCGTCCTTGGGGCAGCCCGTCGACGGGCGCAATGTCCAAACCTGTTCCGAGGAGACGATCATGACCGATACAGAACAATCATCCCAGCCCAATATCCCGGCCAAGGGCGGCCTGGTGACCTATGTGATGGTGGATGGCGCCGTAAAGGCGGCCGATTTCTATGAGCGCGCCTTCGGCGCAGAGCGTGCCTTCATGTATCCGGCCGATGAGCAGGGCCGGACGATGCATATCCATCTCTATGTCAATGGCAGCTCGCTGATGCTCGGCGATTTCTATCCCGAACATGGCTTTGGAGTGGAAAAGCCGCAGGCTTTCTCGCTGCAACTGCTTGTCGACGATCTCGACCCCTGGTGGGCGCGCGCCGTCGAGGCCGGAGCAGAGGTGATCATGGCCCCGCAGGTGATGTTCTGGGGCGATCGCTGGGGTCAGCTTCGCGATCCCTTCGGCGTTATCTGGGCGATCAACGCACCTGTGAAGCCATAAGTCCTCCTTCCCTTCAGTCGGAGAGCAGCGTCCGCGTGAGCGGATGGGTTGGATCGGCAAGGCCATCCAATATGGTGAAATGGTTCCGGTCCGGTTCGACGACGGTTGCTGTCGCCGCGCCGAGGCCGGTCCAGATATTGGCGAGCAGGGCGTTCTGGCGGACGAATTCGGAGCGCTCTGCACCGCCGACCCAGCAGGTGAGGAGGAGGTTGTCCATCGGCTCCAGCAGCGCCGGGCTCTCGGCCATGGCTTCCGCGGCATCGATGCCTAGCTGCTGGTTCATGGTCCGCTTCATGACCGGGCGCAGATCGTGCAGGCCTGATATCGACAGCACATGGCGGATGCGGGTCTGGACCGATGCGGCAAGCGGAGAGGTGGCGGTAACCATGCGGGTGGCGAGCTGGCCGCCGGCCGAATGCCCGGTGAGTATCAACGGACCATCGATCATCTCGGCCGCGGCACCGATCGCCGCGGCGATCTCCTTTGCGATGGCGGTGATGCGTATTTCCGGGCAAAGCGTGTAGGAGGGCATGGCGACGGCGTAGCCGCCAGCGACTGCGCCTGCTGCGAGGTGCGACGAATAGCTCTTGTTGAGTGCCAACCAGTAGCCGCCATGGACGAAGACGACCAATCCCTTCGGCCTCGCCGAGGGTAAAAAGAGGTCGAAGCGATTGCGCGGGCGTGGTCCGTAAGCAAGGTCGAGCTTGGCTCGTCCGGCGGCAGCCAGACTGTCGCGGAAGGCCTGTGCCGGTTCCACCCAGGCCGCCGGCCAGCGGTCTCCATCAACGACATAGGCGCCGTTGGTATAGGCAACGTCCCAATCGGTGACCCTGAAATAGCTCATTGCCCGATCTCCCGGTTCTTGCCAGTAACTGTCGAATATCAGGTCACGACGGAGCGCACGGCAAAGCGTGCGTCCTGCCATGATCCGCTGCTCAGAATATCTTCCAGCACACCGGCTGCCTGCCAGACATCGCGGTAGCTGACGTAAAGCGGCGTGAAGCCGAAGCGCAGGGTCGAAGGCGCTCGGAAATCGCCGATGACGCCGCGCTCGATCAGCGCCTGCATCACTTCATAGCCGTTGTCATGGGTGAAGGAGACCTGGCTGCCACGCTTCTCGCCGTCGCGCGTGGTGTCCAGCACGACGCCATATTGGCCGCATTTTTCTTCCACCAGCCGGATGAAGAGGTCGCTGAGCGCGATGCTCTTCCGGCGCAGCATATCCAGATCGACCTCGTCCCAGATGCCAAGCGCACCCTTCAGCGCTCGCAGCGACAGGACCGGAGGCGTGCCGCAAAGGAAGCGCTTGATGCCGTCGCCCTCGGCAAAGCCCTGCTCAAAGGCGAAAGGCCGGGCATGGCTCCACCAGCCGCTGAGCGGCTGGACGATTGAGCCATGATGGCGGCGGGCGGCATAGATGAAGGCTGGCGCGCCGGGGCCTCCGTTCAGATATTTATAGGTGCAGCCGACCGCGAAATCGGCGTTGGCGCCATCGAGATCGACCGGCAATGCGCCGGCGCTGTGGCAGAGATCCCAGATGACCAGCGCGCCGGCCTCGTGAATCCTGCGCGTCAGCGCCGCCATGTCGCGCAGCGCGCCGGTCTTGTAGTTGACGTGGTTGACGAGGACGACGGCGGTTTGGTCGTCGATCAGGCTCTCGATATCGTCGGCATCCCGGCCCTCGAGACGAAGCGTAGTGCCCGGCCGCGTGGAAGTGACACCTTCGGCCATGTAGAGATCGGTCGGAAAACTGTCGCCCTCGGCGACGATGACGCTGCGGCCGGGGCGCATGGTGAGCGCTGCGTGCAAGGCCTTATAGATATTGATCGACGTGGAGTCGGCGACGACAGTCTGGCCGGATGCCGCGCCGATCAGCCGACCGATACGGTCGCCGAGTTCGAGCGGCAGCTGGAACCAGCCGGCGCTGTTCCAGCTCCGGATCAGGCCGTTGCCCCATTCTTCCATCATCGCCTGCTTGAGTTCGGTGAAGACATCATGCGAGGCGGCGCCGAGAGAGTTGCCGTCGAGATAGATGACGCCGTGGGGCAGGGCAAAGCGGCTGCGGAAAATCCGCAGCGGATCGGCCTCGTCCATAGCCTCGATGGCGGCGAGATCGGGAAGGCTGTCCATGGTATCGGCCTCTTTATTCGCGAATGGTTTCCCGGGAGGGCGCACCGCCACGGCTGCGGCGAATGCTCGGCAGCGCCAGCATGATGAGCACGAACAAGCCGGTGGCGAGCTTCAGGTTCGACGGCGGCAAGCCGGCGGCAAGGCAGAGCGACACCAGCTGGTAGTAGATGATCGAGCCGACGAAGGGCGCGAGCAGCTGTCGCAACACGGACTGTTTGCCGGTGAAGGCCTCGCCGATCATCAGCGCTGCCAGGCCGTTGATGAGGATGCCGATGCCCATGTTGACGTCTGCAAAGCCTTGCGACTGCACCATCAGCGCGCCGCTGGCGGCGGAGAAGGCGCTGGCGACACCGACGCCGCCAATGGTCGCGGCCCAGACATTGATGCCCTGCGCCTCGGCCATATCAGGATTGGCGCCGACGGCGCGCATCGCCGTGCCCTTCTCGGTCTTGAAATAGAGGTTGAGAGCAATGAGGACGATGAGGGCGATCAGGCCGGCAATGACGATCTTGCTTGCTGGAAAGCCCGGTTGCGTCAGTGGCACCCAGTCGAACACGGTCGGCGCGCCGAAGACCGAGAGGTTCGACTTGCCCATGATGCCGAGGTTGATGCTGTAGAGCATGGTCGACATCAGGATGCCGGCCAGCAGCGTATGGATCCGGAAACGCAAGTGGATGAAGGCCGTGCAGCAGCCGGCCGCAAGTCCGACGGCGAAGGCGGCGACGATCGCAAGCGGCGGCGTCACGCCGGCGGCGAGCAAGATGCCGCAGATGCAGCCGCCAAGCGGAAAGGCGCCCTCGCTGGTCAGATCCGGAAAGCTCAGCATGCGGAAGGGGATCATGATGCCGAGCACGACGAAGCTCAGAATGAAGCTCTGCGCTAGCGTCACCGGGATCAGCGAGATGAAGCTCGAAACGGTTGTCTGAATGAAATCCATGATATCAGCTCACCAGCAGCATGCGGTCGGTCTTGACGGCGAAATGACCGATCAGCTCGGGCACGGTGATCCGACGTTTTCCCTCGCCGGTGATTTCGAGATGAACGCGGCCGGCATCGAGCATGATGATGCTGTCGCCGAAATCGACGGCGTGCTGCATGTTGTGCGTCACCATCAGGGTCGTCAGCTTCAGCGCCTCGACGGTACGCACCGTCGCCTGCATGACGATATCGGCAGTGCGCGGATCGAGCGCCGCGGTATGTTCGTCAAGTAGCAGGACGTCCGGCGAGCCGCCGACGGCCATGATCAGCGACAGCGATTGCCGCTGGCCGCCGGACAGCAGCTCCACTTTCGTATCCAGCCGGTTTTCCAAGCCGAGGGCGAGAACCGACAGCCGTTCCCTGTAGGTGGCAAGCCTAGATGCATTGAGCCCAGGGCGCAGGCCGCGCTTCTTACCGCGCAATTCGGCGAGCAGCATGTTTTCGGCGACGGTCATGCTGGCGGCGGTGCCCTTCATCGGGTCCTGGAAGACGCGGGCGAGGCGCGCCGCGCGCTTGTGCACCGGCGTGCCGGTGACATCGGCGCCATTGATGATGATCTGGCCGGAATCGAGGGTGAGCGCGCCGGAAATGGCATTGAGCATGCTGCTCTTGCCGGCGCCGTTCGAGCCGATAACCACGCCGAATTCGCCTGATTTGAGCGACAGGGTAAGGCCGTCGAGTGCGACCTTCTCGTCCGGCAGCCCCTTGTAGAAAACCTTGCGCGCGGATTTGATGTCCAGCATCCGTGCCTCCTTGAAAAAATGGCGGCGTTGGCCACGCCGCCATATCTGCTGAATTGTCTGTCGAAGATGCCGCTTGTCAGTTGACGAAGCAATTGCAATCGGCAAGTCCAGCCGGCACCTCGGCGCCGAAGGCCTTCAGAACCGTCTTGTTGATCAGCGGTGCATGGTCCGCATAGGCCGGGCGCACCGGGGCGATCGTCTTCGGATCCGCGCCCTTCAGGATCTGCGCTGCGATCTTGCCGGCATTTTCGCCGACCTGCTCGTAATTGACCGCGAAGCTTGCCGGTACGATACCGCTGCGAACGGCGGCGTCATCCGAATTGACGACCGGGATCTGTGCCTGGCGAGCAGCTGCGGAAACGGCGGTGATCGCCGGCTGCAGCAGGTTGGAGGCGGGCGTGTAGATCACGTCGGCCTTGCCGGCCAGCGATGCGATGCGCTGCTGGATGTCGTTGACGCTGTCGACGCCGACGGGAACGACTTCGAAGCCTGCAGCCGGAGCTGCTTCCTTGACCTTTTCAAGCAGGGCGACATCGTTGGCCTCGCCCGGATTGTAGGGCAGGCCGAAGCGCTTGGCGTTGGGCAGCAGCTTCTTGGTGAAGGTCATGATGGCGGCGATATCCTGCAGGTCGGATGCGCCGGTGATGCCCTCGTCGCCCGCATCCCAAGAAGGCGTGAGCTTGGCGGCGACCGGATCGGTCACGGCCGAGAAGACGATCGGGATACCCGAGCCGGCTAGCGCCTTCTTGGCGATCTGCGAAACCGGCGTGGTAACGGTGTACATCAGCTTCGGATGGTCGGACTGTAGCTTGGCGATCATCTGCGGCACCAGCGAAGCGTCGAAGCTGGTGTTGCTTTCGGTGTAGACGACGTCTTTGCCCTCGACGAAGCCATTATCGGCCAGTGCCTTCTTGAAGCCGGCGATCGATGCATTGAGCTGCGGATGTTCGCCGAAATTGGCGATGGCAACCTTGATCGGCTCGGCCGCCGCGGTCGCGACACTCGCCATGAAGGTGCCCGCGAGAACGAGCCCGGACAGCCATTTGGACGTGGATTTGCGCATGATTTCCCTCCCGGATGTTGTAGGCAGCCGTGTTTGATCGGCCTTGTTGCGGCGGATCATAGCGCCTGCCGTGTCTCTGTCAATTTCTGATATATGATATGCACCATCAGAACCTTTGATATATATTTTTGCGTCAAAGCCGTTTTATATATAATTTCAGAGCGACGACGACCGGGACGAACGTCATGCAGGACAAGGACTCGTTGACCAAGACGGAAGCGGCCTATTGGCTGCTGCGGCGGGATATTCTCAACACCAAGCTGAGGCCCGGCGCGTCGTTGAAACTCAGCACCTTGCGGGATGTGTATGGTGTCGGCTGGACGCCCCTGCGCGAGGCGCTGTCGCGGCTGGAGGCCGAGAAGCTTGTGACAGCCGTCAGCAATCGCGGCTTTGCCGTCGCCCCAGTGTCGCGCGCCGAGCTGGAAGATCTGATGCGGGCGCGCATGGTCGTCGAACTGCCGTTGCTGCTGGAATCAATCGAGAAGGGCGGTCCGGATTGGGAATCCGCCGTCGTCACCGCTCATTACCGTCTGTCACGCTGCAAGATCGTCCCCGATGCCGCTTCCGAGGAAATGGCCGACGAATGGGACGACAAGCACACGGCCTTTCATGCCGCGCTGATCAGCGCGGCATCGTCGAACTGGCTTCAACGCTTCCAAAGCACGATTTCCGACCAGCTCCGCCGCCATCACCGCTTCCTCGGTTTGGCACCGACGCAGCGCGCCGCGGCCGGCCTGACGATCGGCTACGAGACGGCGGTGGTGGCCTTGCGCGATGCGATGGCGATCGAGCACCACACAGAGTTGATGGAAGCGGCGCTCGACCGCGATGTCGAGCGCGCGCGCGTGCTGATGACTGAGCATATCGGCTATACATTGCAGGTCTATATTCGGTCGGAGGATGAGACTGGGTAACGCCACGGTATCCAGCCGATGAAAATTATCATATAATATCAATGTATTATACTGTGTATCACGCTTAAGCCGCATCTGTTCATCGAAGCGCGGCTGCATAGCGACCGCAACGATCGTTCATGAATAGGAGATCGATTTCCAAGGCTGGATGCGGTGTTTATAGGCTGTTCAGCCGGCCCTCAGGATTTGTCTTTTATGAAGTCGTCAATCCATTCTGCCGTTTTGCCAAGTCCGCCGAATGGATAGAAATGCAGATGGATCCGGTCATGCCGCGATGCATCCAGTACACGGGCGAGGGTGGATACCAGCCTGTCCGGCCCTGCCGTGGATAGCAATTGTCCGAGCGATAGTCCGTATTTTGCCATCACGTTGGCGGAGGCTCCGACACCGCAGCGCGCGGCAAAACGCAACAGTGTCCTCAGGCCCGCGGGTCCGGGCACGCCAAGCCGCAGGGGCGCGGTGATGCCGCTCTCCTTTACCCGCTGGATCCATTGGATCATCGATTGCGGGTCGAAGCAAAATTGCGTTGTGATGTCATGGTCGAAACCGCGGGCTGTCAGCAGCGCGATCTTTTCCTGAAGCGCGTTCCAGAGCTCCTTCTGGCCTATCTGCGGATGGCCTTCAGGATAGCCGGCAATTCCCACCTTGTTGATCCCGTGCCGCTCGAGGAGGCCCGAGCGGATCAGATCCACTGAATCGCGATAGGGACCGGCCGGCCTGTCGGGATCGCCTGCAACGACGAACACATGTTTGACCGCCGCCTTTGCGACCAGGTCGCCCAGGAAGGCATCGAGTGCCGCCGCCGATTCAAGCCGCCGGGCGGAAATGTGCGGGACAGGTTCAAAGCCGAGACGGCGAACGGCAGTCGCCGCAGCAATGCGGCCGTTCATCGTTTCTCCAGCCAGGAAGGCGATCGATACCTGCGTTCCCGGCGCGAGTTTCCGGCTGGCGCTTTCAAGGCTGTCGATATCTTTTGCGGTAATTTCCAGAGAGTAGTCTTCCCGCAGGCCGGAGCTTGCCGAAAGGGCAGGTTTGGGTTCAGCGTCGGTCGCGTCGATGTGTCTCAACATGCAGTTGCTTCCTGTTTGCTTGAAGATGAGCCGAAACAGTCCAGTGCCGCCGGTTGCCATGGAGATCGATCTCCTTTGGTTTCGGCCCACGCGAAGCCCTTGGGGCTGCCGATGTTTCGCGGCGGCCCCTGGTGTCTTGGGTACTCGGTTCATGACAGGCGCGTGATCAAACGGCGCGTGTCTTGATCACCTTCTCGAAATAGGGAGCAGGAGCAACCCTGGCGCGGATCTCGCGCACCTGATGCTTATCGACGGGTCGACGGGTCGAATTCGGCTCACCCCACAGCACGCTGACCTCGGTTCCCGGTTCGGCATGTTCGATGTCGACGAGTGCTAGCGAGATGACATGGTTGGCATTCGCTGAGAACGCCAGCCATTGCGAGACCCCGACATGATGTCCGCCCTTTATCACCGAGTCCGATTGGAATGTCGCGTACATCGGGTTTGGCAGCTTCATGAACATTCCGCCTTCGCCGGGCGGGGCGACGAGCGACGAGGCCATGCAGGCCAGGACATCGTCATTGTTCCATTCGAGCGTGACTTTCCGGCGGCGGGGATTGGAGACCTTTTCACGCAAGGCTTCGCGGCCGATGAAGTCATGGTTGAAGTCAATGAGGGATTTGTAGCCGACCTCGACCGGATCCACGTAATAGTCGACGATATCGTCGGAAACGAAGCTTCCACCCAGCGAGGCAACTGTTTCGAGGAAATACTGGTTCAGCCATTCGCGATAAGGCTTCATCGCACTGCCGTGGTAGATCGCCGGCATCGGCATGGGCATCCACCCGGATTCCTGCGCGGTTGTCGAATAGGCCTGAGCGCCAATCTTGCGCATGGCATATTTCTCGCCGGCGGATTCAAGTGCCGCACGAACGTCCTGCTGGACGGCCCAGGGGCCATAGATCTCGAAGCCGGGCTCGCCGGCCATCCCATGACGCAGCGCGCGCACCCTATGCCCAGCAATCTTGAATTCGCCGATGTCGAAGAATTTGATATCGGGCAGGGTGTTATCGGTCACCTCGCGCATCAGGGCGAGAGCATTCGGCCCCTGCAGCTGCACGCGGAAGACATCGCGGGTACCGGACCGGATCGAAAAGTTGTCGTCCCTGGTCGCAGTCACGTTCATGCCGCTGATCTCGGCATTATACTGAACCCAATCGCTGGCAAATGGGGCACCGACGATACGGAGAAAGTCTTCCGATTCCCGGAAAACGATGGCGTCACCAATCATATTGCCGTCATGGCCGGCCAGCACCAGCTGCTTGCCGCGCAAGACGGGATAGGGATCGAACTTGTTGGTGGCCAGGGTGGAAAGAAGCTTGATCGCATCGGGGCCGTGCAGATGCAGCTCCGTCATGTGATAGGAGAGTTCGAGAAGGGCGACACTGTCCTTCCAAGACCGCGCCTCGTCGCGCCAGTTCGTGAATTCCGGCGGGATAACC
Organism: Rhizobium sp. GW821-FHT14E12; assembly: GCF_058803745.1. Classification (NCBI taxonomy): domain Bacteria; kingdom Pseudomonadati; phylum Pseudomonadota; class Alphaproteobacteria; order Hyphomicrobiales; family Rhizobiaceae; genus Rhizobium; species Rhizobium sp. GW821-FHT14E12. The sequence continues at coordinate 40,335 of NZ_JBXAPH010000002.1, forward strand.
GGGAAGGTATATGGCCCGATATTGGAGCCGCGCAGCAGTTTTACGGGGCCTCCGCTTTCATTCAATATCGCCTCAAGACTTTTCGGCGTTCTATTTGCTGAAATACCCATACACAGTTCCTCCCTGAACGTTCCGGATTTCATTTTCCCCATGCGCAAGACACGCATCCGCGCCTGACGGCGCGACCAGATACCGATGTTTGCGTTTCTCCCTACATCCGACAGCGAATTCCGATCGCCAACAGCGTGCCGCTGTCGCTGCCCAGCGTTCCCTCCCGAACGCCTGCGTTTGCGATCAAATTCGCATACTAAATAGTATTAAGAAACTAATTGGTATGTCAAATGGTTTCTGTCAGCCGCAGGCGTTTGCAAGCTGAAAGCATGCTTGACGCTCTCGCAGCCGCCAAACCATAAGTGGGGAGCGAGCAGCCGATGTCGTGGGAATAGTCTGGAATTTCATCTCCGCCTCCACCGTTGCGGGGAGAGCGAAGTGGGCGACCGTATCTACGGTCGCCCACTCGATGTTTCGCAGTTATCGATGTCAGAGCCGGTGCGCGACCGGCATATTCAATGGGGAAGCACGCCGTTCTTTTGCACCGTCCAAGTGGCGATATAGTCCATCAATCCCGGTGAAAGGCAGTCATATGGCGACAGGCCGAGTTCGGTCAGCCGCTGCCTGACGGCGCCCATGGTATCGGGGTCTGCCCCGGCCTCTATGATCGAGGAAACAAATGCCGCGAATTCCGGGGCTTGCCAGCCGGTTTGCTCGAACCGCTCCGGGTGAATGAAATCGAGGCCCTTGAACGGATGATCCCGCTCGACTGGTCCGTACATATGCACGCCGCACTGGGTACAGGCATAGCGCTGGATGAGTGCCGTCGGATCGACAACCGCGAGCTTGTCGCCATTTTCGGCCACGGTCACCTTGTCATGCGGTACGACGGCGACAATCGAGAAATTCGCGCCTTCCGGCTTCCAGCATTTGGTGCAGCCGCACGCATGATTGTGTGCGATCGCGCCCTCGATCCTGACCTTCACGGGATGGTCGTGACAAGCGCAAACAAGAGTTCCGCCCTCGAAATTCGTGCTGGCCGGCAAGCCGCCATCCAGCAGTGGATGGATCACAACTGAAGTTGTCATGCTTTTCCTCCATTGCCGGACGTTGTTGGGCTCGCACGCGCCGGCTCGCGCGCCATCAGCGGATCGGGCTTTGCCGACCTTCTTCAGAAAACGACGACTGAGCGGATCGATTTCCCCTCATGCATCAGATCGAATGCGGTGTTGATCTCCTCCAGTGGCATGGTGTGGGTGATCAGATCGTCGATGTTGATCTTACCCTCCATGTACCAATCGACAATCGTTGGAACATCGGTCCGGCCTCGCGCGCCACCGAATGCGGTCCCCTTCCACACCCTGCCTGTGACGAGCTGGAATGGCCTGGTCGAGATTTCCTTGCCGCCCTCGGCAACGCCGATGACGATCGATTCACCCCAGCCGCGGTGGCAACATTCAAGCGCCTGGCGCATGACGTTGGTGTTTCCGGTGGCGTCGAAGGAAAAATCGGCGCCGCCGTCGGTCAGGTCCTGAATTGCCTGGACAACCTTGTCCGAACCGACCTCGCTGGGATTGACGAAATCAGTCATGCCGAACTTGCGTGCCATGGCAACTTTCGAAGGGTTGAGGTCGACGCCGATGATCTTGTTGGCACCGACCATGCGTGCACCCTGAATGACATTCAGGCCAATGCCGCCGAGGCCGAAGACCACGACATTGGCACCGGGCCAAACTTTCGCGGTATAAAGAACCGCGCCGATGCCGGTTGTTACGCCGCAACCAATGTAGCAGATCTTATCGAAGGGCGCATCTTCACGTACCTTGGCGACCGCGATTTCCGGCAAGACCGTGAAATTGGAAAAGGTCGAGCAGCCCATGTAGTGAAAGATGTCGCCGCCATCGCAGGAGAAGCGGGTGGTTCTATCCGGCATCAGTCCCTGGCCCTGGGTCGATCTGATCGAGGTGCACAGATTGGAACGGCGGGACAGGCACGTCTTGCATTCCCGGCATTCCGGCGTGTAGAGCGGGATTACATGATCGCCAACTTTCAGCGATGAAACGCCCGCGCCCACCTCCCGGACGATGCCGGCGCCCTCGTGACCGAGGATGGCGGGAAACTTCCCCTCGGAATCAAGACCCGACAGCGTATATGCATCCGTGTGACAAACACCCGTCGCCATGATTTCGATGAGGACTTCACCAGGTTTTGGTCCTCCGATGTCGATGGTCTCGATCGTCAGTGGCTTATTCGCCGCCCAGGCGACTGCAGCACGCGATTTCATAAGGCAAACCCTTGATTTGGCCGTGCAGCAATGAATTGCCACTGCCGACGAGATTGTATGCGTTGTCCGATGTTCCGGGGCGACTGCCGCCCCGGTTGAGATGGATGTGAGCGCCGATCAGCGCCCGGATTTGCTCCTTGTCGGGATGAGGGCCATTGCACCGTCACCACCAAGAGCGACGGCCAGAAGCCCGACGATCCAGAGAGCCGGGAATTCCCAGCCGCCATTCGGGTTTGTGAAGAAGAAGCCGGCAGCGGCGTGAACGCTTATGATCGCGCCAAGCAGTCCGGGAATGAGGACGAGTGCGGCCACCCGCGCGAAAATGCCGAGGATCAACGCCGCGCCGCCCAAAAGTTCGACGGCGATGATGACATAGGCGAGCAGTGGCGGCAGACCGAGGCTCGCAAAATACTGGGCTGTTCCCGCCGGCGTGAAGACGAATAGCTTCAATCCCCCGTGGGCGAGAAACAGTATTCCGAGTGCCACGCGGAGTAGAAGTAAGCCATAAGATGCGGTTCGCAAATCGACCATTGGTATAGTTCCTGAATACTGAGTGGGAAGTGTTGGTTTCCGCTCCGGGGTCTCCGGTGCACTGCGTTAGAACGTCGATGCGATCTCGAAATGCCAGGACGCAGATCCGGCAAACAGCGTCACCGGCGGTTCATTCGATAGATGGTGTAATGCTTCCGTTCGGCTGACATCCGCATGCACCGTTGCCGCCTCTGGAGGCGAATACAAAAGCTTTCCAGATTGCAGGCAGTGTTGTGAATAGTGGCTCACGCCTTGTTCTTCCTCCGCAAGAAATTGCCGATCCGTATCGAGCTTGTCCGACCATGGGAATCTAAAATACCAAAATGACTTCAGATACTATTTGGTATGTTAAATGCGAGCGCCTGTCAATATGGATGCGAGCGTGCACCGTCACTATCAGCACCAACAGAACAGAGATTCGGCGGCGGCAGCCTGCTGATGCTCGGCATCGGGGCAGGCTTCTCAGGCGCCGGCCGAGGCGATCCTCAATTCACGAAAGCTGGTTCGGAAGGTTGGAGCGATGCCGCGCGAAAAATGTTGCCGCACATCGAAAGCAGCGCAATGGGCTGCTTCACGGCGCGGGCAAGCTCGCGGCTAAAGCCCCACACGCCAAACATAACGTGCGGGGCTGCAATGGCTCATGTCGGATGACTTCGCCGTGAATTCAAGATGTTATGGATTGGTTAGCTGATAGCCGTGTCGACTTTTGTAGCAGCCGCAGCCCTGTGGTTTTCGTACATCTCGGTCAAAACCTGTTTGACCATGCGGCCGGCAGATCGTGCTTCGAGGAAGCTGGAAATACCGCCATAGGTGAGTTCGAACACGATACCGCCAAGTGTGAACGGGTCGATGATTTCGCTGCTGTTTGGAAACAGCTTGTCAATCAGGATGTTGCCGAGCCCACGCCACTGTTCCACGAACAGATTGAGATGACGCTTGCTCAATGTGTCTTCGCGCCGCGCCCGGCGCAGGAGTTCGATGGCGAGGATACCCCATTTTTGCTCGCTGCTGCGATCGGCGGACCATTCTGCCAGAGCATTGATCACATCCTGCGGCTTCTTGTATCTGTCCAGAAGCTCTTTCAGCTGCACGACGTCACCGCCAGCGTTGCGCTCCAGCAGTTGGAGGACGATTTCTTCCTTGCTGGCAAAATTGGAGTAAAAAGCGCCTTTCGAAAATCCGGCTTCCTCGGCGATTCGCTCGATTGTCGCACCTTCGTAGCCATCGCGCGCCACCACCTGGTAGGCCGATTCCAAGAGTTTTTCCCTGGTCAGCGCCTGGCTTTGTTCTCGCGTCAATCGTGCCATTGAATTCTCCGTGAATGACTTCGTATATCCCGTATTCAGATACGGTAAAGTATGCGAACGGGCATGGATTGTTCAAGAGCGAAAATCAACGGGCTGGCCCCCGCCAGACGCAATGCTGCTTTCCGGCACCTGCCTGGTGTCGCCTACAGCGTATCAGCGCCGCTGGAGAGCCGATGGAGCAAGAGGCTCCAGCCAACCTCAAGCCTTCAGCGACTTTATGAAAGTGCCGACATTCGCAAGTAGTGTCGCGTAAAGCGGATCCTTCTTATGTCTGAGGGTTAACCACCCCAATATCTTCAATCCGATTGTCAACGCAGCCGCCTCATTCGCGTCGAGTTCCGGTCGGGAACTCAGACGCTTCACGATATCGAAGATTTGGTCGTGGCTGTCGAAGTTGACGGTGACCGCGCCGCCAACAGCTTCTCCCGTCTCGGGATCGATCTCCTCAACCAAAAGGCGGTAGGAATGCCGGTTCATGACCGCTCCTTGTAAACAACACAGCAATGAAGGCCTGCGCTTCGTGGGGCAGGCGACGTCGCCAGGTCTGACGCTTCCTCGAACACACAGGACCCGCCGATCATTCTTCCGGCGCGATAGCGATGACGATGCCATCCAGATCCGGGCCGAAGGCGATCTGGCATGACAATCGGGAATTGTCCTGCCGATGGTCCGAGCCGTCCATCAAGTCGGTTTCATCCCGCGATGGTTCGGGCAATTGAGCACCGGGAGGTAGGCTTTCGACATAGACGTGGCATGTCGCGCAGGAAAGACAGCCGCCGCACATCGCAAGAAGCTCGTCGAAACCGGCGTTTCGGATGTTTTCCATGAGTGACATGCCATGTTGGCCGTCGAATTCGTGCTTCGAACCGCCGCGAGTCTTCAGGATGATTTGGGCCATCACGTTCACCATTGTTTTTCGTTGCATGCAAATCGGTCAGACGTCAGGCAGATGCCAGGACGTGCTCCTTGAGCGGTACGGATGTGTCTGCGAGAAGCGCTCGCTCGGTCTTAATTGCAGCTTCGACGAGCTTTTTGCCCTGGACATAGTCGCGGGGCGCATTGACGCAGTCGAGCGCTATGACGGCCTCGTTCTTGAGGTAGATCAGGCTGAAGCTGCGGGTGGCGGGATCTCCGCGCAGCACCGTATCATCGTAGTCAACGCTCAGCCCGATCGTCTGAAGCTTCAGATCGTATTGATTTGACCAGAACCAGGGGATGGCGTCGTAGGGCTTGCCCTGGTCGCAAAGGGTACGAGCGACGGACATTGCCTGGTCGGATGCATTTTGGACGGATTCAATGCGGATTGCCGCCCCTTCCATCATTCTCGCGCAATCGCCGATGCAGTAGACATCCGTCAGGTTGGTACGACAAAATGCGTCGACATGGACGCCATTGCCGCCAACGGCACCTGCCTGAAGCAGGGGAGCGATGTCGGGCACGATTCCGATGCCGACGATCACGATGTCGGTGGCGATCGTTTCGCCGGATGCAAGCACGATGCCTGTAACCGCTCCGTCCCGCCCCGCTATCGAGGCAACGGCGCTGTTAAGGCGAATCTCGACGCCATGGCGTCTGTGTTCTTCTTCGTAGAAGCGTGAAATCGGAACGTCGGCCACGCGGGCCAGAACCCTGTCCAGGGATTCGATGAGAACCACGTCCTTGCCTTGTTCTCGCAGGACAGCGGCCGCCTCCAATCCAATGAAGCCACCCCCGACGATGGTGGCGACCTTTGCTTGCGGAAGGGCAGCCATGAGCAGATCGACGTCGGATTTGTCGCGAACATAGAATACCCCCGAGAGGTCATGGCCCTTGCAGGTCAGTCGTCTCGGTACGCCTCCCGTGGCCCATATCAGCGAGCCGTAGGCATATCGCGTCCCGTCGTCCAAGGTGATCGTCTTAGTGACGGGGTCGATGCCGTTAACGCGTCTTCCAAGCGTAATCACAATGTCACGAGATACCCAGAAATCGGCTGGACGAAGATACATCCGCTCGAATGTCTTCTTACCTGCGAGGTAATCCTTGGATAGTGACGGGCGATCGTAAGGCATTTCGGGCTCGGCGCCGATCAATGCGATCGTGCCCTTGTAACCGAACTGGCGCAGACATGCCGCGGCCTGTGAGCCTCCGTGGCCGGCGCCGACGATGATGCAATCGAAGCTCTCGGTGATGGTATCGGCTGACATGGGCCTATCTCCTCTCGGCCCCGATCAGAACGGCGCACAACGTCGCCGGCCGGTCGCTTTTGTTGCGCCATGCGTGGCGCGTGCCGCATTGTACGACGACATCACCCTGCTTCAGGTGCGTTTCGACGTTGTCATCCAGCTCCAGCCAGATTTCACCGTCGAGAACGATGTCATAGTCAATCGTGTCGGTGGTGTGCATTCCGGGCGCATCGGGTTCGAATGCGTCGATAAGACCGGGAATGTGGACGGCTTGTTCGGCGATCGCCCCCTGCGGATCGACTGTTGCAAAAACAGAATCCGGCGGAAAGACGATGATCATCAATCGGGTTTCGCCCGGTGCTGGCGGGACATGAAGCTGGGGCCGTGCACGCTCGATCTGTTCTTCCGGCAAGAGCGGAACACTGGCCGTGGCGTAAATGACAGAGGTCATGTGGCCAGGTATGGAGCGATAGTGATGCGCGTTTGGAACGGGGCCGTCGCTGACGAACACCGACTTTCCATCGCGGATGCCGGTGACCACGCGGCGAGGGATCGAGGGGACTTCGGGCTTAGACATAGATCAACCCCTTCGCCTTCAGCTGCGGACGCATGTTGTTGATATCGAGACTGAGCTGCCCGCTCTCATAAAGCGCTCGCTTTTCGGCTTCCATGGACGCGCGCGCCGTCGCTTTCTCGAGCACAGCCTCGGCTTCTTCATGCGCGACGACACAGATGCCGTCATCGTCGGCAATAACGACATCTCCGGGCCGGATATGGCGGCCCGCACAAACGATGGGAACCTGAACATTGCCAAGGGTTTCCTTGACTGTTCCCTGCGCGCTGATCACTTTCGACCAGACGGGAAACTGCATCTGCCGCAGATCGGAGACGTCGCGCACGCCCGCGTCGATCACCAGTCCCAGGATGCCGCGCGCCTTGCACGAGGTCGCAAGCAGATCGCCAAAGTAGCCGTCGTCGCAGGGAGATGTCGGGCTGACAACGAGAATGTCCCCGGGCTGCGCCATTTCAAGGGCGACGTGGATCATCCAGTTGTCCCCGGGAGCCACTTCGCAGGTCAGTGCATTGCCGCCAATTCTGGCGCCGTCATAGATTGGCCGCAGGCGCGGGGCCAGCAGACCGGTCCGGCCCTGTGCCTCGTGAACCGTGGCTACTCCGAGAGCGCCCAGCGCCTCACAAACAGCACGGCTCGTCCGGTCCGTCTTTGTGATAACTTTTGCCATTTCTTTCCTCCTAACGGTCTAAGCCGAGTGGGATAAGTGATCAGGCCAGCGCCTTTTGCAGATAGGACGGGTCGAAGACCCCCGAAGCGGTTGCGCGCGCGCGCTCATCGAGAAGGTTCGCCCGTATCATCAGGTCGATCGTCGTTTCGAGGGCCTTGCCGGGAATCGCGAGGCCGTTCGGCCACATGCCCATGTCTCGCATGTAGCGCAGACCTCGCAGCGCCAGTGCGGGATCGTCCTTGGTCGTGATGTTCTGGAAGATCGGAAGCGTGATATCTTCCCGGTGGGGATCGTTGCAGATTGCATAAGCCGCGATCAACGCCCGCAGAAATCTGCAAACGGCGTCTTCGTTCTTTTCCAGCCAGCCCGCCTTTCCGACGATGGCGGCGAACAGGATTTCGGGAATTACATCGTTGATTTCCCCGATCAGCTCGAAGCCTTCGTCCTGGGCAAGGAAGTTCCAGGGCGCCGGCTGCGGCGCGCAATCGATCTCACCGCTCTTCAGGGCGTCCCAGCGCTTGGTGTGAATACCGGCCAGAACGAATTCATAGTCGCCGGGATATTTCAGTCCTTCGCGGTCAAGCAGCAATTGGGTGTAGATGGCCGTTCCTTCCGTTAGCGACGACGTACCTATCTTCTTGCCCTTCAATTCCGCAATGGAGGTGATCGATGGGCGTGCCACAAGCGACATCGGCAGCCTATTGGAATTCGATGCGACGACGCGCAGTTCGCCGCCCGCGACGAAATTGGCGACCGCGCCTTCGGGCGGCGTGATGGCGAGATCGGCTTCGCCGTCCAGAACAGCCGTGGTCGCCTTGTCCACGCTACCCAGGCGCAGATACTCGATCTTCAGGTCTTGCTTTTCGAACAGGCCATGTTCTTCGGCGATGAACACGGGAAGCCAGTTGAATCCCTGCGCCCCGCCCGCCAGTTTCAGGGTGGTCGTCATTTGCATGTCTCCTTGTGATTGCCAGCGTGATCCGGCCTAACGGCTTTGTGCCAGCAGTCTTTTGTTCAGCAGCGGATAGACTTTGCGTGCGTTGCCTTCGAAAATGGCGTGTCGCTCCTCGCCGTTCAGGTTCAGCCCGTCGATGTAGCGCTTGGTATCGTCAAAGCTGTGCCCGGTTTCGGGATCGATCGCCTTGACCGCTCCGAGCAGCTCGGAACCGAAGAGAATGTTCTTCTTGTCGACAACCTTGAACAGCGTCTCGATACCGGCCTGGTGATAGACGCAGGTGTCGAAGTAGAGATTGTTCATCAGATGCCTGTCGAGTGGCGGCCTTTCGAGCATGATGGAGAGCCCGCGATACCGTCCCCAGTGATAGGGGGCTGCCCCTCCGCCATGCGGTATGATCAGGCGCAGGTCAGGATGGCGCTCGAACAGATCGCCCTGGATCAATTGCATGAAGACCGCGGTGTCCGCATTGATGTAGTGGGCGCCAGTGGTGTGCAGGCAGCGTTCGCACGACCCCGACACATGGATCATGGCAGGCACATCGAGCGCAACCATCGCCTCCCATAACGGGTCCCACCATGGATCGTAGATCGGCGGCGCACTCCATCGACCTCCCGAAGGATCGGGATTGAGATTGCAGCCGACGAAACCATCCTGCACGCAGCGTTCCAGCTCGGCGATGACAGCATCCAGATCGCCATCGACGGTTTGCGGCAACTGGCAAACCGCGGCGAAGTTCTCGGGAAACATATCAACGATGCGTTTGATGTTGCCGTTGGAGATGCGCGCCCATTCGACGGCAACCTCCTCGTTGCCGATATGATGCCCCATGCCGGAGGCACGGGGACTGATGACCGTCAGGTCCGATCCACGCTCCTTCTGCAGACGCAGTTGGTTCGTGGTGATGGACGCATGCAACTCTTCGTCGGATATGCCGGCATAGACCGGCCGCTCCGGCGTTATTCCCGCCGCAAACGCAATCTGCCTTTCGCGAAAGTCATGGTGATGTTGAGGCTCGGTCGTGAAATGGCCGTGGCAGTCGATGATAAGGGTCATTACGCATCCCATTTGGCCGGAAGGACATTCACCCCGCGGAACCGCCAGCCTTTTGCTTTGATTTCCTGGTCGGGATCGAGACGCAGGTTCGGCAATTGCCGAAACGCCTCCTCCAGTGCGATCTCGCCCATGGCCCGTGACAGGAAATGGCCGGAGCAGAAATGCGGGCGGAAGCCGAAGGAAACATGCTGCTTTTTCTTGCGAAACATGTCGAACTGGTCAGGGTTCTCGAACCGCGTTTCATCGCGGTTGGCCGAGCCCATAACAATCGCAACTGACGAGCCCGCGGGTATGGTCGTTCCGGCAATCTCGAAATCCTGTGCGGCGACGCGCGGGGTCACGCCGATGGGAGCGATCCAGCGAAGACCTTCGTCGAATGCCCTGAGCGCATGCTCGTTAGGGTTTTCAGCCATTGCCTGCGCCTGATCGGGATTGGACAGCAGGCCGGCACAGGCATTCGCCGCCGCGTGGCCCGGTTCCTGCAACCCACCCAGAACGATCACGCGCATCGTCGGAGAGATTTCCGCGAGAGAACGGACCTGCCCGTCGGGCATGCCGCCATACATGACGTGGCTCAGCAGGGTATTGTTGGGTTTCGCCAGCGCCTTTTCATAAAGCAGGCCCAATTGGGTGTCGATGTCGGCCAAGGCAGCATCCAGACGCTTCCATACAGCCGGATCGTTGGAGACATTCTGCAGGCCGAGCGCCATAGCGTGGAACCATTCCACCAGATTGTCGTTCGAGGTTTCCGTCAAGCCGATAACGTCGCCGATGCAGCGCACCGAGACCGGCTCGAACAGTTCCGTAGTGAGATTTGCCTCGCCCTTCTGCTTGATCTGCTCGATGAAGCGGCGGGCGACCGGTCGTGTAAGCCCTTCGACGAATGAGCGGACGCGTTCCTGCGTCAGGTTTGAATCGATGCCCTCGCGAAGGCATTTGTGTTCTTCGCCCGACATGGTGAGGACATTGGGCATTCCCATCACCCGAGCTTCCGGTCGGTCTGCCGCGCCGGAAGGTCCGAAGATCTTGTCGTTGCCGCCGACGATACGACAATCATCGAACCGGGTTATGAAATATTCTCTGGTTCCCTCAAAAAGGGCGACCGGCTGGTCTCTGCGCAGCCGCGCATAGACGGGATAGGGGTCACTGTAGAGATTTTCGCCGGTTAGTTCCGTTCCGTCGCTCGCCATATTTTCCTCCCAAGCTGCAACTCCATGCTGGTTTTCTCTCCAGCACCGCTCTTCCCGATGGTCTCCGCTCCAACTTCGCTGCTCCCCGCATCATCGAAGTTTCCAGGCCACTTGACATACCAGAAAGATTTCAGATACGTTTTGGTATCTAAAGCGGTGCCGGCTGTCAATACCAAAACGTACAGTCGGCTGGAGGGCCGCCCAGGGAGGAGGAAACAGTGATTGAAGGTGAGACGCTGAACGCGCGTATAGTGCTGCGAGCGGAGGATGTATCAGTTCGGTTCGGAGGGGTCAGAGCGCTGACTTCCGTGTCGCTGGCCTTGAGGCAGGGCGAGATCTGCGGCCTGATCGGCCCCAATGGGGCAGGCAAGTCGACATTCCTGAACGCGGTCACCCGGCTTGTGACCTTCGAGCAGGGCAAGATCTGTCTTTCGGGACAGTCCATCGAACATAAAAAGCCTCGCGAAATGATCGGCCTCGGCGTGGCGCGAACGTTTCAGAATGTTGGCATCTACGGCTCGATGACGGTTGTCGAGAACGTGATGATGGGGGCGCATCATCGTTTTGGGGGCAAGTTTGCCCAGGCGATTTTCAATCCGATGCGCTCGCTGTCAGAGGAGCGTACCGCTCGAAGCCGGGCCTTGGAAATCCTTGACGAGTTGGGCATGGCGCAACTCGCTCATCGTCAAGCGGGCGCGTTGCCTTATCCCTTGCAAAAGCGCATGGAAATTGCGCGTGCGCTTGCAAGCGAGCCGACGGTTCTGTTGCTCGACGAGCCTGCTGGCGGCCTGACTCACGGTGAGGTCGGCGAATTCGGCGAAATGGTCGATGAAGTCCGACGGAGCCGCAATCTCTCGATATTGCTGATCGAACATCACATGGGTCTCGTCATGAGCCTGTGCGACAGGATCTATGTCCTTCATCTCGGGTGTAACCTTGTCGACGGGACGCCGCAGGCTGTCCGAACGAATGAAGCGGTCATCTCCGCCTATCTGGGGAGGGCCGCATGACATTGCTCGACGTTAGCGGGCTTTCAGCCGGTTACGGCAAGGTTCAGGCGCTGTTCGAATGTTCGTTTGCCATCGGCCAGGGGGAATTCGTTGCGTTGCTTGGCGCGAACGGCGCTGGCAAGACGACGATGCTGCAAGCTCTTTCCGGCATTCTGCGATCGACGGGGACCATCACTTACGACGGTGCCGCGCTTCAAAGGGTCTCTCCGGCCAAGCGGCTGGCACTCGGCATCGCGCAAATACCCCAGGGGCGAGGCACCTTCAGCGAGTTTACGGTGGATGACAACCTGTCGCTGGGCGCCACGATCATATCGGATCACAAGCAGATCAAGAGGGACAAAGACCTCTGGTATGAGACGTTCCCGCGGCTTAGGGAGCGTCGGCAGCAACTGGCGGGAAATCTCAGTGGCGGCGAACAGCAGATGCTGGCCGTTGCGCGCGCGCTGATGTCGCGTCCAAGACTGCTGATGTGCGACGAGCCCTCGCTTGGTCTCGCTCCGACGATCACCGATGAAATCTTCAAAATCTTCAGCAAGCTCCACAAGGACCACGGCCTGACACTCCTGGTGGTGGAGCAGAACGTCGATCTGACGCTGCAATATGCGGACAGGGCTTTCGTTATCGAGGCCGGCCATATCGTTGCAAGCGGCATGGCAAGCGAAATGCTCGACGACGAAGGCATCAAGAAATCTTATCTGGGGGTCTTGTCATGAGCCTGTTTGTCGAGCTGATCGTTGGCGGGCTCGCGTCCGGGGCAATCTATGCCGCGCTTGCCCTTGCCCTCGTTCTGATTTTCCGGGCGACCAATGTCGTCAATTTCGGCCAGGGCGAAATGGCGACGTTTTCTGCATATTGCACCTGGCAATGTATGCAGTGGGGCCTGCCGCTGTGGGCAGCCCTCGCAGTAGGCTTGATCGGCTCCTTCATATTGGGGGTCGTCACCTTTCGCCTGTTTATAAGGCCGCTTTTGAAAGCGCCGCCCGAGGCGGTCGTCGTCGTAACACTCGGGCTGTTCGTCGTTTTCCAGGCGATATGCATGTGGCTCTGGGGTGCGGAGCAGCTGCCGTTTCCCAGCGTCTTCCCGGATGGTGGCTTCAGCATCGGTGGCATTCGGATACTGGCATCATCGATCGGCACGATCGTCACGCTGCTGGTTATCGCCGGCGCCATGGGATTGATCTTCAACTTCACCCGTCTGGGTTTGGCGATGCGAGCCGCCGCTTTTGATCACATGCGCAGCGTTCTTGTCGGCGTGAATGTCGAGCGAATGCTGATGTTGGGCTGGGGTTTTGCTGCCGTTATCGGAATGATCGCCTCCGTACTGGTCGCGCCAAGACTGTTCCTGAGCCCGACAATGATGATGCCGATCCTGTTTTACGGCTTGGCCGCCGCCACGCTGGGTGGATGGGACAGCCCGCTCGGCGCGATCGTTGGCGGCTTGCTGGTCGGTGTCGCCGAAAGCCTGGGCGCCAGCTACCTCCCATTCATTGGCGCCGACATGCGTATCGCCGTGCCGATCGTGCTGACGCTGGTCATCCTGCTGGCCAAACCGGTCGGCCTCTTTGGCTCCTTCAAGGTCACAAAGTTATGAGCGGTAAGATCAATCCCAATGTCATCAAAATGGCCGCCTGCGCAGCTGCTGCCATACTCCTGCCGATTGTTTTGCCGAGCTCGCTTTTGCCGCAGATCAGTATCGCAATCGCCTATGGCATCGCTGTCCTCGGACTGAATCTCCTGATGGGATTTGCCGGGCAGCTCTGCCTGGCGCAAGGCACATTGTTCGGCGTTGGCGCCTATGTCACCGCGATCCTCAATGTCAACTTCGGCATCCATCCTCTCCTGACCTTGCCGGCCGCCATGGTAATCTCGGCGATCGCGGGCCTGGCGGTGGGGCTTCCGGCTCTGCGTCTGCAGGGACTTCAGCTTGCGATCATCACGTTCGGCGTTTCCGCCGCGTTTCCGCAATTGCTGCTGAAATTGGGATCGGTGACAGGTGGCGTATCCGGTCTCTCCATCGATCTTCTCGATACCCCCGCGTTTCTCCGGGATAATTCGGACTTGTGGCTGTATCTGATTGCGCTCGCCTGCGCCGGGATTGCGGTACTCATCGTGTTTCTGACGCTGTCAGGCGATACCGGCCGTTCGCTTCGGGCGCAGCGCGACAATGCCCAGATCGCCGAGGCGCTTGGGGTCAACCTGACGAAGACACGCCTTTGGGCGTTCGCCGTAAGCTCCGCGCTTGCCGGCCTCGGCGGCGGGGTGTTCGCCATTCTGAACGGATACATCAGCCCGCAGTCCTTTCTGGCGGTGCTGTCCATCAACTTGGTCATCGGGAGCATTGTCGGCGGTTCAACAAGCTTGATCGGCGCGTTCCTGGGAGGACTGTTCATGGTCTTCGTTCCCAGCTGGGCGTCCGAAATAAACCTGGCACTCGGAGACATCATCTACGGCTCCGCGCTCATCGCCATCATGCTGGTCGCGCGGAAAGGTATCACGGGGTTCATCGGAAAGTTGATCTCCCTGCGGCCCGAAAGGCCGTCAGGGGTCAACCCGCTGCGCATGTCAACAAAGGGAGGAAACACATGAACTATTTATCGAGAGTCGGCAAAGTCGCTCTGCAGGCAGCCATCCTGGCTCTGACGATCGCCTCGCCGGCATTGAGCGAGGAATCATCACCCGGGATCACCGATGATACTGTTCGCATCGGAGTAACGGGTCCACTGACAGGCCCGGTGGCGGTCGTTGGCGGAGTTGCCGAGGGAATTCGCGCCCGAATCGAAGCCGCCAATGCCGCCGGCGGCGTGAAAATGGGAGACGGAAAGACCCGCAAAATCGACCTGATCATCAAGGATGATGCGCTCGACCCTCAGAGAACGCTGGCCAACGTGCGCCAGATGGTCGAGCGAGATCATATATTCGCGCTTCTCGGCACCGCTGCCACGCCCAACAACCTTGCTATTGGCCGATATATCAATTCGAAGAAAATCCCCAATGTCTTCATGTATTCGGGCGTGCATGAGCTCAACGGGCCGGCGTGGGAAATCGGTTTCGTGCCGGCTTTCTCGACAGAAGCGTCGGCATTTGCCACCTATCTGAAACAGCAGAAACCGGCGGCTAAAGTAGCGATCCTGTTCCTCAACACGGAAACCGGCGAAACCTTCATGAAGGCCTTCGACCGGGAGATCGAAGGCTCGACGATCACGGTCGTCGATCGGCAGCCGGTGACGTCGCAGGACCCGACCGTCGAAACCCAGCTTTCCAAACTGAAGGCATCAGGCGCCGATACGCTGGTAATCATTGCTGCGCCGAGACAGGGCGGCGAGGCCATCCGTTATCAGGCCGAAAGCGGCTGGAAGCCACTGACGCTGGTGACCAACCTTTCGTCCGCATATCCAGTGCTGCAATCCGTGGGGCTGGAGAACGCAAAGGGGATTATCACTTCCGACTTCCTGAAACCGATCGTCAGCGACCAGAAAACCGGTGATGCGGGCATCGACGGATATCTCGCTGCTATTGCTGCTGCAAAGGTCAATTTCAACTTTGCCAACACGATCGGCCAGACCGGATATGCGATCGGCGACGCCTTTGTCCGGGCGCTCGGGCAGATGAAGGAGCCGACGCGGCAGTCGTTGATGGATGTGGTGCGCAACATGGACGGCTGGGAAAATCCGCTGCTGCCGCAAGGCATTAAACTGACCACGAAGGCAGGAGCCGACGTTTATCCGATCGAGTCCCTGCAACTATATCAATTCGACGGAGCGAAGTATGTGCCACTGGGCGGCATTCTGGACTTCGAAGGCAAGACCAAGCAGTAGCGTCTTGTTGTCATTGCCAGCGGCGTGGCACCGCTGAGGTAGCTGCGCAGATCCTCAAACCGGTGATGGCGCAGAAGATGTAAAATGATAGAACGCCGCTCGTCAAATCTGACGGGCGGCGCTTTTATGTGACGTTGCCGGTTGCGCGGCGGGTCAAGGCAGGGAGCCGGCCAGGTCAAAAGGCTGGTGTTCCGGCAGTGCTGGAGGCTCAAATCTCCACTGCGTAATAGGTGAAGCCGCCATCGCCGCTGCTGACGCCGGAAATGGCTTCATTGATGCGCTCCAGCGGCCACACACGAGGTTCCAGAACGGAAAGGTCGATCACCCCGGCGCCGACCATGGCCGCAATTTCCATGCCCTCGGCGGCATTGAACCAGACAGAACCGATCAGCTCCATCTGTTCGTCCATCCACCATTTGACGTCCACGGGCAGATTTCCCGCGGTCCCGCCGATATTGACAATTCGCCCGCCGCGCCGAACGCCCTTCATCGCGTCCATCATGGATTCCAGCGGCGCTTTTGCCCCGAGCGTGTCGAGCATCAGATCGGCGCCAATGCCGCCTTGCTGCGCCTTGACGAAATCGCCTGAAGAACCCGTGAGATTGGAGAAGGTGACGATACGGTCGGGAGCAAGGGCCTTGAGACGCGCCAGCAGGCCTGCGCCACGCGCGACCGCATAGATCTTCGCCGCCCCCATGGCCAGAGCGAACAATGTGGCTCCGACGCCCAGTGTGCCAGTGGCACCATTGATGATGATGGTTTTCCCCATCAGCGGGCCGCATTTCTTGAGCGCGGCATAGGATGTGCCGAGGTAGCCCATCCGCGAGCCTTCGACGAAGCTCATATTGTCCGGTATCTTGATGACTTGCGCCTGAGGAGCAAGCATGTACTCGCAGAAGCCGCCATACGGGTACCGCTCGAACATCTCCAGGCTTTTGGCATTATATCCAAAATAGCCGCCAAGCGTCCAATACTCGCATGATTGCGGCCGTCCCGAAGAACATGCATGGCATGCGCCGCAGAACCGTCCCGGATTTATATAGACCCGGTCGCCCGGCTTTATGCCCACAACCTGTTCGCCGACATGATGCACGATACCCGATGGATCAAGTCCATGAATGGCTGGTCGGGGTGGAAGCGGCATTTGGGGATACCACGTCTCCCAGTTTGCAAGGACATTGGCCAGGTTGGGGACCATTCCGCAGGCCTTGATTTCGACCACGACGTCCGTGCCGTTGGCGACCGGACTTTCCACCAGATCGATCCTCATCGGCTCGCCCACGGCATGCAAACGTGCGGCTCGCATCATCAAACTCATCATAATCCTCCCTGAAGGTGCCAGGCCCTGTCAATAATTGACATACCAATAGGATTGTGAATACTATTTGGTATCTGAAAATGCAAGATGCGGTTCGTGAAATCATCAAATGCTCATCAGCGGTCCTGCAGACGGCTGAGCGCCACAAGGCTGCCTATAGGGAGAAAATTCAATGCAATGGACCACGGTTGAGCTACTGCGCATCTTGTGCGGCATATGGTTCCTGCCGCATCTGGCCGGAAAGGCCATGCATTTCGACAAGGCGGCAAACACGTTCATTGCCGCTGGATTCAGGCCCGGCAAGGTTTTCCTCGCTGTCACGATCGCGATGGAGGCTGTTGCGGCAGTCGGATTGGTATTCGGCATCTATCCGCGCATTGCCGCGCTGCTGGGCGGGCTGGTTCTCCTCGGCGCAAGCTACGCCATTGTGAAAATCAATGGGTTCAATTGGCGCTGGCAGAAAATGGGGCCGGAATTCCCGGTGTTCTGGGCGTTGTTATGCGTCATAATTTCCGTTGCGTAGAGATGCCGTCGCCCCTCTTGAAATCTGTCTCGCCCGGCGCTGCCGCCGCTTGATCGTGGTGGCAGCAAGGATGGCTCGAAATCGCGAGGAAAAATAGCGACTGCTATATCCACGCGGTTCAGGTGCCGGGGGATTTACCCAACGGCTTTTCCTGACGTGGACGGGGATGGCGCTCATCGGCAATGACAGCCGGAACCGCGGCAACAAGATCGGCGAGATATTTGACCTCTGCTTCCAACCGGCGCTCGGTGCGGCGGAGCGCCCATTCCTTCGCAACTCCGATATAGGGAAGCGCCTGGTCGATCATTTGCCGCCTTTCTTCCAGCAGCGCCATCATCCGCGCCAGTCGCTCCGACAGACGGCCGGGGAGCGTATCCAACTCCGCCGGATCGCATTTGAACCAGATTTTCGTCAGGCCTTCGCGCTGGAGATCGGCAAGTGCGCTTTGTCCATCCTCGGCAATTTCACACGACTGGCGGGTTAGGCGGGTTCGCAGGTGGAATCTGATTGGGATTGGGATACTACCGCCGCGAATGCGGGAGGGTAGCTTCCCGGGTCTCTAGTTCGAGTTCGCGACGGAACCAAGAATGCAGGCTGTTGACTTTTGTAAAATATCACAACATTCTATGAAGTGAGGATGAGGTCTGGACGACATGAGCGGGAGGCGCTGAGGTCGGCAAACAGACGAGGGAGGGAAAATCTTATGCAAATTTTGTCCGGTGGCATGCGTATATCGGTTGGTCTCGTGGTGTCGGCTTTGGCGCTCGGCGCAATGGCGGGTTCGGCCTTCGCCCAGGCAAAGGAAACTATCACCTTTGCGGCGGCGATGTTCTCCGAGGCGGGGAGAGGTGACCGCGCCAAGGCATGGGTCGATAAATTCAACAAGAGCCAGGACAAGGTCGAAGTCCAGCCGATCGCCATTCCCTTCTCGAGCTTTGCAAATACCGTGTTCACCCAGATGGGCGGCGGCGGCGGTCCGGATATCATTCGCTTCGACCAGATCGACTATTTTGCCGCGGTCCCGTCGGGCAGGATCTTGCCGCTCAACGACGTCATCAAGGATGGCGATTACAAATTCACCGCGCCGGATAAATATCTGAAGGTCGACGGCAAGCGATATGGCGTCATCTTCGACACGACCGGCTACGCGATGCTCTATAACAAGGGTCTCCTGAAAGATGGGGTGCCGACCACCTTCGATGCATTTCTGGAAGCCGCCAAGAAAATGACCGGCAATGGTCAGTTTGGATATGCTTACCGCGCCACGATGGCGGAGCGCGCGGGCTTCTGGCAGGATCTTTGCAATTACGTCTATGGCTT
Source organism: Rhizobium sp. GW821-FHT14E12 (assembly GCF_058803745.1). Taxonomy (NCBI): domain Bacteria; kingdom Pseudomonadati; phylum Pseudomonadota; class Alphaproteobacteria; order Hyphomicrobiales; family Rhizobiaceae; genus Rhizobium; species Rhizobium sp. GW821-FHT14E12. Next base: position 59,098 of record NZ_JBXAPH010000002.1, read on the forward strand.
CGGCGGGCGCTGGAGCAAGGACGGCAAGCTGACCGTCAATAGCCCGGAAGTGGTGGCCGGCGTTGCTGCCTATAAGAAAGCCTACGATCTCGACATAACCCCGAAGGGGGCCGACGCCGCCACTTACCGACGCATGTTCTGGGAAGGCAAGGTGGCGATGGAGATCGACAATGGCGGCGTTGCGGCCATCTTCCATCAAAACTCGCCCAATCTGGCTTTTGCTGCCGCGCCATCCCCGTTCCCGACGCCGGCACAGGGCCTGATCATGACGATGCTGTCGATCAACGCCAACACCAAGCATAAGGACGCGACCGTCACCTTCCTGAAATGGGCTCTTGAGCCGGAAAATCAGAAGGAATTGAGCAGGGCGATGGGCACTCTGATCGGAACAGTCGTCGACCGGACGCCGGAAGAGAATGCCGCGCAGCCATGGCTTGCGGTCTACGACAAGCAGGTGGAAAACGCGGTGCCGCAGCTCGTCATGGGCATGGAAACCAAGACGCCGGAAATCCAGCAGATCGTGCTCGAAAATGTCCTCAAGGTTCTCCAGGGCGGAACGGATCCGCAGGAGGCCATGGACGCCGCACAGAAGCTGATCGAACGCCGAGTGCTGCGCCGCTGATCGCAGCGCAGCCTCTCACATCTGGTTCCAATACGGCGGATCAAGATCATGCAAAAGACAACTCCGAGAGGCGGCTCGCTCGATGGCAACCGCTGGGCGCCCTACATCTTCGTCGCGCCGATCGTCGTCTACCTCCTGGTGTTTCAGGTCTATCCACTGATCCAGGAGTTTCTGCTCAGCTTCACATCGACATCGTTGCTGGCGCCGGACGACCAGACCTTTGTCGGTCTCGACAATTATAATTTCCTGTTCGAGACCGGCGATTTCATGGGGGTGCTGTGGGTCACGGCAATTTACACGGTCGCCTGCGTTTTCCTGTCTCTCGCACTGGGCCTTGGCACTGCGTTGCTGTTGAACAGCCCGTTTTTGGGGCGAGGGGTTGCCCGCGCACTCGTGACCGTCCCTTGGGCAGCACCACCGGTGGCCGTCGCCTTGATCTTCACCTGGATGCTCAACTCGCAATACGGGATCTTCAACCACACCCTGAGAGCATTGAGCCTGCCTTTTGGGAATGAGAACTGGCTGGACAATCCGAGCCTGGCGTTGCCGGCCATCCTGATGACGACGATCTGGCAGATATTTCCGTTCTCCTCGGTGGTCATCCTCTCCGCCCTCCAGGGCGTCTCTCCGGAGATCCGCGAAGCGGCCATGATCGACGGGGCAGATCGCTTCAATATCTTCAAGACGGCGGTCTGGCCGACGATCCAACCGACCGTGATGCTGCTTGCACTCTTCATCACCATCTGGTCGCTGCGCAGGTTCGACCTGATCTGGCTGATGACGCAAGGCGGCCCGCTCGGCGCAACGAATACGCTGGTGATCGAGCTCTACCGCAATGGCTTCGTCTACCGCGATCTCGGAACCGCCGCCGCAATCGGCATGATCGGCCTGTTGGTCGCCCTCGTCGTGACCGTGGTCTATTTCAAGGTGACGCAGCGCACTGAAAAGCTGCAGGGGAAACGTTGATGAAAACCAATCCCTGGCAACACGCATTGCGCATGATCGCCGTTCTGGCGCTTCTGGGCGTCGCCATCTTTCCGATCTACTGGATGCTGGTCACGTCCCTGACACCATCAGGAGATCTCTTCGCCGACCGGCCGCATTTCCTGCCGTCGTTCTTTGAGGCCGGCATCTATCTCGATGTCTTCAAGACGATACCGGTCGCGACCTGGCTGCTGAACAGCGCGATCGTCGCGGCGGGCACCACAGTTTTGAGCATCGTTCTGTCCATCCTGCCAGCCTATGCGCTGTCGCGGTTCAAGTTTGCGGGCATGGGGCTGGTCGGCTTCATCCTGTTCGCGACCCAGATGCTGCCCGAGGCGATGCTGGTGGTGCCGCTCTATGCGATCTTCGGCAAACTCGGTTTGCTCAACAGCCTCGGCGGCCTCATTCTCGCCAACACCGCTTTCACCGTTCCGGTCATCACCTGGATCCTCAAAGGGTCGATCGACAGCCTGCCGATCGAGGTGGAGGAAGCCGCACGTATGGACGGGTGCTCGAAGATAGACATCGTTCTGGCGGTGGTTATCCCATTGATTGGTCCGACGCTTGCGGCCGCGGCCGTGATCGCGTTTTTCCACGGTTGGAACGAGTACGTATTCGCGCAGACGCTGGCCAGCAGCGAGAGCTTGCACACAGCCTCGGTTGGTCTTGCCGGTTTCGTGGGGGAACTTTCCACCCCCGTTCATGCGGTGATGGCGGTCGGCGTCATCTACACGCTCCCCGCCGTATTATTTTACCTGCTCGTTCAACGTTATGTCGTCGCCGGCATGACCGCTGGAAGCGTCAAGGGTTGAGACAAGGTCTGAAATCAATGTCATCCATCAAATTCGACAGCATCACCAAGAGCTTTGGCGCGAAAGAGGTCATCAAGAATATCGATTTCGAGGTGGCCGATGGCGAGTTCCTCGTGCTGCTTGGACCATCGGGCTGTGGAAAATCGACGCTGCTGCGCATGCTTGCCGGGCTTGAAACCATATCGAGCGGCCAGATATTGCTGGATGAGCGGCGGGTCGACAATCTGCCACCGAGCGAGCGCGACATGGCGTTCGTCTTCCAGTCCTACGCGCTTTATCCACATCTCAACGTCCGCCGGAACATTACGTTTCCCCTGCTCATGAAGCAGTTCCGCTGGTGGTATCATCTGCCGGTCATCGGTTCCTGGGCCAAGCGCAAGATCGAAGCCTCCGCCGAGGTCAAAGGTCTTGTCGACCGAACGGCAAAGATCCTCGCCTTGACGCCGATGCTGGAGCAATTTCCGAGGACGCTTTCCGGTGGGCAACGTCAGCGCGTCGCACTCGGCCGGGCGATGGTGCGCCAACCGGAAGTGTTCCTGATGGACGAACCTCTGTCCAATCTCGACGCAAAACTGCGAACCTCGATGCGTGCGGAAATCTCCAAGCTTCATCAGGAAATCGGCGGCACCTTCGTCTATGTGACCCATGACCAGGTGGAGGCGATGACGATGGGCACGAAGATCGCATTGATGCGGGATGGCGTCGTCCAGCAATTCGGTTCATCGCGCGAGATTTATACGGACCCGGCAAACGTCTACGTCGCGCGCTTCATCGGCACGCCGCCGATGAACCTGATCGAGATGGACCGAAACGGGCAGATCGGTCAAACGAATATCGGGTTGCCGGCCGCACTGGCTTCTGCTGCCGCAAAGGAGCAAGGCAAGGTGCTTCTGGGTATTCGTCCCAACGCCATCTCGATCGGTGAACCTGCCAATGAAAATGGTATCGCCGGATCGGTCATCATGGTCGAGCACATCGGTGCCGAATCCGTTATTGCCGTCAGGCTCAATGGGGCAAAGACAGCGCACCAGGAAGACGGCGAGCTCGATGCCGTTATGATAACCCAGCCGGGCTACACCTCTCTCAAGGCGGGCGATGCTATCACCCTGGCTTTCAATCTGGCGGAAGCTGTCGTGTTTTCAGCCGATTCCGGTCAGCGCCTTCGATAAGGGCGCTGACATCTTTACCGTCACTACGAGGTAACCAGGGACTCCAGGCTGCTGTCCAATATCGATGGGTCGATCTTGCGCTCGATGGCATCGAACATGCCGTCCACAAAACCGATCAGTGCGTCAGTCGCCTCTACAGCCTGCGTCACATTGCGTTTGGCGATCGCTTCCAGAACGGCGATATGCGTGTCGATCGTCCCGGCAAGGCTCTCTGCGCCGCCGATGTTGGTGTGATGAATGAGTCCGATGCGGCGAAACAGCGTGTGCAGCGGACGCAGCGTATGTTCGAGAAAGGGTTCGCCGGCGGCAAGCAGGATCAACTTGTCGATCCGCCGGTCAAAGACGTTGAAGTCGCTGATGGTCATCGTCTCGCGCTGTTCCTGAAGGACGCGCGTTATGTGCATCATCTGCGAGCGATGCGTCGCCGTCGAATGTTCCGACGCAAGCGTGACCACGAAGCGCTCGAGGTCGCGGCGCAGCCGCAGAAGCATTCGCTCCCGCGCCAGATCGATCGGCGCAATCTGCAGGCCCTGTCGTGGATGAATGATGACCAGCGTGTCGGCCGCAAGCTTGCTCACCGCCTGATGCACCGGCGTGCGGCTGAAGCCGGTAATATCGACCAGATCCTGGATCGCGAGGAAACTGCCGGGCTTCAATTCGCAGCTGATGATCCGGTTTTCAAGCTGCTCATAGGCCAATTCAACGAGGTTGACGGAGTTGCGTCGCTTCGATGGGCTGGTCGGCTCCACCTTCTCGACCACTTTGAGCTGTTTGCGTTTTCCGGCCATTCCATCATCCCTAATTCTTTGCCGCAGCATAACGTCTAACAACCGGAACGCAAAAAATTATTTCAAAAAATGTTGTGATATTTTACAAAGAGAAATATGCTGTATGTGCTTGATCGGTGAGGACGTTGGTGAGGCCCCCGATGGGTCAATGCATGAAGCTGGTGGAGAAGAGCGGCAAGGCTCCGTCGCTCAAGCCGAGGAGGAGTATCCCTTGATTATTACGCGCATCGAAACCTTGCGGACTTTGGAATTCGCCAATGTCCTGTGGGTTCGCATCCACACGGACGCCGGCATTATCGGACTTGGCGAAACCTTCTATGGCGCCGGTGCCGTCGAGGCCCATATTCACGACACGCTGTCTGTCCGCCTTCTTGGAAAGAATCCGCTTCATATCGAAGCGTTGCACAAGGAAATGCTCAACCTGCCGATGGCGCAATCATCGACAGGCGTCGAGTACCGGGCGGCCTCGGCAATCGATATCGCGCTCTGGGACCTGTTTGGAAAGGTCTGCGATCTCCCGGTACACCAGATGCTGGGCGGCCTTTGCCGCGACAAGTTGCGGATCTACAATACCTGTGCCGGTTACGGCTATGTGCGCTCGAACAATATCAAGCCGGTTTCGAACTGGAATTTCAGCAAGAGTGAAGCGGCCGGTCCCTATGAGGATCTGGAAGGTTTCATGACGGACGCAGGCGCATTGGCCGAAAATCTGCTGGAAAGCGGCATCAACGCGATGAAGATCTGGCCGTTCGATCCTGCGGCGATCGAGAACCATGGTCTCTATATCTCGGCCGAGCAGATGAAGCAGGCCATTCGGCCCTTCGAACAGATCCGCAAGGCTGTCGGCGACAAGATGGATATCATGGTCGAGTTCCATTCGCTGTGGAACCTGCCGACGGCGATGAAGATTGCCCGTGCGCTCGAACCCTATGCGCCGATGTGGTATGAGGACCCGATCCGGATGAACTCGCCGCAGGCGCTGGCCGAATATGCCCGTTCGACCGATGTCTGGGTCTGCGCCAGCGAGACGCTCGGCTCGCGCTTCCCCTACAAGGACATGCTCGATCGCGATGCCGCCCATGTCGTCATGGTCGACCTATGCTGGACGGGCGGGCTGACGGAAGGCCGCAAGATCGCCTCGATGGCGGAAACCTACCATCGGCCGTTTGCGCCGCACGATTGTATCGGCCCTGTCGGCTTTGCCGCCGCCATCCACATGTCGTTCAGCCAGCCGAATACGTTGATCCAGGAATCGGTGCGTGCCTTCTATACCGGCTGGTACAAGGAACTGGTGACCGCTGTGCCGCGCATCGAAAACGGCTATGTCTATCCGATGGACGGACCGGGGCTTGGCGTCGATCTGCTGCCGGCGGTATTCGAGCGGTCCGACCTCATCGTTCGCAATTCGCAAGCTTGAGGAACAGTCATGTCAGCCAAACTTTTCGACCTGAGCGGCAAGACCGCATTGGTGACGGGTTCGTCGCGTGGCCTTGGACGCGCGATTGCCAGCGGCCTTGGCGCCGCCGGCGCTCGCCTCATCCTCAACGGCTCGGATGCAGGCAGGCTTTCAAAGGCCGCCACTGAGCTGCGGGCCCAGGGGCTTGCCGTCGACGAGGCACCATTCGACATCACCGACGAAGCGGCCATCGTTGCCGCTTTTGAGCGATTTGACAAAGAGGGGCTTGCGGTTGACATCCTCGTCAACAATGCCGGCATTCAGTTGCGCAAGCCGATGGTGGAGTTGACGACGCCCGAATGGCAGAAGGTCATCGACACCAATCTGACCAGCGCCTTCGTGGTCGGCCGCGAGGCCGCCAAGCGGATGATCGGCCGTGGCCACGGCAAGATCATCAATATCGGTTCCCTGACGAGCGAATTGGCGCGGGCCACCGTTGCCCCCTATACCGTTGCAAAGGGTGGCATCAAGATGCTGACCCGGGCAATGGCGGCGGAATGGGCCGAGCATGGGGTGCAGGCCAATGCGATCGGCCCCGGCTATATGCTCACCGATATGAACGAAGCCTTGGTCAACAATCCGCAATTTGATGCCTGGGTGAAGGGTCGTACCCCGGCCAAGCGCTGGGGCCGCCCGGAAGAACTCATCGGCACGGCCGTTTTCCTGGCATCCGAGGCATCCGGCTATGTCAACGGTCAGATCATCTATGTCGATGGCGGGATGCTGTCCGTCCTTTGAAGTCCACAACGAAATTAATGGACGCGCTTCGCTCGAGGCGTGTTCTCATCAGCGAGAGGTCGCCATGCTTGGCGTTATATTGCATGCGCCCAAGGATCTGAGGATCGAACCGATCGAGGTGGTCAAGCCCGGCCCCGATCAGGTTCGCATCCGCATCAATGCCGGCGGGATTTGCGGATCCGATCTTCACTACTATCACCATGGCGGCACCGGCCTGATCCGCCTCAAGCAGCCAATGGCGCTCGGCCATGAGATTGCCGGCACCCTCGAAGAGGTGGGCAGCGGCGTCTCGCATCTGGTTCCCGGCATGCGCGTCGCGGTCAATCCGAGTGGTCCGTGCCACCGCTGCGAATATTGCCTGCAGGGCGCCCATAACCAGTGCCTCGACATGCAGTTCATGGGAAGTGCCATGCGAATGCCACATGCGCAGGGTGGCTTCAGGCAGAACATCACCGTAAGCGTCGCGCAGGCAATCCCGATTGCCGATAGCGTGACCATGGCCGAAGCAGCCGTGGCGGAGCCGCTCGCCGTCTGCCTGCATGCAGCGAAGCAGGCAGGATCCCTGATGGGCAAACGTGTTCTTGTCACCGGCGCCGGCCCCATCGGGTCTTTGGCTGTGCTGGTTGCCCGCTATAGCGGCGCCCAGGAAATCGTCGCGACTGACATTGGTGATTTTGCCCTGCAAACGGCGGCGGCACTCGGGGCTAGCAAGACCATGAATACATCTAGGGAACCCGACGCTCTCGAGCCCTACAAGAAGGGCAAAGGAACATTCGATGTTCTCTTTGAAGCATCAGGCAATCAGGCCGCGCTTAACAGCGCTCTGCCAGCAATCCGGGCAGGCGGCATCATCGTCCAGCTTGGTCTCGGTGGCGATATCAGCATTCCTATCAATATGATCGTCACCAAGGAATTGCAGTTGCGCGGCACATTCCGTTTTGACGAGGAGTTCCAGCTTGCCGTCGATCTGATGGGGCGCAAGCTTATCGACGTCAAGCCGCTGATCACCAATACGCTTCCCTTCGAAGAGGCTGACGTAGCTTTCCAACTGGCGTCCGACAAAAGCAAGGCAATGAAAGTGCAGCTTTCCTTCTGACTGTCAGGTGAGAAGGACAAAGTGGTCGTTCCTTCCTCGGTGGATTTTCCCGTTGCGCGGACGGAGAATTTGCCACGAAGACGCAGATGTAAAGAAAGATGCCGTCTTCTTCCGTTCGGGGATGACAAGGCGGAACATGCTCCTATTCTCTAGGAGCAATCATTTTCTTCATTCCGGATTCCGGCATCATCCAATTTTGACAATATTCCTGGGAGGACATCATGACGCGTGCAGTGGTCATTGGAGCGACGGGCCATGTCGGCACCTATCTCGTGCCGCGACTGGTGGAAGCTGGACATGAGGTGGTGGCGATCAGCCGTGGCCAGGCAAAACCCTATTCGCCAAACCGGGCCTGGGATGATGTCGAGCAACGGACGATGGATCGAGCCACTATGGAGAAGGACGGCAGTTTCGGGCCGGCCATCCGCGCGCTGAAGGCCGATATCGTCATCGACATGATCTGCTTCACCTTGGAGAGCGCCAAACATCTGGCCGAAGCTCTTACCGGCCATGTCGGTCATTTCCTGCATACAGGCACCATCTGGACGCACGGCTATCCCACCGTCGTGCCGACGCTTGAGGAAGCGCCGAAGCGGCCCTTCGGCGAATACGGAATTCAGAAAGCCGCCATTGAGACCTATCTGCGGGCGGAGGCGCGCAACAAGGGTTTTCCGGCGACGCTGATCCATCCCGGCCATATTGTCGGCCCCGGCTGGGCGCCGCTTAACCCGGCCGGTCATTTCAATCTCTCAGCCTTTTCGACGCTGGCGCGTGGCGAAACGCTCGTGCTGCCGAATTTCGGCCTGGAAACGGTCCACCATGTCCATGCCGACGATGTCGCCCAGATGTTCATGGGCGCAATCGCCAATTGGCGCGCCTCGACCGGCGAGAGCTTTCATGCGGTTTCGGGCGGCGCGCTGACGCTCAGAGGCTATGCCGAAGCCATGTCGCGCTGGTTTGGTCACGAACCGAAGCTGGAATTCCTTGCCTACGACAAGTGGGCGGAAGGCCAGACGCTGGAGGATGCGACGGCGACCTGGGAGCATATCGCCCGCAGCCCGAACTGCTCGATCGCGAAGGCCAAACGTCTTCTCGGCTATGCGCCGCGCTATACTTCGTTACAGGCCGTGCAGGAGTCGGTGGCGTGGCTGATGGCGAATGGGCGGCTCGGGTAGCGGCGCTCGCCTATCCAGGAGGCTATCGCCGCAGCCAGGCTTCCATTCCTCTTGCCGCTGCACGTCCGCTGGCGAAGCAGGCAGTGAGAAGATAGCCGCCGGTCGGCGCTTCCCAGTCGAGCATCTCCCCGGCAACAAACACGCCGGGGAGGGCTTTTAACATATATCCGTCATCGACGCCGTCCCAGCGGACGCCGCCGGCGGACGAGATGGCCTCAGCGATGGGCCGTGGCCGCAGCAGCGGGATCGGCAAGGCTTTGATCAGCCGTGATAGCTGCTCCGGATCTGCGAGAGCAGCCGGAGGAACAAGCTCCCGCAACAACGCCATCTTGACGCCCTCAATCCCCGCGCCCTTGCGCAGGCGATTGGAAAGGCTGGCCTTCGCATCCTGCCGCGCGAGATCGCGCGACAGCCGCTCCACCGTTCTGCCGGGTGCGAGGTCGACCAGCAGCACAGCTTTGCCGTCGCTTGCAAGCCGGTCGCGCAGGCAGGCGGCATGGGCATAGACGAGGCTGCCTTCGATGCCGTGTTGGGAAACGACGAATTCGCCGGGAAAGGTCCCGGCGTCGGACGTTGCCGTGACCGCCTTCAGCGGCGCGCCGGCGAAGCGCTCCCTGAAGATTGCGCTCCAGGCGACGTCGAAGCCACAATTAGCGGGCTGGAAATCGGCAATATCGACACCCTTATCTCGCAGCCAGCTGGTCCAGCCGGCGTCCGAACCGAGCCGGGGATAGCTGGCACCGCCGAGCGCAAGCAGGGCTGCATCGCATCGGATAGTCTTACGCCCTTCCGGCGTTTCGAAAACGAAGCCGCCTTCGGCGAAGCCCGACCAGCGATGCCGCGTCAGGATATTGACGCCTTGCGCCTCCAGCCTGCCAAGCCAGGCGCGCAGCAGGGGCGAAGCTTTCATGGCTTTCGGAAAGACGCGGCCCGAGGTGCCGGTGAATGTCTCCGTACCGAGCCCTGCCGCCCAACCCCTGATATCATCGGGCGTGAAGGCCTCAAGGGCAGGGCGCAGCCGTTCGGAGGCAGAGCCGAACCGATTGGCAAAGCGGGCAAAATCCTCGGCATGGGTAATGTTGAGGCCGGATTTCCCCGCCAGCAGGAATTTGCGCGCAACCGTCGGCATGCTGTCGTAGACGCTGACCCGATGGCCGGAAAGAGACAGCACCTCAGCCACCATCAGGCCGGCCGGCCCGCCACCGATGATCGCGATCTGTTTTTCTGTCATGGAGCCGTCCGACGCTGGTTCGTTTTTGCTGTCTTGGGCCGAGCGGCCGTCGAAAGCAAGGTGGTTTCGGCTATTCGTCCGTGGGGCTGATGGATAGGCTTGGATAGGGTGGCCGACGAGCTACATCGCTTTCGCGAAAGAAGAAATTTATATAACTATGTAGTTACTCAAGCGTCCGATTTCTGGGAGACTGTCAACTTGCGCGATGATCGGGTACTTGTCGGTGACGAGAAGGCCGCATCGGCCTTCCTGATACAGCCGAGAACCTTGATGTCTGAAGCCAAAACCGCAAAGAGCCGATCGAAGAGCGTTGATGCCGAGGCCGCTGATCCGGCGGTGTCGAGTGCGCCCGTCGAGCGGCCACGGCTTCGGGATGCCGAGCGTACCAGCAAGGCGATCCTGGCGGCGGCGACCAAGGAGTTTGCTGAGCGTGGCTATGGCGGTGCCCGTGTCGATGCCATTGCCGAGCGCGCCAAGATCAACAAGCGCATGCTCTATCACTATTTTGGCGGCAAGGACGCGCTCTATGTCGCGGTCCTCGAAGGCAGTTATGTTGCCATCCGGTCGGCGGAAGCACGGCTTGATCTGTCGCATCGCAGTCCCAGCGAGGGCATGCGGGAGCTGGTTGTTTTCACATGGAAATATTTTCTGGATCATCCGGAATTCCTCGGCATTCTCAGCACGGAGAATATGCAGAAGGCCCGCTTCCTGAAGCGCTCGGCCCGGATTTTCGAGCTGCATTCGCCGTTGGTCGCGGAGATTTCCAGTCTGCTCGACCGTGGCGTTGCCGCCGGCGATTTCCGCTCCGGCTGCGATCCGGTCAAGATTTATATGAGCATTGCGGCGCTCGGCTCCTTCTTCCTGACGAACCGCTGGACGCTCTCGACGATCTTTCAGCGCAATCTCTCCGAAAAGTCGGAAATCGATGCCTGGGGCGAGCATATCATCGAGGTCATCTTCGCCTACCTGCGCCCCTGATAGCCCGGATCACCTAATTCACGAAAATCTGCATAACTGCCGTCGCGATCGCTGACGACGATCGTTGACAGAGCCGCTTTGTCGTGTCAGTCATGTAACTATATAGTTATTTACGGGAGGAATGACTTATGGCGACGAAGCCGATCGGCATCATCATGCACGGCATTACCGGCCGCATGGGGTACAATCAGCATCTGGTGCGCTCGATCCTGGCGATCCGCGATCAGGGCGGCGTGCTGCTTGCCAATGGCGACAAATTGATGCCGGAGCCGATCCTTGTTGGCCGCAACGCCGAGAAGATCGCGGAGATCGCCCGCAAGCACGGCGTCGCTAAGACGACCACTGATCTCGATGCTGCGCTCGCCGATCCGAACAATACGATTTTCTTCGATGCCGGCTCGACCCAGATGCGCGTTTCCCTGCTGGAGCGGGCGATTGCCGCCGGCAAGCACGTCTATTGCGAAAAGCCGATTTCCGAGACGCTGGACGAGGCGCTTTCGGTTGCGGCCTCGGCGGAGCGCCGCGGCGTCAAGAATGGCGTAGTGCAGGACAAGCTCTTCCTGCCGGGCCTGCGCAAGATCGCCATGCTGCGCGACAGCGGCTTCTTCGGCAAGATCCTCTCGGTGCGCGGCGAATTCGGCTATTGGGTGTTTGAAGGTGATTGGGGCGTGAAAGCGCAGCGGCCCTCCTGGAACTATCGCAAGGCCGAGGGCGGCGGCATGATCCTCGATATGCTGCCGCATTGGCGCTATGTGCTCGACAATCTCTTCGGCGAAGTTAAAGCCGTGAGCTGCTACGGCGCGACCCATATTCCGAGCCGTGTCGATGAAAACGGCGAAACCTATGTCGCCGATGCCGACGATTCCGCCTATGCCACCTTCGAGCTCGAGGGCGGTATCGTCGCCCATATCAACTCCTCCTGGGCTGTGCGCGTGCGCCGTGACGATCTCGTCACTTTCCAGGTCGACGGCACGCATGGCTCTGCGGTCTGCGGCTTGATGCGCTGCTGGACACAGCATCGCGTCAACACGCCAAAGCCGGTATGGAATCCGGATCAGCCGCAGACGATCAATTTCTTCGACACCTGGGACGAGGTGCCGGATACGCAGGTCTTCGATAACGGGTTCAAGGCGCAATGGGAGGGCTTCCTGCGCCATGTCGCCGAGGATGCGCCGTGGAAATTCACACTTCGCGAAGGCGCCAAGGGCGTTCAGCTTGCCGAGCTTGCTCAGAAGAGTTGGGTCGAGCGCCGCTGGATCGACGTTCCCACACTTGCCGCCCGCTAGGAGGTCGAGACCATGACGAAGACCCTTCGTTTGCCGACCGCCGAAGGCAAGCTCGCCGCTTTCACTGTCGCTAACACACCGCTTTCGCCGCCGGAGCGCCCGGCTGGTGGTCATCGCTTCAATCGTGTCGCCTATGCGGCCGCCCATGTCGTCGTCGATCCATTGGCCGATAACGATCCGTGGCTCGACCGCAACATCGATTGGGACCGGAGTATCGCGTTTCGCGAATATCTATGGGACCTCGGTCTCGGTGTGGCCGAAGCCATGGACACGGCGCAGCGCGGCATGGGCCTCGACTGGGCCGGCGCCAAAGAGTTGATCACCCACGCACAGTCGGCCGCCCGCAATCGCCCGGACGCGTTGATCGCTTATGGCGCCGGCACCGATCATCTCGCTCCCGGTCCCGACGTCACCATCGATGACGTCATCCGCGCCTATGAAGAACAGATCGCCTTTGTCGAAGGGCAGGGCGGGCGCATCATCTTGATGGCAAGCCGCGCACTTGCCGCTGCGGCCAAGGGGCCGGACGATTATATCCGCGTCTATAACCGCATTCTCGGACAGGTGAAGCAACCGGTGATGATCCACTGGCTCGGCTCGATGTTCGATCCGGCGCTGGCGGGCTACTGGGGTTCGTCGGACGATATGCGCGCCATGGAAACGGCAGTCGCCATCATCAACGACAACGCCTCCAAGGTCGATGGCGTCAAGATCTCGCTGCTGTCGGCCGAAAAAGAGATCGTCATGCGCCGCCGCCTCGATCCCTCAGTCAAAATGTATACCGGCGACGATTTCAACTATGCCGAATTGATCGCTGGCGACAGCCAGGGTTATTCGCACGCACTGCTCGGTATCTTCGACGCCATTGCGCCGGCGGCAAGCGCTGCGCTGTCCAAACTCGCCCAGAATGACCTCGACACCTTTCACCAGATACTGGCGCCGACCGTTCCGCTGTCGCGGCACATCTTCAAGGCGCCGACCCGCTTCTATAAGACCGGCGTCGTCTTCCTCGCCTATCTCAACGGCTTTCAGGATCATTTTCAGATGCTGGGTGGCCAGCAGAGCACGCGCTCCGTCGTGCACCTTTCGGAACTTTTCCGTCTGGCGGATACGGCGCGTGTTCTGAGGGATCCTGATCTTGCCGTGCAGCGGATGAAGACGATCCTTGCAACGGTCGGCGTCGCCTAATCGAGGATAGGATCTGGGAGGATCATCTGCATGGCTATATCTGGCCTTTCCATCAATCTTGCGACCGTGCGCCAGCAATATGACATGCGCCAGGCGGTCGAGGCCTGCCTGAAGCAGGATATCGTTGCGATCGCGCCCTGGCGTGATCAGGTGCATAAGATCAGTCTTTCGGAGGCCGCGAGGATCGTGGCCGATAACCGGCTGCAGGTCACCGGCCTTTGCCGCGGCGGCATGTTTCCGGCAGCGGACGCCGAGGGTTTGAAGGCAGCGATCGATGATAACAAGCGGGCGATCGACGAGGCGGCGGCGCTGAATGCCGATTGCCTCGTGCTTGTTGTTGGCGGCCTGCCGAAGGGGTCGAAAGACATCGGCCAAGCCCGCGAAATGGTGGCGGATGGTATCGCGACAATCCTGCCGCATGCCCGCAGCGCCGGTATTCCGCTGGCGATCGAGCCGCTGCATCCGATGTATGCCGCCGACCGCGCCTGCGTAAACACGCTGGAGCAGGCGCTCGACATTTGCGATCTGCTGGGTGAGGGCGTCGGCGTCGCCATCGACGTCTATCACGTCTGGTGGGATCCGAAGCTCTACGAACAGATCGCCCGCGCTGGCGCCAATGGCCAGATCCTGGCGCATCACATTTGTGACTGGCTGGTGCCGACCACGGATCTCCTGCTCGATCGCGGTATGATGGGCGACGGCGTCGTCGACCTGAAGCGCATCCGCGCGGCCATCGAGAAGGCCGGCTATGTCGGCGCGCAGGAAGTGGAAATCTTCTCGGAAGCGAACTGGTGGAAAAGGCCTGGCGAAGAAGTCCTCTCCACCTGCGTCGATCGCTTTCGCACCGTCTGCTGACGAGGGCCGACAATATCGAAAGACATAAAAATGCCGGGCCGCTTATGGCCCGGCAACACATTCAAGACTCGAATCCGGCGGCTTATTCGGCCGAAACGATCTTGCCACCTTCCCACTTGAAGAGCGAGAAGCTCTGCGAGGTCAGGTCGCCGGTTTCGCCGTAGGTGACCTTGCCGATGGCGGTGTCGATCGGCTCGCCGGTCTTCAGGGCGGCGCCGACAGCTTCCGCGTCGTCGGCCTTGCCGGCCTTTTCGATGCCGGCTTTCAGCACCTGCACGGCGGCATAGGCGTTGAGCGTGAAGGCTTCCGCCGGAATGTTGCGTGCCCTCAGGGCAGCGACGGCGCTCTGCGAATCCGGATTCTTCAGGGCGTCGGCCGCGTTGGTGAAGATCGTGCCGGCAGCGGCTTCATTGGCGATCGCCCAATATTCGCTGTTGGACAGGCCATCGCCGCCGATGATCGTCGCCTTGACGGAGATGTCCTTCAGCTGACGGGCAAGCAGACCGGCCTCCGGATGATAGCCGCCGAAGTAGATCAGTTCGACGCCGGCCTGCTTCAGCTTTGCCGTCAGGGCGCTGTAGTCCTTTTCGCCCGGGGTCAGGGAATCGTTGATGACCTCGGTCACGCCGCCCTTGTTGAGGGTAGCCTTGAAGGCGTCCGCCAGGCCCTTGCCGTAGGCGCCCTTGTCGTTAAGGATGGCGATCTTCTTGTCCTTGAAGTTCTTCACCACATAGTCGGCTGCGACAGTCGCCTGCTGGTCGTCGCGACCGCAGGTGCGCAGGATGTTGGTCAGGCCGCGATTGGTGAGGTCTGGAGCGGTCGCGGTCGGCGTCACCATCAGGATACCGTTTTCAGAGAGTGCGTCCGAAACCGGAATGGCGACGCCTGAGGTCACGGGACCGACGACGAAGCGGATGCTGTCACCGACGAAACCGTTGGCAACGGAGACGCCCTGCTTCGGATCGCCGGCGTCGTCGCCGAGCTTCAGGACGAGCTTCTGGCCGAGAACGCCGCCGCTCTTGTTGATTTCGTCGATGGCGGTCTCTGCGCCATTCTTGACCTGATCGCCATAGGCGGCGACGGGGCCGGTCAGCGGCGCGATCAGGCCGATGGTGATATCGGCATGCGCGAGCGGCGCAAAGGCCAGCGAGGCGACGAAGGTCGCGGCCGTCAATGTCTTCAGACTCATTTTCTCTCTCCTCGGATGGGCACGGCAGCGCCCTTTGAACCCGCCGCAATGGCCTGTCGTGACGCGCGAACTGCCGCAAGGCGCCCTGAAATGGAGACAGGAAGTTACATCGAGGCCGATGAGCGCTTTCGGACATTTTTGACCTCAAAAGCGCTCATAAGGGTAGTTTCTGTAGGAATATTAGTACGATTCCGCAAGAAAATAACCGTCCCGAAGACAACTTTTGCGATTTTCAGGGCGTTTTCGTCGAAGTAGTGCCCCCGGAATTTGACGGGTTGCGGACGTTTCTTAACCGTCTTCGGCACCGCCAGTGGCATCCCAGCTCCCGGTCATCAGCGAACTAGGCGACCAGCCGTCCTCGCGGAATTTCCAGCGCAACGGCAAGGCACCCGGGCGACGGACGATCTTGCGCGGCGTGAAGCGCCACAGTCGTTCCGCGCCCTGAAAGGTTGATATCTCCGGCGCATTCAGAATGACCTCCACCTCGCCAGTGAGTTGCAGTAGCTCGCCGCTCTCAAAATCCGCAAAGACCAGCCCAGCCTTCGGATTGAGGACGAAATTGCCGAGCGTGTTGAAGAACAGGTTGCCGGCAAAATCCGGAATGGTCAGCACGCCGTCGCTGCCGATACGCACAAACCCCGCCTTGCCACCGCGATGCGACACATCCACCTGTCTTTGCCCATCCTCGCGGTCGACATAGGAGGCAACGAAAAAGGTGTCGGCGCCAGCGATCATTTCTTTTGCCTCGGCGTCGAGCGCGATCAGATGTTGCGCTGGCCGATCCGTCTGTTTGGACGGATCGCGGACAAAGGTGAAATCCCGCAGCTGGATATATCTGGGACAGTTGCCGTAGGCCTGAGCGACCGAGACATCAAAGCCATCATTTCCATGCCGGCGGATCGTGCCGTTCAGCCGGTTGCGGCGGCGAGTATGAAGCTCGATCCCGAGCATGCCGATAGCATCACTATCCTGCATGCCCACGTCGGCGGGATCGGACGGATCACGCGCAAGGTCGACACTCAGCGTATGGACATCGGGGCTATGCAGGAAGCCGGGACGGGCGGCTCGCAGTGTCGCCCAGGCGTTGCCATCTGCATCGACGCTGCCGAGTACGATGAAGGGCAGTTGCGGATAGAAGTCGCGGTGCTGGTCAATCAGATGATCGCGCAGCACACGCTGGCCAACCTCGCCCATCCGCTCCGCCACACCGACCGTTTTCTGCAGCGCGATTTCCCCGGCATGCCAGGGAGAGACATCTTCAGCTTTGTTGGCGGTGAACATGATCCGGCCTTTCGATGAGCCTCAGGCAGCGTCGGCAATGCCGATCGGGGTCTTCTGGAAGGGATAGAAGCCTGGCAAAGCCTCGATGCGGGCAAGCCATGCGGTGACGTTGTGGTACCGGAAGCGATCGACATTGCCCTCCGGCGCGCGGGCGATGTAGCTATAAAGCGCGACATCGGCGATCGTCGGATGATCGGCCGCGATCCATTGGCGACTGGCAAGCTCAGCGTCGATCAGCGTCAGGATGGCATGGGCGCGAGCGATGACTTCATCCGCATCGAACTTCGCGCCAAAGACGGTGACGAGGCGGGCGGCGCAGGGTCCGTAGGCGATTTGGCCCGAGGCCACCGAAAGCCAGCGCTGCACGGCGGCAGCGCCAGCCGCATCTTCCGGCAGCCAGCTCTTTTCAGCGTATTTTTTGGCGAGATAGACCAGAATGGCGGTGGAGTCGGGAATGATGACGCCGTCGTCATCCAGCACCGGAACCTGCCCGAAGGGATTGAGTGCCAGAAACTCGGGCGTCTTATGTTCTTTTCCGGCAAGGTTCACTTCGACGATCTCGGCATCGACACCGATCAGGGAAATGAACAGTCGGGCGCGATGGGCATGGCCGGATAGCGGATAGAAATAGAGTTTCATCATGGCGGATCTCCAGATCGATAATCGTCCGACCAAACATGATTGTTTCTTTGGGAAAGCAGAAGTGTGATAAAAGGCAAGATACTGTTCCGTTGAATGGAATAATAAGCTCATGGCAGGAGAGGTGATTGGACAGGCTGCAATGCATGAAAGTGCTGGTGAAAGTGGCCGACGCCGGCAGTTTCGCTGCTGCGGCGCGGCAGCTGCACATGAGCCCACCGGTCGTAACCCGCGCAATTGCGTTTCTGGAGGAAGTCACCGGCGCGCGTCTTTTCCTGCGCTCGACGCGATCGGTGAAGCTGACGGCGCAGGGCCGTCACTATGTCGAGGATTGCCGCCGCATTCTCGGCGACATCGATGAGGCCGAGGCGTCGGCCGGCGGCTCCTATGCGACGCCCTCCGGCATGCTGACGGTCACGGCGCCGGTGCTGTTCGGGCAATATTACATCATGCCCATCGTCACCGCGTTTCTTGCCCTGCATCCGGCAGTCACCGGCCGCGTACTGCTGTTCGACCGTATCGTCAATCTGGTGGAAGAGGGGATCGATGTCGCCGTTCGCATCGGCCGCCTGCCGGATTCCAGCTACAATGCCGTCAAGGTCGGCACCGTGCGCCGCGTCGTCTGTGGCGCGCCCTCCTATTTCGAGCGCCATGGTGTGCCAGAGACGCCCGCCGATCTCGCCGGCCATACGATCATTGCTAACACCGGATCATCCGCGCCGCTCGACTGGCATTTTGGCCCCGAGGGCAGGCTCTCCCCTGCTCTCCATCCGCGTTTGTTCTGCAACTCGGTCGAAGCCTCGATTTCGGCGGCATCGAGCGGTTGGGGCCTGGCCCGCACGCTTTCCTATCAGGTTGCAAAGCCGGTCGCCGAAGGTCGGTTGCGTATCATTCTGGAGGATTTCGAGGAGGAGCCGCTGCCGATCCGTGTCGTGCATCCCGAAGGCCGGCACGTCTCCGCGAAGACACGCGCCTTTGTCGATTTTGCCGTGGAGCAGTTGCGCAGAGGCGCGGCGATTCTTTAGCCGCCGGCAAGCCCCGTGTGCCAAGCCTCGCGGTAATCTTGCAGGCCCCGCAGCTCGGCCCGGATAGGCTGGCTCGCCGTCGCGGCCGCCGGCCGGATACCGGTCAATAGTGCGGCGCCCTGGCTGGTGCCGGTCGAGCCGGGCAGGGCCACGACGTCGGAACCCGTCAGTGCGGAAAGTGCGGAAAGATAGGCTCGGTTGAGGGCAAATGGTCCTTCGACGAAGATCGGCCCCTTGGCGCCGATCAGGCCGAGGCAGGCTTGCGTCATCAATGCCAGATAGAGGCTGGCGGCGGCGAGGCGTTCCGCAGGGCTTGCCGATGCGTCGCCGATCCAGCGCATCTTCTTGCCGGGAAACGGGCCGGAGCCTTCGACCACGTTCGGTAATAGCATGATGCCCTGGCCGATCACGGTTTCGAGCGAAGCTTCAATAGCATCGGGATTCGCCTGCCCGATCTCGCCCACGAGAATCTCGAATTCCCGCCCGCCCATGAAGCGCGAAGAGGGGACTGCGCGGCCATAGGCGTCGACATTGGCGAGCGCATCGCGTTTGGGATCGAGATGCTCGAGATCGCCGCCGACCGCGAAGCTGATCACCCAGGTGCCGGTCGACACCACGGCGAAGGGCGCCTCGTTCTCCACCAGATGGGGCAGCAGCGAGGCGTTGGAATCGTGGATACCGCAATAGACCGGAATCGGCGTATCGACATCGATCTCTCTGGCGATCCTGGGCAGGATAGGCCCGAGCGCGTCGAAGGCGGAGCGGATCGGCGCCATCAGGGGACGAATGCCGAGCGTATCGACGAGTGAGGAATAGGCTCCGGTCGTCGGATTCCAGATGTCGGTATGGCAGCCGAGCGAGGTGACTTCGTTGGCAGCGACGCCGGTCAGGCGGAAGGCCCAATATTGTGGATAGGTGAGGATGGCGCGGACGCGGGCAAAATCATCAGGAAATACGCTCTTCTGATAGTGGATCTGCGCGCCGACATTGAGCCCTCCCGAAAGCCCAGGTGAAAAGGTCTCGCTGAAAGGCGGCCGCAGGTTTTCATAAGCGTCGCGCACCGCGTCTGGATAGGCGTGCTCGTAGTCGAGCACCGGCATGGCAAGGCGGCCGTCGGCGGCAAGAAGCACGGCCGAGGCGCCATGGGTGGTGATCGATATCGCGTCGAAGCCAGGTGTCGTGGCAAAGCTCTTCAGCGCCCCGATGACGAAGTCCCACAGCCGCTCGATGTCGTAGTGCGGATAGGGACCAGTTTTCAGTACCGTATTGGTTGTTCGCACAGTGGCGATTTCGGCGCCGCTTTGCGCGTCGAGCACCACCACCTTGGCATTGGTTTTGCCGATGTCGAGAACGGCGATGCGGTGATAATTTGGAGTAGCTGTCATGGCAGATGGAAGACCGTGACGAGATCGCTCTGAACGGGCGAATTGTCGGGGTTGGTCGCCATGATATCGGCCATATGAGTCCACCATTTTTTCATGACGGGATGATCGGGCAGGCTCGCCATCGTGTGATCTGTCGGCCGCGTCAGCACGCCGAACAGCGTGTTCGTCTCGCGGTCGAGATGGATGGAATAGTCGCTGGCGCCGGCCTGATGCAGCAGCTCGACCAGTTCCGGCCAGATCTCGTCATGGCGCTTCCTGTATTCGAGCTCCATGCCGGGATTAAGCTTCATCTTGAAGGCGTGGCGTTCGAGAGATGCGGTCATTTGGAGCTCATGGTCTTGATGCGTTTTGCGACGATCGGCAGGGCGATGGTGATGATCAGAAGCAGGCCGATGAAGATCGACATGACGATGCCGGGGACGTTGAGCAGGCCAAGGCCGAAGGTCACCAGCCCCATGACGAAGGCAGCGATGACGACGCCGCCGATCGTGCCGGAGCCGCCGAGGATCGAGACACCACCGAGCACGACCATGGTCACGACTTCCAGCTCCCAGCCGAGCGCGATCGACGGCCGCGTCGAGCCGAGGCGCGAGGTGAGACACACGGCGGCAATGCCACTCATCAGACCGGTCAGCAGGAAGAGGATGAATTTGACGCGCTCGACCGGGATGCCGGAGAAACGCGCGGCAAAATCATTGTTGCCGATCGTATAGACCTGCCGGCCGAAATTGGTGGCATGCAGCAGGATCGCGAAGACGATCGCCAGCACGATGAAAAGGACGAACTCGAAGGAGAAGACCCAGACGACATAACCCTGGCCGAAATAGGCGAAGCTGTCGGGATAGTTGCCGTAGGCCTGGTCGCCCAGCACGATATAGGAAATGCCACGAAACAGGCTCATCGTGCCGATGGTGACGACGATCGAAGGCAGTTTCAGCCCGGAGACAAGGAAGCCGTTGAAGAGGCCGCAGATCAGCCCGACCCCAAGCCCGATGGCAACGAGGCCAACCGTGTCGACACCGGCCTGTGCCGCCGCCCCCATGGCGGTCGAGGCAAGCGCGATGATGGCGGCAACCGAAAGGTCGATTTCGCCGGCGATGACCAGCAGCGCCATGGCAAAGGCGATCATTGCCTTCTCAGTGAAATTGAAGGTCGCATCCGAGAGGTTATAGGGGTCGAGGAAGTAGGGCGACGCCAGCGAATTGAAGATGAAGATCGCGATGGCGACACCGAAGAGCAGCACTTCCCAGCTTGCCAGGATCCGTTTGAACGGCGTGCCGAGACGGTCGGGAATGCTGCGCTTTTCCGTGGTTGCTTCTGAAGCGATACTCATGCGGCGACCTCCTTGATCGAGGCTTCCTTCGCCGCCTGATCCCTAAGGATGATGCGGCCGCGATTGCGTTCCCGCCGGGCATTGAAGACTACGGCGAGGATGATGACGGTGCCGGAGATCGCCATCTGCGTGAACGGCGAAATGCCGATGACAGGAAGGGCGTTCTTGATGACGCCGAGGAACAGCGCGCCGAGCACGGTACCGGCGACCGAGCCAACGCCGCCGGCAATCGAGATGCCGCCGATGACGCAGGCAGCGACGCTGTCGAGCTCGAAACCATTGGCGATGTCGACATAGGCGACGGCGTAGCGCGACACCCAGAGATAGCCGCAAAGGCCCGCCAGAGCACCCGATAGCACGAAGGCCAGGAAGCGCGTCCAGCCCACATCGATGCCGGCATAGACGGCCGCGACCGGATTGCCGCCGCTGGCATAGGCCGAGCGGCCGAAGCGCGTATAGCGCAGCACGAAATACATCATCAGCACGATGGCGATGCCGATCCAGGCGAGCACAGGCAGGCCGAGCAGCGGCGTGCGCGGTACGCTGAGGAATTCCGGCGTGAACTGATGGGCGTTGACCCAGGCGCCGCCGGACAGCACGAAGGCCATGCCACGATAGATGGTGAGGGTGCCGAGGGTCACGACGATCGGCGGGATTTCCAGCGCCCAGACGAGATAGCCGTTGATGGCGCCAAGTGCCGCCCCCATGACGATGGCAGTGATCACCAGAACGATCAGCGGCAGGTCGGGATAGGCGGCGTTCAGCATGGCGACGGCCATGCCGGTGAAGGCGAGATTGGCGGCGACGGAAAGATCGATCGATTTCGTCAGGATGACGGTCATCTGCGCGAGCGCCAGGATGATCAGGATCGATGTGTCGTTGAAGATATTGGCGAGATTGCTAGGCTCGGCAAAGCCGGCCGCGCGCGTCGAAAAGCCGGCGATCATCATGACGATGATGGCAAAGAGCAGCGTTTCTCGTCTTTTGAGGATGCGTGGCATCCAACCCTCCCTATGCATTTCCCGTGGCGGCGCGCACCAGCGTTTCCGGTGTCAGCCCCTCGCGGTCGAACAGTCCGGCCGATAGCCCCTCCTTCATCACCAGCACCCGATCCGACATGCCGAGAATCTCGGGGAGTTCGGAGGAGATCATGATGATGCTGAGACCCTCGGCCGCCAGCTCGCTGATGAAGCCGTGAACGGCGGCCTTGGAGCCGATGTCGATACCCTTGGTCGGCTCGTCGAGGATGATGATCTTGGGCTGCGTCGCCAGCCATTTGCCGATGACGACCTTCTGCTGGTTGCCGCCCGAAAGCGTGCCGACTGGTACGGATAGGGCCGCCGCGCGCAGGTCCAGCCGTTCGGCATATTTGCGCGCCAGCGCGAACTCGTCGGCTGCCTTCAGGAAGCCCTTGCGCGAGGTGCGCCCGAGCGAGGGCAGCGACATATTCTGATAGATCGGCATGGGCAGCGCCAGACCGTGGCGACCGCGTTCCTCCGGGACATAAACTATACCGGCACGGATGGCATCTTGCGGCGAATGGATACGGATGTCCTCGCCGTTCAGCGTCAGCTTGCCGGAAAGCGGTCTGGTGATGCCGAAAAGGGACTGACAGAGCTCGGAGCGGCCCGCGCCGATCAGGCCGTAGACGCCAAGAATCTCACCGCGACGAAGCTTGAAGGAAATGTCGCGGAATTCGGTCCGATGGCAATAATTCGCGACTTCGAGCACGGTGTCGCCGATGGTGACAGGTACCTTCGGGAAGGCATCCTTGACGTCGCGGCCGACCATCATGCGGACGATCTCGTCCTGTGGCGTTTCCTTCAACCGGCCATGGCCGACAGCACGGCCGTCACGGAAGACGACGAAGTTGTCAGCGATTTCATAGACTTCATCGAACTTGTGGCTGATGAAGAGGATGGCCTTGCCCTGAGCCTTCAGGTTGCCGACGATGCGAAAGAGATCGTCGATCTCCTTGCGAGAGAGAGCCGCGGTCGGCTCGTCCATGATGACGATGCGGGCCTCGATCGACAGGGCGCGAGCGATTGCCACAAGATGGCGCTGCGCGATGGAGAGGTCCTTCAGGCGGATCGACGGATCGATGGTGCTTTCGAGCGATTCCAGCAGCAGCCTTGCCCTGCTGTTCATCGTCTTCCAGTCGATGGTGCGGAATTTCGTGCGTGGCGCGTGGCCGAGAAAGATGTTTTCGGCAACCGTCAGCTCGTCGAAGAGCACGGTCTCCTGGTGAATGGCGGTGACGCCGGCGTCGATTGCAGCCTGGGCGTTATGAAACGTGGTCGGCTTGCCGTCGATGAGGACTTCGCCTTCGTTCGGGCGGTAGATGCCGGTGAGGATCTTGACGAGCGTCGACTTGCCGGCGCCGTTTTCGCCGATCAGAGCCGTGACCTTGCCGGGATAGAGCGAAATGCTGACGCCGTCGAGCGCCTTCACGCCGGGGAAGATCTGTGAAATGCCGCGCATTTCGAGAATGGCTGTGCTGTCCACCATTGGCGTACCTGTGGCGGGTCGTTGAAGGACTGTGGTCATCAGCAATGTACCGGATAGGGTGAAACCAGTTCCGGCGGCCGAGGCCGCCGGAGGGCTGCGAACAAGGCTTCGATCAGAAAACCTTGGAGAACTGGTCGATATTCGAAGCGTTGTAGACGAAGGGGTCGGCCATGGCGGCTTCGCTGTTTTCGCCGACCTTGATCTTGCCCATGCGGCCGGCATTGATCTCGCTGCCCGGCTTGCCGGTGGTCTCACCCTTGACGAGGCGATAGGCGATCTGCGTTGCCGAATAACCGAGGTCGATCGGGTTCCAGATTGCGAATTCCTTGGTCGCACCCGACTTGATGGCGCCGGCCATTTCGGACGGCAGGCCGAGACCGGTCACGTAGACCTTGCCGATCTTGCCGGCATCCTTGACAGCCTGCGAAGCGGCGAGCACGCCGACGGTCGTCGGAGCGACGATGACCTTGACTTCCGGATGCGAGGTCAGGAGGCCCTGGGCTTCGCGGTAGCTCTTGTCCGAGAGGTCGTCGCCATAGACGGTGGTGACGAGGTTGAGGCCCGGGAAGTCCTTCAGCTGCTTCTTCATCTCGCCGATCCAGATGTTCTGGTTGGTCGAGGTGGTGGTGGCCGACAGGATGGCGAAATCGCCCTTGCCGCCGTCAAGATGATCCTTGGCGAGCGTCAGGCACATCTTGCCGATCAGCGCGTTCGAGGATGGGTTCAGCTGCAGGATGCGGCCGGCCGGAGCCACGCCGGAATCCCAGGAAATGACCTTGATGCCGCGCTGTGTTGCCTTCTTGAGGGCCGGGACGACAGCGTCCGGATCATTGGCGGAAATGGCGATGGCGTCAACGCCCTGCGCGATCAGCGAATTGATGACTTCGATCTGGCCTTCGGCCGTCGTCGAGGTCGGGCCGGTGTAGATCACCTGGACGCCGCCGAGTTCCTTGGCGGCTTCCTGTGCGCCCTTGTTGGCCGCTTCGAAAAAGCCGTTGCCGAGTGACTTCACCACGAGGCCGATCTTGATGTCCTTGGCACTTGCCGTGCCGGCCATCAATGCTGCGGCGAGCGCGACGCCAACCGCCAGTTTCTTTGCAATATTCATGTCTCTTCCTCCCAAAGTTGATAGTCTATGCTCACTCCGCCATAGACGCGCACCTCACGCGACTGATGGGGAATCCTCCTCTTCGGCCTGTGCCGAAACGCTTGTTATGATCAGGGATACGCCCGCATCCTCGATCATTCTTACGGTCTCCGCCGAAATGCCGTCGTCGGTGATGATGGTCGTCACCTGTTCGAGCGGACACAGGATCAGGCTGGAGCGTTGCTTGAACTTGCTGGAATCGACCATGACGACCATCTCGTCGGCCTGGCGCATCAGCTTCTGCTCGCTCTGGATCAGCAGTGCGTCCGCTTCCATAAGGCCGAGCGGGCCGACGCCTTGCGCACCGATGAACATGCGCCGAGCGTAGAAATTCCGCGTCGTGTCGTTGTCGAAGGGGGACAGGATCAGGCTTTGCTCGCGATAGATCGCGCCGCCAGGAATCGTCACCGTATTCTTCGAGTGCTTGACCAGATGTTCGGCGATCGCAAAGGAATTGGTCATCACCTGCAGCCGGAAGGCCGAGATATAGTGCACGAGCTGGAATGTCGTCGTGCCGCCATTGATGATGATGGCGTCGCCCGGATTGCACAATTCGGCGGCTTTGCGCGCAATTGCGCGTTTCTTATCGATATTGACACCTTCCGAAACCCGGAATGGTCGACCGGCCAGATTGCCGAGCTGCGGAGGGTGGATTGATTCGGCGCCACCGCGCACGCGCCGGATCTTTCCCTGCACATGCAGGGCCGCGATATCACGGCGGATCGTCGCTTCAGAGGCCTCGGTCAATTCAGAAATATCCTGAATCGTCACCACAGGTTTTTCCTGTACGGCGCTCAAAATGATGCGATGGCGTTCGCGTTCGTGCATCGGTTCCTCCTTGTTGGCGGTTATTCCGTAAATATGGCAGAGTGTCAATCACAAACGATCACAAACTTTCATATTGCATCGCAACATTATCAATTATGATCGTTTTCGATTGACAAAACGACTCTCTGTGAGCGATATCCTGATCGTAACGGGGCGGCGCCGTGGTTTTGGTGCGCTCGCAAATGATGATTCCATGGGAGGATGACATGACGGCTGAGGTTCGACTTCTGGACAATCGTTGGGATGACGCCTACGCGGCCAAGCTCGACGAGTCGGGCAAGTTGCTCTATCGCTCCAATCTGCTGGGCGCCGACAAGCGTATCACCAATTACGGCGGCGGCAACACGTCGGCCAAGGTCATGGAAACCGATCCGCTGACCGGCGAGAAGGTCAAGATCCTCTGGGTCAAGGGGTCCGGTGGCGATGTCGGCACCATCAAGCTCGACGGCTTCGCCACGCTCTATCAGGACAAGCTCGACAGCCTCAAGGGCATCTACAAGGGTGTCGCCGACGAGGATCGCATGGTCGGCTTCCTGCCGCATTGCACCTATAACCTCAACGCCCGCGCCGCTTCCATCGATACGCCGCTGCATGGTTTCGTGCCATTTACCCATGTTGACCACATGCACCCGGACGCGATCATCGCGATCGCCGCTGCCAAGAATTCCCGCGAACTGACCCGCGAAATCTTCGGTGATGATATCGGCTGGCTGCCTTGGCGCCGTCCCGGCTTCCAACTCGGCCTCGATCTCGAAGCCTTCGTCAAGGCGCACCCGACTGCCAAGGGCGTCGTGCTCGAAAGCCATGGTCTCTTCACCTGGGCCAACGATGCCAAGGATTGCTACGAGCTGACGCTGGCGATCATCAACAAGGCCATTCAATGGTTTGCGGCAAAGACGGAAGGCAAGACGATTTTCGGTGGCGCTGTGGTCCAGAGCTTGCCGCAAGCCGAGCGCCGCGCGATCGCCGCCAAACTGATGCCGGAAATTCGCGGCCGCATCGGCAAGGCCGAACGCAAGCTCGGACATTTCGACGATCAGGATGCCGTGCTCGAATTCGTCAATTCGAAGAATCTTCGCCCCCTTGGTGCGCTCGGCACCAGCTGCCCGGATCATTTCCTGCGCACCAAGATCCGCCCGCTGATCGTCGATTTCGATCCGGCCAAGCCGGATGTCGATGCCATCATCGCCGGCCTCGACAAGGCGTTGGAAGACTATCGCGCCGATTACGCGCGTTACTATAACGATTGCAAGCACGACAATTCGCCGGCCATGCGCGATCCGAATCCGGTGATCTTCCTGGTGCCGGGCGTCGGTCTGCTGTCCTTTGCCCGTGACAAGGCCACCGCCCGCATTGCCGGCGAGTTCTACGTCAACGCCATCAACGTCATGCGCGGCGCTTCCACCGTGTCCGAATATCAGGGCCTGCCGGAGCAGGAAGCCTTCGATATCGAATATTGGCTGCTGGAAGAGGCGAAGCTGCAGCGCATGCCGAAGCCGAAGAGCCTGGCTGGCCGCGTCGCCTTCGTCACCGGCGGTGCCGGCGGCATCGGCCGCGCCACGGCGGCGCGTCTGGTGGATGAGGGCGCCTGCGTCGTGCTGGCGGATATCGATCAGGCAGCGCTTGAGAACACGCAGGCGGATTTCGCCAAGAAATACGGCGCCGATGCGGTGCGCAGCGTCAGGCTTGATGTCACCAAGGAAGAGGGGGTCATTTCCTCCTTCGCGGAAGCTTGCGTCGAATTCGGCGGCATCGATATCCTCGTCTCCAACGCCGGCATTGCCTCCTCCGCGCCGATCGAAAGCACCGAGCTGTCGATGTGGAACCGCAATATCGACATTCTCGCCACCGGCTATTTCCTCGTCTCGCGCGAGGCCTTCCGGCTCTTCCGCCGCCAGAACATCGGCGGCAATGTCGTCTTCGTCGCGTCGAAAAATGGTCTGGCCTCGTCCCCGAACGCGGCCGCCTATTGCACGGCCAAGGCCGCCGAGATCCATCTGGCGCGCTGCCTGGCGCTCGAGGGCGCGGATGCGGGCATTCGCGTCAACACCGTCAATCCCGATGCGGTCCTGCGCGGCTCGAAGATCTGGAACGGCGAATGGCGCGAACAGCGCGCCGCCTCCTCGAAGATCGAGGTGGACGATCTGGAGGAACATTACCGCAAGCGCTCGATGCTGAAGCTCAATGTCTTTCCGGAGGACATTGCCGAGGCGATTTACTTCCTGGCTTCGGATCTTTCCGCCAAGTCGACCGGCAATATCATCAACGTCGACGCCGGCAACGCGCAGAGCTTTACGCGCTGATATCATTCGGCTTGCGCCGGCCGGGACAAATGCCGGCGTGAGCCTTCGCTTTTTGGGAGGAAAGAATGGCTGAGTTTAGAATTGCCCCCGATCTCGTGGCAGCGGAAAATGACAAGCGCGCCGCCGCGCTGACATCCGATTATGAGGCATTGGGCGCGACGCTTGCCCGTCGCGGCGTCGATATCGAAGCCGTGACGAAGAGGGTCTCCGAATTTTTCGTCGCCATTCCCTCTTGGGGCGTCGGCACGGGCGGCACACGTTTCGCCCGCTTTCCGGGCACCGGCGAGCCGCGCGGCATTTTCGACAAGCTCGACGATTGCGCCGTCATCAACCAGTTGACGCGGGCGACGCCGACGGTTTCGCTGCATATCCCCTGGGACAAGGCGGATGTTTGGGAGATCAAGGCAAAGGGCGATGCGCTCGGCCTCGGCTTCGACGCCATGAACTCCAACACCTTCTCCGATGCCCCCGGCCAGGCGCATTCCTACAAATATGGCTCGCTCAGCCATGTCGACGCGGCAACCCGCGCGCAGGCCGTGGAGCACAATCTCGAATGTATCGAGATCGGCAAGGCCATCGGTTCCAAGGCGCTGACCGTCTGGGTCGGCGACGGCTCGAATTTCCCCGGCCAAAGCAATTTCACCAGGGCGTTCGAGCGCTATCTCGCCGCCATGGCGGACATCTACAAGGCGCTGCCGGACGACTGGCGACTGTTTTCCGAACATAAGATGTACGAGCCGGCCTTCTATTCCAGCGTCGTGCAGGACTGGGGCACCAACTATCTGATCGCGCAGACGCTCGGTCCGAAAGCCCAGTGCCTCGTCGATCTCGGCCATCACGCGCCGAACACCAATATCGAGATGATCGTCGCCCGCCTTATCCAGTTCGGCAAGCTCGGCGGCTTCCACTTCAACGATTCCAAATATGGCGATGACGATCTTGATGCCGGTGCGATCGAGCCGTACCGCCTGTTCCTCGTCTTCAACGAACTGATCGATGCGGAACAGCGCGGCGTCAACGACTTCAATCCGGCGCATATGATCGACCAGTCCCACAATGTCACCGATCCGATCGAAAGCCTGATCTCCAGCGCCAATGAAATCCGCCGTGCCTACGCGCAAGCGTTGATCGTCGACCGCAAGGCATTGGCGGGCTATCAGGATGCCAATGACGCGCTGATGGCGTCGGAGACACTGAAGCGCGCCTATCGCGCCGATGTCGAACCGATCCTCGCCGAAGCGCGCCGACGCACGGGCGGTGCTATCGATCCCGTCGCGGCCTATCGGGCTAGCGGCTATCGGAAGAAGGTTGCGAGCGAGCGTCCGGCTTCCGTTGGCGGTAGCGGCGGGATTGTCTGAGGCGCCTATAGATCCGGCGGATTGGCGAAAGGATCGAGAGAGCGGACGTCCATCAGCCGGAAGTGCCTCAGGTTCCGAGTGAGAACCGTGTAATCATGCCGCAACGCCGTTGCGGCAATGGCTGCATCTTCGAACCCTGGATCGCCGCCGCGGCCGACTGCCTGGTCAAATAGGCGGCCGGCGATGCGTGCCGTCGCCGTGTCGAATGATAGGATGTGTTCACCATAGAGATGAACGGTGAGTTCGAGCCATTCACCAAGTAGACTGGCTTTTTTGCTGGCGCCTGTCCGATGGGCTTTCGCGATCCCAGTTTCTATTTCAGCGATGGTTACTGTGGATAGGAAAAACTGATCGGCATGGGCGGCGATCCATGCCCGAGCCGCCTGTGACAGCAAATCTTGCGCACGTAGAGGCGATGTCGCGGAGATAATATTGGTATCCAGAAGATACATCAGACATCGTCACCGCGCAGTAATCGGCCCGGTTTGCGCGCGGGTAGGTCGTCATCTTCGAGTGGCGCATTGGTAAGCAGCCAGCCGAAAGACGGTACCTGCTTCAGTTTTTGATATTCATCGTAGGAAATGATGACGGCGGTGCGTTCGCCGTGACGGGTGATGATGGCTGCATTGCCGCTAAGAGCGTCATCGACAACGGCGGAAAGGGTAGCCTTAGCGTCCTTCAGCTGAATTTCTTTCATGGGTCACCTATATGACTAGTGTGGTCATAATGTAAAACTGACCCGATGCGCCGTCAATACGTCGGTAGATTTTGCCTCGGGAGTGCCGACGGTGATTAAATGATCCACCGGCTGACCATGGGTGCCCGAATTTTCCAGGGAGGGGACGCGGCGGACGGATAGGGCACGAAGCGAAAATTATTTCCTGGCCCGATTCAACCGGCCTAACTGATCAGCCTTCGATACTCGCGTTCCGGCACTCCATAGGAGCTTCCTGCAAGGGTCTCCAGCCCGACGCGGTCTCTGATGGCGACGAAGCCTCGCTGAGAGACGATAAGATGCTTTCCCTCAAGAACGTGCAGCGTCGTCGTGACGCTTTGCCGGCGGACCGCAAGCATGACGGCAAGAAAGTCATGGGTAAGGTCGATCGTGTCTCCGTCGGTGCGATCGTGACACATCAAAAGCCAGCGCGCCAAGCGCTGCTCGATCTGGTCTGCCGCGTTCGAGAATGCGGTATAAGCCGTTTGAATTGATGCAGCCTGGACATATCTTAAAAGCAGATTGCGCAGCTCAAGCCTATCGCTTGCGGCTGCTAGAATATGCGCGTTTTGGATGCGGTACCCTGCGCCAGCGACCTGCATGAATATCGAGAAGGGTGCCGATTCTGACCCTTGAAGAACTGCGGTCGGGGAAAACCCTTCGCGACCGAAGACGCCTATCTCGGCGCTCTTGCCTTCGGGAGCCCGCACGACGACCGATCCGATCCCAGATTCGAGAAAATAGATATAGTCGCTGATCCTATCAGGCGTTGCGATCATGAACCGTTTTGGAAGATCAATGTTTTCAAGATAAGGCGCAATATGATCGTAGTCCTGATCGGACAAGGACCTTAAAAGCGCATTGCGAATCTCTGATTTTTTAGGCGGGGACATGCTCTCTCCTCGTAAGGGCAAGAGCAATCGGGTCTCCCAGTCGGCCGCGCCATAAAGTCTACGGACGATCAAACAATCCTAGTCTCTGATAGTGTTCGATTTATGTTTATCGAAAAAGATGCGCAAGCTGGCGTGGTGTCTCTGCACGATACCGAACATAAAAGGTGTCGGCGGACCGAGGCTGTGGCTAACGTGAAATTCCCGGACGGCGAGATGTGGGGCTTGGGCTTACTTGGCTCAACTGCCCTTGATATCACTGTCATAAATCGCCCTATACCAGGAAACAACGTAACTTAGATCGAGCTTGCTGCTGTTTTTGAGAATATTCTGAAGTAAAAAATCTTGCCGGCGGCCATATTTGCAAATTGATGTGTGCAATTGGACTTAAATGCAGCCGAAAAGGTAGACTTTTGTCCGGTATCGGACAAAGGTAATCTGAGCCTTATGCGGGGAGGCTTAGGGTGGTCTCCTTCGTCACCGCAATGGCGGGGGAGACGGCTCTGCCATTGAGACCCTTTCAAAGCGATTCGCGTATTGCGCGACCCTGTGCTAGGCGCTCACAAGCGTGCCGCGTTCAGGCAATAAGAGCAGCTCTGGCTGGGCAAGTGATACTATCTGAAGTTGTTTTGTAGCGACCGCAGCCGAATTCGTGGGCGCGCCCTCAACCAGACTCAATATCCCAGTGCGACTCCGTCCTTGCGGTGGTCGGAAGCGCCGAGGAGGACGCCGCGCTCGTGATCGATCATGATCGCTTGCGCGCCGCCGATTGGCTCGTCCGCCCATTCGGTAACATGCCCGCGCCGCTCGAGATCCCGCCTGGTCTCTTCCGAAATCGTCGGTTCCAGCGACAGCTTACCGCCGAAGCAGAAGCTGCGCGGCTGGTCGCTTGCCTGCTGCGGATCGAGATCGCGGTCGAGGATCTGCGTCAGCATATGGGCATGGCCGGCCGCCTGATATTGCCCGCCCATGACGCCGAAGCTCATGCGCACCTTGCCACCTTCCATCAGCATCGCCGGGATGATGGTGTGGAAGGGCAGTTTGCCGGGACCGATGGCGTTCGGGTGTCCCTGTTTGACGACGAAGCCCGCGCCACGGTTCTGCAGCAGCACACCGGAGCGCGGCGCGTAAATGCCACTGCCGAAGGGCATGAAGACCGAGTTGATCAGCGAGATCGCATTGCCGTCGCGATCGACCACGGAGATATAGACCGTGTCCCTATGCGTCGGCCCATCCCAGATAGAGGCATCGGCCGCGCGTTCAAGGCTGATTTTCGCGCGCATGGCAGCGATTGAGCGGTCGGACAGCAATTCGTCGATGTCGAAGGTCAGATAATCCGGATCGCTAATCAGCTGGTCGCGCATGGCGTAACCGGCCTTGGTGGCTTCGGCGTGCAGATGAATGCGATCGGCCTCCGAGAGCTTGGGGTCGCGCAGATCGAAGCCGTCGAGGATACGGGTGATCAACAGGGCCGCAAGGCCCTGGCCGTTCGGAGGGCATTCCACAAGGTCGCGGCCGCGGAACTTGCCGGAAATCGGTGTGGTCTCGAATGCCTTGTAGTCGGCGAAATCGCTTTCCTCATGCAGGCCGCCGAGCGATTGCAGAACCTGGGTGATCTCCTCGGCCACCTCTCCACGATAGAAGGCGTCGCGGCCGCCCCTGGCGATGGCTTTCAAAGTGGCGGCGAGCGCCGGATTGGTCATGCGTTCGCCGGTCCGTGGCGCCCGGCCATTAGGGAGGAAATAGGCTGCTGAAGCCGCGTGTTTCGCAACGCGGTTGCTGTAGCGGTGCCAGTCGAGCTCGACGCGGGGCGTGATGCAATAGCCTTCTTCGGCCGCCGCAATCGCTGGCGCAAGCACGCGGCCCATGTCGAAGCGGCCGTAAGAGCCGATCAGCCGGCACCAGGCATCGATGGCGCCGGGGATGGTGACCGCATGCGGGCTGTCGTCGGGAATGGCGGTGAAGCCTTTTTCGAGGAAATAGTCGAGTTTCGCCTTTTGCGGCGCGCGACCGGACCCGTTGAGCGCCACAGGTTTGCCGCCGACTGCACTATAGAGGGCAAAGCAGTCGCCGCCGATGCCGGTCATATGCGGGTCGATAACGGATTGCAGCGCAACTGCGGCGACTGCCGCATCCACCGCGCTGCCGCCCGCGCGCAGGATGTCGACGGCGGCAAGGGTTGCCAGCGGATGCGAGGTTGCAGCCATGCCCCTGTCGGAAACGGCGACCGAACGGCCCGGCTTGAAAAAATCCCGCTGCTGCATGTCTCTCAACGTCCTCTGTCAGTCTTGCGTGCCTCCGCGAACGCTCGCGGTCTCTCTATCGTTTTAAGGTGTTTTTTCCGTCATGGAACCCTTGCCGTGCTCGCCGCGCCCAGGAATTTCGAACAGCGTAGCGCGAAACCGGTCAAGTGCCGCGGCAATGGCGCCGATAAGGCCGGCTTTGCTGCCAAGCGGGCTGATGGTGCAGGAGAGAGGCACCGGCACGCAGCGCGACAGATAGAAGATGATCCGCTCGACCAACTCGGGCCGGGCTCCGACACTGCCGCCGAAAATCACCCTTTCCGGATCGACCACGGCGGCGATGGCGACAACAGATGTGGCGACGAGACGCGCCACTTCGTCGATCACGATGGTGGCGACCGGGTCATCCTTGCGCTCGAACATGTCGCGCACGCTGAGGCCGGGCGTGCCGCCGAGTGCTTCATAGCGACCACGGATGGCAATACTGCCGATCGACGATTCCAGCGCGCCGGCCGCGAAACTACGGGAATCGAAGGGATCGGCGCCGATCGGCAATGTGGAGATCTCGCCGGCTGCACCGCGTGCACCGCGGATAAGGCGGCCCTCGTTGATAATTCCCATGCCGATACCGGTGCCGAGTGCTACGAAGACGAAATTATCAATGTTGCGGCCATCGCCACGCCATTGCTCGCCAAGCGCGGCCAGGTTGACGTCGTTGTCGATGAGGATGTCATGCCCCAGCCTGTCGCGCAGACTATCCTCAAGCGTCAGTTCCGTCAGGCCGGGGATGTTCGGCACCATCGCCAGCCGCCGGGTTTTCGGATGGATGGCGCCGGGAATGCCGATTGCGCCCATTGCCACGGATTTCGCAGCAATGCTGGATTTTTGCAGGAGCGCTTCATGCATGCTCGCGATCTGCTCGATGACATGTTCGCCGCCGCGCGCATCCGTGCCCTCTATGGCCTCCTCGATGATATCGCCTGTAAGGCCGGCCAGTGCCGCGTGGATCTTGGTGCCGCCGACATCGGCGCCGAAGACGAAGGCCTTGCGCGGCTCAAGCTCATAGGTCACCGCACTCCGCCCGACTGCGCCCTGGGTGCGGCCAGTGACACGCAGCCAGCCCTCCGCTTCCAGATCACGAACAATCTCGGACATGCTTTGCTTCGAGAGCCCGGTCAGCCGCGCCAGCTCGGCACGGGATACGGGGGCGGTTTCGAAGATGACGCGCAATACCGCGCGCGATGTGACCTGCCGGGTATGGGGAATAGAGGTTGATATATCCATTGTCGCCAATTCGTCAATTTTCAGAACAAACTACGGCGATCGAATAAGCCGTCAAGGTCTTTCTTCGCGATTTTCAGCGAATTTCGTCGACTATCGTTTTCATGCAATATATTTTGGTGAGTTTTCTTTACGAATTTGACGGCTGGGTGCTGTCTACGGTTTTGAATCGTCGCGCGGCATGTGGCGCCGGTTGTATTTTCGGGGTAGCCGGGGCGCTGGAATTGAGTATTGTCGGTGGGGATGAGGGCCTTGTTTGTGTTGTCGAAGGAGGTTCTGGAGGGACGTATCTCGCCCGTTGCGGGCTTGGTAATTATTGAGGAAAATCACCATGACGATTGATATTGACGGTTTCGCCGGACGTCTGAAGCGGCGGGAAAATGGCGGTATGATTTCTGCCTGGATCGGCACGCCCGATCCATTGCTCGTCAATCACCTGTCGCAGGAGGATTTCGACGCGGTCGTGCTCGATATGCAGCATGGCATGTGGGATATGGCGTCCGCCGCCAACGGCATCGCCCAGGTGCGGCTGGCCGGCAAACCGGCGATCGGGCGCATCCCCGTCGGCGATTTCGCCTCCGCCTCGCGACTTCTGGATGCCGGTGCTTCCGGTATCATCGCGCCGATGATCAATTCCGCCGATGATGCCCGCGCCCTCGTCAAGGCGACGAAATATCCGCCGCTCGGTGAGCGGAGCTGGGGACCATCGCTCGCCCTCAATCATTTTGGCATAGCGCCTGACGATTATTTGCAGCGCGGCAACAGCCTGACCGT
Organism: Rhizobium sp. GW821-FHT14E12; assembly: GCF_058803745.1. Lineage (NCBI taxonomy): Bacteria > Pseudomonadati > Pseudomonadota > Alphaproteobacteria > Hyphomicrobiales > Rhizobiaceae > Rhizobium > Rhizobium sp. GW821-FHT14E12. The sequence goes on from NZ_JBXAPH010000002.1 coordinate 94,375, forward strand.
CACGATCGCCATGGTCGAGACCCGCACGGCGCTCGACGCCATCGACGAGATTCTCACTGTCGATGGTATCGACGGCATTTTCGTCGGGCCGGCCGATCTTTCCATCGCGCTATCGAACGGCGCGCGGCTTGCCCCCGATAGCGCCGCGATCGACCAGGCGATGGCGCATGCGCTTGCACGCTGCCGCGCTCATGGCAAGCTTATCTGCGCTTTTGGCAGCGATGGCGACCGCGCCGGGCAATATCTGAAGCTCGGCCTCGACCTGGTCATCGCCGGCGCCGAGACGGCACAGCTGCGCACCGGCGCCCGCACCGCGATTGCCGCCGCGCGCAAACTCGCCGCATCCTGATCGATTGCCGAAACGGCGGTTATAGTTGGCCGCTGTTTCGGTAATTCTGTCTGATCGCCGGTTTGGGTAAGCCTTTTGTCGTCGATACCCTGCGTTTTAGGCCCAAACAGAGGTGGCTGTCCTCAGATGGCGACGCCGGATGCGCGCTAGTTTACCAGTTTAACCCAGCAGGGATTGTAATTCTCTCTACCACAGCCGCCGCCGACGGCCTTTGCCGGGGTAATGGCATTCTGGGCAGCGATAGCGACCAGCGCCACCGCGATGACGGTCAAAATGGTTTTCGTGTATTTGTCCATAATATTCCCCGGTAGATGGATACGATAAATACACTTTAAAGTTGATTATATGTAAGTCAATACCCGGAAATGCACAGGGCCGTCTCAGCGTTGCCGAAGACCATTGGACTCGCCCCATGCCCTGCGCAGCCTAAGAATTGTACTTGGTCGCGTTCAACAGCCGGTATCATCGCTCAAGCAGAATGACCCGAGCCGCCGGTCCATTCCAACCGGCACTCGCGTCCCTGTTCGGCAAAGGCGGGTCAACATCCGTGAAGACTAGCCTGTGTTCTCGCGCACTCGACAGTGCGTGGCGCGGGTTCAGACCCTGACTTCGAAGACCATGTTGAACGGCGTTTCGGTCGCCTTGCGGAAATGCGAATATCCTGCATCCATGGCGACCTTGCGCAGTTTCAGCTCGCCAGCCTGCGCGCCCAAACCAAGCCCGATTTCCTGCGACAGCGAGGCCGGCGTACAGATCATCGTCGATGCGCCGTAAAAGACGCGGCCGACCGGATTGAGATTGTCCTTCAGGCAATCATGCGCAAAGGGTTCGACGATCATCCAGGTTCCGTCATCGGCAAGGCTTTCCTTGACATGTTTGCCGGCGCCGACGGGGTCACCCATATCGTGCAGGCAATCGAACATCGCCACGAAATCATAGCCGGCCGCCGGGAAGTCCTTTGCCGTCGCCTGTTCGAAGGTGATCCGGCCGTCGACGCCGGCCTCCTTCGCCGCCGCTTTCGCTCGCTCGATAGAGGGAAGGTGATAGTCGAAGCCGAAGAATGTCGAGTTCGGATAGGCCTGTGCCATTAGAATGGTCGAGGCGCCATGGCCGCAGCCAACATCGGCGACGGCAGCGCCGGCTTGGAGCTTTTCATGCATATCGCTCAATGCCGGTATCCATTCCGAGACGAGATGACTGTTATAACCCGGCCGGAAGAACCGTTCCGTGCCGCGAAACAGGCAGGCGCTGTGCTCGTGCCAGCCGAGACCGTTGCCGGTCTTGAAAGCATTAGCGATTTTCGGTTCGTCGAGCCACATGGATTGAACGACATCGAAAGCGCCGGTGAAAAAGGCGGGACTGTTTTCCTCCGCAAATACCATCGCCTGTTCGGGCGTCAGGTAGAAGCGCTCGGTCTTGTCGTCATAGCTGACGTAATCGGCCGCTGCCTGTGCCGACAGCCATTCGCGGATATAGCGCTCCTTCACGCCGGTCTTGTTGGCCAATTCCGCCGAGGTCATCGGCGTTCCATCCGCCATAGCCTTGAACAGGCCCAAATGGTCTCCAAGGGTCACCAGCACACCGGAGACCGCCGCGCCAAGATCGCCGACCAAGCGCCCGACCAGGGCGTCGAGTTTCTGTACATCAGGTTCACGCATGACATCCTCCTCCCAGAATTGATGCAGCGTTCCGTCCATATATCGGACGCCTGAGCATACTCCTGGGTAAGAAGGGAGGCAATGACGCGACGGAGCCGAGCAGGCCCTGTACAGTTACTCTACGGTAGAGTAACGCATTGAAATAAAATCATATTTATCGAGTGCCGCGCGTTGCGTCAGCCGATGCGGGCCAGCTCTTTTTCGAGAACGGAGAGCAGGCGGGGATCGTCAGCGGTCACGTCAGGTGCGAAACGGGCGGCAACTTTGCCGTCACGACCGATCAGGAATTTTTCGAAGTTCCAGATGACGCCGCCATCCTGGCCGGTCTCCAGGCCGTGCTTTGCGAGGCGCTCGCGCATCGGGCCGTCGCCGGTGATCTCGACGCCGGAGCCGATCAGGCTGTTGTAGAGCGGATGCCGCTCTGCGCCGGTCACCGCGATCTTGGAAAACATTGGGAACTGTACGTCGTAGGTCAGGGTGCAGAAGCTCAGGATCTCGTCATCCGTGCCCGGCTCCTGGCCTTTGAAATCGTTGGCCGGAAAGCCGGCGATAACCAGGCCGTCATCACGCTTGTCCTCATAGAGCTTTTCCAGCCCCTCATACTGCACCGTCAGGCCGCATTTGGAGGCGACATTGACGACCATGATGACCTTTCCGCTGTAGTCGGCAAGCGTCGTCTCGCTACCGTCGATCCTCTTTACCGGAATATCGAGTACGCTGTCGGTCATCGCAATCTCTCCAAATCATCTTGAAACAGGGGCGGATATCATCCCCTGCTTTCGATGAAGTCAAGGTCACGATCCGGCTTAAGCGGCCTCATCCATCTGGACGAGGTGACCATGCGTGACCTCGCGATACCGACGCATCGGCGTGACGTAGCCGAGCGGTCGCACCGGGCTCTTCAGCTCCTCGACGGCGAGATTGCGCTTGATGCCACGCCGGGACGGATCGGGCACGGGGACGGCCGCCATCAGCTTCTTCGTATAGGGATGCTGCGGGTTCTCGAATACCGAAGCGCGCGGGCCGATCTCGACGATCTCGCCGAGATACATCACCGCGACGCGGTGGCTGACACGTTCGACAACGGCCATGTCGTGCGAGATGAAGAGATAGGCGAGATTGAGGCTCTGCTGCAGGTCCATCAGGAGGTTGCACACCTGTGCCTTGATTGACACGTCGAGGGCCGAGACGCTTTCATCGGCGACGATGACCTTCGGGTCGAGGGCAAGCGCGCGGGCGATGCAGATGCGCTGGCGCTGGCCGCCTGAAAACTCATGCGGATAACGCGACATCATGTCCGCCTTCAGCCCGACGCGTTCCAGAAGATCGGCCGCTTTCTCACGCCCCTGGGCGCGGGTGCCGAGACGATGTTCGATGAAGGGCTCTGCAACGGCGGCGCCGATGGTCATGCGCGGATTAAGGCTGGCGAAGGGGTCCTGGAAAATCATCTGGATGCTGCGGCGCATGCGGCGCAGATCAAGCGCATCGAGCTTCATCACGTCATAGCCGTCGAGGCGGACTTCGCCGGCATTGGGATTGATGAGGCGCATGATCGAGCGGCCGGTCGTCGATTTGCCGCAGCCGGATTCGCCGACCAGCGACAGCGTCTCGCCTTGGGCGAGATCGAAGGAGACGTTCTCGACAGCATGGATGGCGCCGGTGGTGCGACCCAGCAGACCACCATGGAGGTTAAAGCGGGTCACCAGGTTCTTCACTTCGAGGATGGGCGTCCTGCGATGATCGATCGTGTCGGCAAGGGGTATCGGTTCGCTGCGCTCGCCGGTTCTGATATCGACAGTCGGGAAACGCAGCGGCTGCGGTTGGTCCTTCATCGAGCCGAGGCGCGGAACAGCCGAAAGCAAAGCGCGGGTATAGGGATGCTGGCCGCGATGGAAGATGTCGTCGGTGTTGCCGGTCTCCACCGCCTCCCCGCGATACATGACGATGGTGCGGTCGGAAATCTCGGCGACGACGCCCATGTCGTGAGTGATGAAGAGGACGGACATGCCTTCCTCCTCCTGCAGCACCTTGATGAGATCAAGGATCTGCCCCTGGATCGTCACATCGAGAGCCGTCGTCGGCTCGTCGGCGATCAGGAGCTTCGGACGCGAGGCCAGCGCCATGGCGATCATCACGCGCTGGCGCATGCCGCCGGAAAACTGATGCGGATATTCGTCGAAGCGCGAGGTGGCGTTCGGGATACGTACCTTTTCCAGGAGACGGATCGTCTCGGCCTTGGCTTCCACCTTGGAGATATCGCCATGACAGGTGAGGGCCTCGGAGATCTGCCGGCCGATGGTGAAGATCGGGTTGAGGCTGGTCATCGGCTCCTGGAAGATCATGGCAATATCCTTGCCACGCACCTTGCGCATCTCATTATCCGGGAGCGACAGGATCTCCCGGCCGTTGAGCTTGACCGAGCCCTCGATGCGGCTACTACCCTTGGCGAGCAGGCGCATGATCGACAGCGAAGTGACACTCTTGCCGGAGCCGGATTCACCGACGATCGCCACCGTCTCGCCGGGCATGACATCGAAGGAGATGTTCTTCACTACTGGCCGCCATTCGCCATCGGCCAGGAAGGATGTCGTCAGGTTGGAGACGGAGAGGACGGGTTTTGCGTCGGGATTCATCTGCTGCGCGGCTGTGGTCGTCATGAGTTCCCCTTTATGATTTTTCGCATCGTATCAGGCATCTGTTTCCGCTCAAGACAGTTTTGGTAATGTGGCGAAAGATGCGGACGGACGTCCCTCGGCAATCCTTGCGGCTTCCAGCGCCGCGATTTTCTCGTCGATCTCGCGACGGTCGATCATGCCATCAGGATTCTGCCGCGTCGCCATGGTCTCGGCGAAATAGAGATAGCGCTCCTGCGCCACGGCGTAGAGCCGTTCGAGCTCGGCCAGCGGATCGGCGCTGTCGTCGACGCGGATGTTCAGCCAGGCGTAATCCTGGTCGCGATGGACCACCAGTGCTGCCGATTGCTTGCCGCGCTTGTCGCCGCCGGCATCCTCGCCGGCGCGCATGGCCTCAAGCAGCCGCTCGGCGAGCGGTTTGCCCTTGGTTTTCTTGAAGGTCGAAAGCGTCTCGGCAATCACCTGCGGCCCGGCCAGCATATTGCCGGCAACCGAAACATTGTCGTCGATCAGATGGCCGGCCCAGTCGATGCATTTGGCGCCGGTGAAGGCGGCATTGTTGCCCTTGGCGTCGATCAGGTGGAACTGGCGCTGCTCGCGGCCGTCGTCGCGGGCGGTCAAGGTCGCGACGATCTCCTCCGGCGCATGACCTGCGGCCAGCATTGCAACTCCGTCAATGCCATAGAGCGGACTGACGAAGGCCTGGGTTGCGACTGCGCCGATGCCGCCGCGGATATGCGGCACAAGGCTGCCGACCGCGAAGAAGCGGGTGGCGACCGCGATGGCGAGATGGCCGGTTTCAGGCTCGCGGGCAACGATCGACCAGGTCATTGGCTTATCTCCCGATTGCGTAGGCTTGCATCAAGCGCGGAGTGGCGGCTGCGCGCAAGAGGCCGCTGGTATCGCGTCGTGCGGCTGTCAATCGTCCGACTGTCCATTCCGGAGCAACCGTCAGCTTGTGACCCTTCCGGCGCAGTGCATCGAGCACTTCGGGGCTGAAATTGGCCTCGGCCGTAAGACCGCCCGGTTCGCGCGTGCGGGGATAGAAGGAGCTTGGGAAATGCGTACTGTGGAACAGCGGCCGGTCGATCGCCTCCTGCAGGTTCAGGCCGTGATGGACATAGCGAAGGAAGAAGGCGAGCTGCCATTGTTCCTGCTGGTCGCCGCCTGGCGTGCCAAAGGCGAGCGTCGGGCGGCCTTCGTGGAGCGCGAGCGAGGGCGTCAGCGTCGTGCGCGGGCGCTTGCCCGGAGCAAGCGACGAAGGCAGGCCGGGCTTCAGCCAGAACATCTGCGCGCGCGAATTCAGGCAGAAGCCGAGGCCCGGGATGATCGGCGAGGATTGCAGCCAGCCGCCGGATGGCGTCACCGACACCATATTGCCTTCGCGGTCGATGACGTCGATATGCACGGTATCGCCGCGTTTCTCGGTCAGATGCGACATGGTCGGCTCATAGACCGCGCCGGCCGTGGCTTCCGGTGCCTCCAGCATGGACATGGTGAGATCGTACTGGCTTTCGAAGCCGGCGATCTTGCCGGGACGCAGGTCGAAAGAGGCTTGCGACGAGATCAGCTTGCGGCGCTCAGTGGCATAGGCGTCCGACAGCAGGATATCGAGCGGCACTTTCGAGAAGTTCGGATCGCCGTAATAGACCTCGCGGTCGGCGAAGGCGAGTTTCATGGCCTCAGTAACGGTATGGACGTAGTCCGCGCCGGCCGGGTTCATGGCGGCGATATCGAAGCCCTTCAGCAGCGATAGCGTTTGCAGAAAGGCCGGTCCCTGGCCCCAGGGGCCGATCTTGGCGACGGTCCAGCCGTGATAATCATAGGTCAGCGGTTCCTCGATCGTTGCAGACCAGTTGGCCATGTCGTCGGCGGTCAGCACGCCCTTGTGCTTGCTGCCGCTGGCATCCATCACTTCGGTCTTACGGACGTAGGTATCGATCGCCTCGGCGACGAAGCCGCGATAATAGGCGTCACGCGCCGCTTCGACCTGCGCCTCGCGGCCACTTTTGCTTTCCGCTTCAGAGACGACCCGTTTCCAGGTTTCCGCAAGGACAGGGTTCTTGAAGTTCGACCAGGGTTCTGGGGCAGAGCTGCCGGGCAGCCATGTTTCGTAGGAAGTTGGCCATTCCTTGCGATAGAAGTCGGCGAGGCCGGCAATGGTCGCGGCGACGCGCGGCAGGATGGGATGGCCGCGCTCGGCATAGTGGATCGCCGGCTCAAGGACCTCGCGGACGGTGAGCTTGCCGTAATCGCGCAGCATCAGCATCCAGCCGTCGAAAGCGCCGGGGATGACCGTGGCGAGCAGGCCGTCGCCGGGGATCAGCGACAAGCCCTCCTTCGTATAGTGCTCGATCGTCGCGCCGGCGGGGGCGGGGGCTTGGGCGCAGATGACCTCGACCTTATCTTTCTTCTTCGAATAGATGATCGCCGGCATGTCGCCGCCGGGGCCGCAGAGATGCGGCTCGACGATCTGAAGCACGAAGCCCGTTGCGACGGCGGCATCGAAGGCGTTGCCGCCCTTTTCGAGAATGCTCATGCCGACAGCCGAGGCGATCCAGTGCGTGGAGGTGACGACGCCGAAGGTGCCGAGGATTTCCGGGCGTGTCGTGAATGCGGTCATTGCGGATGTCCTTTCAGATGATTCATGCTTCGCGCGGATCGAGCGCATCGCGCAGGCCGTCGCCGAGGAGATTGAAACCGATGACGACCAGAAAGATCGCAGCACCCGGCCACATCGCCATCCAGGGCGCCTGCTCGAGATAGTTCTTGGCGACATTGAGCATCGAGCCCCAGCTCGGTGCGGGTGGCTGCTGGCCGAGGCCGAGGAAGGAGAGGCTAGCCTCGGCGGTGATCGCGGTGGCGATGGTGAGCGTTCCCTGCACCAGGATCGGGGCGAAGACGTTCGGCAGGATGTAGCGGATGATGATGCTGGAATGGCGAAGCCCGATCGAGCGGGCACCTTCGACATAATCTTCCGTCTTCACTGCCAGCACTTGTCCACGCGTCAGGCGCACGAAGACCGGCGTTGCCGAAAATCCGATGGCGATCATCGCATTGGTGAGGCTCGGCCCGAGAAAGGCGGCAAGCGCGATCGCGGTGATGAGGAAGGGCATCGCCAGAAATGCCTCGGTGACGCGCGAGATGATCTGGTCGATCCAGCCGCCGTAGTAGCCGGAGATGAGGCCGAGGGGGACGCCGATCACTACTGCGATGGCGACGGAAAAGATGCCGGCCATGAGTGAAGCACGCGCGCCCCAGATCATGCGCGAGAGAACATCCCGGCCAAGATCGTCGGTGCCGAACCAATGCGCGGCCGACGGTGCCTTGCGGATTGCCGACCAGCTCGTGGCGACCGGATCGGGTATCGGCAGGATCGGGGCGAGGATGGCAGCCAGGGTAAAGAATAGGATGATAGAGATACCGACCAGCGCGCCCTTGTTGGCCTTGAATTTGCGCCAGGCGCGGTTCGGCGCACGCTTGGCCGGTGCGTTGGTGACTGCCGTCTGCACGATCGCGTTCATAGGGCGGCCCTCAGACGTGGGTTGAGGAGGACATAGAGAATATCGGCGATCAGGTTCATGGCGATAAAGCCGACGGCAGTGCAGAGCACGACGCCCTGGACGACGGCATAGTCGCGGTTGAAGACCGCATCGACGATGAGCTTGCCGAAGCCGGGGATGGTGAAGATCTGCTCGGTGAGCACGGCACCGGCCAAAAGCTCGCCGAAGAGCAGCGCGCTGACAGTGACGATGGGCAGGATGGCATTGCGGAAGGTGTGCTGCAAAACCACGACAGCTTCCGACAGGCCCTTGGCGCGGGCCGTGCGGATGTAATCGGCGCTGAGCACGCTCAGCATCGAAGAGCGGGTGTGGCGCATCAACGTGGCGGCGAGCGCATTGCCGAGCACGAAGGAGGGCATCAGCATGGTCTGGATCGAGCGCCAGGGATCCTCGAAGAACGGCTGGTAGCCGGAGGCCGGCAGCCAGTGCAGCTTCACGGAGACCAGGAGGATCAGCATGATACCGAGCCAGAAATTCGGCACGGATAATCCGCACAGGGCAACGATATTGGCGAGGTAGTCGACAATAGTGTTCTTCTTCACCGCCGCCAAGATGCCCATGGGAATGCCGATCGCGAAGGCGAAGATCATCGACATCACGGCGAGCTGGATCGTCACCGGCAGCTTCTGGGCGACCAACGTCAGAACCGGCTGGTTGGTGCGCAGCGACATGCCGAGATCACCCTTCAGCACGCCCTGCAGCCAATAGCCGTATTGATAGATGACAGGGTCGTTCAGCCGGTATTTCTCGCGCAGGAACTCGATGACCTGCGGATCGCGCTCTTCGCCCGCCATGGCGAGGATCGGGTCGCCCGGTAGCAGTTTCTGCAGGGAAAAGACGAAGACGGAAATGATCAGCAGCGTCGGTATGGCGACCAGCAGCCTTTTTCCGATGTAGGTGTACATGATCGCATCCTGATCTCGGGAAGGGCCTGCGGGAAATGTCTCTCCCGCAGGCCGCTGTCGAACTAGCTGCTCTTCTTCACGCCCACGAGGCGGATCATGCCGTCCGGCGAGGCTACAAAACCGGTGACCTTCTTGTTGTATCCCCAGATCCAGGCCTGATGGCCGAGATAGATGATCGGCAGGTCCTCATTGAGGATCGCCTCGGCTGCATCGTATTTCTGCTTGCGCACTGCGTCGTCCTGCGACTGGCGGGCTTCCAGCAAGAGCTTGTCGACCTCCGGATTGCTGTACTTGGAATCGTTGAGGCCGGCGCCCGTCGTTACGAACTGCTGGATATTGCCGTCTGGATCGGCGCGGCCCGACCAGTCGGAACGGCTGAGCTGATAGTTGCCGGCCGTCTGCGCGTCGAGCAACGTGGCGAATTCGGTCGATTTCAGAGACACGTCGAAGCCGGCTTCGGCCACCATCGACTGGATGATCTGCATCATCTGCATCGAGACAGGGTTGTTGGCGACCGCCAGTTCGATGGGCACCCGATCGTAGCCCGCTTCCTTGATCAGCGCCTTTGCCTTGTCGACGTCGCGTGTCGGAACCGGAATGTCCTTGTCGTACCAGGGGCTGTTTGGCGCGAAGGGCTGGTTGCCGGCAAGGCCGGTGCCGTCATAGACGATCTGCATGGCGGCATCGCGGTCGATCGCCAGCGAGAAGGCCTGACGCAGGCGCTTGTCCTTGCCGAGCGGGTTGTCGGCGCGCGCGCCGTTGCCGACATTGGCGTAGACGCCCAGCCAGCCGGTGCCGATCGCATCGGCATAGACGAGATTGCTATCGCTCTTGACGGTGCCGGCATCGGAGGCGGCGACGCGCTCGATCATGTCGAGATCGCCGGAGCGCAGATTGGCGAGGCGCACCGTCGTGTCGGGGATCGGCAGATAGGTCACTTTGTCGATGAAGATATTGTCCTTGTTCCAGTAGTCCTGGAACTTCTCGAGCACGATGCGGTCCTGCTGCACGCGTTCGACGAACTTGAACGGGCCGGAGCAGACGGGATGATCGCCGAACTTGGCGCCCGCCGCCTTGGCCGCCGTCGGCGAGACCATCATGCCGGAGCGGTCGGAAAGCTGGGCAAGCAGCGTGACATCGGGCGCCTTCAGCGTGAAGGTCACTTCGTATTCGCCCGATGCCTCGACCTTGGCGACGGAGGAGAGCTCGCTCTTGCGGCGCGATTCCGGCAGGGTCTGGTAGCGCTGGATATTGTCGACCACCGCTTGCGCATTGAACGGCGTTTCGTCCTGGAACTTGACGCTCTGGCGCAGCTCCATCGTCAGCTGCTTGCCGTCGGCGGACCATTTCCAGGAGGTGGCGAGCTGCGGTACGAATTTGAGATCCGGCGTGACGTCGACCAGCTTGTCGCAGAGCGCGGTATAGACGATGCGGCCGACGAAGGTGCGCGACTGTGCCGGGTCCAGCACGTCCGCATCGTCCTGAAGGCCGATCTTGAGTTCGACGGCGAAGGCGGGCAGCGCGATCAGCATGCCGGCGGCCAGCGATGTCAGAAATTTGGCGATCTTCATCCTGTTCTCCTGTTTATATTTTTATCTTCAATACGGTTCCGGCCGGTTTCCCCTCCGGTCGGTCAGTTTAGGCGCGCAAGCCGCCGCCATGGTCAGTCAAACACCTCGGTCAGCTCCTTTTGCAGCGGCTGGGCGTCGAGCGAGGTGACGCGGATCAGGCTCTCCTGCAGCATCAACAGATGCTGGCGCATGGCTTCGGCGGCCTTCATCGGATCGCGCGCCGCGATCGCGTCGATGATCGCCATGTGTTGGGCGTAGGAAGCCGGGCGCGTGTTGTTGGTGCTGCGGGCCAATTCGCGAATGGTTTGCCATGCCTCGTCCTGGCGGACGTGATTGATGACGTCGAAGATCGTCAGGAAGAACTGGTTGCCGGCGCTCTGCGCAATCAGGCGATGCAGCGCACCGTCCCAAAGCTCGCGGCTATCGGCGTCATCGCTGGCCACGATCTTCTTTGTCAGCTCGTACATGCGCTCGATATCGTCCGGCTTGGCGCGTATGGCGGCGAGCTGGGCAAGCTGCGGCTCGACGCGCAGGCGCACTTCCATGATTTCCATGAGATTGGTGCCAGCAACCATTGATCCGACATGCTGGCTCCAGTCATCCGGGCGCTGGCCGGCATAGGTGCCGGATCCCTGACGTCGCCAGATGCGGCCTTCCGTCTCCAGCACTTCGAGCGCGCGGCGAATGGCGCGGCGGCTGACGCCGAACATGTCCGAAAGCGCCCGCTCGGTCGGCAGTTTCCCATCCGGCAGCAGGCTATCCGAGCTCAAAAGCCCCCGGAGCTTCTCCAGGGCATGGGTCGAATTTTCGGGAAGGCCGCTGGCTGCCATGACGTGAAATGGTCCGAACCAATGTTTGATTGGTCCGATACAAGTTCAACTCGGTCGCAGCGTCAAGCTCTTTTTTGTGCAGGCGCACTCAATGCATAATGTTTGCGCAGTGGCGACTGCTACCGGCCGCTCGAACGTGCCGAGAGCGCCACCTCGGGCACGAAGGCAAAATCCTTGTCGAAGGGATAGGTCGGCTTCTGTTTGCGCAGTCGTGGCAGGCGTTCGACGAATTGATCGACCACACCGGGCGAGAGCGCCATCAGGTTCGGATTGGCGATCGGGGCCAGCTCCGGTGAGAGATAGCCGGATTTCACGACGATGATCTTGGCCCGATGCGGATCAAGGCTGAGGCGCGTGAAGTCGGCGATGTTGTGATATGGGCGGCGCTTCGCCGACAGGACCAGATCGATGCCGCCGATGGAGACAACGGCTTGCCGGTCGGCGGCGTCGTCGGCTTGCAGCAGGAACTTGACGGTGAATTCGGCAGTCACCGGCTTGCTGCCCTTGGTGTCCAGCGAAGCGCCGACGGTGAGGTCGAGCCTGGCGCCGATGCCTGCGTCATAGCAGACCTCCGTCGCGGCCTTGTCGGCGATCCCGGCGAAAACGACGCCGTCAGCACTCTTGGCAATCAGTTCCGCCAGAACATCGGCGCGGTCGCCGACACCGCCGCCGGTTGGATTGTCGCCGGATTCGGCCAGCACCACCGGGGCGGTCGGGCTGGCGATCGCCTTGGCGACACATTCCTCGATCGAGCCGGTCTCGCAGCCGAAAACAAAATCCTTCCGAACGTCCCAATAGGCCTGCGCCAGTCGTTTCGCCTCGCGCTCCAGAACGGCGCGATCCGTGCCCGTCATGATGGCGGCGGCGGTGGCGCGCGGCTCGTCGGCCCAGACATAGCCGATCATCAGCGAGGCATCCCAAACGCCATCGATGGCATCGATGCCGGGCAGCAGGTCGTAAAGGCTCTTGGCCGGCTCATCGACCGTGCTGGTGCGCTCACCGGGCAAAACGACCGGGATCGCCGCCCAGAGCAGGATCGGCTTTATGCCGGTCTTCAGGCTCTCGGTCAGCATCTTCACCGCGCGGCGCATGGTTTCCTCGACATCGATATGCGGCGCGGTGCGATAGGTGGAATACATGTCGAGTGCGTCGATGATGCGCTGGGTGACGTTGCCGTGCAGATCGTAGCTCGCAGACAGCAGGCAATCGTCGCCGACGACGGCGCGGGCAGCCGCGATCCAGTCGCCCTCGGCATCCTCCATGCCCTCGACATACATCGCGCCATGCATGGCGAGGTAAAGCCCGTCGAGCGGCAGCAGCGGTTTGAGCCGCTCGAGGAACTCGGTCTTGAAGGCCTCATAGGTATGGCGGGCAACCGGGCCGCCCGCGATAGCCCTGGCGTGGATCGTCGGCAGGAATTCGGCGTCATAGTCCCTCAAGAAAGCGAAATAGGGTGCCGCTGTCAGCGCTTCGCCGCGCACGATGCGGAAATCCTTTTCTTCGGCCAGGACGGGATTGTACGTGCTGCATTCGGTATGAATGCCACCGACGGCGATACGCATGGGAAACCTCTAATTCGGGTTGGGACCAATCAGGAAATTATGGGCGGCGATGCTGGCGGCGCCCCGCGCCCAGACGTCGCTGTCGACGCGCTGAGTGCGGATCGGCGTCTGGCCGGCATAGCGCGGCAAAACGTTGGCTTCGATCGCCTGCCGCATGACGGTGCTGAACAGACCGTCGAAATTGCCTTCGACATGGGTGATCAGGATCATGCCGGGATCGTTGAACTGAATGAGGTGCGCGATCGCCAGGCCAAGCGCGCCGCCGGCCCGGTGCAGGATGCGGATGGCGGCGGCGTTGCCGACCGAGGCCTCTTCTTCCAGTTCGGTCAATGACGTGCAGACAAGGCCTGCCGCCTTCGACATCTCCTTGATTGCCTTCATCGAGGCGACCGTGTCGAGGCAACCACGCTTGCCGCAGCGGCAGGGCGAACCCTCTAGCTCGATGGTGCAATGGGCGATTTCACCGGCACCGCCGTGATTGCCGCGATAAAGCTTGCCGCCGATGAAATGGGCACAACCGATACCGTCGCCAAACGAGACGACGCTGAAATTCAGGATGTCGCGGGCGCTGCCAAACAGTTTTTCGCTGACGGCCACCGCCTTGGCATCGTTCTCGATGAAGGTCTCGATGCCGGTCTTCTCACGAATGATCCTGGCAAGCGGCACATCCTGCCAGCCGAGCAGGGTGGATTGCAGGCAATTGGCCTGCTTCTCGTCGACGAAACCGGAGAGGGCGACTCCGAGGCCGGACAATTTGCCGGCTGCATCCGGCTTCCCAGCCAGCAGTTTCGGCAGCGCATCGGCGATCAGGCCGGCGATGATCTCCGGATCACGCGACAGCGGCATAGTCTCTCGTGCGATGATCTTGCCGTTGAGGTCGCTGAGGATCATTGGTGCCGGATCCTCGAGCAGGGAGATACCAACGAAAAAGGCCCCTTCCGGATGCAGGTCCAGCAAGATCGATGGCCGGCCCTGGCCGTAGATCGTCTCGGTCTCATGCAGAACGCCAAGGCTGATCAGATCGCGGGCGATGCCGCTCATCGCCGCCTTGCTGAGCCCCATTGACGTGGCGAGAACCGTTCGGCTGAGAGGGCCGGATTCGCTGATGACCCGTAGAAGCTGCCGCTGCGAGGAGGTGAGCAATTCGATATTCCGCCTGCGTATTTAGTCTGACAGTAAGTTCAGAAAATGAACAAATCAATCGCAATAGCTTGCACCAAGGACCTAAATCCATTCAGCGGCTGATGGGTGAGGGACCTGCAACGCGGGATTGATTTTCAACAAGAAACCTTCGGTCAAACTCACCACGGCCATTATCGGCTCCGGTGATGATACAAAATATTCACCCATATGGTTGACTATCCGGCGCGATTTTGTATATTCAACCGTATGGGTGAATAAATGGACGAAGATGCTCTGTCACGAATTCTGAAGGCCGCCGGCGATACCACCCGGCGACAAATCTTGACGCTCCTTGTTCAGGAGGGCGCGTTGAGAGTGACGGCGCTCGCCGCGCATTTCGAGATGTCCCTGAATTCCGTCTCCAAGCATATCAAGGTGCTGGAGGAGGCAGGTCTCGTCACCCGCAAGACCTTGGGCCGCGAGCATTTCATTGCCGCGGAGCTCGAACCGCTGAAGCTGACGGAGGGCTGGTTCGCGCAACTGAAGTCGATTTGGGAGCTGCGCCTTGCGGCGCTGGAGAATCTACTCGTTTCGAAGGATGAAAGAGATGACTGAGCTTGAATTGACAGTGAACCGCAAAATTGCGGCCCCGCGCGAGAAAGTGTTCAATGCCTGGCTTTCGCCCGAAATGCTGGCGAAATTCATGCGAACGCCCACCGATGGCGGCGTGGCGTCCAAGGTCAAGACCGATCCGGTCAAAGGCGGGCGATTTTCGATCGTCATGGTGACCGCCGAGCGGGAGATCCCGCATGCCGGCACCTATCTTGAGATCGATCCCCATTCACGCCTGTCCTTTACCTGGGAGTCGCCATACTCCCTCGACGACAGCGTGGTGACCATTGATCTTGCTGAGGTGGATCCCGATACGACGGAAATCACCCTGAGACAGGTGAAATTCCGCAGCGATGAGGCGCGGCAGGGCCATACGAAGGGCTGGAACGCGATCCTGGATAATCTTGAGCAAAGTATCGTCTGATATCGATCATCGGCCGGGCCGTCATTCTGCCCGGCCGAGGATTTCTCGCTTCCGCCCTGAAATAGCGGCTTGTCAGCCGGATGAGCATCGCGCAAGTTGCCGATACGCGTTTCATTGCAGGGCAGGGACCATGACCGCACCTCTCGACGACGAAGTCTTTTTGCGCCGTTCCTTCGAGGTGGCGGCGCGAGCGCGGTTGAACGGCAATCATCCGTTCGGGGCCGTTCTGGTCGGACCAGACGGTACCGTGCTGATGGAGCAGGAAAATGCCTATAATCCGACGCAGGACATGACCGGCCATGCCGAGCGGGTGCTGATGACCAGGGCGTCGCAGCAAT
Source organism: Rhizobium sp. GW821-FHT14E12 (assembly GCF_058803745.1). NCBI lineage: Bacteria > Pseudomonadati > Pseudomonadota > Alphaproteobacteria > Hyphomicrobiales > Rhizobiaceae > Rhizobium > Rhizobium sp. GW821-FHT14E12. The sequence goes on from NZ_JBXAPH010000002.1 coordinate 109,942, forward strand.
ACTCTCCGGGCTTTCTCGTGCAATGCGCGATGTATACCTCCGCCGAACCCTGCGCCATGTGCGCCGGCGCCGCTTATTGGGCCGGTGTCGGCCGCGTTGTCTATGGTCTCAGCGAAAGCCAGCTCAAGGCAATCACCGGCAATCATCCGGAAAATCCGACGCTCGACCTGCCCTGCCGGGTGGTTTTCGAGGCGGGCCAGCGGAAGGTCGAGGTGGTGGGTCCGATGCTTTGCGAAGAAGCAACGGCGCTGCACGACGGCGTTTGGTGATCCCGGATCTCTATTGGCGCAAATGCCTTCCCAAAACGTGATACGGTCGGATCATGCACGAACCTCGTTAAACGGTTGACATCCGCCGGTGTAAGTATGCAATGCTTATCATCACGAACCAGCAGGCCAACGCCCCTGTAGTTGCTTAACCCTCCGACGTTGATCTCAAGAATTTATCGTTCGCCCATGGCCGTATTGACGGCCTATACGCGTTTGCGGTCGGGTGGACTTGTCAGAAAGGAATGTCATGTCCAGCACGGCCGATCGCTCGAGACGTCCGTTGGTCATTGTCTCGATCATGCTGGCGACCTTTATGGTCGCGATCGAGGCGACGATTGTCGCCACCGCCATGCCGCACATCGTCGGTCAGCTCGGTGGCTTTACCTATTATAGCTGGGTCTTCTCCGCCTTTCTTCTGGCGCAGTCCACGACGACGGTGATCTACGGCAAGCTGTCGGATATTTTCGGCCGCAAGCCGATGCTGATCGGTGGTATCCTGATCTTTCTGGTCGGCTCGGCGCTGGCGGGCTTTGCCTGGTCGATGGCCTCACTGATTGCCTTCCGGCTGCTGCAGGGCCTCGGCGCCGGCGCGATCCAGCCGGTAACGATGACCGTGGTCGGTGACCTCTACAAGCTGGAGGAGCGAGCCAAGGTGCAGGGCGCGCTTGCCAGCGTATGGGCGGTGCCCGCCGTCGTTGGGCCGCTTGTCGGCGGCATCATCGTCGACAATGTCTCCTGGGCCTGGATCTTCTGGATCAACCTGCCGATCGGCGTGCTGACCATCATCGGCTTCACGTTCTTCCTGCATGAGCAGATCACGCCGCGTGAGGCGAAGATCGACTATCTCGGCACGATCCTGTTTTCCGTCGCGATCATCTCGCTGCTGGTGATCCTCACCGAGACCGACTCTGGCCTCGGCGTCCTCGGTCCGCTTGCAGCCGTCTTCGTCGTCACTGGGGCGCTGTTCATCTGGCAGGAGCGGCGCGCGCCGGAGCCGATCATCTCGATCGAACTTTGGAGCCGACGGCTGATAGCGACCAGCAATGCGGTCACGCTTCTGGCCGGCATGGCGCTGATTGGATTGACGACCATCCTGCCGATCTATGTGCAGGGCGTGCTCGGCCGATCACCATTGGTGGCAGGCTTCACGCTGACCATGCTGATTGTCGGCTGGCCGCTGGCCGTGATGCTGTCGAGCCGTTTCTTCCGCGCCTTCGGCATCCGCAGGACGCTGCGTGCCGGCAGCTTCATGTTCCCTTTCGGAGCGATCTTTCTCGTGTTTCTGACACCGGAGAGCAGCCCGATCCTGGCCGGCGTCGGCTCGTTCCTGATGGGCTTCGGCATGGGTCTCATCAGCCTGACCAGTATCGTCTTGGTGCAGGAAAGCGTCGAATGGTCGATGCGCGGCAGCGCCACGGCGTCGATCATCTTTTCGCGCAGCCTCGGCAATACGCTCGGTGCGACCGCCCTCGGCGCCGTGCTCAATATCGGTATCGTTCATTTCGGCAGCGGCGATCTGGCAGCCAGGCTGCATGAGGTGCTGAACCAGCCGACCGGCCTTTCCGATCTCGCTGCCGATCCGGCGATCCGCGGTGTCTTTGACGCGGCGCTGCACTGGAGCTTCTGGGGCGTCGTCGTGCTCGCCATCCTGGCGTTTGCGACCACCTGGCTCATTCCGGTGGCGCAGGATGCCGGCCGTCGGCAGATACCGAAGACGGATGCGCGGGAGGCGATGACGCACTAACGAGGTGAAGAGGAGTGCTGCCGCTCTTGCGGCGGTCGCGCCTCAGAAATCGTAGTCGTTGCCGCCCCAGGAATCGAGCAGGTGGTGCGAGGCCTTGAGTGCGGCCTCGGGATCGCGGGCGGCGATCGCGTCGAGAATGGCCTTGTGGTAGGGCAAAGCGCGTTTTTGGCCCTCGGCCACTTCGTCGTGGCTTGAAAGCGTGCGGTTGGCGTAGATCGCGATGGCGATCAGGTCGATGAGCTGCGCGTAGACCATGTTGTGCGTGGCGGCGAAGATCGCGGTATGAAAGCGCAGATCGGCATCGGCATTGATGTTGATGTCGCCGAGAGTGGAAACCATGTCCTCATAGGCGGCGGCGATAGCGGCGATATCCTCGTCGGTGCCGCGCGTGGCGGCGCGCGCTGTTGCTTCCGGCTCCAGCACGCGCCGGAGATCTCTGATCGAGCGCATGATCTCGATCGACGGCCCGGTCTCGTAGTACCAGACCATGACGTCGGTATCGAGATGATGCCAGTTGGCGCGTTCCTTGACGCGGGTGCCGACGCGGGTCTTGATTTCCACCAGTCCTTTGCCGGCCAGGCATTTCATCGCCTCGCGGATGACCGTGCGGCTGATGCCGAACTGCTCCACCAGATCGGGCTCGTTCGGCAGCGTCGCGCCGACCGGGTAACTGCCGCCGACGATACGGCGGCCAAGTTCATGGACGAAATAGCCGAAGACGCCTCGACGGGGGGTCGTGCCATATTTGCGGACATAAGCATCGAATGGCGATTGCGTGATGATCAATTTCGAAATCGGGGTCGCCGGAGCAATCATTGCATCAATGCCATGTTTCATTCGTTGGACTCTTATGTCTGATTGTAAGGCGGTGCGAGTGAAATCGTCAGCTTATAATGGCTCTAGCTGGCTTCACGCTGGTGTGTTCAGGCTCGCTCGTGGTGGTTCCATAGTTGGTCGGCCTTGTCTTGGCCGTTCTCGTTGCGCCATATCTTGACGAAGACTCTATCATGTCTTGCATGGCCGTGCCTACTGGCACGGCCATGCCCGGATTGCTCGATAAACGAGGACGATGGGGCAGGGCGTTGCGATCAAATTCTGATCCGGTGATTAAGCGAAATGTGATCGCTTCATCGAATGGTGTGACGATTTCAGCCTATCGGAACCGGCGAGAAACCGTTTAGATGATCGGGGGTAAGAGGCGGATTCGGAGCAGTTTTGGAATGAATGATATGTCCACGCGCAAGCGGGAAGATGCAGTGCAGGCGTCCGGCTCCCGGCCGCTGCTGATTGCGCTGCTCGTGGCCGGCGCCTTCTTCATGGAAAACCTCGATGGCACCGTTATCGCCACCGCCCTGCCGCAGATGGCCGCGTCCTTTGGCGCCCGGCCGGTCGATCTCAATATCGGCATGAGCGCCTATCTCCTGACGCTCGGCATCTTCATCCCGATCAGCGGCTGGATTAGCGACCGGTTCGGCGCGCGCTTGGTGTTTACCACGGCTGTCGTCATCTTCACGCTCGCCTCCGTCCTTTGCGGTCTGGCCAACGGTGTCGGTTCTTTCGTCGCCATGCGGATCCTGCAGGGTATCGGCGGCGCGATGATGGTGCCGGTCGGCCGGCTCGTGGTCCTCAACAACACGCCGAAAGACCAGTTGATCTCGGCGATTGCAACGATCACCTGGCCGGCGCTGGTGGCGCCTATTCTGGGGCCGCCGCTTGGTGGCTTCATCACCGACCATGCGAGCTGGCGCTGGATTTTCTACCTCAACCTGCCACTTGGCATCGTGGCGTTCATCTTTGCGCTTATATTGATCCCGGAAACCAAGAGCGCAGCTAGGCCGCCCTTCGACTGGATCGGCTTCGTCATCAGCGGTTTCGGCCTGGCGAGCCTGATGTATGGGCTGGAATTGATCGGCCGTCCCGATCCGGTCTGGCTGGAAGCCTGGGCCTATGTCATTACCGGCTTTGTGCTGCTTGCCGTCTCTATAGTCCATTTCCGCAGAAGCGAGCATCCGCTGATCGATCTCTCCGGATTGAAGCTACCGACCTTTGCCGTGACGATCTGGGGCGGCTCGCTGTTTCGCACCGCGATCGGCGCGGTGCCTTTCCTGCTGCCGCTGATGTTCCAGGTCGGCTTCGGGCTGAGCGCTTTTCATGCCGGCATGCTGACGCTGGCGGTCTTTGCCGGCAATCTGGCGATGAAGCCGGGTACGACGCCGATCCTGCGGCGCTTCGGTTTCAAGCCGGTGTTGATCGTCAACGGTATCCTCAATGCGATCTTCATCGCCGCCTGTGCGTTGTTTTCTCCGGATACGCCGATCTGGTTCATCATCCCCGTGCTGTTCATCGGTGGCATGCTCCGCTCGATGCATTTCACGGCGCTGAACACCATCGCCTTCGCGGACATTCCACCGAAGCAGATGACGGGCGCCAACACGCTGTTCAGCACGGCCTTTCAATTGACCATGGGGATGGGGATCGCGGTCGGCGCCATCGGCATCCGCATCGGCCAGGCCATCAGCGCGCCGCTCGGCATGGGCGGGATCACCGCCATCGAATTTCGCCTGGCGTTCCTCATGCTCGGCGTCATCGCCCTCTTGGCCGTTCTCGATTGCCTGCCACTTGATCCGAAAGCTGGGGATAACGTCTCGCGCAAGCCGAAGCCGAGCGCGAAAAGGGCTGCGTGATCAACAGCGACTAGCAGAAGGCAATCGCCGTCCGGCGACTCAATAAGGATATTGGATGAAGTTGTAATGCAGCAGTAAAACGGGAACTGTGATCAAAAAAAGAAGGAATAGTGCGATGCTTGCTGCGCGCAGCACCTTCGTCCGGCGGGTGCGCTGGCCGGTCCAGTCATATACCATCTGAGCGTCCTCCTGTTCCGTAACTGCTAAAAGGGCAAGAAATGGAGCGCTAGTCAATATTGCCAATATGATTAGTTCTGGGACGTCTCTTTAAAATGATATTCTAATATTAATATACTGATGGGCGGTTCGCGCCATTTTCCCTTGTATTGCGCCAAATTGGTCTGGTTTTCGCGGAAAGGTCATTTTGTGATGCCAGTCGTGGCTATATAACGAACGAGGATGTCCTTGCGGCCATGCGGGGGCGGAAGTTGACTTCTGAAAGAGGAAAGACGTGATGAGCAAGGTGCGTGCCCTGGTACTGGAGCGTCAGCATGAGTTGGCGCTGCGCGATATCGACCTGCAGCAGGAGGTCGGGCCGGGCGAGGTGAAGATCAAGATCCACACGGTCGGCGTCTGCGGGTCGGATGTGCATTATTACACCCATGGCCGCATCGGCCCATTCATCGTCAATGAGCCGATGGTGCTCGGGCACGAGGCGGCCGGCACGGTGGTTGAGATCGGCGCGGGTGTTTCGCATCTGAAGATCGGCGACCGCGTCTGCATGGAGCCGGGTATTCCCGACGCCAATTCAAAGGCGAGCCGCCTCGGCATGTACAATGTCGATCCTGCCGTCACCTTCTGGGCGACACCGCCGATCCATGGCGTGCTGACGCCCTTCGTCGTGCATCCGGCCAATTATACCTTCAAGCTGCCGGACAATGTCAGCTTCGCCGAGGGCGCGATGGTCGAGCCTTTCGCGGTCGGCATGCAGGCGGCGGCCAAGGCGAAGATCACGCCCGGGGATACCGCCGTCGTGCTCGGCGCCGGCCCGATTGGCACCATGGTGGCGATCGCGGCGCTTGCCGGCGGCTGTGCCCGCGCCATCGTTGCCGACCTTGCCCAGCCGAAGCTCGACATCGCCGCACAGTATCAGGGCGTGATCCCTGTCAATATCCGCGAGAAGAACCTGATCGAGGAGGTCAAGCGCCTGACCGACGGTTGGGGCGCGGACGTCGTCTTCGAATGCTCCGGTTCGCCGAAGGCATGGGAAACCGTCATGGAGCTGCCGCGCCCGGGCGGCGTCATCGTCGCCGTAGGCCTGCCGGTCGCCCCGGTCGGCTTCGATGTCTCGACCGCCTCGACGAAGGAGGTCCGCATCGAGACAGTCTTCCGCTATGCTCATCAATATGAGCGCTCGATCGCGCTGATCGCCTCCGGCCGTGTCGACCTGAAGCCGCTGATCTCGGAGACCTTCCCATTCGAGCAATCGATCGAAGCCTTCGATCGTGCCGTGGAAGCACGCCCGAGCGACGTCAAGCTACAGATCGTTCTTGATCAGTAGGAACCTGCTTGCACCGCCGCCTCGTTTCGGCGAGGCGGCAGTTTGCCTTTTGTTTCACATCATCCCGTAGACGTCCCCGTAAATGCGATGCTAGCGTAGCGCGCAACAGTTGGGACACGGCGGCAACGCCGGAAAACGGGAAGGGCCGCGGTGCCGCACGACGTCGCATTGATAGCATTGATTGCCGCCGGTTTCGGCTTTGCCGCCATTTTTGGCTACCTCGCCGACCGGCTGCACCTGCCGCCGCTGGTCGGATACCTTGTCGCCGGTGTCATGATCGGTTCGGCGACGCCGGGCTTTGTCGCCGACATGGCGCTCGCTTCGCAATTGGCCGAGATCGGCGTCATTCTCCTGATGTTCGGGGTCGGCCTGCATTTTTCGGCGGCTGATCTGCTCGCCGTGCGCGGTGTCGCCATTCCCGGCGCCATCGGTCAGATCGCCATCGCCACGCTTCTGGGCATTGGCCTGGCCTCGCTGTGGGGTTGGGGCATCGGCGCCGGCCTCGTTCTCGGCCTGAGCCTTGCCGTCGCCAGCACCGTCGTGCTTCTAAAGGCGCTGGAAGAGCGCAATCTGGTCAGTTCGACCAATGGGCGCGTCGCCGTCGGTTGGCTGATCGTCGAGGATCTGGCGATGGTGCTGGCACTCGTGCTGCTGCCGGCCTTTGCCGGGGCGCTCGGGGGACATGCCGATGCGGGTGGCCATGCCGCCACAGGGTCGATCTGGCTGACCATCGGCATCACGCTTCTCAAGGTGGCCGCATTTGCCGCCGTGGCGATCTTCATCGGCCCTAAGGTCGTTCCGTGGCTGCTGACCTCCGTGGCGCGCACCGGTTCGCGTGAGCTCTTCACCCTGTCCGTTCTGGCGATCGCGCTCGGTATTGCCTTCGGCGCGGCGGAGATATTCGGCGTTTCCTTTGCGCTCGGCGCGTTCTTCGCAGGCCTGATCATGAGTGAGTCCCATCTCAGCCACAGGGCGGCGGCCGATTCCCTGCCGTTGCAGAATGCCTTTTCGGTGCTGTTCTTCGTCTCCGTCGGCATGCTCTTCGATCCCTCGGTGCTGGTGCGCGAACCGCTGATGATCATCGGCGTGCTCGCCCTCATCATTATTGGGAAAGCGCTGATCGCTTTTTTTGTGGTGGTGTTGCTGCGCTATCCTGTCAGCATGGGCCTTGCCGTCGCTGCCGGACTTGCCCAGATCGGCGAGTTTTCCTTCATCCTGGCGGGCCTTGGCGTTTCGCTGGGGCTGCTGCCGCGCGAGGGGCAGGATCTGATCCTTGCCGGCGCGATTTTGTCGATCACGCTCAATCAGCTGGTTTTCGCCGGCACCGGGAGGCTGGAGGCATGGATCTCTTCCCGATGGCCGGCCTTCGCTGCCAATTACGGCATGGCGAAGCATGATAGCCTGTATCGTGAACTGGCCGTTATCAGTGAGCAGCGCGAAGAGCGGGATCGGCAGCATCATCTCGAAATCGAGCAACTGATCGAGACCTTCCCCATGTTTGCCGAGCTCGACGATGGTGCGCAGGAAGAGCTCCTGCTGCTCTTCCGGCCACGGTCGGCATTGCCGGGCGATCGCGTCATCCGCACCGGTGACCGGGGCGACAGCATGTTCTTCGTGGCGTCAGGCGCGGTCGAAGTGCAGCTTGAGGATGAGGAGATCCCGCTCGCCGCAGGCTCCTTCTTCGGTGAAATGGCAGTCTTGACCGGCGCTCGCCGAACCGCCGATGTGGTCGCCGTCGATTTCTGCCAGTTCCTTGTTCTGGAACGTCGCGATTTCAACCTGTTCATGTCCCGCCACCCGCAACTGCGCGCCGCCGTCAGCAGCCTGGCGCAGGAACGGCAGGAGATGAACGTCTCCCGCAACCAGAGGCGGGACCAATCGCGCGACGCTGGTTAGTCGACTTCGCCGAGTGGGCTCAACGCCGCGTCAGCCAGCTCTTGGAAACGCGGCAGGCCATCGTATAGGCCGGGTCGAAGACATTGCCGACGTCGTAGCGCACGACTTGGCCGAGCAAGTGGCTGGCGGCGGTCTTGTCGAGGCCATAGTCGGCGCCAAGCCAGCGCAGCATTTCGCTGGTCGCATGCTGTAGCGCCTGGTCAAGCGGTCGGGCATTGCCGATGGTGAAAATATCGTCCGCAGTCTCACCGCGCGGCCAGATGATAGTCTTCTTTTTCTCGATGCTGAGCCGCACCGTCACTTCGAAGGTGGTCTCGATGCCGGTGCCGACGATCTCGCCATCACCCTGTACCGCGTGGCAGTCGCCAAGGAAGAAAAGCGCGCCGGGCGCGGAGACCGGAAACCAGATCGTCGTGCCGGGGCCGAGCAGGCGATAATCCATGTTGCCACCGAATTCGCCGCTGGTGGCAGTCGAAATGGCCTGGCCGAGGGAAGGGGCAACGCCAAAGCAGCCGATCATCGGCGACAGCGGCAGCACGAAAGCCTCCAGACCGGCAACCGGCTCGGTAAGCCGGGCCGTCAATGCTTCACGATTGATCTGCCAGATTGCCTTATCGCCTGCCGGCAATGTCCTGATGTCCCAGGGATCGACGACATTGCCGGCGACGACGCTGCGGGTGAAACCCGTATCGCGTGTCGGTATCATGCCGAGGATTTCGACCTTGAGGGAGTCGCCTGGTTCGGCGCCTTCGACGAAGATCGGTCCGTTCATCGGATTGCCTCCTGGGGCCTGCCGAACGTCGTCCTTGTCATAGCCGGCGGCATCGAGCGTTTCGGTGATGACGGTGTCGCCATCGGTGATGCGCAATGCCGGGGTGAGGGAGCCGATGACATTGTGATAGGCGGTCGAAACGAAGCGATGCGTTGCCATGGGGCGTCAGCCTTGTCTTGAGTTCGGTCTTCCTAACCTAGGCTGGGTTTAGTCCCTGTGAAAAGAGCGGAATGGGCGCAATTCCTCATGGCCCGACGAAATACCTCCGGCGCTTGGCCTTGTAGCTCCGTTCGTCGAACTGGCCGCGCAGCCAGTCGTCGGGGTTCGCCTTCAAATATCCGGCATCCGGATCCAGCTTGTTGGCATCGGTGAGTTTCTTGACGACATAGCGGGCGTAATGATGATCGAAAATGCGCAGGAATTCGCCGAAATAAATATCGGCGACACGCGTATCGCCGCGGACCACGATCATGTTTTCGTCATTGATGCGCTGCGAGGGTTGGCTGAAATTCGCCGAGCCGCTGACGACGAGCGGATCGTTGCTCAAGGGGTCAACCAGCATGAACTTGTCATGGATATAGTCGTTGCTGTTGAGGGGATTGTCGCGCTCGGCCAGAAAGTTTGCCAGCGCACCGGTCTCCAGCCGTCCCCCGGCGGCGAACAGAACATCTCGATCGCGTCCGATGATCTCGCCGTCGCCGAGATCGTCATCCTTGACGATATAGCGCAGCACGTCATTGTCCTGAGCGATCACCTTGCTGAAGACCTTGTCGAGGTTGAAGGCGAGCGTGATGCAGGAAATCTCCTGCGCCTCGCCCATCCGGTCGGCATACCATTGCAGGGATTCGCTGCTGTCTCTCTCGTCGCGGGCGCTGAACACCGGCGTAACGCTGTTTGGCTGGGTGCGGCCAGGAGGCAGCGGCGTCAGCGCGCGATTTTTCGGTCGCAATTTGGTCGGCGTCAGGTTCTGCGACAGCAGCGTCCAGTATTCGAGATAGGTCTCGGCTATCGCCGGACTCCAGACGATGTGGCCGACATTCGAGTGGCCGAAGATGCCGCCATCGGAAATATTCGTCGATCCCGTCCAGACCGCGATCGGCTTTTCGTCCTCAAGCAGGATGATGAACTTGTTGTGGCGGATGCCCTCGGTCACGGTTCGCGGGACGACCACCTTCATCTCGTCGAGCCGGGCATTGTGGATGACCGCTTCGTTCGCGGCCTTGTAGGTCTTCTCGTCATCGAAGACGATCTTCACGTCGGCGCCGGCTTCCACCGCCTTGGCAAAAGCATTCGCGACCGGCTGATAGTGGAACTCATAGAGCGCCGCGCGCAGCCCGAAGCGGTGATCCTCGGCAAGGCCGATGAACTTGATGAGCGCCTCGAAGAGCCCGCGCGACAGCCAGACCATTTCCTCGGCCATGGGATTGTCGGCATCCGGCATGCGATTGCCGAAACGGCGGGCATAGGCCTGCGAGCCGATCACGCCGCGATTGAAGTAAACGTCATGGCGCGCTTCGTCGTTTCTCTTGTCGGGATTGAGCAGATATTCCAGCTCGGTCGCGATTTCGAGGGTGACGGCCGAGGCGGTGTCGAGCTGCAGCATCTTCACCGTGCCGTAGACCGGGACGATCTGGTAGCGGTAGGTGTGATCGGTTTCCGCCGTATAGTCGGCCCATTGGAAGCTTTGCACCGGATGCTCCGCCGTGCTGACGGGCGTCCCCGGCGGCAAGCCTTTATCCTTGTCCTTGAAGCGCTTGATGCCGGTCATCCAGTATCGCTCGACAACCGCGCCGTCCTTCAGCTCCTCGCGCTGAATGGCGAAACCCATCAGCCCGGTTTTCTTGGCGTCCTGCCCGGCGACGAAATCCCAGGCCAGGATGACCACATAGGTTCCCGCAATTGCCCGGGCACGCAGAACCGAACTTGCCGCTGTAACCCGCATGTCTCATCCCCCCAAATGGTCCAGTCGCCGGAGGTCGATGCGCCTTTGAGGATCGTACGTCCCCTAAGGACGCCGGGGGCTGCGGGGCGAAAGCCGGACGCAAACCGGATCGGACTGCACATCAACTCTCATGCGAAGCACGACGAAAGAGCAGTACATCTTTATAGCGAAGATAGTCTTGTACCATAACAACCGGATGAATGCTCGCATCGAAATGGCGGGATATGTTTTGCCCGTGTCTCGCCTTCGCCACGCCGCTGCGGAGGCGTCGTCCAAACCATAGGCGGCAAACTTTTCGCCGATATGCCGCAGCGCGGAATAAATTTGCCCAGTGCTTCCGGATTCTGGCACGGCACGTTTTGTGCATAAAAACTATCGTCTTTATGATCATCCTCATCGAGGGAGCGTTGGCTTACCCATTTCGATTGAGGGGACATAGATGAAACTTACCATCGCAAACCTGTTTGCGGCTGCCGCTCTGCTGCTTTCCACCCAGGCCTTCGCCGAAACGCTGAAGGTTGGTGTCGTGCCCGGTGTTTATGCCGATTCCATCGAGGCGCTGGTTCCGGAGGCCAAGGCCAAGGGGCTGGATATTGAGATCGTCGAGTTCAGCGACTGGACGACGCCGAATGTCGCGCTACAGTCGGGCGATATCGACGTCAATTATTTCCAGCACAAGCCCTTCCTCGACAATGCGATCAAGGAGCGCGGCTATGATTTTACCAGCGTCGGCCAGGGCGTGCTCGCCAATATCGGCCTCTACTCGCTGAAGCATAAGGATTTCGCCAGCATTCCCGAAGGCGGCACCGTCGCCATCGCCAATGACCCGGTCAACCAGGGCCGTGGTCTGCTGCTGTTGCAGAAGGCCGGCCTCATCAAGCTGCGCGACGGCGTCGGTTTCAAGGGTACGCTGGATGACATCACCGACAACCCGAAGAAGCTGACCTTCAAGGAAATCGAAGGTCCGCAGCTTGCACGCGTGACCGGGGACGTCGATCTGGCGCAGGGCTATCCGCATTTCATCGTTGCCGCCAAGACCTTCGATCCGTCTTCCGGACTGCTGTATTCCGGCGTTGATGACAAGCAGTTCGCGATCGTCTTTGCCGTGCGCAAGGACAAGGCGGACAATCCGGCGCTGAAGGAACTGGTTGCCCTCTACCAGAATTCCACGGCGGTTCGCGACGCAATCCACAAGGCTTTCGGCGCCGACAACAAGCTCTACACGCTGCCATGGCTGCCATGATCGACAGCGATATCGCTCCGGCCACTGTCTGGCCCGTTCCGCGCGCGGAGCGCAGCCAGACGGTGATCGAGGAGCAGGGCGCCGAGCCCGGGCAACGCCCGGGTTCCGTCGTCTTCGAAGCGATCGGCAAGACCTATACGTCTTCGGCTGGGTCGGTACAGGCGCTGCGGGACATCAGCCTGGATATACCGGCGGGTGCGATCTACGGCATTATCGGGCGCAGCGGCGCCGGCAAGTCAAGCCTGCTCAGGACGATCAACCGGTTGGAGAAGCCGACAAGCGGACGTGTTCTTGTCGATGGCAAGGATATTAGCGGATATGACGAGGATGCGCTGGTGGCGCTCCGCCGCCGCGTCGGCATGATCTTCCAGCATTTTAATTTGCTGTCGGCCAAGACCGTGTGGGGCAATGTCGCGTTGCCGCTGATCGTGGCCGGCGTGCCGCGCCGCCAGATCGAGGAGCGCGTTGCCGAGGTTCTGGCGCTGGTCGGGCTTGAGGACAAGCGCGACACCTATCCCTCACGCCTGTCCGGCGGGCAGAAGCAGCGCGTCGGCATCGCCCGCGCCCTGGTCCATCATCCGGAAATCCTGCTCTGCGACGAGGCGACATCAGCGCTCGATCCCGAGACGACGCTGTCGATCCTGCAGTTGCTGAAGGATATCAATCGCCGCCTCAACCTCACCATCGTTCTGATCACCCATGAGATGAGCGTCATCCGCGAAATCTGCGATCATGTCGTCGTTCTGGAGCAAGGACAGATGGTCGAATCCGGCCCGGTCTGGCGCGTCTTCGGCAATCCGCAACATGCCGCCACTCGCGCGCTGCTGCAGCCGCTGCATCGCGATATCCCCGAGGACGTGGCGCGTCGCCTGCGGCTGGAGGCCGATCCAGCCCGCCGCGAGGATGCGATCATCGCGCTGTCCTATACGGGCGAGGGCGGCTTGGAACCGGATATTGCCGCCATTGCCGCTGCCATCGGCGCGCCGGTGCGGCTGTTGCAAAGCTCGCTCGACCGGATCGACGGCCATGTTCACGGCCGGCTGCTGCTCGCCACGCGCCGACCGGAAGGCCGTGGACTGCCGGGGCTCGAAGGTCTAGCGCATGAAACAAGGATATTGGGCTATGTCGACGTTGATGTATGAACGCCTGTGGCAGGCATTGCTTGACACCATCGTCATGGTCGGCATATCCGCCGTCTTCGCCCTTGCTATCGGCATTCCGCTGGCGGTGTTCCTGGTGTTGTCGGGGCCGGATGGCCTTATCCATGCGCCGCGCCTCAACCGGCTGCTGGCGGCGCTTATCAATGGGTTCCGTGCCACGCCCTTCATCGTGCTTCTGGTCGCCCTCTTGCCGTTGACGCGGTTGCTGACCGGCACCACGATCGGCGTCTGGGCGGCGATCGTGCCGCTGTCCATCAGCGCTACGCCGTTTTTCGCGCGCATTGCCGAAGTCAGCCTGCGCGAGGTCGATGGCGGGTTGATCGAGGCGGCGCAGGCGATCGGTTGCCGCCGCTGGCACATCGTCCGCCATGTGCTCCTGCCGGAGGCGCTGCCCGGCATCGTCGGCGGCTTCACCATCACCATCGTCAGCATGATCGGCGCCTCGGCCATGGCGGGCGCCATCGGTGCCGGCGGCCTTGGCGACATGGCGATCCGCTACGGCTATCAACGTTACGACACGACCGTGATGGCCATGGTCATCGTCGTTCTCATCGCGCTGGTCTGCCTCGTGCAGTTCACCGGCGACTATGCCGTTAGCCGCCTGCGGGCGCGCTGACGATTTCTCAGGAGTTTTGCATGACCGATGCCTACCCCACGGGCTCGAATATTATATCCACCGAAACGACGGAGCCGCGCCGGCCGGCGCCACCCTGGCCGCCGCGCCTGATCGAAACCGACGATCAGGCGATCAAGGCCGCCGAGGCTTTGGCCGAGAAATTCCGGGCTGGGGCGTCCGACCGCGATCGCGAACGGCGGCTCCCCTGGGAGGAGATCGATCTCTATACCGAAAGTGGTCTCGGCGGCATCACCGTCCCGAACGCCTATGGCGGCGCTGAAGTTTCCCATGTCACGCTTGCCAAAGTTTTCGAGATCCTCTGTGCGGCCGATCCGGCGCTCGGGCAGATCCCGCAGAACCAGTTCGGCGTGTTGTCGCTGTTGCGCGAGGTCGGTACGGAAGAGCAGAAGCGCCGTTTTTACGGCGATATCCTCCGGGGCCACCGCATTGGCAATGCCGGGCCGGAACGCGGCCGCAATGCCGTCAATGTCAGCACGACGAGACTGCGTCAGACGCCCGACGGGCTGAGGCTCACCGGTCGGCGCTTCTATTCGACGGGAGCGATTTTCGCGCACTGGATCCCGACTCGCGCCGTCGACGATCAGGACCGCCCGGTTCAGGTCTGGGCGCCTTATGACGCGACCGGCGTCAATGTCATCGACGATTGGTCCTCCTTCGGTCAGCGGACGACCGCCAGTGGCACGGTGGAATTCAGCGACGTCGCGATCGGCAGCGAACAGGTCTTTCCCGTCTGGCAGCTTGCCGACCGTCCGGGCATCACCGGTCCAGTCTCGCAGCTCATTCAGGTGGCGATCGATGCCGGTATCGCCAGAGCCGCCATCGAGGACACGGTCGCTTTCGTCAAGGACTATGCCCGCCCCTGGATGGATTCCGGCCTGCAATCGGCAAGCGACGACCCGACCATCATTCATGAGATCGGCCATCTCTATACTGAACTCCATGCAGCCCAGGCATTGCTCTACGCCGCCGGCGAAGTGCTGGACGAGGTGGCGCGTGCGCCGATCACCGAGGCATCGAGCGCGCGGGCGTCGGCAGCGGTTGCCGAAGCGAAGATCCTGACGACGGAGATCGCTCTGGAGGCGACCGAGAAGCTGTTCGATCTAGCGGGCTCGGCCGCAACCCGCGCCGGGCACAATCTCGACCGGCATTGGCGCAATGCGCGGGTGCATACGCTGCATGATCCGGTGCGCTGGAAATATCACCTGCTTGGCAGCTACCAGCTCAACGGCGTCTTTCCCGCCCGTCATCAGTGGAATTAGGAGCGCGAAAGCGACATGACCGACATCAACTCACCCACGCCGGCTTCGCCTGCGCCACCACCCAGCCGCCCGGCTGATATCATCCGCGACGACGCGCAGGCGCTCGATGTCGCCGCGCGGCTCACCGCCGATTTTGCAACGACTGCCTCGTCGCGTGACAGCGAGCGGCTTCTGCCCTGGGCGGAACTCGATCAGTACAGCACCAGTGGTCTCTGGGGGATCACCGTTCCCCGCGAATATGGCGGCGCCGGCGTCTCGGCAAAGACCGTCGCGCAGACGATCGTCACCATCGGGGCTGCCGACGGCTCGCTGTCGCAGATTCCGCAGAACCATTATTACGCGCTGGAAGTGCTTCGCGTTGGCGGGAGCGCGGAACAGAAGGCTTTCTTCTACGAGCGCGTGCTGGCCGGCGACCGGCTGGGCAATGCACTCGCCGAAATCGGTCAGCGCGATTTCAAGCGTCGTACCCGGCTCGTGCGCGACCCTGGCGGCTGGTATGTCGATGGAAAGAAGTTCTATTGCACCGGCGCGATCTATGCCCATTGGATTCCCACCCTCGTCGTAGCTGAGGATGAGGGGGCTCCCGTCACCTATCTCGCCTTTGTTCCCCGCAATGCGCCGGGCGTCACCATCCATGACGACTGGGATGGTTTCGGGCAGCGTGTGACGGGCAGCGGCACTGTGTTGTTCGAACGGGTCAGGGTGGAACCGGAATGGGTTGTGCCGTTCCAGACTTCTTTCGAACGGCCGACGACCATCGGGCCGTTTGCGCAGATCATGCATGCGGCCATTGATCTCGGCATCGGCTTCGGGGCTTATCAGGAAATGCTTCGCTTCATCCGCGAGCGCGCTCGTCCCTGGCTGGATGCCAAGGTGGATCGCGCCACTGATGATCCGCTGACGCTGCATCAGGTCGGCAATGTCTGGATACGGTTGCGCGCGGCACAGGCGCTGCTTGATCGCGCTGCGGCGGAGGTCGATGCCGCGCAGGCCGTTATGACGGAAGAGAGCGTAGCGCGCGCCTCGATCGCCGTGGCGGAAGCGAAAATCCTGGCGACGAAGGCCGGACTGCTCGCCGCCAACAAGCTGTTCGAATTGTCCGGCACGTCCTCGACGCTGGCGGAGGACAATCTCGACCGTTACTGGCGCAATGTGCGGACACACACGTTGCATGATCCGGTGCGTTGGAAATATCAGGCGGTTGGCAACTACTATCTGAACGGCAAGCTGCCGCCGCGCCATGGCGCGATCTAGGTCATCAAAGCCATGAAAAAGCAGATCCTCCTCAATGCCTTCAATATGAATTCCGTCGGCCATATCAATCATGGCCTCTGGACGCATCCGCGCGACCGTTCGGATCAGTACAAGACGCTCGACTACTGGACGTCGCTTGCCAGGACGCTGGAACGTGGCCTGTTCGATGGCATATTCCTTGCCGATATCGTTGGCGTCTATGATGTCTATCAGAACTCCGTCGACCTGACGCTGCGCGAGTCCATCCAGCTTCCGGTCAACGATCCGCTGCTGCTGGTCTCCGGCATGGCGGCGGTGACGCACCATCTCGGTTTCGGGATTACCGTCAACCTCAATTCCGAAGCGCCCTATCTCTTCGCCCGCCGGATGTCGACGCTCGACCACCTGACCGGCGGCCGTGTCGGCTGGAACATCGTCACCGGCTACCTCGACAGCGCGGCTCGTGCGCTCGGTCAGGATGGACAGGCGGATCATGATAGCCGCTATGACCGCGCCGACGACTATCTGGAGGTGCTCTACAAGCTCTGGGAAGGAAGCTGGGATGACGACGCGGTGCGGGCTGATAAGCAGGCGCGCATCTTCGCCGATCCCACCAAGGTTCGGCCGATCCACCATCGGGGACCCTTCTATCAGGTCGACGGTTACCATCTCTCTGAACCCTCCATCCAGCGGACGCCGGTGCTCTATCAGGCCGGCACGTCGGGGCGGGGCCGCCAGTTTGCGGCGAGGCACGCCGAATGCGTGTTCATCACCGCGACCGACAAGAATGCGGCTAGAACCACATCGCGCATTCTACGGCAGGCGGTTGTCGAGGCGGGGCGACGGCCGGAGGACGTCAAGATATTCGTCGGGATTACCGTGATCCCAGACCACTCGCGGCAGGCGGCACGGGAGAAATACGAGGACTATCTGCGCCATGCAAGCCCGGAGGCGGGGCTGGCGCATTTCGCGGCCAGCACCGGTATCGATTTTTCCCGTTACGAGCTGGACGATCCGATTTCCTACGGCACCTCCAATGCCATCCAGTCGGCAACGCAGCTTGCGCAGCAGCGCGGCTGGACGAAGCGGCAATTGCTGAAGGAACTCGCCGTCGGCGGTCGTTATCCCGTCATCGTCGGTGATGCCGCCGATATCGCCGATGAGCTCGAAAGCTGGATCACCGAAGGCGAGATCGACGGGTTCAATCTGACGCGAACGGTGACGCCGGAGAGCTACGAGGACTTTATCGATGTCGTCGTGCCTGCCTTGCAGGATCGTGGTGTCTACAAGACCGCCTATGCCGAGGGGTCGTTGCGAAACCGGATCTTCGGTGAGGGCGATCGATTGCCGGCTCGCCATGCCGGCGCGGCATTTCGCGGCTTGCGTTGAAACGCTAGGTCGCTCCTAGCGAAAGGGCCGATCGATCCGATAGAGCACATGCGGGCGCAGGACATGCCCGACTGGAACGGTCGTATCCTCAAAATCGGCGTCTTCCACATGCAGCATGCCGATCTTCTCCATGGCGCGGCGCGAGGGAGTGTTGATGGTCGAGGTGTAGCCGATCACCTCTTTTGCCTGCAATTCCTTCCACGCGAAGTCGAGGCAGCAGTGGCTCGCTTCTGTCGCATAGCCCTGTCGCCAGTAAGGGCGTCCGAGAATCCAGCCGATCTCGAGCGGGAAGTTGCCGGGAACTTCAGGGCCGGGACGTGACAGCCCCGCTCCACCGATCAAGGCGCCGTCCGCCTTGCGCTCGACGGCAAGAAAGCCGAACCCTTCGCTCGCCAATTGTTCATTGGCCTCATCGATCACGGTAGCCGATTCCGCAGGCGTGAGCAGGCTCGGATAATAATATTGACGCGTCTCGGGATCGGCGTTGATGGCGGCGAATGGTGCGCGATCCCGGTCTTGCCAGGGCCGGAAGATCAGCCGTGAGGTTTCCAAGGTAAGCATGGCATCCTTCGATCGGGAAGTCTCTGTCAGGCGGGGGCAAATGCCTCGATGCGAGTTCATATCGTGTAACTAAACTACCCGAAATGATCGCGAAAAGCTTGTGGCGTTGTGCCAAAGCTTCTCAGAAAGCTTCGCCGCAGAGTTTCCTCCGAACCGAAACCACAGCGGATGCGCGCCTGGCGGACGGAAAGGCCCTGTTCCAGAAGACGGCGCACGGCCTCCACGCGAATATCCTCGACGGCTCTGGCGGGTGTGCGTCCCGTCGCCTGGCGGTAATGCCGCGAGAAGCTACGCGCGCTCATGTTAGCCCGATCGGCAAGTGCCAGAAGCGAAAGATCCGCGCGCAGATTGTCCATAATCCATCCGTGCAGACGATCGAAGCGTTCGCCGCCTTCCTGCAGCGTCAGCATGGTGCTGAACTGCGCCTGGCCGCCTGGCCGTTTTAGGAAGACGACGAGTTCTCGGGCGACGGCCAGCGCCAGGCTCCGGCCGAGATCCGCTTCGACCAGCGCCAATGTCAGGTCGATACCGGCGGTTACGCCCGCCGAGGTCCATATCGCTCCGTCCTGAATGAAGATGGGATCGGGTTCCAGCTTGACGTTCGGAAAGCGCTTGGAGAACTCGGTGCAGCGATGCCAATGGGTCACCGCGCGCTTGCCTTCCAACAGTCCCGCCTCGGCGAGAAGAAAGGCGCCGCTGCAAACCGACGCCGTCCGCCGCGCCCTTGCCGAACGCCGGCGGATCCAGTCGACAAGAACCGCGTCCTCGCATGCCTTGTTGACGCCCCGCCCGCCCGCGACGATCAAGGTATCGATCTCGATATCATTGTCAGGCAGCGGCGCAGTCGTAAGCGTCAGGCCTGAAGTCGTCCCAGTCTGTTTGCTCGTCGCAATGGTAATGGCGTCATAAGGTCTTGGCAGACCTGATGCCACGGCCGCCTCATTGGCGCTGGTAAACACCTGCAGCGGCCCGGTTATGTCGAGCAGCTGGGCGTTTTCGAAGGCGAGAATTTCGATGCGGCGCATGGTTTGGCTCAAAATGAGGGTAGTTTGGCAAATGCGCCAGATAGTGATCGCGTAAGCTTGCCGAAGTCAACCTTTGGAGATGAACATGACCATCCGCTTCGGCCTGCTCACCTTTCCCGGCGTTCAGCAACTCGATCTGACAGGCCCTTATGAGGTTTTCGCGTCGACGGAAGGCGCTGAGGTGCATCTGGTCTGGAAGGACACCGCGCCGATAGTGGCGTCAACGAAACTGGTATTGCAGCCGACGACGACGTTCGAGGATTGCCCTCAACTCGATGTAATCTGCGTGCCGGGCGGCGCTGGCGTGAACGCCTTGCTCGAAGATGCGGCCGTTTTGTCCTTTATTCAAACACAAGCGGCGCAGGCACGTTTCGTGACCTCGGTCTGCACCGGCTCCCTCGTTCTCGGCGCGGCCGGTCTGCTCAAGGGCAGGAAGGCAACGACGCATTGGAATGCCCATGATTTTCTCGCTCATTTCGGAGCTGTTCCGACCGCTGGCCGTATCGTTCAGGACGGCAATCTCATCACCGCTGGCGGTGTGACGGCCGGTATCGACTTCGGGCTGGCCGTTGTTGCGGCTCTACGTGGCCAGGAGGAAGCGGAGACGATCCAGCTTTCGCTGGAATACGCGCCGGCGCCGCCGTTCCATTCGGGTACGCCGGAAGAGGCGACAGGCGAGGTACTCGCCAGGACGAAACAGCGTCTGGCCGGCTCGCGGGCAGCGCGAGAAGCCATCCTTGCCCGGCTGGCCTCGATCTGACGCCAGCTGGCTCAGAATTGCGTTGGTAGCTGCGGGCTCCCGGTGTTTGATCCGGGGGCTCGCGCTTTAACATGCCGACCATCGCCATGCGTTAAATTCATTATCTTGTGGACGTCGCCCAGCATATGCCGCAATGCTCACGCGTTCCTCATCAGGATCGTTATGCTTTCGCGAATCGCTTTATGCCAGTTCCCGCGAATGGCAGGTGATCGCGATTGAAATTGATTCAAGGGGACCTTCATGGCCGACATCCGCACATCCTTATCCGAAGTGATACCGAAGATTTCCATCGTCGGTGTCGGTGGTGGCGGCGGCAACGCGATCAACAATATGATCGCGGAAGAGCTTCAGGGCGTTGAATTCATTGCGGCAAACACGGATGCGCAGGCGCTCGCGATGTCGAGCGCAGCGCGGCGCATTCAGCTCGGGACTCAGGTGACTGAAGGTCTCGGCGCCGGCTCCCTGCCGGAAATCGGACGCGCTGCTGCCGAGGAATCCATTGATGAAATCCTGGATCATCTCCGGGGCACGCATATGTGCTTCATCACGGCCGGAATGGGCGGCGGCACAGGCACGGGTGCCGCCCCGATCATCGCTCAAGCGGCGCGCGAGGCGGGAATCCTCACGGTGGGTGTCGTCACCAAGCCCTTTACGTTCGAAGGCAACCGACGCATGCGGACCGCCAACGAGGGTATCGAGCGGCTGCGTGAAAGTGCGGACACTGTCATCGTCATTCCAAATCAGAACCTGTTTCGCATTGCGGATGCCACGACCACCTTCGCGAATGCCTTTGTGACCGCGGACCGGGTTCTGTTTGCCGGCGTCAGCTGCATCACGGATCTGATCGTCAAGGAAGGCCTGATCAACCTCGACTTCGCCGACGTCAAATCCGTCATGCGCGGAATGGGCCGCGCCATGATGGGAACGGGTGAAGCGAGCGGAGAGGGCCGTGCGCTGAGGGCAGCAGAGGCTGCCGTCGCCAACCCGCTTCTTGACGATATGAGCATGAAGGGCGCGCGGGGCGTGCTGATCTCCATTTCCGGCGGGACGGACATGACGCTGTTCGAGGTTGATGAGGCCGCAAGCCGCATACGCGACGAAGTCCTCGATGATGCCGATATCGTTGTCGGCGCGATCTTCGACAGAACCCTTGATGGCGTGTTCCGGGTATCGGTCGTTGCAACTGGTCTCGATGGGTTCGCAGCCTCGGGCAATCTCTCCGAGGCTATGAGAAGCCAAACCGCTTAGTAAAGATCACTCCGGATAACAATGGCCAGCTCATTCATGGCCGATTGTTGGAGGTGAGGGATCGGAAGAGGAGAAGCCCCGGGGGTGGCGTGCCCGGGGATGGAGAGCTGTGCCCTGCGCCTTCAGCCGTTTTGCGATCATCAAGCTATTCTCATCTGGCTGATGATGACGTGTTCCCGTCTGTCATGCTGCTTTGAAAAATAGACGATATCCAGGACTGAAGACAGACGAAGCTGTTGGCAGTTGCAACCGAACAGAGCAATATTGCCTTCAGGCTGGGTAGCGGAAAGGTCAATCGTGTGAATGGGCGTCGGTCATTTCTCTTCATGCTCCCTTTCCTGACGAGGCTGACGGCGGCGCTGGCGGTGACCGCCTCCCTGCTGCTGATGGGTTCACCCGCCCAGGCGCTCGATCCCGCGCCATCAACGAACGCCTCGACCGACCAGATCAACAAGCTGATCGCAACGCTGCATCAGACTTACGACGGCGTACAGGATCTCCGCCAGCGGCGCGGCGCTTTCGAAAGGCTGATGGCATCCACGCCGGATCCGACGCGCGTCCAGATCCGCCATGTCGATGTCAACGGAGTAGAGGCCGATCTGATCTGGCCGGCGCGGCTGCATCATCCGCTTGGCAGAAGGGCGATCCTCTATCTCCATGGCGGCGGCTTCTATAGCGGCTCATTGAGGACGCATCGCAATATTGCCGGCTCGCTTGCAAAGGCCGCATCCGCCGATGTCCTGCTGATCGACTATCGTCTCACGCCGGAACATGGTTTCCCTGCCCAGCTCGATGATGCGCTGGCAGCCTATCGCTGGCTTCTCGCCTCGGGGTATCGAGCGGAGAATATCGTGATTGCCGGTGAATCCGTCGGCGGAACCCTGGCGATCGAGGTTACCCTCAGGCAGCTTCGGCTCAAGGGTCCTTTGCCGGCGGCCGTAGTGGCGATGAGTCCTGTGACCGATTTTGCCCTGACGGGGGCCTCGATGACCGCGAATGCCGGGAGCGATCCTTTCATGGGCAAGGGCGAGCTGGAGTTGATACGTAAGGCCTATATCGGCGATCGATCCCCGGTTAACTGGGAGAGATCACCGCTTTATGCCAATATGACCGGCTTTCCGCCGCTGCTGCTGCAGGTCGGTTTGCGTGAGACGCTGCTGGACGATACGCTGCGCCTGGAGGACAAGGCGCGTCAGGCAGGGGTCGATGTCACCGTCGAGGTCTGGCCGGGCATGATCCACCAATGGCAAGTCTTCCCGTTCTGGCTTGACGATGCGAGGAAGTCGAACGCAAAGGTGGCCGAATTCGCCATCGCGCATTTCGCGGACAAGCCCGCACAGTAGTCATCGTTACCTGACACAATCAGCCGAAAACATCCTCCAGACCAAGCGCATCGCGCAGGGGCTGGATCCGATGGTTCCATGCGCTCAGCCGCTCAGGCGTCATGCCGGAGTACCGGTTATGGCTCAATTTGTTATTGCACGATATGATATTGCGATAAATTTCTATGGACAGCAATTCGCGTTAGCTCTATATCAATAAATATCGCAATAACAAATCGTGCGATATATAAATGATTGGAGATTGAAATGAGCAACTCGATCAATCAAGCTACCCGTCGGGGCGTTATGACGGCCGGATTAGGTCTGGCCGCCACGGCGGCTGTCATGCCCTTCGCTCAACCCGCACAAGCCTCTGCAACAAAGCAGTCTTCGAAAGGGAAGGATACCACTATGAGCAGCAACACCATTACGACCAAGGACGGAACCCAGATCTTCTACAAGGATTGGGGAACAGGTCAGCCCATCGTCTTCCATCATGGCTGGCCGCTGAGCGCCGACGATTGGGACGCGCAGATGTTGTTTTTCCTCGACAAGGGTTTCCGCGTCATCGCCCATGATCGCCGCGGCCACGGTCGTTCGAGCCAGACGGCTATCGGCAACGAGATGGATACCTATGCCGCCGACGTCGCGGCATTGGCCGAGCATCTCGACCTGAAGGGCGCCATTCATGTGGGACATTCGACCGGCGGCGGCGAAGTTGCCCGCTACGTCGCCCAATATGGCGGCCATGGCCGCGTCTCCAAGGCGGTGCTGATCGGCGCCGTGCCGCCGATCATGGTCAAGTCCGAGAAGAATCCGGGCGGTCTGCCGCTTGAAGTCTTCGACGGTTTCCGTTCGGCGCTGGTCGCCAACCGCGCTCAGTTCTTCCGCGATATCCCGGCTGGCCCGTTCTACGGTTTCAATCGTGCGGGCGCTAATGTCTCGCAGGGCGTCGTCGACAATTGGTGGCGCCAGGGCATGATGGGCGGCGCCAAGGCCCATTACGATTGCATCAAGGCCTTCTCGGAAACCGATTTCACCGATGACCTGAAGAAGATCGATGTGCCGGTCCTGGTGATGCATGGTGATGACGACCAGATCGTGCCGATCGCGGATTCCGCTCTTCTGTCCGCCAAGTTGCTCAAGAAGGGCACGCTGAAGGTCTATAAGGGCTTCCCGCACGGCATGGCCACCACCCATGCGGATGTCATCAACGCCGATCTGCTTGAATTCTTCAAGGCATAACGATCTTCAGAAAAACAGAGCGCCCGCCGAAAGGCGGGCACTCTGCCGCCGACAATCTCAGCCGGGCGGCTTATCGTTACTTCTGACCTTCTGTGCATCCAGATAGCCGTGGTCGAATGCCTTCGCACGGCCGCTTTCTTCGGGATAGGGGTTCTTGTCGGTGGCAACCTCCCTTTTCCCGGCTTCGAAGCCGCGACTATAGGCAGTCGAGTCATCACCTGTGTCGATCCTGGGTGGATCCACCGAAGGCGGTTGAAGGGGGTTTGGAAGGCCAGTTTCCGGGGCCGGGATTGGCAACGATGTCGGATCATATTTTGCCATGTCGTTCTCCTCTAGTGAGAAAACGCCATGGCGGGATCGTGGTTCCCTTGGGAATATCCCATTCCTACCTGTTTAGGTTCTGATCACCGTCCAGGTCGCGCGCAATCTCACCGATCCAGCTTGAGCGAAAGCTGTACCGCGCGCGGCAAAGGCGGCAGTGGCCGGCTGATATCGACGCGGCGTTTCCAGGCAGCGAGCCGTTCCTGTTCGCGTTGCCGCAAAGCTTTTGAAACGGCGACGAATGTCATGGCACGCTCTATGACTTGCTGTGTGTCAGTCATGGATATCTCCATATGTTCACTGTATGTTCTCATATTGAGCGTAGATAGTCAAGCCGGTGGGTGCCGGCCTGTCCCGTGGGCACTTTGTCGCGCCTCGAGCGAGGCGCTTGCGGGGTAAAGGAGGCGCTACTTATTCGGCCGCGGCTGCGAGGCATCCGTCGATGATGCCACGGATCTCCGCGCGGCAAGAGCCGCAATTGGTCCCGGCATTCAGTGCTTTGCCGACCGCATCGACGCTGTGGCAGCCGTTGCGAACCGCACCGACGATCTGATTGACACCGACACCGAAGCACGAGCAGACGGTTGCTCCGGGATCCGGCGTGTCGGCACCCGGTCGCCCGGCAACGAGCGCGAAGCGCTTGCGCAGATCGCTATGGGAGGCGGTGAGTTGCGCGATCGCCCAGTTGCGCGCGACGGCCACCGGCTGGCGGGCAAGAAACAGCGCTGCGAGCAATCGTTCGCCATCGAAGAAGGCGAGACGAAAGTCGCCGGTGGTTCGATCGGCATAGCCGAGCGGTTCGATATGCGTAGGGATATCGAAGGTCGCTCGGCACCAACTCGCCCAGTCCTCCTCCGCCTCGTCGAAGCCAAGCTCCGTCCGCCAGCCACCATCGGCTTTGGCGAGCGCCCAATAAGCGCTATCCAGTTGCTGCGGCCTTGCCATCGAAACGGCAAAGCCATAACGCGCCGCCTTGAAGGGGCGGGCAGCAACGGCGACATTCTTTGATGCCGGCTGGCCTGAGATGGGGTCGGTCAAGGGCGTGACGACAGCGTCGATGCGCGCCTTTGCGGCGAACCGGTCGTTCCAATGCATCGGTACGAACAGGCTGCCGCGCGCCTGACGTTCGGTTACCAGGGCGCGTACGATCACCTTGCCATGCGGGCTTTCGATTTCGACCAGACCGGCGTCGCCGACGCCGATCTCGATCGCATCGCGGGGATGGATTTCGGCAAAGGGCTCGGCTATATGCGCCGACAGGCGGGCGCTCTTGCCGGTGCGGGTCATCGTATGCCACTGGTCGCGAATGCGGCCGGTATTGAGCGTGAACGGAAAGTCTGCGTTGGTGCGGTCTGATTCTGGAGCCTTGACCGGCACGAAGCGAGCCTTGCGATCGGCATGAAAGAATCCGCCGTCAGCGAAGAAACGTGTCGCCTGCCGAGCTGATCCCGCGGGCTGCGGCCATTGGAATGGCGAAAGCGCGTCGTAGTCGTCAATTGCGATTTGCCCATAAGCGCCGATATCGAAATCCCGGCTACCGTCATTCTCAAAGCTGGAAAGAGCGGCGTGTTCGGCAAAGATGTTGGCGGCGGACCCAAAGGCGAAGGCGTCGCCAAATCCCATGCGGCGGCCGACTTCGGCCATCTGCCACCAATCCGGTTTCGCATCGCCCGGAGCGGGGAGATACTCGCGCTGCCGGGAGATCCGGCGTTCGGAATTGGTCACCGTGCCGTCCTTTTCGCCCCAGCCGAGGGACGGCAGCAGCACATGCGCGTGCCGCGTCGTATCCGTCTCTTTCAGGACGTCGGAAACGACGACAAAGGGACAGGCCTTGATGGCCGCCTCGACGGCATCCGCATCCGGCATCGACACCACCGGATTGGTCGCCATGATCCACAATGCCTTGATGCGGCCATCGGCAACGGCGCGGAACATGTCGACCGCCTTCAGCCCCGGCTGCTCGGCGATCGCCGGAGATTGCCAGAAGCGTTGCACCCGATCGCGGTCCTCGGCATTTTCGATTGCCATATGGGCGGCGAGCATGTTGGCGAGCCCGCCGACCTCTCGCCCTCCCATGGCGTTCGGTTGGCCGGTAAGCGAGAAAGGTCCCATGCCGGGCCGGCCGATACGCCCGGTTGCCAGATGGCAATTGATGATGGCGTTGACCTTGTCGGTGCCGGAGGAGGATTGGTTGACGCCCTGGCTATAGCAGGTCACCACCTTTTCCGTCGTTTCGAACAGGCGGAAGAACTCGCGCAACTGCATCGCCGGCAGACCGGTCTTGTCGAGCAGGTCGCTGAAGCTCAGTGCGGAGGCCTCGGCAAACGCATCCGCGAAGCCCTCGGTATGGAGCGCGATGAAATTCTGGTTGATGGCGGTGCTCTGGGTAAGCTGGGCCAGCAGTCCCATGAACAAGGCGACATCGCCATCCGGGCGGATCGCCAGATGCAGGTCGGCAATGTCGGAGGTCATCGTTCGGCGCGGGTCGATCACAACCACTTTCATTCCTGGTCGCGCGGTCTTGGCGGCGGCAAGGCGCTGGTAGATGACCGGATGGCACCAGGCGAGATTGGAGCCGGTCAGGATCACCAGATCGGCGAGTTCGATATCCTCGTAAGTTCCCGGCACCGTATCCGAGCCGAAGGCGCGGCGATGGCCGGCGACGGAGGATGACATGCAGAGCCGCGAATTGGTGTCGATATTGGCCGAGCCGATGAAGCCTTTCATCAGCTTGTTGGCGACATAATAATCTTCGGTCAGAAGCTGGCCGGAGACGTAGAAAGCAACCGAATCCGGACCATGCTCGGCGATGGTCTCGGAAAAGCGCGTTGCGACGAGATCGAGCGCTTCGTCCCAGTCTGCCTTTTGCCCGTGGATTTCCGGATAGAGAACGCGGCCGTCGAGATCGACGGTCTCGGCCAGCGCCGACCCTTTGGAACAGAGCCGGCCGTAATTGGCCGGATGCTCCGGATCGCCTTTGACGGAGACCTTGCCGTGGTCGTCGACACTGGCGATGACGCCGCAGCCGACGCCGCAGTAAGGGCAGGTGGTTTTGGTCTCAGCGGACATGATTGCTCCGGTCAACAGGCTGGCAGACCTCTCCTCCCCACAATGGCGGGGGAAGAGGGGTCACTCCGCCGCCATCATCAAACTATCGAGAGCAATCGACAGGGCTCCATTCTCGTTTCGCACCGGAATGGTCCTGACCGAACCCTTGTCCGCTCCGAGCGCCTCGCCGGTTTCGAGTGAAATCACCCAGTTGTGCAGCGGGCAGGTGACCGCAGCGCCATGGACGATCCCCTGCGAAAGTGGGCCGCCCTTGTGCGGGCAGTGGTCCTCAATGGCGAAGACCTGATTTTCGGCGGTGCGGAACACGGCGATCTTGCCCTGCGGGGTCTTCACGCAGCGTGCGCCCCGCAGCGGGATATCCGAGATGTCGCCGATTTCTACCCAATTCATGTCCATCTCCTCACTCGGCCGCCTGGGGGAAACCGACCGTCGCCATCGGCCGGAATTCATGCTTGTCCTTGCCGGAGACGCGCTCCGACCAGGGATCGACCTGTGCGAATTTCTGGCTGAAGACGAAGCGGTCGTAATAGGCCTTGCGCTTGTCGGCATCTCCCATGATCTGCCGGCGGATCTCGTCGAGGCCGATGCGCTTTGCCCATTTGTAGATGCGCTCGAGATAGCGGCCCTGCTCGCGGTACATCTGTGTCAGTGCCACGATATGCTCCAGCGCCTCGTCCTCGGTCTTGACGAGGCCGAGTACTTCCGTGCCCTTGATGTCGAGGCCGGCGGCTCCGGCGAAATGGATCTCGAAGCCCGAATCCACGCAGATGACACCAATGTCCTTGCAGGTCGCCTCGGCGCAGTTTCTCGGACAGCCGGACACCGCCATCTTGAGCTTGGCCGGCGTCCAGGAGCCCCACATGAACCTCTCGATGCGGATGCCAAGGCCGGTCGAATCCTGCGTGCCGAAGCGGCACCAGTCGGAGCCGACGCAGGTCTTCACCGTGCGCAGGCCCTTGGCATAGGCCTGGCCGGAGATGAAGCCTGCCTTGCCGAGGTCGGCCCAGACGGCGGGCAGATCCTCCTTCTGGATGCCGAGCAGATCGATGCGCTGGCCGCCGGTCACCTTCACCATCGGGATTTCGAACTTGTCGACGACATCGGCGATGGCTCGTAGCTCTCCGGAATTGGTGACGCCACCCCACATGCGCGGCACGACCGAATAGGTGCCGTCCTTCTGGATATTGGCGTGGACGCGCTCATTGATGAAGCGCGACTGATAGTCGTCGGCATATTCGTCCGGCCAGTCGCAGACGAGGTAATAGTTCAGCGCCGGGCGGCATTTGGCGCAGCCGCAGGAGGTCTTCCACTCCAGTTCCTGCATAACCGCAGGAATGGTCTTCAACCCCTTGGCTTTTATGAGCCTTCTGACGTCGTCATGTCCAAGCTCGGTGCAGGTGCACATCGGCTGCACAGCGGCCGGGTTGTAGCTCTCGCCCAGCGTGATCGACATCAACTGTTCGACAAGGCCGGTGCAGGAGCCGCAGGAGGCCGACGCCTTGGTATGCGCTCTCACATCATCAAGCGATGTCAGTCCCTTGGCGGTGATTGTTGACGTGATCTTGCCCTTGCAGACGCCGTTGCAGCCGCAGATTTCCGCATCATCCGGCAAGGCTGCAACGGCCGCCATAGGGTCCAGCGGTGACCCTCCCTGGTAAGCCTGTCCGAAGATCAGCGTCTCGCGCATCTCCGAGATATCGGTGGCCTTCTTCTTCAGGTCGTTGAACCAGGCGCCATCGGCGGTTTCGCCGTAGAGCACGGTGCCGATGATGCGGTTGTCTTTCAGCACCAGGCGCTTGTAGACGCCGGCCGAGGCATCGCGCAGGACGATCTCCTCGCGATCGTCGCCATCGGCAAAGTCTCCAAGCGAGAACAGATCGATGCCAGTGACCTTGAGCTTGGTCGGTGTGTCGGAATGCACGAAGCCGGCTGAGGTTTCACCGGCCAGCTGCGCGGCTGCGACGCGCGCCATCTCGTAAAGCGGCGCCACCAGGCCGTAGACCTGTCCGCCGACTTCGGCGCATTCGCCGAGTGCGTAGATATCACCGTCTGATGTGCTCATGCCGGCATCGACGACGATGCCCCTGTTGACCGCAAGTCCGGCCTCCTTGGCGAGCCCGGCGCTCGGGCGAATGCCGACCGCCATCACCACCAGCGTTGCCGGGACGATGGTGCCGTCGGAGAGTTCCACACCCTCGACCTTGCCGTCACCGACGATCGCCTTGGTGTTGGCCTTGGTGATGACCTTGATGCCGCGCTCTTCGATCGCCTTTTCCAGGAGGTAACCTGCGGCGGGGTCGAGCTGGCGCTCCATCAGCGTCGAATTGACGTGCAGCACGGTGACGTCCATGCCGCGCAGATTGAGGCCCGCCGCAGCTTCGAGACCGAGCAGGCCGCCGCCGATGACGACCGCCTTGGCACGGGACTGGGCGGCAAGCAGCATTGCATTGACGTCGTCCAGGTCGCGATAGCTCAAGACACCCGGCAGGTTTGCTCCGGGAATGGGAATGATGAAAGGCACGGAGCCGGTGGCAATCACCAGCTTGTCGTAGCTCTCGGTGACGCCATGATCCGAGGTCACCGTCTTGGCGGCGCGATCGATGGCAACGATCTTGTGGCCCTTGTAGAGGGTGATGTTGTTCTTGATGTACCAGCCATCGCCATGGATGATGATCTGTTCGTAGTCCTTTTCGCCCGAAAGGACTGGCGACAGCATGATGCGG
Source organism: Rhizobium sp. GW821-FHT14E12 (assembly GCF_058803745.1). Lineage (NCBI taxonomy): Bacteria > Pseudomonadati > Pseudomonadota > Alphaproteobacteria > Hyphomicrobiales > Rhizobiaceae > Rhizobium > Rhizobium sp. GW821-FHT14E12. The sequence goes on from NZ_JBXAPH010000002.1 coordinate 139,945, forward strand.
TCGTAATTGACGCGCGGCTCGGCGTTGAAGATCGTGACCTGATAGAGGTCCGGCGCCTTTTCTAGGAGATGCTCCAGCATGCGGCCGGGCGCCATGCCGTTGCCAACGATGACAAGTTTTTGGGTCATGGGCTTACTCCGCTGCTTCGACGAAGCGGTGGCGTTCGTAGAGGAACTTCAACACGGCTTCGCGGCATTTGAGGTAGGTTCGGTCGGCGGCAAGCTCGAGGCGGTTGCGCGGCCGGGCGATCGGCACGTCGAGCACATCGCCGATATAGGCGGCCGGTCCGTTGGTCATCATGACGATACGGTCGGAGAGCAGCACGGCCTCGTCGACATCGTGGGTGATCATCACCATGGTGCTGCCGAGGCGGGCATGGATATCCATCACCGCATCCTGCAGATGCGCGCGCGTCAGGGCGTCGAGTGCGCCGAAGGGCTCGTCCAGCAAGAGGATCTTCGGCTCCATGGCGAGCGCCCGGGCAATGCCCACGCGCTGTTTCATGCCGCCGGAGATTTCCGAAGGGCGCTTGTCCTTGGCATGGGCCATCTGCACCAGGTCGAGATTGCGCATCACCCAATCATGACGTTCGGCCTTGGTTTTTGTGCCGCGGAACAGTTTCGAAACGGCGAGATTGACGTTTTCATAGACGGTCAGCCAGGGCAGCAGGCTATGGTTCTGGAAGACGACGGCGCGCTCGGGGCCGGGCGCATTGACCTCCCGGTTTTCCAGGAGCACCGCGCCGGCCGAGACCGGGGTCAGGCCCGCGATTAGATTAAGCAGGGTCGACTTGCCGCAACCGGAATGGCCGATGATCGAGACGAACTCACCCTTGCCGATGACGAGATTGATGCCCTTCAGCACCTCCGCCCGTTGGCCGCCGCGGTCGAAATATTTGTCGATGTGATCAAGCTTGAGATAGGAGCTGGTCATCATGCTTTCCTTAATTGGCCGTCGCGCCGCGGGTGACAAAGGCGCCGATCGCGGCGACCAGCTTGTCGAGGATGAAACCGGTGATGCCGATATAGGTGAGGGCGACGATGATGTCGGGCAGGCGCGAGGAGTTCCATGCGTCCCAGATGAAGAAGCCGATGCCGACGCCACCCGTCAGCATTTCGGCGGCGACGATGGCAAGCCACGACAGGCCGATGCCGATGCGCAGGCCTGTGAAAATGTAAGGGGCAGCAGCCGGCACCATGATACGGAAGAAGAACTCGATCTGGTTCAGCCGCAGCACCCTGGCGACGTTGCGGTAATCCTGCGGGATGTTGCGCACGCCGACGGCGGTGTTGATGATGACCGGCCAGATCGAGGTGATGAAAATCACGAAGATTGCCGAAGGACTGGAATTTTGAAATGCAGCGAGCGACAGCGGCAGCCAGGCGAGCGGCGGCACGGTGCGCAGGATCTGGAAAATCGGATCGAGGCCGCGCATCGCCCAGACCGATTGCCCGATCAGCGCGCCGATCAAGACGCCGGCGATCGCGGCAAGGCCGAAGCCATAGGCGACGCGCTCCAGGGAAATGAGCACGCGCCAGGCCAGGCCGATATCCTGAGGGCCGTTATAGAAGAAGGGATAGGCGATGAGGTCGTAGCTCTCCTGCCAGACTTGGGACGGCGGCGGCAGGCTGGCGCCCGGCTGCTCACAGAGGAGCTGCCAGACGCCGAGCAGGATGATGAGCACGACCAGCGGCGGCACAACGGCACGCAGGACTGCCATCGCAATGTGCCTTATGTCGATGCGGCGAACGGGACGGGCGGAGAGTTTCACGACGCGGCTTTCGTCTTGAGGTGCGGCCGTCGCGATGACTTCCTGTTTGCGGGCTGTTGCAGACATGAATCAGGTCCTTGAATCTTGCGCGACGCGGAGAGTGCGGAGCTCTTGAGGCATGACAGCGATCATCACGACGCCACCTTGATGGAGAGGCTTTCGAGATAGGCGGAAGGGTTCTCCGGGTCGAAGATCTTGCCGTCGAAGAAGGTTTCCTTGCCGCGTGAGGTCGAGGCCGGAATATCGGCGGCGGCCACGCCAAGATCCTTGGCGGCGTCGCGCCAGATATCCTGGCGGTTCACCTGGCCGACCAGTTTCTTGACGTCGGTATTCGCAGCGAACTTGCCCCAGCGCATGTTCTCGGTGATGAACCAGGCGTCATGGCTCGGATAAGGGTAGGAAACGCCGCCCTTCCAGAACTTCATGTAAAGATCGGTTCCGTTGGCGACGCGCCCGTTGCCGTAATTGATGTCACCCTTGAGGCGGCCGAGAATATCCTTGGGCGGCACGTTGAACCACTGTCGCTTGCCGAGGATGGTTGCCATTTCGTCCTTGTTGTCCATGCTGTCGCACCATTGCTGGGCTTCCATGATGGCCATCAGCAGCGCCTTGGCGGCATTGGGGTTCTTCTCGATCCATTCGGCGCGCATGCCGAGCGCCTTTTCCGGATGACCCTTCCAGATTTCGCCGGTCGTACAGGCAGTGAAGCCGATGCCCTGATTGACGAGCTGCTCGTTCCAGGGTTCGCCGACACAGAAGACGTCCATATTGCCCACCTTCATGTTCGCCACCATCTGCGGCGGCGGCACGACGATGGTCGAGACGTCCTTGTCGGGGTCGATGCCGCCGGCGGCGAGCCAATAGCGGATCCAGAGGTCATGCGTGCCGCCGGGGAAGGTCATGGCGGCCTTGATTTCCTTGCCGGCCGCGCGCTTGGCGTCGAAAGCAGCCTTCAGCTTGGAGGCATCCAGTTGGACGCCAGTATCGGCATATTCCTTGGCGACCGAGATGGCCTGGCTGTCGTAGTTGAGGCGCGCCAGGAGCGTCATCGGCACCGGCTGGTTGTTCTGCGTCACCTTGCCCGTGTGCATGAGATAGGGAAGCGGCGAGAGGATATGGGCGCCGTCGATGCCGTTGGCGGCACCTCCGAGTACGAGATTGTCGCGGGTCGCCCCCCAGGATGCCTGCTTCTCAACGTCGACATCCGGCAGGCCGTGTTTTGCGAAGAGGCCTTTCTCCTTGGCGATGACCAGCGGGGCTGAATCGGTGAGTGCGATGAAGCCGAGCTTGGCGCCGGAGACTTCCGGCCCACTCGTGGCGGCAAAGGCGCCGGAGGGGAAGGCAGTCTTGACCGCACAGATAAGGGCTGCGGTACCGGAGGTCTTCAATAGGCTACGGCGCGTAACGCTGCCGGACAGGATCTTCTTCATATGCAGGCCCCTCTGCTGGTGTTTGACGGATTTTTGGGAATAAAAAAACGCCGCTCGGTTGATGCAGCCCGGGACTTGGGAGAGTCCCTCGGGGCAAAAACCTTGCGACGTCAATGTCACTGCGAGCGCATTTCTCACGCTCGGCTTACTTCGATCGCCGTTGACCGAAGCGATATCTATCAAGCAAGCGGCGTGCCAGTTTGTTGCATATTTCTTATCTTCATGAAATTATTCGGGTATTTCCCGGATGGCCACGCTTGCTTGTTTTTAGGGCGAGGTTGAGCTCTGCAAATATTTTGAGCGTCTGCAGTTGAGGAAGCACGTTGGCCTGCGTCGATTTTGTGCAACGCAGCGTCTGCCGGTTGTCAGACCTCTTCGCCTGAAGATGCTGTCTGTGTCTTCGCCTTGACCGCAAATCCCGCGACGTAAGAGGCTATGTCCGAGGGATCGAAGACGAACCCGTCCATGAAGCGATCGCCGTCGCTGTCCCCTTCCACGCGGATATCGGCATCGGCGGGAGCGGCGTCATTGCCGAGCGCCAGCCGGTAGAGGTCGGGCCGATAGGCGGAGGCGGCCATGCGTATATTGTGTTCGGAGAGGGCGCTCTGGCCCCAGCGCACCATCTGGCTGAGGATCCACAGGGCCTGGCTGGGGCGCGGATAATTGGCGAAACCGGCATGGAAGCTGAAGTATTTGTCGATCACTCGGCGATTGCCCTTGGCATCGAGGCCGAACTCGCCGGCAAGCACATTGCGGATAATGCCGACGGGGGCAGCGATATAGCGCTGATCGGCGAGCGCTTCGGCAAGCGCATCGTGATTTTCCGCCCGATCGCACCAGCGGGCCGCCGCGTCCAGCGCCACGAGCAGGCGGGAGACGGTTTCTGGATGACTTTCTGCCCAGCCCGGCCGCATGCCGATGACCTTTTCCGGGGCGGATGGCCAGATATCCTGCTTGGCGGCGACGATGCGGCCGACGCCACGCTCTGAGGCGATCATGTTCCAGGGGGCTCCGACGCAGAAACCGTCGATGGCGCCGGCCGCGAGCGCGTCGGATGTCAACGGCGGTGGCACGACGACCAGCTTCACATCCTGATCGGGATCGATGCCGCCGGCGGCAAGCCAGTAGCGGAATTCGTAATTGTGCGAGGAGAAGGGGTATGTCATGCCAAGCGTCGGCGGTTGCTCGCCGCGCGCCTTCATCTGCTTGGTCACGGCCGCCAGCGCCTGGGCACTTTCCAAGGCGCTCGCCAGGTCCGATAAGCCCGTTTCCTCGCGCATGCGATCGAACAGTCGCGTCGACAGGGTGATGGCATTGCCGCCGCTGCCGAGAGAGAAGGGCGTGATGGTCGGGGAGGGGTTGGAGCCAAGCCCCAGCATCGAGGCAACCGGCATCGGCGACAGCATGTGGGCGATGTCGAACTGGCGGAAGGCGAGGCGATCCCGGACATTGGCCCAGGAAACATCCTTGACGAGGGCGAGCGTGATGCCTTCTTTCCGCGCAAAGCCGAACTCCGCCGCCGCGATCAGGACCGAGGCATCGACAAGCGGGATGAACCCCGCGCGCAGAACCTTCGGTCCCTCGCCTGTCAGGCGGGCCGGTGATGAGAGATTGCTGCCGGAACTGCTGCTGTTCATCATATCCACTCCGGTTTCCTCCGGAAATTTCCCCTATCGCGCATCGGCGTCACATCAACAGGCCAGCGGCCGTGACAACGCTTTGCGCGATATCGGAAATCTTCTTCTTCTCGTTCATCGCCGTCTGCCGGAGGAGCGCGAAGGCTTCCTCTTCCGACAGGCCGCGCATCTTCATGAGGATGCCCTTGGCGCGCTCGACGATCTTGCGCTCTTCCAGCGCCGATTTTGCATCGGCTAGCTCGCGTTGCAGCCGGCTGAAGGCATTGAAGCGACTGACGGCCATGTCGAGGATCGGCTTTACCCGCTCCTTCTTCAGCCCGTCGACGATATAGGCTGAAACGCCGGCATCGACGGCCGCCTCGATCGAAGCCGTATCCGAGCGGTCGACGAACATGGCGATTGGACGCCCGACCGTCCGCGTTAGCTGGAACAGATGTTCCATCATGTCGCGGTTCGGGTTCTCGATATCGATGATGATCACATCAGGCTTGAGGGTCTCGATCGTGCGCGCCACGCCATGAACCTCGTGGATGACGGTCACGCGCGCATGGCCAGCCTCCCGCAGCCCCTCTTCGATGATCGAAGCGCGGATCGTATTTTCGTCGATCACAAGAATGGTCAGATCCAGACGGCTCATGCCGCCTTTATGACGCAACGCAACAAAGCGAGCAAGTCATGCGCCAAAATATTAGGCGGCGGTATGTATGCCTAAAAAATATTCAATCCTGTTGTTCCGAGGAGAAGCCTGGGCCGCGGTCCTCGACGCTAGAGCCGTGTAATCAATGCCAGAGGCAACAAAAGAACATCGTCTATGCGTAAATAAGCGACATCAACTTGAAATTCCTTCCTTCTTCCGCCACCTCTTCGGCGCGACTTTTAATATTCCCAGGAGACTAGACGCACATGACGACAACCACCGCAGAAAATCCCGCCGAAAGCCATGTTTTTGAGGCCGACGTTGCCCGTCTTCTGCATATGATGGTTCACTCGGTTTATTCCGATAAGGACGTTTTCCTGCGTGAGCTGATTTCGAACGCAGCCGATGCTTGCGAAAAGCTGCGATACGAGGCGATCGCCAAGCCTTCGCTGCTGGCGAGCGATCCCGACAGCCGTATCCTGCTGACGCTCGATGAAGAGGGCGGTCGGCTTGTCGTCGAGGACAACGGCATCGGCATGAGCCGCGAAGAGATGATCGAAGCGCTTGGAACGATCGCCCGCTCCGGCACGCGAGCCTTCATGGAGCGCATCGAGGCGAACAAGCAGGGCGAGGGCGCGCAGCTGATCGGTCAGTTCGGCGTTGGCTTCTATTCCTGCTTCATGGTTGCCGATCGCGTCGACGTCGTCTCCCGCCGCGCCGGCACGGATGATGCCTGGCTCTGGTCCTCCGACGGCAAGGGCGGCTACAGCGTCAGCCCGATTGACGTTAGCGAGGCACCGGCGCGCGGCACGCGCATCACCCTGCATCTGATGGAGGATGCCAAGAGCTATGCGTCCCGCTGGACCGTCGAGCGCATCGTCAAGGCGCAATCGGGTCATGTGCCCGTGCCGATCTCGATCGCCGAAAAGCCCGGCGCCGAGGCGACCCAGCTGACCGACGGCACCGCGCTCTGGACGAAGTCGAAGAACGACATCACCAGCGAGGAATATACCGACTTCTATCGCGGCATTTCCGGTCAGTATGACGAACCGGCACTGACGGTGCATTTCCGCGCCGAGGGCCGCCACGAATATTCCGCGCTTGCCTTCATTCCCGGTTCCCAGCCCTTCGACCTCTTCGATCCCGATCGCAAGGGCCGCATGAAGCTCTACGTGAAGCGCGTCTTCATCACCGACGAGGCCGAGCTGCTGCCTCGCTATCTCCGCTTCGTGCGCGGTCTTGTCGACACCAATGACCTGCCGCTGAACGTCTCGCGCGAAATGATCCAGGAAAGCGCCATCCTCTCGGCGATCCGCAAGGGCGTCACCAACAGGATCATCACCGCCATCGAGAAGCTTGCCGAAAGCGACAACGACGCCTTCCTCAAACTGTGGGAATCGTTCGGCAGCCTGATCAAGGAAGGCATCTACGAGGATTACGAGCGACGCAGCCAACTGGTGGCACTGTCGCGCTTCCGCACGACGGCGTCCGGGGAAGGCTATCGTTCTCTTGCCGACTACGTCAAGGATATCAAGGAAGGCCAGCAAGCGATTTACTATCTCGCCGGCAACAGCCTCGAACAGCTGAAGGCATCGCCGCAACTCGAAGGTTTCCGTGCACGCGGCATCGAGGTGCTGCTGCTTTCGGATTCCGTCGACAGCTTTTGGGTGACGAACGCGCCGGAGTTCGAAGGTAAGGCGTTCAAGTCGATCACGCAGGGGTCGGCCGATCTCGCGCAGTTCAGCAAGGTCGAGCAAGACGCGACCGCCAGCGAGTCAGCACCGGCGGAGGTCCAAGCCTTCATCGATTTCGCCAAGGATAAGCTCTCGGATCAGGTTTCCGACGTTCGCGCATCGGACCGTCTGATTGAAAGCGCCGTCTGCCTGGTGGCGTCCGAACAGGGCTATGACCGGCAGCTCGAAAAAATTCTGCAGGGCGCCGGTCAGTTGCAATCCAGCGCAAAGCCGATCCTGGAAATCAATGGCGATCACCCGCTCGTCAAGGCCATCGCCGCCAAGGGCGATCAGTCGTCCCTGCGCGACGATGCGGCATTCCTGCTGCTCGATCAGGCGCGTGTCCTCGATGGCGACAAGCCGGCCGACCCGCGTGCCTTTGCCGAGCGGCTGGTGCGCGTGATGGAAAAGGCATTGCAGTAGAGCTCTGATTGCTCGCGGCATAGTCTCAAGCAGACGGACACGACGGCGAAGCTTCGCCGTCGTGAGGCCGCATAAGTCTATTCCGAGCGAGGCTTGTAGGGCTGATAGAAATCCTCGCCAGCCCAAGGCTCGATGACGGCTTCCTCGCGGTCACCGCGCGCGTAACTGGCTGCAAGGTTCGGATCGCCCTTGCCATTGTACTTCGCTGTGAACGGATAGGGGTAGACCGGGCGCGACCGGACAGCCTTGTCGGAGGATTTGGCGGCCGGCTTCTTGGCAGCATCCTTGGGTGGCGCACCGCTCGGCTGTCCAAAGCCGCTGGTGTCACCATCCGCCATCTGCCGCGCGACGATCTCCTGCGGAGCGATACCCTTCTCGACCCAGTTCAGCATCGGCGTCAGCAGGTCGATCTTGCTCGGACCTTCGCCGCCCTCGCAATGATACATGCCCGGAAACAGGTAAAGCCGTGTGAACTGAGCAGCGCGCTTGGCACCCAGGAGCTTCTCGACCGCCTGATAGTAGGCGATCGTGTTGATCGGCGAGATGTGCTGGTCGGCAAGGCCGTGCCAGAGGATCAGCTTGCCGCCGGCTTTTTTGAAGGCCGAGAGATCGGGGTTGGTGGCGTCGTAAAGCGGATGCAGCGGACGCAACCGATCGAAATACGCTCTGTCAAAGGTGACGTCAGCGAGTTTGTAATCCGCAGGCGGGTTCGTTTCGAAGTTCAGATTGAGGATCGTGCCGAGCGCGATGATCTCGCTGAAGATCGGCTCGTTTGGTCCGCGCGGCACGAAGACGCCGGCCCAGGCGAGTTCCGATCCCGGTAGTGGACCGCCGATCGTTAGGCGTTCACCTGTCGCGGGATCCTTTGGCCCATCATAGAGGCGGCGAACTGTTTCCACTTCCGCAGCCGTCAGGCAGCTATCGGTATTCTTCTCCGTTGCGGAGCAAAGCAGCGTCCCCGGATCGAAATGGCATTTCAGCGGGTCGGATATCAACCCGTCGACCTGCCCGTCCAGCGCGTCGCAGGCGGCGACGACCGCCTTGTGTAGGAGCGGCAGCCGCGCCGCCGTCAGGGTCGCCTTACCGTCGGCGCCGGTATTCGAGCGCGCCTGCCAGGCATGATAGAGGCCATTCTGAACCTGAAAGTTCATCGCGGGTGCGCCCGCGATGATCCCATTGAAATCGTCCGGATAGCGCTGCGCTTCCATCAGCGCTTCGCGCCCGCCATCGGAGCATCCGTTGAAATAGGAATGGCTCGGGCCATGCCCGTAATAGGCTTCAATCAGCTTCTTGGCGGTGACGGCAGCGAGGTGAACGGAGCGATAGGCGAAGTCCTGGCGCTTCTGCGGATCGCGACCAAACTCGCCGCCCATGCTGTCATGGCCCATATCCGTACTTGCGGTGACGAAACCGCCGCTGTCGAGCACCGCGCATCCATCAGCCGCACCCGCTTCCAGCGAGATATGGCCGCACAGGCCGCCGCAGCCGATCTGCATGTATCGTTGCGTCCAGGTGGATGTCGGAAGTTCGACCTTGAAGGTGATTGTCGGCGCAAGGATGCCTTCCACGGCGCATGTCGTGATCGCTCCCTTGGTGGTCTCGGCGGCCTTGACCACATGGCTTCCCGCGCCGCCGATAGCCGTCAGATCGGTCTGTGCCAGGCTCGCGCAGGATGTCGTGGGCTTGACGATGCCGCCCGGATCGGTCGCCCATGCAGGGTTAAGCTGCATGGCAAGAGCCAGTAACGCGCCTGCGATCACGGCGCGTATTGCACGATTTTTCTTCATTCGATGGCCTCCCTGGATCCGTTGAACGGCCGTTCGCCGCATTGTAAGGCAGCCTGGCTGCATGCGACCTCCGCCCGGATCGACGAGGCAGCATGCTTGTCTTCGATGCGTGCTCCCATTCAAAAATGGGTGATTGATCATAAGAAAAAGCTATAGTGGATGTCGCTGATATTCGCGAAAGCTGTTCGGGAACAGCGCGTTGCCGTGAATGGCGCGCTGTGGAGATCGACCCGATGAATGCCCCTGCTTTTCTCGCCGTGCTGGTCACCTCCGGCCACGCAACCAGCACGATGCTTATCCGGATATTTCAAACGCCTGGACCGATAGCAAACCGGTTATCCGTAGCAGTCGCCCCTAGTGTCCGATCGTGAAGACCGTGCGCCGATTGCTGTCGTCGAGCGGCCAGGCTTCTTCGACCTCGGAGAGCAATGCGGTTTTCGTCGCTATTTCGAACCCTCCGGGGACGGTCGCTTGAAACAGTTCGGCAACTGCGTTGACGAGGCGGTCAAGAGAGATGCTGCCTATGCCGCTGCCCATCAGGGTGATGGCGGATGATCGCAGCACGGCCCCTGGTAGGCTGATATTGGCGCCGCTGATTGCGCCGATCTGGACGTAGCGGATCGGCACGGCATCCCTGCCGGCCTTTGCGGCCGAGGTGAGGAGGCTTTCCGCGCTTTCGCCCCACAGGTAATCGAGAACAACATCCACGCCACCGGCGAATTGCTCCCTGAATGCTGTTTCCAAGGTTAGTTTATCCTGGGTGAGGGGAATAGTCACATCCGCGCCGAGCCTTTCGAGGACCTTGAGACCGTCGGCGTTCCGGCCCGTCGCGATGACTTTGGCAGCACCCATATATTTGGCGATCTGGACGGCGAGTCGGCCTGACGTTCCGGTTGCGCCGTTGACCAGAACGGTCTCGCCTGGCTGGAGCCTCGCACGCTCTCTAAAGGCTGCCCAGGATGACATTCCCGGATTGGCGATGGCCGCCGCCGTCACGTCGTCCAGCTCGTCCGGCAGCGCAATGCAACGGTCGGATGGTACGGGCGCCACGTCCGCCATGCTGCCATAGGGCGCCCGCGGCAGAACAAAATAAACCCGTCTGCCGTCCTCCAGCTGCCCCACGCCGTCGATTCCGACCACGAAGGGGAATTGATTGGCGGAACTGTAGTGCACGCCTGACGCCCGGCTCTTGACGATCTGGCTGATGGCGGCGGCGCTCACATGCACCAGGTTCTCGCCAGCGGATGGGACGGGTGTCTCGAAATCGTCATAGACGGGCATCTGGCCAGCATTTCGTACGATGGCTGCTTTCATGGTTGTTTTCCTTTTCAAGGATTCGAATTATGTGTATAATGCACACATAAAGGAGTTTACGCGTGGCATCAAGATATAATGTGCAAAATACACATATTAAGTCCCAATTCCGGAAACTGCACCTCGCAGTGCTGGATATCGTCAGCGTCATAAACCGGCCTCAGGGTGACGAGGCTCTTATCAAGGAGGCAGGGATCCCGCTCGACCGGGCGCTGTTCCCCCTGCTCGTCACGATCGAGCGTTTCGGCCCGATCGGTGTCGTCGAACTGGCGGATCGGGTCGGCCGCGATTACACGACCGTAAGCCGTCAGGTGGCAAAGCTCGAGAGCCTCGATCTTATAGCGCGTCAGGCTTCCGTCGCTGACCGCCGAGTGCGCGAGGCTGTGATTGCACCGAAGGGGAAGATCATGACGGATGCGGTGGACGGCGCGCGTGACCGGATCGGTGGTGCGATCTTTGAAGCCTGGGACGTCGATGATATCGATGAGCTTGTCAGGCTGATGCGGAAATTTGCCGATGCCTTGAAAGGCGATTTGCAGGCACGCTCCGAATAGGGGCGGCGGCCACAACAGCCACTCCTACCCCTACCTTCGGTTGCTTTCCAAAAATAACGCAATAAAAAATAGCGACGCTTGTATTTTCGATATATCTAATAATAGGATGATTTAGCGGCAGCGTGCCCGATACAAACATCCCGCTTTCCCAATACGTTTATCGCGCGGAGAAAGGAGAAAAAGGCGATGATCCGAAGATATCTCAGTAAACATGACTATCCCTTGGATTCATTGGATTTGAACCTTTGTCAGCGTGCTTTTGACGCTCTTTTGGTCGAATTGAACCTTGCAAAAGATAGCGAAGCGGCCGAACGGGTGGCGGCGCTGGTCATCGAGTTGTATCGGCAAGGCATTCACGACGAGCGCCAACTGACCATCCTGGCGGGCGCCGTTCGCGGCAGGATATGAGGTTGAAGGTATACGGACACATGCGATGTCGGCCCCCGCTGACGGCTCGGTACCCATCTGAATTCGTCGAATCCGACTAGGCGCGGAGCAATTTATTGTGATCACGACAGGCGGGAACGGTATGGCATAAACAATATTAAGACACGACCATTCGAAATTGCCCCTACGGGCAATTGAGTCTAATCTAACATTGCAAATCCTATGAAAGGAACGACCAATGAAATGGCATGCTCCGAAATTCGTAGAGGTAAGCTGCGGCATGGAAATCAACCGGTATGCTCCGGCCGATGGTTCCGAGCCGATCCTGTTCTGATCGCTGACCATCTGAAAGCAACAGATTGACCATTCGGTTTCTTGTGCTCGGTGCCGCTGCCGGAGGGGGCTTGCCGCAGTGGAACTGTGGCTGCCCGAACTGTGCGGCGGCACGCCAGGGTGTTCTTGCTCCGCAGACACAATCGTCGTTGGCAGTCAGTATCGATGGCTGCAGCTGGCTGATTGTGAACGCTTCTCCGGATATCCGCCAGCAATTGCATGGCCGTTCCACTCTATGGCCGAAAGACTTGCGCGACAGCCCGATCAAGAGCGTCGTGCTGACGAATGGCGATGTCGATCACGTCGCGGGGCTTTTGACGCTGCGGGAAAAGCAGCCCTTTCAGCTCCTCGCAACAACGGCGTTGCTGGAAACGCTGGAAGAGAATCCGATTTTCAAGGTTCTTGATCCCGTTCACGTTACGCAAAAGTCGATCGAACTCGAAACGCCATTCTTTCCGTTGGACGGCCTTGAGACGAGGCTTTTTGCCGTTGCCGGCAAGGTTCCGCTCTATCTTGAGAAGGGGGAGCCGCAGCTTGGGCTTGAGACCGAGCAGACCGTCGGCATGGAGTTTCGCGTCGGCGACAGGCGTATCTTCTACATTCCCGGCTGCGGCGCGATGAGTGCGGCGCTGGCGGATCGAATTGCCGGCGCGGATCTGCTGTTCTTTGACGGCACGGTCTTCACCGATGACGAGATGATCAGGACGGGCACCGGCCAGAAGACCGGCCAGCGGATGGGGCACATGCCGATCAGCGGCCCCGACGGCAGTCTCGAGGCATTGTCCCGCCTGTCGATCGGGCGGAGCATCTATATTCATATCAACAATACCAACCCGATCTGGCGAGTCGGACCGGAGCGCGCCGAACTTGAGCGACATGGCTTCGCGGTCGGCTATGACGGAATGGAGATCACGCTTGCAACAGGCAGCCAATAGAGAAGCGTTCGAAGCGCGCCTGCGCGCGGTCGGCGAGGCGCGCTATCACGACAAGCACCCGTTTCATCAGCAATTGCATGGCGGTCGGTGCAGCATGATCCAGGTGCGGGCCTGGATCATCAACCGCTATTACTATCAAAGCCGTATCCCGATGAAGGATGCCGCTTTCCTGTCGCGTTGCGAGGATCCGCAGCTGCGGCGAGCCTGGCGCAATCGCATCGAGGATCACGACGGCGGTGTTGACGACGGCGGCGGGATACGCCGCTGGCTGAAGCTCGCCGAGGCGGTGGGGCTCGATCCGGACTATGTCGCCTCGACGCGCGGCGTGCTTGCCGGCACGCGGTTTGCAGTCGAGGCCTATGTTCATTTTGTCCGGGAAAAGCCGATGCTGGAAGCGGTCGCCTCTTCGCTGACGGAGATGTTTGCTCCAGCGATCCACGCCAATCGTATCGCCGGGCTGATCGAGCATTACGCCTTTGCCAATGACAGTGCGCTCGCCTACTTCCGCCAGCGCCTTAACGAGGCGCCGGAAGAGGTGGCGTTCGGCCTGAACTACGTTCTCGACCATGCCGATACTCTGGAGAAACAGGATGCTTCCGTCGCTGCCCTGACATTCAAGACCGATGTCCTGTGGTCGCAACTCGATGCGCTGTCTCACGCTTATGTCAGCCCGGGGCTCATCCCGCCTGGCGGCTGGGACGGAAGCGAAGGGGTGATATCATGAGCGAGGATAGCGCTCTCAAGATCGACGGCCAGACCATCGCCAAGCTGGCGCGCGGGGTCAGACTGCGTGAGGATGCGGCTCGCGGGCAGACGATCCTGCTTGCACCGGAGCGCGCGCTCGCGCTTGACGAAATTGCCGTAGCTATCGTCAATGCCCTCGACGGAGTGAGAACGCTGGACGACATCGCCGCCGCATTTGCACTGCAATTCGAGGCGCCGAAGGAGGAGATTCTCAACGACGTGATCGCCTTCATCCGGGATTTTGCCAGCCGGCGAATGCTGGAGCTGAGCCGGTGAGCGAGCATCTTGAAACCAGCAATGGCACGGAGCGCAGCATCGCCGCGCCGCCGCCGATTGCCATGCTGGCGGAATTGACGCATCGCTGCCCGCTTGCCTGTCCCTATTGCTCCAACCCGCTGGAGTTGACCCAAAGCCGCGACGAATTGACGACCGAGGAATGGCTGTCCGCCTTCCGGCAGGCCGCCGAGCTGGGTGTCCTGCATCTGCATTTGTCGGGCGGAGAGCCGGTCGCGCGCCGCGATCTTGCCGCGCTGACCAAGGGTGCCGCCTCCTATGGCCTCTATACCAACCTCATCACCTCCGGCATCGGGCTGACGCAACCTCGCCTCGCGGAGCTGGCAGATGCCGGGTTGGATCACATCCAGCTTTCGATCCAGGGTGCGACGCCTGAAATGGCGGATCATGTCGGCAATTATAAAGGCGGCTATGCTCGCAAGCTGGCGGTTGCCGGCTGGATCCGCGAGACCGGCATTCCCCTGACCGTCAATGCCGTCTGTCACAAGCAGAACATGGAACAGATCAGCGACATGATCGCAACCGCGGTCGAACTCGGTGCGCGCCGGATCGAGATTGCAACCGTGCAGTTCCATGGTTGGGCCGAGAGGAACCGTGCCGCGCTGATGCCGACGCGGGCGCAAGTCGAGCGGACGACGGCGCTGGTCGAGGAGGCGCGCAAGACACTGAACGGCATCCTCGTCATCGACTACGTGCCCGCGGATCACCATTCCCGCTATCCGAAAGCCTGCATGGGAGGCTGGGGCCGCACCGGGCTCAACATCACGCCATCGGGGCGCGTGTTGCCCTGCCATGCCGCTGAAACCATTCCGTCGCTCAGCTTCGACAATGTACGTGACAGGCCGCTCGCAGACATCTGGTATCACGGCAGCGCCTTCAACGCCTATCGCGGTGACGACTGGATGCAGGAACCCTGCCGCAGTTGCGCGCGAAAGCATATCGATCACGGTGGCTGTCGTTGCCAGGCCATGGCGCTTGCGGGCAGCGCGGAAGCAACCGATCCCGTCTGCATCCACTCACCGTTTCATCAGGATATAGCGACCCGCGCCGAAGAGGACGGCCTCAGCGAACCGCCCGCTTTTGTCTATCGGGACCGTGCCTGATGGGTTTGACGGTCATTTAGCGAGTGCGGCAAATGTGCACCGCAGCAAAAAACTTGAGCCCAAAGGGTTTACAAGCCGTCCCTCGGATGGGATCGTTTTTGAAGATAGTTGCCTGATGCGCGCGGAGTCTCTTCCTCGCGTGGTGCGGTGCAGGTGCCTGATGGGTGCCGATATGCATCGCTGGATTGGCGCTCAACAACCAAATCAAGCCGAGGCGGAATGCGGTTTTTCGCATCGCTTTCGGCTGTCGGTGCAGCACTTCGGCGCGCTGGCGTTGATACAAACGCTAATTGGGCTTTTGTGATGAGATTTGTTTTAACGCGTGTTTTTCTTGGCGCGCTTGTTAGCGCGGCGTCGCTGCCGCAGACGGTTTATGCCGGCGATCTGTTGATCTGGACGCCGGTCAAGGTTGCTCCTCGAACCTATCAGACAACGATCGGTTTTCGGTTGCCGATGGCGTGGGAAATGAGCGCGGGCGCCGATATCGGCCTTGGAAGCGCTCCCGGCGGAAAGATCCTGAGCGGTTCCGAACTTGCCACGTTCTGGGGAAGGGCAGTGGACGACAGCCGCAACTTTGCCAGCAAATCGCGCCGTGAAGTAGCCATCCGGTTGGACACGCTACGAGGCAGTGGAACGCTCTACCTCGGCCGTTCGCGAAACTGGATCGTCTCGAAAGATCTCGATATGCAGACGACGCGCACGTTGAATGTGAACTATGCGGCGGGGCAGGGCGAAACGGCTTCGGTCACGGCTTCTCAGGCGGTTACGATGACCTTTCCCTGGACGGGCACATCGATCTCGGCGAATGGTGCGGTGACGGACCTCAAGGGCACCGTCTCAAGCACGCTGGCCTTCAACCAGCCGATCGCGCCCAATCTCAACTTCACGGCTTCCGTCGTCGATCCGCTGGCTTTAACGCCAGCGGGCAACGTGAATGTGAATTATCGCATCAAATGGTAGGATTTTATCAGCGCGCCGGCGGCGCCTTCCGCTTGGGGCCGGGGATCAACCCTTCGCGCTGCATCTGCTTGCGCATTGCCTTGCGATGCCGGCTGATGGCCTGCGCCTTTTCCCGGACGCGGCGTTCGGACGGCTTCTCATAAGACTGCCGTGCCTTCATTTCCCGGAACAGACCCTCGCGCTGCATCTTCTTTTTCAGAACCCTGAGCGCCTGTTCGATATTGTTGTCTCTGACCAGAATGTGCATTTGTTCTCCTTGTTGTTGATGTCGATAAAATCGTTGCCCCGTCAGCCAAGTTGTTCGGCGACCAGCTTCTCAAGCTCTTTGCGCGTGAGAAGGCAGGGGTAAGGTTTCCAGTTCTTGTCGGGCCGGTTGACGGCCTCGTTGCGTTCATGCGGCTTCACCACCGCAAGCGCGGCAGCGATATTCGTGTTGTTCAATAAATTTCCTCTGCTGGTCATTCGACCAGCGTCAATGACAATGGATAGTGGGAGCGCCGTCACGCAAGAGTGCGGAGGGCACGGGAGCTACGGTTCAAAAAATTGCTGCGGCTAATGTCAAGCTACGGCTTTGAGGCGCTACGGATAGTAACGCAGGATCGCAGTCCTCGTTGCGGTATATAGGGATCGCGCGACGGTGTTGCAAGCGAGAACATCAAAACCCGCCAAATGCTCAAAGCGGCGTTGGATAGATCGTGCCGTTGTAGTCCTCGATGTAGGTCCTTGCGATCCCGGGAACGCTGTCGAAACGAACATCGAGGCCGTCCACGGTAAAATCGAGGACAGTGACACCCAGCAACTCCTTCCCCGGCTGCGGAGGCATGGATTCATCGCGAGACAGAAAACTGGATGCAGCCATCCAGATCATCCGTGGTTCGTCCTCATGCTGTAAATCGAGTGTTCGATGGATGTGAGCGCTGACGACGGCAGACGTCCCGGATGTTGCCAGTAGCGTCCGCAGTCTCTTTCTCGCCTGTCCGAGCACGGCCCAATAGGGCCTGTCGACCTCGTCCCAGCTTTCGAGAAACAAGGGCATGTGGGTGAACAGAACGGTCGTGCGGTTGTGCAACGGATGGAGGGCAGCGGCGATCGCCTCCCATTGCTCCTCTTCTTGCGTCAGTCCCGTCCCGAAGATCTGGCTGTTGACGCCCACTAGCCGCCAGCCGGGAATTGTGTCGCAGATCCAGCGATCGCTCCCGAAATGATACTTCCAGCGCTCCAGGCGTCTTGCATCGACGGGCTGCCAGCTTTCCCGCGAGGCATCACCGACATCGTGGTTCCCCGGCAGGACGAGAACGGGTTGTCTAAGAGCGGTGAGGGCGCCTTTGGCGAAAATGAGGTCATCGTCGAGATTGGCGCCATCCAGCGTCAGATCGCCGAGAACGATCGAAAACGCCACGTCCAGTGAATTGACATGAGCAACCACCGCCTCCCAGTTCGGGACGAAGTTAGCTTTCTTGGTGCCAATATGCGGATCGGCGATGACGGCGATTTTCATGATCTTCGTATCCAGGCGAGGGAGACGCGGCAAGCAGGTTCGGCAACTGCCGCAGCTATTCCATCTCCATGACGGGAGAATGACGGTTAGCGCATCAAAAACTCTTCTCTGGCGTGTATAATTTCAAATAGATAGCGCCCCTTCGAGACCTCGGGTTGCCGGGAAAAACTGGCGCATAAACTTCGCAAATATGTCACCCCAGCGTCACGAGCTACGCCTATTGGAGCCTCGCTCCGGAGCCTTGGCTTTATCCAAGGGTAGCGGGCGCATGCCAACCCAGGCCGATCTCTAAGGATATTTCAATGACCAAGTTTCATTTTAATCGTAGAGCGATCTTGAAGGGCGGCTCGGCCGCACTCGGCGCGTCTTTCTTGAACTTCAAAATGCCGGGTCTTGCCCAAGCCGCGACCTCGCCCATCTCCGAGGCTCTGGTGGCAGACGCGAAAAAGGAAGGCGCGCTCAACGTCATCGCGCTGTCGCCAAACTGGGTGTTCGGCAAGATGATGACGGATTTCTCCAAGAAATACGGCATCACCGTCAATCCGGCCAACCCGGAGGGATCATCGGCGGAAGAACTGCAGGCGATCCGCAGCCTCAAGGGCCAGGACAGAGGTCCCGATACCCTCGACCTCGCTCCCTCTTTCGCCCTTCAGGCAGTCACAGACAAGCTGCTGCAGCCCTATAAGGTTGCGACCTGGAATGAGATTCCAGACGATGTGAAGCAGGCGGACGGCCTGTGGCAGGGTTGCTATTACGGCATCATTTCCTTTGCCGTGAACAAGAGCGTCGTCAAGAATGTTCCGAGAAGCTGGGCGGATCTGTTGAAGCCGGAATATAAGGGCATGGTGTCCATGGGCGGCAATCCGCTGCGCGCCGGTGACAGCTTCGCCGCAGTCATGGCAGCAGCGCTCGCAAATGGCGGCAGCTTCGACAACATCGCGCCGGGCGTCGAATTCTTTGCCAAGCTGAATGCCGCCGGCAATTACAATCCGATCCAGAGCGACAAGGGCACGATGATGAGCGGTCAGACGCCGATCGCCCTGCGCTGGGATTATCTCAGCCTCACCATTCGTGACGACGAAGCCGGAAAGGTCGATTTCGAGGTCGTCGTTCCCGATGACGGCGCTCCCTTCGGCAACTACTACTGCCAGGCGATCAGCGCTTATGCGCCGCATACCAATGCCGCCAAGCTCTGGCAGGAATATCTCTACAGCGACGAAGGCCAACTCGGCTTCCTCGCCGGCTACGCCCATCCGATCCGCTTTGCAAAGATGCTGGATGCCGGCGCAATCCCGGCCGACATTCTGGCAAAGCTGCCCTCGCCGGAGGCCTACAAGAAGGTCCATTTCGCAAGCCAGGCCCAGATCGATGCCGCCAAGACCGTGGTTGGCGATATGTGGCCGAAACTGGTGAAGATGAACTGAGCCAGACCGATAATGTCGCTGACTGAAAAACAGAGCCTGAGAACGCCTCTTCATCGAAACGATCTTCATCCCGTCCTGTCGAGATGGGGCCTTCCCGCGATGATGATGACTCCCTTTCTGATCTTTGCCGCTGCGTTCATGATCGCACCGACAATCATGCTGGCGGTTCAGGCGGTCAGCGACACCGGTGGCTTCACACTGGATTATATTGCTGCGCTTAGCGGCGAGACTTTCCGTCTCGCTGCTTACAATTCTCTGGTTCTCTCGCTGGCCTCGGCCGCCGTGGGTGTGATCTTTGGCGGTGCGATCGCTGCCGTCGTCGTCCATCGGCGGTCTCCGCCCGTTCTCGGAGTGATCGCCAATAGTTTCAGCGCCGTCGCTGCAAATTTCGCCGGCGTTCCCCTCGCTTTTGCGTTCATCTCCAGCCTCGGCATGTTCGGCCTGCTGACCCGACTGCTGAAGGCGGGCGGCATCGATATCTATGCCGCGGGCTTCACGCTTTACTCGCTGACGGGGCTGACAATCGTCTATGCCTATTTCCAGATTCCGCTGATGATGATCATCATCGCGCCGGCATTTCGCGCACTGCGGTCAGAATGGGCCGAGGCCGCCGAAAGCCTCGGCGCGACGCCGCGGCAATATGCCCGGCTGGTGATGTTGCCGATCCTCGCTCCCTCCCTTGTCTCGGCCTTCATCCTGTTGTTCGGATCCGCATTTTCCGGCTATGCCACCGCCTATGCCCTGACGTCGGGTAACCTGGTTTTGCTGACGACCGAAATCGGTAATGTCTTGTCGGGTGATGTCATGAGCTCCCCACAGACAGGGGCCGCCCTATCCGTTGCCATGATTGTGATCATGGCGGGCGTGGTGCTGGTCAGCAGCCTGCTGATGCGCGGCGCGCGGCGCTGGCAGGCCTGAGCGCATGCGTAACTCCGGTCTCATCGTTCGCTGGTCCATCGTAACACTGGCTGTCTTGTACTTCGTCATGCCATTGGTCATGACCTTTATGTTCAGCCTATGGGAAGGCAACACTGCCTACGGCTTTTCCGCCTATGCTAATCTGTTTTCCCGTACGGATCTGCTCACCCCCTTCATTCTTTCGCTGAAACTGTCCCTGCTGACGATTGCCGCCATCTATCTTCTGCTGACGCCGGCCCTGATCGCCGTTCATCTTTACGCGCCGAAGATGCGGAAGCTTATCGAGTTCATCTCAGTTCTTCCCTTTGTCGTTCCCGCCATCGCCTTCGTAGGTGGGCTATCGGCGTTGGTAACGGGGCCGACATGGCTGATCAGCTCGCCGCTTTACCTGATCATCCCCTATTTCTTTTTGGCGCTGCCGTTTGCATTCCGTGCCATCGACGTCGGGTTATCGACGCTCGATCTCAAAACCCTGAAGGAGGCGGCGGAAAGTCTGGGCGCGGGCGCCTGGTCCACCATCCTTCTGATCGTGCTCCCCAATCTTCGCGCTGCCCTGATCAATGCAACGCTTCTGACATTCACGGTCGTCATGGGCGAGTTCACCGTGTCCAACATCCTGCTGTTTCGCACGTTTCCCGTCGCCATCAATGAGGTCGGCAAGAGTTCTCCCACGCAGGCCGCCGCGCTCTCCATGCTGAGTTTCATCCTCACATGGCTGACGATGCTGGGCGTCATGGTCTTCACGCGACGGCGAAAGGCTGTCGCGAAATAGACGTGCCGCATGAGGGGGCCGCCATGCTTATACGGGCTCAAACCCATTCTGCTCCAAGATTTGCTGGCCATCGCTGGACAAGAGAAAATCCCGGAGTTGCCCAGCTTCAGCGCGGGCGCCTTTGCGAACCGTCACACCATACTCGATGATCGGCGAGAGCTCCTCCGGAAGTACGACGACGCTGAGCGCCGGATCATGCTTCGAAAACCGAGCATTTTAATAATAGCTCATGAAGAGATCGACTTCACCGTCGGTGATCAGGCAGCCAGCGCCCTTGCCGGGCGGCGTCGGCGGCGAGTTGCGTCCGCCGACCAATTGTCGGGCGCGGGCCTTGAGAGGCTCGCCAAGGCCCGGACGTTTGGCCTCGATCAGGTCGAAGACCTCGAAGGCATAGTCGCCGGCGGGGTCATCCCCTGGCGTCGATGTGCCGATCTTGACCCTCGGATCTGTGATGACGTCGAGAAGGTTCGCGGTCGTCAGGCCGAGGTCGCTGCGCGCGAGCACGCAAAGCCTGTTGCGAGCGAAACAGATCGCCTCGTCGCTGATCCCCTGTGTCGCCAGATGGCGAGGATGCGCCATGTTGGCCGAGGCGAAGAGATCGAAATGCTCGCCGGCTTCGATGCGCTCCCGCAGCAGACCGGCGGGGCCGAGGGTCAGGGAGACGGGGGTATCATTCAGCGCGGCGAATGCCGCGATGATCGCCGGGAAAGCATTCCGCATGCTGCCTGCCGACAGGACGCTTAAGGGCCGAGCAGGCTTGGTCATAGATGTCTTCCTTTCCGATCCCTTTGGCGGAACAGCGGCACGAAGGAGGCGATTTCCCGGTCGCCGCCCAGACGTGCGGAGCGCACCGGAATGCCGTAGAGATCCTCGAGATTGGTCTCATTGACCACCTCATCCGTTTCCCCGACGATGATACGCGCCCGATCGAGCATCAGCAGTGAGCGGTCGGCGACCGCCAGCGCGTGGTTCGGCTGATGCGTGGTGAAGGCGATGGCGAGATTGTCGCGATCCGCCAGTTCGCCGAGCAGCGACAGCACGACATCCTGGTTCTTGAGGTCGAGCGCCGAGGCCGGCTCGTCGAGGAGCAAGACGACGTTTTCGCCGGCGAGCGCACGGGCAATCAGGACGAGCTGCCGTTCGCCACCGGAAAGAGTGTTGATATTGCGAGATGCGTAATCCGCCATCCCCGCGGTACGCAGTGCCTCCATCGCCTTTTCGATATCGATCTTGCGCGGCGTCTGGAACAGCGCAATGTGCCGGGCGCGGCCCATCAGCACCACGTCCAGCACCGAATAGGCAAAAGAACCGGAGAACTCCTGCGGTACGAAACCTGTGCGTGCGTTCAGCCCCAGCTTGCCGGATGTCGGCTTCAGAAGGCCGGCAAGGGCCCGCAGCAGCGTCGATTTGCCCCGGCCGTTGGGACCGAGAATGGCGACAATCTCGCCCGCCTTCAGATCGAGGTCGAGATCGCGGAACTGCCAGCGCATGCCGTCATGGGAGTGGCTGGCGGCTTCGATCCATAGTGTTGCCTGATCAGATGCCACGGGTGCCTCTTTGGGTTTGCCACAGGACAAGCACAAAGATCGGCGTTCCGATCAGCGCGGTGAGAATGCCGAGCGGGATTTCCGTGCCGGTCGCGGTGCGCGCGACATCGTCGATGACAAGCAGGTATAACGCGCCGATGATCAGCGAGGTGGGCATCATCACCCGATGGTCGGAGCCGACCAGCATTCGCGCCATATGCGGCACGATGAGGCCGACCCAGCCGATGATGCCGCTGACGGCCACCTGCGCTGCAACGATCGACGAGACGAGGATGAGGATCAGCCAGCGTAGCGGCTCGACGCGAACGCCGAGGGCACGCGCCTCTTCGTCGCCGATCGACAGAAGGTTGATACGCCAGCGCAAGCCCAAAAGCAGGATGCTGCCAATGAAGACCGGGCCGGCGATAAGGGTGAGTTTTTCCCAATTGGCCGTTGCGAAACTGCCGAGCAGCCAGAACACCATCGCCGGCAGCTTGTCTTCCGTATCGGCTATATACTGAACGAGGCTGACGAGCGCGCCGAAGAAGCCGCTGATCACCACGCCAGCCAAGACCAGCGCCAGAATGTTGCGCCGCGCCACAATGCCGTTCAGTGCATAGACGAGGACAAGGGCCGATAGCCCGAAGGCGAACGAGGTTGCGAGCAGGCCCGCCCGCGAGAGGCTGAGGAGGATGGCGAGCGTGCCGCCAAAGGCCGCGCCGGAGGAGACGCCCATGACCTGCGGGCCGACAAGCGGATTGCGGAAGACGCCCTGCAGCGTGGCTCCAGAGAGCGCGAGACCCGCGCCCGAAAGCAGCGTAAGCAGGATGCGCGGCAGGCGCACGGTGAAGACGACGTTCGCCTCGGTCGGCGTTACCGGCGTCTCCGGCGGAAGGACCGTGGCCAGCAGAATTTGCACCACCCGGGCGAAAGAGATGTCATAGCGGCCGACGCCGAGGGACCCGATCGCCACGACGACGAGCATGGCGATCAGGCTAGCGATGACCACCCGAGGCGAGCGGGGCGAAAACACGTCCCGGCTCATGGGCCTGGGCGATAATCTGTGCGGTAGAATTCCTTGTAATAGGTGTCCGCTTGCGCCTGCATGTCGATATCCGTGAAGCGGTCGGGATAAAGCGTCTTCGCCATCCAGAGTTCGCCGAGCGCCATGGCTTCCGGCATCGGATATCCCCAGGCCTTGGCATATTCGGGCATCAGATAGATCTTGCCGTTCTTGACGGCATCGATCGTCTGCCAGGGCGCCGATTGCTTGATCTCGTCGACCACGGCCGGATAGCGCTCCTGCACGAAGATCACGGCTGGGTTCCAGGTGAGCACATCCTCCATCGACACCTGCTTGAAGCCGGCGATCCCGTTCGCGACATTCCTTGCGCCGGCGCGCTCCATCATCAGGCCGGTATATTTGCCGTGGCCATAGGTGGTGAGGTCGGGATTGGCCATATAGACCGGCACGCGCTTGTCGTCAGGGAGATCGGCGAGGCGGTCGGCGATGAGCTTGCGGGTCTTCTTGGCGGCGGCGATCATCTCCTCGCCCTTGTTCTTGCGGTCAAGAATATCGGCGATGAGGCGCACGCCCATCGCAAACCCGGCGTCAATCGCGGTGGGTTCGTCCTTGACGCGCGGGTTGAGCTTCACCGCTTCCTGTGGCGGTACGTCAAGAAGCGAAATGGCGACGACCGGTAGGCCTGCATCCTCGATCTGCTTTACCATGTCGGCCGGCGCATAATTGGTGACGAAGACCACGTCGGGCTTGAGCTTCAGCAGCTCCTCTATGTTCACCTTGGTGAGGCCGCCCGGCATGGCAAGCTTCGGAAGTTGCGGCGCGAGCCGCACATAGTTGGCGCCGAGCTGCTTTTTCCACTCGTCAAGCACGCCGACCACCTTGTCCATCGCATCGAGTTGGACGGCAATATTGAGCGTCTGGTGCTGCAGGATGACGACGCGGTTGACGGTATCCGGGACATGCACCTGACGACCGATCTGGTCGGTCACGACGCGATCCGCAAGGGCGGGAGTCGCGAGCAATAAGCTGCTGATCACAAAGGTGATTTTGGCGATGAATGCGATACGGCTGCGGCTCAAGACGAGGTCCTCCTGGAAGAGGTCGACCGCTAGCATGATATCCGGACGGATACAACGACGTTATATCCCGATGAATATTTCGCTGGTCATGAAGATGGAGATAAGCAGATGATGTATTCCATCATTCATGAGATGGAGATTTGATGGTTTCTGATAGATTCCATCATGCTCGCATTGAGGCCGATGTAAACCCGGCCTATCCTTTGGGCCAAGAGGTAAGGCACGCATTTTGCGCATCGCGGGAGGCTGGAATGATCGAGATGAGGAAGGGCGACCGCTGCCTGTTTGCGGCCTCCGTGTCCGTTACCTTTTTGCATACATCGCGGAACGCGCAATCGCCGCTTGCCGTGTGAATGGCCCCATCTCTTTCCGAGGAAAATTCCATGAAAAAACATAGTCGCGCGACCGTCGCCGATCTCCTGGCGATGAAAGGCAACAGACAGCTTACCATGTTGCGCGTGACGTCGCTGGCGGAGGCTGAAGCGGCCGAGCAGGCGGGGATCGATATCGTGTCCGTGCCGCCGGCGCTGCTCGGCCCGGCTTTCCGCGAGGTCGCTCCCACGCCCTTTGCCATTCCCGGTCTCGAATATGGCGACTACGTCTCGGCGGAAGAATACATGCGCGAGGCATTCAAGGCGTTGAAGGCCGGTGGCGATGCGGTCTATTGCGCCGCCGGCTTGTCGACGATCCGGCGGATGCGCGAGGAGGGCATTCCGGTCTGCGGCCATGTCGGCCTTATTCCGTCCAAGGCGACCTGGACAGGTGGTTTCCGCGCCGTCGGCAAGACGGTAGCGAGCGCCCTTGAGGTCTGGCGGCAGACCAAGGCGCTGGAAGAGGCCGGTGCCTTCGCCGTGGAGATCGAGGTGGTGCCGGGTGGTGTCGCCGAAGCCATCAGCCGGAATACGTCGATGCTGATGATCTCGATGGGGGCGGGTAGCGGCTGCGATGCGCAGTATCTTTTTGCGGACGATGTGCTCGGCAGCCATGATGGCCACTATCCGCGCCACGCGAAAAAGTATCGCAACTTTGCTGTCGAGTATGAGCGGTTGCAGCGTGAGCGCATAGCCGCGTTCAGCGAGTTTGCCGCGGATGTTCGCTCGGGCGCGTATCCG
Organism: Rhizobium sp. GW821-FHT14E12; assembly: GCF_058803745.1. Classification (NCBI taxonomy): domain Bacteria; kingdom Pseudomonadati; phylum Pseudomonadota; class Alphaproteobacteria; order Hyphomicrobiales; family Rhizobiaceae; genus Rhizobium; species Rhizobium sp. GW821-FHT14E12. The sequence continues at coordinate 165,340 of NZ_JBXAPH010000002.1, forward strand.
GAAAGGCAACACCTCGTTTCGATCGAGGACGAGGAACTGCAGGCTTTTCTGCGGCTTCTGGCCGATGGCGGCCGATAGGGATGCAGCCTGCAACCCTTCACAACATGTCGATGAATTTCAAGCGGATGAGAATAGCATGACGCATTATGTACTCACGGTATCGTGCCAATCGACACGCGGGATTGTTGCGGCGATCGCCAACTATCTGGCCGACCAGGGCTGCAACATCGTCGATTCCAGCCAGTTCGACGATCTGGATACCGGCAAGTTCTTCATGCGGGTGAGCTTCATCTCCGAACAAGGGGTGGGACAGGAGGCGCTGGTCGAGGGCTTCAAGCCGATCGCCAAGACGTTCGAGATGGAAGCCGAGATCCATGACACCCAGAAGCGCATGAAGGTGCTGCTGATGGTGTCGCGCTTCGGTCACTGCCTCAACGACCTGCTCTACCGCTGGAAGATCGGCGCACTGCCGATCGATATCGTCGGTGTCGTCTCCAATCATTTCGATTATCAGAAGGTGGTGGTCAATCACGACATCCCCTTCCACCATATTCCGGTGACCAAGGCCAACAAGCCGCAGGCGGAAGCCCGGATCATGGATGTGGTGGAGCAGACCGGCACCGAACTGATCGTGCTCGCACGCTATATGCAGATCCTGTCTGACTCCATGTGTCAGAAGATGTCGGGCCGGATCATCAACATCCACCATTCCTTCCTGCCGAGCTTCAAGGGGGCAAACCCCTACAAGCAGGCCTATGAGCGTGGGGTGAAGCTGATCGGGGCAACCGCGCATTATGTCACGGCCGATCTGGACGAAGGTCCGATCATCGAGCAGGACACGGCGCGGATCACGCATGCGCAGTCTGCGGACGATTACGTCTCGATCGGCCGGGATGTCGAAAGCCAGGTGCTGGCGCGCGCCATCCATGCCCATATCCACTACCGCACCTTCCTCAACGGCAACCGCACCATCGTCTTCCCGGCAAGCCCGGGAAGCTATGCTTCCGAGCGGATGGGGTAAATCATGACTGCGGCAACCGTGATTGACGGCAAGCAGGTGGCGGCTTCGGTGATCGAGGCGGTGAAGACGGCAACGTCTGCTCTGGAAAGAGATACCGGAACGAGGGCCGGTCTGGCGGTGGTGATCGTCGGTGACGATCCGGCCAGCCACAGCTATGTGACCTCGAAGAGCAGGATGGCCAAGGAATGTGGCTTCAAATCGATCCAGCACACGCTGCCGGCCGAGACGACGCAAGCTGAGCTGGCAAAGCTCATCCAGTCGCTGAACGAAGACCCATCCATCCACGGCATCCTGGTGCAATTGCCGCTGCCCAAGCACCTGAACTCGGAGCCGATCATCCAGTCGATCTGGCCTCAGAAGGATGTCGACGGTCTGCATGTGGTCAATGCCGGCAAGCTTGCCACCGGCGATCTCAAGACCGGATTGATCTCCTGCACGCCGGCCGGAGCCATGCTGTTGGTGCGGCGTATCCACGGTGAGGACCTGTCGGGGCTGAATGCAGTGGTCATCGGCCGCTCCAACCTGTTCGGCAAGCCGATGGCGCAATTGCTGCTGAATGCCAATGCGACGGTGACGACGGCACACTCAAGAACGAAGGATCTGCCGGCCATTACCCGCACCGCCGATATTCTGGTGGCGGCCGTTGGTCAGCCACAGATGGTGAAGGCCGACTGGATCAAGCCGGGTGCTACCGTCCTCGATGTCGGTGTCAATCGCATTGCCGCCCTTGAGCGCGGCGAGGGCAGGACGCGTCTTGTCGGTGATGTCGCCTTTGCCGAGGCTTCCGACGTAGCCGCTGTGATCACGCCGGTTCCGGGCGGTGTCGGGCCGATGACCATCGCCATGCTGATGGCCAATACCGTCATTGCTGCTCATCGTTCAGCTGGAAAACCAGTGCCGAAATTCTGACAATCGCTCGTCCAGTGACAAGAGAGCGGAATACTTCCGGGTTGCTTTCTTAAATCCGAGGATTCGGCATCCTAACGGATGCATCAGATGCCGGCGAGAAGATGCTCATCGTCGCTGGCTGATTCGAGCCTGGCGCGGCATCCGGACAATTTCCGGTCAAATCGCGCGCCGAGGCGACTATCTTTTCCGATTCCCTGGGCGGCATGCTAGCCGGAGGACTGCCGTGCCCGGTTCGGACAGGCCCAATTCCCGTTGATTATTGGTAGTAGCCGCACCGATGGTGATGCGGATAGTTGCATTTTGGCAACGGCGACACAGGCAGATGGTAAAGCGCGCTTCCTATAATTGACAAACATACCGTCCGTTTGTAAGTCATGGTTAGGACATAATTTGTCTTGCGGTCGAATATTCGGCCGGATCGGTAGGGGCATTTCAATGCCGTTGCCACGAGGGGATGGAGGAGGCCCGATGGGCCTCGATCCGGCAGTGGGGAACGTAATCGCGGGCTTATTCAATCGCATTTACCGGGTGCCGCCTTTCGAAGGCGGCAAACCTAGCTCCGCGCTCGTGAAAGCGCTTGAAGTGCATAATACAACCAGGAGTTCACCATGAATTTGAAAAGTCTTCTGATCAGCTCTGCTGCTTCGCTTGCCGCAGTTTCAGGGGCACATGCAGCCGACGCTATCGTCGCTGCTGAACCGGAGCCGCTTGAATACGTTCGTATCTGCGACGCATACGGCGCTGGCTATTTCTTCATTCCGGGCACGGAAACCTGCCTGAAGATCGGCGGCATGGTTCGTACCGAAGGCAAGTGGTACGATGCCTACAGCCCGACCAACCGCACGGGTACGCTCTGGCACACCCGCGCGGAATTGAGCCTCGACACGGCTACCGACACTGAATACGGTCCGCTGAAGACCAACTCCGTCTTCCGTTGGGACTGGGAAGAAGGCAATTCGACCAGCACGAAGCTGCTGTTCGCCAATATCAGCCTCGGCGGCTTCCTCGTCGGTAAGGCTGACTCGCAGTACATCTCGTTCACCGACTACGCCGGCGACGTTATCAACGACGACGTGATCTATGACGGTCCGTACGAACTCAATCAGTTGACCTACAAGTATGACGCCGGCAACGGCTTCACGGCTGTGATCTCGGTCGAAGACTCCAACTCCAGCGGTTCGGACACCTCCTCCTACGGCGCAAGCTGGTGGGTGGATGACAAGACGAACCACTACGCTCCGGATGCTGTTGCCGGTATTGGCTACAAGACCGGTGCATGGTCCTTCAAGGTCGTCGGCGGCTATGACTCCATCGTCGAAGAAGGCGCTATCAAGGCTCGTGTCGATGCCGACTTCGGCGCTTTCTCGGCCTTCTTGATGGGCGGCTACAATACCGATGGCAACAAGCTGAACAAGTATGCCGGCACGAACCTCGATCGTTCTGCTTGCCCTGTTGACGATGAGTCGAAGTGCGGCTGGGGCGACTGGGCAGTTTGGGGCGGCGTTGGCGTTCCGATCAACGAAAAGCTGAAGTGGAACCTGCAGCTCGCCTACACCGACTCCAAGATCTTTGCCGCGACCACGAACGTCAAGTTCAACCCGGTCAAGAACCTGCAGATCACGCCGGAAGTGTCCTACACGGACTTCGATTCTGTCAACAAGGATCAGTGGGCTGGTATTCTGCGCTTCCAGCGTAGCTTCTAATCCAAAGTTATCCGGCCTCGTACCGGATAAGAGAGGCCTGTCGTTTCCAATCCGCCAGGCTTCTCACATTGATCGGTTGACCTCCGATCAAAGAAGGAAGGATCCGGTTTTCCCTACCGGATCCTTCTCAATTAAGCGCTTGCAGCCAGGCTTGCTTGGATTTCGATCGGCTCAATTCGATCTCAAGTTGCCGCCGCCATGTTCTCCAGCTCATGTTTCGGAAACCAGGCGGTCAGGATCATTTTGATGAGGGCTTGCCCACAAGGCGCCAAATCAAAGTCGCCTTTGTCGAGAGACCATTCGTAGACCAGTCCGCCGATTGCCGCAGTCAATGTGGAGGCAGCGGTCTCCGGCGTCCATGGACGAGGCAAAGCGCCAGCCGCGTTCATGGAACAGAAAATCCTCGCAAAGTTTTCCTGCATTTCATGCCGGAAAGATGTGCCACTGTCTGTTTCGCAGTCCGCGAATGACATATCGAGATACATGATAACCTTCAGCATTCCGCGTCTACGTGGATCATCTTGAAGATCAGCGAAGATTGCCGAAATCGTGTCCAGGACCAGTTCGAGCGGATTGGGCGGGTGCTCGTGCGATATCCGTTCTGCGAGTTCCCGGAATGGCCGCCGCGCCTCGTCGCGGATCGCAAGCAAAAGGCCCTGCTTATTTCTGAAATGCCAGTGAACTGCTCCGCGTGTGACGCCAGCGGCGACGGCTATTTCTTCCAGCGTGACATTTTCATATCCGTTGTCGAGAAACAACGTTTCCGCCGAATGCAATATTACACGTCGCGTTTCGGCCGCCTCCTCCTTTGTGCGTCTCATCTAATTCTCCACTGAAACTAACGTCCAAGCGCCCCCCTGACCGAAGCCCCACATTATAGTCATAACGTCGATTATTTTATTGACAATATTGCTTGTGTCGTACCATCAACCGACTATCGCATGCCGCACACACTTTTTTAGGTTGCAAGGCGGCTGCGTCTCGTATTCCTGTCCAACAACTGACGTTTTCAAGCTCCTGCAAGACCAATTCCGCCACCTTGGCCCGTTCCGCCGGCGCATGTGATGGTAGCGGCGCGGCCAACGCTGCGATTCGCGTTTACGCGGCTTCGACATCCACCGGCTTTACTGCCGGCCTTGTTCACGACGGACGGGCATCATGCGAGAAGCCGCTCGAACAGACACGAGCGAGACCTAGAGCTGCCAATAGAGCCGCATCGGATTGTCGACGAGCAGCTTGCGCTGCAGCGTCTGGGTCGGCGCGATGCGGGGGATGAAATCGACCAAAGTCCCGTCATCAGGCATGTGGTTCTTCATATTGGGGTGCGGCCAGTCGGTGCCCCACAGCACGCGGTCGGGGAAGCGTTCGACCAGAATACGCGCGAAGGGGACGACATCGTCATAGTTCGGCGGGCCGCTCCTGGAGAGCCGCTCCGGGCAGCTGACCTTGGACCAGATATTGTCGCGCTCCATCAGAGCCATGAAGCGCCCGAATTCCGGGCCATCGACCGGTTTCGTGACATCGGGCCGACCCATGTGATCGACGACGACCGTGGTGGGCAGGCTGGTGAAAAAATCCCAGCGCTCTTCAAGATCTGCAGCCTCGAAATAGATGACGATGTGCCAGCCGAGTGGGGCGATGCGCTCAATGATGCCACGATAATAGGCGTCCGGCTTCGGATCCACGAGCCGTCTGACGAAGTTGAAGCGCACACCGCGCACGCCGGCCGCATCCATCTCGGCAAGCGCTTCCTCTGTCACGTCGGGGCGAACCGTTGCAACGCCGCGAGCCCGCCCGTTGGCGGCGCGTAGCGCGTCGACCAGTGCACGGTTGTCGGCGCCATGGCAGGTCGCCTGCACAATCACATTGCGCTCGAAGCCGAGGAAATCCCTGAGCGCGAATAGCTTGTCCTTGCCGGCATCGCAGGGCGTGTATTTGCGCTCGGGTGCATAGGGGAAGACATCGCCAGGCCCGAAGACATGGCAATGTGCGTCGACCGCACCGGCCGGCAGTTGGAAGACCGGCTTCGAGGGCGAGGGATCGAAGCTGAGCCAATCGGCGTCCATCGTGAAGGCACTCATAGGCCGCTTACCTTAAAACTGTGCGTCGAGATCGATGATCATGCGCTGGATGTTCCTGTCGTGTGGAGAATGGCGTCGAAGTCTTGGAAAAGAGGTGCGGTTCGCAATGGCTTTTGCGGCCTCCCCAAATCCGATCAGAGCTATCGTCATCCTCTCTCCCGCGCCGTTTCTACCCATAATGTCGGCACACGGGCGTATCGAAAGCGGTCAGGGGCTATTCAAATTCCTGAAGATCGCTTCGCGCCGGCGGCGGTCAATTCGCTCAGCAGGTTGGCCTGTGCGGCTGTCGGCAGCCAGTCGGCGCGGGTGGTTACGCCGATTTGGCGGCGGGAGCCATGAACGGGGCCTCCGATCGGCGCGAGCAGTCCTGATGTTTGCTCGATCCGGAATTGGTCGGTGGACATCAGGGCAAGCCAGTCGCCATCCAGCAGGAGCCAGCGCGCCATCAGGATGGAGCTGCATTCGATACGCTTCGCCGGCAGCTCCGATTCGGTGAACAGCGCCTCCCACCGCGCGCGCATGGGCGAGCCCTGCGCGCCGATCACCCAGGGATAATTGGCCAGGTCTGCTGGATTCGGATCATTGGATCCGGCAAGCGGGTGGCGAGATCGCGCGACAATGAACAGGTCGTCCTCAAACAGAGGTCGTTGGAGGATATCGCGCGTCGGCGCGGGATCGCGAAGCGCGCCGACCACCATGTCGATTTCTCCACCACGCAGCGCCGCCAGTAGATCGGAATAAGGCCCTTCGATGATCGTGATGGCGGTATAGGGATGATTCCGCGTGAAACCGGCGAGCGCCTCCGGCAGCAATCCAGCCCGCGGGAGGGGCAGAGCGCCGATCCTGATGGTACCGGCGCCCGCCTGTTCCAGCGCGGCCAACTCGTCGAAACCAGCCTGAAGCTCCGCCGCCATCAACCGGATCGCCGAAACCAGCCGCATACCCGCCGGGGTCGGCCGCATGGATCGGCCCGCCCGGAAAACCAGGGGCAAGCCGAGGATTGCCTCCAATTCCTTTACTGCCCGATGCACGGATGGCTGGGAGAGGCCAATTTCACGGGCGGCCAGGGAATAGCTGCCGGCCTTCTCGACCGCGGCCAGCGCATGAAGCTGTCCCATGGACACCAGGCGTTCCAGATAGGCGATCGGCTTCAGCCGCGCTGAACGGCGCAGCCGGCGCCCACTATCGATGATGCGCTCCAGCCCCCGTTCGACGCGGGCAAGGAAGAGGTGGCCTGCCTGCGTGGGAGACGCGCCGCTCGGCTGGCGATCGAAAAGACGCTGGCCAAGCAGCGCTTCCAGTTTGGCCAGCGCCTGCGTCAATGCCGGTTGGGAGAGGTTCACGGCAGCGGAAGCGCCGCTGATGCTCCCTTGGCGCAGCACCGCCAATGCCGCATCGAGGTGGCGCAAACTCAAATCGAAGGTGGAAACCATGTGAGCATCTATAGCAGCAGCTTATATCCAGGGCAAGATTCCGTGTGGCGTCGCGGAGCAATGGCAGGCAGCTATAGGAGGATTGCTCGCCGGCAGGGCTTCGGCGGGTGAGGATTCTGCGAATATCCGCTCGGGGCGAGGCGGTGGGAGTGGAAGATGGTGCGAACAGCAGGCTGTTCGATCACCGGTGTCTTCGATCGAGGAAACATGAAATGGGGGAGGAGAGATGATGGACGGTCTCGCAAGTGCGAAGCAGGATGACGTGAAGACGCTGCCGTTGACGCCCAAGTCGACGCGTTTCGGTATTGCGGGCCAGCTTTGGTTCCAGGTGCTGATCGGCACGGCGGCGGGCGTGATTGTCGGCCATTTCTGGCCGGAATTCGGAGCCTCGATGAAGCCGTTCGGCGATGCCTTCATCTCGCTCATCCGTATCATGATCGGGCCGGTGATCTTCTGTACGGTGGTGCATGGCATTGCCAGCATGACGGACATGAAGCGCGTTGGCCGGCTCGCGTTGAAGTCGATCATTTATTTCGAGGCGATCACCATTTTTGCGCTCGTCTTCGCACTCGTGGCCGCCGATCTATGGCGGCCGGGCGCGGATATGAATATCGATCCGGCGATGCTCGATACCAAGGCGATCGCCAGCTATATTGCGACTGCCCATGAGCAGAGCATCTCCGGTTACCTGCTCCATATCATCCCCAAGACCTACGCCTCCGCCTTCACCGAGGGCGAAGTACTCCAGGTTCTGTTCGTCTCGGTGCTGTTTGGGATCGCGCTGGCTGCGATCGGCGAGCGTGGAAAGCCGGCTTTCGCATTGATCGAAAGCCTGTCGAGCGCCTTCTTCAAGATCGTCGGCTACGTGATGTATTTCGCGCCGATCGGCGCCTTCGGTGCGATCGCCTTCACGGTCGGCCGCTTCGGATCGGGGTCGTTGCTGGCGCTCGGCGAATTGATTGTGGAGTTCTTTATCGTCTGTGCGCTTTTCACGGTGATCGTGCTCGGGCTGGTCGCGCGCTGGGTGGGCGTCAGCCTCTGGAAGCTACTGGTCTATATGCGTGAGGAGATCGTGATCGTCGCCGCGACGACCTCCACCGAGACGGTGCTGCCGCGCGTCATACAGAAGATGCGGGACGTGGGTTGCGAGGAGAGCGTCGTCGGCTTCGTCGTGCCCGCCGGCTATTCGTTCAATCTCGACGGCACCTGCCTTTACCTGACGACGGTGGTGGTATTTCTGGCTCAGGCGACGAACACGCATCTGACCCTTTGGCACGAGCTTGGTCTGATCGCAGTGCTGTTGCTGACCTCCAAGGGTGCGGCCGGCGTGGCGGGTGCCGCATTCGTCGTGCTGGCGGCGACGCTGAACACCACGGGTATCATCCCCGTTGCAAGTATCGCGCTTATCCTGGGTATCCACCGCATTCTGGCCGAGGGGCTGACCTTCGTGAACCTGATCGGCAATTGCCTGGCGACGATCGTCATTGCCAGGTGGGAAGGGGCGATCGACGAAACCCGCCTCGCCGAGACGATCGGTACGGCGTCCCAGCGGCGCCGACACCTCGCCGCCGCGTGATCAAGGACATATCGGGTGGCTTACCCCTGCAATCGGGACGCATTCCAAGAGCAAACGAGCCGCTGAAAGATGTTCTCAAAGAAGGCGGTCGTCGTCAGTCGGCTGCCGTGCACGGGACCGCACGCCGTCCGCGCCAGGTTTCTTGGGCTCTGCGGCTGCTGTTTCGGGGATTTTGTCGGGGCGCTTGTCCTCGACGTCCTTCGGTAAGGGCTTCGGGTCGGCCTTTTTCTCGAAACGGATCATTGTCATTCTCCTGATCTGACGGATTGAGAAAAAGCGCCCCGTGCGAAGTCGGGGCGCTTTTGAAAAGAGGTCTCACATGGAAAGAGCGGTGGCGCAGCTCTCGAGATTGCGGCTGTCCGACGCGGTTTGGCCCGGCATCATCGCCCAGCCGCCGGCGTCGACGAACTGGCGCTTCTTGTAGTTGTCGGGAATGGCCTTGAACTCGATGAGTTTTGAGGCCGCATCCGGCGCGGCGTTGAAGCGCTGGACGCAGATGGCGGATGCCAGTTCCCCGCGCGCAACGACGCCGGCTGTCGCCGCCGCGGTGCGCGATGTGCCACCCGTCACCCAGCCGCCCCAGCTGAAGCCAACGATCATGGTGACGACCGCCGTGGCGATGCAGGCCCATACGAGCAGCGTCTTGGATGGCTGGTAGCTTTCGAAACGCTGCGCGATCGATGCGTTTTGCATGGCCATGGCAATTTTCCTTGTCTGGGGTTGTTCGAGTTCCGTCGCCGGCCAGGTTGGCCGAGCGGTATAGATGCTGGTGTCAGTATCCCATGCCGCCCATGTCGCCATTTCCGGCTGTCTGGGCGGATTCTCTTGCCGGAATGTCGGCGATCATCGCCTCGGCTGTGATCAGAAGTGCTGCGATCGAGCCGGCGTCCTGCAAGGCGGTCCGCACGACCTTGGCGGGATCGACGATGCCGGCCTTGACCATGTCGACATAGGTTTCCGTCTGCGCGTCGAAACCCTGATTGTGATCGGTGCTGTCGATGAGCTTTCCGACAACGATCGAGCCTTCGACGCCGGCATTGTCGGCGATCTGCCGGATCGGAGCTTCAAGCGCGCGCAGTACGATCGAAATGCCGGCTGTTATGTCGGCGTTTTCGCCCTTCAGCCCGGTCAGGACCGACTTTGCGCGCAGCAGCGCCACGCCGCCCCCCGGTACGATGCCTTCCTCGACCGCGGCGCGGGTGGCGTTCAGAGCGTCATCGATGCGGTCCTTCTTTTCCTTGACTTCGATCTCGGTTACGCCGCCGACACGGATCACCGCGACGCCGCCGGCAAGTTTCGCCAGTCGCTCCTGCAGTTTTTCCTTGTCGTAGTCGCTGGTCGTATCCTCGATCTGCGCCTTGATCTGCTGGACGCGCGCCTGGATGGCTACCTTCTCACCGGAGCCGTCGATGATGGTGGTCGTGTCCTTCTCGATCAGCACGCGCTTGGCGCGTCCCAACATGTCGACTGTGACATTTTCGAGCTTGATGCCGAGATCCTCGGAGATCACCTGACCGGCTGTGAGGACGGCAATATCCTCCAGCATCGCCTTGCGGCGATCGCCGAAACCGGGAGCCTTGACGGCCGCGACCTTCAGGCCGCCACGCAGTTTGTTGACGACCAATGTCGCCAGCGCTTCGCCTTCGACATCTTCCGAGATGATCAACAGCGGCTGGCCGCTCTGCACCACAGCTTCCAGGATCGGCAGCATTGCCTGCAGATTGCCGAGCTTCTTCTCGTGGAGGAGAATGTAGGGATCTTCAAGCTCGACACGCATCTTCTCGGCATTGGTGACGAAATAGGGTGACAGGTAACCGCGGTCGAACTGCATGCCCTCGACGACATCGAGTTCCGTGTCGGCGGTTCTTGCTTCTTCGACCGTGATGACGCCCTCGTTGCCGACCTTGTCCATCGCCTTGGCGATCATTTCGCCGACGCTCGCGTCGCCATTGGCGGCGATGGTGCCGACCTGGGCGATCTCGCTGGAGGACTGGACCTTCTTGGCGCGTGCCTGGATTTCCTTGACGACGGCGGTGACCGCAAGGTCGATGCCGCGCTTGAGGTCCATTGGGTTCATACCGACGGCGACAAGCCTCACGCCCTCACGCAGGATGGAGGCCGCGAGCACCGTCGCGGTCGTCGTGCCATCGCCGGCAAGGTCATTGGTCTTGGAGGCCACTTCGCGCACCATCTGCGCGCCCATATTCTCGAACTTGTCGGCCAGTTCGATTTCCTTGGCAACGGTGACGCCGTCCTTGGTGATGCGCGGCGCGCCATAGGTGCTGGCGATCACGACGTTGCGGCCCTTGGGGCCTAGCGTCACCTTGACGGCATTATTGAGCAGCTCGACACCGCGGAGCATGCGATCGCGCGCATCGGCGGAGTATCTAATTTCCTTGGCAGCCATGACGTTTATCCAGTTCAGTCTTGAAATTGTGGGATTGGAAATCGATCGTCAGGCGACCTTTTGGGCGACTGCATCGGTCTCTCCGACGATGCCCATGATGTCGGCCTCCTTCATGATGAGGAGTTCCTCGCCATCGATCTTGATCTCGGTTCCGGACCATTTACCGAACAGGATCGTGTCGCCGGTCTTGACGTCGAGCGGGATCAACGCGCCGTCTTCATTGCGGATACCCGGACCAACGGCGATCACTTCGCCTTCCTGCGGCTTTTCCTTGGCGGTGTCGGGAATAATGATCCAGCCCTTGGATTTGAGATCGCCTTCCGCGCGCCGAATGACGACGCGATCGTGGAGTGGACGGAATTTCATAGGGGTTCTTTCTGCAGCCGGTGCTTATGGCGGCTGATGGTCTTAAATAGCACTTGTGGCACTCGATAGATAGGAGTGCCAAGAAATATTACGCGTATATGAAAATTATTGTGAAATATAAATCGGGTATTCCGCTTCCGATTTTAACCTGAATTAGGTGATTGGTGCCAATTATATGGATATTCATTCGGTATTTTATTTTACGATTTTTGAATTTTATTGATGAATATTCGCAATGAAATCTGAATTATCCTTGATTGCACACCAATGAAGTCGTATGTGTATGGTTCAATTATTTGAGCTTTTCCGGCTTTCGCGGTGTCTGAGACTTAACGACCCGCCTGTGTCACCGAGTTCTCGATAGCGAATGCATAGCGCCGTTCCAGCGCGCGTCGCACTGTCCGAACCTGTGATGATCCCTCGCACGGACCTTGGATGTACCGGCAGAGTCCGGATCGTTTCGGTTCCGATGAGAATAGTGCAGGGAGATGCATCTGTGTCTTCCAGCGGAGAGCCACGCCATGACTAACCGCACCACGCAAACCGTCGTTAGCTTTTCGTTCCCATTCCTGTTGCCAGGGTGCGACGTGCCGCAACCGGCCGGCGAATACTGTGTCGATCACGACGAGGAAGCCATCGAGGGGATCTCCCGGCTTGCCTGGCGTCGCGTCGGTGCCTTCATCCATCTGCCGGGGATCGCCATGCAGGGCGCAAAGCACCAAATGGTGCCGATCAATCCAGCAGATCTCGAAATCGCACTCGAAAAGGACCATAAGCAATCATGACCGATCCAAAAAGCGGTACCCATCCGATCCGACGCGATCCCGCCATGCATCTTTTTGCCGTGGGGCAGGCCGTCTGGATCAGGAAAGGCCCCGGTATGGCAGCTCCCAAATTCAGAAGCACCTACCGCGTCACCGGTACGCTGCCGCCGAGAGGCAACATGCTGCAATACCGCATCCGCAATGAGGACGAGCCTCATGAACGGGTGATGATGGAAAACCAGCTGGAATCGGTGCGCGCCTCAACCAGTGGAGGAGAGACCCTCATGGAGAAGACTTTCGGTCACGCTCAGGGAGCGAAACCATGGCTCTCGTGAAAACGAGCAGGCCAAGTGAGAAAAGTGCCGCCGAAATCTGAACGTCCACATGCTTGTTAGTCTTGCCGCACAGGAGCCCTCTTTATGCTGATCCGCTACGGTTACGAAATGACCTTGACCTGCCAGCAGCCGACTGCCCTGGTTTGCCTGCTGTCGGTCCACGACGACCGCGCGGCGGATATCAGAGCGCCGGAAACTGTATTTACCACCCCGGATGTTCCGACATCGACGTACCATGATCTCTTTGGCAATCGATGCCTCAGGCTTGTCGCGCCGGTGGGCGACCTGACGATCTGGGGCGACGCCACGATCGAGGACGACGGCAAGACGGACAGGATATTGCCCAACGCCCGGGAGATCCCGGTTTCCGATTTGCCGGATGATTGCCTCGTCTATCTCATGGGCAGCCGCTATTGCGAAACCGACCGGCTGAGCCAATTTGCCTGGGATACGTTCGGCGCGACCACGCCTGGCTGGGCACGCGTGCAGGCTATTTGCGATTTCGTCCATGGCCACATCCGCTTCGACTATATGCAGGCACGATCGACGCGCACGGCATTCGAGGCTTTCCACGAGCGTGTCGGCGTCTGCCGTGACTACGCGCATCTGGCCGTCACGCTCTGCCGCTGCCTCAACATTCCCACCCGATATGTCAACGGCCATCTCGGTGATATCGGCGTTCCCGTCGTCGATCCGATGGATTTCAGTGCCTGGATGGAAGTCTTCCTCGATGGAGCATGGCATACGTTCGATCCGCGCAACAACAAGCCGCGGATCGGACGCATTGTCGTGGCGCGCGGCCGCGATGCCGCCGATATTCCGCTCATTAATTCCTTCGGGCCGCATGTGCTGAAGGCATTCCGGGTCTGGACCTACGAGGTAGAGAGCCTTAGCTCCGGCATGAGTGCGCCGGCGTTCAATTCCGGGCAATGAAACATCGCTGCCAATTCTGCTGAGTTTGCTTTCAGTGGCTCTCCAGAAGCGGGAGCCGAAAGGGAATGCTCGCTGTAGTGGAATAGTGCATCGCCCCGATTCCACAAAAAGTCTACTCGGCATCGCCAGGAACATCTTGCTTTCATCTTTGGTCTGACGACAAATAAGGGCGTCTCGGACGGCGCATGATGTTGGGATTCGAGGTGCTGGACTTGGAATTACGTGACGCCAATGGACTATAATCTGAAGAAAAGGGCGATCCGCCAACGGGCTTTACTGACCCTCCTCGAAAAAACGGGCTATGCCTCGGTCGAGGAATTGACGGATGCACTTTCTGTCACGCCGCAGACGATCCGGCGTGACATTGCTGATTTGTCGGATAGTGGGAAGGTGCGCCGCTACCATGGCGGGGCCGCCCTTGCCAGTCCGATCGATCCTGGCACCTATCGCCAGCGGCGTGTCGACAAGGTTGACGTGAAGCGCCGGATTGCCCGCCGTGCGGCGGAACTCGTGCCGAATGGCGCGACGCTTTTCCTCGACGCAGGCTCGACCTGCGAGGCAGTCGCCGAGGCGCTTGCCGCGCGCAAGGGATTGAAGGTTGTTACCTACAGTCTGCGCGCCGCGATGATCCTGATGGATCGAACGGATTTCACCATTGCCGTTCCGGGCGGTTTCGTCCGCCATGTGGACGGTAGCGTTATCGGCGATGCGATGGTCGACTTCGTGCGGCGGTTCCGGTTCGATGTCGCGGTCATTGCGGTTAGTGGCATCGAAGAGGACGGCAGTATCGGGGATGACGATCAAAACGAAGTCGATATCGTTCGTGTCGCGATCGGTCAGGCTCGCTCCGTCATGCTCGTTGCCGATTCCAGCAAATTCCATCGAGCAGCCCTGGTGTCGTTGGGATCGATCACGGAAGTTTCGGATTTTGTCACGGACTTGCCTCCTGACGGGGCTCTGGAGCGAGTGATCGGAGCTTCGGGCGTCCGGCTGCATATCGCCTGAAATCATCTGAATTGACTGAGCGAACTGCTGATCCAGCGCGGAAAATCTCTGTGCTGGATTTTTTTGTTGTAAAACGAAAATTTTATGTTCTTAAATAAACAAAAAATAAAAACTACACATTTAGTGTGATAATAGTGGCAAGGAAGTGGACGGTGGGGCGTCTCTGGATAAGCGCGACGGCAATTTTGCCCAGCGCTTTCATCTCATTCTAGTTCGGGGAGCACCGGAATGCAGCGCGAGAAACCTGGTTTGTCCTTAACCTTCAGGGGTACTGACGCGGATGAATTTTCTGAGATACTGAGCCGTTGCAAGGCTCCAGCAAAGGTCGAGGCCCTGCGCGATGCGGGATTTTCCGCCGAATATGATTTCGTTGCCGCCGAGGCACTTGGCGTCGGTCGCGCGGCATATCAGGGCGGACTGACGTTTCACCAGAAGGCTGAAGACAGCAAGTTTCTGATCTACGTTCCGCTCTCGGGAGCGGCAACGATATCGTCGTCCAATCGGCGCCATGTTTCCGAACCCGGAAAAGGCACGATCATCGATATGACCAGCCTGTCTGATGTCGTGATCGAGGGCGATCGCGAGCATCTTTCGCTGATTATCAATCAGAACGAGGTTGTCCGGCTATTGTCCGCCATGCTGGAGCAACCCATCTCCGGCTCGATCGACCTGGCGCCCGAATTCGACCTGCGCCTTGAGGCCGGACTGGCATTTTCCCGCGTGACAAAAATCCTGGCGACCGGATTGAATGAGGATGCCTCCCTGTTGCAGTCGCCGGCGGCCCTTTCCTGTCTGTCCACTGGGTTGATCCACTTGTTGCTCGAAAACGTGCCGCATCGTTTTTCAAGCGCGCTGGCCCGGCAGCCGGCGTTGCCATCTCCCCGGCATATCCGGCGCGCCATCGATTTCATGCAGGCCAATCTCTCGCAGCCGATCTCGATCGGCGACATAGCGCAGGCTTCCCAGGTCGGTATTCGATCGCTGCAGGAAGGCTTCAAGCGGTTCAAGGGCATGTCCCCCACGGCCTATTTGGCCAACCAGCGCATGGAGGCTGCGCATCGGGATCTCATCAGAGCAAATCCGGCGACATCCGTCGCTGCCATAGCGCAGAAGTGGGGCTTTACCCATCTGGGCCGCTTCTCGGGCGATTACAGGAAGAGTTATGGCTGTCTGCCGTCGCAGACACTCCGATCCGGGCATTCCGCAGGCCTCGATGGCCGCTGAAACCGGCATACATTACCGTCGCAGGGTCTGCGACGGTAATTGGCCGAATCGAAGCCTGTAGTCGACGGCAAAACGGCCGAAATGGGTAAAACCCCATTTCAGGGCGATTGCCGCGACAGTCAGCCCCGGCGTTGCTTCCTGAAGTTCCCTATGGGCGGCTTCCAGTCGAAGATGCTGGAGGTAGGCCATGGGCGTCGTCATCTTGAAGTCCCGGAAACCCTTCTGAAGCGACCGCACGCTGACCTGGCAAACTGCGGCCATGTCGGCAATCGAGATCGGTCGCATAAGGTTGGCCTGCATGAAATCGATGGCACGCCTGACATGGCGTGGCGCCGGCGCCGGGGCTATCCTGGCAAGTGCCTCTGAAAAGCGATGCGGCACGGTCTCCAGAATGAGGTTGGTTATGGCGCCTGTCAGGTTTGACAGCGCGAGAGGCGATTGACGTAAGGCTGTATCTTGCGCCAGCCCGCTAAAGGTCGCTTCCGCCAGATCCTGCAATATCCGCCCCGGACCGGCGGCCAGATCGATATCCGGGTGGAAGTTAAGATTGCCGCCGACAGGTGTTTCCAGCAGTTCGCTGAGCCGGTTGATCATCTCATTTCGATCAAGGATCACGGTCAGATGCTGGCGCGGCCCCATGATGTGCATGTCGCCATATGGTATCCCATTGGTAATGAAGCCGCGCCCTGGCCTTGAGCCGAACGTCTCCTTGCTGGTGTTGAAACTTGCGTCTCCGGTCAAGGGAATGAAGATCAGGAACTTGCCGCTATCTGTCTCACGCGCCAATCGGAAATCGCCGTCATAGGTGCACAGGCCGAAAGAGATTGAACCGGCAGGCGCGAATTCGCATCGGTAGGAGATGGTCTTGTTTGCGGTCGTCTCGACCCTTATCGTCGATGCAGGCGTTGAAAGCGCCTCTGATAACCCATCCGGATCTTTCCCGCTGTAGCGGAGGCTTCCTTCGGTCATCGCCGGTTTCAATGGTAACTTCATGCCTTGCCTCGTATGCCGGAAGCGTTCGTCAATGGCGATAGGGTTCATTGATGCCCTTCATGCCTAGAGCGCACCCTGTAAACGCGGCGTAAATGGCGCCCACGGACGCATATTCAATTGGAATATGGGTAAACGGATTGTTCGACAGCCCAGTCCGGCACTCCGCTTTTGAAAAGGCGGATATAGCGGTCGTCTTCGGCGGAAAAGCGGTCGCGCAGGTTGGGTGGCACGCTCCCGGCATTTCAAAACAATAATTTGATATCATCCACAAAGAAAAAATTCGCGCGTTTTGCGGATATAAGTTTCGCTTTTTGGATTGGTCGTGTCTTATTGCTATAGTTTTCAAGCAAGAATCCAATTTTGGTACAGGTGAAGTAAGGAGATGCTCATAGGTACTCCATAAATTGTCATCGTTTTTAATTATCTATTATAATTAATGAATTGACACCATGATTTTGGCGAAATATTACCTGGGGCGGCATTGATCAGCTCTTCCAGATGGAGAACGTGCATGGCGATTGAAGCGGTAACCCCAAATCCGGCCACGGTTCCAACCACGCCTGCGGATGCGCCAAGCTCCACGTCGTCAAACACAAGCAGCAGCGACACGACGAAGAAGATTGATCCCAATAGCGAGAAAGAGGTCCTGAATGCTGCGGTCGAAGCGTTCTTGCCGAGCATGATCTCCAACACGCTGATGCTCAACAACTCGCTTTTCAACTTTGCGAAGGAAGCCATCGACGAGGGCGATCAGGAATAGTCCTTCGGCCTCGCCTTCACTGACCAAGCGGATTGTATCGCGTACAAGGAATTTCCGATGAGTGGTGATGCCCTTCCCAGAGGTGCCTTTGTTCCTCCTGCCGATGCGGTCGGATCCGGAGCGCCCTTGCAGACGGTGGAGACCGTTTCCCTCCGGATAGGGACGGATCGGGAGAGCCTTCAAGTCGAGCAGTCGATTTCGCCTGGCGTACAGTTGCGCAAGATCATGCCGGGCAGCGAGACGGCCCCTTCATTCGATCCCACACCGATCGAGACCAAGACGTTGAGTTTCCTCGATCGCATTACCTCTTTCATCATGCCGAAGGGTACGGCGACCGAAACGCCATTGGTGCGGTTCGTCGAGAAACCGGGCGAGACCGGTGATCACCCGGCGAAGACGGAGAACCTGGAGAGCGCCATCGACAGGCTGGAAAAGTCTCAGCAATTCGCCACCGGCACGACGCTCATCTCCTCTCTCACGCAATCTGTCATGTCGTCGTCGAAGCGGCTGACGCAAGGCCAATGAGTGATCCGACCGTGGTGTTACCCTCTTCGTTTTCATTGTCATCTCTGCGCCGCGCGGCGGGAGTCCTTTTTGTTCTCGTCTGTGCTGCCTTCCTGTCGGCCTGCAGCGAGGATGTTCTGACCGGCCTTGATCAGCGGGACGCGCGCGATGCGCAAGTGCTGTTGGAACGTGCCGGCATCCGCGCAACGGTAACCGGCGAGAAGGGTGGCGTCTTCAAGATCGCCGTTGATGAAACCGATCACGCGCGGGCAATCGAGCTGCTCTCAGACGCTGGTCTGCCGCGCCTGCCGCATCGCACGATGGCGGATCTGTTTCCCGGGGACGGATTTCTGGTCACGCCGCTCGAGCAGAAGGCCAGGATGAGCTATGCGGTCGAGCAGCAGCTTGGCGAGACGCTATCGGCATTGGATGGCGTCGCCTCCGCCCGCGTGCATATCGTGCTTCCGGAAGACAATGGGCGGGGTCTCATCAAGGAAAAGGCGCGTGCTTCCGCGCTGCTGCAATACCGTCCGGGTGCCAATCTGGTCGATATCGAGATGAAGAGCCGGTCCTTGCTGCTCAACAGCGTTCGGGGTCTCGCCTACGAAGATGTATCGGTGGTGGTTAGCCCCTGGTCGGAGATCGGCTCCCTCGCGGGAGCCGCGCCCGCCGGCGTCGCAGCAGAACCCAAACAGGTGCCCGCGCAGGTCACTATCGCGACTGCTACGCAGGGGCTGGCCTCCTTTCTGGATTATCGCACTCTTTCGATCGCAGGCTCGGCCTTGCTGGCGATTGCCGCCAGCCTTATTCTTCTCCTCCCGCGACGGAAGGAAAGCTGATGACGCGGGCAAGCGGCCATGGCGAACAGGCAGCGCTTAAGGATGCGGCGGTCCGCCGGGCAGCACTTGCCGGAGCCGGTCGCAGCGCAAAGTGGCTGAAGGAAATCGATGCGGATCTTCTGCGCCGTCTGGATGCGACACCGAGGCTGCAGTCACGCCTGTTTCATGCGCGCGCTGAGATCGGCGGCGATCCCGCCTGTCTGCCGGCCGAAACCGGTCATCTGCTGACGCTTTCGCCGCAAATGCAGCGGGACGCGGCGCTGTCAGCGGGCCTGACTTATCACCTCGCCGCCGCTGGTCCTGTGCTGAGCAAGGACAAAGTGGCGACGCTGACCGCCATCTTCGGCGAGGATGCTCTGGCATTCGCCTGCGGCCACGCTCATCTGTCCCCGTCGGCACCCGCCTTGCCTGGTTTTGCGGACGAGGAGGTCCGGCGGCTTGTCGAGGCGGACGGCTGGGCGATCCTCGGTCTTTGGCTTGCCGACAGCGGTTTAGCGCCGATCTGGCTTGGCGAATGGGAGAGCAGGCGGGACGGTGGCTCGATATCGCTGATCCGCTCCGCCGCGATCGCCATCGGCAAGGCTGTTGCGACGGTTCAGTGGGAGAGCCGGCGGTGACATCAGCCCCCTTTAGCCAGCGGCGGATCATACCAGCGGCCGAGTTTGGGCAGATCCACGATGCCGCGGATCTTGTCGCTGCCGCCCTTCAGTCCGCTGCGGACATGCATGTAAAGGCGGAAGACGAACGGCAGGAAGCGCGACGATCCGGCTATCAGGACGGATTCACAGACGGTTTGCGCAAGGCTTCCGAGGCCCTTGCCGAAGCCACCTGCAAGGCCGAGAGGGAGCTGGGTGACCTGGATCACTGGATTGGTCCGGTCGTGCTGAAGGCTGTAGCGCAGATCGTCGGCTCCATGGATATGGATGATCGTATTCGCCGGATCATCGCCCGGGCGATTGCCGATACGGCCGCCACACAGACGGTCAGTCTTTACGTGCCGCCGGAAGATGAGGCGCTGGTGCGCCGTGCCGTCGAAGGGCTGAGCCATTCGTTCGATATCCTCGTCGACCCCCTGTTATCCGGACAGGAGATGGTGATGGAGACATCGACAAGCCGAGCCCATATCGGCATGCGCGAGCAGATCACCGCGCTCGTGGAGGTCGCGGGCCGTGGTTGAAGCGCTGGCGAGACTGGAAAAAGCGATTGACCAGACGCGGACGCGCCGCGCGAGCGGCCGGGTCACCGGCGTTTCCGGCCTGCTGGTGCGCGCGAATGTTCCGGCCGTGCGTATCGGCGAACTCTGCGAGCTGCGCGAGCCGGGAACGGATGAGGTCGGCTTTGCCGATGTCGTCGGCATCGAGGGGGAAACGGCGCTGTTGTCGCTGCATGGGACGACACGCGGTATATCGGTCCGCACCGAAGTCATCCCGACAGGGCGCGAACCGGTGATCGCGGTCGGAGACTTCCTGCTCGGTGCCGTCATCGACGCGCATGGCAATATCATCCGCAAGGCCGAGGGCGTGGCGGGCCGGGCGGATGAAACCAGCCAGCCTCTCTATACCCCGCCGCCAGCTCCCCTCACGCGCCGCCCGGTTGCGCGGCATCTGCCCGTCGGGATTCCGGCCATAGATGGGCTTCTGACCTGCGGCGAGGGCCAGCGGATCGGCATTTTCGGCCCGCCAGGCGCCGGAAAATCGACCCTGGTTTCCGACATCGTCAAGAATGTGGATGCCGACGTCGTCGTCTGTGCCCTGGTCGGCGAGCGTGGCCGCGAAATCGGAGAGTTCGTCGAGCTCGTCATGCCCGCGGGACAGCGATCAAACGCCGTGCTGGTCACGGCGACGTCCGAGCGACCGGCGCTTGAACGCTTCAAAGCCGTGCTGACCGCCACGGCGATTGCCGAGCATTTTCGGGACCGGGGCAAGCGCGTCGTTCTCGTGGTCGATAGTGTCACACGCCTGGCGCGGGCACTCCGGGAGATCGGACTGGCGGCGGGCGAGCCACCGGTGCGGCGCGGTTTTCCGCCCTCGGTGTTTGCGCTCCTGCCGCAGATCTTTGAGCGCGCCGGCAATAGCGCCGTGGGTACGATGACGGCTTTCTATACCGTTCTGATCGAGGGCGAGGAGAGGACGGACCCAATCGCCGAAGAAACCCGCGCACTTCTCGACGGCCATATCGTTCTGTCCGACAGGATCGCCCAGGCCGGGCAATTTCCGGCGATCGATATATTGGCAAGCAGAAGCCGGACGATGAATGCGGTGGTGACGGAAACACACCGGCGAGCGTCAGACCGGTTGCGCTCGATGCTGGCGCTTTACAAGGAAGTCGAGCTTCTCATTCGCGTCGGCGAATATCAGGAGGGGCGCGATGCGGCGATCGATGAAGCCGTGCGCAAGCGAACTCAGATCGGGAATTTTCTTTTCAGCGGGCATGCGAAAGCACCGTCCTTCGACGAGACCGTCGCCAGGCTGCAGGAGCTGGCCCGATGAATGCGGCCTTTAATCACCTTTCGCTGGCTGGTCTGCATTCCGGACATGTAGTTCCGCAGGCGTGCGAACCTTGGCGGATACCCTTCAACGACGGTGTGCTGGCGATCCGGCCACTTGCTCCTGATATCGCGATGGACAGGATGGGCGATCCGGCGCGTCTCGGCTTGACCATTGCGGGAGAGCCGGTCGAACTCCTGGCACCTGGCGCTACCCTTAAATTGATCGTCGACCGGCTGGAGCCGCTGGCGCAATGGGACCGTCTTTCGCCGCCTGCCTGTGCAGCGGTGCTGGAATATCTGCTGTCGGATGTTCTCGAGAGGGTCGAGGCGCAGATCGGTGGGCAGATCGCCTTGACGGAAGTCGGCCCTGCGGCACCTCACGGGCTGCCTGGCAATTTCGGTTTTGAAGTTACATGGCAAGGGCTTTCCTTGCCGTTATGCGGTCATTTTCCCGAGCCGATGTTGATGGGTCTGAGGCGATGGGCCAATCGTCTTCCGCGCCGGCGGCTTGCCGCGCTGACGGCTGAGATCGCCATCCGGCGCGGCTATGCGGTTCTTTCCGCGCGCGAACTCAAGCAGCTTTCGATCGGCGACGGGATCGTGATCGATCCTGTGGCGATCGAGACCGCGATAGCCGTCACCGGCGAGCATTTTCTGGCCGCTTGCACCCTTTCCAGCGAGGGCGCGACGCTTTGCGGACCGTTGCTGACACGGCCAAATGGACCAATGAGGCATTTCATGAGTAATGAAACAATCGACCGAGATTTGCAGGGGCCGCCGACGATTGCGTCTATCGGCGATATTCCCGTTAAGCTCATCTTCGATATAGCCCGGATCGAGCTGCCGCTATCGGAACTGGAGAGCATTGCCGAAGGCCATGTCTTCCCGCTCGACCGCCCGAAACAGGGCGCCGTCGAGATCGTCGCCCAGGGACGGATCATCGGCCGGGGCGAGATCGTCACACTCGACGGCCTCACGGCCGTCCGCGTAACCGCGTTGCACGCCTGATGGAAAGCGCCTTTCCTCTGACACAAGGATTGGCGGCGATGGCCGCCATCTCGTTTCTGCCCGTCATCGCGGTCGTGGCCACCTCCTTTACCAAGATCGCCGTCGTGCTTCTGATCGTCCGCAACGCCATCGGCATCCAGCAGACGCCGCCGAACCTGCTCGTCTTCGCAATTGCCATCGTGCTGTCGGCCTTCGTGATGAACCCGATCCTTCAGCAGTGCTGGCAAGTGCTTCTGCGCGCTGATGTTCACTTCGATACGATCAATGGCCTGGCGGCCGGTCTTTCGGAGGTTGGCGCGCCGTTGAAGGCCTTCATGATGAAATTCTCCGATGAGGAGGTTCGTCAGTTTTTCGTCAACTCGTCGCAACGCATCTGGGGCGATACCCCGAACCTGCCTGCAAGCCCCGACGACATCACCGTCCTGACACCGAGCTTTCTCGTCTCCGAGCTGACCCGCGCGTTCGAGATCGGCTTTCTGCTGTATCTGCCCTTCCTGATGATCGATTTCGCGGTCTCGGCCATTCTCGTGGCCTTGGGCATGCAGATGATGTCGCCGACGGTCGTTTCCACGCCTTTCAAGCTGCTTCTTTTCGTCGGCGTCGATGGTTGGCGCCGACTGCTCGAAGGGCTTGTGCTTTCCTATGCGAGCTGAGTGATGGGACAGGAGCAGATCTCGGCGGAAATCGGCGCGTCGATCCTCGCGACATTCGCGCTCGCCGGCCCGATGCTCGGCCTTGCGGCCATCCTGGGGCTGGTGATTGCCATATTCCAGGCGGCAACGCAGATCCAGGAACAGACGATCGCGCAGATCATCAAGATATTCGTCCTCTCCTTCGTGCTGCTTGTTTTCGGGCGCGCGCTGGCAACGCCCTTGCTGGAGCACTCGATCCACATCTTCAACGACTTTCCGACCATGGTGCAGTAGGCTGGATGGAAACGAGCCTTGCCCAGTTCCCCGTCGTCAATTTGCAGACTGCGATCCCGGCGGCGATGGCGCTCGGGGCGGCGAGGGCGCTCGGCATTCTCTCCATCTTTCCGCTGTTTTCGCTGTTCAGCATCACCGGGCTGCTGCGGATCGGGCTTGCCATCGGTCTCTCCGCGCCGGCCGTCGCCTTTGCCCATACGGTGTTGGCGGAGGGCCAGACGAGCTATCTCATCCTCGGTCTCCTGTTCCTGAAGGAATTCGTCTTCGGCGGACTGATCGGCATGGGGCTCGGCATTCCCTTCTGGGCTGCGCAATCGGCGGGCGACATGACGGATGTCTACCGTGGCGCCAACGCCGCCAATCTTTTCGATCAGGTCAATGCGCTTGAGACGACGACGCTCGGCTCGGTGCTGATGTCGATCGCGCTGGCCATCTTTGTGGCGACCGGCGGCATTACCGACCTCGTCGCCATCTTCTACAAGTCTTTCGAATTTTGGCCGTTGTTTGCGTTGAGACCCGCCTTCGACGGGGATGCGCTTAGGATCATCCTCGATATCTTCATCCAGCTCTTCCGGATGGGTACGCTGTTGGCGGCGCCCTTCGTCATCGTCATCGGGGCGATCGAGTTGTCGCTCGGCTTTGTCGGCCGTTCGGCCAAGCAGTTTCCGCTGAACGACAGCGTGGCGACGTTCAAGAACCTGGCGGTGGCCGCCGTGCTGGTGCTCTACGCCATGTTCGCCGGCAATTATTTCAATGAAATCTGGATCCGGGGCTTTGCCGAGGTGAAGTCGATCTTCGAGACCGCCGATGTCCAAAAATGATGATACGGAGGAAAAGAGCCTGCCGCCAAGCCGGGTCAAGCTCGACCGGTTGAGGCGGGAAGGCCAGGTTGCTCGTTCCAAGGAAATCCCGGTCGCCATCTCCGTATTGGCGATCGCCACTTATCTCGCCTGGGCGCTCGGCAATATCCTGCGGGATTTCGCCAGGATTTTCGGTGTCGGTTTTGAAGCTGCGGGCCTTACCGGAAGTCCGCGGGCAGATCCCGGTTTTCCTTTGACGACCGTCGCAGATATGGCCGAGATACTGTTCGGCATATTGTGGATGCCCATACTACTCGGTCTTGCGATCACCATTGCCGTGTCGATCCTTGACGGCCAGGGCTTTCCGGTGTCGATGAAGCATATGAATTTCGATCTCAACCGGCTCAATCCGGCGAGTGGGATCAAGAAGCTTTTTTCCTTGACGAGCCTGGTGGAATTTCTCAAAGGCATCGTCAAGGTCATTCTCCTTTCGATCGCGGGTGGCGGCGCCATCCTCTATTTTCTGAACGGGATTTTCTGGGCGCCGCTTTGCGGCGAGGCCTGCTCGCTATCCGTCGCTGCACACCTGATCGGCACGATCGTCGTCATCGCCGCCGCGATCATGCTCGCCGCTGCGTTCTTCGATCTTTCCATCTCACGCCTGTTGTTCCGCCGCGAACACCGCATGACCAAGACGGAAGCACGGCGGGAACACAAGGATACGCAAGGCGATCCGCATCTAAGATCGGCACGCCGCCGTGTCGGCGCGGAAATGCGCAATGCGCCGCCGCGCAAGGAAAAGCCGGGAAAATAGGCGGTGCCCATCCCGGCTTTCGGTATTGATGAGAGGCTTGCGAACGGCCGGCTGCGTCAGACGCCGGACTGATCGTCGCCGACGCGCGTCCAGTTCTTCACATTGTTGAGCGTGATGTCGGATTGGAACGAGACGCTGGCAAGAGCGCTGTCCGTTCTGAAAACATTCGCTCCGTTGGAGAAGGAGCCGCCGTCGATGATGACGTCGGCGTCGATCTGTTTCCCGCCGTTGGTGCGTACCAGTGACGTGAAGCCGTCGGCATCGAAATCCTTCAGGACGAAGTGGGTATCCGCGTTGATCTGGAAGATCTTGTCGGTGGCGCCCTTGGCCGAGCCGCCGAGAATGGTGACGTCGCCCGCGCTCTTAACGGTTAGCGCATCCTCTCCGACATTCAGCCAGTTGACGTTTTCGAGCGTCGCGCCGCCATAGACGTGAATGCCGTCGGCGCCGTTCTCACCCAAAGTCACATTCTGGAGCGTGGCGCCGTTTTTCAGAATGAAGATGGGTTTCTGGTCTTCCGATTGCCCGCCATCGCCCAGCTTGGAAGAGGCGGTGTAGGTCGCGCCCTTGCCGTCGAAAACACCGCCGTCGACGACGATAGGGGTGTCGACGACAATGACTTTTCCACGCTCGGAGACATCGGTCGTTTCGGGCACGGAGGCGATTTTTTCGCTGGTGGGATAGTCGCCCGGTGCGATCTTGGTCGTTTCGGAGTGGACGGGCTGGGTCGTGTTGGTGCCGTCGGCGGTCTTTCCGCTATCAGGGTTTTCGCTATCTGCCGCCAACTGTACCGGCTTGAAGCCGCTGTTCGGTGCGCCTGCATCCTTCTTGTCGCCCAGAAGCAAGGCAACGAGGTCCTTCAGGATCGAAAGCAGTTCCGGGTCCATGGTTTTCGCGGACGGGCTGCTGTCCAGCAGATCGGATATGCTCTCTTTCGTCAAAGGGCTCCCGGAAGCTCTCGGCGTAGCGTTCTTCTTGTCGCCAAGGAGCATGGTCAGAAGCTCCTTCAGAATGGAGAGGAGCTCGGGATCCATGGTCTTTGCGGCTGGACTGCTGTCCAGCAACGAGGAGACAGTTTCATCCAGCGGGCTTTCCGGCGATGTCTTCTTAGTCTCGGTTGGCTGGGAGACGGGCGAGAACGCTTCCTGCGGCTTGCTGTCCTTCTTGTCGCCGAGGAGCAGGGTCAGCAACTCCTTCAGGATGGAAAGCAGCTCCGGGTCCATGGTCTTCGCCGCCTGGCTGTTATCCAACAGGTCGGATATGTTTTCCTTCGTCAAAGGGCTGCCGGAAGCGCTCTGGCCGGCATTTTTCTTGTCACCAAGAAGCAGGGTCAGAAGCTCCTTCAGGATCGACAGCAACTCGGGATCCATGGACTTTGCAGCCGTGCTGTTATCCAGCAACGAAGAGATCATCTTGTCGACAGCGTCGTCGGGACTGGACTTGACCTCCCGAATATCGGTCGGTGCGTAGGGCTGGGTCGTCTGGTCCTGCGTATCGACGCCCTTCTTGTCACCGAAGAGCCAGTTGATCAGCTTCTTCAATACCGACTGCAGTTCGGGATCCATGCTCTGGGTGCTCGAACCTTTGTCCGCCAGCGAGATAAAATTGCTGACGGAAGGCGCCTGGCTGTCGCTTTCATCAAAGGGCGACGTCTTGCGTGTCGCCCCCTTCAGAAAGTCTAGAGCGTCGGAACGTGTGGTATCCGTCGAAATTCTCTCGTTGCCCGATGTGCGGTCGTGGCAACCGGACTCGAAATCATTGATGTTCCGATCGAAATCAATGGGCCTGTATGCGTCTATGCTATGCATTTTCTACCCCCAGTTGAACTGCTGTCTGCCCCTTGACAGTGCGGTGGACCGCCTTACCAGGGAGACCAGTCCGGCCAACCGCCCGCTGGAATGCGAGGGCCGTTGAAGAGGATGGGATCGTCGAGGAGCTTTTCGGTCTCGTCATTCATCCGGTGCGTCAGCTTGTCGAACTCGCGGGATTCCTTGATGTCGGCATAGGCTGTTATGCCGAGCC
This sequence comes from Rhizobium sp. GW821-FHT14E12, assembly GCF_058803745.1. NCBI lineage: Bacteria > Pseudomonadati > Pseudomonadota > Alphaproteobacteria > Hyphomicrobiales > Rhizobiaceae > Rhizobium > Rhizobium sp. GW821-FHT14E12. The sequence continues at coordinate 192,251 of NZ_JBXAPH010000002.1, forward strand.
AGATTGCATTTGAAATGAGGCTGGCGACGCCCATGACCGTGCTGAACGTCTTCGTAAAGGAAAGAGCGCCGGCAAGCTCCGGAATGCCGTATTGAAGCCCCTTGGCTGCCGCGCCGATGACCGAACCGAAGCCGACGATGCTGTCGGCGATGGTCGCGATCGAATACATCGAGAGTTCGAGCGCGTCGGCGCCGCTTCTCTTGGCGCCGATCGTCCAGAATATGTCGAGCCCGATCCAGCCCACGCCGATAACGGCGCCCAAGGCGCTCGACGCCATCTTGAGTGTATCGGCGGCAAACATGGTGGACGCCTTCGCATTCCAGGAGGCTCCGTTGCCGAACAGTTTGCCGACGTCCTCGACGGTGGAGAGGAAGTGCCCGGTTCCACTCAGAATCTTCGACGCAAAGGAGGTGCCGTAGAGAACGGTCGCGGCAATGGCGTCCGGCGTGGCGTTGCGCCCGGTCGTCGCGCGATAGGCGATGACGCTGCCGTAGACGAGCGCGTTGGCGCCATCCATCAATGCGTTGAAGTATTTGTTCTTTTCCACGCCCGGAGGAGGCGTGACCTCGACCTCCAGCTTTTCCCGCAACTGCTTCATGAGGGTGGAGACGTCGCCGCCGGGCTTGGCCATGCCCCAAACGGAGGTGACGATCGACATGATGTTGATGGAAAACTGTTGCTGCGCCGGCAGATTGTTTGCGAACAGGTCCTGAGCCATCGTCGAAATGGTTGGCTGGAGCACGGTCGCGAGGTTTTCTGCTCGTTGCGTCGAGTCCAGGGTGGTAACGGCCTTCGGCCGCGTCACCTCATAGTCGCCCGAATAGTTTCCGACGAAATCAGAAAGTTTCGTCGACGCCGTTTCCACATCCTTGGTCGCGAAGGCTTCCAGCATGGCCTTGTCCCAGGCCTTGCCTTCGATGCCGAACAACGTGTTGTCGACGGTCGACTTGTAGCTTTCGTCCGCGCCGCCGCGTCCTTCCGGCTGGCGGGTATGCGTGTCCGTAATCGATCGGCCGGCGAGACCGGTGGCGGCGGCGATCATTGCCGAGATCTCACTGTCGCTATAGGTATTGAGACCCGACTGTCGAACGAAATTGCCGTTGGCGTCGCGAACGACCAGAGGCTGCGAAATATCCGAGGGCTCCGTTTGCGCGACAACGGCTCCGCCCTGAATCAGCGCGGTGACGGCATCCTCGATCGCGGCCTTGTAGTCGGCGGCGTTTACGCCGTCGGGAACGGGGACGTTCTGAAGAAGCCGGTCGAAATGTCCCTGGAAGTCGGCGGCGGACATCTCGCCACTGGTCATCTTGTCCCAAAGCGAAGGCAGGATCTCCATCACCTTGGCGGTGAAGGCGTCGGCAGCCACCTTGTTGTCGCCGAAAAACTGGTTGGCGAGCATCTCTACCGTCGGCCTGAACAACTCGCTCTTGCCCGACAGATATTTCATCTGGTCGCTGTTGTAGAGGCCGTCCCCGAAGACGGTGGTGGCGAGCCCGCTATCGGCCATCGTCGGCAACACGCTGTCGAAACCGTAGCCGTTTCTGACCGGTGTCGGCGCTGTGATCGTCAAGTCCGGGGCACGGTCGCCGACCAGATCCGTCAGCTTGGAGGCGGCGGTTTCCACGTCCTTGAAGGCAAACGCACCGCTCACTGCGCTATCCCAGGCGTGGTTTTCCGTCCCGAACATCTTCCGCTCGATCGTGGCGGTGTTGGCCGGATCGGAATCATATCGGCTCTCGCTACTGCGCGAGCTGCTGTCGGCGCGCGATCGGCCGGCAAGGCCGGTGGCAGCCGCGATCATCGCGGAAATCTCGTCCTTGCTATAGGTGTTGAGACCGGACTGGCGAACGAAATTGCCATCGGCGTCCCGAACCACGAGTGGCTGTGCGATGTCTGTCGGCTGCGCCTGGGAGACGAGCGCGCCGCCTTGAACAAGGGCGCCGACCGCTTCCCGGATGCTGGTCTTGTAGTCCGTGGCATTGACGCCGGCGGGGACCTCGATTTTCTGGAAAAGTCGGTCAAAAAGCCCGTAGAAATCGAGTGCCGAACCGCCGTTGGCCATCTGGTTCCAAGCTGTGGGGAGAAGCTCCATGACCTTCGCGGTGAAGGCGTCCGCTGCCACCTTGTTGTCGCCATACATCTGCTTGGCAAGCAGTTCTACCGTCGGTCGGAACAGCTCGGTCTGGCCCGACAGCGCCTGCATCAGGTTCTTGTCGTAGAGGCCGTCGCCGAAGACCGTGGTTGCCAGCTCGCTATCGGGAACCACCGGCAGCACGCTGCCGAAGCCGGGGAGCTTGTCGAGTGCGCTGCTATCGCCATTTGTGCTCCCCGCCAGGCCGTCGAGCGCGTCCGTAGGTGCGGAACCGTCCAGAAGGTTTGTTTGGAGGAAGTCCGAGTAGTTCTTGTCCGCTTCCGGAGCCATGCTCTTGAAGTCCGCATCGGACAGAACCTGGGAATAGAAATAAAGGGCCGACGAGTAATTGTTGAGAACCTCCTGCAGCGGTTCGCCAGCTGCCAGCCCGTCCGTCAGCATTTTACCGCTGACGACATTCGCCGCGAAATGATCCTTGAAGGCGGCATAGGCCTCGGGATTCTTGCCTTCCGCGAACATCTCCCTGATTTCCTGGAACAAGCGCTTGTTGAGAAGCGTCTGAACATCGGTATCGGCTTCCAGCGAGGAAATTGCCCGGTCGTAATCGGCTTTGATTTCCTTGTGCGTGCGCAAGACGACGCCGGCCGTCGTGTTGGCATCGGCTCCATACCAGGAATAATGTTGCCCGACGGCATCCGTGTAACCGTTGTAGTTGGCCTTCGACTGCAGGAGATCAAGGAACATGATCAACTTCTGCTCGGCCGTATATTTCGATGGGTTCTTCGCGACGTCGACGCTTTCGAAGCTGCGGTCCGCGTTCTTGTATTCCTCGACAAGGCGCTTCGTCGCCTCGTTCTGAAGATCGCCGGTTTTCGACATGTCCTGTTGCAGGAAGTCCGGATAGGTCGAGTTATTGACGGAATCCACCATATGTCTGTTTCCCTTGGATAGGTGTCGCGACTGTGTTCAGTTTCACGCCTGATCGGGCTTGTTGTTACGCAGCGTTTTCTTGCTGCACTCCGACCATGCCCACGACATCGGAGGTAATGTCGTGGTCTATTTCTTCGATTGCGACGACCGGCACGCGGCAATTGTGCCGGATCATCAATGCTTGCGTCAGGAAGCGCAGTTCGCCCGGCATGACGACGACCGGATCGAAGCCGCGTTCGTTGGCATCCGCCAGGGCATCCTTGGTTTCGTTCGCCAGTCGGCGCAGCTTTTCGCTGATCTCTTCCTTCTCCGTCTTGTCTGAAGCGTCGCCGTAAGATCGGACGAAACGTTCCCATTCCGGCGAAAGCGACAGCACGGGGAGCAGTCCCCGCTGATCGAGAAGACCGAAGGCAATCTGCCGCGACAGAGCCCACCGCGCCTTCTCGGCCAATTTGTCCGGATCCTGCTCGTGTGGCTCGATCTTGAGCATTGTCTCCAGAAGGCCGCGCGGCTGCGACAGCGTGACGCCGGAATCGAGCAGGCGTCGAATGACGGCGACCAGCAGCATCGGTGAAACCTGGGTGCGAACGTCGATGGCGAGTTTGCCCAGCCGAGGCTCAAGACTCGCAAGCCACTGCGTTGCGTCATCGACGCTGAAAATCGAGCCGGTATGACGCCGGACAATGCGAACGATATCCTGGGCGATCAGCTCCGCCGGGCGATCGGCCTTGCAGGAGATAAGCCCGGCCGGCACGTTCTCGACCTGGATATGGATCATATCCTCCCCCATGCGGGGATCGGCGTTGAATGTCGGCACGGTGATGGCGACGCCCACAGCGCGGGCCGCAACGCGAATGCGCGCATCGAGATGGCCGCCAAGATTGTCGGCCTCGAGCCGGGACATGGTGGCAGCCGAGAGCGTCGCGACGATGGGGTCGCCATATTTGGCGCGATCGAGGACGGCGGTGGCTGTGCCGTTCTGCTGATGAGCCACTCCCTTTGCGGCGTCGAGCGCCGGTGATAGGGATCTGCGCTTGCGGACCAGGACAAGCGCCAGCGTGGCAAGGCCGATGCCGATCGGCCAGAGGACGCTGGTTGGAAAGCCGGGAATGAGGCCGGCTCCCAGCGTGATCGCGGCGGCGATGCCAAGGGCGCGGGGCTCCTTCACCAACTGACGGCCTATTTCATTGCCGAGATTGCTGCTTTCGTCGGCGCTGACGCGGGTGACGACCGTGCCGGCGGCAACGGCCATCAGCATCGACGGGATCTGCGAGACGAGACCGTCGCCGATGGACAGCAGCGAATAGAGGTGGGCGGCCTCGGAGAAACTCAATCCACGCTGGAAGATACCGATCGCCAGACCGCCGAGAAGATTGACCGCGACGATCACCAGTCCGGCGATAGCGTCGCCCTTGACGAAACGCATGGCGCCGTCCATGGCGCCGAAGAACTGGCTTTCCCGCTCCAGCTGCGAGCGTCGCTTCTGCGCGGCTTCGCCGGTGATATGGCCGCTGCGTAGATCGCTGTCGATGGCAAGCTGTTTGCCGGGCATAGCGTCAAGCGTGAAGCGGGCGCCGACTTCGGCAATTCTTTCAGCCCCCTTGGTCACGACGATGAACTGAACCAGGGCCACGATCAGGAACATGATGAGGCCGACGACCACATTGCCGGCAACGACGAAGGAACCGAACGCGGAAATGATCTCGCCGGCATCGCCCTCGGCGAGCACAAGCCGCGTCGTGGAAATCGTCAAGGCGAGACGAAACAGGGTTCCGATCAGGATGACGGCGGGAAAGGTGGAAATGTCGAGCACGTTGCGCAGGTAGATCGTCGTCACCAGGACTACGAAGGCAAAGGCGAGATTGAAGGCAATCATCGCATCGATCAGCACCGTCGGCATCGGCAGCACCATCATGGCGACGATAACGGCGAAAAATCCCGCAAACAGGATATCGGTTCGTTTGGCGATGGCTGCGAATGGCGGCAGGATGCGGATCATGGATTACGCTCCTCCGTCGCCCGCGGTGCGCGCCAGCCGCAATTTCCTGTCCGGCGCGGGATCGAAGCTGATCGTGTCGGTTTCCTTGCCGCGGGCGACCACCATTTCCCCCGGGCGTATCTCCTTGATGCGCCAGTCGCCGGAAACCGTTTCCCCCTCGCGGTAGCGCCGGCCGTCATTGCCGATGATGAATTTGACAGGTGCATAGCCGGCGGCGGCGACGAAGCCGGCCAGGCCCGACGAGAGCGTCGTCATGTCGACGACAGGAACGGGGCTGCGGCGCGAAATGGCGGCTAGAATGCCGTCCAATCGTGTCTTGCTGGCAATATCGAGCGGCTTGGAGCCCTCACCAATCCGGATCGCGGCTCCATTGTCCGCGAGTTTCGCACCGAGCTGCAGGCCGGCCAGTCGCATCGCTTCGCCCAGCTCTTCGGTGATCGAACCGGCGGTCGGCTGCGGGGCAACGGTTTTGATTTGTGCCGTTTGGACGGGCGGCGCCGGCTCCCGGTCCGAACCGAAGCCGATGTACAGGAGGGGAGCTGCGAGCATCAGAAGGCAGGCGGCCACCATTCTGCGGAAGGTCAGGGGCTGTCGGGCAGGCGGATACGACGAGAGGTTCTCGATACGGCACTCGACGTCCGCGAAGCGGATGGTTTCGCTGGAGCCGATGGAAACGCGCTCGCCGTGATCCAGGACAGATTCGTTGATGGCCACGTCGTCGCGCAGTGCTTCGATGGTGGCAGTCATTCGCTTCGTCACATCGGAAACATGCAGGCGAAATGCGGGTTCCGGATCGCAGCCCAGAATGACGAAGTCACAGGTCGGCCCGCCGCCGACGGTGTATGTCCCTGGACCAAGGTCATGGACGGATGCTCGCCCGGCACGCGCGATGCGCAAGATCGGCGCGTTATTGCCGTCCGTTGTCTTGCTGGAAATGACCGATGATGGAGATGGGACCGTAGGCATGATCTTCAACGGCGGCTTCTGTTTCGGACGCCTTTCCGGCCAATCCGAGCCGTCAGACAATCACTATGATGAGGGAAAGGCGCGGTGCCATGAACGGGCTTGGTAACGAAAAAGGGAGCGGAGCCGACGATGGTCGGCTCCGCTGAAAGCATCAGCCCGGGCCGATTTTCTTGATGGCGTTGGCAACGCCGTTGATCTTGGTGATCTCGGTTGCGACCTGCAAGCTCTGAGCCGTTGCTTCGTTCTGAGCGGCCTTGAAGCTCCCGATAGCGGAGTTGATGCCAGCATCCAGAGTGGAGGTGCTGCTGGTAGGGGTTGTAGCCATTGCTTGTCTCCTTTGCGGTTAAGCAGGCACAACATTGCTTAAACGATAGTAATAATCAAGATATCGTTGTTAAATTTCGGTTAATTCGTATTTTGGATAGGGTTATCGCAATACGGATATTTAGATATTGTTGAATATCCGAAATATTATTTGAGTTAATCGATTAAATCACAAAATGATGTTAACTTTATATTAAAAAATGACAATGGCGATCTGTGATATTTATAGACGGGATGCTAGAGGTAAGCCGAAAAAGATTGGAGATCATCGTGATGAAGTTGCACGTATCATCGATTGCCCTTCTCATCGTGCTGGCGCCGTTGACGGTACAGGCGGCGGCCAGTGGGCAGGACGTACGCCTCAATGTCGTGTCCCAGCCGGTGGCCGACGTGGTGGATACCTTGTCCTTCATGTCCGGAATACCGGTCACGACCACCGGAAAGTTAACCGGTCAGGTGGAGAACTGGTCGGTGAAGGAAGAGGGCGTCGCCGCATTCGAGGCGCTCGGCCGTGTCAGCAATCTGTTCGTCGCCTTTGACGGAAGCCGGGTCATCATTGCGCCCAAGAATGAAGTCACGACCGTGGTCCTGGAGCAGAAGAGACGAGGCTGGCGCGTGACGCGGAGCGCCATCGACGCACTCTTTCCGCTCTACCCCGAAGACGCCATCCGATATGATCCGGCCAGCGACCTTGTTATCGTGCGAGGCCCCACGGCTTTCGTCTCCGCGGTCGAGATGGTGTTGAACCGATCAACCGTGGAAACGGTGCAGGTGATCAAGAGCGGCCATGTAGAAATGATCACGCCTCCCGCCGCGGCGAACTGATCATCTTGGCAACTGGTACCTCAGATGGACGATGCGAACATATTTGCGGAACTCTTGCTGATCAGAAATATCCGCGCCGACGGTCTTGCCAGACAACTCGCGGCGCTGCGTCATCGATTGGCTGACATGGAAGCCGAGACAGAGGCCCTTGCGTTGGATCTTCGCTCCACAGCCGAGCGAGCGGATGCTGCGTCGCCGACGCGGTTGATGCAGCCAGGCCGGCAGGTCAACGGGCAGGAGCTGCACACATCACTACGGCAAGCGGCTATGGTGAAGGCGGAGCTCGAGCAGCTTCACCGGCGTCAACGTTCCCTGGAGGAGGAGCGCCTCAACGTGAGGGAGTCCGCCGACCAATACGAGATAAGGCTTGCGCGCTCTATTCGTATCGTGCGGCGCACGGAATGTGTCCTGGAGAGCCTAGAGGAAGATTCGCCTGAAGCGGATGACGGCTCGGAATAGCGAGCTCATAATTGCGCAGCCAGCGGCTCGTCATATCGCATCAGCCGCCCGGCATTCGCCAGCACCAGTAGGGTACTGAAATTGTGGAGGAGGGCGGCGACGACGGCTCCCGCCGCTCCCAGAAAACCGAAACCCGCCAAAGCGACGATCGCCACGGTCCAGCCGAGGCCGATGATGACGTTAGCCCTCAATGTCCGGCGGCATAGCCTGCTGAGACGGATGCATGTACCGAGCCGTCGCAGATCGCTGCCGATCAGGATGATGTCCGAGGAGGCAAGCGCAATATCGGCGCCGCCCGCGCCCATGGCAATCCCGACGGCCCCGGCCTTGAGGGCGAGCGAGTCGTTGATCCCGTCGCCGACGACCAGAGGCTTGAAGCCGCTTTTCGTCTCGCTCAGCACGCGTTTCAGCTTGTCCGCAGGCAGGGCCTCGGCCGCGACGTCGGTTATACCGATCTCGCGTGCCAGGGCATGTGCGACCGATTGACGGTCGCCGGTGAGCAGAAGCTGCCGGTTGAGCCCGAGCGCCCGCAGCTCCGTCATCGCGACCGCTGCCTCCGGCTTGATCGTGTCCGACAGGAGAAGCCAGGCGACGAACTCCCCGCCGATGGAAAGGCCCGCGAGCGGACCGTCATGCGGAGGGACCGGGGGAACGACGACCGACAGGCGTTCGAACAATTCGGGACGCCCGAGGGCGACTTCGCCCTTTGCCGTACCTGCAACGACACCCAGTCCTTGCAGTTCCCTGACGTTCGCAAGCGAATGGTAAGCGTCATGGGCGACGAGCGAGGCCAGCGCCCGGCTGACCGGGTGGCTGCTGGCGGCGCCCAGGGAGGCGGCCAGGGCCAGAATGGTTTCCCGGTCCGTATTGCCCGTCAGCCTGATCTCCTGCAGACGAAGCCGGCCGAAGGTGAGGGTGCCGGTCTTGTCGATGACCAGGGAGGTCAGGTCTGCCAATTCTTCGAGAAATGCCGAGCTACGGATGAGGATGCCGTGGCGTGCGGCGACCGCGATGCCGGCAATCGCCGTTGCCGGCGCTGACAGGACGAGGGCGCAAGGGCAGGCCGCGACCAGGATCGCCAGCATGATCTGGTCATTATAGGTAAGGAACCAGGCAATGGCCGCTATTGTCAGCACAAAGCCCAGATATTGCTGGGCGTAGCGCTCTAGCAGCCGGGTGATCGGCGGCTTTGAATTTTCCGCGCGCTGCATCAGCGCGATGACTTTTCCGAGCGTCGAATCCTCGCCGGTTCGGGTCACCTCGATCTCGAGACGGCCGTCCAGATTGATCGCGCCGCCGAAGACCTCCATGCCCGCAGAGACTTCAAGCGGTACGGATTCGCCGGTGATCGGCGCAGTGTCGAGGCTTGCCTGTCCCTCTCTGACGCGACCATCGGCGGGAATGCGGTCTCCCGCTCTCACCTCCACCAGATCGCCTGCCTTCAGCGTGGCATTGTCGACGTCACGCGTCGAGCCGTCCGCGGTGATCAGCCGTGCGTGGCTGTGGGTCAGACGCGCCAGTGCCTCCATCGCTTCTTTCGATCCGATGACGCTGCGCTCCTCCAGCACATGGCCGAATATCATGATGATCGGGAGGAGGGCCGCGGTCAGCAGATCGCCCGTCGCCCAGGCGGCCAGCATGGCAAGAGCGATCAATTGATCGGTGATGCCATGCAGACTTGGATGACGCAGGCTATGCCAACCGGACCGTATGACCGGAACGGCAACGATCAACGAGGCCGCCGCTAGCAGAAGCTGGCTGACGCCCTCTTCGTCCGGCGCAAGCCAGCGCCATGCGATGCCGAGCGCGAGCAGGCTCAGGGCGATCATGGCAAGCGTGAGCTGAACGGCCGCCGCCTGCTTTTCGTTGGCCGTCAGCAGGCCGGCGCTGAGCACATGGCCGTGATGATGCGCGTGGCCATGGGAGCCGTGGGAATGATCGGTCGCGACACTCATTTCTCGGCTCCCTGCAGGATGAGGCGTGCATCGTCCCTGGGGTCGACCGTGACCACCGAGCCTGCCTGCGACAGGATTTTGGCAACGCGATCGCGATAGAGGCGCCAGAGGAGGCCGGGGTCGCTATCGGAGCCTTGCGCGCTTGCAAAGCCGGTGACGGTGGCCGTATCGGCGCGCGCCTTTGCCAGACGTTCGCTGGATTGGGCTTCTGCCACCTGCACGATTCGGTCGGCTTCCTGATCGGCGGCCTGCCTGTCCTTCTCCGCATCGTTCTGTGCCGACGCTATCGCCTGCTCTGCCTGCTGGCTTGCGGTCAGTACCCCGTCGAATGCGCTCACGGCCGTCGCCGGAAGCGCGGATTGAACGTCGGTGCGGTCGATCTCGATCCCGAGACCCATGCCCTTCGATTTCAAGGAGCTGAGGCTGGCGTTGATGCTGTTCACCAGGTCGGCGCGCAAGCGTTCGCGGCGCTCGGCGACATCGCTGTCGGCGGAAACCAGCTCCGGGCGGGCGACTAGAATGCTGTCCAGATCGCGTGAAGCGCAGATCACAACGGCGCTGCGGGTCACGAGGCGGTCGAGCGCCGGCAGGACATGATCCTGCTGCAGGGCATAGGCGGAGGGATCGGTCACCCGATAAAAGACGCGGATGTCGAGTTGAACGACACTGGCGTCGGCGGTCAGCAGATATCCCGATCCCGCCAGCGTGTCGCTCTCCGTTGCCGCGTCGGCCTCACCGGCCTGTGCGGTTGGCGAACGAAGCAATCCATCGATCCGGCGTTCCAGAACCGTTGCGGCGTCGGGCAGCAGCAAGACCTTTTCGAAAGGCGCGGGCAAAGCCCATAACAGGCCGGATTCCTGCACCCGGTTCAAGGCGCCCAGGCGAAAGACGACGGCCCGATTTTGCGGTGCGATTTCCCTGATATTGGAGGTCGCCCAGCCAACGGCCGCAAGCACCATGATCGCGGACAGCAGCATGGACACCAGACGAACAGCCTGATGCTGCGCTGTCGAATTCCTATCCCCGACCGCATTCATCTCTAACGTGCTCCGCCGGCCGATGCGGCGCTGGGTGGCCCATCGACCAAGGCCCGGAAAGGTGCGGCATCGGTGCGCAGGACAAGGCGCGTGTTGGAATTGACGATGGTGCCTAGTGTGTCGAGGGAGCGGAGCAGTTCGTAAAGTTCCGGCGCGCTCTTATAGGCCGTTCCATAGATCTGCGCCGCTTCGACGCGGGATTTCGCCTCTATATCGGCAGCCTTCACGGTTGCGTCCGCCTGCAACACTCTGGCGTCACGTTCGGCTGCGGAACGGATTTCCGCGGCCTGGCGTTTGCCGACAGCCGCCCGTTCGGTGGCGATCGTCTCACGCTCGGCCCGCATGCGGTCGACGGTGGCGCTCAACGTCACCGACGGCAGGGTCAGGCGTTCGATACCGACATCGACAACCTGCAAGCCATAGGTATCGAACAATTGCTGTGCGATCTGGGCCTTGAGCTGTGCCTCCAGCGCATCGATCCGCAGCTTGTTCGGATCGGGATTGATCAGCGACGACAGGTCGAAATTGCTGGCCGTGGTTTCCAGCGACGATCCGAGGAACGTGCGGATTTGCGCTGCTGCCTGATCCGGTTGGTTCTGAACCGACCGCACGAAGCGCTTGATGGCATCCGGATCGGGCGGGACCTGCCAGATCGCGTAGGCTTGCGCGATGATCCGCAACCCATCCTTGGTGCCGACATCCTGCAGGCCGCTGGACGTCGATTTGGCGCGCAGATCGACGTCGATGGTCTTTTCCAGGGGAATGGGAAGCCGGAAGGTGAGACCGGGATCGATCAGAACCCGAGCCGGATTGCCAAATCTGGTGATGATTGTCGCGGCTCCCGATCTCACCTGAACGAGGCAGGCGGCGACCAGAATGATGGCGACGACGATCATCGCAACAACCAGGCGAGACCACCGAAAGGGCATTGTTTCCTTGTGATCATCGCCGTGAGAATGATGATCGTGCTCGTGATGGTCCGAGCCCGAATGGGCGTGCGCGTCAGTCATGGGCCGGTTTCTTCGCTTTGGTATGGAGTGCCAGGCTCGGCACTTGTGTCGGGATCGACCGGCAGCATCATGCCCCGGAGATCGAGGGTCGGAGCGATGCTTCCGCCGATACGGTGATCGAGGACGAGAGCCTTTGAATGGGATAATCCCATCGTCAGTTGATTGAAGTATTCCTCTGTCAGAAACGCCTGTCCCGCCTCGTGGAAGGCCGATTTCTCTGCCTGGAAGCGTAGCTTTGCGACCTCAGAAGCCGCTATGCCTTCCCTTGCCGTCGCCGTCGCATTGTCCTGCGCGAGGCTGGCATTCAATTGCGCCTCGTTCGTCTGTTCGGCTGCTGTTCCCCGCTCGCGCGCAACCAGCGCTTCGGCGCTGATCTGCGCTGCCTGGACCCCGTGAAAGGCATTGGCCGCGCCGGCGGGTGGATGGATGGCCTCGACGACCACCGCCAGGATTTCGACGCCGCTGTTCAGCTCATCCATGTTCTTCTGGACTGCCGAGGCGATATCGTTTGCCAGCGATAACCGGCCTTCGCTCAGGACATCGTTGAGCGTTCTTCTGGCGAAATCATGCACCAATACGCGGTTCGCGGTGCTTTCGATCAAGGCTGGCAGGTCGGCGACCCGATAGGCCGCCTTCATCGCCGCCTCATCCGAAAGCCCGATGCGATAGACAAAGCGCACGTCCATGTTGACGATCTGAAAGCTTTGCTCGCCGCCAGTGCCACTGGCGATGATTTGCGATTTCTCGCTGATATGCGAAGCATCCCACAGCCGGTTCGCACTTTCCGGCGCAGGCCCTTCGGCATCGGCCAGCGCTTCGCCATCGGCGCTTGTGCTGACGGCGGTTGCCAGCTCGTGCACGCTGCCGTTCTCGATGGGAATGACACGGCCAAACGGCCAAGGAAGACCGATATGCAGACCGGAATGCAGGATGCCCTCGGCCTTGCCGAACCGCTCATACACGCCCCGGCCGGTCATCGGAATTTCGCGCACGCCGCTCAGCAGCCAGCCCAGAAGGAGCGTTCCGAGTATGATGGCTGGAGCGGCCTTTCGAATGAACGAAAAGGCCCAGATCTGCCGAAGGTCGATGCCGTGCTTGGTCCGCAACTCCGATTGAATGCTGACCAATGGTTGGGGTGGCCACTGAAGAGTGCCCGCGACAAGGCTTGTGGCGATCAATGCCGGCTCGCCGCTGTCGTTTTGCGGGCGGAACATGGAGGCGACCGCACGCAACAGGAACTCAAGCCCGACAAGCGCGACAAAGCCCCCCAACGCTGCCAGGAGTATGATGGAGAGCCCGGATCCGCGCGCGCTCAGGAACAGACAGAAGCAAGACAGGGCGAGCACGAAAATCGGCAAGCGCGCCAATTGGGCAATCGCTTTCGCCTCAGGCCATTCCACCACATCGATTGCGGCAAGCCGCCTTTCCGCCACCAGCAGAAGAAAGGCGAAAGCCAGACAGACCGCGATGATGAGAAAGGTCATCGTCCCGATCGTTACATCGTCTGCCTTCAGGCTCCATCCGGCATAGACGATCAAGCATGCGAAAAGGGAAAGGCCAAAGACCAAGAGCGGACGGGCGCCGATGCGCGACAGCAGCGACTGCCCCGCGAAGAATGCACTCCCGGTTCCGCGCCCAACCGGCTCCGACCCTTCCATGCCCTGCGACGACCATGGCGAGGTGACGACCGCAATGAGCCATTGCGTGGACCTTCCCAGCGGGATACTGGCAAGGCCGGCCTGCTCCCGACGCCACCGCGCGACGTCATGGGCAGATCGAAGCCCCGTCCCGAACAGGATAAGTGCGGCCGCATTGTTGCAGAAGAAAGCAATCCAGATCGCGTTGAGGCTGAACGTGTTTGCAATCAGAGCACAGACCAAAAGCAGGGCCGCGACAATCGCCACACTAAAGCCCTGGCTTGCAAGGTCATGGGCTTGAACCGCCGCAAGCTGGAAATTTGCTCGGTCTTTGATATCGAGGGGCTGCTGCGTATGCTTGGAAATCGTATCCTGCATTGTCGTATTCGATTGCGCTCTTTCGCGCCCGGTTGAAGGAGGCTTCGTGCCCTCCTCGTTTGCGCCGCGATGAGGTTAGATGACCGATCCCGATAAGAAGCTTCGATAGCGATGTTTGGAACATCGGGCCTCGAACTCAAGAGGATACGTTATTACGTATCGCTCTTATATCCACAAGGCTTGGCAGGCAAGCGGACGGTTGAGGGGATTCTTGGGGTCGCTAAAACGACAGGTCGAGCGCCCGTCCTTCAAAGAGGCGGTCCCTTGAGCCTTCAAGGTGGGCCTGCATCAGGTTTCGGGCATCTTCTGCACGACCCTCGGCAATCGCCTTGTAGATCGCATTATGCTCCTGGAATACCTGCTCAAGTCCCTGTCTCGGGCCAAGCAGCGACAATCCGTGCAGATGCATGCCGACGGCGATATGGGCTTTCAGCGCGTCCATGGACGCGGTGTAGTAATGGTTGTTGGCGGCTTCCGTCACCGAGCGGTGGAAATTGAAATCGGCATCCGTGCGATGAAGCTGATGGCTGGTGGCCTCGCGAAGATCCGCCAGTGCTGCGGCGATTTTCTGGATGGCGGCATCATCGCGTCTCTTCGCCGCGAAATAGGTGGCGGCCGGCTCGATCGTCAGACGGAATTCGTAGCAGCGCTGGATATCGGCGATCGTCTTGACCGGCGCATAGGCGAGCTGGGCGATCGGCGAGCCATGAGCGCTGACAAAGGTGCCGGCGCCCTGGCGTGCATAGACCATGCCCTGGTCGCGCAATCGCGCCAAAGCATCGCGGATGACGGGACGGGAAACACCCAGCATCGCGGCAAGCTCGTGCTCGCCCGGCAGGCGCGAATCCGGCGGGTAGTTTCCGGAGCGGATGCGTTCCAATAACTGGTCGAAAACGCGATCAACAAGCTTCACGGCCTTGCCGCGCTCGGGCTTGGCTGCCGGAGCCGCCTGCGCATTTGCCGATGCACCATTTGCTTCGTCCACGTTCATTCTCCTGCCGGCATTGTCTCAGGCCGCCTGATTCTGCGGAATCAGTCTTAGCAAACTATCAGAATTCCCGAAGCCTCCGGATTTCACCGCGCAGCCGAGCCGGGCGCCGTTAGCCATCGTCACGTCGAACCATGGAATACCCGCCTCGATTTCGCCCTTCGGCGTCAGAAGGCGAATTCCGAGTGCGCGAAAAACAGCGACGGCCGTATCGCCGCCGCCCATCATCAGCATATCCGGATGGGTATCCTCCATCACCGATGTTACGCCTTTCGCAAAACGGTCGGCCACAGCCGTCGCCTCCTCGGTGAGGTCGCCGGTGCAGCGGAGCAGAAGCGGAAGCATCTGCCCCTTGTCGCACTCCACCAGGCCCATCGGTGCGTCGACTGTCGTGCGTAAGCTGCCCGAAGCCTCGAGCGTGTCCATTTGGGTTGCCGTGATCGGATCGCGGGAGCCGAAGGCAAAAAGCGTCCTGCCGGTTGGCACGAAAGCCTGACCGGCCGTGCCTCCTCGGCCGATATGGCGGGCAAGCGCGCTACCGATGCCGCGCGCGCCAACGGCAAGCGCCGTCTTCCAGTCATGTCTCGCCATAAGCCGGTCGAGATCGTCGTCGCTCTCGGCATCGATGATGAGGACCGTCTCCGGGTGTGCCTCGAAGAGTTCGGCGATCGGCAGCGGATAATCCACGCCCCGGCCGACGACCTTGCCGTCTCGGGTAAAGCGTTCCTGATCCGGAATGGCCGGCGCAATCACGATGTCGCGGTGACCGAAGACGGCCGCAAGAGTCGCACTTTCCGCCGCCACATGGCCCTTCAAGCGCGAGTCGATCTTTTTCAGGATGATGTCCGGCGCGGCCGCAAGAAGAGCGTTGGCTGCAAGGCGGACCCTCTCCACGGCGTCCTCCGCCGACAATGCCCTCGAATCCGTATTGATCACGACGACTTCGGAGCGGCTTGCGAGCGCTTCCGGTATCGCGTCTATATCGATCGCGACGGTCACGGAGAGACCGGCCTCGACAAAGGGCGTGCCCGTGTCGAGCGCGCCGGTCAGGTCGTCGGCTATGATCGCAACCTTCAGCGTCATGCATCCACTCCCGTGTAGACCGCATGACAGGCGACGAAGTGACCGGGCTTGGCTTCCTTCCAGTCGGGGACGGCCTTGCCGCAGACATCCATCGCAATCGGGCAGCGGGTATGGAAGCGACAGCCGCTCGGCGGGTTGAGCGGGCTCGGCACGTCGCCCTGCAGGATCTGGCGGGTGCGACTGCGCTCCAGCGCCGGATCGGTTTCCGGAACCGCAGAGAGGAGCGCCTTGGTGTAGGGATGGAGCGGGTTGCCGAAGAGCTCCTCGCGGCTCGCAAGTTCCGCCAGACGACCCAGATACATGACGCCGACGCGGGTGCTGATGTGGCGAACGACGGCCAGATCGTGCGCGATGAAAAGATAGGTCAGGCCGTATTTTTCTTGCAGGTCGAGCAGGAGATTGATGATCTGCGCCTGGATCGAGACGTCAAGCGCGGAGATCGCCTCGTCGCAGACGATGAATTTCGGCTGACAGGCAAGTGCGCGGGCGATGACCACGCGCTGGCGCTGGCCGCCGGAAAGCTCATGGGGATAACGCTGTGCAAAGCGCGTCGGCAGGCCGACATCGGTCAGAAGCGTTGCAATCTTGTCCTTCAGCTCGGCCTTGGTGCAGAGCTTGTGAAAGAGCATCGGCTCACCGATCGCTTCGCCAACTGTCATGCGTGGGTTGAGCGTCGAATAGGGGTCCTGGAAGACGATCTGTAGATCGCGGCGGAAGGGCCGCATCTCCTTCTCGCTCAAGGCCGCGAGATCCTGCCCCTTGTAGATGATCCGGCCACTGGTTGCCTTGTAGAGGTTGAGGATGGTGAAGCCTGTCGTCGACTTGCCGCAACCGGATTCACCGACGAGGCTCAGCGTCTCGCCCTCCATAATCTCAAGGTCGACATTGTCGAGCGCATGGACGGTTGCCGCGCGTTCGCCGAAGGCGCCGAGCCGGACATGGAAATGCTTCACTAGGTTTTCGATCTTAAGCAGCGGTTGGACGCTCATCATGCAGCTTCCCGCATTTTCTGGACGACAAAACAGGCGGTACGATGGTTTCCGGCGCCGTTCAATGGCTCGAGCTTTGGCACGCGCTCGTGACAGGTGGCCTCCGCCAGCGGACAGCGCGGCGCAAACGGGCACCCATTGGGTCGGCGGCCTGGTTCCGGCGGTGTCCCGCCGATTGAACTCAGCCGGCTCGACGGCGCATCCGAAAGCTTTGGGATCGAGGCCAGTAGACCGCGCGTGTAGGGGTGGCTCGGACGGGCGTAAAGTTCATCGACCGGCGCATCTTCGACGACGGTGCCGGCATAGAGCACGGCGACGCGGTCGACGAGGCCGGCGATCAACGCCAGATCATGGGTAATCCAGACGACGGACATGCCGAGCTTGCGGCGCAGCTCCTTCACGAGGTCGACGATCTGGGCCTGGATCGTCACGTCGAGCGCCGTGGTCGGCTCGTCGGCGATCAGCAGTTTCGGATTGCAGGCGAGGCCGATCGCGATCATCACGCGCTGGCGCATGCCGCCGGAGAGCTCGTGTGGATAGGCCTGCAGCCGCTCCTCCGGGCCGGGGATGCCGACGAGGCGCAGCAGTTCGACGGCACGCTCGCGAGCCTCGCCCTTGCGCAGTCCGCGATGATAGATCAACGGCTCGCAGATCTGGTCACCGACACGCATCACCGGGTTCAGCGAGGTCATGGGATCCTGGAAGACGAAGCCGATATCGCCACCGCGCACCTTGCGCAACTCGCGGTTCGACATGGTCTGCAGGTCGCGGCCATCGAAGTGGGCGGACCCCTTCGTCACCCTGATCTTGTTGGGCAAGAGCCGCATCAGGCTTAGCATCGTCAGGCTCTTGCCGCAGCCGGACTCTCCGACGACGCCGAGCGTTTCACCCCTGTTGACGTGAAGATCGATGCCGTCGACCACGACGGCCGGGCCGTTGCGGCCGGCGATTTCGACGGTCAGGCCGCGGACATCGAGCAGGCGTTCGTTGGATGTGCTCGTATCGATCATTTGCTGCCTCGCGGATTGAGCGCGTCGTTGAGGCCGTCGCCGAGGAAGCTGAAGGCGACCGAGGCAAGGCCGAGGACGGCCGCTGGAGCGGCGAGGAGATGGGGATAGTGTTGCCAGACGCGCAGGCCATCCGAGATCATATTGCCCCAGCTTGGCGTCGGCGGATTGACGCCGATGCCGAGGAAACTGAAGGCGCTTTCCAGTACCATGGCGGTTCCGAGCCCGGCGCTGACGGAGACGATCAGCGGCCCGAGTGCGTTCGGAACGACATAGCGCTTCATGATGATCCAGTTGGAAAGACCGAGCGCCTGCGCCGCGGTGATATAGGGCCGGCTGCGGATCGACAGCACCTGCGCGCGAACGAGGCGCGCATAGGGCGGCCAGGAGATCAGCGCCATCGAGCCGAAGACCAGCATGAAGTCGACCCATATGGTCTCCCGATAGAAGGGATTGAGCGTCGCCATGTAACGCGCCTCCATCCATTTCGAAATCGGCGATTTCAACGATGCGTTGATGACGACGACCAGCAGGAGGTTCGGAACCGACATGGTCATGTCCGTCAGCCACATGATGGCGCGGTCGAATGGATTGCCGAAGAAGCCGGCGATGGCGCCGAGCGTGAGGCCGATCAACACGGCGATAAAGGTGACGACGATCGCAACCAGAAAGGCCGTGCGCGTGCCGAAGACAACGCGGCTGAAGACGTCGCGGCCGAGATCGTCCGTGCCGAAGAGATGATGCAACGAGGGGGCTGCGTTTCGCGCCTGGAGATCCTGGCTCAGATAGTCATAGGGCGTGAGATAAGGCCCGAAGATCGCCGCAAAGGCGAGGATGGTGACAGCGATCAGGCCGAAGATGGCGAGCTTGTTGCGCTTCAGACGATGCCATGCGTCGCGCCACAGGCTGACTGGCGGCTCTTCTTCGCTGGCGATCGGGGAGAGAGGGACGGCGGACATGGTCAGCGGCTCCTTCTTGCATCGTTGGCGCGCGGATCAAGCAGCGGATAGAGCACATCGACCAGAAGGTTCGAGAGCATCACCAGGAAGGAACCGATGAGCGTGATCGCCAGGATGACGGGATAATCCGAATTGATCAGCGCCTGCACCGTCAGCCGGCCGAGGCCGGGCAGGCCGAAAACCAGTTCGACGAAGATCGCGCCGTTGACGATGGTGATCATGATCAGCCCGAGTTGGGTAACCACGGGCGTCAGCACCGGTCGCAGGATATGGCGAAGCGCAACGATGATCTCCGGCACGCCCTTGGCGCGAGCGGTGCGGACGAAATCCTCCGACAGGACCTCGATGACGGCGGCGCGCGTCTGGCGCACGATCAGGGCAATCGGCTGAAAGGAGAGCACGATGAGCGGCAACAGAATGCGTAGGTCGAGTACGCCGCCCCAGCCATAGGGCACCTTCACGCCCGGCAGAAGGACGATCAGCCCGACCATCAGGAGCGGGCCGGCAACATAGGCCGGGATCGCCCAGAGGAAGAGGGCGGAGCCGAGGATGGCATAGTCAATACGCGTGTTCTGGTTCAGCGCGGCGATCATGCCGAGCGGGATGGCCACGATCGTCGTCAGGATGATGGAACAGAGCGCCAGCTGGAAGGATACCGGTGCCGCCGCCGAGACCATCGCCCAGACGGACCGACCAGAGCTTAGCGAATTGCCGAACTGGCCGTGCAGCAGGTTCCAGATGTAAAGCCCGAACTGGACGATGAACGGCTTGTTGAGGCCAGCGCTTTCGCGGATAGCCTCGATGCGCTGCGGATTGTAGGCGACATCGCCGGGCGCGCGCAGAAAGATGAGCTTGATCGGATCGCCAGCGCCGTAGAATGCCAGTGCATAGACGGCCAGCATCACGATCAGCACCGACGGAATCCAGATGGCAAACCGGGTCAGCACGTAGCGTAGCAAGGTCACCTCCCAGTTGTTGGTCGAAGTGGTCCGCGATCAGCGCGGACTAGCCGATCGAAATGTCCCAGGGCGCCACGACCTGCCAGTCGAGGTTCTTGTTCATGCCCTTGACCTCCTTGGTGGCCCAGCGTGACATCGCCTGAGAATACCATGGAATGAAGGCCCAATCGTCGCGGAATGCCTTCTGGGCATCCTGCGCAAGCTTGACGCGTTGCGGATCGTCGACGGCCTTTGTCGCCGCTTCGGCAAGGGCCGCGTCGACCTTGTCGTTCTTGTATCCGCCAAGCTTGTTCTGCGCATTCGACGAGGTCGAGGCGATGCAGCCGGCGAGATAGGAGACGGCGTCCGGAACGCGGGTGCCGACATCGTCGCGGAAGACCTGAACCGAATTCTGGTCCGGGCCGGCATAGGAGTCCTGCTGCGGCTTCATGTCGACTGCGGTGATGCCGAGGTTCTGGCGCCACTGTTCGGCGATGAACTGCGCGGCCGCCTGAATGGCCGGCGCGGAAATGCCGACGAACAGGATCTTCGGCAGGCGTTCCGGGCCGCCATAGCTCGATTCGGCGAGCAGCTTCTTGGCCACCGAGGGATCATAGGGGTAGGGTTCGAAGCCGGAATTTTCCGCGCCGGGCACGGCGTTGAGGATCTGATCGGTCTTTTTGTGCGGGCCATCCGGATAGGAGGCCTTGAACAGCCCATCGCGGTCGACCGCCATGATCAGTGCCTGGCGAACCTTCGGATCGTCCATCGGCGCGCGGGACGTATTGAACCAGAAGTGCTGGCTGGTCGGGATGAGCGGGCCGGCGGAGAATTCGGGGCCGAGATCCTGTATGATCGTCGAGGTGATCAGCTCGGTATGAGCATTGAATTCGCCCGATTTGATCAGCGAGGTCGCGGTGACGTTATCCTCGATCGAGGTGATTTCGATGCGCGCCAGTTTCGGCTTCGGCCCGAAGAAATTCTCGTTCGGTTCGAAGGCGAGCTTGCCGGCGTCGATGTCGATGCTGGTGAGCTTGAACGGGCCGGAGAAGACGGGCTTGTTTTCCGGCTTGTACCAATCGATGATCTCTTCACCGTCGTTGCCGCGCGACTGCGCCGCCTTGGTGATTGGCGCGATATGGTTGGCAAGGCGCATGAAGAAGATCGGGTCGACCTCGGTGAGCGTAACGACGACGGTGCTCTCGTCGGGTGTCGAGACGCCCGTCAGTTCCGTGCCCGCGCCATTGCTGATGTCCTTGTAGCCCTGAACCTTGCCTAACACTTGGTCGGCGCGTTGGCTCTTGGTGTTCGGCATGGAGGCCACTTCCCACGAACCCTTGATATCGGCCGAGGTGATCTTGCTGCCATCGGAAAAGACCGCCTTGGGATCGATCTTGAAGGTCCAGACCTTGTTGTCGGAGGTCTCCCAACTGGTGAAGACGTATGGCTGGATCTTGCCGTTGCTGTCGAAATACATCGGCGAGGCCCACCAGATCGAGTTCCAGCGGAAGGTTCTGCCGCCGCCGCGCAATGGCGACCAATCCTGATCGAAAGCGGGATTGGCGACCTTCAGCACCTGGCCCTCATCGGCAAGCACAATGCGCGCATTCATCCCGAAAACCGTGAACCCGACGCCGGCTGCAAGGCCCAGCTTCAAGGCGTCGCGGCGCGACACCTGCGTCTTTGGCGCAGTATTCCGCTCAGTCATCCGTTCCTCCCAAAAACAGAATCCGAGACGCCTCCAACTTCTCTCTCCCGAAGGGCGTCATGGTAGGCGTGAACACTCAACCGACAATGTAAATATGTCAATAAAAAATAATTTTAAATAAGCGATATCGGCCTATGAAAATAATTTATGTTTTATTTTCAGCTGGTTGAAAAACGAAGGCGGATCTTGCGGGTATTGTTATATTGACAACACTCTAGGCTGGGTTGATGAAAACATCATTCTGCGGGCCGCTTTGCCGCCTGCTATGCTCATCCGAGGAGGACGATATGAGCAATCACAAGATTACAGGCGTATTCAGCGCGGCCGCAACGCCGCTGAATGCCGACGGCAGTCCGGATCTGGGGTTGTTCACCGAACATTGCCAGCGCCTCCTCGGTGAGGGCTGTCATGGCGTGGCGCTTCTCGGCACAACCGGCGAGGCGAATTCCTTCTCTTCAAGCGAGCGCCGCGCAATCCTGGAGGCGGCGCTGAAGGCGGGAATTCCGGCCGATCGGCTGCTTCCGGGCACCGGCGTGACAGCCATCCCTGAGACGGTGGAACTCACCAGGCATGCGCTTTCACTCGGCGTCACCAAGGTGGTGATGCTGCCACCATTCTATTACAAGGGCGTTTCCGATGACGGGCTCTTTGCCGCCTACGCGCAGATGCTTGAGGCGGTCGCGGATCCTCGGTTGCAGGTTATCCTCTATCATATTCCCCAGGTCTCCGGCGTACCGCTCTCCGTGCCACTGATCGGCCGGTTGATCGAAGCGTTTCGCGATACCATCGTCGGCATCAAGGAATCTGCGGGCGATTTCAATAATATGCAGGCGATTATCGCCGCCCATCCCGGCTTCTCCGTTCTCGCCGGCGCCGACCCGTTGCTGCTGCCGCTGCTAAAGGCCGGTGGTGCCGGCTGCATCACCGCCACGTCCAATCTGGTCGCGGATTCGCTGCGCACTGTTTATGACCATGTCCATGACGAGATGCGTGCCGCCGATGTCGATGCGGCCCAGGCGCGCATCAACGCCTATCGCACGCTGTCCAACGCCTATGTGCAGATCCCCACGATCAAGGCGATGATCGGGTTGAAGACCGGCAATGCGGCCTGGAGGCGAACGCGCGCGCCGCTGATGCCGCTCAGCGATGCGGATCATGCATCCCTTTCCGACGCCTACGCCAAGCTGTCATAGGAGAGCGATCATGACCTTCTCGGGCTTGCAGCCGGACGCCGTGCCGGCACTGATGACGGGCGAGATCCTTGCCAACCCCACGGAGAAGGCGCGCGCGGATGCCTATCTGTCCTCTCCCTGCATTCAAAATCACGCCGCCAATCTCGCCTTTCTTCCCGATGGGACGCTTACATGTGTTTGGTTCGGCGGCACTATGGAAGGCATGGGCGACATTTCTATTTACATGTCGCGCCTTCCCCCCGGAGCAACGCGCTGGTCGGCGGCGGAGAAAATGTCCGAAGATCCGGCAAAATCAGAGCAGAATCCCTTGATTTTCAACGCTCCTGACGGACATGCCTGGCTTCTCTATACCTCGCAGACCTCCGGAAATCAGGATGGGTCGGTTGTCAAATGCCGGGTCTCGGTCGATAACGGCAAGACGTTCGGCGAGGTCCGCGTGCTCTGCGATCTCCCGGGCACGTTTGTCCGCCAGCCGATTATCGTGAACGGCCGCGGCGCGTGGCTGCTCCCGGTCTTTCGCTGTATCGGATTGCCCGGCGAGCGCTGGACGGGCGATGCCGATACGGCCGGCGTGTTGATCTCGCATGACCAGGGCAAGAGCTGGGTGATGACGGCGGTGCCGGACAGTCTTGGCGCGGTTCACATGAACATCGTTCCGCTCGAGGGCAACAATCTCGTCGCCTTCTATCGCAACCGTTTTGCCCAGTCCGTGCTTGCCAGCCGCTCCGCTGATGGCGGTGAGAGTTGGAGCACGCCGCAGCCGATAGACCTGCCGAACAACAATTCTTCCATTCAGGCCGTGAAGCTGAAAAATAGCGTTATCGCAATGGTTTATAACCATTCGAATGCATCGATGTCAGATGCCCGGCGGCAGTCGCTCTACGATGAAATCGAGGGCGGGGAGACGATCGGCGCGGCACCATCGCAGACGCTTGAGCGACGAAAGGCGGTCTGGGGCGTGCCACGCGCACCGCTCAGCCTTGCCTTCTCCAGCGATGGCGGCGCAAGCTTTCGGCGCCGGATCGATCTCGATGCCGGCGACGGCTATTGCCTCAGCAACAATTCGAAGGATTCGCTCAACCGCGAATTTTCCTATCCGTCGATCGTGCAGGGGGCGGATGGCGTGGTGCACGTCGCCTACACCTATTATCGCCGGGCTATCAAATATGTGCGGCTGTCGCCGGAGGCGATCGGATGAATGCCAATCGACTTGCCAGGAGCCGGTGCTTGCAAAGTAGAGCTGCGTTGTATAACAAATTTACATCTGCGTGACAGCTGGATGCCGCGGCATCCACAGGGAGGAGCAGTCCGGTGGTCAGCTTGGATTCGCCTATTACAATCGTCCGGCCGCATCTGATCGAGTTCGGTGTGGGGACGGCGGAGCGCCTCGGCAAATGGGCGAGCGAAAAGGGCTATGGCCGGATTCTCGTTATCTCCGATGCGTTCAACGCGAAGCGCGTCGATGCTCTCGCCCTGAAAGGCGATATCACGATCTTCGCTGATGTGACGCCTGAGCCGGATACCGCCAATCTCGACAAGGTTCTTGCCGCGGCGAACGCAGCCAATGCTGATCTCGTCGTGGGTTTCGGCGGCGGCAGCGCCATGGATCTCGCCAAGCTCGCCGCGGTTCTCGCCGGCTCGTCGCAGAGCCTGCATGAGGTTGTCGGTCCGAATAAGGTCAAAGGCCCGCGACGTGTCGCGCTGGCGCAGGTGCCGACAACGTCCGGCACCGGCAGCGAGGCCGGTATTCGTGCGCTAGTCACTGATCCCAAGACGAAGGCAAAGCTTGCCGTCGAGAGCCTGCATATGCTGGCTGATATCGCCGTCATCGATCCGGCGCTGACCTTTACGGTTCCGGCGCGTATAACGGCGGCAACCGGTGTCGACGCCATGGCTCATTGCGTCGAGGCTTTCACCAATCGCAAGGCGCATCCGATGGTCGATCTCTATGCGATCGAGGGAACCCGGCTCGTCGGCAAATATCTGGCGCGGGCGGTCAGGGATGGTTCCGATGCCGAGGCGCGCGCCGGCCTGTCGCTCGCGTCTCTCTATGGCGGCTTCTGTCTTGGCCCGGTCAATACCGCGGGCGGCCATGCGCTTGCCTATCCGCTCGGCACACGCTGGCATGTCGCCCATGGGGCGGCGAATGCGTTGATCTTTCCACATGTACTCGCCTTCAACACGCCATCCGTTCCCGAAAAGACGAAGCTCGTTATGGATGCGCTCGGACGTGGGGCATCGGAGAGCATTCAGTCGGTCTTCGATACCGCCTACAGCTTCTGCGCTGGGCTTGGCATCGAAATGACACTCTCCGGCCTCGGCGTCCCGAAAGATGATCTCGATGCCATGGCGGACGATGCCTTTGCCATCCGCCGGCTGCTCGATAATAATCCGCGCGATCTGTCGCGCGCCGATATTCGCTCGATCTACGAAGCCGCCTTCTGAGCGCGCCGCCGAAAGGGAATGGGACTGATGGACAGGAATGCGAAAGTCGCGGTGACCCTGGGCGATCCCGCCGGCGTCGGCCCGGAGGTGATCGTCAAGGCGCTGGCGGCGATGCCGGAGGCAGAGCGCCGCGATTTCGTGATCGTCGGCAATATTGAAGCGCTTGAGCGCGCCGATCGCGCCGCCGCGACCGGGCTGGTGTTTGCGCCCGCCGATATCGCTGGCCCAGGCCGGATTGCGGTCGACGAAGTTGCGCTCGGTGCGCCTTTGCCCGAGATCGGCAAGGTCAGCCCGATCGCCGGCGACGCGTCGGTGCGCTACATCAGCCGCGCCGTCGATCTGGCCATGTCGGGCGTTGCCGACGTGATCGTCACGGCCCCGATCAACAAGGAGGCGATGAACCTCGCCGGTCATCATTTCGACGGTCATACCGGCTTGTTGGCGCATCTGACGGGTTCGAAGAGCTCATTCATGCTGCTGGCCTCGGAGCGGCTGAACACCATTCACGTCTCGACGCATGTCTCTCTCAGAGGCGCGATCGAGCGCGCCAGGACGGAGCGCGTGCTGGCGACCATCGAGGCTGGACACAATCACTTCCTGCGGCTTGGCAGGACGGCGCGCATCGCCGTTGCCGGCCTCAATCCGCATTGCGGCGAAAACGGCCTGTTCGGCACTGAGGATATGGAGTTCTTGGCACCGGCCGTCGAGCAGGCACAGGCGAAGGGGATCGACGTCGTCGGTCCGATTTCGGCCGATACCGTGTTTGCGCGCGCCTATAATGGCGCTTTCGACCTCGTCATCGCGCAGTATCACGATCAGGGTCACATCCCGATCAAGCTCGTCGCCTTCGAGACCGCCGTCAACGTGTCATTGGGACTGCCGATCGATCGTGTATCCGTCGATCATGGCACCGCTTTCGACATTGCCGGAACCGGCAAGGCCAATCATGTGAACATGCTTTCGGCGATCGCCTATGCCCGGCTAATGGCGCGTTCGCCGCGCCGCAAGGCTGTTTGATCTGATACTAGCTTTCCCTTGGCAGCGCAGGCACCTAATCCATGCTGGCCTGGCCGATCAACCAGTCCTTGAAGGCGTTCGCCACTTCATTGCTCTGGCGGCCTTCGGGCAGCACGACATAGTAGCTGAATTCGGTGGCCATCGGCAGATCGAAGACCGGCACGAGCGCGTCTGCGCGAACCTCCTCTTCGATCAGGTGGGAGGGGAGGAGTGCGACCCCCATGTCGGCGAGGGCGGCGCCGATAATCATCGAAAACTGGTCGAAGCGATTGCCGCGAAAGCCGTTGTCCGTCGTCACCCCATTGGTTTCGAACCATTGCGACCAGAGGCGCGGGCGGGTGGTGAGATGGAGCAGCGGCGCGGCGGCAAGATCAGCTGGGGCTTGCGCCCGCAATTTCTCGACGACTTTCCGGCTTGCGACCGGCAGCACAAGTTCGCTGTAGAGGAAGGTCGATGTCGCCTTCGCCCAGCTCGGCTGGCCATAGTGAATTGCGAGGTCGAAATCTTCCAGGTCGAAATCGAAGGGCTCTGAGCGTGAGCCCACGGTCAGCGCCAGCGAGGCATGGCTGGCCAGAAAATCGGGCAGGCGCGGCATCAGCCAGCGTGCGCCGAAGGTCGGAAGCGTTGCGATGGTGAGCGACTCGTCCTTGTCGGCCGAAGCGACTGCCCGCATCATCAGCTGTTCGGACTGGGCAAGCAGGCGCTGCACCTCGGACAGCAGGCGTTTTCCAGGCTCCGAAAGGATGACGCGCCGGCGCACGCGCTCGAAGAGCAGCAGCCCGGTTTGTTCCTCCAACGCATGGATCTGCCGGCTCACGGCGCTCTGCGTCAGGTTCAGCTCTTCGGCCGCTCGGGTGAAATTGCCATGCCTAGCGGCACATTCGAAAGCCTGAAGATTGGCGATGTCAGGAACCAGGCTGCGGCGCATATTCATTCTCAAAATGCATCAACTTAGCCAAGAATGTCATGAGACAACCATTCCAACAAGCAATATTGTGCGGAAAAGGAATGAACTCGCTCGCAAGAAAGAATGCCCGTGACCACGTTGCATGTTTCCCCCGATGAAATTCGCCACGCATTCTCCGCCGCCATGTCGGACATGTATCGCAAGGAAGTCCCTGCCTATGGCTCGCTGATGGAGCTGGTGTCGGAGGTCAATGCGGAAACGCTGGCCGCGAACCCCGAGTTTCAGGAGCGCCTTGACGAGACGGACTCGCTTGCGCGGATCTCCGAGGAGCGGCATGGCGCAATCCGCCTCGGCACCGCCGCCGAGCTTGCCATGATGCGGCGGATCTTTGCGGTGATGGGCATGTATCCGGTCGGCTACTACGATCTTTCGACGGCAGGCGTGCCGGTGCATTCGACCGCCTTTCGCCCCGTCGGCGATGCCGCCCTCAAGCGCAATCCCTTCCGCGTCTTCACCTCGCTTCTCCGGCTCGATCTGATCGCGGACGAGACGCTGCGTGCCGAGGCCGAGGCCATCCTTGCCCGCCGGCGGATCTTCACGGAAGGCGCGATCGCGCTTGCCGAAAAAGCTGAGAAAGATGGGGGCCTCGTCGCGAACGATGCCGACCGGTTCGTTTCCGAAGTCCTCGAAACTTTCCGTTGGCATGACCGCGCCAACGTCAGCCCCGAACTCTATCATCGCCTGCATGATGCTCACCGTCTGATCGCCGACGTCGTCTCCTTCAAGGGGCCGCATATCAATCACCTGACGCCGCGCACGCTCGACATCGATCTCGTCCAGGCCCGCATGCCGGCGCACGGTATCGTGCCGAAAGCCGTGGTCGAGGGGCCGCCGACCCGCCAATGCCCGATCCTGTTGCGCCAGACCTCGTTCAAGGCGCTCGAAGAGCCAGTGTCCTTTCGTGCGGAGGATGGTTCCTGGCAAGCCGGTTCGCACACCGCCCGCTTCGGCGAGATCGAGCAGCGCGGCATCGCGCTGACTCCCAAGGGCCGCGCGCTCTATGACGCGCTCCTCACCGATTCCCGTGGGATCGTTCGGCCGGCTGCCGACGGTTCGAATGCCAGGGAATATGAGGCGGCACTCGCCAAAGCCTTCGAAACCTTCCCGGACAATTGGGAGGCGATCCGTACCGAAGAGCTTGGCTATTTCAGCTATTCGCTGACGGAAAAGGGCCGTGAGGCAGGCAAGCGTACGGGCGGCGGTCTTGAACAATGGATTGCCGGCGGTCTGGTGCAGTTCGATCCTATCGTCTACGAGGACTTCCTGCCGGTGAGCGCAGCGGGTATCTTCCAGTCGAATCTCGGCGACGACGCGCAGCATGAATTTGCTGCCAGCCCCAATCAGCTGCATTTCGAGGCGGATCTTGGGGCAAGCGTGCTCAACGAATTCGATCATTATGCCGGCATCGAACAGGCCTCTATCGAAGCGTGCCGCCGGGCGCTGAATTGGACGGAGGCCGCGGAATAGGGGAAAGCGGATGCTCGAGAACAGGCACGTCGATGAGCTGAGACAGCTTCTTGGCGACAAGGGCATTCTGACCGAGGCCGGGGATATCGCAGCCTACGAGACCGGTGCGCGCTACGACAAGGGCCGAGCGGCGGCGGTTCTGCGCCCATGCTCGACGCAAGAGGTCTCCGCCGCTGTCGCCTACTGCGTCCGGCACGGTATTCCTATCATCCCGCAATCCGGGAATACCGGTCTTGTTTCCGGCTCCACGCCGGACAGCTCGGGCCGTGAGATCGTATTGAGCCTCGATCGCATGACGGGGGCTTTCGCGATCGATATCGACAACCGCTCGTTGCGCGCAGGTGCCGGCTGGCGGCTCTCCGATGTCAACCGCAAGCTGGAGGAGCATGGCCTGTTCTTCCCGATTGATCTCGGCGCCGATCCTCGGCTCGGCGGGATGCTCGCGACCAATACCGGCGGATCCCGTTTTCTGAAATACGGGGACGTGCGCCGCAACACGCTTGGTCTGACGGTCGTGCTGGCCGATGAGAATGGTACGGTGCTCGATCTGGCGAGCGATCTGCGCAAGAACAATACCGGCGTCGACTGGAAGCAGATCTTCATCGGCACATCGGGCGCCTTCGGCATCATCACCGAATGCGTGCTCAATCTGGAACCGCTGCCGCGCCAGATGGCGACTGCCTATCTGGTGCCGAAGAGCGATGCCGATGTCATGCCGCTCCTGCGCGCTATGGAAGAGCGGCTCGGTAGCTATCTCTCCGCCTTCGAGGGCATGTCGGCCAATGCGGTATCCGCTGCTCTCGATCATGTTCCGTCACTGCGCAATCCGTTCGAGCGCGGCGAGGTGCCATCCTATGTCATCCTGGCGGAAGTGAGCCGCAGCTGGGCGCCACGCGAGGGCGAGCAGTCGCTCGACGAGGTGCTGGAGACAGTGCTTGCCGAAATATGGGAGAGTGAGGCGGCACCGCTTGCCGACGCCTTCGTCGGTCCGGCCCACGAGATGTGGGCGCTTCGGCACGCGCTTTCGGAAGGTGTCAAGCATTCCGGCAAGCTGATCGCCTTCGACCTTTCCTTCCGCCGCGGCGACATCATGACCTTCTGCGCTCATATGCGGGCCGAGATGCCGGCGCTCTTCCCCGAGATCAGGATCTGCGATTTCGGCCATATCGGCGATGGCGGTGTTCACTTCAATCTCGTGGTGCCAAAGGACAGCGAAATCGCGAGTGATCCGGATTTCGAGCGTCGTTTGCGCGATTTCGTCTTCAAGGTCGCCGTCGAGGATTTTGGCGGCAGCTTCAGTGCCGAACACGCGATCGGCCGCAAGAACCAGCCCTATTATGATCTCTATACGGCCGAGAAATTGCGGGATCTGGCTGGCGGCCTGAAAATCCTCCTTTCGCCCGGCGCCCTCGGCGCCGTCCGTTTCGGATAGGCAAGGTGAGCAATCTGGCGGGCGAGGCTGTTTGAGCCTCGCGAACCCATTGATTTAACGGAATGCCCATAGGATCGTGCCGGAATTCTCAGTGTCTGACTCGGGAGAGGGCCGCGACGATGTTGACGCTCCGCCAGATCGAAGTGATCCGCGCGATCATGATTACCGGCACCATTGCCGGCGCGGCCAACCTGCTTGGCGTCTCGGCTCCCGGTATCAGCCGGTTGATGAAATACACCGAGGATTCGCTGAATGTGCGTCTCTTCAACCGCAGCCATGGGCGCTATGTGCCGACGCCCGAGGCGCGGCATGTTTTCGGCCTTCTCGACACCGTCTACCGCCAGGTCGAGGATCTCCAGTTCGCGGTCGACCGGCTTGGCAAGGGAGACAGCCGGCTTTTGAGCGTTGGCTCGGTTCCGAGCATCGCTAATGTCATGGTGCCGAAATCGATCGCCGGGATCAGGGATCGCTACCCGGAGCTCGATGTCGACATCAACATCCTGAAGATTGAGGAAGCCATCGACTACCTCCTTGTCGGGCGCGGCGAGGTGGTGGCGATCAGCTCGTTTCTCGAACATGCGATTGTTCATTTTGCGCCGCTGGCGACCGGGCGACTGCTTTGTATCGTACCGGAGCACAGCGAGCTGGCCGAAAAGAAGAGCATTTCTCCCGAGGAGATCGTCAAGCACACGCTGATCGGCATCGATCCGAACGATCCGTACGGGCGTGTGATGACCGAAATCTTCCGACGCCACGACCTGAACTACAGGATGAAGATCAGGGCCAGGTTCGGCACGACCGTCTGCGCGCTCGTGGCGGCGGAGCTGGGCATCGCCATTATCGATCAGTTCACAGTTGCCGGCGGCGGTATACGCGGTGTCAAATGTCTTGAAATCGAGGCCGATACCACCTTTCACACCTATGCCGCATATCGCAACGATGTGGTGCTTTCGGTCTTCGCCGAAGAGTTCATCGAACTGCTGCGCATCGAGATGGAAGCGGCCGCACGAAATTAACATCATGTTATGCATGTCATATGCTTTGGTATTTGCAGTTATCATTGGCATCGGCCAAAATCGCTGAACGAATCCGGCAAGGGGAGATGTTTCTGCCGGGATCGACACGACAATATGAGGAGGAGATCGAGAATGAACCGGAGAAGTATGTTGTGGCTGGCGACGGCCGCGGCCATGTGGGTTGCGGTGCCGCAAGCCTCGATGGCGCAGGATGTGATCAAGTTTGCCGACGTCATCGAACTCTCAGGCGCCGGTGCCGCTGTCGGCACCAATTGGCGTGATGGCTTGAAGCTTGCCGTCGAGGAGATCAATGCCGCTGGCGGCATTCTCGGCCAGAAGGTCGAAGTCACGGATTACGATACCCAGACCGACCCGACCACGTCGCGCGCGATGGTGCAGAAGGCCATCGATGACGGCGCCTATGTCATCATGGGGCCGATCTATTCCGGATCCGTCAAGGTCAACATGATGGTCGCGATGCAGAATGGCGTCCCGCAACTGTCCGGGGCGGAAGCGCCCGACATTACTCGCATGAACAACCCCTATATCTTCCGGACCTCGTTCGGCGCGCAGCAATCGATGCCGAAGCTCGTCAAATATCTCGCCGAGGAGGTCAAGGCAAAGTCGGTTGCGGTTGCCTGGGTCAATGACGATTTCGGCAAGGGCGGTCGCGATTCCTTCGTCAAGGAACTGAAGAGCCGCGGCATCAATGTCGCGGCGGACGTTTCCAGCGAAGTGGGGCAGGCGGATTTCGCCGCCGATGTAGTCAAGCTGAAGTCGAGTGGCGCTGATACGATCTTTGCCTATCTGCACGAGGAAGAAAGCGCCAGGCTGCTCAAGGAGCTGCAAAAGCAGGGCGTCAAATTGCCGATCTTCGGCGAAACGACGCTGATGAACCAGAAGGTCGTCGATCTTGCCGGCGATGCCGTCAATGGCGTTCGCGGTCACGTCGGCCTGATGGCTGATGCGCCGGTGCCTGGAATTCAGGAGTTCGCCAAGAAATTCCAAGCCAAATATAATTACAAGCCTGATCATAATGCCATCAAGGCCTATCTCGGCGCCTATGCGGTCAAATATGTCACGACAAAGAACGGCAAGGTCGACCGTCAAGCGCTTGCCGATACGCTGCACGGCCTGACGATCACGCCGAAGGACGAGCCCGGCATCCTGATCGAGACCTCCTGGGACGACAAGGGTGAAGTCAACCGCGACAGCTTCCTCGTCGAAGTCGAGGGCGGCAAGCAGGTTGTCGTCGCGACCATCCCCAAGCTCTGAACCCGTTGTTTCCGGCATCCGACGCTGAATGTCGGATGCCGCCTAATCCGGAACTCCGCACATGACCACTTTTTTTCAGTTGTTGGTGTCTGGGCTGGCGACGGGCTCGATCTATGCGCTCGCGGCCATCGGCTTCACGCTTCTGTGGCAGGCCTCCCAGACCATTAATTTTGCCCAGGGCGAATTCATCATGCTGCCCGCATTCTTCGTTCTGGCGGCCACGCACGTCTTCGGGTTGAGCTTTCCCGTTGCCATCGTCGTGGCGCTCGCCTTGACGCTGCTGTTGCTCGGGTTCGGCTTCAAGCGGATCATCGTTGATCCTCTCCTTTCGCACGGTGTCCTGCCCATCGTCATCGCGACGATCGCGCTCGGGATCTTGATGAAGGAGGGCGTCAAGCAGTTCTATTCCGCGGAAGCCCAGCCATTTCCGGCGCTGTTCCCCGACACGACGCTGAATGTCTTCGGCGCGGCGGTCTCGGTCCAGGATATTGCGGTCCTCGTCATTGCTCTGGGCGCCGTATTGCTCCTGCAGTTCTTCATGAACGGCACCAAGACCGGTCGGGCGATGCAGGCGACGGCGCAGAACCCGCAGGTGGCCGAGATCCTTGGCGTGCCGATCAAGCGCATGATCCTCTACACTTTCCTTATCAACGCGGCGCTGGCCCTTCTGGCATCGATCTTGATCTCGCCGATCTATCTCGCGAAGTTTTCAAACGGCGAGACCCTCGGCCTGATCGCCTTCATCGCTGCGATTGTCGGTGGCTTCAATCAGATCAAGGGTGCGATTGTCGGTGGGCTGCTGATCGGCGTGGTCGATAATCTGTCGGCGGCCTATGTCTCGGCATCCTATCGCTCGGCCATCCCGCTGATCCTTCTCATCGTCATCATCCTCGTGCGGCCGCAGGGCCTGCTCGGCAAGGCGGAGGGACGTACGATATGACCGCTGCTCGTAAGCTCATATTGATCGCCATTGGCATTCTGATCCTCATTGCCTTGCCCTTTACGCAAAGCAACTATGGCATCCTCGTGCTTTGCTCGTGGCTGGTATTTTCCATCGCCGCCATGGGGCTCAACCTGACGCTCGGCTATGCGGGGCAGGTCTCGCTGGCTCAAGCCGGCTTCATGGCGATCGGCGCCTATATCACCGCGCTAACCACAATGGCCGGCGTCCCCTGGCCTCTCGCCATGCTCGCCTCGATGCTGGCCTGCTTCGCGATCGGCCTCCTGCTCGGCTATCCCGCCCTTCGCGTTCAGCACCATTTCCTGGCATTCATCACCCTGGCGTTCAATGCTCTGGTCGTGTTGGTGCTGCGCAATGAGGAGTGGCTGACCAACGGGACCTACGGCATTGCCGGCATTGCCCGGCCTGTCATTTTCGGGTTTGCGACACAGCGTCCGATCCCGTTCTACTTCTTCGTACTTGCGCTGTTTGTTTTGACCGCATTCGCCCTTTACGGGATCATCCGCTCGCCCTGGGGCAGGGCCTTCAAGGCATTGCGCGAAAATCCGGTGCGCGCCAACAGTCTTGGCGTGGACATCCGCCGTATCACGCTTCTGGCCTTTGCCATCGGCTCCGCGTTCGGCGGTCTTGCCGGCGCGCTGCTGGCCCAGCTGACGCAGTACATCGATCCGCAATCCTTCGGCCTGGCCATTTCGCTGCGCGTGCTTCTGATGGTCATCGTCGGCGGGGCCGGCTTTTTCTTCGGGCCTATCCTCGGTGCCTTGCTGATCATCCTGGCGCCGGAGTTCTTCCGCTTCACCGAAGGCTATTATCTCATGCTCTACGCGACCCTGGTGATCGCGCTGATGATCTTCTGCCCATCCGGCCTGTTCGGTCTCGTCGAGCGGCTAAAGACCCGGTGGACGCTCCGCCAGCAGCCCAACAAGACCACCTGGGAGGCCGCGCGATGAACCCTGTTCTCTCGGTCCGGGGCGTCAGCAAACATTTCGGCGGTGTCAAAGCGGTTGAAGACGTCTCCTTCGACGTTCACCCAGGCGAAATCCTCGGTCTTATCGGTCCCAACGGCAGCGGCAAGTCGACCCTCTTCAACTGCATCCTCGGTCAGTTGCTGGCCACGAAGGGTGAGGTGCTGGTCGACGGCAAGAACGTTGCGGGCAAACGCCCGTGCGATCTCAACAAGCTCGGTGTAGGGCGCACCTTCCAGATGCTGCAGGTCTTTCCCGACATGACGGTGCTCGACAACATCATCCTGGCGGGACAGGAGCATCACGGAACCATGCTCTCGCGCCTCATCGGCAAGCCGGATGCCGGCCTCACCGAGGAGGCGAAGAAGATGATCGAGTTCTTCCGGCTCGGACATCAGACCCACGAAAAGGCGGGTTCGCTCTCCTATGGGCAACAGAAGCTGCTCGATGCCGCGATGGCCTTCATGGCCGGACCGAAACTCGTCATGCTCGATGAGCCAGCCGGCGGCGTGAACCTCACCATGCTGGCCGATCTCAAGGAGCGCCTCAAGGCCTTCAACCGGGAGCGGGGCGCCACCTTCGTGGTGATCGAGCACAACATGGAATTCGTCATGTCGCTCTGCACCCGTATCATCGTTCTGGCCAACGGCAAGATCATTGCCGAGGGCGATCCCGAAACCGTCCGCAATGACCCAGCGGTCATCGAAGCGTATCTCGGAGGTTGAACCATGCTGGAACTGAAGGATGTCTACGGCGGTTACGGCAAAATGACGATCCTGAACGGCACGTCGTTCAAGATCGAGAAGGGGACCATCACGACGGTGATCGGCCCGAACGGGGCCGGCAAATCGACGGTGTTCAAGGCGATCTTCGGCCTGCTGAAGATCCGCTCCGGCAAGGTGATACTGGATGGCGGCGATGTCACCGGCAGTCTGCCGGCCACGATGTTGCAAAGGGGCGTGACCTATGTCCCCCAGGGGCGTAACCTGTTTCCGATGCTGTCGGTGCGCCACAATCTCGAAATCGGAGGGATCTCATCGTCCGACCAGGCGAAGATCAACCGCCGCATCGAAGAGGTGATGGAACAATTCCCGATCCTGAAGGAAAAGCAGAAGGATCAGGCCATCACCCTGTCGGGCGGCCAGCAGAAGCAGCTGGAGATCGCCCGCGCCCTGTTGCTCGATCCGAAGCTCATCCTCATCGACGAGCCGTCGATCGGGCTGTCGCCGCAGATGGTGAGCGAGACCTTCAGGACGCTGATCAGGCTGCGCGACGAGGGCGTCACCATCCTGATGGTCGAGCAGAATGCGAAGGCCGCACTTGCCATGTCGGATTATGGTCTCGTGCTGGAGCAGGGTCGAACGAGAATGCATGACAAGGCCGACAAGCTGCTTTCCGACCCACGCGTGGGACAGCTTTTCCTTGGCGCCCATCTAGAGGAGGCCTGAATGTCCGCGCTCCCCTCGATAACCGGCAACACCTGCTTCGTTCCTCTGATCGGACATCCGGTGCGGCAGGTAAAGTCGCCGGTTCCGATGAACGAATGGTTTGCCGCGCATCATGTCGATGCGGTCATGGTGCCGGTCGATATCGAGCCGGAGCGCGTGCGAGCCTTTATCGAGAGCCTGCGCGGCACCGGCAATTGCGCTGGGCTGTCCGTGACCATGCCGCATAAGCTGGTCGCGTTTTCCGCAGTGGACGAGTTGACCCCGCGTGCCCGAAAGGCCGGGGCGGTCAATACCATCCGGCGCAATGGCGATGGGAGCTTAAGCGGGGATATGCTCGATGGGGTGGCCATGGTACGCGCTCTGGAGCAGAACGGCATGGCTCTCGGTGGCAAGGCCGTTCTGGTCGTCGGTGCCGGTGGCGCGGGCTCGGCGATCATCCATGCACTGGCGGAAGCCGGCGCGGCCGCCATCGTCATTATCGAGAGGGATCCGGCCAAGAGCCTAAGTGTCGTCAACCGGATACGGGCAGATCATCCGGCGATTGCCGTGTTCGATCATCTTCCGGAAGGCCTCAAGGTGGATGTCGCCATCAATGCGTCGCCGACCGGCATGTCGGCGACCGATCTTCATCCGTTCCCACTCGATTCCCTTCCCGATTTGCAGATGGTCGCGGAAGCGGTGACCAAGCCTGAGGTGACCGATTGGCTGCGAGCGGCCGAGGCGCGCGGCATCCGCATACAGCCCGGCGCGCAAATGACGCTCGCGCAGCTCGAAGCACAGATATCATTCTGGGGACTTAACCCCGACAAGGAGGTTTGACCACAATGAAGACGTCGATTGCGACTGTATCGATCAGTGGGGAATTGCCGGAAAAGCTTGAGGCGATTGCGCGGGCTGGCTTCGACGGGGTGGAAATCTTCGAGAATGATTTCCTGGCTTTCGACGGCAGTCCGGCCGATGTCGGGCGGATGGTGCGCGACCACGGGCTGGAGATCACGCTCTTCCAGCCCTTCCGTGATTTCGAGGGCATGCAGGAGCCGCTTCGGTCTCGGACCTTCGACCGGGCGGAGCGCAAGTTCGATGTCATGCAGGAACTCGGCACCGATCTCGTGCTGGTCTGCTCCAATGTCTCGCCGGCTTCGCTCGGCGGCATCGACCGGGCGGCGGCCGATTTCCATGAACTCGGCGAGCGCGCCGCGAAGCGCGGCTTGAAGGTCGGCTACGAGGCGCTGGCCTGGGGCCGGCACATCAACGACCATCGTGACGCGTGGGAAATTGTGCGTCGGGCCGACCATCCCAATATCGGCCTGATCCTCGACAGCTTTCACACGCTGTCGCGCAAGATCGACATCAATTCGATCCGCTCCATTCC
This sequence comes from Rhizobium sp. GW821-FHT14E12, assembly GCF_058803745.1. Lineage (NCBI taxonomy): Bacteria > Pseudomonadati > Pseudomonadota > Alphaproteobacteria > Hyphomicrobiales > Rhizobiaceae > Rhizobium > Rhizobium sp. GW821-FHT14E12. Next base: position 229,093 of record NZ_JBXAPH010000002.1, read on the forward strand.
AAAGGACAAGATCTTCATCGTCCAGCTGGCGGACGCGCCGCTCATCGACATGGACCTGCTCTACTGGAGCCGGCATTTCCGCAATATGCCGGGCGAGGGCGATCTGCCCGTGACGGCCTTTGCGACGGCTGTCGCCGAGACCGGCTATGATGGCTATTTCTCGCTGGAAATCTTCAACGACCAGTTCCGCGGTGGCTCGTCGCGCTCAATCGCTGCCGACGGATATCGCTCGCTGATCTATCTCGGTGACCAGGTGCGGCGCAATCCCAATGCCAGCGGTCTGAGCGTCCCGGCTATGCCCGAGCGCGTACCGGTAAAAGGTGTGGGCTTCGTGGAATTTTCCACCGACGAGGACGATGCGGGCGATCTCACCGGCCTCCTGCATACGCTCGGCTTCCGCAAGGTCGCGGTGCACAGGACGAAGACGGTCAGTCTTTTTCAGCAGGGCGATATCCGCATTCTCGTCAATACCGACAGAGCGGGATTTGCCAATTCCTCCTTTGCCGTGCACGGCACTTCGGCCTATGCGATGGCGCTTGTCGTAGACGATGCCCAGGCTGCGCTTGCCCGCGCCGTTGCTCTCGGCGCTGAGCCCTTCGGCCAGCCGGTTGCCCCGGGTGAAGTGGAGATGCCAGCGATCCGCGGCGTCGGCGGCGGATTGATCTATCTCATCGACGACAAGGGCGATCTCGGCCATTTCGCAGAAATCGATTTCCTGGCCGTCGAGGACGATGTGGAGGTCGTGCCGGCCCACCTCCGGCATGTCGACCACATCGCCCAGACGGTCGCCTATGATGAAATGCTGACCTGGCTTCTCTTCTACAGCTCGATCTTCGAAACCCACAAGACGCCGATGGTCGACATCATCGATCCGGCCGGCGTGGTGCGTAGCCAGGTGGTGGAAAATGACGCCGGCACGCTGCGGATCACGCTGAACGGCGCGGAGAACCGCCGGACGCTCGCCGGTCACTTCATCGCGGAAAAGTTCGGCTCCGGTGTGCAGCACCTCGCCTTCCAGACCGACGACATTTTCAAGACAGCGGAAGCACTGAGGAAGAACGGTTTCCAGCCCTTGCCCATCTCACCGAACTATTACGGTGATGTCGAAGCGCGCTTCGGTCTCGATCCGGAACTGACCGAGCGGCTGAAGGCAGAGAACATTCTCTACGACCGCGACGAGCACGGCGAATTCTTCCAGCTCTATAGCGGCACCTTCGGTGAGGGCTTCTTCTTCGAGATCGTTCAGCGCGGTGGTTACCGGGGATATGGCGCCCCGAATGCCATCTTCCGCATCGCCGCACTCAAGAAGCATCTCCGGCCGGAAGGCCTGCCAAGAGAATGAATGTGACCCGTAGCCGGATTATCGTTTCCGTGCGGAGCCGTCGGCCGGCCGTCACGCATGGCACTGCTTGATGGTGCCGGTATCGGCTAATAATTCCCAGCGTTTCACAGATTGGATCATGTGAACTGGACAGGCGCCAGAAAGTTTGATAGCGAGTGTAATGTTATTACATTACCGAATTGGTTTACCATGACACTGAGATCGACGATGGTCGCGAGGGGTATTTTCAAGTGGGCGTCTTCGCAGCTTGACGCAACCGTCGTGCTTGGCATAACTGGACGCGACGGTTCCCCGACGATGACTCCGAGGGGATTAATAGGGAACACGGTGAGGACGACCCAAAAGGGACTGAGACCGTGGCTGCCCCCGCAACTGTAAGCGGATTGCCGTCCATCCTCGTGGCGCCGAAAGGTGCCGTGCCACTGCGTCGATCGGATGCGGGAAGGCAGATGGACGACTGATATCCGTGAGCCAGGAGACCTGCCGTCGAAGATCTATCCAATGTCACGGGCGGGGATGCCCGAAACAGGAGCAGGACATGACTATCCTTCACGCTTCGCAGCGCCTTGGTGCGCTGCCTTCCCCGAATTTTGACGATCATTCGACCGCTCGGACTGCCTGTTGGGCATTCTGACCTTCACCACCGCCCTTTTCGGGCGGCGTTCACATCACTTCGGGGAATTATGATGAAGACCATTTTCAAGCGGCCATTGCGCGCCGGTTTATTTGCCATGTCGTTGATCGTCGCCGGCTTGCCGGGGCAGGCGGGAGCGGCTGAAACCAGCTACCCTCTCACGCTCCAGAATTGCGGCCGGCAGATCACCATCCAGAAGGCGCCGTCGCGCACGGTTTCTATCGGCCAAAGCACGACGGAAATCCTCTATCGCCTCGGTGTTGCCGACAAGGTGGTCGGCACAGCACTCTGGGTTGGGCCGGTGCTCAAGGGCTATGAGGATGTCAACGCCAAGATCGAGCGCCTTGCCGACAACGATCCGAGCTTCGAAAGCGTCGTCGGAAAGAAGCCGGATATCGTCACTGTTCAGTTCCAGTGGCAGGTCGGGCCGGAAGGCGTGGTCGCCAAGCCGGAGCAGTTCGAAGAGCTGGGCATCCCGGTCTATACCTCGCCGTCGGATTGCGTCGGCAAGGAGAACTCCGCCTCCAGTGACGGCGTTCGCCATCAGGTCTTCACCATGGGTCTCGTCTATCAGGAGATCCGCGATCTCGCGAAGATCTACAATGTGCAGGACAAGGGCGAGGAAGTGGTCGATGATCTGAAGCAGCGCGAAGCGGCAGCCCGTGCCAAGGTTGCTTCCGCACAGGGCAAGCTTTCCGCCGTCTTCTGGTTTTCCAGCGCCAAGGATGCCGATCCCTATGTGGCGGGCCGCAACGGCGCGCCGGGCTACATCATGTCGGCGCTCGGCATCAAGAATGTCATCGAGACCGATGATGAGTGGCCGACCGTCGGCTGGGAGACCATTGCCAAGGCCAATCCAAGCATGATCGTGGCGGCTGCCATGGAGCGGCGCCGTTATCCGCTGGATAGCGCGGAGGCTAAGCGGAAATTCCTGGAAAAGGATCCTGTCGCAAGCCTGATGCCCGCCGTCAAAAGTGGTCATATCTTCGAGATGGATGCGCAGGCGATGAACCCGACCATTCGTACCATCGAAGGCATAGAGGCGCTTGCTGACGCCATCGCTGCGGCCGGCCTGACACAGTGAGTCGCGCTCTTTCATCGATCGGGCGAACGGGTACAATCGCCTTGGCGCTCGCCATTCTTGTTGCCGCGCTCTGGCTGGGCGCGGCGATCGGCGAGACCTCGATCCCGTTTGAGACCGTCGCCAAGACCGTGGCCAATCGGCTTTGGGGCGCCGGTTATCCGCTCGAACCGATCGATGAGGGTATCGTCTGGAGCTATCGGCTGAGCCGCGCGGTCGTTGGAGCCTCTTGCGGGGCGGCACTGGCCCTGTCCGGCGTCGTGCTGCAATCGCTGTTGCGCAATCCGCTGGCCGATCCCTACATTCTCGGAATTTCCGCCGGCGCCTCCACCGGCGCCGTCGGTGTCGCGATCCTCGGGCTGGGCGCGGGCGTCCTGACGATGCCGATGGGCGCTTTCCTCGGTGCGCTCGTCGCCTTCGCCCTCGTTGCCTTGCTGGCCGTCAGGGCCGGGCGTGGGACGGCCGCGATCATTTTGGCGGGGGTCGTGGGCTCGCAGCTCTTCAATGCGCTCACCTCCTTCATCGTCACCAAGGCGGCGACGGCCGAACAGGCGCGCGGCATCATGTTTTGGCTGCTCGGCAATCTCTCCGGCGTGCGCTGGCCGGATGCTTGGCTGGCAATTCCCGCCGCACTACTGGGGCTCATCATCTGCCTCTGGCATGCCCGGTCGCTCGATGCCTTCACCTTCGGCTTAGAATCGGCGGCCTCGCTCGGCATTTCGGTGCGTCGCACCTATCTCGTGCTCGTCGGCACATCCGCCATGATGACCGCCGTCATGGTGTCGATCGTCGGCTCCATCGGCTTTGTCGGACTGGTCATCCCGCACGCGGCGCGGATGCTGGTGGGTGTTCGCCATGGCGTGCTTCTGCCGGCAGCGGCCCTGATCGGTGCCATCTTCATGATTGCGGCCGACATCCTGTCGCGCACCCTGATACACGGCCAGGTCCTGCCGATCGGGGTGATCACCGCTCTTGTCGGAGCGCCCGCCTTCGCCTTGATCTTGAGCCAGAAGAGAGCACGCGCATGAACCTGTCGGCACGGAATGTTTCGTGGAATGCCGGCGGGCAAGCCATTGTGCAGGATATATCGCTGGATGTCCGTGCTGGCGAGTTTCTCGGCATCATCGGGCCGAACGGCTCAGGCAAGACGAGCCTGATGATGATGCTGTCCGGCATCCGCAAGCCGAAGACCGGGGAGATCCTCGTGGATGGCACGCCGATCCACTCTCTCGGGCGGCGCGAACTCTCCCGGCGTCTGGCCCTGGTGGAGCAACAGGCAGATACCGGCGAGCGGATCACCGCCAGACAGGCCGTTGAACTCGGCCGCACGCCCTATCTCGGTGCGTTATCGCCCTGGTCGGCGACGGATGACGCGATCGTCGAAGCTGCCCTTGCCAATGTCGACATGCTCCATCTTTCCGGCCGGCTGTGGCACACGCTTTCGGGCGGAGAGCGCCAGCGATTGCACATTGGCCGCGCGCTCGCACAGCAGCCAAAGATCCTGCTCCTCGATGAGCCGACGAACCATCTCGACATCGGCCACCAGATCGGCTTGCTGGATCTTGTGCGCCGGCAGGACCTGACCGTGGTCGCAGCCTTGCATGATCTCAATCACGCCGCCATGTTCTGCGATCGCCTCGCCGTCATGAACAATGGAAGACTGGTGGCGCTCGGTACGCCGTGTGAGGTGTTAACGGCGAAATGCATCCGCGATGTGTTTGGCGTGGATGTCGAGGTGGAGCACGATAATGACGGCGGCTGCTTGATCCGCTACCGGGCGACGGCGGCTCCGCGCCGGTCATTACGCGTCATCGATGACATCCAGCCCGAGGGCGCCAAGGCCAGGGCGTCGTAAACATGCAGGGCCATAATCATCATCTGAAAGAAGATATCCGTGAATACTGGTCGGAACGATCCAAGACTTTCGACCTCGCCTTCGGTCACCGAATTCCTCCTGGGCCAGAACTGAATGCTTGGGCCGCGGCAGTTGAACGCGGTCTTGGCCGCGCGCCGCTGAAGGTACTCGAGCTTGCCTGTGGTACAGGAGAGGTGACCAACGTGTTGCTGTCTCTTGGTCATCAAGTGACGGCGCTCGATTTCTCCGAGGCGATGCTCGCGGTTGCACGCCGTAAACATGCCAAGCGGGAAGGTGTGCACTTTATCCTCGCCGATGCGGAACGGACGATGGAGCCTGATGCCGGTTATGACGCCGTCGTTTGCCGCCATCTCGTCTGGACGCTGACGGAACCGGATCAGGCATTCGCGGACTGGTACCGGGTTCTGAAGCCGGGCGGAAAGCTTCTGATCTTTGACGGCGATTGGGCGAAGCCCACGCTTGTCGGACGGTTCGCCTCTTTCGCCATCGGCCTGATCGACCGCGTGGCCGGGATCGATCCACACTATGACGGCGCGATGAGCGACCGGCATCAGAGCATCATGGGGCGGCTGCCGTTTGGCGCCGGGCTCACCGTGGAAAGGCTTGCGCCGCTGATTGAAGCCGCAGGCTTCGAGGGCATAGAGATCGGTTCCCATCTACCGATCGCCGCTGCCCAGCGACGGACCACCAATCTGAGAAATCGGCTGCGGACGCTGCTTTATCGGCGTTTCGTCCTCTGCTGCACGCGGCCCCGTGAGGTGCCCAGTGTGCAAAACAGCGATGGGGTGCTCGCCGGCTAAGCTCGTTGATAGAGTGCCTCAGTCATAGATGGCCGACAACGCAATCGAGCTTGCAACCTCCTCGCAGCGGTCGGAGAGCGTCGCGGTCGCAACGCGCAGATGATTGCTCGACAGGTTGGAGAATTTCGCGCCGGGATGAACGGCGATACCGCGCGCCGCGAGTGTCACCATCGCAAACTGTTCGGAGGAAACGGGAATCCAGGCACAAAGGCCGTGGCCCTGTTCAGCTGCGACGCCCCTGTCGCGCAGGGCGTCGATGAGGTTGTCGCGCCGGGTCTGATAGATGGCGCGTGCACGATGCAGGGTATCCTGTGTTGCCTCATCGCGTAGCAGCCAGGCGGTTGCAGCTTGCAGAATGCGGCTCGTCCAGCCGGCGCTGAAGCTTCGATAGGACTGGATCTGCTCGACGATTGCCCGCGAGCTCGACAGCACGGCAAGGCGCAGGTCCGGGCCGTGCGTCTTCGAAAACGAGAAGATGTGGATCACCCGATCGGGAAAACGGTGCCCGAGCGAATGGCGCGGTGCGGCGGAGATGTCGCCCATGCCATCATCCTCGACAATCAGCGTATCGGTATCGCGTAGGATGTTTTCCAGAGCTTGCATGCGCTGCCGGCTGACGGTCTGACCGGTGACCGAATGCAGGCGCGGCTGGAAGATGAACGCCACCGGCCGATGTTCCATCGCCGCCTGCAGCGACAAAGGCAGCGGACCTTCGGAATCGCACTGTACGGGGATGACGCGCGCGCCGCGATCTTCGAAAATATCCAGAAGGCGCATGCCTGTCGGGTCTTCGATCGCGACCGTTTCTCCCGGCGCGATCAAGGCATGCGCCAGTGTATAGACGGCATTATAGCCGCCATTCGTTGCAAGAAACGCCTCCGGCTCGTAAGGCCATGTCTTGCGCATCGCCGCCTCCAGCTCCGGCAGGATGCGATTGCGTTCATAGCTGTTGAGATTTTCCGCCGAGGCGCCGTAAGCCATCGCTTCGGCAAGCTTTGGAAGAAGGCTCACATCCGGTACGGCGGCGGTGAGGTCGAGGACATCCTCACTGTAACGCCCGTTGCTTGCCAATCGAGCCGGTTTGGCGACGAAGCGATCGCCGCTGACCCAGGTGCCGTTGCGACCCCGCCCGCTGATGATCTTCTGGCGTCTGAGTTCACTCCAGGCTTCCGAGATGGTGGCGGGGCTGATGCCGAGCGCGAAGGCAAGATCGCGAATAGGGGGCAGCTTCGTGCCGACCGGCAGGGCGCCAGCCCGGATCAATGCACTGGTTCCAATAGCGATTCCCCGAATGGTCTTGTCGCTCAATTTTTCGGCAAACCAGCCGGCATTTTTGACTTCGCTCATTTCTGCGCCATTTTTAATGTTCAATAACGTAATAACATTTGATCGGCTCTATTTGAACATTTATTCACTTCGAAAACAAGATTTCAGCGAGTGAATGTCCATGCCTCTGACTCTCCGCCTTGCCCTTCGTGACTGGGACTACATGACGCCGCTCGTCCTCGGCGACGTCTCCTCTCCAAAGCTTGACATCAAGGTGGACAGGATCGGCACCCTAGTTTCGCACGTCGGAAAGAGCGAGGCGTATGATGCGGCGGAAATGTCGTTCAGCCGCTATACGCAGCTTCGCATCGATGGCGACGAAAGCGTCGTGGGTATCCCGAATTTCATCATGCGCGGCTTTCGCCACCGCTGCGTGATCACGACCAAGGACAGCCCGATCACCGAGCTTGGGCATCTGGCGGGCAAGCGTATCGGTGTCACCGGTTGGCGCGATTCCGGCAATACCTGGACCCGGGCAGCGCTCCGTCGCGAAGGCGTCGGCGTCGAGGATGCCATGTGGTACGCGGGGCGGCTGACCGAGGCGCATCCGATCGTCGATCGTCTCGATGGCTTTGGCCGTGCCGGCCGCATCGAGGCTGCACCCGGCGAGCGGCCCATGGTCGACCTTCTGAGAGATGGCGAACTGGACGCGATCTTCACGCCGTTTATGCCGGACGGCTATTTTGCAGAGGGTTCGCCCTTCCGACAGGTGTTGTCCGATTTTCGCGGTGCCGAGCGTCGATACTTCGACGAGGTCGGCTATGTCCCCGGCATGCATCTCATCGGCCTGAAGGCCGATTTCGTTGCCGACCATCCCTGGGTGATTGCCGAACTCAGCGCGCTGATCGATGAATCCCAGCGTATGTGGCTGAACAAACGGCGTAAATATGCCGAGACCACGCCCTGGATGTTCGATGAACTTCTGAAGTCATCGGTCGAGTTGCCGCAGGGCTGGGATGCGAGCGGCTTTGCAGTAAATCGCGCGATGATCCATGATTTCGCCAATGAGCTGCATGTGCAGGGCGTTTTGCCTCGGCTGTTGACGCCGGAAGAGCTCTTTCAGTTCGACACCGATGGCAGCCGTATCGACACCAAAGCGCCGGCTGACACGCAGGAATACAAACCAAAAAAGGGGAACGTGCATGTCGTTTAAAAAAGTAACCTGCCTTGCTCTGGCAAGCCTGATGATCTCCAGTGCCGCGTTTGCGCAGGATGCCGGCCTTCCGAAGCTGTCCGTGAACGAGGGGCTCCGGGCCAAACTGCCCGAGAGTATCCGCGCGGCCGGCAAGATGATTTCCGTCAACAATGGTTCGTTTCCTCCCTATGAGATCGTCACCGGCACCGAATTGACCGGTGCAAGCGCCGATCTGACCGATGCCATCGGCGAGGTGCTCGGCGTGAAGATCGCGCATGAGACGGTCGGCGGCCTTCCCGCCCTGCTCGCCGGTATCAATTCCGGCCGCTATCAATTCGCCTTTGGCCCGGTGGGCGATTTCAAGAGCCGTGAAGAGGCGAATGATTTTGTCGACTGGGTTCAGGAATTCGTCGTCTTCTCCGTCCAGAAGGGCAATCCAAAGGGCATCACTTCGCTGGAGACGGCCTGCGGCAAGCGTATCGCCGTCATGGCGGGCGGTTCCGCCGAGAGGGTTATTCAGGTTCAGGCCGAGAAGTGCAAGACCGACGGCAAGGGCGCAATCGAGGTTCAGTCCTTTACCGATCAGCCGAGTTCCATTCTTGCAGTCCGGTCAAAGCGATCGGATGCCTTCTTCTCCTCCCAGGCGCCGCTCACCTATTTCGTTTCGCAGGCAAACGGCCAGTTGGAACTGACCGGCGTCGGCCAGAAGAACGGCTTCGAGGATCTTTACCAGGGCGCTGTCGTGCCGAAGGGCTCGCCGCTCGGACCTATTCTCAAGGATGCCGTCAAGCTTCTGATAGACAATGGCGCCTATGCCGCGATCATGAAGAAGTGGGGCCTTGAGAACAACATGATCAAGGAGCCAGGGATCAACCTTGGCGGGACGTTGCCGAAATGAGTACGGCGGCCGACAAGATCGCATCACCAGCTGGTGATGCGAATGCCCTGGATGTGGCGAATGCTCACAGCCCTTTCCCCATGGGCCGGCTGGCGGCATGGGCGGTCACGCTGGCAATTGCGGCCTACTTCGCCTGGTCGGTCGCCGGCAATGAGAATTTCGGCTGGTCGGTCGTGGCGCATTATTTCTTCGATCCGACTGTCATCAGCGGCCTCTACGTGTCGCTGGGCCTGACAGTCGTTGCCATGGCGTTCGGTATCGTGCTCGGCCTGCTGCTGGCAATCGCCAGATTGTCGAAGGACCGTCTGGCGAATTCGCTGGCCTCTCTTTTCATCTGGTTTTTCCGCGGCACGCCGCTGCTCGTTCAGCTAATCTTCTGGTACAATCTTTCGACCCTGTTTCCGACGCTTTCGATCGGCATTCCCTTCGGCCCGACCTTCGTGAGCTGGGATACGAATTCGGTCATCAGTCCGATGACAGCGGCGATCGCCGGTCTGGCGCTGAATGAGGCTGCCTATATGGCGGAGATCATCCGCGGCGGCCTGCTGTCCGTCGACAAGGGCCAGTTCGAGACGGCCGAGGCCTTCGGCATGACGCGTGCCCGCGCGCTCAGCCGTATCATCATCCCACAGGCCATGCGCTCGATCGTGCCGCCCACCGGCAATCAGCTTATCAGCATGATCAAGGCGACCTCGCTCGTCAGCGTCATCGCCATGGCGGATCTGCTCTATTCGGTCCAGTCGATCTATAATCGCACTTTCGAAGTCGTGCCGATGCTGCTGGTCGCCGTCATCTGGTATCTGTTGATCACCTCGGTGCTCAATGTCGGCCAGAGCTATATCGAGCGCTACTACGGCCGTGGTGACCGCCGTTCCGGCGGGGCTAAGCCTGTGAGAGAAATTGCGTTGGCTGCACCGACCCCGTCCCAGCTGGTAGCACAGGAGGCAGGCCAATGAACGCGATCGCGACCGTGGTGCCACTTGTGCGGGCTCGTAACGTCCATAAGTCTTTCGATCACCTCGAAGTCCTGAAAGGCATCGATCTCGACGTTGCGCCGGGGGAAGTGGTGGTCATTCTTGGACCGTCCGGATCCGGAAAATCGACCTTCCTGCGTTGCATCAACCACCTGGAAGCCATCGATCGCGGATCGATCGAGGTCGATGGGGAGCAGATCGGTTATCGCTTTCGCAAGGGCCGGCTGGAGCGCCTGTCCAACCATGCGATTACCCTGCAGCGGCGCAAGATCGGCATGGTGTTCCAGCAGTTCAATCTCTATCCGCATATGACGGTGCTGCAGAACATCATTGAGGCTCCGGTCGGCATCCATGGCGAAAGCCGCGCCAGGGCGATCGAGAATGCGCGCGTCCTCTTGGATCGGGTTGGGCTTTCGGCCAAAGCCGATAATTACCCGCGCCAGCTCTCCGGTGGCCAGCAGCAGCGTGTGGCGATTGCTCGGGCGCTGGCGATCAAGCCGACGCTGATGCTTTTCGACGAGCCGACATCCGCGCTCGATCCGGAGCTTGTCGGCGAGGTGCTCGCCACCATGCGGGATCTCGCCAAGCAGGGGCTGACGATGATCGTCGTCACCCATGAGATCGGCTTTGCTCGCGAGGCGGCCGACCGTGTTGTGTTCATGGATGGCGGCAAGGTCGTCGAGCAGGGCCGGCCGGACGATGTGCTCGGCAATCCCCAGCATCCGCGAACCAGAAGCTTCCTGTCGCGCTTCATCTAGCGCGACAGTTTCCGATCAGATGCGAGACCGCCGGCCTCATGCGGGCCTGACGTGCCGCTCATGCAAACCACTGGAACAGCCATGACCCTCGACAACGACTTTGCCCGCCTCTCGGATTTCGAACCGATGAAAGCCGAACTGACCGGTATCCGGCAGCACCTTCACGCCAATCCGGAGCTATCCTTCGAAGAGGTAGAGACCGCCCGCTTCGTGGCTGAGAAGCTGGAGGCCTGGGGCTACGAAGTTCACCGCAATGTCGGTGGCCATGGTGTTGTCGCCCGTCTGAAGGTTGGTGCAGGCACGAAGAGCATCGCCATCCGCGCCGACATGGATGCGCTGCCGATCAATGAGCAGACCGGCAAGCCCTATGCCAGCAATGTGTCGGGAAAGATGCATGCCTGTGGTCATGATGGCCACACGACGATGCTGCTCGGTGCGGCCGAATATCTGGCACGCACCCGTCGCTTCAACGGCACCGTGAACCTCATCTTCCAGCCAGCCGAAGAGGCCGGTGCGAGGAGCGGCGCCCAGGCGATGATCGATGACGGTCTTTTCGAGCGCTTTCCCTGTGACGCGATCTTCGGTCTGCACAATCATCCCGGCGCACCTGAGGGGACCTGGCTCATGCGCTCCGGCCCGCTGATGGCCGCGGCCGACACTGCCGAGATCACCATCACCGGCAAGGGCGGCCATGCCTCGCGTCCGCACCTGACCATCGATCCCGTCGTGGTCGCCTGCAATCTCGTCGTTACCTTGCAGTCGGTCGTTTCCCGCAGCATCGATCCGACGCAGACAGCCGTGATCACCGTAGGTTCGATCCATGCGGGCGAAGCGGCAAACGTCATCCCGGAAAGCGCGAAGATGCTGCTCAGCATCCGCTCGTTCGATCCGAAGGTGCGCGAACTCCTCGAAGCGCGGATCCGGAAATTGTCGGAAGCGGTGGCGGAAGGATATGGAGCGCAGGTCGCCATCGACTATTTGCATGGCCACCCCGTTGTCGTGAACTCCGAAAAGGAGACGGAATTTGCCCGTGTCGTTGCCGAGGAACTCGTCGGCGCCGACAAGGTCGGCACCTGTGCGCTCATTCCCGGCAGCGAGGATTTCTCCCATTATCTCGAGCACAGACCGGGCAGCTTTCTTCGCCTTGGCAACGGCGTCAATTCGGCAATCCTGCACAGCGCCAAATATGATTTCGCCGATGAAAGCCTGACTGTCGGGGCCGCCATGTGGGCGCGCCTGACAGAGCGCTATCTCGACCAATGAGACGCGCCGGCAGGGGAACCTCAATCTGCGGCTGGCGTTAACGCCAGCCGAGGGCCGGGGCGACGTGGGTGAGGATCGCCTCGATCACATGCGCGTTATACTCCACGCCGAGCTGGTTCGGCACGGTGAGGAGCAGCGTGTCGGCTTCCGCGATGGCTTCGTCCTGTGCCAGTTCCTTGATCAGAGCGTCGGGCTCGGCCGCATAGCTGCGGCCGAAGATTGCCCGGGTCTTGTCGTCGATGAAGCCGATCTTGTCTTCGCCCTGATTGCCGTTTCCAAAGTAGGTGCGGTCTCGATCGGTCATAAGCGCGAAGATGCTGCGGCTGACCGACACGCGCGGCTCGCGCTTGTGGCCGGCCGCCTTCCATGCCTCGCGATACACCCTGATCTGGTCGGCCTGCTGGACGTGAAAGGGAAGCCCACTCTCATCGTCCTTGAGAGTGGAGCTTTGCAGGTTCATCCCGAGCTTGGCCGCCCAGAGCGCCGTGGCATTGGAGCTTGCGCCCCACCAGATTCTTTCGCGCAGGCCTTCGGAGTGCGGCTCTAGCCGCAGCAAGCCCGGAGGGTTGGGAAACATCGGCCGTGGGTTCGGCTGGGCAAAGCCTTCGCCTTGCAGCACGTCGAGCAGGACTTCCGCATGGCGCCGGGCCATGTCGGATTCGCTCTCGCCTTCGGGCGGCGCATAGCCGAAGTGACGCCATCCATCGATGACCTGTTCAGGGGAGCCGCGGCTGATGCCGAGCTGCAGGCGCCCGCCGGCGATGAGGTCGGCCGAGCCGGCATCCTCAGCCATGTAGAGCGGGTTTTCGTAGCGCATATCAATGACGGCCGTGCCGATCTCGATACTGCTGGTTTTGGCGCCGACGGCTGCCAGCAGCGGGAAGGGCGACGCAAGCTGGCGGGCGAAGTGATGGACGCGAAAATAGGCTCCGTCCGCACCCAGCTTCTCGGCCGCGACGGCGAGATCAATGGACTGCAGAAGCGCGTCGGCAGCCGAGCGGGTCTGCGATTGCGGTGAGGGCGTCCAGTGCCCGAACGACAGGAAACCGATTTTCTTCATGATCGCACCGCTCAAAGATGTTGTGTTTAAAGTCCATGCTTCATGGCACAGTTCCCGCTTTGGATACAGCCGGCACCGTGTCGCTGCCAAAGAAGTGATGCGTCGGCCCCGACAGTCTACCTGCGCGACAAGGTCGACACGAGATCGCTGAAGCGCTCGCCCTGGATGCTGACATGCTGACGTAGAAGCGTGCGTGCGTGTTCCGCGTCGCCGGCAAAAAGCGCCTCCACAACCGCATCATGCTCGGAAAACGATGTCGCGACACGATTGCGGACGCGCAGTTGAAGACGTCGATAGGGCTGTAGGCGGCGGTGCAGCGCCACGCATTGCTCCGAGAGGAAATCATTGTGGCTGGCGGCATAGATCGCCCTGTGAAAGCGCTCGTTGTCGTAATAGTAGGCGTCGCTGTCGCCGGCGGAGGACGAGCGCTTGCAGTCGGCATGGGCTGTGAGAATCGCAGCGCGATCGGCGTCCGTCAGTCGTCGCGCCGCCAGCGAACCGGCCATGCCCTCGATCTCGGCCATTACCTCGAACATCTCGAAAATGCGATGCGGCCCCGGATCGATGACGATTGCGCCGCGGCGCGGACGGATTTCCACCAGTCCGATCGCGTTCAGCTGCATCAGCGCCTCGCGCACCGGCGTTCTCGACACACCGAAGCGCGTGGCCAGTTGCACCTCGTCCAACCGTTCGCCCGGAGCGAAGTCGTTTGAAATGATACCGTTTTCGATCTCGTCGCGCAGGCGTTGAACGACATTCTCGGACATGTTTTCCACGCTCTCCAATGCAAAAATCAAATTCTTGTATGCAAGATTGTTTACTTTGCGCACAAGGTAACTTAAGAACGATACCACAATAGATATGTCGCACACAAATGAGCGCGCTCGTCAGAGCTGCTTTATGTACCGGAAACGCTTGGGAGGGCTGTTTCCACCCCAATCCCGCTTCGCCAGGAGGATACTGACATGGCAGGCATCTCCTTCTTCAGCGACATGATGCAGAGCATCACGGATCGCGGACGCAGGCTGCTCGCGGTGGGCACGCGCGCCGAGCCGGTTCAAGCCGAGACGACGCTCGAAACGTTGTGCAACATGCTCCTGTCGAGCCGGGGCGAAGCCTCAGGCATGGCTCTGGCCGCCGAGATCCTTCAGCGCTGGTCTGAACTCGATCCGACTGGCCAGCGAGATTTTATGCTGATGCTCCACGACAAATTCGGCCCCGATGTTCTCAAACTGGACAAGGCCATCGACCGCTATCGCAGCGACAGGAATTCGAACGCGCTTATCGATCTGCATCAGGCGGCTGAGCCGCGCCGCCAGGAGCTGGTGCGCAGGCTCAATCTTGCGCCCAAGGGTACGGCAAAACTGGTAGAGATGCGTGAGCGCCTGCTGGGCATGAAGGATGCAACGGAGCAATTCCGTGCCGTGGACGCCGATTTCGCCCATCTCTTCGGATCCTGGTTCAATCGCGGCTTCCTGACGCTGCGTCCGATCGACTGGTCGACCCCGGCCGATCTTCTGGAGAAGATCATCCGATACGAGGCCGTGCACGAGATCGCCGGCTGGGATGAACTGCGGCGACGGCTGGTGCCGCCCGATCGCCGTTGCTTCGCCTTCTTCCATCCGCGTCTCGCCGACGATCCGTTGATCTTCGTCGAGGTGGCCCTGACCACGGCGATCCCCGCCGCCATCACGGATGTGCTCGACGAAAGCCGGTCTCCGATTGCCGCCCAGAATGCGACGACGGCGGTCTTCTATTCCATTTCCAATTGCCAGGAAGGGCTGCGCGGCATCTCCTTCGGCAATTTCCTGATCAAGCAGGTCGTGGAGGATCTGCGCCGGGATCTGCCCGGCCTGAAGACTTTCGTCACCCTGTCGCCCGTTCCGGGCTTTGCCGGCTGGCTGGCAAGATTGCGCAAGGCGGCCGATGCCGGCCTTAGCGAGCAGACGCTGAAAACCCTTGCCCTGCTTGATGAACCGGACTGGGCGGATGATCCCGAGCGATCGCAGGCCGTCAAGGCCGTGCTGCTGCCGCTCGCGGCGCGCTATTTCGTCAAGGAGCAAGGCAACGGCAGACGACCAATCGATCCGGTCGCCCGTTTTCATCTCGGCAACGGTGCCCGCCTGGAGCGGCTGAACTTTCTCGCCGATCGGTCACCGAAGGCGATGCGCCAGTCCCATGGGCTGATGGTCAACTATCTTTACAAGCTTGATGATATCGAGAAAAACCACGAAGCCCTTGCGCAACACGGCGAGGTCGCGGCCTCTCCGGAGGTGAAGAAACTGGCCGAGACGGGTGCGTCCGACGCTGGTCTCGGCAGCCCGATCCGGCGGC
Source organism: Rhizobium sp. GW821-FHT14E12 (assembly GCF_058803745.1). Taxonomy (NCBI): domain Bacteria; kingdom Pseudomonadati; phylum Pseudomonadota; class Alphaproteobacteria; order Hyphomicrobiales; family Rhizobiaceae; genus Rhizobium; species Rhizobium sp. GW821-FHT14E12. The sequence continues at coordinate 244,574 of NZ_JBXAPH010000002.1, forward strand.
GCCATGGCGAAATGCAAAAGACCTGAGCAGCAGATTTAGGAGGAGAGTTATGGGCAATCACCTGTTCGACGCCATCAGGGCGTCTGCAACGTCCGACGATGCTGTTTTCATCGAAACCGTTAGCGGCGAGCGATGGACCTATGGGGATGCGCTGCGCATTTCCGGGCAGCTTGCCAGCGCCATCGACGCGCTTGGCGTTCGCCCCGGTGACCGCGTCGCGGTTCAGGTGGAGAAGAGCCCGATGGCTTTGATGCTCTATCTCGCCTGCGTTCGATCAGGAGCGGTCTATCTGCCGCTGAACACCGCTTATACGCTTGTTGAACTTGACTATTTCATCGGCGATGCCGAGCCGAGGCTCGTCGTCGTCTCACCGAAGGCTCGGGCCGACGTCGAGAAGCTTGCGCAGCGCTATGGCGCGATCGTAGAGACGCTGGATGCGGATGGCGCGGGATCGCTGACGGATCTCGCCCGGGAGGAGCCCGCTGATTTTATCGACGCTGCCCGCGCTCCCGATGACCTCGCCGCGATCCTCTACACATCCGGCACCACCGGCCGCTCCAAGGGTGCCATGCTCACGCATGATAATCTGCTGTCGAATGCGCTTGCGCTGCGCGAATATTGGCGCGTGACGGCGGCGGACCGGCTGATCCACGCATTGCCGATCTTCCACACGCACGGTCTCTTTGTCGCGACCAACGTCACGCTGGTTGCCGGCGCATCGATGTTCCTGCTGCCGAAGTTCGATCCTGCCGAAATCCTATCGCTGATGCCGAAGGCAACGCTGATGATGGGCGTGCCGACATTCTATGTCAGATTGCTTCAACACGAGGGATTGAACCGGGATGCCGTCGCCAACATGCGGCTATTCATCTCGGGCTCGGCGCCGCTTCTGACGGAAACACATGTTTCATTCCAGCAGCGCACTGGTCACGCCATTCTCGAACGTTACGGCATGACCGAGACCAATATGAACACCTCCAACCCCTATGATGGCGAGCGCCGGGCCGGGACGGTCGGCTTCCCGCTGCCGGGTGTCACAGTGAGGATTACCGACCCGGCCACAGGAGCGACGCTGTCAGCCGGCGAGACCGGCATAATCGAAATCAAGGGCCCGAATGTCTTCAAGGGCTATTGGCGCATGCCGGAAAAGACGGCGGCTGAATTCACCCAGGACGGCTATTTCATCAGCGGCGACCTCGGCAAGATCGACGCGGATGGCTATGTCCATATCGTCGGCCGTGGCAAGGACCTCGTGATTTCCGGCGGCTACAACATCTATCCGAAGGAAGTCGAAAACGAGATCGACCAGCTCGACGGCGTCGTCGAGAGCGCGGTGATCGGTGTCGCGCATCCGGATTTCGGCGAGGGCGTGACGGCTGTCGTGGTGCTTCAGCGCGGCGTGATACTGGACGAAAAGGCCGTGCTCGCCGCATTGCAGGATCGCCTTGCGCGCTACAAGCAGCCGAAGCGGGTTATCTTCACGAAGGAACTGCCGCGCAACACGATGGGCAAGGTTCAGAAGAACCTGCTGCGCGACCAATTCAAGGATCTTTACGAGAAGGCCACCTGAGAGGCGCTTGCCCCCGCCTTGGTGCTTGGGAGTAGCACCGGCGCGGAATTGATTATGCATTCATCAAAATGGGGACCGGCACCTGAGGAGGTTGCCGGAGGGAGGAAGTTATGAATATCCAGATCCTGTCGATCGTGCTGCTTGCCGGCATGTTCGTCATTGCAACGATTCAGCCGATCAATATGGGTGCGCTCGCCTTTGCCTGCGCCTTCCTGATCGGTTCGCTCGTCATGAGCATGAAGGCGAGCGAGATTTTCGCGGGCTTTCCGAGCGACCTGTTCCTGACGCTAGTCGGGGTCACCTATCTCTTTGCGATCGCGCAGATCAACGGCACCATCGATTGGCTGATCGAGGGCGCGGTCAAGCTGGTGCGCGGACATGTTGCCTGGATTCCCTGGGTCATGTTCCTTGTCGCCGCGATCATCACCGGTTTTGGCGCGCTCGGTCCGGCAGCCGTCGCGATCCTTGCGCCGGTGGCGCTTGGTTTCGCGTTCCAGTATCGCATCAGTCCTGTGATGATGGGGCTGATGGTGATCCATGGGGCTCAAGCGGGCGGCTTCTCGCCGATCAGCGTCTATGGCGGCATCACCAACCAGATCGTTCAGAAGGCCGGGCTGCCCTTCGCGCCGACCTCGCTGTTCCTGTCGAGCTTCTTCTTCAACCTCGCCATCGCCGTTCTGGTCTTCTTCATCTTCGGTGGTCCGAAGATTTTGCGCAAGCAGCCGGCCGCGTCCGGTCCCTTGCCGGACCTGCATCCCAAAGGCGTGACGCGCGCCATCGTCGGCCACGGCGGCACGCGCGCAGCACCCATCAGCCATCATGTCTTTGAGGTGGAAACGAAAGAAGAGACGGCGCTTGCCGGTCTGACGGCGGAGCGGCTGACGACGCTGGTCGGCTTGACCACATTGGCGGTCGGTGCGCTGGTCTTCAAGTTCAATGTCGGCCTGGTGGCGATCACCGTCGCTGTTGTCCTGGCTTTGCTGTCACCGAAGACCCAGAAGGCGGCAATAGACAAAGTGAGCTGGTCGACCGTGCTCCTGATCGCCGGCATCATCACCTATGTCGGCGTCATGGAGAAAATCGGTACGATCGATTACGTCGCGCATGGCATTTCCAGTCTGGGGATGCCGTTGCTGGTGGCGTTGCTTCTGTGCTTCACGGGCGCCATCGTCTCCGCTTTCGCCTCGTCGACGGCCCTTCTGGGCGCGATCATTCCGCTTGCCGTGCCTTTCCTCCTGCAAGGGCATATCAGTGCCGTGGGCGTGGTCGCCGCAATCGCGATCTCCACGACCATCGTCGATACCAGCCCGTTTTCGACGAACGGCGCCTTGGTCGTCGCCAACGCGCAGGAAACCGAGCGGGAGAGCGTGCTGAAAACTTTGCTGATCTATAGCGCCCTGATCGCCATCATTGGCCCGATCGTCGCCTGGCTTGTCCTGATTGTGCCAGGGCTTGTCTGAGGTAACACCTGTTCTGAGATATCTGCTGGTCGCGTGAGATGCGCGGCCAGCTAGAATTCCAGTAAGGCATTGTCCACTACTTCCTTCATGACGAAGAAGGTTCGGGTCTGGCGGACGCCGGGCAGGGCGATCAACTGCGTGCCGTGAATGCGGTTGAAATCGGCCATGTCACCGACGCGGATCTTCAGGAAATAATCGAAATCGCCAGCAACGAGATTGCAGTCGAGAACGAAGCTCAATTTGGCAACGGCTTTTTCGAATGCGCCAAAGCTCTCGGGCGTCGACCGGTCGAGTACCACACCGACCATCACCAAAGCACCCCGCCCGACCTTTTGCGGCTCGATCATCGCCCGCACGGTCTTGATGTAGCCCTCCTCGAATAGGCGCTGCGTGCGACGATGGCAGGTTGCGGGGCTGACATCGACCGATTGCGCGAGTTCGGCATTGCTGAGACGCCCGTTCTTCTGCAACAGGCGGAGCATTTTCAGGTCGATGCGGTCCAGTTCTGAGGCCATGAAAGAATCTTCCGAAAATATGGGATATTATGGATGAAAAGAATTTAGATTTGGAATTTTACGCGTCAAAGAAGAAATATAAGCTTCACCTTCGAGAGCACCTTTCATTGAAGTGATGCTAGCGTCTTCCTCGTATCACGACAAGCTGAAGGGGAATTCATGCTGGAGAAATTCGAGCGCTATCCGCTCACATTCGGTCCGACCCATATCGAGAAGCTGGAACGGCTCTCCGAACATCTCGGCGGCAAGGTGCAGCTCTACGCCAAGCGAGAAGACTGCAATTCCGGGCTGGCATTCGGGGGCAACAAGCTGCGCAAGCTGGAATATATCATTCCCGATGCGATTGCCTCGAACGCGGATACGCTGGTGTCGATCGGCGGGGTTCAGTCCAACCATACGCGCATGATCGCCGCCGTTGCCGCCAAGATCGGCTTCAAGTGCCGGCTCGTGCAGGAAAGCTGGGTTCCGCATGAAGATGCCGTTTATGACCGCGTTGGCAATATTCTCTTGAGCCGCATCATGGGTGCGGATGTGCAGATGGTCGACGAAGGCTTCGACATCGGCATCCGGCAGAGCTGGGAAGACGCAATCGAGGACGTCAAGGCCAAGGGCGGCAAGCCCTATCCGATCCCGGCCGGTGCATCCGTGCACAAATATGGCGGGCTTGGCTATGTCGGCTTTGCCGAGGAGGTTCGCGCCCAGGAAGAAGAGCTCGGCTTCAAGTTCGATTATATCGTCGTCTGCACGGTGACGGGTTCAACCCATGCCGGCATGACCGTCGGCTTTGCCAAGGACGGCCGCGAGCGCCAGGTCATCGGCATCGACGCATCCTTCACGCCCGAGCAGACCAAGGCGCAGGTGCTGGAAATTGCCCAGCGCACCGCCGAACTGGTCGAACTCGGCCGGGAGCTTTCGTCGGACGATATCGTCCTGATCGAGGACTATGCCTATCCGGTCTACGGCGTGCCATCGGATGAGACCAAGGAGGCCATCCGGCTCTGCGCAAGGCTGGAAGGGATGATCACCGACCCGGTCTACGAAGGCAAATCCATGCAGGGTATGATCGACCTGGTGAAGAAGGGGTATTTCCCGGAGGGCTCGAAGGTTCTCTACGCCCATCTCGGTGGCGCCCCGGCAATCAACGGCTACGCCTACACGTTCCGCAACGGCTGAGTGTTGAAATACGCGATCCGACCGGGACCTCCCGGCCGGATCGCGCAACCGGGCAAGGATGGCTCAGGAGGTATATGGGCAGCGCGAGATCGACCAGGTGGACATTGTCACAACAGTCTCCTCCCTCGCGAGAGGGCGGCGGTGCCCAGACTGCGGCTCTTTTCGCGCGTATTGCCGTCCGTCTAGGAGGCGGAGTGCTCGGTCGTCGGAACGTCGACGATCGACAGGCGGTATTCCTCATAGGTGCTGCTCTGCACCCGAATATGATCGCGCATCACCGTTTCGGCGCGAGAGATATCGCCGGCCTCGAGCGCCATCAGGATTTCTCGATGCTCGCTCATCGACTGGGAAAGCCGGTCGCCAAAAGACAGTTGCGCCCGGCGAAACGGTTTCAGGCGCCGTTGCAGATTACGCGCCTCCTCGACAAGAAAACCGTTACCGGAGGCTTCGTAGATCATATTGTGGAACGTCGCGTTTTCGGCGTAGTAGCGATGGTAATCCTGCACCTGCAAGGCTGCCTCGCAGGCGGATGCCGTCTGGCGCAGAAGCAGCACTTGTGCCTTGGTGATGCGACCGGCGGCAAGCCGCGCGCACCAGGCTTCGACTTCTGCCATCACTTCGAACATCTCGACAAGGCGCGTGAAACTCGGCTGCCGCACGAAGGCGCCGCGGTTCGGGATGAGTTCAACCAGTCCGGTCGAGGAGAGCAGGCGCAAGGCCTCGCGAAGCGGCGTGCGCGACACGCCGAAATCGCCGGCGAGGCGCACCTCGTCCAGGCGCTCTCCATCCTTGAGAACCCCTTCGGCAATCAGGGTCTCGATGCGTTCGTAGAGCGCGTCCGACGCTGGCGGTCTGTTTTGAGCCACGATGATCTCTCCTGCCGAAGTTGTGCTGCCCAATGCCTACGATAACAAGACGTTGCGCGCAAAATGGAAATTATGCGTGCAATCTTTAATTTTTGTATACAGTAAATCAGAATTGGATATAGTATAGGCATCAAATAAAAATGCCCATATAATGGGCAATAAAGGGGACTTCAATGAGACTAGCTGTTATTGCCGCCGCCCTGCTTTTGCCGCTCCTGCTGGCGCCTACTGCCAATGCCGGGAAAGCGGACGACACCATTTCGATCGCCTTTTCGAAGGAGCTCGAGCATATCGATCCCTATTTCAACACGGCGCGCGAGGGCGTTCTGCTTGGAAACGCTGTCTGGGACGGCCTTCTCTATCGCGATCCGAAGTCGGGCCAGTATGTCGGCAATCTCGCAACCAGCTGGTCGTGGGTGGATTCGACGACGCTGGAATTGACGCTGCGCCAAGGGGTAAAATTCCACAATGGCGAGCCGTTCGACGCCGACGACGTGGTCTATACGCTGAACTATATGATCGATCCGAAGAATGGCGCCAAGAACACGGTGGCGACCAGCTGGATCAAAAAGGCCGAGAAGATCGATCAATTCAAGGTCCGTATTCACACCAACGGACCTTTTCCGGCGGCGCTCGAATATCTCGCGGGGCCTGTCATCATTCAGCCGAACGAATATTACGCGGCCGTCGGACCGGCTGGGGTTGCAACCAAGCCGATCGGAACCGGCCCCTACAAGGTCGTCAGTGTCGAGCCCGGCAAGCATTATGTGCTGAAGCGTAACGACGATTATTTTGCTGCCGCAAAGCCGAAAGCCAAGGTCGGAACGATCGATATCCGCACCATCCCCGACATCAACACGCAGATGGCCGAGCTTTTCAACGGCACGATCGATCTCGTCTGGCAGGTGCCGTCCGACCAGGCCGACAAGATGGCCGGCCGGGGCAATTTCCAGGTCGTCAACGCGCCGACGATGCGCGTCGGCTATCTTTCACTCGATGCAGCTGGTCGGAGCGGCGCGAAAAATCCGATGACGGACGTGCGGGTCCGGCAGGCGGTCTACCACGCGATCAACCGTGACGGCATCGTCAAGGCTCTGATGAAGGGCACGACCGAGGTGATCAACAGCGCCTGCTCGCCAAGCCAGTTCGGCTGCGCTGCCGACGTCGCTTCCTATTCCTACGATCCGGACAAGGCGAAGGCCCTCCTGGCGGAGGCAGGCTATCCCAATGGCTTCGAGATCGATTTCTATGCCTATCGCGATCGCCCGCTGGCGGAAGCCATGATCGGCATGCTGGCCGAAGTCGGGATCAAGGCCAACCTCAAATACCTGCAATATGCGGCGCTGCGGGAAAAGCGCATCAAGGAAGGCGTGCCTATGTCCTTTCTGACATGGGGCTCCAACTCCATCGCTGATGCCTCGGCCATCACCAGCGAATTCTTCACCATGGGCGGCGAAGACGACGCACGCGACAAGAACCTGTCGGATCTTCTGGAGAAAGCCGATTCCTCCGTCGATCCGACTGAGCGCAAGACGCTCTACAAGCAGGCGCTGTCGACGATTGCCGACAAGGCCTATTGGGTGCCGCTTTGGAACTATTCGACCAACTACATCATGAGCAAAGACGTCTCTTTCACCCCCACGCCCGATGAACTGGTCCGTTTCAACGAGATCGGCTGGAAATGACATGTGCATCCGTCGTTCGGCGCATCCATGGGTGCGCCGAACGAGGTGTTTCAGAGTGACAGGAGCGGCCAGCCCGGTCGCGCCTCCCGTTTAAGGGTACACGATGCTGAAATTTGTCCTGACCAAACTCGGTATGGCGGCGCTGGTGGCGCTGACTGTGTCTTTCATCAGCTTCATTCTCTTGTTCATGGCTGGCGATCCGGCCATCGCGATTGCCGGCGAGGGCGCTCCAGCGGAGGTGATCGCCGCAATCCGTAGCCAGTATGGCTTCGATCAGCCATTGATGTTCCAATATGTCGAATGGCTGATGCGGGCGCTCTCCGGCGATTTCGGCATGAGCTACTATTTCAAGCAGCCGGTTTCCGGAATGATTGCCGATCGGTTGCCGGTGACAATGATGATCGGCTTTCTCGGCATGAGCTTCGCGCTGTTGTTGGCGATCCCGATGGGTGTCCTCGCCGCCGCTTTTCCGAACACCATCATCGATCGGCTGGCACTTGGCATTGCCGTCGTCGGACAGGCCATACCAAGTTTCTGGTTCGGCCTGATCCTGATTGTGATCTTCTCGGTCAATCTCGGCCTGGTGCCGGCGTCCGGAACCGGGAGTTGGACGGGCTATATCCTGCCCACAATCGTTCTTGGTTACTACGCGACGCCCGCAATCATGCGGCTCACTCGCGCCGGCATGCTGGAAGTCCTGTCGTCCGATTATATCCGGACCGCCCGGGCCAAGGGCCTGAAGCCAAGGAAGGTGCTGTTCAAGCATGCGCTGCGCAACGCCATCATTCCGGTCGTCAGCCTGAGCGCCGTGCAGCTGGGCTTCATGTTCAGCGGCTCCGTCGTGGTGGAAACGATCTTCGCGCTGCATGGCGCCGGCTTCCTCGCGTGGGAATCGATCTCGCGCAACGACCTGCCGACCATGCAGGCGCTGATCCTGATCTTTGCGATGTTCTACATCGTCTTCACCTTTCTGGCCGACGTTTTGAACGCATGGCTCGATCCACGTCTGAGGGCCGCCTGAGATGAACGATATGTCCCAAACAGCAACCGTCATCCAGGCCGTAGCCACGCCAGCGCCGTCCCGGGCCATCATGCGCAGGGCGCTGAAGCATCGCGGCTTCATGGCGGGATTTGTCATCCTGCTGTTGGTCACTCTGATCGCGCTTTTTGCGCCGCTTATCGCGCCGCACAATCCCTATAAACAGGATCTGCTGGCACGCCTCGTGCCGCCGGTCTTCCTCGGCGGCGACTGGAAGCATGTGCTCGGAACGGATGCGCTTGGCCGGGATTACCTCTCACGACTGATCTATGGCGCTCGCGTCTCCCTGATGATCGGTTTTACCGCAGCGATGATCTCTGCTGTGATCGGCACCACGCTTGGCATTCTTGGCGGTTATTTCGGCGGCAAGGTGGATGCTGTCGTGATGTTCATTGTATCGGTGCGGCTGGCCCTGCCGGCGACGCTGGTGTCTCTCGCCGTCGTTGCGCTTTTCGGCGGCTCGCTGACGGTCGTGGTGTCGATATTGGGCCTGCTGCTCTGGGATCGGTTCGCGGTGGTGCTGCGAAGCGCGACCATGCAGGTGCGCCAGACGGACTACATCGCGGCGGCGGAAGTGCTCGGCGCCAGCCTGCCGCGCATCCTCTTCAAGGACGTGTTGCCGAATGTCATGAACGCACTGATCGTCATCATCACGCTGGAAATGGCCCATGCCATCATTCTGGAGGCCGCGCTCTCCTTCCTCGGCCTTGGCGTGCAGCCACCGACCCCGTCCTGGGGCCTGATGATTTCCGAGGGTAAGGAAATGCTGCTGTTCGAGAGCTGGCTGATCACCATTCCGGGCATCGCCCTGTTCGTTCTGGTCTTTGCGATCAACATGTTGGGCGACGGCATTCGCGACATCACCGCGCCGGAGGGCAGAAACTGATGACGAACGTTGCCGAACCCGTCCTTTCGATCCGCAACCTCACCATCGATCTCCCAAGGGGAGGCGATCGTCCGCATGCCGTCAGCAATCTGTCGCTGGATATCCGTGAGAAGGAAATCCTCTGTATCGTCGGGGAGTCCGGCTCCGGCAAGTCGATCACCTCCTTTGCGGCCATGGGGCTGCTGCCAAAGGTGCTGAAGCCTTCCGCCGGTGAGATCCTGTTCGAGGGACGGGACGTGCTCAAGCTCTCCGAGGCCGAGCATTCTGGCCTGCGCGGCAACCGCATGGGCATGATCTTCCAGGAGCCGATGAGTGCGCTCAACCCGTGCTACACGGTCGGCGATCAGATCGAAGAGGTTTTCAAGGCTCACACCACGCTCTCAAAGACCGAGCGTCGCGAGCGCACCATGGCGCTCCTCAAGGAGGTGCGGCTTCCGGAACCCGAGCGGCTCTACCATGCCTATCCGCACCAGCTGTCCGGCGGTCAGCGCCAGCGGATCGTCATCGCCATCGCGCTTGCCATGGAGCCGCGTCTGCTGATCGCCGACGAGCCGACCACGGCGCTCGACGTCACCACGCAGGCGCAGATCCTCGACATGTTCAAGGCGCTGAAGGAAAGCCGCAAGGCCGGCATTCTGTTCGTCACCCATGATTTCGATGTGGTGGCAGAGATCGCCGATCGCGTCGTCGTCATGCAGAAGGGCGTGGTGGTCGAGCAGGGACCTGTCGAACAAGTGCTTAACAACCCTCTCCATCCCTACACGCGGATGCTGATCGATGCCGTCCCGAAGCGGCATGGCGGCAAGGGAGATCCGGAGATGTCCGCGCCGATTGCACTGCGCGTCGCCGGTATCGAGAAGACCTTCTCGACCGCCCGCACATTCTTCAAGCCGGCCCGCAAGGTTCAAGCCGTCAAACCGACGGATTTCACCGTGCTCGAGGGACAGACGCTCGGCATCGTCGGGGAATCGGGGTCCGGCAAGACGACGCTTGTGCGCTGTCTCATGGGGCTGGTCGAGCCTGATGACGGCTCCATCTGGATCGGCAATGACCGGCTGGACATGAGGACCGCAGACGGACGGAGGAATTTCCGCAAGCATATCCAGATCGTCTTCCAGGATCCCTACGGCTCGCTCAATCCGCGCCGGACCATTGGCGATCTCCTGGTCGAGGGGCCTGTCAATTTCGGCGTGCCGCGCAAGCAGGCAATGGAAAAGGCACGGGAACTGATGCGGATCGTCCGCCTTGAGGAGGATGCGCTTGACCGCTATCCGGTGCAGTTTTCCGGAGGGCAACGCCAGCGCATTTCGATTGCTCGCGCGCTCATGGTCGAGCCGAAGATCCTGATTGCCGATGAAGCAGTCTCGGCGCTTGACGTTTCAGTGCAGAAGGATGTGCTGAAACTCCTCGATGACATCCGGAAGAGCGTTGGTTTGACAGTGATTTTCATCACCCATGATCTAAGGGTTGCCGCCGAGATTTCAGACCATATTCTGGTCATGTCGAAAGGGGAGGTGGTCGAATACGGCGCCGTTGACGACATCTTCGGTAATCCCCAACATTCCTATACGCGCCAACTGCTCGCCGCCATGCCCGGCCGCGGCTGGGAAGCGCCCAATATGGCAGCATTATCGGCTGCCGACGCAACGAGGTAGGCAGTTCCATGGACAGAGTGCAAGTGATCGAGGCCGCCCTTGATTATGTCGACAGCGGCGGGCTCGAGGTGGACCTCGCGAGGCTTGTGGCACGACGCTCGGTCAGCCAGTCCGAGGGCCGGTGGGAGGAGCTTCAGGCCTATCTGGAAAAGGAAATGCAGCCGCTGCTGCTCTCCATGGGTTTTTCCGTCGAGATCTTCGATAATCCACGAGAGGGAGGAGCGCCGCTCCTGATCGCCGACCGCATCGAGGGTGACGAATTGCCGACTGTGCTGGTCTATGGCCATGGCGATGTCTGCAATGGCGAGGCGCATCGCTGGCGCGAGGGTCTTGAGCCGTTCAGGCTTACCCGCGAGGATGACAAGCTTTACGGCCGCGGTACGGCCGACAACAAGATCCAGCACCTCATCAACATCAAGGCGCTTGAACTGCTGATCCGCAAGAACGGTCGCCTCGGCTTCAATGCGAAGATCATTCTGGAGATGGCCGAGGAGACCGGTTCTTTCGGCCTGCGGGAGTTCTTCACCGCCAACCGCGACCGGCTCTCGGCGGATGTGCTGATCGCCTCGGACGGGCCGCGTCTGGCCATCGACACGCCGACCATGTTCATGGGGTCGCGTGGCGGCATGTCCTTCAATCTTATCGTCAATCTGCGCGACGGAGACCATCATTCCGGCAATTTCGGCGGCCTGCTCGCCGATCCGGCCATTATTCTCGCCCAGGCAATCGCGACGATCACCGATGCGCGCGGCCAGATCAAGATTGCCGAATGGCGCCCGACCAGCCTCACGCCCGATATCCGCGCCGTCCTGCGCGACCTGCCGCCGCGCCAGCATGATGCCGATTGGGGCGAGAGCGATTTGACGCCGAGCGAACGGGTCTTCGGCTGGAATTCCTTTGCCGTTCTCGCGCTCTCCTCCGGCAATATCGATGCGCCGCAGAATGCCATATCGGGTTCGGCCCGGGCCGCCTGTCAGCTGCGCTTTGTGGTCGGCACGGATATCGACAATATCATCCCGGCCCTGCGCCGCCATCTCGACGCCAATGGTTTTCCGATGGTCGAGGTGCGCGCCGCGCGTGGCGAGGCCTTCCAGGCGACGCGCTTTTCACCGGATCACCCATGGGTGCGGTTCGTCGAGGAGTCCCTGACGCGCAGCGTTGGTCGCCGCCCGCATGTCCTGCCCAATCTCGCCGGGTCGCTGCCGAACGATGCCTTCACCGAGATTCTCGGGCTGCCGACGATCTGGATTCCGCATTCCTATGCCGAATGCGGCCAACATGGACCGAACGAGCATGTTCTGATCCCGATCGCGCGCGAAGGTATGCAGGTGATGACGGCGCTGTTCCTCGATATCGCCGAGAACGCAGTCAACCTGACGGCAAACGCCTGATGGCTTGCTGATACTCCATCCTATCCTTCAGAAAGGTGTCGCCATGAGCAAGTCCAACCCCGCGGATCTCGGTGCGCTGGAGGCGCGCCGGCTGATCGGGCGTAAGAGTCTTTCGCCGGTTGAACTGGCGGAGGCCTGTATCGAGCGGGTCGAGAGGCTTAACCCGGCGGTGAACGCTCTGGTGGCCTATAATTTCGACAGGGTTCTAGACGAGGCAAGACTGGCCGAAGAGAAGGTAACGCGCAACGAAGCGCTCGGCCCGCTGCATGGCCTGCCTTTCGGCGTCAAGGATATGATCGACGTGGCCGGCCTGCCGACTACCTTCGGCTCGGAAATCTACCGCGACAATATCGCTACCAAGGATGACGCGATCGTTGCAGCCATGCGTGGGGCAGGGGCGATCCCGCTCGGCAAGACCAACAATCCGGAATGGAGCGCTGGCGGCAATACCCGCAATGCCGTCTATGGTGCCACCGCCAATCCGCATGACACGACGAAGAGTGCAGCCGGCTCCTCCGGCGGCTCGGCTGTGCTCCTTGCGTCCCGAATGGCGCCGCTGGCGACTGGATCGGATACGGGTGGCAGCCTGCGCAATCCCGCCGCTTTTTGCGGCGTCGTCGGCTTTCGCCCCTCGCCGGGCGTCGTGCCCGGCGATACGCGCGCCATGGCCCTGATGCCGCTGCCGACGAGTGGGCCTATGGGTCGCGATGTCGCCGATGTGGCGCTGATGCTATCCGTATTGGCGCGGCCGGACAGGCTCGATCCCTATACGGTCGTCGTTGATGGCAAGACCGCCTGGCAGGCGGATCGGTTTGGAGCCGGTCGTCGCCCCGACCTCGCCTCCCTGCGCATTGCCGTTACCGAGGATTTCGGCTTTGCGCCGACCGAACGGGTCATCCGCGATAGTTTCAGGCGGGTGACGAAGCGGCTGTCGAATCATCTTGGCATGGTTGAAGAGACGCATCCGGATTGCGCGGATGCCGACCGCATCTTTTCGGTCCTGCGCGGCGTGATGTTCTTGGGCACACATCACAAGCTGATGTTGTCCCATCCGGATAAGGTCGGGGCGCTTGTCCGCGCCAATGTCGAAGAGGGCCTGAGCTACGGTCCGCTCGACATCGCCGATGCGCTCGTCAAGCAAGGCCGCTATTACCGCGACTGGCAGGCATTCTTTGAAACCCATGATTATGTGCTTTGCCCGGCGGTAACGATCAGCCCGCGCGACTGGCACGAACTCTATCCGGAAGAGATCGACGGCAAGCCGACCAAAAGCTACTACCACTGGCTGGCCATGGCCTATGCCTCGACCCTTGCCGGCCATCCCTCGATCACCATTCCGGTCGGCCGCGACACGCTAGGCATGCCCTTCGGTCTGCAGATCGTCGGCCGGCGTCATGATGACACCGGCGTCTTGCAGGTGGCGGCCGAGATCGAGGCAATTCTAGCCGGAGACGCCGAGTTCGGCGTCCCGAAGGTTGATTTGACCGCGTTGGAAAAGGCCCCGGCGCTCGTCAAGCAACCGGGCTTCATGGGCTTCTAGATCGGCAACTTTCCCGACAACGTCAGGAAAGAATGATCGGGATGCGGGCTAACGATGGTCAACCCCACTTCATCTCGCCCTTGGCGACCTTGGCGCCGAGCTGAAGTGAGCCGACGTCCTTGAGGTCGGGATAGCGCTTGGTCATCGCGGCGATCAGTTCGGCGCTGTCCTTCGTTCGCCCCATTTCCTCCTCGAAGGCGAGGAGATAGTCGCGCGTGAAGGTGATTGCCGCGATCCCCTGTTCGGCTCCCTCTGCCTGATGGCCGGGAACGACGATCTTCGGTTTGCGCGCTGCGATTGTATCAAGCGCCTTGACCCATGCGGCACGCAGCTCCGGTGTTGCCGTGTCGGCGACCCAGACGTGGATGCCGGAACTGATGAGAACGCCGCCGAAGACGGCCTTGAGCGACGGCACCCAGTTGTAGCGTCGGTCGTGCAATCCGGGCACCTCGATGATCTCGATGCGAGCCCCTTCGAGATCGAGAGAGGTCACGTCGGATGGTTCGGGAATGACGACATCGGCCAGTTTCTGCGGGCCGTTTTCCTTGAGTTGAGGTCCCCAGGCCTCCAGCTTGGCTTGAACATTGGCCTTGATCGCCTCGACGGTGACCGGCTTGGCGATAACCTTCGCCTTCGGGAAGGCCTCTACAATGGGTCGGAGGCCGAAGTAGTAGTCGGGATCGTTGCAGCTCACAAAAATGGTTGTCAGCCGCTTGCCCGTAGCCTTGATGGCATCCGCAACGGCGCGTCCGTCGGAGAGCGTAAAGCCGCCGTCGAGCAGGATGGCGTTCTTTTTGCCCGTCAGGAGGACAGGCGTGCGGCGAAAGCCAGTTTCACCCGCCTGAAAATACGTCCACTCGAGCTTGCCGTTCGCGGCACGCGCCAGGGTGAGCGGAGCGGCGGCTAGACCGGCTGCCATTGCAAGCTTGAAGGTGTCGCGTCGTGTGATCATGTCAGTTTTCCCGATCTGGTGGAGTGCGAGGCAGCCAAAGATTGAGCAAATTCTATCACAGACATTGATTAGGAGATAAATATCGCTCAATTATACAGACTGTATGATCTGATTTGACAAAGCACCATGAGCGACCTTCTCAATCTGAACCGGCTGATCTTCTACACAACGGTCGTCGACACCGGTTCCTTTACGTTGGCCGCCGAACGGCTCGGTGTGGCAAAGGCTGTCGTCAGCCATCAGGTTGCCCGGCTGGAGCATGAATTGGGTGTCACGCTGCTGAGCCGCACCACGCGGCGACTTCACACGACGGATGAAGGCCGTCTTTTCTATGATCGCTGTGTCATCATTCTGCGCGAGGCGGAGGCGGCTTATGCCGAGATGTCGCAAAAGGCGAGCGAGCCTTCGGGCATGCTGACGCTGACCGCATCGCTCGACTATGGCGCGGCCGTCGTCGCGCCGACAATCGCGGCCTATCGCCAGCGTTTTCCCCAGATGCAAGTCAACGTGATCTTCGATGACGATGTCATGGACTTGGTTGCCGGTCAGGTAGACCTCGCCATTCGCGTTGGCTGGCTTGCTGATTCCAGCAATCAGGCGCGGCGTCTTGGCACCTTTGATCAATATCTCGTCGCCGCGCCCTCCCTGATCGGCGCGATGCCTTCCATGTCATCACCGGCCGATGCGACCAATCTGCCATGGGTCGCCAACGCTGCACTGCGAAACCCGCGTCGCTGGATTTTTTCGCATGCCGAGCGGGAGACAGTCACGATTGACGTCAATTGCCCGGTGACCGCCGACAAGACACCGGCGGCCTATGCCTGCGTTCTTGCCGGGGTAGGGGTCTCGGTGTTCCCGGACTACATGGCGGCGAAGGACATCGAGGCGAGAAGGCTGGTTCGCATCCTGCCGGACTGGAGCCTGCCTGCCGGCGGCATTCATGCCGTCTTTCCGCCGGCGCGGTTTCGTCCCGCCAGGGTTCGTGCCTTCGTGGATATGCTAAAGGCCGCCGAACGCCGGAGAGCGGCCCAAACGATGGTAGGTTCTGATTTGGCTGCAGACGCTGTTTGAATATCCCAAGTGAGTGAGCAGAAATCGCTGGCAGGATACAAGCGCCGTGCCGTCAGGTACTCCAACGTTCCTGGCTTGCCATGGCCTATGCCTCGACCCTTGCCGGCAATCCCTCGATCACCATTCCGGTCGGCCGCGATATGCTCGGCATGCCGTTCGGCCTGCAGATCGTCGGTCGGCGCCACGATGACGCCGGCGTCTTGCAGGTGGCGGCCGACGATCGAGGAAATTCTTGCCGGCGACACCGAATTCGGTGTCCTGAAGGTTGATCTGGCGGCTCTGGAAAAGGCGCCGAAGCTTGCCGATCAACCAGGCTTCATGGGCTTCTGAGACAGCTATTTTAGGAAATCGGGTTGGCCGCTTGTGTGGGCAGTTGATACGGAGGTTACTAATCCGCGGTCCGACTTTCGAATGTGAGGACGTGCTCCACAAGCGCGCGCAGTTTGAGCGGCTGTCGGTGCCTTTTGGGATAATAAAGATAAAAACCCGCGAAGGCAGGGCAATAGTCTTCCAATAGAGGCACGAGTTCGTTGCGCGCAAAATAGGGTTCGAACGTTTCGACCATGCCGAAGGTGAGGCCGGCGCCGGCGCGGGCCATGCGGATCATCATTCCCATGTCGTTGGTCGTGAGCGCTGGATTGACAGCGATATCGTAATCTCGCCCTCCTTCCGTGAACTCCCAGCGATAGGGCGCTGCATCCGGCCTTGGGCGCCAGCCGATGCAAACATGTTCCACGAGTTCGCGTGGATGCTGAGGCGCTCCACGACGCTCAAGATAGGCCGGCGCCGCCACCGCGCATTGCCGTTGCGGCGCCGAAACAGGAACGGCGATCATGTCCTGCGCGATGACTTCTCCAAGTCGGACACCGGCGTCAAATCCGGCCGCAACGATATCGAATTCGTCATCGGTGACGGTGATGTCGAGTTTGACGTTCGGGTAGGCTTCGAGAAAGCCTGTCAGCAATGGCCCCGATATGAAACGCTCGGCGATCGATGATGTGGCGATTCTGAGAAGGCCGCTCGGTCGCGCCTGAACTTCTCGAATTGCCTGGATAGCGTGAGATACCTGATCGGCTGACGGGCGGACGAGATCATGGAATAACTCCCCGGCCTCGGTGAGGCGGACGCTGCGGGTTGTCCTTTGAACAAGGGCTACTCCAACTCTGTCCTCAAGTCGCTGCAGCGATTGGCTGATCGCCGATCGCGTGACGCCGAGACGCTCGCCGGCCACGCGAAAATTGCGTGCTTCCGCGATCGCCAGAAATACAGAAATACCTTCAAAGTCGTCGGCCATTGGTTATCTATACTAACCAGTCTGTCTGCAATTGGCAACTCGATCACGCCAAAGCATCGTCCTATGTTCCACGCATCGCTCAACGATGAACAGGTACGAAGGAGAAAGACATGGCAGACCATCCCTATGTCGGCATGTGGGTCACCGCCGACGGCCATATCCGGCATGAACTTCTTGCCAGTGGCCGTTACGACGAGGCACGCGGCAATCGCCGGAGTGCCTATCGCGGGCGATATGAGGTTGCCGGCACCCATATCGACTATTGGGACGACACCGGATTTACCGCCGACGGCGACTTCGTTGATGAAAACACCCTCCACCATGCCGGCATGATCCTTCGTCGTCAGTGACGCCGGATCTTGCCGCACAGAAAGAACGAGGCCGGTTTCCGGCCGAAAGGATGAGACATGACAACGACAAATCCAGCCTGGTTTATCACAGGCGCTTCTTCCGGGCTCGGCCGTGCTCTGGCCGAAGCTGTTCTCGAACGCGGTTGGCGCGCGGCAATCACAGCCCGCAATACCGAGGCGCTGGCGGAACTTGCCTCGCGCCATGGCGACCGCGCGCTGGCGCTGCCGCTTGACGTGACCGACAAGGCCTCGATCGACAAGGCTGTTACAGCCGCGCAAAGACATTTTGGAGCGATCGATGTCCTCGTCAACAATGCAGGCTACGGCTATCTCGCCGCGATTGAGGAAGGCGAAGATCGGGAAATCCGCGATCAGTTCGAGACGAATGTTTTTGGCCTGATCGCCGTTACGAAACAAGTTTTGCCGGGCATGCGAGCCCGCCGCCGCGGTCACATCTTCAACATGTCGTCGCTCGGCGGCCTCGTCGCCTTCGCGGCGACCGGCTACTACCACGCCACGAAGTTTGCGGTCGAAGCCTTGTCGGAATCGCTTTCCCATGAGGTCGCGCCGCTCGGAATCAAGCTGACCATCGTGGAGCCAGGCGCCTTCCGTACCGATTGGGCGGGTCGCTCGATGATCGAATCCCGGATCGTGATCGACGATTATGCGGAAACGGCCGGCAAGCGCCGGCAAGCGACCCGCGCGGTCTCCGGCAACCAGCCGGGCGATCCCGCCCGCGCCGCAACTGCAATCATCACTGCCTATGAGGAGGAAGAGCCGCCGCTGCGGCTGCTGCTCGGCGCGCCTGCGTTAAGGATCGCGCGTGAACGCCTCGACGCTCTCCGAGCGAATTTTGACGCCTGGGCGGACACTACGCTCAGCGCCGATTTCCCTTCCTGACGACTCTTCATCCTCGAAATATGCACGGAGTAAACATGTCCAACATTAAAGGAAAAGTAGTTGCCATAACGGGTGCGAGCAGTGGCATTGGTGCGGCGACCGCACGGGTTTTGGCTGCAGCAGGAGCCGGCATC
Source organism: Rhizobium sp. GW821-FHT14E12 (assembly GCF_058803745.1). Classification (NCBI taxonomy): domain Bacteria; kingdom Pseudomonadati; phylum Pseudomonadota; class Alphaproteobacteria; order Hyphomicrobiales; family Rhizobiaceae; genus Rhizobium; species Rhizobium sp. GW821-FHT14E12. Next base: position 263,055 of record NZ_JBXAPH010000002.1, read on the forward strand.
GTCATCGGTGCGCGCCGCGAGGATCGGCTCAAGGAACTGGCCGATGAGATTAGCGCGGCTGGCGGTTCAGTCCGGACACGGAGGCTTGATGTGACATCTGTAGAAGATGTCAGGGCCTTCGCGAACCATGCCGTCGCTGAATTCGGCCGGCTCGACGCCATCGTCAACAATGCGGGCGTCATGCCACTATCGCCGATGGAGGCGCTGAAGGTCGATGAATGGGACCGGATGGTGGATGTCAATATCAAAGGGGTGCTTTACGGAATTGCCGCCGCCTTGCCGATCATGAAGGCGCAAGGCACGGGTCATGTCGTCAACGTCTCATCGATCGGTGGCCACAGTGTTTCGCCTACGGCCGCGGTTTATTGCGCCACGAAATTCGCAGTTCGGGCAATCTCCGAAGGCCTTCGGCAGGAGGAAGACCGCATCCGCGTCACGATCATATCGCCCGGCGTCACTACGTCGGAACTTACCGACACAATTAGCGACGACAGCGCGCGAGAGGCGATGCGAATCTGGCGAGCGACCGCCATCAGTCCGGAAGCCGTGGCGAATTCGATCCTTTACGCACTCAGCCAACCTGAAGATGTCGATGTCAGCGAGATCATCATTCGACCGACCGCCAGCCCCCACTAGCCGTGGATGGAGCCTTCCCGGCTTGCAGCGACCAGCCAGTCCCGAAATATCGCGGCCTCATGGGAAAGGCTCTTTGCCTCGATGAGCCAATAGGCTTTGTCCATGTCCGAGGCTGTGTCGAACAGCGTCACCAGGGATCCTTGTGCCAACTCATCTGCGATCAGCGCCGTCGGGCAAAGGCCGACACCCTGGCCGCCGATGACCGATCCGATCATCAAGTTGAAATCGGCGAAGATTGGGCCGGCCTTGGGTGTCTCGTGAAGGCCTGCGATGGCGAACCAGCGTGCCCAGGCATCGATGGTCTCGTCATGGAGGAGTTCGGCGCTGGCCAGATCGCGAGGTGTTTCAAGTTTGTCGTGACGGGCGCGAAATTCCGCCGAACAGGTCGGGCGCGTTTCGGCACTCAGAAGCTCGATCGCGCTTGGGCCTGGCCGTAGTCCATGACGTATCAACAGATCGACGCCGGCTGCTTCCGGCGTCTTCGCTTCCAGCGCATAGACGATGTTGATGCGGAGGTCCGGATAAGCCTCCCTAAATCTCGGCAATTGCGGAATGAGCCATCGCGTTGCCATCGATGCGATGCAGGCAATGCTGATCGGGCGGCTGTGGATTTCGAGCCGCAATTGCTGGGCGGCGATTTCGATATGTCCGAGCCCGTGTGTCACCGCTGCCCCGAACTCGCGGCCGGCGGCGGTGAGCGCGACACCACGCGTCTGCCGCAAGAAGAGCGGGAGGTTCAGCCAGTTTTCCACTGTTCGCACATGCTGGCTGACACCGGCGGCCGTCAGATTGAGCTCGGCGGCGGCCTTGACGAAACTCTCGTGACGCGCGGCTGCCTCGAAGGCGCGCAGGGAGGCAAGGGGAAGGTTACTCATGGATAATGACTAAGTCAGACTTGGCCAAAGGACAAGAACAAACTATGTTGTTTGCCGGCGCCATTTCGCTAGAGTGCCGCCGAATCTGGTGCTTCTGATATGCGTTCGGCAAGCGCTCGGGCCATCATCATACAAGCATATAAGGGATAGTGATCGTAATGCAGACTTCATCCATGCCGCTAATCCCTTCCGACGCACTCGACCGTCGCAGCAAGCCGCCGGTGGTGGTGTATCCGGTCGAGACGCTTCCGGCTGCCGATCTTGGCCTTCTGAATAGAGCGCGGCAAAAGCTGACGAAGGTGAGCGAGGCTATCGTCCCGCCGAGGGAGGCGCGCAGCTTTCACGTTCCCAGAGGACATTTCTTCCGCATCGTCAGCGTAGAGGGCTCGCAGGTCGGCGATCTCAATCTTTGGAATGCGAATGACTTGTCGGAACGCTTCTTCAGCGGCAAGACACGCGCCTTACATGCCACCCATGTGGGCGTCGGCGATCGACTGTGGAGCAGCATGCCGTCTCTGCGGCCGATGGCGACGATCACCCATGATACGCTCGGCTGGTACGGCTGGGATGATGACGGCGCCGGCGTCCATGACGTCATTGGTACCCGCTGCGATCCCTATACCAACCGGCTGCTGAAGGGGAACGACTATCATCACTGCTGCCATTCGAACCTGACGCGGGCGCTGGCCGAGGAACGGAACATGTCCGTTCAGGAGGCCGAAGCTCATGTCCACGACGTCCTAAACGTCTTCATGTGCACAGGCTTCACGCGCGATACCCACCAGTATTTCATGAAGGCCAGCCCTGTGCGGCCAGGCGATTTCATCGAGTTTTTCGCCGAGATCGATCTTCTGGGTGCGCTCTCCGCATGCCCCGGGGGTGATTGCGGCAGCGGCCATTCGAGCGACGAGGCTGCATGCTATCCACTGAAAGTGGAAGTGTGGCAGGCCGATCCCGAGATCATCGCCGGCTGGAGCTTCCCGGAGCGTAATCCTTATCCGCGAACGCACCGGTAGGGTCCCGCAAATCTGGGCTCAAAGAGCAACTCTCGCGTGTCTGCGCTTGATGCCCGCCGAGATTCAGCTTAGCTGTTTGACAGATCTGAAGTGTCTATCAAGCGGGAGTATGAGCGAATTGGCTGACTGGTTATCCGAGACAAGGCCGATCAGTCGGAAGAACGCCGCCGAGGCGGTCTTTGACGATCTGCGTTCGGCCATTGGCTCGGGGCAGCTGACCATCGGCACCCGCTTACCATCGGAGGCTCAACTGGCGGAGAGGTATGGCGTAAGCCGGCCCATCATCCGTGAAGCCCTGCGATCCCTTCAAACGCTCGGGCTGACACAGACCCGCACCGGCAGCGGCACCTATGTCGTGACCGCGACTCCGAGCCCAGAACTGAACTATGGCGCCTACTCGGCGCGCGATCTGATCGAGGCACGTCCCTTCATCGAAGTGCCCGCCGCCGGCTGGGCGGCGCTACGCCGCACGGAGCATCAGCTGGCCGTCTTGCTGGAGCTGTGCGACAAAATGGAGAAGGAAGAGGAGCCGCATCCGTGGGTGCTGCTCGATTCGCAGTTTCATGGCCTGATCGCGGAGGCGTCGGGCAACGCATTGTTTGCGAAGATCGTGGCCGATGCTCGTGATGCCCTGTCATTGCAATCGGAGATGGTAAACATGATGGCCGGCCGGCGTTCGGCCTCAAACCTTGAGCACCGCCGGATCGTCGAAGCGATCAAGGCGGGCTCAGGGCAGGAGGCACGCGACGCAATGGAGCTCCACCTCGGTCAGGTGAAGCAGGTGGTGACCACCATCATTGGAGAAGATCAGGCTCAGCGATGACGATAGCGGGCAGGTTGGCGAGGTGCTCGGGGCTCAGCGCCTTTTGCAGTTGTTCGACGGTCAGATGTCCGCGTTCGAGGACGACTTCTGACACCGTGCGGCCGCTGGCGAGCGCTTCCTGCGCGACTTCTGTCGCAGCGTAGTAGCCGATCAGCGGATTGAGCGCGGTGGCAAGGCCGATCGATTGCTCCACCCGTTCGGCCATGATGGCGGGATTGGCCTGGATGCCATCGACACACCGCTCAGCCAATATACGGCAGGCGGCGCTCAACTGACTGATGCTTTGCGAAAGCGCGCGCACCATAATGGGCTCGAAGGCGTTGAGCTGAAGCTGGCCTGCTTCGGCGGCCATGGTGATGGTGATATCGTTGCCGATCACTGCATAGGCGACCTGATTGACCATCTCGGGGATAACCGGATTGATCTTGCCGGGCATGATGCTCGATCCAGCCTGCACGGCGGGCAGGGTGATTTCACCGATGCCGGCGCGCGGACCGGAGGAGAGCAGGCGAAGGTCGTTACAGGTCTTCGACAGTTTGACCGCGACACGCTTGAGCACCCCTGAAAGATGCACGAACGCGCCTGGATCCTGTGTCGCCTCGATCAGGTCTTCCGCCGTGACAAGCGGGCGCCCCGTCAGCCGCGATAGATGCTCGCATGCCAGTGCCGCATATCCGCGCGGGGCATTCAGCCCCGTGCCGATGGCGGTGGCGCCGAGATTAATCTCGTGCAGCAGCGCGGCGGACTCGAGAAGGCGAGCCTTGTCCTCGCCGAGCATCACGACGAAGGTCCGGAATTCTTGTCCGAGCGTCATCGGAACGGCGTCCTGCAGCTGCGTCCGCCCCATTTTGATAAGCCGGGCGAATTCCTGCGCCTTGCGGTCGAAGGCGGTCTTCAGGATGGTCATGGAAACCGCGAGGTCGTCGATCGCCTCGATCAGCGCGATGTTGATCGCCGTCGGGTAGGCGTCGTTGGTCGATTGGCTGAGGTTGACATGGTCGTTCGGGTGCAGGTGGGCATAGTCGCCCTTGCTATGGCCGAGCAGTTCAAGGGCACGATTGGCGATGACCTCGTTCGCGTTCATGTTCGTTGAGGTGCCGGCTCCGCCCTGGATCTCGTCCACGACGAACTGGTCGTGAAGTGCGCCGGCGCGGATCTCGCGGCAGGCCCGGACGATCGCATCCATCCGCACCCGATCGAGCAGCCCGAGTTCGTGATTTGCGATTGCCGCGGCCTCTTTCACGAAGGTCAAACCCCGGACGAGATAGGGATTGCGCCCGATCGTCATGCCCGTGACCTGGAAGTTCTCGACCGCCCGTGCCGTATGCACACCCCAATAAACATCTGCCGGAATCTCCTTGGTTCCCAGCAAATCGTGCTCCCTGCGAGTCGTGACCACATTATCCTCCAATGGCTCGAGACGACGCTAATATCTGTAAAGCTGTCTGACAGATATTTAGGCCGTAATCAATCGAGGAACTATGGTCAATAAGGGCAGATGCCACTTGACGTGCGAGTTTCTATAAGACTATGAGGAAATAAAATCTGTCATGCAGCTTTACAGGGCTGCCTTGAAATTGGTTGTCTGTCCTCGCAGCCATTGGGCGGCGAACGGGTTAAGCCGGATGCGCTTGATTTCCCGACGCAGCGCGAGGCAGCCAACTGAAAACGAATTCATTGGGAGGAGAGATATCAATGGAATCAATGAAAACCACATCGGCTGACCGCGAGGTATTCGTCGAGGAAGAGCTCGGATATCACAAGGCCCTCAAGCCGAGGCAGATCCAGATGATCGCCATCGGCGGCGCCATCGGCACAGGACTGTTCCTGGGGGCAGGCGGGCGACTTGCTCAAGCCGGCCCCGCGCTGGTCTTCGTCTATGCGCTCTGCGGCTTCTTCGCGTTCCTGGTGCTGCGCGCGCTCGGCGAGTTGATCATGCATCGCCCGAGCTCTGGCTCCTTCGTCTCCTATGCCCGCGAGTTCTACGGCGAGAAGATGGCATTTGCGGCCGGTTGGATGTACTGGCTGAACTGGGCGATGACGTCGGTGGCCGACGTGACCGCCGTCGCCCTCTACATGAATTTCTTCAAGCATTACGTGCCGTGGCTGGCGGGGATAGACCAGTGGGTATTCGCACTGACGGCGCTTCTGGTCGTCCTGGCGATGAACATGCTGTCGGTCAAGGTGTTCGGCGAGCTTGAATTCTGGTTCAGCCTGATCAAGGTTATGGCCCTTGCGACCTTCCTGGTGGTCGGCATCTACTTTGTCGTGTTCGGCACCCCCTTGGAGGGGCACACCGTCGGTCTGAGCATCATCACCGATAATGGGGGCTTCTTCCCCAACGGCATCCTGCCTGCATTCGTCATCATTCAGGGCGTCGTGTTTGCCTATGCCTCGGTTGAATTGATCGGCACCACGGCAGGCGAAACCGCCGATCCCCGCAAGGTCATCCCCGGCGCCATCCGCACCGTCGTCGCTCGTCTTCTGATCTTCTACGTCGGCTCGGTGCTGCTACTCTCGCTCCTCCTGCCTTACACGGCCTATAAGGCCGGCGAGAGCCCCTTCGTGACCTTCTTCGGCTCCATTGGCGTCGAAGGTGCCGACATCATCATGAACCTGGTGGTCCTGACCGCCGTGCTCTCCTCGCTGAATGCAGGTCTCTATTCGACCGGTCGTATTCTTCATTCCATGGCTGTGTCGGGCTCCGCCCCCGCGGCGCTTGCGAAGATGAACAAGGCTGGCGTACCCTATGGCGGCATTGCGGTGACTGCCGCCGTGACGGTTCTCGGCGTGGCGCTGAATGCGGTCGTGCCGGCTGCGGCCTTCGAGATCGCGCTCAGCCTGTCCGCACTCGGAATCATCTGCGCATGGGGCGTCATCGTCCTTTGCCAGCTCAAGCTGTGGCACCTGTCGCGTCGCGGCGAGCTGGTCCGGCCTGACTTTCGCATGTTCGGCGCTCCTTATACCGGCATCCTCACGCTTGTCTTCCTCTTCGGCGTGCTGGTGCTCATGGCCTTCGACTATCCTGTCGGCACTTGGACCATCGCTTCGCTGGTGATCATTATTCCGGCGCTGGTCGTCGGATGGTATCTGCTGCGCGAGCGTATCCATCGCCTGGCCGGCGAACGTATGGTCAGTGCGGAAGCGCCGCATTGAACGCGCAAAGGATCCTTCCGCTGGTGGCAGTCATAGCCACCGGCGGCACCATCGCAAGCAAGCGTGGCGCCGATGGCGCCAGCACGCCGAGCCTGACGGGAGAAGATCTTCTTGCACTTGTTCCGCAGGTCAACGCCCGGCTGCAACCCATTGATCTAATGTCGAAAGATTCAGCCAGCCTGACGCTGGCCGACATGCAACGGATCAGCGATACCGTAAGACAGCAGCTCGATGATCCGGCCATTGCCGGTGTCGTCGTCCTGCATGGCACCGATGCGATGGAGGAGACCGCGCTGCTCGTTCATTTGCAGCAAGCGAACGGCAAGCCCGTCGTCTTCACCGGTGCTCAATTCACCGCCGATCATCCGCATGCCGATGGGCCGGCCAATCTCGCGCTGGCGATCGAAGCCGCGATGGACCAGGACAATGCCGGTCGAGGCGTTCTCGTATCCTTCGGCGGCAGGCTTCTGCCCGCATGGGGCGTCTACAAGCGTAGCACGGATAAGCCCGACGCATTCCGCTCGGCGCGGCCGATCGAGCGTGTCGAAAGCCCGCATCTGTCCACGCCGGTTGCAGGCGTCCGCGTCGACATAGTCGCCATTTATCCCGGCTGCGACCCCACTCATATCCAGGCGAGCCTCGATGCAGGTGCGGACGGAATCGTGCTTGCGGCCCTCGGCTCCGGCAATGCCAATCGCGATATCATCGACGCGGTAAAACGCTGTGCGGACAGCGGCGTTCCCGTAATCGTCTCCAGCAGGGTTCCCGAAGGCCTTCTCGTCGCGAGCTACGGCGGCGGTGGCGGCGGACACGATCTTGCCGTTGCCGGCGCAGTCCACGCACACACGCTTCGGCCCGGCCAGGCGCGCATCCTGCTTGCGGCGCTGATCGCCACACAAAGCCCGGCTGAACGAATCTCCCAGGCCTTCGGCGACTTTCGCTAATTCCGACGCGGTCCGTTCGGCGTTATTTGTTGTCGCGATACCAGCGCAGCGACATGCAGGAGAGGCCTGCGTCGATCATTTCGATCTGCGTCGTTGCCACCGGTATGATCTTATAGCCATGCTTGTCGAGAAGCTCGAGGCTGCGCGGATATGCGGAAGGGACCATGAGAATGTCGTTGATCCGCAGCGCATTTGCCGCCGGCTCTTCGCCTTCCGGGATGATGATCTGCTTGTAATCCTTGAAGACGCCAGAGCGGGCGAGGCGGGCGGTCGAAAGCATGGTTTCGTCGTCGAGCAGCGAGCAGGCGGTCTTGAAATGAAGCACGCCCTCCGGCGTGGCGACCAATTCCGCCTTGTGGCCAAGCCTGTCGAGGCAGCCGATCAGCGCTTCGGCGCCGGCCCTGTCGGTTCGTGCCGAGAGGCCGATCATGACGCCCTTTGGCGTTGCCAGAATATCGCCGCCATCCGCAAAGCCTGCGGGAAGATCGAGCACAGTTCCAAACATGTCGCGCAAGGTCGGGGCGATTTCCGCCGCTTCACCGGACCGGCTTGCCGCGCCGGGGTGCAATAGGATCGCACCTTCAGTAAAGACGAGCGCGGGGTCTTCGACGAAGATCGAGTCGGGGAAGGCTTCGAGCGCCGACAGGACGGTCACCTCGACGCCGGCACCGCGCAGTACCGCGATATAGGCATCATGCTCAGCCTTCACGGCCTCATAGGTCGGGCTGCCACGCTCCTCGGCGCGCAGGCCGTCAACCACCGAGCGTGATGGCTCGCGAACGATGGCGGAGTTGAAGCGATAGACTGATCTAGCTGGCGACATTTTTCCGTCCCTTTCCCGGCATTCCGGCTGTTCTCCCGACTCAGCCAAGTCCAAGCATCTAAGCGAAATTTTTCTATTGTGACAGGCGGAAGTCCGCGCACTTATTTGATGACGATTCCCTTGTCCGCAAGCGCGATTCTCATCCGGTCGACCAGATCATGACGGGTCTCCGCCCAGTCGCTAGTCTTCACCCAATATTCGATCTTCAACGTCGTCTTTTCGGCGGTCAGCTCGTCGGAATAAACACGGGCAGTAGGGCTGCTCTTTACGCGGCGATCATCGGTGACGACGTCCAGAAGGGTTTTCGAAGCGAGCTTCAGATTGGCATCGTCACCGACAGCGACCGACAGTTCCTGGCGGCGATTGGGTTCGCGGCTATGATTGACGATCGGCGTGTTCCATAGCGTCGAGTTCGGCGCGAGCAGATACAGGCCGTCGGCGGTGCGCAGTTGGGTAGCGAACAGTCCGACCTCGACGATTTTGCCGGCAACGGTCGAGGCTTCTATGTACTCGCCGACACGAAAGGGGCGCAGTGCGAGCAGCATGATTCCGGCTGCTATGTTTTGTAGCGTACCTTGAAGGGCGAGCCCGATGGCGAGGCCGGCAGCACCCAATGTCGCAACGATCGAGGTCGTCTGGACGCCGAATTGCCCGAGGACGGTGACGAAGACGAGAATCAGCAGCCCGTAGTGGAGCGCCTTCTCGAAGAATCGGGCCAGCGTTTCATCGATTCCGTGAATCTTTGAGATGCCTTTATAGGCCCATCGACTGATGACGCTGGCAAGAACCCAGCCGCCGGCAAGCAGGACAATCGCTCCTACGGTCGAAAAGCCGTAGTGAACGATGAGGGCACTTGCCTGACTGAGCGCCGTCTGCGTGGCGACGATTGCGTTAGTGGCTTGATTTTCCATTCTGTACATCCCTTTCAGGCCATTGATGGTCACGGCCAAGGAACCCTCCGAAGCCGAACTGGTTCCGCTTTGGTGCCTTTCGACGATGGTAAATGCAATGGGAGATCACCCGAAAATGGACTGTAGGCGGGACGCCATTTTGAGGTTTTGAGGCGGCTGCGATTTACGGTTTATGGGGTGAAATTAACCATTTGTTAACCATGGCGTTGGTACACAATATCAACGATTTATTTACATAGATGACCAAAGTGATAACAGACCCTCGCTCCATTCGCATCAAGGGCCGCTCCTTTCTGGCGGTCATGCTTTCTCCGGATCTTCCGTTCGATAACTGGTTGATAAGACTGGATGATCTTGCTGCGCGCTCGGCCGGATTCTTCCTTGGGCGACCGGTCGTGCTCGACGTGACGGATCTGCCGATCGACCGTTCGCAGCTGAAAGAGCTCATCGCGGAGCTTGGCCAGCGCAACGTCAGCATCATGGGAATCGAGGGCGCTCGCCCGTCGATCCTGGGTCCGGGCATGCCTGCCGCTCTCAAAGGTGGCCGCGCGGTTTCCGACTTCGAGGTTCCCGAGAAGGAGCCGACCATCGAGCTGCAAAACAAGCCGGCCACGGTGCCCGAGGCCCGTCCGTCGGTTCAGTCCATCACCATCAGGGAACCAGTGCGCTCAGGGCAATCGGTGATCTTTCCTGAAGGTGACGTGACTGTCGTCGGGTCTGTTGCTTCGGGAGCGGAGATCGTTGCCGGTGGCTCGATCCATATCTATGGAACCTTGCGCGGCCGGGCCATGGCGGGATCGTTGGGCAAGGCTTCCGCGCACATCTTCTGCCGCAAGCTCGAGGCAGAATTGGTTGCCATCGACGGCATCTACAAGATGGCGGAAGACATGCCCGCCAACCTTCGCGGGCAGGCCGTCCAGCTCTGGCTGGAAGGCGATGCCATCAAAGCAGAGAAACTTATCTGAGCCGGAAACCGGCCAGGAAACAGGAGAGCAAGATGGGGAAAGTCATCGTAGTGACGTCAGGCAAGGGTGGGGTTGGCAAGACGACCTCGACTGCCGCGCTCGGAGCGGCTCTGGCGCAAAGGAACGAGAAGGTGGTCGTTGTCGATTTCGACGTCGGGCTGCGCAATCTCGATCTGGTGATGGGTGCTGAGCGCAGGGTCGTCTACGATCTCGTCAACGTCATCCAGGGTGACGCCAAGCTGCCGCAGGCGTTGATCCGCGACAAGCGGCTGGAAACGCTGTTTCTGCTGCCGGCATCGCAGACCCGCGACAAGGACAATCTGACGCCCGAAGGTGTCGAGCGCGTCATCAACGAGTTGAGGCAGCATTTCGACTGGATCATCTGCGACAGCCCGGCCGGGATCGAGCGCGGCGCGACCCTGGCAATGCGTCATGCGGATACGGCTGTGGTCGTCACCAATCCTGAGGTATCGTCGGTGCGTGATTCGGATCGCATCATCGGCCTGCTCGACTCGAAGACGCTCAAGGCAGAGCGCGGCGAGCGCATGGAAAAGCATCTGCTGCTGACCCGCTACGACGCCAATCGCGCCGAGCGCGGCGACATGCTCAAGGTCGACGACGTTCTGGAGATCCTGTCCATCCCGCTTCTCGGCATCATTCCGGAAAGCAGCGATGTTCTGCGAGCCTCCAATATCGGCGCCCCCGTCACGCTGGCTGACAGCCGCAGCGCGCCCGCGATGGCGTATTTCGACGCTGCTCGCCGGCTGGCTGGCGAGGTTCTGCCGATCACGATTCCCGGCGAAAAGAGGAACCTTTTCGGCAAGATCTTCGGACGGAGGGCCGCATGAACATTTTTCGTCTTTTTGGAAAGCAAAGGACCGCGCCGGCCGCGCGCGAACGCTTGCAACTGCTTCTGGCCCACGAACGCTCGTCCGTGGGATCGGACCTGGTGTTTCTGCTGCGCGAGGAAATCCTTGCCGTGATCGAGAAGCATGTGCAGCTCGACAGGGACAAGGTTCAGGTCAAGATGGATTGCAACGAGCACGTTTCGACGCTGGAAATCGATGTCGAAATTCCGTTGAACGCAACCGTGCGCGCCGCTTGAGGCTGCTCGATTAAAGATCGCATACTCAACTGCACAATCCTCCGGCCACTGGCCGGGGGATTTTTTGCATGAGGGCCTCGATGAACCGGAAGCAGCCAGCGACCACGATTTCCACCATGACATGATTGTTCGATTGCGTGTCGCAACCGGACAATGTGCCGCCATGGAACATGGCCCGAAATCCTAAGATCGGGTTCACTGAAATTGGAGGTTTGGTAAATTTCGACTTCATAAAATGCAAATAATATTCGATACTTGTGCATGAAGCAGCCGGCTTTCAGGCTGCGGATCAGGTAAGGGGTCGTAAGCAGTTTTCATCGCCGCCATCGGAATATGGTTGGCTCTTTGCGTCATTCCGGTGTCCTCGCTTGAGAGGGACTGTGCGGGGCAATGCTGTGGATACTTTGCTGCCATCCAAGGGCTAACTTAAGGATTGAAGCAACGTGCTTGCTGTTTCGAAAGAACCACCGCAAACATTCGTCTTCCTGATGCTGTCGTCGCTTCGAAAGGCGTTTCTCAGCATCGCGCTCGCCAGTGCGGCGATCAATGTGCTGGCGCTCACCGGTTCGTTCTTCATGCTGCAGGTCTACGACCGGGTTATTCCGGGTCGCAGTCTGCCGACACTGGCGGGTCTCGCGATTATCGCTGCGACCCTGTTCATATTTCAGGGCGCGCTGGAGCTGCTGCGCTCGATGCTCCTTGCGCGCGTTGGCGCATCCCTTGATGAGCGGATGAACCGAAAGGTTTTTGGCTCGCTCGTTTTTTTGCCGACCAGAATGCAAACGTCCGACGACGGGCTCCAGTCCGTTCGTGATCTGGAGCAGGTCCGCTCGTTCCTGTCCGGAGCCGGATGCGCGGCGCTGTTCGATCTGCCCTGGATGCCGTTTTACCTGGTCCTGTGCTTCCTGTTCCATTTCTGGATCGGCGTCACCGCGCTTTGCGGCGCCATTCTGCTTGTCATTCTGACCGTGCTCGCGGAGGTGCTGTCGCATCGGCCGGCGCTCGAGGCTGCCAAATCCTCGGCCGCCCGTCTCAGCTTCGCGCAGGCCGCGCGGCGGAACTGGGAAGCCGTGGTCGCCATGGGTTTCAGCGGTCGCCTCACTGAGAAATGGGCGGCGATGAACGAGGACTATCTCGCAAATCAGTTGGCTGCGAGCAATATTGCCGGCACGCTGACCACGATCGCCAAGATATCGCGGATGATGCTTCAGTCCGGCGTTCTGGCTGTCGGCGCGATCCTCGTCATCGAGCAGCAGGCAACCGGCGGCATCATCATCGCAAGCTCGATCATGGTCACTCGCGCTCTGGCCCCGGTCGAACTGGTGATCGGACAATGGAAGGGCTTTGTCGGCGCCCGGCAAAGCTGGGCGCGTCTCAACAGACTTTTGAATCTGATCCCCAATGAGCAGTGGGCGGTCACGCTGCCGGCACCGCAAAAAGATCTTAGCGTTGAAAATATCGGTCTGACGTCCCCGGGAAGCCGCGATTTCATCCTGCGCAATATCTCGTTCAAGATATCGGCGGGAACGGTGCTCGGTGTCGTCGGTCCAAGTGCCTCGGGGAAATCGTCGCTTGCCAGGGCGATCACCGGACTGTGGCCGGTCACCATCGGCGCGATCAGGCTCGATCAGGCTGCGCTGTCGCAATGGGAGCCAAGCGAGCTTGGGCAACATGTCGGATATCTTCCGCAGGATGTCGGCCTGTTCGATGGCTCGATAGCCGAAAACATTTCCCGCTTCGCCAAGGACATGCAGCCCGAGCCGATCATCGCGGCCGCGAAGGCGGCCGGCGTATATGACATGATCGTCAAGCTGCCGGACGGGTTCGATACGGTCATCGGCGAGGGCGGTTCGCGGCTGTCCGCCGGTCAAAGGCAGCGCATCGCCTTGGCGCGCGCGCTTTATGGCGATCCATTCCTGGTGGTTCTGGATGAGCCGAACTCGAATCTGGATGCCGAAGGGGAGGCGTCCCTGACCAAAGCCTTGATCGGCGTGCGGGCTCGGGGCGGTATCGCAATCGTCGTGGCGCACAGGCCAAGTGCGCTTGCTGCCGCCGACAAGGTCCTGATCATTGCCAACGGCCAATTGCAGGCATTCGGACCCAAGGACGAGATACTGGGAACGTCTCCGAAGCCTTCGGGGACCGGGCCAGTCCGATTGATGATTGCCGGCGAGGATGTGAGTGGATGAAGAATACGAGCCTGTCTTCCACCGACCGTGCCATCCGTCGCCTGTCCATGTTCGTCTTGGCGACGATCCTCCTGCTGTTCGGCATCATGGGCGGCCTTGCGGCGGCGACAAAGATCTCGGGAGCGGTCATCTCATCCGGTTCGCTCGTCGTCGACAGCCATGTAAAGCCTGTCCAGCATCTTAAGGGAGGCATTGTCAGCACGATCAACGTGAAGAATGGCGACCGCGTCGATGCCGGCCAGGTCTTGATCCGTCTGGATGATACGCAAACCCGAGCCAGTCTCGCCATTTTCAGAAAGCGTCTGAATGAGCTTTCCGCCCGAACGGCACGACTGGTTGCGGAGCGGGACGGCAAGGATGCGATCACCTTTCCGGCGGATCTGCTGGCCAATGACGGCAATGATGACGTGAAGAATATACTGGCCGGCGAGCAGCGCCTTTTCAACGATCGCATGGCATCACGACAGGGCCAGAAGTCCCAGTTGCGCGAGAGAGTTCAGCAGCTGAAACAGGAAGTCGAGGGCCTGGTCGCGCAGGAGAAGGGCAAGCGGGTCGAGATCCAACTTGTCGGCAAGGAGCTCGGCAGCCTCCAGCAATTGCTGGATCAGGGCATTATCTCGGCAACGAAGGTCTATTCGCTACAGAGGGACAGCGCCCGGCTGACAGGTGAGCTTGGCAATCTCGTATCGTCGATTGCGCAGACCAACGGCAAGATCACCGAGACCGAGCTTCAGATCATTCAGATCGACAACGATCGCAGTTCGGAGGTTTCCGATCAGCTGCGGCAGGCTGAGAGCGATACCGGGCAGTTTTCGGAGCGGCTGATTGCCGTCGAAGACGATCTGCGGCGGATAGATATCAGGGCGCCGCAGGCGGGGATCGTCGATCAGCTGAATGTCCATGCGGCAGGTGCGGTGATCGGGCCGGCGGAAACGATCATGCAGATCGTGCCGGACAAGGACGCGCTTGTCGCCGAGCTGAAGCTCGCGCCACAGGACATCGCCCAGGTTTCCGTCGGGCAGGTCGTCGCCTTGCGATTTTCTGCCTTCAACCAGCGTATCACACCCGAACTGAACGGTCGCGTCGAGACCATCTCGGCGGATCTGACGACAGATCAGCATTCTGGCCAGAGCTACTATGTGGTTCGCGCCAAGGCGTCGAAGGAGGAATGGGACCGGCTGGGTGAGCTGACGCCGCTTGCCGGCATGCCGGTGGAAGCCTTCTTGCAAACCGGTTCGAGGAGCGTTCTTGCCTATTTGACCAAACCGATGACCGATCAGATCAAGCGGGCATTCAAAGGGAATTAAAGCGCGGTCGTGATTCTAAACGGCCGCGCCAGGCGCCCAAGATATCATAGGCATCGGATCATATGTGCCAGTCGGTGGTATGGGTGGACTGAACCGCCGAGGCTGTCTGCGTCGTGTGGTCATCCAGCGAATAGGCCTTGATATAGTCGACCTTCATTTCCGACCCGTCGTTCTTCAGGGTGTCTCCCGGCGTACCAGCAATGCCGCCGACCGCGAGGTTCACCAGCATGTACATGGGGCCGTGCATATCGGCGGGCGTGTCGGCATGCGCGACGGCAACATCATCGAAATACCAGACGATCTGGTCCTGGTCCCATAGAACGCCGTAGGTGTGGAAGCCGTCGGTGCTGGGAACCGACACGGGGATGGATTCCATCGTGTGCTCGCCCGTCGCGTTCGAATGTGCCGTCACATGGACGGTGTTCGGATCCTGCCCGCGCATTTCCACCACGTCGAGTTCCGGCGGCCAGGAACCGTCTTCCGGCAGCAGCCAGAAGGCCGGCCATGCGCCTTGATCATGCGGCATCTCCGCCCGCATTTCGAAATATCCGTAGGTCTGGGAGAACGAAGAGTAGCTGGTCAGGATGCCGGAAGTATAATCATGGTCTTCGACAATCGATTTCAGCGCATCGGGCGTCGCTTTGGCGCTGATCGTCAAAACGCCGTCGGAAACGGAAAACGGATTGACCGACGAGGTCGGCGCATAGGACGGGTTGATGTACCATTGCAGCTCGTTGTTCAGGCTGCTGCCCTTGTCCGGCGCCCAATGAAACTTCGCTTCCCAGGTGCCCTGCGTCCCGTCGCTGAGGGAAAGCGAGTTGAAGTCGTCCGAAAAGGTTTGCGTCAGCGAGGAACGGTCGAGACCGAGCTGAAACTGATCTTCGTGAAGATCGGCCACCGTCTTGTTGGCGAACACCAGGCTCTCGCCATTTCCCAGATCCAGCCGCAGATTGGCGCCTTCCTGGGTGCTGTGGCTGACGACCTGATCGAAGGAGGTCAACCCGTACTGGTTCAGGCGCACCTTGTCGTCGTCGCTGAAATCGGTGATCAGGTCGCTGCCGTTACCCTTGGAGATGATGAAGGTGTCGGCACCGCCGCCGCCGGTCAGAACGTCGTTGCCGGCACCGCCATCGATGGTCTGGCTTCCCGAGCCGCCGGTAATGATATTGTCGGCACTGTTGCCATAGGCATGCCGGTTATTGCCGGTCACCGTCAGATTCTCGAAATTGTCCGGGAGGGTATAGTCCATCCAGGTGCTGATGGTATCGATGCCGCCATCGGGCGCTTCGTAGGCATGATTGATGCTGGAATAGAGATAGTAGATGTCGTCGCCGGTGCCGCCATGCATCGTCACGTTGACGGAGGCGTCACCCCACATGGAATCGTTTCCATCGGTGCCGTAGAGTGTCGGGCCGGAGCCCGTGGCGGAGAAAAAACCTGTCGACGTTCCGCTGTAATAGAGCGGCTGGCCCAGGGCATTGAGAACACTCGTGGTCATCGGCAACCTCTTCCGTTGCGTTAGGTTGTCTCCTCCACAAAGCCAACATTTTTCGCGCCTTATTTAACGAGATAGGGCCGTGGGCATTGTTGCCCAGCCCCTCGGCAAAATTTTTTGCATTTCAAGGTGGAAATATCGCCTGCCTGCGCGGGTTACGGGCGCTGCACACCGAAGCAGCCCCTTGAAGGACGGAACAGATTTCCCGTTTTCCGGGCAAGGAGAGATGGTCGTTCCTTTTAATCTATCATTTTCATAGACAATATTCGTTCATTGGAAAGCTCGTTCGAAGCTCGGAAAGGAATGAGAATGGTTGCCCGCAAACTCGTCGGCATCGCCGGTAGTTTCAACCGCCCGTCGAAGACTTATGCGCTTGTGCAGAACGTGGCCGATCTGGCAACCAACCAGTATGGCTTTACGAGCAGCATCTATGACCTGCAGGATGTCGGCCCGTCGCTTGGTGCGGCTCAGTGGCGTAGGGATTTGGACGATCAGGCAAAGCGGGTGGTCGACGATATCGTCGCCTCCGATGTGCTGGTCATCGGCTCGCCCACCTACAAGGGATCCTACCCTGGCCTCTTCAAGCACCTTATCGATCTCATTGATCCGCATGAGCTGCGCGCCAAGCCGATCATCATCACGGCAACGGGCGGCGGCGATCGCCATGCGCTGATGGTGGAACATCAGCTGCGGCCGCTCTTTGGCTTCTTCATGGCGCATACGCTGCCGACGGCGGTCTACGCCTCGGATCGCGACTTCACGGATTACAAGATCTCGTCCGAACCGCTCTCGAAACGCATCGACGAGGTGGTCGATGAACTCGCCGCCTTCTTTCCCGGCGCGACGGCACTGCTTGCCGCGGCCGAGTGACCGATCGTCCCAAGGCAACATCTTTTACTTAAGCAAATTGGATCAACGAGATGGAGGATAGCATGAAATTCGATGTCATCACCCGCTTGAAGACTGCCTTTGGCCAGCTCTGGATTCACTGGAAAGACGAGCCTCTTCATCTGATCGATAGACCAGCTGCGGCCGACGATGATCGCGAGCCATCAGCGCGCGATTACGAGCTCTATTTCTGGTGCTCCACGCCGATTGCCTGGTATTGAGAGGAACCCGCGATGGCTTTGGCTTTCGATCTCCGGCGACCGGTTGCAAGACGCGTTCCCCATGACATTCGATCCCGTCTCGTTCGCGGTGTCGAAGTTTGTACCGTCGTCTCTTCCTTCATTTTTCTGTTCGCACTCGTGGCAGGGGCATTCTGATGACCGCTCCTGAGCATCAATTGCCCTTGATCGAAAGAGCGGAGGCGCGATGAGCAGGGTGCTGATATTGCCGGGCCTGTTCGGATCGGGGGAAGGGCATTGGCAGCGCTATTGGCTGCAGGATCAGCCGGACGGCCATGTGGTGGATCAGGACGACTGGGATCATCCGAACCTTCGTGATTGGATGGAGAAACTCGAAGTGGCGCTGGAGGAAGCGGGCGATGCCTATATCGTTGCCCATAGTCTCGGTTGCCTGCTGGCTGCCCAACTGGCGAGCCGGCCGGCCGCGCGCCGCGTCAAGGGTGCACTGCTTGTTGCGCCCTGCGATCTCTCAGCGACGGAAACGCTGCATGCGGGGCAGGTCTCCTTCGGCACTATGCCCACCGAAACACTGCCATTTCCCAGCATGACGATCGGCAGCCTGAACGATATCTATATGACGCTCGACCGCCTTACGATGTTCGGGCGTCTCTGGAACTCCGACATCAAGAATATCGGCCTTGCGGGCCATATCAATGTCGCAAGCGGTTTTGGACGTTGGCCGAGCGGGTATGCGCTGCTGGATACGCTGAAGGCGCGCGCCAGACACCGGAGGCCGTATGTTTCCGCATCGGCAGCGGTGGCGACCGCTTGAGGAGACTTTTCTTCGACAGCATTCATCGTCATTCTGCGGCGGATTTCTTTTGCCCAACATGTGTCGCCGGTCATTTGACAGCGACAGCCCTATATTTGGAGGACCGATCATGAGCCTGCGTATCAACGATATCGCACCCGATTTTACCGCCGACACATCACAGGGACCGATCCAGTTCCACGACTGGATTGGCAATGGCTGGGCGGTACTGTTCTCGCACCCCAAGAATTTCACGCCGGTCTGCACGACAGAACTCGGAGCAATGGCGGGACTGGAGCAGGAATTTTCGAAACGCGGCGTCAAGGTCATTGGCATTTCCGTCGATCCGGTCGAAAGCCATGCCAAATGGAAAGGTGACATCAAGACGGCGACCGGTTTCGATGTCGAATATCCGCTGATCGGTGACAGGGATCTCAAGGTCGCCAAGCTTTATGACATGCTGCCGGCCGGCGCTGGCGAAAGCTCGGAAGGACGCACGCCCGCCGACAATGCCACGGTGCGTTCGGTCTTCGTCATCGGGCCGGACAAGAAGATCAAGCTGATCCTCACCTATCCGATGACGACGGGGCGCAACTTCAACGAAATCCTCCGCGCCATCGACTCCATTCAACTGACGGCCAAGCACCAGGTCGCCACGCCGGCGAACTGGCAGCAGGGTGAGGATGTCATCATCACCGCCGCCGTATCCAACGAGGACGCCATCAGCCGCTTCGGCTCGTTCGATACCGTGCTGCCCTATCTACGCAAGACCAAGCAGCCGGCGCTCTGAACGCGCCGTAAGCCAAGCAGGCTTCTTCACAGCCTGACATTGTCGTGCAGGTAATCCAGAAGCGCCCGCACGCGCGCTGGAAGCGGCCCGCCCTGGCCGATATGGACGGCATAGAACTCCTCGCTGTCGCCCGGATTGATATCTTCGAGTACGGGTGCCAGACGGCCGGCCTCGATATCGGTTTTGACTGTGAAAGCGGGAAGCCGCGCCAGGCCGGCGCCGGCGAGAGCAAGATGGCGCATGGCCTCGCCATCGCTGACCTGCAGGCCCGGTGTAACGGGAACCTCTATCGTCTTGCCGGCGCCTAGCAGCGGCCATCCCTCCACGGCGCGTGCGTAGGCAAAGCCGATACGGCAGTGCTTCTGGAGTTCGTCGATTGATCGCGGCACACCATGACGTCGGAAATAGTCAGGCGAGGCGACGATGATCTTGCGGGTCGTGCCGAGCTTGCGGGCGGTGAGGCTGGAAATCTTGAGCGGCCCGGTGCGGATCGCAACGTCGGCACGCTCCTCCATCAGATCCACGACCCTGTCGGTATGAACGATCTCGAGCGAGACGGCAGGGTATAGCGCCATGAAGGACGGAATGAGCGGCGCCAGCACATGGTTGCCGAAGGAGCCGCTGGTATTGATGCGGATGGGTCCGGCAGCCTGCTCGCCCGCCGAGGCATAGCGTTCGGCCTCGGCGATGTCGGCAAGGATCGCTATGCTGCGCTCATAGAAGGCGCATCCTTCCGACGTGAGTTGCAGCCGCCGAGTCGAGCGGTTGATGAGGCGCGCGCCTAGTCGGGCTTCGAGACGCGAAATCAGTTTGCTGACGGCCGATGGCGTCATGCGGCAGGCACTGGCCGCGGCGGTGAAGCCACCAAGCTCGACCGCGCGCACGAAAACTTCCATCTCGCCGGAGCGATTAATGTCCTGACGGCTCATGATGAATTCAAATCACAAATGAGTTTCTTTTAGGCAATCTATATCACCTTCGGTGGAGCGTCTATCTCAGTTGAAACGACAGGAGACAGATCCATGGACTACAGAAATCTCGGCGCATCGGGCCTGAGGGTGCCGGTCTTGAGCTTTGGGGCCGGCACATTCGGCGGTAGCGGGCCGCTGTTCGGCGCCTGGGGGACAACCGACGCGGTGGAGGCGCGCCGTCTCGTGGACATTTGCCTGGAGGCGGGCATCAATCTCTTCGACACAGCGGATGTCTATTCCGCCGGCGCATCGGAGGACGTCCTCGGCCAGGCAATCCGGGGCCGGCGCGATGCCGTCCTGATCTCGACCAAGACGGCGCTTCCGACTGGCGACGGACCTGCCGATTGGGGCACGTCGCGCTCCCGTCTGATCCGATCCGTCGACGGTGCCCTGCGCCGTCTCGGCACCGATTACATCGACCTGCTGCAATTGCACGCTTTCGATGCCTCGACGCCGATAGAGGAGGTGCTTTCCACACTCGATGGCCTAGTGACAGCGGGAAAGCTCCGCTATGTCGGCGCCTCCAATTTCGCCGGCTGGGAACTGATGAAGTCGCTGGCTATCTCGGAGAAGCATGCCTATCCCCGCTATGTCGCCCACCAAGTCTACTACTCGCTTGCGGGTCGCGACTATGAATGGGAATTGATGCCGCTTGCCGCCGATCAGAATGTCGGCGCACTCGTCTGGAGCCCGCTTGCCTGGGGTCGGCTGACCGGCAAGATCCGCCGTGGCCAGCCTCTTCCCGAGAAAAGCCGGCTGCACGAGACGGCGAGCTTTGGTCCGCCGGTGGATGACGAAAAGCTCTTCGATATTGTCGAGGTGCTTGACGAGATCGCAGCCGAGACCGGCAAAACCGTGCCGCAGATCGCCATCAACTGGCTCATAGGCCGCCCGACCGTTTCAAGCGTCATCATCGGCGCGCGGAACGAGGAGCAGCTTCGGCAAAACCTCGGAGCCGTCGGTTGGTCATTGTCCAAGGAGCAGATTGACAAGCTCGACAAAGTGAGTGCGGTGATGTCGCCCTATCCATATTTCCCCTACAGGAACCAGGATGGATTTGCTAAACTAAATCCGCCGCTTACCTGATGTATATGATCCGATTTCGCAACGCTAGCTAACGGCTGTTCTTGTGCCGTCTCACCGCGTCCCCGAACGCCTGAAACAGCGCGCGGTTCACGGGATTGGTTTGCGGATCATGCTCGGCGTGCCATTGCACGCCGAGTGCAAATTCCCGAGCATCCTTGAAGCGGATCGCCTCGATCGTACCATCCTCGGCAATCCCCTCCGCGACCACCTGTTCGCCAAGCTCAAGCACACCCTGTCCATGCAGCGAATTCACCCGGATCACATCTCGGCCGAAAATGCGGGCAAACGTTCCGCCCGGCACGAGCCTAACATCGTGGCGATCGGCAAAAACCACCTCCAGATCGGGATGAATTTCTCCGTTCTCCAAACGCGGCATCCGGTGGTTCATGCGTCCGGGTAATTCGCGGATTTCCGGATGCAGCGAGCCGCCGGCGGCCACATTCATCTCCTGAAAGCCGCGGCATATGCCTAGGATGGGCAAGCCGCGCTCGACGCAGGCCCGGATCAATGGCAGCGCCACGGCGTCGCGATCCTCGTCATACGGCTCATGCTTGGGATTGGGCTCGGTGTTGAAGTGGCTCGGATGCACATTGGCCCGGGCGCCTGTCAGCAGCACACCGTCGACGGTGTCTAGCAGATCCGTAATATCGGTGAGGCTCGGGCTGCCGGCGAACATCAGCGGCAGAGCGCCGGCGACTTCGGTTATGGCCCGGAGATTATTGTCTCCGACGATCTGCGCGGCGAAGCGGCTCTCCACAAGGCGGGCGTTCCCGATGACGCCGATCACGGGTCTCGTCATTCTCTGCTCTCACCTTCAAGCCGCAATGCTAGCGGTTCGTGTCAATGGGCCTCTTTTGTCACAATGGATAGCGCCCGCGTGGATGGAGGCGCAAGAACTATCGTTGCATTTTCGGCTACAACCAAGGAACGGTCACCCAGAAGGTGACCGTTCCTTGGAGAAAGATCTCAACGCGGCGTAACGTCGAAGCCGAACCATTTTTGCGAGAGTTTTGCGATCGTTCCGTCAGCCTTGGCGACGGCGATGGCGTCGTTGAACATCGCCTTCAGTTCCGGATCGGTCTTCCGCAGACCGACGGAGCTGCCGCGTCCGAGCAGGCCGCCCTGGAAGCGCGGGCCGGTTAGTGCGAAATCCTCATTGCCGGGCTTGGACGCCGCCGTCGAAAGATAGGCGGTGGAAGCCATGATCAGGTCGACGCGGCCGGCCTTGAGGTCAAGATCGTGCTGCTCGGTCGTCTTGTATTCCTGGATGGTGACGACGTCCTTCAGGTATTTCTGCAGGAAATTTTCGGCGATCGAGGCCGTCTGGACGCCGATGGTCTTGCCCTTCAGCAAGGGTTCGAGCTGCTTGAGCGCGTCGATCGCACCCTGCTCGTTCGAACCGAGCGAGAAGACCTGGTCCTTCAGCGGCATTTGCGCCAGCGGATCGGATTTCAGCGTGGCGAAGGTCTGGCCGGTCGTGCCGTAGGAATCGCTGAAGGCAATGACTTCCTCGCGCTTCGCCGTTGCCGACATGCCGGAGATGATGGCGTCGAACTTGCCGGCCTGCAGAGCCGGGATCATGCCGTCGAAGGACTGGACGACGGTCGTGCATTCCACCTTCATGTGATCGCAGAGATATTTGATCAGATCGATCTCATAGCCGTCCAAGGTGCCGTCTGATTTGGTGAAGTTCCAGGGACGAAACTCACCCTCGGTGGCGATCGTGACATGCGTCCATTTCTTCTCGTCGGCATGCGCGACGGTGGACGCAAACATAAGTGTCAGAAGGCTGAAGGCCTTCATGAGAGACGTCAGATACTTCATTGTAGTTGTTCCCTTTTTTGTGGTCGTATAGGTGGTTTATTTGGAAATGAACTGGTGGAATCGCTCGGATTTCGAATTGGCGAAAACTTCGTGCGGCTTCCCGTCTTCCTCGATCAGTCCCTGATGGACGAAGATCACGCGGCTGGAGACGTCGCGGGCAAAACCCATCTCGTGGGTAACGATCAGCATGGTGCGGCCCTCTTCGGCAAGCCCGCGCATGACGCGCAGGACTTCGCCGACCAGCTCCGGATCGAGCGCCGATGTAGGCTCGTCGAACAGCATCACCTTCGGCTGCATGGCAAGCGCCCGGGCGATCGCGGCACGCTGCTGCTGTCCGCCGGAAAGATGCGAGGGATAATGGTTGCGCTTGTCGGCGATGCCGACTTTGGCAAGCAGTGCCTCGGCCTCCTCGATGCATTCCGTCCTGGGGCGGCGCTGCACATGAATGGGCGCTTCGATGATGTTTTCCAGAACCGTCTTGTGGCTCCAGAGATTGAAGCTCTGGAAGACCATGCCGAGCCTGGAGCGGATGCGATCCACCTGCCTGCGATCGGTCAGGCGATTGCCCATGCGGCCGGACTGCATGTGGATAGTTTCGCCGGCCACCGTGATATCTCCGGAATCCGGTGTTTCCAGCATGTTGATGCAGCGAAGGAAGGTCGATTTTCCCGATCCCGAGGAGCCAAGGATGGAGATGACATCGCCCTGTTGTGCGTCGAGTGATATGCCCTTGAGGACTTCGACCGGGCCGAAGCTCTTGTGCAGGTTCCGGACGCTGAGCGCTGGAGCCGTGTCGGTCATGGCGCATCTCCTTCGGTGGTCGGTATGAGTAAGGGGCGCGGCTGACGGAGATGCGGGCTCAGCCAGTATTCGAGCAGCTGGATGAGGCGGGTCAGCAGGAAGTTGATGGCGAGATAGATCGCGCCGGCGACAATGAAGACCTCGATGGCGCGATAGGTCTCCGAGATGAGCTTGGCGGCAACGCCGGTCACTTCCATCAGGGTGATGATGGAGGCAAGCGAGGTCGCCTTGACCATCGATATCATCTCGTTGCCGTAGCCCGGAAGCGCCTGGCGGATGGCGAGCGGCCAGATGATGCGGCGAAACTGCATGAAGCGCCCCATGCCGCAGGCGCGCGCCGCCTCGATCTGACCATGCGGCACCGACAGCAGGCCGCCGCGAATGATCTCGCTGGCATAGGCGGCGGTGTTCAGCGTGAGCGCGAGGACGGCACACCAATAGGGCTGGCGCAGGATCGGCCATAAGATGCTGTGGCGAACCGCCGGGAATTGGCCGAGACCGTAGTAGATCAGGAAGATCTGCACGAGCAGCGGCGTGCCACGGAAAAGGAAGACATAGAAGCGCGCGAACCCGTCGAGCGCCGTAATACCCGACAGACGCGCCATGGCGAGCCCCAGTGCCAGCACCGCGCCGAAGAGGATCGACAGGGCGGCGAGCGAGAGCGTCAGCGGAATGGCCGCGATCAGGCTGACGAAGGTTTCGCTGAGGAAATTCCAGTCCATCAGACCCTCCTGACGCCGCGGTTGAAGTAGCGTTCCGCCTGCCGCATCAACACGCCCGACACCGTCGAGATTGCCAGATAGAGGAGGCCGGCAATCAGATAGAAGTCGAAGGGCAGGCCGGTAGAGCCGGCGCCGACCTGAGCCTGACGCAGCAATTCGGCAACGCCGGTGATGGAGACCAGGGCGGATTCCTTCAGCACCACCTGCCAGACATTGCCGAGGCCGGGGAGGGCGTGACGCAGGGTGAGTGGCGCGACGATGCGCCGGAACCGCAGCCAGCGCGACATCCCGCAGGCGATAGCGGCCTCGATCTCGCCGTTATGCACGGCCTTGAAGGCACCGCGAAAAACTTCCGTCTGCTGCGCGCCCGACGTGATGCCGACGGCCAGCGAGCCTGCCAGAAAGCCTGGAAAGCCGACAAAGCCCTCCGCGCCGAACAGGCGGCCGACAGCCGTGACGGCAGCGCTTCCGCCGAAATAAAGAAGGTAAATGATCAGCAGATCCGGAATGCCGCGCAACACGGTCGTATAGGTATCGGCGATAATGCGGGTGGTGCGACCACCCGAGACTTTGGCCCAGGAGCCAAACCCGCCGATGACAATGCCGATGGCATAGCCGGAGATGGCAATGAGAACCGTCATCCACGCGCCGGCTAACAATGCCTTCGCCCAGCCGTCGGGTCCGAAGCTCAAAATATCGAAGAAACCCGGCTGGTTCATTGTCGGGCCAGCCGGTCACTGCGCGACGGCATGGAATTGGAACGCGACATGGTCATGATCTCGTTTGTCGACGGGGCCGCGGCATCAACCATGGTTGTTCTCCGGCAAAGGCGGCTTGACGTCATCGGGGATCGGGTTGACGAAGGGAGTGTCCTCGAGGCGTGCCTTGTGATCCGCCTTGGCTGCCTCGATGCGGGCGGGGTCAAGCATGAGATCGAGAGCCGTGCTCGCCATGATCTTGGCCGCATGCTCCATGCCCTTATGGGCGGCCGGAAGCTTTCCTTGCGCGACCAGTTGCCAGGAGTGGCCGGGCGTGCCGATGGCGTAGGTTGCGCCGCGCATCTGTACGGTGGGTACGACCCAGCTCACCGTGCCGACGTCCGTGGAGCCGACCAGCGTCCCGTCGCCGGCGCCAAGCGGGAAAACGAGATCACAAAGTCCCTGGCCCTTCTTTGGCTTCAGGCCGAAGCGGCCGTAGGAAGCGGCGATATCCTCCGTGCTGAAGGTTTCCTGAAATTTGCGTGCGGTTTCCTCGTCCGCGTCGTCGTAGGTCGGCGGCCCGAGCCTTTCGAGATTAGCAAACATCAATTCTTCCAGCGGCGTATTGCCGACCAGATTGGCGTCGCCGCTGATAATCTCGCTGCGCACGGTGGTCTCCGTCATCAGGGCCGCGCCTTCGGCGACCTTCTTGACCCGTGCGACAAGGGTCAGCAATTCCGGAAGTGTCCGTGCCCGCACCAGATAACGAACGGTTGCGCGCGCCTGCACGACGTTCGGCGCGTTGCCGCCGGTGTCAGTGACGGCGTAGTGGATGCGTGCCGTCGAGGGCATGTGTTCACGCATGTAGTTGACGCCGACATTCATCAGCTCCACCGCGTCGAGCGCGCTGCGCCCAAGATGCGGCGTTGCGGAGGCATGCGAGGCACGGCCGGAGAAGTGGAAATTGATTTCGTTGCAGGCAAGCGAGATCGGATTGTTGACGCCGGCAAAGGCGGCCGGATGCCAGGAAATGGCGATGTCGACATCATCGAAGACGCCGGCACGCACCATGAACCCCTTGGACGAGCCACCTTCCTCCGCCGGGCAGCCGTAGTAGCGCACCCGTCCTTTCAGGCCGTTGGCGGCCAGGTAATCCTTGACGGCGGCGGCGGCCAGCATAGAACCCGAGCCGAGCAGGTTATGGCCGCAGCCGTGGCCGTTGCCGCCGGCGACGATCGGGCGCTCTTCGGCAATTCCCGCTTCCTGGCTGAGGCCGGGCAGGGCGTCGAACTCGCCGAGAATGGCAATCACCGGGCCACCTTCGCCTGCCTCGCCCATGATGGCCGTCGGCAGACCGGCGATATTGCGGTGAACGCGAAAGCCTTCCTGTTCGAGAAGCCGCTCGTGCTCGGCCGCGGAGCGGAATTCCTCATAATTGGTCTCGGGCATGCCCCAGATGCGATCGCTAAGATCGAAGAATGCTTGGCGCTTTGCTTCGACCACATCCCAGATTTCTGATGAATTTTTCATGGCGTTTCGACCGAGCCCGGATTATAGAGTTACCAAAATTGGCGCCAATTTAGGATACAAAAAAATTCTGCGCAATATATCGGCATGGATAAATTTTCATCAGAAGGCGTACGGTGCACTAGATGCAGCCGGCTACAGAAATCCGCGGCAACGTGATATCGATCACGCAATGGCAGGGGAGTCGCGATGAACGATGTCGAATTGAAGAGCGACGTGGCGGATATCGAAGGTGAGATGTCCCGCGATGTTACCGATCAGATTCTTCAGGATATTCTCGGCGGATTGCTTCCTCCCGGCACCTGGCTCAAGCAGATCGATCTCGAACGGCGCTATGGATGCACCAGGCCCGAAGTACGCCGCGCACTGGACAGGCTGGCGCAGAAGCGACTTGTCGAGCATGTGCCCAACCGGGGCTATCACGTCTATGAGCAGGATGGTCGACGTGCAGTGGAAGTCAGCGATATCCGTGTAATTCTGGAGACGGCGATCGCCGGCCAGATCGTTGCGAATGCATCTCGCGAGAGCATTTTGAAATTGCGCGCACTTGCCAAGCGCTTCGACGAGATGGTCCTCCTCGGCACCATGCTCGAGCTCTATGAAGCCAATCTCGCATTTCATCGCGAATTGCTGACGCTTGGCGGCAACAAGGAATTGGTCGATCTCGTCGCGGAAATCCGGCAGCGCACCTCTTCAGCGCCGGTCTCGCAATGGCGCACCCGCGCCCGCGTCGATCAATCCGGCCGGGAGCATCATCTGATGATCGATGCTATCGAGAAGGGTGACGTTGAAGAGTTGAAGCGACTGACGGAGCTTCATATCCGTCAGTCCTGGGGTTTGGCCGCTTCGAGTTGAAAAGTATCACCGTAAATTGGAGATACTTCCCCGTGTCTACAGGCGGCTAGCGGCGGAAGGGCGATAGCCGACCACCGCCAGGTTCTGTCTTATCGGCCGCCTTCGATCTTGCGGTGACGCTGGTTGATGCCGCCCGTGCCGTAGGGATATTCTGCCGGATGTGGCGCGCTGATCTCGTTCAGCCTGTCCATTTCGGCTTCCGACAGCGCCAATTTCGACGCGCCGAGATTGTCGGCGAGCTGTTCCGGCGTGCGGGCGCCGAGGATGACGGAGGTCACGGCCGGCCGCGCCGCCGTCCAGGCCAGTGCCACCTGCGCCATGCTGACGCCGCGTGCCTTGGCGATCTCCTCGACTGCGCTGATGATCGCCCAGGTGCGATCCTGCGCATTGCGCGCCGCATAGGATTCGCTGCCGCGATTGGGGTTTTCGCCGAGACGGGTGGCGCCGGTCGGTGTGTTATCGCGCTTGTATTTTCCGGTCAGCCATCCGCCGCCGAGCGGCGACCATGGCAGCAGGCCCATGCCCGCATCTTGGCAGGCCCCAACGATTTCGAGCTCGATATCGCGAACGAGCAGATTGTACTGCGGTTGCAGTGTGACCGGCCGCGTATAACCGCGCGACTTGGCGATTTCGACGGCCTTGGCGATGTGCCAGCCGACATAGTTGGAGAAGCCGTAATAGCCGATCTTGCCAGCGGAAACGGCATCGTCGAGAAAGCGCAGCGTCTCTTCGATCGGGGTCAGAGCATCCCAGGCATGCATTTGGTAGAGGTCGATATGCTCGACGTCGAGGCGACGCAGCGAGTCGTTCAATGCCTGATTGAGATGCCGGCGTGACAGGCCGATATCGTTCGGGCCGTTGCCCATCGGAAAGCGCCCCTTGGTGGCGATGACGGCCTGCCGTGCCTCGTTGGGCCGGGCCTTCAGCCAGCGTCCGATGATCTCCTCCGACTTGCCGGCGCTGTAGACATCGGCGGTGTCGATGAAGTTGCCGCCCCAGGCGAAATAATCGTCCAGCAATCTGTGGGATGCCGCTTCGTCTGCCTCTGCGCCGAAGGTCATGGTGCCAAGGCAATAGGCGGTGACGACGGCCCCGCTGGGGCCGAGCTTGCGATAATCCATTCCTGCCTCCTCTGATGGAGCGCCCGCATCCGATCCACAAAACGGTCGGCAGAGCCGGAGCTCCGTGATCTATAGCGATGTCGTGCTTGAGACGGCCTCCGCCGTCGAATGATGTACGGCGCTCAACGCCTCCGCGTGAGGGCCGTACGGCAACCATAGCCAATCATGTGCCCTCGACCAAGCGGATTTCGCGCTCGGACGGTGTCGTTTTGTCGCGCCATCGATCAATCAAAGAAGATCTCGGGCCTCCGTGCCAACAGCTTATCAATGGTGCGGAAGACCTGCTGAAGATGCTTGGTCATATGCTTCTTCGCTGCCGCCGAGTTGCCGGATTCAATTGCCGTAACTATCGCCAGATGCTGCTCGTAGAGTTCGGCCAGATGGCCGGGCTCCGGCAGGCTCAGAACACGAACACGGTCGAGCTGACCTTTGACGTTCTGGATGACTTTCCACGCCCGCGTCAGATTGACGGATGCCGACAGGATGAAATGGAAATTCTCGTCCTCCGCCAGGAAGCCGTCGGGATCGCCATTGCCGATCGCACGCTTCTGTCGCGCCAGGCTCTCTTGCAGGCGGTAAATGACCGTGGGGTCGGATATTTCGGCGACGCGCGCGACGACGGAAACCTCCAGCGCCTCGCGAATGAACTGCGCTTCCAGAACTTCCGCAACACGGATCGGCGCGACGAATGTGCCGCGCTGGGGGAAGATATCGACCAGACCATCCTCGGAGAGCTTGATCAGCGCTTCGCGAACCGGCGTGCGGCTGACGCCGAGCATGAGGGCCAGCTCCTTCTCGCTCAAGGCCTGCTTGGGCGTAAGGCGGAGATCGAGGATCGACTGGCGAATGCTGCCGTAGATCTGCGGCGCCATCGGCAGCTTCGGATCGATCGCAAGCAGGGTTGTCGATTGTTTTTCGGTCTGGGCCAAGACTGTTCTCCGGTACGGGCAGAGCGCTTCTATCACATGTGCACGGATATGCTCAGACCCTGCTGAATTGACATATTACCATGGTAGTGTATTTGAATCGAGAGCGAATATCGCCGGATCTGGTGGCGTTGGTTTTCAAAGGAAGTCGGGATGAGACATACGTGGAGATGGTTTGGGCCGATCGACAAGGTCAGCGTCAAGGACGCGGTTCAGGCCGGTGCGGACGGTATCGTCAGCTCTCTCCATCATATCCCGACCGGTGTCGCCTGGCCGCTGGAGGAAATCCGCAAGCGGCAGGAAGAGGTCCGCCAAGGTGGACTGGAGTGGGAGCTGGTCGAAAGCATTCCAATCTCCGAAAGCATCAAGACCATGTCCGGCGACTGGAAAGCGCATGTAACGGCCTGGGTAGAGACGCTGCACCGCCTGGCTGAAGCCGGGATCTCGACCGTCTGCTACAATTTCATGCCCGTGCTCGACTGGACCCGTACGGATCTGCACTGGGCGACGCCGAGCGGCGCCAGGGCCATGCGCTTCGATCTCGTCGATTTCATTGCCTTCGATCTGCATCTCCTGCAGCGGCCGGATGCGGCAGCCGATTATTCTCCGGAATTGGTCGAGGCAGCCGCGCGGCGCTTTGCCGAGATGCCGGAGGAACGGCGTCCTGTTCTTTCCCGCAGCATCGGCGCAGGCCTTCCAGGACAGGCGGAAGCCTACACGCTGGCGGAGCTGCGCACCGAGCTTGCGCGTTACGGCGCGATCGATGCCGAGCGCCTTCGTGGCCATCTGGTCGATTTCCTGTCCGAGGTGGTGCCGGTTGCCGAAAAGCTGGGCATGCGGCTTTGCGCCCATGGAGACGATCCGCCGTGGCCGCTTCTCGGCCTGCCGCGCATCCTTTCGACCGAGGCGGACTACACCCACATATTGAAGGCGGTCGACAGCTCCGCCAACGGCGTCACCTTCTGTACGGGGTCGCTCGGTGCGCGCGGGGACAATGATCTCCCGGCAATGATCTCGCGACTGGCTTCGCGCATTCACTTCGTCCATCTGCGCAATGTTCGCCGCGAGACGACATCGCAGCCCGGTTCCTTCTTCGAGGACGAACATCTCGAGGGAAATGCCGATATGGTCGCGGTGATTGCCGCGATCGTTTCCGAGGAGCGACGGCGCAGGGCCGAGGGACGCGCAGATCATACGATCTTCATGCGGCCCGACCACGGACAGGAAATTCTGGACGACGTGGCACGCGGCGCGCAGCCGGGTTACCCTGCAATCGGCCGGTTGAAGGGGCTTGCGGAGTTGCGCGGCATCGAGCGGGCCTTGTCTCATCCCGAATATGGATTGACCCGCTGATGGAACGCTTGAGCGCCCGGACACAACTGCATGATCTGATTGAATCTCCCGCCTACGATAGGCAGGCGCTGAATCGGGGGATCGTTCACATTGGTCTCGGCGCTTTCCACCGCGCGCACCAGGCAGTCTACACCGATACCGCGCTGGCGCATACATTTGGAAACTGGGGCATTGTCGGTGTCAGCCTGCGCTCGACGGAGATTGCCCAGGATATGCGGGCACAGGATTGCCTTTATAGTGTCGTTGCGCGCGATCGCTCCGGCGATGGCGCCCGGGTGGTCGGCTCGATCGTCGAGGCACTTGCGGCCAACGAAAATGGAGAAGCGGTTCTCGCACGGCTTGCCGATCCGGCGATCCATATCGTCACCCTGACCGTCAGCGAGAAAGCCTATGGCATCGACCCCGTGAATGGTGGACTCGACCATGCCCATCCTGCAATCGCCAACGATCTGAAATCGCCGACCCGCCCGACAGGTGTCATCGGTTACCTGACGGAAGGGCTTGCTCGCCGGAAAGCTGCTGGTCTGCCACCCTTCACCGTGCTGTGCTGCGATAACCTGCCGAGCAATGGCCGCATCGTCCGGCGTCTTGTGACCGAGATGGCAGCGGCGAGGGACGCTGACCTGGCGGAATGGATATCGGAGACCGTGTCCTTCCCGTGCAGCATGGTGGACCGCATCGTCCCGGCTGCGACAGCGGAAACGCGCGCTAGAGCCGAAAAGCTGGTGGGCGTGGAAGACAGGCTGTCGATCGAGGCCGAAACCTTCTCGCAGTGGGTGATCGAGGATGATTTCGTAGGCCATCGCCCCGCGTGGGAAGCGGGCGGCGCGCTCTTCGTTGAGAATGTAGAGCCCTATGAGAAGATGAAGCTGCGGCTGCTGAACGGTTCGCACTCGCTGATCGCCTATCTCGGGCAGTTGCAGAAGCTTGAATTCGTCCGCGACGTCATGGCCGTGCCGGAGAATGTCGCGCTTGTCCGGCGGCACATGCAGGCGGCGGTTCGAACCCTCGATCCTGTGCCGGGCATCGATCTCGCTTATTATATGGATCAGCTGGTGGAGCGTTTCGCCAATCCGGCTATCGCGCACCGCACGCAGCAGATCGCCATGGATGGTTCCCAAAAATTGCCGCAGCGCCTCTTCCAGCCTGCTGTCGATGCTCTTTCTTCAGGCGACGATGCCGCAGAATTCGCTTTCGCGACAGCGGTTTGGATCGCGTATCTCAAGCAGGCCGAGACCGTCGACGATCCGCGCGCCAGGGAGCTGCAGAAAGCTACGGCAGACGCAGCGTCCGCGGACGAAACGGCCTCCTTCTTCGCCATAGCGGGACTTTTCCCCGGTGAGCTTCAAGCAAGCAGGGCCTGGAGAAATCAGGTCAACTCCTTGCTGAAGTCCTTTCAATGACGACGAACCTGCCGGTCGATCGTTCCGCGTAAAATTGATCTTGCACCTTCCTGTATTCTTGGATACAAGTATGCAAGCTTCACTTTGGTCGCCTCTTTTGGAGGCGGCGCCGTTGGTTGGGGCAGGGAGGATACATGGTTGCGATAGCAGTGCGCGCGCCTCATCGGCTGGCGCTGGAGGATGATAATTCGTCTGTCGAATTGGCGCCGGGCGAAGTGTCGATCCGGGTTGTCAGGGCCGGTATCTGTGGGTCCGACATGCATATCCTGCACGGTTCGAACCCTTTCGTCGTCTATCCCCGCATCATCGGTCATGAGTTTGCCGGCATAGTGGAGGCGATCGGCGCTGGCGTTTCGCGTCTGGCGATCGGCGACCGCGTGGTTGCCGATCCGGTCATCTCCTGCGGAAAATGTCATCCCTGCCGCATCGGCCGCTCGAATGTCTGTGCCAATCTGCAGGTGATCGGCGTGCATCGCGACGGTGGCTTCCGGTCGGTCGCCGTGATGCCGGAGGAGAATGCGGTAAAGGTTTCGCCTGCTCTCGGATTGGATATTGCCGCCCTTGCCGAGCCGCTGGCGGTTGCTGCCAACGTGTTGTCGCGCACCGGCTGCGGCCCGGAGGATGTGGTCTTGATTTATGGCGCGGGCACCGTCGGTTTGACCGTGCTGCAGGTCGCCAGGATGAAGGGCGCGCGCTGCATCGTCGCCGACATTGATAATCAGCGTCTCGAGCGTGCCCGCGAATTCGGCGCCGACGTCGCATTCAATTCGCTGGAGACGTCCGTTGCGAACATGGTCGCCGGCGAACTGGATGGGCTCGGTCCCTCGGTGGTTATCGATGGCGCCGGCATCCCCGCGCTGCTGGAGGAGGCCTGCCGTGTGGCGGCGCCAGCCGGCAGGATCGGGCTGCTCGGGTTTTCGTCTGCCCCTTGCAACGTCAGCCAGCAAGAAATCGTCCGCAAGGAACTCAGCCTCGTCGGCTCCCGCCTCAATCGCCGCTTCATTCCGGAAGTGGTCGGCTGGTTGGAAAGCGGCGCCCTCAAGCCGGCTGCCATGATCACGCAGACCTTTGCCGCCGCCGATGCCGCGGCTGCCTTTGACCTTATCGAACGGCACCCAGAGAAGACACTCAAAGTCCAACTCGCCTTCGACGCATGACCGTCACCGTATTCGTGTGGCGGAAGCATTCATTCTTGTTACCTTGGGAGGGTATATCCATGTTCTTGAAACGCGCATTTCTCGGTCTAATCGGCGGTCTTGCCATCGCCGCATCCGTCTCCATGCCGGCTTCCGCCGAATCCGGCGGCGTTCTTCAGTCGGTTCTGTCCAACGGCAAGCTTCGCATTGCCGTGCTCGGCAGCCTGCCGCCCTATGCGACGGTCGGCGCCGATGGCGTGCCGGTTGGCTATGACATCGACATCGCGAAAAAGCTGGCGGCGGCCCTGAAGGTCGAGCCGGAATTCGTCGTCACCGACATTCCGAGCCGTGTGACCTCGCTACAGACCGGCAAGGTCGACGTGACGATCGCCGATTTCACCCGCAACGTCGAGCGCTCGACATCGGTTGCCTTTTCCAACCCCTATGTCGTGACCAACATGCGGCTGCTGGTACCGGAAAGCGCGCCCTACAAGACGATCGAAGAGGCCAATGCCGCCAAGATCCGCGTCGCCATTTCGCGCGGCGGTACGGCGGAGCGCGCTGTGCCGGCCCATCTGCCCAACGCCCAGATCGTCCGCTTTAATACGCAGGCCGATGAACTCAGCGCTCTTTTGTCCGGGCAGGTCGATGCCATGGCGGAAGACGATTTCTACAATCGCAAGGCCATCAGCGACAACCAGGGTAAGCTTCGCCAGGTCGATGGATCACTTGCGCGCGCCGAGATCGCCATCGGCGTCCCGGCGGGCGACGCTGATTGGCTGCGGGTCGTCAACCTGTTCGTCGACCAGTTCAACGCTTCCGGCGACAACAAGGCGCTGTTTAACAAGTGGTTCGGCTTCGATCAGCCGTCGCTACAGGCGCAATACTGATCCCGCTGGGGCGGCTTCGGCCGCTCCACCACCCGGCGACGAGATCAGGCGGAGAGGACCATGCATTATACGCTCCAGTTTCGCAGCATTCGCGAATATCTGCCGCTGCTCTGGGATGCCGCCTACACGACGCTATACCTGTCGATTCTGGCGATCATTCTCAGCGTCATCATTGGCTGCGGACTGGCGATCATGCGCCGGAGCCAGAGCCGGCTAACGCGCTTTGTGGCGGTCGCCTATATCGAGGTCATGCGGAATACGCCGCTTCTCGTCATTCTCTACATCGTCTATTTCGCGCTTCCCGCCATGGGGTTGCGCTTCTCCTCCTTCGCGGCTGCCCTGATCGGACTGACGCTGAACAGCGCCGGCTATATGGCCGAGATCATCCGCGCCGGGCTCGTTGCCATCGCCCACGGTCAGTTCGAAGCGGCACGGGCGCAAGGGTTCAACCCTGTGCAGACCTACCGGCATATCATCCTGCCGCAGGTCTTTCGGGTCATCTACGCACCGCTTGGCAATCAGGTGATCGCGGTCATCCTTGCGTCGTCGCTCGCTTCGGCGGTTGCCGTCGAGGATGTGGCCTCGTGGATGCAGACGGTCGGTTCCACCTCCTTCCGCTTCTTCGAGACCTTCTTGGTGGCGGCGGCTGTCTATCTGGTTCTCTGCCAGACGGTAAACCTCATTCGCCTTGCGATCGGCTGGATGCTTTTCAGGGATAATGGTGCGCACCGATGAACCACGATCTGTTTTCCTATCTGCCATTGTTCCTGAAGGCGGCTGCACTGACGATCTGGCTGTCGTGGCTGGCGCTGATGATTGGTGCCGTCGCCGGTGGCCTCGTGGCGCTGGCGCGAACATCCCGCTGGCTGTCGTTGAGAATACTCGCGCTGATCTTCGTTGAATTCTTCCGGTCCATCCCGATCCTGATCGTGCTGTTCTTCGCCTATTTCGGGTTGCCGGTGATGTTCGGTCTGGATATCTCGACCTTCACCGCAGCGACCCTTGCATTGGCGCTTCATGCAACGGCCACGATGTCGGAGGTCATGCGCGCCGGGATCGAAAGCGTCGGGCGCGGTCAATGGGAAGCGGCGCAATCGTCCGGCATGACCTTTGGCCAGACGATGCGGCACGTTGTCGGGCCGCAGGCGCTACGGGTCGTGTTGCCGCCTTCGGTCGGCGTCTATGTCACGACGCTGAAGGAATCCTCACTTGCCTCGATCATCGGCTATGTCGAATTGACCAAAACGGGTCTTCTGGTGCGCGAAAGTACCGGCGGAGGCTTCGCGCCACTATTGATGCTCGGCGTCCTTTATTTCCTCATCAACTATGGAATTTCGTTGGCGGGAGGCGTGCTTGAGCGGCGCTACAACGTCGGAACGAAGCCCTTGCTCGCGGGAGGCGGACAATGACACAGGCAGTCCTGGAATTTGACGGCGTGGTGAAGCGGTTCGGAAAGCGCACCATTCTCGACGGTATTTCGATGCAGGTGCAGACGGGCGAAATCGTCTGCTTCATCGGCCCTTCCGGCACGGGAAAATCGACGCTGCTGCGTTGCGTCAACGGGCTTGAAGATATCCAGGGCGGGGAGCTCCGCTTCGAAGGCAAGCCGGTGCTCGCGCATGAGCGCGGGGCGATAACGGCTGTTCGTCGCCGCATCGGCATGATCTTCCAGCACTTCAATCTCTATCCGCACCTGACGGCTCTGGAGAATGTCGTGCTCGCCTCGGTCGTCGTGCACAAGCAGGATCGAAAGACGGTCGAGGCCCGGGCAAAAGCGCTGTTTGAGCGGGTGCGTCTGTCCCACCGGATGAATGCCTACCCGGCGCAGATGTCGGGCGGTGAGCAGCAGCGCGTGGCGATCGCGCGGGCGCTTTGCGCCGAGCCGCACATCCTGCTCTTCGATGAGCCGACCTCGGCACTCGATCCGGAAACCGTGGGCGAAGTGCTTGGCGTCATGCGTGATCTTGCTCGCGAGGGGCGCACAATGCTAGTCGTCACGCATGAAATTCGCTTCGCCGCCGATGTCGGCACGCGAATGATCTTCATGGACGAAGGCAAGATCGTGGAAGACCGGGAGCCTCGCGCGCTGATCGCCAATCCAGGCAGCGAACGGGCGCGGCGCTTCCTCAGCACCATCACAGCAGAGGCGCATTGAACCGATGACCGTATCCCCAATCCGCCCCCGCATGAGCATTAAGGACCTCTACGACGTTCTCTATATGCGGATTCTGACCGGTGAGCTCAGACCGGGCGCGGCGATTTCGGAAACGAAGATTGCCGACGAGGTAGGGTTGAGCCGGACGCCCGTTCGGCAAGTGTTTCAAAGGCTTGCCGATGCAGGCTTTCTGGTGGTTGTGCCGCAAGTGGGCACCTATGTCGCGCCCATTGAGATCAGTGCGGTTCGTGATGCGCAGTTTGTGCGCGAAATGCTGGAATGCAGCGCCGTTGCCGAGGCCGCCACATCGTCCGTTACAGACAAGGAATCCCGGCTGCATCGGTTTCTGGAAGATCAGCGCCGGCTGATCGGCAAGGGCGACCATATCGGCTTTTTTCTGTCGGACGAGGCGATGCACCGCGCACTGATGGAAATCGCCGGACATCCCCATGTCTGGGGTATGATCGCCTCGGCAAAGGTTTCGCTCGACCGTCTTCGCTATCTTTCACTCGAGCGTATCGATTGGCTGGAGATGATCTTTCGCCAGCATGAGGATCTGGTCAATCGCGTGGTCGCGGGCGATCCCGAAGGCGCCACCAAGGTGATGCAGGCGCATCTGCGCACCGCCTTTGCCGCTATCGAGCGCATCGCCGCCGAGAATGCGGATTTCTTCGCGGAATAGCGGCGCATTGCGCAAGTGGAGAGCGTGACGTAACAATCGCGGACTCCGAATCTTCGCCTCATCGATCCGCGAATATCTCTCAGCCATGGACGAAACTCCGATACCAACACCCCGAATGCTGTCCTGGGCACGCAACTCGACGATCTATCGTCTTGAACGCAAGATGATGACCGAAAAGCAATTGTTCGACGCGATCACCAAAAAGGCGAAGCAGAAGTTCGAAGACATCAGCGACGAGCAGATCAAGGCCGTCGCGGATTATGCGGTCAAGTTTGCCTACGACCAGAATGCGCTCAACGATGTCACCTATGCCGAGATCAGCACGCGCTCGGCCGTGCGCTCCGGCAAATCGAAGAAGGCCATTGCCTTCAAGCTTTCCTCGAAGGGGATAGACAGCGAAACGGTCATTGCGGCGCTGGATGGAGCGGACGATGCGCGCGCAGCGGTCATCTTTGCGCGAAAGCGCGGCTTCGGGCCATTCCGTCGCGGCGATCTCGATGAGAAGCGGAAGGCGAAGGAATTGTCGGCCTTCGCTCGCAACGGATTCAGTTTCGGGATCGGCAAGACGGTTTTCGATATGAGCCGGGAGGACGCGGAGGAATTCCTGAGCTCCTCGACTACCTCTTGAGTGCGGTCGATCATTGAACGCGAAGCTCATGACGGTTAAGTTCACCGTCGTAAGGTATTGGCTCGGTGGGGATTTTCGTGAGGACAAGCGTTCGACTTTGTGTACTGACGATCAGCTTTTCTTCGTTTCCAATGGTCGCACAGGCGGAATGGCAAGCGGTTGAAAAGGTGCAGACCTATGCCATCGCGGGTAAATCCGGCGCGGAACTCTACGAATCGATCGGCGAACGTGGCCCATTCCTCGGCGGTAAGACGAGGGCAATTGCCCATACCGATTTCAAGCTGACCTGGACGCGGAAATACGAGCCTCAGCCGGACGGCGCTTGCATGATCACTGTCAACATACCGAAGCTGATCATCACCTACACATTGCCGAAACCCTCCGCGCAGTTGATTGGTGCGACCCGCAGGAGCTGGCAGCACTTCATTGCCGGCGTCGAAGCGCATGAGCGTGTGCATGGTGGGTTCATCAAGGACATGGTCAAGGAAATCGAAGCGATGAGCGTCGGTTTCTCCGTGCCCAATGACCCGAAATGCAGCACGATCCGGGTAGAGCTGACGAAGCGGCTTGGTGAGATTTCCAAAAGCGAGCGGCAGCGAAACAGCGACTTCGACAAGGTCGAGTTCAGCGACGGCGGCAATCTCCAGCAGCTTGTGTTGAAACTGGTGAGAGAGCAGTAGAAGCCGTCGCCGCTATGGATACGGTAGCGCCTGCGCTGGACGCCCAACGCAGGCTCCGGTGAAGAGGCGCGTTTTAAACCGCATCCGCTCCGATAGCGGCAAGGGCGGCGCGAGCGACTTCGAAATCCTGATCCCCGGTGCCGGACCCCACACCAATGGCGCCGGCAAACCGGCTACCGAAGCGGATGGGCAAGCCGCCGGGCAGATGCGTAACGCCGCCCTGCGAAGCGATGCCGGCGGCCGTGCCGAATTCGAAGGACATGGTGCCGGTCGGCGCGTTGCTCGATGCAGCCGTCCGGGCCTTGGCGCGCGCCGTATGCATGCTCAGATACTTCGCGCCGTCCATCCGGATGCTGGTGATGGTCTCGCCGCTTGCGTCGACGATGAAGATGCATTGCGGAACGCCGATTTTCTCGGCATGTGCAATCGCGGCCGCAAGCGCCTGCACCGCGCCGGAGTGAGATAGGGTCAAAGTTTCGCGTATGACGGACATGGACTGGTCGCTCCTGTAATAACAAATGCTTATTGCGCGCTAAATTGATCCGCCCTAGCTAGACCGGGGTTCTCCTGCTTGGCAACGCAAAGAAGCGTAGTCGCGCGGCAGAAATCCGGTGAAACTGATGTTCCGGAACGGCATAAGCGCGTCAGGTGAATGCATGTGCAGCTTGATATCAGAGCAGGCGGCTTGCCCTGCCGGTGGTGTTTCGCCATTGTCGCCGCGCAGCGGATGAGCCTTTTGGGGGGGATGTGAAGACTCCGGCGAGAATAGGAATCATGGACGTGGCGCGGCTGGTGGGGGTTTCGGCTGCGACGGTGTCGCGCGTCCTGAACGACCGCACGGATGCCCGTATCAGCCTGGAGACACAGGAGCGGGTCAGGGCGACGGCGCGCGAGGTCGGCTATGTCGTCAACCGGCTGGCCACCTCGCTCAGAACCCACCGCACCGGCGTCTTCGGCGCCATCGTCGGCAGTCTTTCGGGTCACTACCAGCCGCATCTGACCGGCTGCCTGCAGGCGGCCGCGCAGAGGCGAGGGATGGAGCTGTTGGTCGCGCAGGCAAAAGCCGATGCCGGCGAGGTCGCCGGACAGTTGCATCTGTTTCAGGATGATTTTTTCGATGGCGTGGTCATGGTCACTGATCTGCCCGGCCATGAAGCCCTGTGCGACCATCTCGATCGCATGGGCAAGGCGCATGTGACGCTCTGCGGCGGTCTTACCGGCTCGAAACCGGCGGTGCTGACCGATGAATGGCTCGGCATGCGTTTGCTGTTCGATCATCTGGTAGGGCTCGGACATCGCCGTATCTCGTTTGTCTATCGTGAAAGCCGGAGCGCTCTTCGTGATCGCCGATCGATTTTCGGGGAAATGGTCAGCGAAAGCGCCGGAGCGATCCAGGGCGGTGTCATTTCCTTTGAAAGAGATGAGGCGGCTCGGCAGACGTTTCGTCAGCTATTGGCGTCGCCTTTGACAGGGCCAACCGCTTTGATTTGCGGAAGCGACGGGCTCGCGATCGAGGTCGTGGCGGCATTGCGGGATATAGGGCTGACAATTCCTGATGATGTATCCGTCGTCGGCTATGACAATGTCCCCGACACGGCCTACTGGTCGCCGCCGCTGACGACGGTGGCGCAGCCGACCGACCGCCTGTGCGAAGCCTCGCTCGATCTGCTCGTTGAGCTGGTGGGCCTTTCTCCGGAGGCTCGCGCTGCCACGCGGCCCATGCGGCTTGTTCCGCCGGAACTTGTCATACGTGCGTCATCGGACATCCCTAGTTTGCGGCAAATTCCTCCTGCCTAGTTTGAAAGAGTAGTTTTTCACGGCAGGTGGTCCTTTTTCTTTTGCGCAAACGTTTGTGCAAGCCAGAACCGGAGAGCCCGTCGATGTCCGAGAACACCTTCAATGGCCTGAATACGGTCATTACCCGCCGTACGACCTTGCTGATGGGGGCGGCCGCCAGCCTTTCGACCCTGATGCCGGCGCTGCCCGCCTTTGCGGACGATGCTGGCGACAGCAGGCCCGAGCTTCGCATCGCCGTTCAGCTGAACCCGGTCTCGCAGGAGACTGTCGATGCTGCCAGCAACGTCGCTTTCCGCAACAACTACTCGATCCACGAAACGGTTCTTGCTCTCGATATGCGGGGGGACTTCTCGGTAAAGCCCAATCTCGGCACGTCCTGGACCTGGATCTCGCCGACCGTTCTGGAAATGAAGCTGCGTCCCGGCGTGATCTTCCACGATGGTCGCGAAATGACCGCTGAAGACGTGGCCTTCTCCTTCGGTCCCGAGCGACTGCTCAACAAGGATGCGCCGGGCTATCCCACCTATCGCACCAGCTTCACCAGCCTCGATCATGTCGAGGTGGTCGATCCGTTGACGGTGCGCTTCGTCACCAAGTTTCAGGACCCGATCTTCCTGCAGCGCCTCGCATGCTATGCCGCCTCCGTCATCAGCAAGGACGCCTGGCAGAAGAACGGCGGCAACTGGACGACTTGGCGCCAGAAGCCGGTCGGCGCAGGTCCCTACAAGGTTGAGAGCTATACCGCCAACGAAAGCGTGGTCCTTGTGTCCCACGACCAGGCGCTTCGCGGCAAGCCCGCCGCCAAGCGCGTGACCTTGCGCATCGTGCCGGAAGTCTCCTCGCGCATCGCCGGTCTTCTTGCCGGTGACTATGACATCGTCACCGACCTACCGCCCGATCAGCTCTCCTCCGTCTCCGACAGCCCCGGCCACGCGATCGTCGGCGGCCCGGTTCCGAACCACCGCATTCTCTTCTTCGACAAGACCAATCCGGCATTGAAGGACCCGCGCGTCCGCCAGGCCCTGATCCTCGCTATCGACCGCCAGGCCATCGTCGATACGATCTGGAACGGCCGCACGCGGGTTCCGAACGGCTTGCAGTTCGAGCTCTATGGCCCCGTCTATCTCAAAGATTATCCGGCCTATAAATACGACCCGGACCAGGCCATGCAGCTTCTGAAGGATGCCGGCTATAACGGCGGGGAAATCGAGGTCCGTTCGCAGAACAACTACTACGCGGCGGAAAATCCCGTCACGCAGGCCGTGGTCGCCATGTGGCAGGCCGTGGGCGTCAATGCCAAGATGAAGTTCGTCGAAGGCGGCAAGCTGTTCGAAGGCACGTCCAACCGCGCAACAGGCAACTGGTCGAGCACAGCGCAGATCCCGGATCCCTTCATTTCCTTCTATACCCAGTTCGGAGCAGCCGGTAACCTGAACTCGTTCAAGATCTGGCAGAATGCCGATTTCGACGCCCTTGGCGCCAAGATGGAAACGGCGGTCGACCCTGCCGACCGCGCCAAGATATTCCGCGACATGCTGCACCTGGCGGAATGGGAAGATCCGGCTGAAACGGTTCTGCATCAGAACGCCGTCTTCTTCGGCATTCGCAACGGCGTAAAGTGGCAGCCATTGCCGGCCTTCCAGATGGATCTCGGTCCCGGCAGCCTCACCCTCGAAACGCAGAAGAGCTGAGCCGTTCGGAATGGCGACTCCAGTTCTTTCGGTCGACAATCTGAGCGTGACGTTTCGGACCAAGACCGGCCGGTCCCATCCGGTCAACAATGTCTCCTTTGACCTTGCCGAGGGTGAAATCCTCGGCATCGTCGGGGAAAGCGGCTCCGGCAAGAGCGTGACCTGTCTCGCCCTTGCCGGTCTGTTGGGGCCGACGGCAAGCGCCACCGGGTTCGTCTCCTTCGAGGACGCCATGTATGATGCGGCCGAACTCGGGGCGATGGTACGATCGAAGCTGCCGTCCATTGGGTTGATCTTTCAGGAGCCGGTCTCCTGTCTCGATCCGGTGCGGACGATCGGCTCGCAGATTGCCGAGGCGGCGATGAGCGCCGGCATGTCGGCAAGCGAGGCGAAGGCCGAAGCGCTGCGGCTTCTGGCGGAAGTGGCCATTCCACAGCCGGAGACGCGTTACAACGCCTATCCGGCGCAGTTTTCCGGCGGCATGTGCCAACGCGTGATGATCGCAACGGCGCTTGCCATGCAGCCACGGCTGATCATCGCTGATGAGCCGACGACGGCGCTCGACGTTACCGTTCAAGCGCAGGTGGTGGCGCTGTTGGTGAAGGCGGTACGCGAGCGCGGCATCCCGATGATCTTCATCAGCCACGATCTCGATCTCGTCTCCGAGGTCTGCGACCGCATCGCGGTGATGTATGCAGGATCGCTGGTCGAACTCAACACCACCGACAACATCTACGACAATCCGCGCCATCCCTATACGCGGCTGCTGCTGGAGGCGATGCCCGGACGCGGCACGCCGCTGGAAAAGTTGGCGGATATTCCCGGCGAACTGAAACTGCATGACGCCATGCCGTCCGCTTGCGCCTTCGCCCCGCGCTGCCCGCGCGTCGAGGCGCATTGCGCGACCGCAGTTCCGCCACTGATCGCGGGCGCGGCATCGCTTGCCTGCTTCAATCCATGGAGTGCCCACGATGTCTGAGACAAGGTCGCAGTTGAATGGGGATGGGGCGGCTCTCGCTCTCGCAGCCCGTAATCTGCAATTCTCCTACTCGTCCGGTTTCTCCCTGTTGCCGCGACGAACCCAGGGATTCCACGCGATCAAGGATGTGAGCCTGGAATTGAAGCCCGGCGAGACGCTGGGGCTGGTCGGGGAATCCGGCTGCGGCAAGTCGACGCTCGCCTCGCTTCTTTGCGGCGACCGGTTGCCGACCTCGGGAAATATCGAGCTGTTCGGCCAATCTTTCACCAACCTGATGAAACCGAACAGGAGAGGGCTGGCAAAGCGCCTGCAAGTGATCTCTCAGGATACGCTTGGCGCGCTCGATCCGCGCCGCACCGTTGGGCATCAGATGCTGGAAACGCTGGCAATTCATAAAATCGGCGAGCCCGCCGACCGGCACGACCGCGCAGCCGAGACGTTCAAGGCCGTCAGCCTCCCAGCCTCGGCATTGCAGAAATTCCCACACCAGCTTTCCGGCGGCCAACGCCAGCGCGTTGCCATTGCCCGCGCCCTGATCGTCGAGCCGCAAATCCTCCTCTGCGACGAGCCGGTCTCGGCCCTCGACGTGTCGGTGCAAGCCCAGGTTCTCAATCTTTTGCTCGAACTCCAGCGTGCTCGCGGTCTCTCGTTGCTGTTCATCAGCCATGACGTGCGGGTGGTTCGCCATGTGTCGCATCGTGTGGCGATCATGGAAGCGGGTGAGATCGTCGAGACCGGCCGCACCGAAGAGGTTTTCTCGAACCCCGCGCATCCCTACACCGCGAAACTTCTGGCTGCCGTCCCGCACGGGCGCCGGCAGAGGCTGCGCCAGACAAATACCGTTCTCGAAACGCTCTAGGGAGACCCGCGATGTTCCAGGCCGTCATCCGCGCCCTTCTTAGGGCCGTCGTCACGCTTTTCCTCGCGATAACCTTTACCTTCATCATCCTGCGCGTCAGCGGCGATCCCCTGCATTCGCTGTTGCCGATCGAGACGCCGCCGGAAGTCGTGGCGCTGATGCGTCAGCAATGGGGCCTCGATCAGCCGCTTTACATCCAGTATTTCTCCTATCTCGGCCATCTTCTGCGCGGCGATTTCGGCACGTCGCTGGTGAATGGGCAGAATGCGCTGACGCTGGTCTTCTCCAAGGTTCCCGCCACACTGGAACTGATGGGAGCTGCCCTGGTGGTGGCCTTCGGTGCTGGCGTGCCCCTTGGTATTCTCGCCGCGCAAAACCGTGGCAGCCTCATCGACCGCTTCGTCATGGCTCTGGCGGTGCTGATGCATTCCCTCCCGAATTTCCTTATCGCCATCCTGCTGATCCAGCTTTTTGCCGTATCGCTTCGGCTGCTGCCGAGCGGCGGCGGATCGACGGCGGCGCATCTGGTCATGCCGGTTCTGGTCATCGGCCTCTACAATGCCGGCATCATCGCCCGTTTCGTGCGTTCCAGTACGCTGGAAGTGTTGGGGCAACGCTATATCCTGGCGGCCCGCGCCAAGCGGATCGGCGAGCGCGCCGTGCTGTGGCAGCACGTCATGCCCAATGCGGCTTTGCCGCTTTTGACCATGCTCGGCTTCCTGATCGGCGGCATGATCGGCGGCGCGGCGGTGGTCGAGACCGTCTATGCCTGGCCAGGTGTTGGCCGCTTTCTCGTCTCCTCGGTCGCGCAGCGCGATCTCAACGTTGTCCAGACCATCGTCATTCTCGTCACCGCCACCATGGTGAGCGCCAACCTGCTCATCGACTTTCTCTATATCCTCGCCGATCCGCGCCTGCGGCATCGGGCAGCGGCCTGAGCCGTATTTTCGAAAGGTATCACCATGGCGAATGCCGCAACCGGCGTGGACGATCTGACCAAGGCCAAGGCCGGGAGATCGCCGCGTAGCGCCAGGCTGGATCTGATGACCGCAATCTGCGTGCTCGTCCTCGTTACCTTCATCCTGGCTGCCGTCTTTGCCAATCTGCTCGCGCCCTATGGCTTCGCGCAGATCGATCTTCATGCCCGCAAGGCGCCACCGCTCTTCTTCGGCGGCACGTTTCAGCATGTTCTCGGCACGGATGAGCTCGG
The DNA here is from genome assembly GCF_058803745.1 of Rhizobium sp. GW821-FHT14E12. Classification (NCBI taxonomy): domain Bacteria; kingdom Pseudomonadati; phylum Pseudomonadota; class Alphaproteobacteria; order Hyphomicrobiales; family Rhizobiaceae; genus Rhizobium; species Rhizobium sp. GW821-FHT14E12. The sequence goes on from NZ_JBXAPH010000002.1 coordinate 307,962, forward strand.
CCGCGATATTCTGAGCCGTGTCTTCTACGGACTTCGCACGAGCCTGCTGATCGCGCTTGGCGCATCGGCGATCAGCGTCACGCTCGGCACGATGCTCGGCCTGCTCGCCGCCTTTCGTCGTGGATTTGCCGACATGCTGATCCGCGTGGCCGTGGATTTCCAGGCGTCGATGCCCTTCCTGATCATCGCGCTCGCCGTGCTTGCCTTCTTCGGCGACAACCTCTGGCTCTTCATGGGGCTGCTTGGCCTCTACGGTTGGGAGCGCTATGCCCGGCTCGTCCGCACCATGGCCGGTTTGGAGCTTGAGCGCGGCTATGTCGCGGCGCTGAAGCGCAATGGCGCGAGCACCGCGCGCATTGCATTCATGCATGTGCTGCCGAACATCCTCTCGGTCGTGCTGGTCAACCTGACAGTGGTGCTGCCGGAAATCCTGCTGCAGGAATCGGTGCTGAGCTTCCTTGGCCTTGGCATCCAGCCGCCACTCGTTAGCCTCGGCAGCATGGTGGGAGCCGGACGCGATTACATGATGACCGAATGGTGGATCTCGATGCTGCCGGGGCTCGTAATCTTCCTGCTGTCGCTGTCGATCAGCTTGATCGGCGACTATCTGCGCGACGCTCTCGATCCGACGCTGCACTGAGCTTTCAGCAATAACCGCTTCATATCCAAGGAGAATTCCCTTGCCTTTGTCTCTTCACGCCGCTCGCCACGGATCGCTTCGCATTGCCGCCCATCGCGGTTTCAGCCGGCACTTTCCGGAAAACACCATTCTCGCCTTTCAGAAGGGTGTGGATGCCGGCGCCAACGAGAGCGAGATTGATCTGATGCTGACCCGCGACGACAAGATCGTCGTCATGCACGACCGCACGCTGGAGCGCACCACGGACGGCTGGGGCTTTGTCGGCGATCGTGACCTCGACGATATTCTGGCGCTGGACGCCGGTGCGAAATTTGATCCTCGCTTTGCCGGCACCCGCGCGCCGACGCTTGCCGAAGCGATCGCCTGGGCCAAGCAGACCGACACGCGCCTTGCCATCGAGATGAAGGAGCGCGACCGCGCCGATCGGCTCACGGATGTCATGATCGGCACGCTGCGGGACATGGATGCGTTCGAACATGTCGCCATCTCCTCTTTCGATCATATCGATCTGCGTCGCGTGAAGGAAATCGAGCCACGCCTGCAGACGGAGGCGATCCTGCATCATCGTCCGGTGGATCTGATCAACTCCATGCGTTCAGGTGGTATCGATGGTGTCTCGCTGGAACTGAATTACTTTCATCGCGCCGACGCGGAAGCTTTGCAGGAAGCCGGGATTGCGGTGCGCTTGAGCCTGCCACTGCCGGAACGGATTGTGAAGTTCTGGCAGCGCGGCCGGGACCCGCTTCCCATGATCCGGCGTTGCGTCAAGGACAGGCTGATTGACGGCCTGATTGGCGACGATGTCGACTTCCTTTGCATGCTGAGCAGAAGTGCCGCCGCACTCGAAGGCTGAACCGGCTTTTTTCCGGCTATGGCCGCGCTATGTTCCGATTGGAGGATGGCGCGGCTAATTTTCATTGCCAATTTTTTCCCGAACCAATCCCAGGCTCAGCAAAATAGTCCGCAATATCGCTCGTTCGCGCAAAACTGACACTTCAATATCTCAAACTGAGATGTTAGTTTTGCTCTCATGTTCGATACTCAAAGTCCATTCCTGCCGACCGGCATGCCGGATGCCGTCTCGATTGCCGAGGATAGGCTGAAGCACGCCATCATATCCGGCGCGCTTGCGCCCGGTGAGCGGCTGTCCGAGGTCGGGATTTGCAAGGACTATGGCGTGGGGCGTGGCATTGTGCGTGCAGCTCTTGCCAGGCTGGCGCATTCCGGTTTCGTCACATCTCAACCACGCAGCGGCTGGAAGGTTACTCCGATTACCGCCATTGGCCTGCGGGAGGTGATCCTTGGCCGTCGCCAGCTTGAACCGCTGCTGGCTGATGTCGAGCTTCCGGCTGAGGAATTCAGGCGTCTGGAGACGCTGTGTGACATGCATGCGGCTTTTGCTGCCGCACACACCGCCGGCCTGGACGAGCAGATCGTTCCGGCGCGGCGCTACGAGCGTCAATTGAAGCATTCGCTGGTGACGCATCTGAGAGCACCGTTGATTGCCAGTTGGCTCGAAAATCTCTGGGATAAATCAGAGCGTTATGTCGGTTTCCTCGAGGCGAGTGATGGTCGAAAACTGCCGCTGACCGATTGGAGCGTCTTTATCGATGCCAAGCGCTCGGGCCGCGTGCAGGAGGCGCGCGAATATCTGATCGAGGTCTGCGAGACTTTTGCGCAATTCACTCAGGCGCGATTTCTGGAAGCTGACGTTGCAGCCATCGAGGTCGCTCCCAAGAAGTCAAAGACGCCAGCCGTCGATTTTTCCACAGCGGCTTCATCCAAAAATCAAACCAATCCGAAGCGGATGAGCTAACTCCCCCTTCAGTTTTCCTGCGGTCTCCAATAACGGGAGCAAGACGTGCCTGCATTCATCGCCAAGCGTCTGTTGCAGGCCCTCGTCGCTTTGTTCGGCGTGGTGACGCTCGTCTTCTTTCTGCAGCGACTGACCGGCGATCCCGTACTGCTGCTCGTGCCGCCGGATGCGAGCAGGGCCGATATCGACATCATGCGGGCCGCCCTCGGGTTCGATCAGCCGCTTTATCTTCAATATCTCCGTTTCCTGGCAGGCTTGTTGCGCTTCGATCTCGGCCAGTCCTATGTTCAGCATCTGCCGGTGCTGGATATTATCGGCAGCCGTGTTCCCTATACCTTGTCGCTGGCATCGGGCGCCTTGGTGGTCGCACTTGGTCTTGGCGTGCCGATCGGCGTTCTCATCGCCGTCCGCCGCCATTCCTGGGAATCGCGCTGGCTGATGAGCTTCGTGCTGATCGGCCAGTCGATGCCGACCTTCTGGACGTCCATTCTGCTGATCATGCTGTTTGGTGTGGTGCTGCGGTGGCTGCCGACATCGGGTGCAAGCGGCATGACAAGCCTGCTGATGCCTGCTTTCGCCCTGGGATTCCTGTCGATGGCGACCTTCGCCCGTGTCGCCCGCACGGCCGTTCTGGATGAGTTGGAGAAGGACTATGTCCGCACCGGCCATGCCAAGGGCCTGTCAACGGCACGCATCGTCATACGCCATCTGTTGCGCAATGCGGCGGTGCCGCTGGTGACGATATCGGCGCTTGAAATCGCCAATCTGCTGACCGGCGCCATCATCATCGAGACCGTGTTTGCCTGGCCGGGCCTTGGCCAGTTGACGATACAGGCAATCAGCGCGCGGGATTTCCCGATCGTGCAGGGTATCGTGCTGATCGGCGCCGCCGCCGCCATTCTGCTCAATCTTCTCGCCGATGTTCTCTACAGCGTCATCGATCCACGCATTCGTCTTTCGGGGAGGCAGGCATGAGCGTTTCGGCCGCCGGATCGGTGAGACTTATTCGCCGCACACCTATGGGCGTCGTGATCTCGGTCGTCGTCCTGACCCTGATCGTGCTGACGGCAATCTTTGCGCCGTTGATTGCGCCACACGATCCGAATACGCAAAATCTCCTCGGCCGGTTGAAGCCGCCGGGTACGGTGGCGCGTAACGCGCTCTATCTGATCGGTTCCGATGAACTGGGACGCGATACGCTCAGCCGTCTGATCTACGGCGCGCAGGTCTCGCTGTTCGTCGCCGTCGCCTCCGTGTTGCTGTCGGGAATTTTCGGCTCCGTCATTGGCATGCTCGCTGCATTTTATCGTGGCTGGACCGAGACGCTCATCATGCGACTGGTCGATATTGTTCTCTCCGTGCCCGCCATCCTCTTGGCGATCATCACGGTGGCGGTGCTCGGTCCCGGTCTTTTGAATGTCGTGCTGATCCTGGCGTTGACCCGCTGGCCGCGCTATGCGCGCGTTGCCTACGGCCAGACGTTGACGGTCGTCAATATGCCCTATCTGCGTCTGTCGCGGTTCATGGGAGCGGGCTGGTTTCGAGTCCTTTGGCGGCATGTCCTGCCAAACATCGCCGGTGGGCTGATCGTCGTCGCAACGCTCGAATTTGGGCTGATGGTGTTGTTCGAGGCTGGTCTTTCCTTCCTTGGTCTCGGCGTGCAGCCGCCGACAGCCAGTTGGGGGGCGATGCTTTCGACCGGGCGCAATTATGTGGCAACAGCCTGGTGGCTTTCCGTCATGCCTGGTGCGGCGCTCTTTCTTCTCGTTCTTTCCGTCAATTTCATCGGCGATCACCTGCGTGATCGCCTCGACCCACGGAGCAGTTGAGTCACATGGTTGATTTTTCAGAGGATTTCAAAGGAAAGCGCGTTGTCGTCACCGGCGCTGCGGGGATCTTTGGCGGCTGGATCGCACAGGCTTTTGCAAATGCTGGTGCACACGTCCTTCTGACGGACAAAGATCCGGCACGTCTCAGCGCCGCTACCGAAAGTCTCGCAGGCAACGGGCATCTGAAATTTGCAGCGGATCTGACATCGGATGCCGATATCAAGGCATTGCTGGCCTATGTCGCTGAGAGCTGGGGCGCAGCGAACGTTCTCGTCAACAATGCCGGCATTTATCCATCCGGTTTCCTCCTCGATATCGATGCCGACGACTGGGACAAGATCTTCGGCATCAATCTGCGCGCGCCGTTCCTTCTGTCGCAGGGTGTCGCGCGCCAGATGATCGATCAGGGCGTCAAGGGCTCGATCATCAACATCTCCTCCGGCGCGGCACGCAAGATGCGGCGCAGTGTTGTGCCGTATTGCGTGTCCAAGACGGCGCTTGATCGCTTGAACAAGGGCCTTGCCATCGAGCTTGCCGAGTTTGGCATCCGGGTCAATATCGTCGAGCCCGGCTTTGCGCCCGGCAGTGAAGTTAGCCACCTGACACAGGAGCATATCGACAGCGTGCTCGGCAATATTCCGCTCGGCCGTCCCTCGCAGCCGACAGATGCGGCCAATGCTGTCCTCTTTCTCGCATCCGATGCCGCAGCCTATATCACCGGCTCGACTCTGGCGGCCGATGGCGGCAATTCCATCGGATCGCTTGCCGTCTATCAGGCGAAGAAGAAGCCATTATAAGTCGGGAGAAAACTGGACATGGGCCAGGATACGGTCGAGCCCGGCCACGGCTTTTCACCCTTTCTATCTGGAGTGCGCGCATGAGCGAGACCTGGCAGATCGGCAAGCATGAAACGCGCAGCAAACACGGCATGGTCGCCTGCCAGAATTGGCGAGCGGCGGAAGCCGGAGCCGCCGTGCTTTCGGCGGGTGGCAATGCCATCGATGCGGCGGTGACGACGGCACTTGTCCTCAGTGTTGTCGAGCCGTGGTTGTCGGGTATCGGCGGCGGCGGCTTTATGGTGCGTGCCGATGCTGGTGGCGCGGTCGATGTTCTCGATTTCAACGTGATCTCGCCTGCCGCGTTCAATCCCGCCGACTATCCGCTGGTTCCGGGACGCGACGGTGACTGGTTCGATTGGCCCTCGGTCGAAGGTGATCGCAATCTGATCGGTTACAGCTCGATCTGCGTGCCGGGCGCCATTGCCGGTTTTGCCGAGGCGCTGGCCCGTTTCGGCACCATCTCCTGGGCCGATGCTCTTGCCCCAGCTATTGAGCAGGCGCATCTTGGCCTGCAGCTTGATTGGTATGCGGCGTTGGCGCTGGCGATCGACGGCGCCAATCTGGCACAATTTCCGGCGGCATCGGAACTGTTCCTGCACAATGGTCGCGCGCCGCGCGTGCCGGAGGCTGGACGCAAAGCCTTCCTGCCGATGAAGGCGAAGGCGAGAACGCTGGAAAGGCTGGCCGCTGCTGGCCCGCGTGATTTCTATGAGGGTGAGCTTGCCGACCAACTGATCAAGGGGCTTACCTACGGCGGCTCGGTGCTTTCGAAACAGGATTTCGACGGCTACGCGCCGCGTTGGCTGGCGCCACTGACGCAGGAGTTCAAGGGCCTTGTCGTCCATGCCGTACCGGAGCTCTCGGGTGGCCCGACCCTCTGCGCGGCATTGTCTGAACTTGAAACCAGCCTGCCGGAGAATGATCCTTTCGGCGGGGCTGCGGCCCTGGCCTTTGCCCGCGCTATCCGGCGTGCCAGCGAATATAGGCTGAAGCATCTCGGCCATGCCGCCGGCGAAAGCTGCACCAGCCATCTCAGTGTTGTCGACGCCGATGGCACCATGGTTTCGCTCACGAACACGCTGCTGTCGCGCTTCGGCTCGAAGGTCGTGGTGCCGGAGACGGGCTTCGCGCTCAACAACGGCATGATGTGGTTCGATCCGCGTCCGGGCCAACCCAACTCCATCGCGCCGGCCAGCAAGCCGCTTGCCAATATGTCTCCGATCGTCGCGACGCGCGACGGCGTGCCGGAGCTGGCGCTGGGTGCGGCTGGTGGCCGACAGATCGTTCCGGCCGTGACGCAGATTCTCACCTATGTCGCGGCTTACGGCCTATCGCTGGAGGATGCCTTCCTCAGTCCGCGCATCGACGCCAGCGGCACGACCATCCGCGTCAATCGGACAGCGGCATCCGATGTGGCGCCGATCGTCGCGTCCGAGTTCAGCGTCGAAGTCATCGATGACACGCTCTACCCGGTCAACTTCGCTGTTCCCTCGGCGATTCTCCGTCGTAACGGCATCAATTCGGGCATGGTTCACCCAAAGAACCCATGGGCTGCCGTTCGCGAGGCTGACCCCATATGACCGCTCCGGTCCTGATCGTCGAAGATCTGCATATCTCCATCGGCGGCAAACCCGTCGTCGATGGCGTCGGTTTTTCGGTTTCCGCCGGCGAGATCGTCACGCTGGTCGGCGAATCCGGTTGCGGCAAGTCGATGACAGCATTTTCGGTCATGGGTCTGTTGCCGCGCGTTGCGGCGAGAAACAAAGGGTCGATCCGGCTGAACGACAAGGAGCTCGCCGGCCTCGACAACGCCGCCATGAAGCGCCTGCGTGGCGACGAAATGGCGATGATCTTTCAGGAGCCGGTTGCCTCGCTCAATCCACTGATGCCGATCGGCAAGCAGATTGCCGAAAGCCTGATTGTCCATCGCGGGGTAAGGGGCAGGGAGGCACAGCGGCAGGCGATCGCCATGCTCGAAGAGGTCGGCATTCCCGAACCGGCCATGCGCTTCCATCAGTTTCCCTTCGAACTGTCGGGCGGCATGTGCCAGCGCGCGATGATCGCCATGGCGCTGATCACCCGGCCGCGCCTGCTTATCGCCGACGAGCCGACGACGGCGCTTGACGTGACGATCCAGGCACAAATTCTGGAGCTGATGAAACGATTGCGCGCCGAGACCGGCACGGCGATCCTCTTGATCACCCACGACATGGGCGTCGTTGCCGATATCGCCGACCGTGTGGCGGTGATGTATGCCGGCCGGATTGTCGAAGAGGCCTCCGTCGACGCGATCTTCGAAGAACAGAGGCATCCCTATACGCGGATGCTGCTATCGACCATTCCGAGGTTAGATGGCGAGGCGAAGGCACTGTTGCCGACCATCAGCGGCACGGTGCCGGATATCGGCGCCTGGCCGGAAGGCTGCCGGTTTTCGACGCGCTGTCCTCTGGCCGACGAGGACTGTCGGCAAACGCCGCCGCTTGTCGCCGCAGGCGCGGACCGCGGCGCCGCCTGCTGGCATCAGGACCTGACCGGGGGGCTCGCATGACCGGGCCGCTTCTTTCCGTACGCGACCTTCGTGTGCATTTCCCGATCCGTGGCGGCTTTCTCGGCCGTCCGGTCGGCTGGCTGAAGGCCGTCGATGGGGTCGATCTCGATATCGCACCGGGGGAAAGCCTGGCGCTGGTCGGTGAATCAGGCTGTGGCAAGTCCACTCTCGGCGCCACCATCCTTGGAATGCAGCGGGCGACATCGGGCAGGATCATCTTCGCGGGCGAAGATGTGACGAGCGATGCCTCGGTGCGCCGTGCCGATCTTTCGCGAGACATCCAGATCGTGTTCCAGGATCCGGTGTCTGCCCTCAATCCGAAACTGACCATCGGGGAAAGCATTGCCGAGCCGCTGATCATTCACGGTATCGGCACGCGGGAGGAGCGCCGGCAACGGGTCGGGGAGTTGCTGGAGCTCGTCGGGCTCAATCCCGGCCATGCCGACCGCAAGCCCAATGCCTTTTCCGGCGGCCAGCGCCAGCGTATCGTTATTGCCCGCGCCATCGCGCTACAGCCCAAGCTGCTTATCCTCGACGAGCCGGTTTCGGCGCTTGATGTATCAATCCGCTCGCAGATCCTGAACCTGCTGCTCGAATTGCAGCGGCGCCTGAACCTATCCTATCTCTTCATCTCGCATGATCTCTCCGTGGTGCGCCACTTCGCGGATCGGGTCGCGGTGATGTATCTTGGCCGGATCGCGGAGACCGGATCGACGGCGGAGGTTTTTGCGAACCCCGTTCATCCCTATACGGAAGCGCTGCTCAGCGCCGTGCCGCTGCCCGACCCCAAGGCACAGCGTCGCCGGCAGCGCATCATTCTGCAAGGGGATCTGCCGAGTCCTGCCAATCCACCCCCGGGTTGCCGCTTTTCGACCCGATGCCCCATCGCCGTGCCCATTTGCCGGACGGTATCGCCTGAACTCGAAGCGCTTCAGCCGGGCGGCCATTCCGCCGCATGCCATGTGAAAACGCCTGATTTCTTAAAGGAGTAGATGATGATGTTTCGAAAGCTTCTTGTTTTAACGGCGGTCTTCGGGCTCGCTCTTCTTCCGTCCACCATGATGGCCCAGGCTGCCGAAAAGCAGCAGATCGTCGTGGATCTCGTCAACGAGCCGTCGACGCTCGATCCGCAGCTGCAATGGAATCCGGACAGCTATTTCGTCTATCGCAATATTTTCGACAACCTCGTCACGCGCGACAATAGCGGTAAGATCGCTCCCGAAATTGCCACTTCCTGGAAGAGCCTGTCGGATACGAAAATCGTCTTCACCCTGCGCGCGGACGTCACCTTTCACGACGGCACGCCACTGACGGCCGAGGATGTCGCCTTCAGCGTCAATCGCATCATCGACCCGAAATTGGCGAGCCCTCAGCGCAGCCAGTTCGCCAAGATCGCAAAGGCTGAGGTCTCCGGCGAGCATGAGGTGACGCTGACGCTGCAGAGCCCCTATCCGCCGCTGCTTGCGCAGCTCACCAAGTTGTCCATCATCCCCGAACATGTGGTGCAGAAAGTCGGCGACCAGGCGTTCAATCTGGCACCCGTCGGCAGCGGCCCCTATAAGTTCGCCAAGTGGGATCGCGGCGTTGCCGTGACGCTTGTTCGCAACGACAGCTATTGGGGCAACAAAGGCCCATTCGAGCAGGCAGTCTTCCGCGCAGTGCCGGATGCCTCGACCAGGCTCGCGGACCTACAGGCCGGTGTGGCCGATTTCGCCCGCGCTCTGACGTCCGATCAGGCGGCGCAATTGGCGGGGTCGGAAACGGTCAAGGCCCTGCCGATCCTGACGGAGAGAATGTCCTTTATCCGGATCAATCCGAACAAGCCTCCCTTCGACAATTTAAAGCTCCGCCAGGCCCTCGCCTATGCCATAGACAAGGCCGGCATCACGCAAGGCATTCTCGGTGGGTTCGACAAGCCGGTCGTCCAGATGATGACCCCGGCGCATTTCGGCTGGAGCGATAAGATTACCGGACTGCCCTATGATCCGGACAAGGCAAAGGCTCTGATCGCCAGCGTCGGCAAGCCGCCGAAGTTCCAGCTGACCGTCGGCACCTTCTTCGACCAGCGTGTGGCCGAAGCCATATTGCAGGAATTGCAGGAAGTCGGCTTCGACGTCGAGATTTCGCAGGTCGACACGCCGACCTTCCTACAACTGGTTCAGAAAGGCCCGATCGAAGCTCCGACCTTGGCGATCAGCACCAATTCCTGCGCCTGCCAGGATGCCGATGGGGTTATGAACTATCTCTTCCACACGGGTAGCACCTGGGCAATCGTCGCCAAGCCAGAGATCGATGCACTGCTGGACGATGCGGGCTCATCGCTCGATCAGCAGAAGCGGTTGGCGGATTATGAAAAGATCAGCCAGTTGATCGTGGATGATGTGCTCGCCGTGCCGCTCTACCAGATGATTGCGATCTACGGTGCCGCAAAGCCGTTGAACTTCCAGCCTACGCCGAATGAAAGCTTCTTCCTGAATCGGATGAGCTGGGCCGGTTAAGTCTCTATTATTTTATGCAAAACCCCGCCGCCATAATCGCCGGCGGGGTTTCGATTTATCGCCAGATCAGCGACCCTTCTGCTTCCGCCACTCGGCGAACTTGGCCTTGGGGGCGTCACTGGTTGCCGGATAAAGGCCGATGATGGTCGCGCCGTTTAGCACTTCCTCGGTGACGAAATCCTCATAGGCGGTCATTTCGACGGTCTCATCGGCGATCTCGTCGGCAATGTGGGCGGGGATGACGATGACGCCTTCATTGTCGCCGACAAGCACGTCGCCGGGGAAAACCGCAACATCGCCGCAGCCGATCGGACCGTTTATTTCGATCGCCTGGTGCAGCGTCAGGTTCGTCGGCGCGGAGGGGCGGTGATGATAGGCGGGGATATCGAGGGCCGCAATCTCCGGGCTGTCGCGAAAACCGCCATCGGTAACGACGCCGGCGACACCACGCACCTGTAGCCGCGAGATCAGAATCGAGCCGGCCGAGGCGGCGCGAGCATCCTTGCGGCTATCCATGACGAGGATCGCGCCGGGCGGGCACCTCTCGACGGCGGCGCGCTGCGGATGCTCTGGATTGCGGAAGACCTCAAGCGTATTCAGGTCTTCACGCGCCGGAATGTAGCGCAGCGTAAAGGCTTGGCCGACCATGTTCGCCTTCTTCGTCGATAGCGGGTGCACATCCTGGATGAACTGGTTGCGCAAGCCCCGCTTGAAGAGCGCGGTGGCGATCGTCGGCGTAGCGACGCCCAACAGCTTGTTGCGCGTCTCGCTGCTCAGCACGTAATTGCTCATAAGATATATCCTTTGCGATCAATAAATATCGGGTTCGCCCGGCGTCGGGCCGAAACCGGGTTCCAGGAAATCGAAGTCGCAGCCGGTATCGGCCTGCGCAACATGGCGGTTGAACATCCAGCCGTAACCGCGTCCGAATTTTTCAGCCGGCTTCACCCAGGCGTCACGCCGCCGCTGCAACTCGTCCTCGTCCACCAGCATGTCGATGCGGCGAGCTTCGAGGTCGAGGCGAATGATGTCGCCGTTCTTCAACAGCGCCAAGGGGCCGCCGACGTGGGATTCCGGTGAGACATGCAGGATGCAGGCGCCGTAGCTGGTGCCGCTCATGCGGGCGTCGGAAAGGCGCAGCATGTCGCGGTGGCCCTGCTTCAGTAGCGCTTTCGGGATCGGCAGCATGCCCCATTCCGGCATGCCCGGTCCACCCTGCGGGCCAGCGCCGCGCAGCACCATGACGTGGTCTGGCGTGATGTCGAGATTTTCGTCGTCCACCGCCGCCTTCATCTCCGGATAGCTGTCGAACACCAGCGCCGGTCCCTGGTGTTTGTGGAAGCGCGGGTCGCAGGCAGCGGGCTTGATGACCGCGCCCGTCGGCGCGAGATTGCCCTTCACGACGGCGAGCGAGCCCTCATGATAGACCGGATTGTCGAGTGAGCGGATAACGTCGTCATTGTAGCATTTGGCGCCTTCGAGCGTTTCTCCGAGAGTGACGCCCGACACGGTGAGGGCGGAGAGGTCAAGTTTCGAGGACAGCTTCACCATCAAGGCCCTGAGGCCGCCGGCATAGTAGAAGTCCTCCATGAGGTAGGTCTTGCCGGTCGGCCGGATATTGGCGAGCACCGGCGTCGTGCGGCCGGCCTTGTCGAGATCGTCCAGCGTAAGGTCGACGCCGGCGCGGCGGGCCATCGCGATCAGGTGCACGACGGCATTGGTAGAACAGCCCGTTGCCATGGCGACCGCGACGGCATTATCGAAGGCGGCTGCGGTGACGATCTTCGATGGAACGAGATCCTCCCAGACCATATCTACGATGCGGCGGCCGACGGCAGATGACATGCGAATATGGTTGGCATCCGGCGCCGGGATGGAGCTTGCGCCGGGCAGGGTAAGGCCCAACGCCTCCGCGATTGCCGTCATCGTGCTCGCCGTGCCCATGGTCATGCAATGGCCGTAGGAGCGGGCAATGCCGGCCTCGACATCGACCCATTCTTTCTCCGTAATCGTGCCGGCGCGACGTTCGTCCCAGAATTTCCAGCCATCCGAGCCGGACCCCAGATATTCGCCGCGATAATTGCCGCGCAGCATCGGGCCGGCCGGCAGGTAGATCATCGGCAGGCCCATGGACAGCGCGCCCATGACGAGGCCCGGCGTGGTCTTGTCGCAGCCGCCCATCAGGACGGCGCCGTCGATCGGATGCGAGCGCAGCAGCTCCTCGGTTTCCATCGCCAGCATGTTACGATAGAGCATGGTGGTCGGCTTCACATAGCTTTCCGACAGCGACAGCGCCGGCAGTTCGAGCGGGAAGCCGCCGGCCTGAAAGACACCGCGCTTCACGTCTTCGACACGGTGTTTGAAGTGTGCGTGACAGGGGTTGGCGTCGGACCATGTGTTGAGGATGGCGATGACGGGCTTTCCGGCCCATTCTTCCGGCGCATAGCCCATCTGCATGGTGCGCGAGCGATGCCCGGAGCTTCTGAGGTCGTCGGGGGCGAACCATCTGGCGCTGCGCAGGTCTGCCGGTTTCTTTTTGCTGCTCATTGTATTCCAGCCTTGTATTCAACGGTTAGTCGAAGAGATAAATCCGCGCGTCGCCTTATTCCTTCATGCCCCACTTCAGTAGGGTACGGCGCTCGATCGTCTGGAAGACGAAGTTCTCCACAATAAGCCCAATAACGATAACCGTCAGCAGGCCGGCGAAGACTGCGGGTATGTCGAGAAGGTTGCGGTTTTCGAAGATGAACCATCCAAGGCCGCCTTGGCCGGAGGAGACGCCGAAGACGAGCTCGGCGGCGATCAGTGTGCGCCAGGAGAAGGCCCAGCCGATCTTCAAGCCGGTCAGGATCGAGGGGAAGGCGGCGGGGATGAGGATGCGGAAGACGTATGAAAGCCCGGTCAGCCCGTAATTCGCGCCGACCATGCGCAGGGTACGCGAGACACCGAGAAAGCCGGCATGGGTGTTGAGAGCAACCGCCCAGAGCACCGAATGTATCAGCACGAAGACCAGGCTCGCCGGCCCGAGGCCGAACCAGATAAGGGCAAGCGGCAGCAGCGAGATCGCCGGCAGCGGATTGAACATCGCCGTCATGGTCTCGAGAAAATCGGTGCCGATGCGGGTGTTGATCGCGACGACGGTCAGGATAGCCGCGAGCACGGTGCCGGTCACATAGCCGGTTATCAGCACTTTCAGCGTCGTCCAGATGCGCTCGGGCAGAACGCCGTCCGCGAAACGATCATAGAGCGCACTCAGCGTGTCGCTGAGTGTTGGGAACAGCAGCGGATTGTCGAGGTGCCGCGCATAGACTTCCCAGATGATCGCGAGAATTACGATCAGCAGTGATTTGCGGAGGAAGCTCGACTGCCAAAGGAGTTCGAGGGTACCGAGCTTCTGCTCGACGGCGGCGATATGGCCGGCGGCATCTGCCGGCTCGGCCGCGAGAATGATTTGTGGTGCGCTCATGGCCTATTCCCTATGTCCGGCTTCGGCAAACAGCATGTGATGGATGTCCTGCTCCAGCTTGGCGGCGGCGGCAGTGTCATTGCGGACGGATTCGACGTTGCGAACCTCGGCCTTCACGCGGCCGGGATGCGGCGACAGCAGCAGGATGCGGTTGGAGATCTTGATCGCCTCGGCGATCGAATGCGTGACGAAGATGACGGTGAAACGCGTGTCTTCCCAGAGCTGGAGAAGCTCGTCCTGCATCTGCCGGCGTGTCAGCGCGTCAAGTGCGGCAAAGGGTTCGTCCATCAGCAGGATATCGGGCTGCATGGCCATGCCACGGGCGATCGCCACGCGCTGCTTCATGCCGCCTGAAAGCATATGCGGATAGGTGTCTACGGCGCGGGTCAGCTTCACCTTGTCGATGTAGTCGCGAGCGATGGCTTCGGCCTCGGCGCGGGGCAGGCGGCGGGCGGTCGTCAGCGGAAACATGACGTTTTCGAGCACGGTCTTCCAGGGCAGGAGCTGATCGAACTCCTGAAATACCATCATCCGGTCGGCGCCCGGTTTCTTGACCAACTGCCCCTTGATCTCGATGCGGCCGCTCGTCGGCGTCATATAGCCGCCGATCGCCTTCAGCAGGGTCGATTTCCCGCAACCGGACGGTCCGAGTAGCACAAAGCGATCGGACGTCTCGACGGAAAAGCTGACGTCCTCGGTGGCGGTGATCAAAAGGTTCGGCGTCTTGTAGCGAAGCGTCACCTTATCGACGTTCAAGAGCGGTGTGGCAGCGGTAGCCGCCTCGATCGTTGTCGGATCGGCTGCGATTTTTGCCTGAAGCATGGAGGCTCCTTCAAGAATTGGATCAAGAGGCGGCATTCGCGCTGCCTTTCAGGATCAATTGCCGTTGAGATCGGCGGCTTCGGGCAGATAATAATCCGTCCAGGCCTTCGGCATCGTCTTCAGGGTTCCGACCTTGTGGAGATGGGCAGCGAACTTCATGGTTCCCTGCGGATCCATGCGGAACTCCATCATGTGCGGCTGGTTCAGGATCGCCAACAGATCGTCGACGCTGGTCTTGTCGCCGCTCACCGTCTTATAGGCTTCGACGGCGGTCTTCGGATCCTTCTTGATCACCTCGATGGCGTCGGCTGTGGCTTGCCGCACAGCCTTGACGACAGTCGGATTGGCTTCGGCGAATTGCGTGGTCGTGAAGAAAGTACCCTGGGTCAGCTCGCCCCCGATGATATCGCGTGAGTTGACGACTTCATGAACGCCCTGCTGCTTTAGCTCCAGATATTGGAAGGGCGGCGCCGAGAAATGGCTCTTCACTTCGTGGTTCTGGTTTGCAAGTGCGGCCATCGCATCGGGGTGACCAAGTTGCACCGTGTTGGTATCGAACTTGTGCACCTGATCGTCGCCGTACATCTGGGCGGCGGCCATCTGCAGCAGGATTGCCTGCGTCGAAACGCCGACCGTCGGCACGGCTATCCTGTCGCCCGGCTGGATGTCCTTCAGGGATTTGATGCGTGGATCACGCGAAACCATGATGACCGGTTGGGCGGAATTGGTGACGATGCCCTTAACCTTGCCTCTGGTGCGGTCCCAGAGCAGCAGCAGATTGCCGGTGCCGGTATTGACGATATCGACATTGCCGGCGAGCAGCGCATCGG
This sequence comes from Rhizobium sp. GW821-FHT14E12, assembly GCF_058803745.1. Lineage (NCBI taxonomy): Bacteria > Pseudomonadati > Pseudomonadota > Alphaproteobacteria > Hyphomicrobiales > Rhizobiaceae > Rhizobium > Rhizobium sp. GW821-FHT14E12. The sequence goes on from NZ_JBXAPH010000002.1 coordinate 323,250, forward strand.
TCTGCGCGCCGCCGCCGCTGAAGGTGCGCCAATCGACCTTGACGCCGGCCAGACCATCGGCCTCGGCCCGCTTCTCGATCAGCTTCTGCGTCTCCATGACGTGGCTGACGAGATAAAGGATGCCCGGCTGGCGCGTGATCGAAATATCCGTCTTTTCGGCGGCACCGGCGGACAATGTGCCGGCAAACACGAGACAGGTCGCGGTCAGGCCGCGAAGAAAAGCTCTCATCATTTCCTCCCAAAAATGATCCAGACGCATGAGACTGCGTTGGCATGGATGGACTAAAGCACTAATGTATCAGTGCATCAAGGCCTAAATTGTGTTTAATGGGCTGAGAGTTTCGATGGGGAAGGTGACCGCGTGAGAGTAAATCCGAAAGAATTCACCCTGGACCGTTCGCGCCAGGTCGCGCCGCAGATCCTGGAAATCCTGAGGTCACGCATTCTTTCGATGAGCCTACCGCCGACAACGGTGCTGTCGCGAATCTCGCTGCAGAGCGAATTCAATGTCAGCCAGACGCCAGTTCGCGACGCCTTGATACGGCTGGAAGAGGAGGGGCTTGTCGAGGTCTATCCGCAATATGCTACCGTCGTTTCACGGATCGATATCGGCAACGCCCGGGAGGCGCATTTCCTGAGATTGTCGATCGAGCTGGAGGCCATCCGGCGCCTGACAGCCGAAGAGCCGGCGGAGACGGCGGCCGCGCTGGCGCAGGTTCTGGCCCGGCAAGAACATGTCATGTCGCCCGAGACCTATGATTTCTTCGATTCGCTCGACAAGGATTTTCACCGCGTTCTCTTCGAGAGGGTCGGCATATTGGGGCTTTGGGCAACCGTTCGCCGCCAGAGCGTCCATCTCGACCGGCTGCGCCGGCTGAACCTGCCGATGCCCGGCAAGCTGCAACAGGTCATGGCCGACCATCGCGCCGTTGTCGACGCCGTCCAGTCAGGCGACGCGGAACAGGCGGTCGCGGCCCTGCGTAAACATCTCTCCGGCACGCTGTCGATCATCGATCTGATTTGCGAACAATATCCGGATTATGTCCGTCGATAGGGCCTCTTATGTTGATATCGTCCGCTGACAAGTGCCGAGCATTTGGCTTCGGCTGCTCTTCGTGCGACAAAGTATGCGTAAGACAAGATAAGGAGATTCCTTGACCATCGGGCTTGCGCACGCTGAATTGATTGCGGTTTTGACGGCTGTCACCGGCCACGAGCCGCGGGTGATGACAGTGCGCTCCGGCGAGGCTTTACCGTCCGGGCCATTCGAGCTCGGGCACCGGACGCTGCAAAGTGGGCTTCGAGAATGGGTGCAAGAGCAGACGGCGCATCCGGTCGGCTATCTCGAGCAGCTCTATACCTTTGCCGACCGTGACCGGAACAACGAAATCCTCGGCGGGCGAACAATCTCGATCAGCTATCTCGGCCTCGTGCGCGAACAGCCTGCTCCGGGTGCTGGTCCGTCGGGTTGGCACGGCTGGTACGAATATTTCCCATGGGAAGATCACCGCAGCGGCCGTCCGGCCGTCATCGATGACATCGCCGCCCGACTGGGGGACTGGATCGACAGCGATGGCGGCAAATGCGATCCGCGCGGCCGCCGCGTCGACTATGCCTTTGGGCTCAATGGTGCAGCCTGGAATGAAGACCTGGTGCTGCAGCGCTACGAGATTCTTTACGAGGCGGGCCTGGTTCAAGAAGCGGGCTGCGCGCCATCGGCTCGGTTCGGCCGCCCGATGTTCGCCGACCACAGGCGCATTCTCGCGACCGGCATGGCGCGATTGAGGGCAAAGATCAAATATCGTCCCGTCGTCTTCGAACTCATGCCCGAGAGTTTTACCCTCCTGCAATTGCAACGCACCGTCGAGGCGCTGGCGGGGCTGATGCTGCACAAGCAGAATTTCCGCCGCCTCATCGAGCAGCAGGACCTGGTCGAGGAAACCGGCGGCACCGAAAGCGAAACGGGCGGCCGCCCGGCCAAGCTCTTCCGCTTCCGCCATGCCATCCGCGAAGAACGTGAACTCGCCGGAACGAAATTGCCGCTCTCTCGCAATTGACATATGCTCATATCGAGAATATCTATTTGCGCATAATATGCTCAATCTGAGTATAATAAGGAGCCGGTCATGAATTCCCCCGTATCCGCATCCTCCCTCTATGAGCGCGTCAGCCGCGTCATTCCCAAAGCCGAATGGATGACGTTTCAGGACGATGTCGAGGCGATCCTCGAGCTGAAGCGCCGCCGCAACGCCGTCATCCTCGCCCATAACTACCAGACGCCGGAGATCTTCCACGGCGTTGCCGATATTGTCGGAGACAGTCTGGCGCTTGCGCGCAAGGCGATCAATGTGGATGCCGATATCATCGTGCTTGCCGGCGTGCATTTCATGGCCGAGACCGCCAAGCTACTCAATCCGGAAAAGACCGTGCTGATCCCGGACATGGCTGCCGGCTGTTCGCTGGCGGACTCGATCACACCGGAGGATATCGCCTTGCTGCGGCAGGCCCATCCCGGTGTTCCCATCGTCACGTATGTCAACACCTCCGCTGCGGTGAAGGCGGCCTCCGACATCTGCTGCACGTCGGGCAACGCCCGCCAAGTCGTGGAATCGCTCGGCGTTCCCAAGGTGCTGATGATCCCCGACGAATATCTGGCGCAAAACGTGGCGCGCGAGACCAATGTCGAGATCATCGCCTGGCATGGGCATTGCGAGGTGCACGAACTCTTCACCGCCGATGACATCCGCCAGCTGCGCGAAAACTATCCCGGTGTGATGGTGCTTGCCCATCCGGAATGCCCGCCTGATGTCGTCAAGGAAGCCGATTTCACCGGTTCCACCGCCGTCATGTCGGACTATGTCGGAAGCAAGCAGCCGCCGCGCGTGGTGCTCCTCACCGAATGTTCGATGAGTGACAATGTCGCCGTGCACCACCCGAATGTCGAGTTCATCCGGCCCTGCAATCTCTGCCCGCACATGAAGCGCATCACGCTCGGCAATATCCGCAAGGCGCTTGAGGAAAACCGGCACGAAGTCACGGTCGACCCGGCGATCGCCGTCGCCGCCCGCCGCTCGGTGGAAAGGATGTTGGCGATATGACCCAGATTCTTTACGATCTTTCTGGCCGCGTCGTCATCGTCGGTAGCGGTCTTGCCGGGCTGATGGCGGCGTTGACCTTGGCGCCGCAGCCTACCGTTATTGTCACCCGCGCGGCTCTCGGTGCGGAAACATCGAGCGCCTGGGCGCAGGGCGGCATTGCCGCCGCCATGGGAGAAGACGATAGCGCGGAGCTGCATCTCGCCGACACACTTGCCGCCGGCGACGGGCTTTGCGATCCGACCGTCGCCGCGAACATCATCGCGGAGGCGCCGGCGGCGATTGCTTCGCTCGAGCGGGCGGGCATCCGCTTTGACCGGAACATCGAGGGCAGCCTGTCGCTCGGCCTTGAGGCCGCGCATTCGCGCCGCCGTATCGTGCATGCCGAGGGCGATGGCTCGGGCGCTGCGATTGTCCGCGCGCTGGTTGAGGCTGTCGCCCGCACGCCATCGATCACCGTGCTTGAAGGACATGAAGCCCGCCGGTTGCTTCTGGACGGAGGTCAGATCAGCGGCCTGCTCTGCGCAACCCCGAAAGGGTTGGTGATCCTGCCGGCATCCAGGGTGCTTCTGGCCACGGGTGGTATCGGCGGCCTCTTCGATGCGACAACCAATCCGACGGGCAATTTCGGCCAGGGGATCGCGCTTGCCGCAAGAGCCGGAGCGCTTCTGGCCGATATGGAATTCGTGCAGTTCCATCCGACCGCGCTCGATTCCTGCCGCAGGCCGCTGGCGCTGGTCAGCGAAGCCGTGCGGGGCGAGGGGGCCTTGCTGGTCAATGAGAAAGGCGAGCGCTTCATGGCGCAGGTTGCCGGCGCGGAGCTGGCGCCGCGCGACGTTGTCGCCCGCGCCATCAGCGCGGAAATCGCTCGGGGCGGTCGCGTCTTCCTCGATGCCCGCGAAGCAATTGGCCACCGTTTCGCCGTCCGCTTTCCAGTGATCGATGCGCTCTGCCGGGAAGCAGGCATCGATCCGTCCTGTGAGCTCATTCCCGTGCGCCCAGCCGTCCATTATCACATGGGTGGTGTCGCAACGGATGAAAGCGGTCGCAGCTCCGTCCCTGGCCTTTGGGTGGCGGGAGAGGCCGCATCGACCGGCCTGCATGGCGCCAATCGGCTCGCCAGCAATTCGTTGCTGGAGGCTGCCGTCCTGGGCATGCGCGCAGCACAGGACATTGGCAGCGTGCTTACGCGCCCGACGGCGCCGCTGTCGGAGGATTCACGCTTGGCGGCTCCGGATGCTTCCCTCGTCCGTCCGATCGTGTCGCGGCATCTCGGCGTGCTTCGCAATGCCGGCGCCATCCATGGTGCGATTGCCGCGTTGCTGCCGCTTGCCGAAAGCGACAATGCGGCCGCCGATCCCGCCATTGTGGCACTGTTGATCGCCGTTTTTGCCAGCCTGCGCACAGAATCGCGCGGCGCCCATGCCCGCACGGATTTCCCCTTGAAGCAGCAACATGCGCAGCGCCGGATGATGCGCCTCACCGATGCCTTGGACATCGCCCGATCCGTCATTCCCTATTCTTTCGCCAGGAGCGCCTGATATGACCCTCGTCTCTCTTCCGCGCCTCATCGTCGAGCCGCTGGTCCGCAACGCTCTGTTGGAGGATCTGGGCCTCGCCGGAGATGTCACTTCCGCGGCCGTCATTCCCGAGGATCATCGATCCAAGGTCGCCATGGTGGCCCGCCAGCCGGGCGTGGTTGCCGGTCTCGATGCTTCCGAGCTAGCGTTTCAGCTCGTCGATCCCAGCATCGTCATGACCCGCCATCTTCACGACGGCGCCAAGGTCGAGGCTGGCGACGTGATCGCGATCATAGAAGGTCTGTCTCGCGGCCTGCTGACGGCCGAGCGGACGGCGCTGAATTTCCTTGGCCATCTCTCAGGCATTGCCACGGTGACGGCCGGCATCGTCGAGGCGATCGGCGGCACGAAGGCGTCGATCGTCTGCACCCGCAAGACGACGCCGGGGCTGCGGGCGCTGGAGAAATATGCGGTGCGGGCCGGCGGCGGCATGAATCACCGCTTTGCGCTCCATGATGCCGTGCTGATCAAGGACAATCATGTGGCGATCGCCGGCGGTGTCATTGAAGCGATCCGCCGGGCCAAGGCCGGCGTCGGCCATATGGTCAAGATCGAGGTCGAGGTGGATACGCTCGATCAGCTTCGCGAGGCCATGGAAGAGGGTGTCGACGCCGTGCTGCTCGACAATATGACGCCCGACCAGCTTCGTGCTGCTGTGGGCATGGTTGCCGGCCGGGCGATCACAGAAGCATCGGGCCGCATCACGCCATCAACTGCCGCCGCCTTCGCCGCATCCGGCGTCGATCTCATCTCCGTCGGCTGGCTGACGCATAGCGCCCCGACGCTCGATATCGGGCTGGATTGGAAAGCGGTTGCATAGACCTCCGTCAGACTACGGTCGGAACCTGCGCTCCATCCATGCTGATGACGACGCCGGTGACATAACTTGCCTTGGATGAACTCAGGAAGGCGACGACATTGGCGATATCATCAGGGCTCGCCATGCGGCCGATGGGAATACGCTTAAGCGCTTCCGCCAGCGCCTCTTCCTCGGTGGAGCCGGCAAGTTTTGCGGATGCCTTCAAACCTTCCGCAACCCGGTCCGTTTCGGTCAGGCCCGGATTGAGGCCGACGACACGCACGCCCTGGCTGGCATAGGCATTGGCGAGACCAACGCTTGCGAGCATCAGCGCCGCGTTGGCGGCTCCGCCGGCAAGATGGACCGGCGAAGCGATCTTGCCGCCATTGCCGATGATGTTGACGATGGTACCCGAACCACGCGCGGCCATGCGCTTTATGACCGGATCGAGCACGTTGATATAGGAAAAATACTTCGCATCCATCGCGGCGCGCCAGGCAGCTGGCGTGAGCTCCGAAGCAGGCGTTCGGGTGGCGGCGCCGGCGCTGTTGACGAGAATATCGATGGGGCCGATTTCGTTCTCGATCCTGTCGACGACGTCAAGGGCTTGCGTGTCGGAGGTCAGATCGGCGGCATAGCCATGGGCGCCGGGCAGGCCGGACAATGCCTTGTCGATATTGGCTTGTGCTCGCGAGCAGATACCGACCCGTGCGCCCTCGGACAGGAACAGGCGGGCGCAGGCATAGCCGATGCCCTTCGAGCCGCCGGTAACAAGGGCGACTTTATTGGCGAGACCGAGGTCCATTTGATTCTCTCCGCATGGATTGCAATGGGAGCCGGAAGCTATGTCCTGGTGACGGCGGAGTACAGGTCGTATCGCTTTCGTCACGACCTGTTTACCGGATTCCAGTTGCGGCTAAGACAGGCGCTTGGCCTTCAGCACTGAGACGGCCGCTTCGCTGTTGTGAACATAGTCATGGGCATCGGGCTGCCGTTGCATCAGCAGGATGAACAGCAGATCGGTCAGCATCAGCTGCGCATCGCGCGCCGTGATCGCCGAGGAGCGGACGCGGTCTTCATCGCCGACGGTATAGAGGCGGATATCGGCAACGCGGGTCAGGGGATTGTCCTGGAGGCCGGTGACGGCGATGACGGTCGCATCGCGCTGGCTGGCGAGTTCGGCAATTCGCAAGGTCTCGATGCTGGCGCCGGAATAGGAGAGGGCGAAGAGCAGATCGTCGGGGCCGAGCGTCGAGGCGTTGGCCATCTGCACATGGCTATCGCTGTCATGCAGGACGATGCGCCCAAGTTTCATCAGCTTGTAGGAAAAGTCACGCGCGACCAGCGACGATGCGCCGACGCCGGCGAGATGAATGCGCCGGGCCTCGTGCAGCGCCTTCAGTGCCCGGCCGATATCCAGCTCGTTGTTGACGGCGATGGTTTGCTGCATCGCCTGCAGCTTGCTGCCGAGCAATTTCTGCAGGATCGTCAGATAGCCGTCGTCCACTTCGATCGTGCCATGGATCATGCCGGCTGGCGCTTGCCATTCCTGTGCCTTGGCCTCGCTGACGGCAAGCTTCAGCTCCTGATAGCCGGCATAGCCAAGCTTCTGGCTGAATTTGACGACGCTCGACTGGCTGCGGCCGGTTTCGGCGGCAAGGGCGGCGGATGACAGGCGCAGCATCTGGTCGGGATTTTCGACGATGAACTGCCCGATCTGGCGGTCGGCCGGCGCCATGACTTCGAGCTTCGCGCTGATTTTCTTTAAGATAGACATCCGCCCCTTCAGGCCATGGAGGCCGGTTCATGCTTCGATACGGTCGAGCCACAAAGATAGCATTCGGCCGGAAACGGACAACCATGCTTTGGGCCGGCTGCCTGCTGATGTTATCATAAACATTGGAATAAAAAATTCCAAACAACATTGACATGATGGAATGACCGAATAGTCTTGAATGAGAGTCGGGCGCGCTATCGTCCGCTCCTTCGCCCCTTTCTTCGGCGGGTTTCATATCATGGACAGATTACGTATATCGGGTGGACGACGGCTGCAGGGTGCGGTGACGATCGCCGGCGCCAAGAACGCCGCCTTGCCGCAGATCGCGGCAGCGCTGCTGAGCTCGCATCCGCTGGAATTGACGAACCTGCCGGCCGTGACCGATGTCGAGAACATGCTCGGCGTCGTCTCGCTTCATGGGGCTATCGTGACCCGTTCGGCACACGGCACCACGATCGATGCGAGCGGCATCGTCTCGAAGGAAACCTCCTACGACACTGTGCGGCGGATGCGGGCGACGGTGCTGGTGCTCGCGCCGCTGCTGGCGCGCTTCGGTCATGCCCGCGTGTCGCTGCCCGGCGGCTGCGCCATCGGCGCGCGGCCAGTCGATATGCATATCAAGGCTCTAGCGACGCTCGGCGCCGATATCGCGATTGAGAACGGGCTGATCGTTGCATCGGCCCCGAAAGGACTGAAGGGCGCGCGGATCGTTCTGAGTTCTCCCTCGGTCGGCGCGACCGAGACCGCGATGATGGCGGCTTGTGCCGCCAAGGGCGAGACGGAGATATTGAATGCGGCGCGCGAGCCGGAGGTGGCCGATCTTGCTGTCTGTCTCAGCGCCATGGGGGCGAAGATCGAGGGTGCCGGCACGCACCGCATCCTGATCGACGGCGACACGAGCTGGCGTCCTGCGAAGCATCACGGCATACCCGATAGGATCGAGGCGGGCACCTATGCCGTGGCGGCCGCCATCACCGGCGGACAGCTCGAACTGATCCACGCCCGGCTCGAGAACCTGGCCTCCGTTGTGCAAATGCTGGAAGCTATGGGTGTCAGTATCTGGCCGAGCGACCGTGGCCTTGTTGTTTCAAGGGATGGTCCGCTCAAGGGCGCCGATATCACCACCGAACCCTATCCGGGCTTTCCGACGGATCTGCAGGCGCAGTTCATGGCGCTCGCCTGCTGCGCCGAGGGCGCGTCGCTGTTCCGTGAGACCGTCTTCGAAAACCGCTTCATGCATGTTCCCGAGCTGATTCGCCTTGGCGCGAACATCAAATTGCAAGGCACGACGGCGTTGGTGCGCGGTGGAACGCCTCTAAGGGGCGCACAGGTGATGGCGACCGATCTGCGCGCTTCGGTTTCCCTCGTGCTGGCGGCGCTGGTGTCGGAAGGCGAAACCATCGTCAACCGCGTCTACCATCTCGATCGTGGCTATGAGCAACTGGATCGCAAGCTCCGCCTTTGTGGCGCAGACATCGAGCGGCTGACGTCATGAGTGCCGAGACGGAACGTACGCGCTATTTCCTCGGCATCGACGGCGGCGGCACAGGCTGCCGTGCCCGTATTGAGGATGCGGACGGAAGTGTGCTGGGGCAGGGCCTGTCCGGCCCCGCAACCACGCGGCTCGGCATAGAGGAGGCCTGGGCATCGATCGCAAGGGCCTTTGGTGCGGCGATCGAGGAAGCAGGTCTGGGTCCCGACGAGATCGGGCGGATTCATGCGGGCGTCGGGCTTGCCGGGATCGGACGCAAGGGCGCGCTCGAGGTGCTGCGGACCATAAAGCATCCCTTTGCCAGTATCGATTTCGTTAGTGACGGCGAAGGCGCATGCCTCGGCGCTCATTCAGGACGTGATGGTGCGATCGTCATTGCCGGAACGGGATCGATTGGCCTCGGCTTCGTCGAGGGTCACCGTTTGCGGGTCGGCGGTTACGGTTTTCCAATCTCCGATGAGGGCAGTGGGGCGGAACTCGGGTTAAAGTCCGTGCAGCTTGCGCTGCGCGCCCATGACGGCCGTTACGAAAAGACGGCGCTGTTAGCCGAGATCATGCAGCGGTTTCAGCAGGATCCGATGGAAGCGGTCGCCTGGATGGACCGCGCTTCCGCCACGGACTACGCCGCCCTGGCGCCCATGGTCATGCGCCACGCCGATCAGGGAGATGCCGCCGGGCGGCGCATTGTCCAGAGTGCGGCCGAACACATCGACACGCTGATCCGAACGCTCTTCGACAAGGGCGCACCGCGCGTGTCCTTGCTTGGCGGTCTCTCCAGCCCGCTTGAGCCATGGCTGGCGCCGGATGTCCGCCGTCGCCTCAAGCCCATTGATGGTGATGCCGTCTCGGGCGCCATTATTCTCGCCAGGAAGGCAGCCTCCAGCCATTGAAAGAACGATGCATTTGGCGCGGATTCTTCCCGTCAAATTTGGAATATTTTATTCCTTTAGCAATTGACTGACGGAATAAATGGACATAATCTTAACGAAGGTAAACAGGGAATGGGCGGAGAACGAAGCCGAAGAGGCCGGCCGCCTGAGCTGATGTAGAGCGTTTTGTTGCGTTGAAAATTTAACCGCTGCCGCGGCTGGTTCGATCGCGATCGATCGAGCTTGCTATCCCTGATCCATTGATATCGACGCATAATTTCGAGAACAGGCCCATGACAGAACAGAGGTTGATATCCGAACTGGAGCAGTTGGTTTCCGAGGGTCGCAATCCGAATACGATGCACATCGATCTGCTGCCGACCTTCGATATCCTGCGCGAGATCAATTATGAGGATCAGACCGTTCCGACAGCGGTCGAAAAGGTCATTCCGGCGATCGCCGCCGCCGTGAACCAGATCGTCGCCGCCTTCCAGAAGGGTGGGCGGCTGATCTATATGGGTGCCGGCACCAGCGGCAGGCTTGGCGTTCTCGACGCATCCGAATGCCCGCCGACCTTCAGCGTGCCGCCTGACATGGTGATTGGCCTGATTGCCGGCGGCCCAGAGGCGTTGCAGAACTCGATCGAGGGCGCCGAAGACGATCCGGAGCAGGGCCGTCAGGCTTTGCAGGACATCAAGCTGACGGCTGTGGATGTCGTCGTCGGCATCGCCGTCAGCGGCCGCACGCCCTATGTTATCGGCGGACTGAACTATGCGAAGAGCATCGGCGCCGTGACCGTCGCTCTCTCCTGCAATCCCAACTCCGTCATTGCCGGCATTGCCGATCTGGCGATTTCTCCCGTCGTCGGCCCGGAAATCCTGACGGGATCGACGCGGCTGAAGTCCGGTACGGCGCAGAAACTCATTCTCAACATGCTGACGACGGCGAGCATGATCCGCATCGGCAAGAGCTATCAGAACCTGATGGTCGACGTGCATGCGAGCAACAAGAAGCTGGTCGCCCGCGCCACCAGGATCGTCATGCAGGCGACGGGCTGCACGCAGGGGGATGCGCGCCACGTGCTCGACCAGACAGGCAATGACGTCAAACTCGCCATTCTCATGGAAATTACCGGAATGGGCATTGAAGAAGCCCGCGCGGCGTTGCAAAACGCTGGTGGCTTCCTGCGCAAGGCAATCAGCGCGAAGACCGCGTGAAGTAATATCGCGATCATAAAGAAATGGCCAAAATCGGCTGGGGTAACAAGCTCAGGGGGCAAAAAGAATGAAAAGGTATTTTCCAGGTAGACTGATGTCATGTGTCGCGTTGGCGGCCGGTCTCGGCATCGCGGCGATCTCTGCGCAGGCGCATGCGGCGACGCTGCGCATGGCATGGTCGCAGGATGCGACAGGGCTCGATCCGCACAAGCAGACCGCCTTCTCCTCGATCCGCCTGCTGGAGCTGATTTATGAGCCGCTCGTCCGGCTCGATGGCAATCTGCAGATCGTACCGGCCATTGCCGATAGCTGGCAGTTTTCGTCCGACGGCAAGGAGCTGACCTTCAAGCTCAACGCGAATGCCAAGTTCCAGAACGGCGCTGCGGTCACCTCGGCCGATGTGAAGGCATCGTTCCAGCGCATTCTCGATCAGGCGACCGCCGCCGTTGCCCGCGCCAATTTCCTGTCGATCGCCAGCATCGATACACCCGATGCCACCACCGTCGTCTTCCATCTATCGCAGCCGGACGTTCCGCTCCTGACGGCGATGACCAGCCTCAACGCCTCTATCGTTCCGGCCAGCGAGATTACCGCAGGCTCCATCGGCACGAAGGCGATCGGTTCCGGTCCCTTCAAGCTCGACAGCTGGGTGCCGAATTCCAAGGAAGTCCTGAGCGCCAACAAGGCCTGGGCCGGCGGCGCGGTCGGTGTTGATGGTATCAATATTAGCGTCCTTCCGGACGAGACGGCGATCCTGGCGTCGCTGCGTACCGGTCAGATCGATTTCGCGCTGCTGAACGACCCGCTGGTGGCAACGCTCGTTCCCAAGGAACCGAAACTGCAACTGACGCGGACACCCGGGCTTTCCTACAATGTCCTGCAACTCAATCCCTCGCATAAGCCGATGGATCAGCTCGCCGTGCGTCAGGCGATCTCCTGCGCCATCGGCCGGCAGGATGTGATGGATACGGCGGCGCTCGGCGAGGGCAAGGTGACGGGACCGTTGACCATGCCGCTCTACGCGACCGATCCGAACCAGCTCTTCTGCTACAAGCGCAATGTTGAAAAAGCCAAGAAGCTGATGACTGATGCCGGTTTTGCCGATGGCTTTTCGGCAACCGTGATCGCGGCGACCGGCGAGCCGCCGACTGCCACCGCCGAAGCCCAGGTCATCCAGTCGCAGCTCGCCGAGATCGGCATCAAGCTCGATATCAAGGTGATGGAGCTCAACGTCTATGTTGACGCCTGGCTGAAGGGCAATTTCGACATGGCCGTCGCGCTCAATGGCGGCAGTGCCGATCCCTATACGATGTATAACCGCTACTGGACGAAAACCGGCAACCTGCAGAAAGTGGCGAACTATATTGACGATACGCTCGATAGTCTGATGCAGAAGGGCCGCGTCGAGACCGATCCGGTCAAGCGCAAGGCGATCTTTGCCGATTTCGAAAAGCACATCGCCGAGGTGTCGCCCTGGATCTGGCTCTATACCGCCTATGGCTACACGGCCGAACAGAAGAACGTTCAGGGCTTTGTGCCGACGCCGACGGGCTCGCTCTTCGGTCTCAGCAAAGTCTCCATCCAGTGATGGAATGCCTGACCTAGAGGACGTTTCATGGGGTATCTAGCGCGCCGGCTGATGACATTCCCGCTGATCATGCTGGGAGTGTCCGTCCTCGTGTTTGTCGCCATCCGGCTGGTGCCGGGTGATGCTATCACGGCGATGCTGGGAACCAATGCAGGCCTGCTGACGCCGGAGCAGCGACAGGCGCTTTCCGCCTATTTCGGCATCGACCAGTCATGGTTCGTGCAGTACTGGCGCTGGCTGTTTGGCCTGCTGCAAGGCAATCTCGGCCTCTCCGTCACCTACGGCAAGCCGGTACTCGACATCATTCTCGAGCGGTTTCCGCTGACCCTTGAGCTCGCGCTGCTCTCCATGGTCATTGCGCTCCTGATCGGCCTGCCGGCGGGCGTCTTTGCCGCGACACGAAATGGGAAACTGTCCGATCTTCTGGTGCGTATCGCCGCCATGATCGGGCAGTCCACCCCGAATTTCGTTCTCGGTCTTCTCATCATCTATGCGCTCTCGGCGGGCTTCGGCGTGCTGCCGACCATGGGTGCCTTCACGCCGATCTGGCAGGATCCCCTCGGAAATCTCGGGCAGATGATCCTGCCGGCGTTGACGCTCGGCTTTGCCTTCGCGGCTTCCGTCACGCGCGTTGTGCGCTCAGCCATGCTCGACGTTCTGAGCGATGACTATGTCCGCACCGCCCGCAGTCGCGGCGTGCCGGCGCGCGGCGTCATCTGGCGGCATGCTCTGCCGAACGCGCTCATTCCGGTGGTGACGCTGAGCGGTGTCGAGTTCGGCTATCTGCTTGGCGGTGCTGTTCTGGTCGAGCAGATCTACGCCCTGCCGGGGCTTGGGCGCATGGTGCTCGATGCCATCCTGCAGCGTGACTACGCGCTGGTGCAGGGCAGTGTGTTGTTCATCGCCTTCAACTTCATGGTCGTCAATCTTCTCGTTGACCTCGCCTATGTCGCGCTCGACCCACGCGTTCGTCTGGGAGAGGGCTGATGCGTATCGTCAAGGCCATTTTCGGGCACACGAGCGGCCGGATCGGAGGCGTGATCGTCTTGATTTTTTTCATGCTTGCCGTTCTCGGCATGCTGGGGCTAACGCCGCACAATCCGCTGACCCAAAACCGGATCGACCGCTTGCATTCACCGAACGCCGTCTACTGGATGGGCACAGACCTCTTCGGTCGTGATGTCGCAAGCCGGCTGATGAACGGCATCGGCGAATCCTTCACCGTCGCCTTCCTCTCGGTGGCGCTCGCGAGCCTGATCGGCACCGTGCTGGGCTTGACTGCCGCCTGGTTCGGGAAGCGTTGGGACGGGGTGATCATGCGGATGATGGATGTGCTCCTGGCTTTCCCCGCGATCCTTCTTGCCCTCCTGATCATCGCCATCGTTGGACCTGGCACCTGGACCAGCGTCGCCGCCATTGCCATCGTTTACACGCCGATCTTTACTCGCGTCGTTCGCGGCCCGGCGCTCTCGCTGAAAGCGCGCGATTTCGTCGATGCCGCCCGCACCTTCGGCAGCAGCAAGCGCTATATTTTGACGCGGCACCTGCTGCTCAATCTCGTCGCACCGCTGACAGTGCAGATCACGCTGGCGCTGGCGTGGTCGCTTCTGACCGAAGCCGGCTTGAGCTTCCTTGGGCTCGGCACGCAGCCGCCGGCATCTTCGCTCGGGCTGATGCTGAGCGACAGCCGTAACCTGATTGAAACCGCTCCCTGGCTGCTGATCTTCCCCGCCATCACCATCATGATCAGCATCCTCGGCTTCAACCTGCTCGGCGATGCCTTGCGCGATATTCTCGATCCGAAAATGCGGAGGGCAGGCCCATGATTCCTCTGCTTTCCGTCTCCAATCTGGAGGTGGGTTTCGGACGCAATCCGCAAGCCAATAAGATCGTCAGTGGCGTCAGCTTCGATCTTGCCGCCGGCGAGACGCTGGCCATCGTCGGCGAGAGCGGTTCGGGCAAGTCGGTTACCGCACTGTCGATCAACCGCCTCGTCGATTTCGGCGGCGGGCGCATTGTCGGTGGCTCGATCAGATTGAAGCGCGCCGAGAACAGCATTCTCGACCTGACGACGGCGAGCGAGGCAGAACTGACGAAAATCCGTGGCGCCGAGATTGGGATGATCTTCCAGGAGCCGATGACCTCGCTCAATCCGGTGCTGACCATCGGCACGCAGATCGAGGAGTCTTTCCGCCTGCATCGCGGGCTGACTGGACGCCAGGGAAGAGCGGCTGCGAAGGATGCGCTGGATCGCGTTCGTATCCCTGACGCCGCTCGGAGACTTCAATATTGCCCGAACCAGCTTTCCGGCGGCATGTTGCAGCGGGTGATGATCGCGACCGCGCTCGCCTGCAATCCGCGCTTGCTGATCGCGGATGAACCGACGACGGCGCTGGACGTGACGGTACAGGCGCAGATCATGGCGCTTCTCGCCGAGCTGAAGCGCGAGACCGGCATGTCGATGATCTTCATCACCCACGATATCGGCCTTGTTGCCGGCATTGCCGACAAGGTCATGGTGATGCAGGCAGGGCAGGCTGTCGAGCAGGGTGAGTTGAACGAGATCCTCGACAGACCGACGCATCCCTATACGCAGCATCTGCTTCATTCCGTTCCGCACTTTTCGGCTGGCCGTGCGGCGCGATCGGATTTTAGTCGCGACGAAGTGGCTGAACCTGCGCCAGCCTTAAAGGTCGAAGGGCTGACTGTTCGCTTTCCCGTATCGGGCAGTTTCTTTCATCGTCCGACCGGCGCAGTGCATGCGGTCGAAGGTGTCGATTTCGATCTGCTGCCCGGCGAAACGCTGGCGATCGTGGGCGAGAGTGGTTCGGGCAAATCCACGACGGCGCGAGCAATCCTCGGTTTGGTGAAATCGACGCGCGGTACGTTTACGGCGAAGGGCGCAAAGACAGCGGATCGCACGAGTGCAGTGCAGATGGTGTTCCAGAACCCCTACGCTTCGCTCAATCCCCGGCTTCGCATCGATAGCATCCTGGCGGAACCCGTCATTGCCGCTGGCGGCCGCGCCTCCGGCGAGACGCGCGACAGGATGGTCACGCTGCTGAAGCGCGTCGGCTTGCCCGAGAACAGTCTTGAGCGCTATCCGCATGAGTTCTCGGGCGGGCAGCGGCAGAGATTGTGCATCGCCCGGGCGCTGATGCTGAACCCTTCGGTACTGGTGCTGGACGAGGCCGTCTCAGCGCTGGATGTGTCAGTCCAGGCGCAGGTCCTCGACCTCTTGATCGAATTGCAGCGCGAATATCGTCTCGCCTATCTGTTCATCTCGCATGACATGGCGGTGGTCGAGCGGATTGCGCACAGGATCGCCGTGATCTATGCCGGAGAGATCGTCGAGATCGGCGATGCCGCTTCGGTGCTGTCGCAGCCGAAGCATTCCTATACCAGGCGGCTGATCTCGGCCGTGCCTACGGTCGATCGCCGACGGGAGAGTTTTGCGCTCGATACGCGCCAGGTTCCGTCTCTGGTTCGCCCGATCGGTTTCGAGCCGGACGCACCCGAATGGCACCGGTTCTCGGGGGATCACATGGCCCAGGCGGAAGCTTGAGAGAGAGGTGGCGGGGAGGGACATGACGGCAGCGGGAAAAATGGACTTCGCACAGCGCTTCGACCGGGCATTCTCCCCTGTCGAAGCCGCCGTTGCGGCCGGGCGCATTCCCGGCGGCGTGCTCGGCATTGTCGATCTTGATGGCGGCCGCATGGTCCACGCGGTCGGCTCGGCGCAGACGGTTCCGGTTACGCGGCCGATGCTTACCGACACATGGTTCGATCTGGCCTCGCTCACCAAGGTCATCTTCACCACGCCGCGCATCCTGGCTTTGGCTGAGGCGGGCACGATCGATCTCGACGCGCCGCTGATTACGCTGCTGCCGGACCTGCGCCAATATGATGCGACTGCCTGGGAGCGGAAGGTGACCTTTCGCCAATGCCTCGGCCACCAGACGCCATTTCCCGCCGTCGCGCCGCTTTATACCTATGGCCAAAGCCCCGATCTACTTCGTGCCTTCATTCTGCAGCGCGAGTGGCGGGCGGGTCCGCCTGTCTATTCCGACATCAACTTCATTCTGCTCGGCTTTGCATTGGAGCGCCTGACTGGGCAGACGATCCGCGATATGGACGCCGGACCCGGGTTTGCCTTTTCCGCTGCGCCCGATCAGGCGGCCGCGACGGAAGACTGCACCTGGCGTCATCGCGTGCTCTCGGGCGAGGTCCATGATGACAATTGCTCGGCGCTGGAGGGTGCCGGTCATGCCGGCCTCTTCGGAACTGTCGCTTCGGTCCTCGATTTCGCCGAGGGGTTGCTGACCGGCGCCGGTGCCGCCGAATGCTCGATCACCCTGATGCGGACGCCTCTATCGGCGACGCGCACCCATGGCTGGGAGCGTCCCTATGATGACTGGTCCGGCGGCAAGCTATGCTCGCCGGGCACGATCGGCCATACCGGCTTTACCGGCACCGGCCTCTGGATCGATTTCGACAAGGGCAGGGCCTGGACCCTCCTCACCAACCGCATTCATCCGACACGCCATTTCGACAGCGGGATCCTGATGCTTCGCCAGAGCGTCGGCGATCTTATCAATAGAGCCTAGGAGTTTGATCATGGAACCAATCTGGGCAGTCGGTCTGATGACCGGAACCGTTCTCGACGGCAATATCGATGTCGCCTTGATCAAGACCGATGGCGAGCGGATTGCGGAATTCGGCCCCTACGCCCTGGCGCCCTATCCGGACTGGATCAGGCGGCTGCTGGAAGAGACCTTGGCGCAGGCAAGGGTGTGGAATTTTAATGGGCCGGAGCCGGCCATCTTCAAGGAGGCTGAGGAGGCATTGACGCGCGCCCAGTCGGCTGCCGTCAAGGAGCTTGTCGAAGGCTTTGGGCTGACGATGGCCGATATTGGGGTGGTCGGCTTCCACGGCCAGACCGTGCTTCATCGCGCTCCGCAGAAAGGTCGCCTCGGCGATACACGCCAGCTCGGCGATGGCGAGCTGATGCATTCTATCCTCGGCACGAAGGTCGCCTATGATTTCCGTTCCGCCGATGTGCGGGCGGGCGGGCAGGGTGCGCCGCTCGCCGCCGCCTATCATACAGCCTTGCTGCGCAGCGCGGGCACCGGCGATGACACCGCCATCCTCAATCTCGGCGGCGTCGCCAACATCACCTGGTCGGACGGTGAGGGCAATTTCGTCGCCTTCGACACCGGGCCGGCCAATGCGCCGCTCAATGACTTCATCAAATCCCATGGGCTTGGCGAAATGGATCGCGATGGCGCGCTTGGCCGGGCGGGGACGGTAGACGAAACCCGGCTCGCCAAGCTTCTGGAGCATCCCTATCTCAGCGCTCCCTATCCGAAATCGCTGGATCGCTTCGATTTCGGAGCCTCGATGGCCGATGGGCTTGGCGTCGAGGATGGGGCGGCAACGCTCTCCGCTTTTACAGCCTCGGCCGTCGGTAAGGCGCTGGACCTGCTGCCGCGCCGCCCGAAGAAGCTGGTGGTGAGCGGTGGCGGCCGTCACAATCCGACGATCATGTCGATGCTCGAGACGCGCGCCGGCGCAACGCCGATCGGGGCCGAGATGTTTGGCTGGCGCGGTGATGCTGTCGAAGCCGAATGCTTTGCCTTTTTGGCCGTGCGCGTGCTTCGGGGCCTGCCGATCAGCTTCCCCGGTACGACAGGCGTGCCCGGGCCAATGCGCGGCGGCCGTCTTGCCGAATAGATTGTATCGCTGCCACCATTGCAGCCTTTACGGTTTTCGTCATCGCGCATCGATGCTATCTAGAGCAGAGCTAGCGATTTGACGGTTTCCAATGGGTTTCGCACGAATGGCAGGCAGACAGCTTCGGCCCGGCTTTGCCGGAAAGACCATAGGCTTTGTTGTTGCGTTCGGCGTCTTGATGTCCGCCGTTGTTCCCGCAAGGGCGCAACCCGAATGGAGCGTAGTGCCGCCATCCTGCATTTCCGGACCGTTCATCACCGATACCGGCGAAACCCTCTGCATCCGCAAGGAAAGCTACAATCGCGATCTCTGCAAGGCGATCGACTATTTCGCTCAAGCCAATAAGCTTCCGCCGGACTATCTCGCCCGGCTGATCTGGCGCGAGAGCATGTTTCGGCCGGACGCCATTAGTCCAAAGGGGGCGCAGGGCATTGCCCAGTTCATGCCGGGAACAGCAAGATTGCGCGGCGTTCGCGACAGCTACGATCTGTTGGAGGCGCTGGGCAAGGCGGCGATCTATCTCGATGAATTGCGTGGCCGTTTCGGCAATCTGGGGTTCGCGGCCGCGGCCTATAATGCCGGCGAAAACGGCCTGGCGAATTTTCTCAATTCCGGCAGCCTTCCCTATGAGACGCGCAGCTACGTGGCGGCGATCACCGCCTATACGGTCGAGCAATGGAAGGATGATCCGCCTGAGATCGCGGCACCGGAGCTCGACAAGGGCAAACCCTTTCTGGAGGCCTGCGTGGCGCTCGCCGGCACCCGCCGGCTGAAACAGGTCGCATTGCAGCAAGAGCGTGCCTGGGCGCCCTGGGGCGTGCAGCTTGCCGAGCATTTTCAGCCCGCCGCCGCTCGCCGCCTGTTTTCGCAAGATATCAGCAAGCTTTCCGCACCGCTCAACAAGGAGAAGCCGCTCATCGTGCGCCAGCGCAACGGCAGCTTTGGTTTTCGCGTTCGCTACGCCGCCCGCATCGGCCGGGAAACGCGCGCGGAAGCGGAACAAGTTTGCGCCCAAATCCGTCAACAGGGCGGCAGCTGTCTGGTTTTCAAGAACTGAATTCCAACCGCTCGATCTATTGCACTTTACTCACTAACGTCCGAAGAATATTCGTCAATCGTCCAGGCTCGGGGAGGGAGTCTTGGAAGACAATTGAAGGAGCGAGCTATGGTGCAGAAACGTGAAGTCCCGGGTATCCGTCCTTATAGCGGCCCCGCCGGCGGCTGGGGTGCGCTTAAAGCCACCGCAAAAGCCGTCCGCGAGCAGATGGATGTGACCGAAGCGCCGCTGCTGCTGTTTCGCACCAACAAGCCGGATGGTTTCGACTGCCCCGGCTGCGCCTGGCCCGACAAGGAACATACCTCGACCTTTCAGTTCTGCGAAAACGGCGCCAAGGCCGTGACCTGGGAAGCGACGAACAAGCGCGTGACGCCCGAATTCTTTGCCGAGCATACAGTGAGCGAGCTGCTCCAGTGGAGCGATTACGATCTGGAGAATGCCGGTCGGTTGACGCATCCGCTGGTCTATGACAGTGCGACGGACACCTACAAGCCGATCGAATGGGAGGCAGCCTTTGCCCGGATCGGCGAAGTCATGCGCAGCATGCCCGATCCGGATATGGTGGAGTTCTACACCTCCGGCCGCGCCTCCAACGAGGCCGCCTTCCTGTTCCAGCTCTATGCGCGCGAATACGGCACCAACAACTTCCCCGATTGCTCCAACATGTGCCACGAGGCGACGAGCACCGGCCTGCCGAATTCGATCGGCATCGGCAAGGGCACGGTATCGCTCGACGATTTCGACCATTGCGACCTGATCATCTCGATGGGTCACAATCCCGGCACGAACCATCCGCGCATGATGGGGACGCTGCATGAGTGTTCGAAGCGCGGCGTGCCGATTATCGTCTTCAATCCGCTGAAGGAGAGGGCGCTTGAGCGCTTTGCCGATCCGCAGAGCCCGATCGAGATGGGCACGCTCAGCTCGACGCGGATCGCTTCCTCCTATTATCAGGTGAAGATCGGTGGTGACGCTGCGGCACTCAAGGGCATCATGAAGGCGGTTCTGGCGCTGGCGGAGACATCGCCGGATGCCATCGATCATGCCTTCATCGCCGAACACACCAACGGTTTCGATGCGCTCGCCGCTGATCTCAAGCAGACGGAATGGGCCGATATCGAGCGGGTTTCCGGCCTGACGCGCGTCGATCTCGAGCGGGTTGCCGACGCCTACGTCAAATCCAAGGCGACGATCATTCCCTACGGCATGGGCATTACCCAACACGCCAAGGGCACCTACAATGTGCAACAGATCGCCAATCTGCTGCTGCTGCGCGGTAATTTCGGCAAGCCCGGCGCCGGCATCTGCCCGCTGCGCGGCCATTCCAACGTCCAGGGCGACCGCACCGTCGGGATCACTGAAAAGCCCAATGCAGCATTGCTTGCCGGCATCGAGCGCGCTTTCGGCTTCAAGCCGCCGGAACATCATGGGCATGACGCGGTTGCCGGTATGCAGGCGATGGCGGAGGGGCGCTCGAAGGTGCTGCTGAGCCTTGGCGGCAATCTCGCCATCGCGCTTCCCGATCCGGAGCTCTGTGCCGAAGCCATGCGCAAGCTCGATCTTGCCGTCCACATGAACACCAAGCTCAACCGTTCGAACCTGCTGGTCGGCAAGGAATCGATCATCCTGCCGGTGCTCGGGCGCACGGAGGTGGATATCCAGGCGTCCGGCCCGCAATCGGTGACGATCGAAGATTCTATGTCCATGGTGCATGCCTCACGCGGCAAGCTGAAACCGGCCTCGGATCAATTGCGGTCAGAACCGGCGATCGTTGCCGCCATGGCGCAGGCGACATTGCTCAACAGCAAGGTCGAGTGGATGTATTTGGTCGACGACTACGACCGCATCCGCGACAAGATCGAGATCGTCTTCCCGGATTTCGAGCGCTACAATGAGCGCATCCGCGTGCCCGGCGGCTTCCGCCTGCCCATCGGGCCTACCGAACGCGTCTGGAAGACGCCGTCGGGAAAGGCGGAGTTTCTGTTGTTTCCGGGCCTCAACGAGGACAAGGAGCTTGCCGACGCGAGCGTCCTGAAGCTCGCGACCATCCGCAGTCATGACCAGTACAATACGACGATCTACGGTCTCGACGATCGCTATCGCGGCGTCTTCGGCCGCCGCGACGTACTGTTCATGAATGATGGAGACCTGGCGGCGAACGGCCTGGAGCACGGCGATCTCGTTGAGATCTCGACGGCTTTGCCCTCCGGCGGCAAGCGGCAGATGAAGCTGACGGCGATTTCCTACGATATCGCGCGGGGCTCTGTCGCCGCCTATTATCCGGAAGCAAACTGCCTCATCCCGATCGACTATCAGGACAAGCAAAGCGGCACACCGTCCTATAAATCACTGCCGGTGCGGATTACCAAGGCTGCATAGCCTTGGTGTCTCTAAACCTTGCGACCGCCGACCCAGGTGGTCGTGAGGTTTGGTTTGGACGCGGTGTAGATGATTTTCTGCAGGATGCCTTCACCCTCATCACGGTCTTCGAATAGCCGGACGGTGCCTTTCTCGGCTTCGGTATCGATCAGCACGGCGTCGAACTGATAGCCGGGCACAAACTGCCCCACAGGCAGATCGAGCGCGATGCCGCCACCTGATGTGGCGATATAGAAGGCATCGCGAAAATCGATCTGCGCCGGACCGAAGGTCGAGCGCGCGGCAGGCGGCAGGTTCGGGTCGACGCCGCTTTGCAGCATCCGCGAGACGAGGATCGCGCCCCGCGCGTTTTCGAGCATAGAGGCGCTCGGGCCGCCGGAAATATCCGTGCCGAGACCGACATGCAGCCCCTTTTCCAGCGCAGCCCGCAAGGGAAAGACGGCATTGGCGAAATAGGCATTCGACAGCGGGCAATGCGCAACCGCTGCCTTGCGTGCCTTGACAGTCTCCATGTCCCTCGCCGTCAGAAAATTCGCATGCGCCAAAACCGTCTTTCGTCCAAGCAGGCCGAAGCGATCGAGGCTATCCGTGTCCGTCATGCCGTGGCGGGCGAGCACATAGCCATGCGCCCAATCGCTCTCCGAACAATGGGTCTGCACATGGCAGCCACATTCCCTGGCGATGGCCCCGAGACCCTCGAGCGTCGCATCGGTGCAGGAGGGAATGAAGCGCGGCGTGACGACGGGGAGTACGCGCGCTTCTCCATTGTCCGGATGGCCGCGGACATAGTCGATCAGTGCCCGCGTGCCATCGAGCGCCTCTTCCGGCGACAGGTCGCGATAATAGTCCGGGCATTCCTCGGCATTGTCCATCGCCACCTTGCCGATCAAGGCGCGCTGACCTTTTTCGAGGCAGATATCGACCAACGCCCGTGTCGCTTCCTGATGGATGGTGGCGAAATAGAGCGCGGTCGTCGTGCCGTTGGCAAGCAGGTCCTCGACCAGCAGGCCATAGACGCGGCGGGCAAAGGCTGCGTCCTGGTAACGCGCTTCCAGCGGGAAGGTGTATTTCTGAAGCCAGACTTCCAGCGGCACGTCGAGCGCATCGCCGAGCTGCGGATATTGTGGCGCGTGCACATGCAGATCGACGAAGCCGGGCAGGATATAAGAACCAGCTGGCAGAGCCACGAGCTCACCGGAGGCATCACGGGCATCGCGGATGGTCCGGTAATTCGGATCGCCGTGGCGATGAACGGCGGTGATCGCGCCGCCGGCATCGATTTCGATCAGCACGTCGTCCAGAACATCGATGGTACCGCGCTCGGGTGAATGAAATCCCGACGCGCTCAGCGTCTTGCCGCGTAAATCCATTGCATTCTCTTTCAGGCGGCGATGATCGTCGTGCCGTAGGTGATGCCCTTTTCCTTCAGCCAGCGACGATAGGCAATCGAGGTGGCGTCGGCGCGTGTCGGGATTTCGGCGCGCGGCTCCAGTGGTAGCAGCACGGGGCGCTGGTTCTCAAGGATGATGCGGTCCTGGAGGAAAATGAGCTGCTGGAAATGCACCAGCTCCGTCGTCGTCGAGACGTCGTCGATCAGGAACATCACCGGATGGGCGCGGCAGCGGTCTGGATCGAGTGGCTGCACGAACAGGCAGATCACATCCCAGCGGTTGGCCGCATTCGGGCAGGTCTTGTAGAGCAGGGTCGTGAACGGGGTCATGACGCGATAGATGTAGTCGGTCATGATGCCTTCGCTGGCCGAAAGGGCTGCCTGCGGCTGGAAGAACTGGCAATTGGTCGCCCAGACCTCATCGACATCGCGGCGGATTTCGACATTGTACTGCGTCACCTCGGTATGTGGCTCGGCACCGAGAATGTCGGTGTGGACGAAAGGGAAATGCGCCAGATCGAGGAAGTTCTCGACGATCCTGAGCCCGGAGGCGCGCACAGCGACCGTACCGCAATTGACGACGCGCCGATCCGGCTCATCGGCTTCCGGCAAATCGAAAAGACCACCGGCTGGTGTGCCGAGCGTGGTCCAGACGAGGCCGAAGCGCTTGATCAGCGGCAGAGGCTCTTCCAGACCGTCGGCTTTGACAACGACCGTGCCGTCCTTGTCGCGCGTGACCGTGAGATTGGTGCCGAGAAGACGGTTTGCGGAGGTTCCGAACGGAATCTCCTTTTCAGTCTCAAGCGCGTACCACTGGTCGAGGGCTGCCTTGTCGGAACATTGGCTCATGCGGCGCTCCTTTTTTGTCCATCGATACCTTAGCGGACATCGCGATAATAGGGCAGGCCGATTGCGGCGGGTGCTGCCATGATACGGCGCATGCGCTGCCAGGCAAGAACCGGCACGATAATGAAGGCCATGGTGCTGAGATAGGGCAGCATGGAGAGGAAGGCGGGCGCGATCGGCCAGCCACGCGCCTGGCCGACGAAGCCGAGCGCAGTGATGAGGCCGAAGAGCAGGCCGGAGAGAACCGCGGGGATCGGCCGGTATCCGGCGAAGATGACCAAAGCCACCGCGATCCAGCCGCGCCCGGCAATGACGCCGTCGGACCAGGAAGGGACGAAGGCGAGCGTAAGGTAGGCGCCGGCCCCGGCTGCAAGGGCCGAACCGGCAGTCACATAGGCGAAGCGGATGAGATTGACGGGAATGCCTGCGGCGTCGGCTGCTGCTGGGTTTTCGCCGACGGCGCGCAGGTTGAGGCCGTGACGGGTGCGGAACATGATGTAGCTCAACGCCACCGGCAGAATGATGTAGATGAGATAGACGAGGATGTTCTGCGAGAAGAACGCCTTGCCGAGAATGGGGATATCGCTCAGCAGCGGGATCTCGATCCCGGAAAAGGTGGCGCGGGCCGGCATGCCGGAATAGGCGCGACCGATGCTGGAAGCGATGCCGTTGCCCATCAGTGTCAGCGCCAGGCCGCAGAGCACCTGATTGGCGCGCAGCAAAACGGTGGCGGCGGCAAAGATCATGCCGAAGACCGCGCCGATTGCCAGCGCGGCGATAAAGCCGATTGCCGGCGAGGGGAAAGCTGCGACCGTCGCGATCGCCGTTATGGCCCCCATCGCCATCAGTCCCTCGACACCGAGATTGACGACACCGACACGTTCGGCAAGCACTTCGCCGAGAGCAGCAAGCGCCAGCACCCCACCGGCGAGGAAGGCTGTGGTGAGGAGGCCGGTCAGAAGTTCCATGGTCTCTTTTCCCTTCAAACCTTGTCGCGGGCGATGCGGTAATGGGCGAGTTCGTCGCCGATCGCCGTCAGGAACAGGATCAGGCCGGTGATTGCCAGCACCGCCGACGTCGTCAGCCCCTGGGTCTGCAGGATGATGCCGGAGTTGAGGATGAAGGCCATCAGGGCGGCGGAGAAGATCACACCGATGGCGGAGTTGCGCGCGAGAACCGCGACCATGATGCCGAGATAGCCGTAATTGTTGGATATGCCGCCCTGCAGCCGGTGTACCGTGCCGGCGATTTCCAGCATGCCGGCAAGGCCGGCAATTGCGCCGGAGAGCAGCATGACGGTGATCAGATGGCGACGTGCCGGCATGCCGGCATACTGTGCCGCGGACGGATTGGAGCCGACGAGGCGGACTTCATAGCCCCAGCGTGAGAAGGCCAGCACGCCGGCGACCATGAGTGCGGCCAGAACGGCGATTGCAAACCCCCAATGGACCGATCCCCACAGTTCCGGAATCTCGGCCGACAGTCTCCGCGTCGCCGAATTCGCCATCCGGTCGCGCCAGGCGCTGGTGGCGACGTAGAAGACCAGGAGGATGGCAACGAAGTTAAGAAGCAGCGTAGTGATCAGCTCGCTGACGTTGCCATAGGCGCGAGCGAGCGTCGGGATAAGGATCCACACGGCGCCGCCGGCCAGGCCGGCAACGAACATCAACGGGAGGATCACGACCGGCGGTCCGGGCACAAAGAGGCCGACCGTGGCGGCGCCAAAGGCACCGGCGTAGAACTGCCCCTCGGCGCCGATATTCCAGACACCGATCTGCTGGCCGACCGCAACCGAAAGCCCGGTCAAGATCAGCGGTATCACGAGAACGCCTAGATCCTGAAGGCCGAAGCTGGAGCCGAAGCTCGCATCGACCACTTCCCAGGCAAGCTCGAGCGGATTGGCGCCAGTGGCGGCCAGGATGAGCCCGGCGAAGACCAATGCCAGAAGAATGGCGGCGATGCGCGCGCCAAAGGCAATGACGGGCGAGGCGGAGGGCATGCGCTGGAAACGCCAGGATGCGGCCATGTCAGGCAACCTCGCGCACTTGGGCGCGGCCGCCCATCATCAGGCCGATCTGGTCGATATCGGCCTTGTCGTTTTCCACAATCCCCATGACCTTGCCTTCATAGAGGACGGCGATGCGGTCCGAGAGATTCAAGAGTTCTTCCAGCTCTTCGGAAATCAGCACGATGCCTGCGCCTGCATCGCGCAATTCGACGATATAGCGCAGCATGGTATTGATGGCGCCGACGTCGAGGCCGCGGCTTGGATAGGCGGCGATCAGGACCTTGTTCGCGACACGCATCTCGCGGCGGGCGACGAGGCGCTGCTGGTTTCCGCCCGAGAGGTTGCGGATGGGCATGCCGAAATCCGGGATCGTGACATCCGCGATCGCCGCGATCTCCTTGGCAAGCGCCGTCGCTGCACCCGGACGGTACACGCCGCCGGATGAAACCGGAGGGTGCTTGTATTCGCGCATCACGGCATTGGTGGTAATGCTGAGCGCCGGCGCGAGGCCGCTATGCAATCGGTCTTCCGGAATATGACCGATGCCACGCTCGACGAAGGCGGCGGCGTTGCTGCGGCCGACAGGTTCTCCCTCGATTAGGATACGGCCTCTGCTGACCGGCCGCATGCCCGCTAGTACCTGGCTGAGTTCGCGCTGGCCATTGCCCGCCACGCCCGCCACTCCCAGAATCTCGCCCGCGTGGACCTGCAGCGAGATGCCATGCAAGGCTTCGTCGCCGGCATCGTTGAGGGCGGATACATTGTCGAGGCTGAGCACCGGCTCGTGAGAGATCGGCGCGGCTCCCGCCACCCGTTGCCGCATGTCGGCGAGCACGATGTCACGTCCAACCATCAGTTTTGCCAGCATGCGCGGATTGCAGTCAGCTGTCTTTTCCGTGGCGATCTTACGACCACCGCGCAGGATGCTGATGCGCTCGGAAATCTCCAGGACTTCATCGAGCTTGTGGCTGATGAAGATGACGGCATTGCCCTGCGCCACGAAATCGCGCAGTGCCTTGAACAGTTCACGCGCCTCGGCCGGCGTCAGCACGGCGGTCGGTTCGTCCAGGATCAGCACGCGGGCCTGCCGCGCCAGGACGCGCAGGATCTCGACACGCTGCTGCTCGCCGGTGGAGAGATCGCTGACGCGGGCGCCGGGGCGGGTTTGCAGATTGAATTTCGCAGCCAATGCCGCTGTGCGTGCCTCAAGCACCTGCGCGGAGGCGCGGCGAGGCGTCTCCGACCAACCGAGATGAATGTTTTCGGCCACGGTAAAAGCCTGCACCAGCT
This sequence comes from Rhizobium sp. GW821-FHT14E12, assembly GCF_058803745.1. Lineage (NCBI taxonomy): Bacteria > Pseudomonadati > Pseudomonadota > Alphaproteobacteria > Hyphomicrobiales > Rhizobiaceae > Rhizobium > Rhizobium sp. GW821-FHT14E12. Next base: position 350,370 of record NZ_JBXAPH010000002.1, read on the forward strand.
TGAAATGTTGATGCACCATGCCGATGCCGGCGGCGATCGCCTGAAGCGGCGTGGCGAACTGTTTGGCATAGCCGTCAATGATGATCTCGCCGGCGTCGGGTTGATAGATGCCGGTCAGGATGTTCATCAAGGTCGATTTGCCGGCGCCGTTTTCGCCGAGCAGCGCGTGGATCTCGCCTGGCAAGACGTCGAGATCGACATCCTCGTTGGCGATGACACCCGGAAAATATTTGGCGATGCCCTTGAGTTGCACCAGAGGCGGTGTGCCCGGGGGGGCGGAGAAGGGTGTCGCGGTCTCAGTCATCGGAAGGGCACCAGAATGTCATGAATAGCAACTCTGGCCGGACGTGCCGGCCAGGTTTTTGTTAGGCAAGGAAATCGGTCAGGCGCTGAGGCCCGTGACGCCTTCGACCGACCAATCCCAGTTGTAGAGGTCGTTGTCGGTCATCGCCTGGCCGGCGGCGACGCGAACCTTACCGGTCGAATCCTTGATCTCGCCGGCAAACGGCGACCAGCCGCCAATGATCTTGGCACGCACCGCATCGGCCGCGGCAGCAACATCGGCCGGGACCTTCTCGCCCCATTTGTCGCGATCGACGCCGGCGCCCATCGCAAACAGCGTGTCGCTCGGTGCCCAGGTGCCGGCAAGGAGTTTGGCGACCTGATCGACATAGAACTTGTTGAAATCGATGAGGACGGACGAGACGTAGGAATTGGGGCCATAGCGGCGGACGTCGGTGTTCCACATTGCGGCCCAGACGCCACGCTTTTCCGCGACCTGCAGGTAACCGGCTTCGTCCATGATGCCGAACAGGAAGTCGCAACCATTATCGATGAGCGCCGTGCCGGCCTGGGTGGCGGCCTGCGGGTCGAACCAGGAGTTGATGGCGATGGTCTGCAGCGTCGCATTCGGATTGACGGAGCGAGCGCCCATCAAGAAAGCGTTGGTGGAGGCGAACACAGACGAGACCGGGAAGGACGCGACGTAGCCGAGCTTGCCCGTCTTCGACAGGTGGCCGGCGGCAACGCCGATGACGTAGGTCGGATACCAGTGCGCCAGGTAATACCAGCCGAGATTGTCCATGTTGACGAGGCCGCCGCATTCGAGGAATGCGACCTCCGGAGCCTGCTTGACGACGGTGTGCAGGAAGTCACCATTCGAGGAGGTGTCAAAGATGATATTGGCGCCTTGGCTGACAAACTGGCGATAGGTGCGCGTTGCGTCGGCCGAATAGGGGATGTTCTCGACTTCCAGGACTTTCTTCAGTTTCGGATAGGCGGCTTTGACCGCGAGCAAACCCTGGTGATGTGCCCAGGTCCAGCCCTCATCCGAAATCGGCCCGACATGGCCGAAGCCGACGACCGCATCCTCTTCCTTGATCGCCGGAAAGGATGCCGCCGCGAGCGCCTGGCTGGCAAGGCCGGCAGGCAGGGTCAAAGCGGCAGCGCCAGCGGCGCTCATATTCAAAAATCCGCGACGGGACAGCGAACGCAAGTCAATCATGAAATCCTCTTTTGGTTTGGCACGCCAACCGCGTCCGGAGGAAATCGACGCAACAATTATGCCAGTTGCAGGAGGCACTCTGGGGGGCTCTGCTCACATGGCTTGTTGGCAGCTCCGCATAGTCCCTTGAATTTTTATGGGGAGGGCGGTTAGAATGCCTAAAAGTCAAGCATGTATAATTTTTATGCATCATGAGTATTTTTTATGCGTAGGATAAGGCATGGCTAGGGTGAACGGACATTCCGCGACATGACCGAAACGGCGCGATTTACCTTTCGAGGGCAGATGGTCTGCGACAGTTTCATCGAGTTTGCGCAGCATCGAGCCCGGCGGCTGGATCTGGATATCGAGATGGAATCTTGTGACGCGATGTCGGCGACGCTCGCCGTCAAAGGACAGGAAGATCTGGTCGACGCCTTCGAAATGGCCTGCAGTCTTGGGCCGTATGATTGTATTATTCTCGATATCGAGCGGAGTGACGTATGAAACTGGAAGCGGGATGGGTGCCCATCGCCCTGTCGGGATCGATCGAGCCGGGGACCTCGGCGGGTGCCGTCGTCGAGGGCAGCGAGATCGTCGTCTGGCGCGACACTAGCGGCAAGGCACATGTCTGGGAGGATCGCTGTCCGCATCGCGGCATGCGCCTGAGCTTCGGCTTCGTCCGCGGCGATCACATCGCCTGTCTCTATCATGGCTGGCAGTACGATACCGCGGGGCAATGTCGCTACATTCCCGCGCATCCGAGCCTGGAGGTGCCGCAGACAATCAAGGTGCCGACTTACGTCGCCGCGGAAAGATACGGGATCATTTGGGCGACAACGGCGTCGGAAGCCTCCTCGCCGGACATCGACGCCGCTATGGGCGTCACCCCGGTGCGTAGCCTATATGTCGAGCGCAGGGAGGATGATATCTTGCTGGCGCTGGAAAAGGCTGGCGTGACCAATCTCGCCAGGAATGTCGGCATATTGCAGCTCGGCGACGACAGATTGCTGGTTGCTGTTCAGGTCGTCTCGCCGGAAAAGACCGCTGTTCACATCGTCATTCTCGGCTCGCCAGCGGTCAATGCCGGGGCCAAGCAGAAGCATTATGCACAATGGGCCGAGGAACTTCGCTTCGGTCTTGAACATGCGGCGGAGGTCGCCTGATGGCGGAGATCACGCTTTATAATTACGAGATGGACGAGGGGAGCTATTGCGTCCGCCTGCTGCTCTCCATGCTGGGCCTGCCATACAAGACCATCGCTGTCGATATGTTTCCAGGTAAGGAAGAGAGCAAGCCGACAATGCTGGCACTCAATCCGCTCGGCACCATGCCGGTGTTCACCGACGGCGACCTTGTGCTTCACGGCACGGAAGCTATCCTCGCCTATCTCGCCAAGGCTTATGATCCGGCGCAGCGCTGGTTGCCGGAAGAGGCGGCGAATTTCGGCCTGACGACGATGTGGCTGCATTTCTCCGCGACAGCGCTTGCGCCAGCCGTTGCCGCGCGCCTGCAATCGCTCTTTGATACGCCGGGCGACGAAGCGGTCCTCAGCACCGCCGCTCGCAAGGCTTTCCGCATCATGGACGATCATATGACACTCCGCCACTTCGACGGGTTCGAGTGGTTCGTCGGCGATGGGCCGACGCTTGCGGATCTGACCCTGTTCCCGTCCTTTGCGCTCAGTCGCGATTACGGCGTCAATCACGACGACTATCCGGCTCTGCGCCGATGGCTGCGTCGCTTCCGCTCCATCGACGGCTTTCGCACCATGCCCGGCATTCCCGATTATCATTGATTTTGAATTGGATATCCGATGACACTCACACGTTTTTCCGTTAAGCCGCTCTCGACCATGACGCGCACGCTCGCCGACGTTGCTTCCGCCCGCCGTGATCCCGATCTGGTCATTCAGGGCGCACGCGTACTCTCGACCTATTCCGAGCGTATCCTTGCCGACAAGGAAATCTGGATTTCTGGCGGTCGTATCGCGGCGGTCAAACCGGCCGGCAGTTATAGGGGTAGCAGCGCCAAGCTTTACGACGCCAGGGGAGGGATTATCGCGCCCGGCCTGGTCGACCCGCATATCCATATCGAGTCGAGCATGGTGACTGCTTGTGCCTATGCCGAGGCTGCCCTGTTGAACGGCACGACGACGATCTTCTGCGACAGTCACGAGATCGGCAATGTCATGGATGTCGCCGGTGTCGAGGCAATGCTGGAAGATGCCCGCCAGGCGCCGCTGTCGATTTTCCTGACCGTGCCGAGCACTGTGCCGGCCACGTCGCCTGAGCTTGAGACCGCTGGCGGCGACCTGACACCCGCAAAGATCGCTGATCTGTTCGACAAGTGGCCGGAAGCCGTGGCTCTCGGCGAGAAGATGGATTTCGTGCCCGTGGCGATGGGCGACGAGCGCAGCCATGCCATCCTGGCGGCAGCACTGGAGCGCGGTCGCCCGGTTTCGGGCCATGTCTACGGCCGGGAATTCGTGGCTGCCTATGCCGCGTCCGGCGTGACCGATACGCATGAGGCGATCGACCGCGAAATCGCGGACGATCTGCTGGAGGCCGGCATCTGGTTGTTCCTGCGCGGCGGCCCACCGACGACGGCGTGGCACAGCCTGCCGCATGCGATCAAGACCATCACCGAACTCGGCGCGTCCCACAAGCGCATTGCTGTGTGCACCGACGACCGCGACGCCGACGATCTTTTGCTCTTCGGTCTCGATTGGGTCACGCGCCAGGCGGTCGTGGCCGGCATGATGCCGGAACAGGCCTGGGCCATGGGTTCGCTGCATGGCGCGACACGCTTCGGCATGGAGAACGAAATCGGCGGCCTCGGCGGCGGACGGCGCGCCGATCTCGTGCTTCTGACGGACGATCTGAAGCCGGTGAGCACATGGTATGGCGGCGAACTGGTGGTCGACGACCGCAAGGTCACGCCGGTTCTCGATGCCGCCCTGTCCAAGCCCTACCGCTATCCGGAAGCCGCCTACCATACGGTGAAACTGCCAAAGAACCTGAAGCTGACACCAGAGCTGCCGACCGGACCGGTCATCGCCCATACGATCAAGACCGAATTGCCGGGCATCGTGCTCGGTCATGTCACGGTCGAACTAGAACCGGCCAATGACTGGCAGACGCATTTCGACCGTCACGGTCTCTGCTTCGTTACCGTGGTCGAGCGCCACGGCAAATCGTCGGGCAATGTCGCGCATGGCCTTCTGAGCAACTTTGGCTTGACGAAGGGAGCGGTCGCCTCTTCCGTTGGCCACGACAGCCACAACATTATCGTTGCCGGCACCAATCAGGCGGATATGCAGGTCGCGCTGGATGCGATCGAGGCCAAACAGGGTGGCGCCTGCGTCGTCATGGACGGCAAGGTGACGGCCATGGTGCCATTGCCGATTGCCGGGCTGCTCTCCGACAAGCGCGTGCACGAGGTCGCCGAGGAGGTGAAGGCGCTAAAGATCGAGTGGGAAAAGGCGGGCTGCACCATCCCCTATATGGGCTTCAACCTGATTCCGCTCTCCGTCATTCCGGAAATCCGCATCACCGATAAGGGCTTGGTGCTCGTGCCGGAGATGACGATCGCGCCGCTGTTCGAACTTGCTTGAATCTGCCATCTAGCCATCACTTGCCATCTTGATGGCTAGATTGGGACGGCTTATATTGGTTGGATAGGAGACCACTATGGCTGAACCGCAACTGTCTGTCCGCAGCGCTAAGGCGCGTGATCTTGCTCATCGGCTGGCCCGACGTGAGAACCGCACCATCGCGGATATCGTCGAACGCGCGCTCGAATCCTATGAAATTCGCGAGGCTGGCCGCGAGCCGGCTTCGTCTTTTTATGCTCGGATGGCGATGAGCGACGACGAGGATATTGATCTGGAGGCCGTTATTCGCGAAGGACGGCAGGTCAATCACGGAATTGAACTGTGATATTTCTCGACACAAACGTCATATCGGAGACACTGCGGAAGTTGCCCGACCCGGCCGTTATCGCTTGGCTCGACCGGCATGATGCGGAGATCGCCTTGCCGACGGTCGCGATTGCCGAAATCGCTTTCGGTATTCAGAAGATCGTACCTGATCAACGTGCAGCACGGCTGGAGCAACGATTGTCCGAATGGCGCCGCCGGTTCGCCGATCGAATCTTCGGCCTCACGGAGGAGGCCGCATTGACTTATGGCGACATCATGGGAACTGCGAAGCGGCAAGGGCGGCCAATGTCGACCGCGGACGGGATGGTTGCTGCCATTGCTCGCGTGAACGGCGGCCGCTTGGCGACCCGCAATTTACCCGATTTTCAGACAACGGGCCTTGAGCTCATATCACCTTGGGAATTCTAGCGCCGCATCAGGCTTCAATAACCCTTCCCGATCATCTCCGCCGCCTTCGAGCCGATCGCCATTGCCGGCGCATTGGTATTGCCCGAGGGAATGAAGGGGATGATCGAGCAATCGATGACCCTCAGGCCATCGATGCCGCGCACGCGAAGCGTACCGTCGACCACGGACATCGGGTCACTGTCCGGTCCCATCCGCAGGCTGCCGGACGGATGGTAATTGGTCTTGACGGTCTGGCCGGCGAATTTGGCCAGAGCCTCGTCGTCCTGAAGCGCCCGGCCGGGAAGGATTTCGTCGGCAATCTTCGATTTGAAGGGTTCCGTCTCCAGCAATTGCCGCGCGACCTTCAGAGAGGCGAGTGTCAAGCGCAGATCGTCTGGATCGCCGAAGAAGTTGCAGTCGACCAAGGGCTGATCGTCCGGGTTGGCCGAGCGCAGCTTGACGCTGCCGCGCGCTTTCGGGCGTAGCAGGCAAGAGGTGAAAGTGACGCCGTGGGTCGGCTTGGCGGAGGAGACGTCGCGGTCGAGGTAGACGATCGGGGCACAATAGAGCTGGATCGACGGCCGTTCGCTTCCGTCCGGGTCGTAGAACAGGCAGGATTCGATGCCGGTCGTCGTCACCGGGCCGGAGTTGAAGAGCAGATATTGCAGCCCGTTGCGCAGCATCGGCCAGCCCTTGTCCTCGCCGAAATAGCCCGATTTTCCCTTCGTCGTGGCGATCACGGGGACTTCATGATGATCCTGCAGATTGGCGCCGACGCCGGGAAGATCGAGAGCGACGGCAATGCCGTGCTCTCGCAGATGGTCGGCCGGGCCGATACCGGAGAGCATCAGCAGCTTTGCGCTGTTGTAAGTGCCCGAGGCGACGAGGATTTCGCGCTCCGCCCGAACCGTGTGGCTTTCGCCATTCCGTGTGTAGGCGACAGCTGTCGCACGGCCGTTTTCGATGACGATGCGATCGACGCGGGCGTCGGTGATGATGTCCAGGCGTGGATCTCCATCGAGCGGATCGAGGAAAGCCTTCTTGGCGTCGGAGCGCTCAGTCTTGCCGTTCCACTGGCCGTAGGTGTGCTGCATGATGCCGACGCCGTTTTGTCTGACGCCATTGAAGTCCGGATTATAGGGATGGCCAAGCCCCTGGGCGGCCAGCAGGAAATCCTGCGTCGTGTCGCAGGTGTGCTGAGGCTCCGAGATCCGCAGATTGCCGGAGATGCCATGGTACTCGTTGTTGAAGCGCGTATTGGCTTCGATGCCCTTGAAGTGCGGTAGCATGTCCTCGTAGGACCACTCCCTCCCGTTGCCGAGATGGGCGGCCCAGCCGTCGTAATCCTCTCTCTGGCCGCGCATATAGACCATGGCGTTGACGGCGCTACCGCCGCCCAGCGCCTTGGCGACCGGAACGATGGGGCCGCGACCGCCAAGCTGCGGCTGCGGAACCGTATGGTGCATTTCGAGAAAGTCGTCGCGAGCGAGATATTTCATATAGCCGGCCGGGAAGGCCATCAGCTTGGCGGTCTTGCGCGGCCCGCGCTCGATGATGAGTACGGAAAGGCCGAAATCGCGCACCAGGCGCATGGCCGCGACGCACGCCGCCGAGCCACCGCCGGCAATGATGAAATCATAGGTCTTCGCCACCAAAACTCCCCCCTTGATCCGATCTGACGGGGTGAACATCGCCATAATTTTCGTTATTGGTCAAACGATTAGGCCGCATCACTTTGACAGAGCAGCGCATCAGCGCAGCCGATTTCCTTGTCCGTCGAAATAGCGGCGTCTCTCGGGTGCACAGCGCAGATGAAGCGTGTCGCCGCGTTGAATATCCGGACCCTCGCGATATTCGGCGATCAGGCTTTGGCCGTCCTCCGTCTGGCAATAGAGATAGCGGGTGCCACCGAGATATTCGTCGAAATCGACCTTTACCTGGACCGCATCATTGCCATCGGCAACGACGACCAGATGCTCCGGACGCATGCCCAGCATCAGTTTTTCGCCAGCTGCGAGATTGGTCGGCCCTATATCGGCCTTGACGGAGCCGCCCGGGATTTTGACAAGGCCATCGGAGCCCCATTCGGCTGCGATCATGTTCATCCGCGGCGAACCGATAAAGCCGGCAACGAAGATGTTGGCCGGATCCTCATAGACCTCGCGCGGGCTGCCGACCTGCTCGATCTTGCCGTCCTTGAGCACCACGATCTTGTCGGCAAGCGTCATCGCCTCGGTCTGGTCGTGCGTCACATAGATCATCGTGTTGCCGAGCTCGCGGTGGAGCCGGGCAATTTCGATACGCATGGAGACGCGCAGCTCTGCGTCGAGGTTGGACAGCGGCTCGTCAAACAGGAAGACGTCCGGCTTGCGCACAATCGCGCGACCGATGGCGACGCGCTGGCGCTGGCCGCCGGAAAGCTGGCCCGGACGGCGCTCCAGCAGATGATCGATCTTGAGGATTGCCGAGGCGGCGCCAACGCGCGCTTGGATCTCGGCGACATCGGTTCGGGCCATTTTCAGCCCAAAACCGAGATTGTCGCGCACGCTCATATGCGGATAGAGCGCGTAGGACTGGAAGACCATGGCGATGCCGCGTTCGGACGGGTCGAGATCGGTGACGTCCCGACCCTTGATGGCGATCTCGCCATCCGTCACTTCCTCCAGCCCGGCGATCATCCGGAGCAGGGTCGACTTGCCGCAGCCGGAGGGGCCGACGAAGACGACGAATTGACCTTCCTCGACTTCGAGATCGATGCCGTGAATGACCTCCAGCCCGCCATAGCTCTTGCGGACGCCGGTCAGCCTCATGCTGTTCTTCGCCATGTCAGGCTCCGCGTTGCAACTGGTCGGCACGGATCCAGACCAGCATCTCGCCTGGCTCGCGGTTGTCCCAGAGATGATAGGGGACGAAACGCGCGGTGGTAGAGCGGCTTTGTGGTGGTACTGTCCGGTAGAGATCCGTTCCCCAGTCCGCATCGTCGCGCTTTACGGGAATGTCGAGCGCAACGGCACCTTCGAGTGCGGCAATCTCAGCCGTTTGCGCGGATGCCGGATCGCCGGCAAGCGAGATGCCGTTGAGATCCGCGCCATTGTCAGTGGTCTCGACGCAATAGACCAGTGGCCCCCGCATCAGCGCCGCACGGCCGGCATCCTGGCGTACCTTGGGGTTGGCGAACAGGGTGCGCGGAATCAGCGGAATATTGAGATCGACTTTATCGCCAGCCTGCCAGTCGCGCTCGATGCGCGCATAGCCGTCGATGGTGACGGCGGAGAGGTCGACGGATGCTCCATTGACGGCAAGCGTCGCGCCATCAGCCCATTCCGGTATGCGCAACGATAGAGCAAAGCGGGCGTTGCGGTCGGGTTTGACCTCAAAACGGATGGCTCCGTCCCAAGGATAGCGGGTCTCCTGAGCGAGTTCGACCGTGACGCCGCTCGCAAGCGGAACGCGGGCCTTGCTCTCTCCATAGAGATGGACGGCGATTTCATTATCTGCCGCAGCATACATATAGGAACCGATCGAGGCGAGCAGGCGGGCGATGTTCGGCGGGCAGCAGGGGCAATGATGCCAGGTCCAACGATGATGCTTGCCGCCGCTTTCCAGTGGGTTCTCGTAGAAGAAAGTCTTGCCGTCAAGCGACAACCCGGCCATGGCGCCGTTGTAGAGCGCCTGCTCCATGATGTCGGCGTAGCGCCGATTGGGGCCACGACCGAGCATGCGGTTCGCCCAGAAAACCAGGCCGACCGAGGCGCAGGTCTCGGCGTAGGCGCTTTCGTTTGGCAGATCGTAATAGTCGGTAAAGCCTTCGTTGGAAGCTGCCGGCCCGATACCGCCGGTGACATACATCTGCTTGGTGGTCAGGTCGTCCCACAGCGTTTCGAGTGCCGAGGTCAGGCTGTCGTCGTTATATTCGGTCGCGATATCCGCCATGCCGGAATAGAGATACATGGCACGCACCGCATGTCCCACAACCTTGGTCTGCTCGCGCACCGGCTCATGCGCCTGATTGTACTCATAAGTCTTCTGCACGAATTTCGCGGGGTCGCGGCCATCGCGTAGCGCCTCGTCGGTGAAGAAATGCGGCTCTTGCCCGCGCTCGTCGACGAAGTACTTGGCGAGGTCGAGATATTTCTTCTCGCCGGTGACGCGGGCGAGCTTGACCAGCGCCAGCTCCACTTCCTCATGGCCGCAATAGCCACGTAGCTGGCCCTCGCCATTGCCGAAAACGGTGATCATGTAGTCGGCAAAGCGGCTCATGATGTCGAGCAGTTTGCGCTTTCCCGTCGCCTGGCAATAGGCGACGGCAGCCTCGATCAGATGCCCGGCGCAATAGAGCTCGTGATGGTCGCGAAGATTGGTCCAGCGGCGGCCGGGCTGCACCCGCTGGAACCAGGCGTTCAGATAGCCGTCCTTGTCCTGCATCTTGCCGTACATGTCGATGATGGCGTCGGCGCGCGCCTCAAGCTCCGGGTTCGGGCGGCGGTAGAGGGAATAGGCGATGGTCTCGATCGATTTGCCGAGATCGCTATCCCAGAACATCTGCGTCGAGCCCGACCATGTCTGGAGCGGGATGACGATGCCGGGGCTTGGCTGCTCGACGTCGATCGCCTGGATCATGCCGGCCTCGACACAGCGGTCGAGCAGGGTTGCTGCCGTCGAATTGCAGATCGCGTCCTGACGGGCGCCGAAAAGGCCGTGCAGTTCGACATTCGGAACCGGCAGCGGACGGAATTGGCGATTTTTCTTGTTTGACATAGCGTTAATCCGTTTCGTTAGAGTATTTATTTCACCGCGCCGGCCATCAGGCCGCGCATGTAGTAGCGTTGCAGAAGCAGGAAGACGATGACGCAGGGGATGGTCATGACGGCGATACCGGCCTGGACCGCACCCCAATTGACCGCGCCGAGCCGCCCGGTCCTGACGGCGATCATCAGCACTGGCAGGGTGAATTTCTCGCTGCTGGAGAGCAGGATCAGCGCCGCCAGGAATTCGTTCCAGGCGTTGAGGAAGGCGAAGATCGCAACCGTTGCCACGCCGGGCAGCACCAGAGGCAAGAGCACTCGGAACAGCAGCTTCAGGTCCCGCGCCCCGTCGATGCGCGCGGCTTCCTCGATTTCCTTTGGCACGGCATCGAAGGCATTGCGCATCATGAAGACCGAGAAGGGCAATTGCAGGGTGACATAGACGAGCGTCAGCCCGATGAGCGAATTGTTGAGCCCAAACTTCGTCAGCATGATGAAAAGCGGTGTCAGGATCGACTGGAACGGGATCATCAGCGTTGCGATGATCAGGACGAAGAAGACGTTCTTGAACGGAAACTGGTAGCGCGAGAAGCCGTAACCGGCGAGCAGGCTGACCGTGACCGTCAGGATGACGGTTGCCACCGAGACGAAGAGCGAGTTCAGCGTGTGCTGCAACACGCCGGCGCCAAAGCCATCGAGGGAACGATAGGCGTCGAGGCTGAAGCCCGTTGTCGGCCACGGCGGCAATGGCGGCAGGCTCGCTTCCGTGCCGTGCCGGAACGACGAGAGCAGGGCGATCGCAAAAGGCGCGAAGAAGAAGATGACAATGATGAAGCCGACGCCGTGATAGCCGATGCCGCCCAACAATTTCCGTCGCGCGCGCCGTTCTTTGGCGGGTGTGAAGTTCGTGACGGTCATGGACGATCCTCCCCGACGCGCAGCAGCCAGAGCTGGACGATGCTGATCAGCACGAGAATGACGAGGAGAACGATCGACAGCGCCGCGCCGTAGCCTAGATTGAAGGACACGAAGGACTGGTTGAAGATGTAATAAACCACCGAGATCATCCGGTTTTGCGGTCCGCCGCTGGTCATGATGTAGAACTGGTCGAAGGCGAGCACGGAGCCGGTGACCGAAATAATCAGGGCAAGCGCAATGGTCTTGCGCATCAACGGCAGTGTCAGGAAGCGGAAGCGCTGCCAGCGCCTGGCGCCATCGATGCGGGCGGCTTCCGTCAATTCGGATGGGATGGCCTGCAGGCCGGTCAGCAGGATGATCATCGTGAAGCCGGCGATCTTCCAGACCACCATGACGACGATGGTGGCAAAGGCCATGTCGAAATCAGCCAGCAGGTTCGGCTTCTTGTCGACCAGGCCGAGGGCTTGCGTCACTGGCGAGAAAAAGCCGCTGTCGACATTGGCAAGCCAGACCCAGAGCAGCGAAGCGGTCGCCAGACCGACAACGACGGGCAGGAAGATGATGGTGCGATAGAAGCCAACGAAAGGCCGCTGCTTTTCGACGTAGAGCGCTAGGGGAAAGGCGACAGCGAAGATGGCGATGGTGACGATCACCGTGTAATAGGCGGTGAAACGCAAAGCCGCCATGAAGCGGACATCCGATAGCATTCTCGTATAATTGCTAAAGCCGATCCAGCGCGGATTGCCGAGCAATGGCCAGTTGTGCAGGCTCATCCAGCCGGTGAAGAGAACGGGTACGATGAAGAAGACGATGACGAGCGCCATGGCCGGCGCGATGTAGAGAAATCCGTGCCAGCTGGCACGTCGCCGCCGAGTACGGCGCCGCACTGCTCCGATAGCTCCAGGCCCAGCCATGGAATGCTCCTGATGTTCCGATGGGAAGGACCGGGAGACGTTAAGCCTCCCGGTTGATCGAGCGATTTTTGTTACTGGGCGTTGTCGATGATCGACTGCATTTCCGACTGGGCATTGGAAAAGGCAGTGTCGACATCGTTGCCGAATATCGCGGCATTGGTGAAGCCGGCCCATGGCCCGTTGGCGCTGTTGATCAGATCGTTGAATTGCAGCGTATAGGGTGTCTTGGCAACGGCGATGGCTTTCAGGCCCACCTGCATGCGCGGATCTAGGCCCTGAAGCACCTGATTGGCGATATCGCCGCGCGTCGGCAGGCTGCCATATTTGGCCATGATTTTCTGACCTTCCAGCGAATAGGTGTATTCGAGGAATTTCTTCACCGCATCGAGCTTCTTCGTGCCCTTGGAGATGACAAAATTATCGCCGCCTGCAAAGGAGGATGGGTTGCCATCCACGCCTGGGATCAGGGTCACGCCGAAATGGATATCGGGATATTGCGTGATCAGCGTGCCGATCGAGAAGGCACCGATGGTTTGCTGACCGATCCTGCCATTGCTGATGCTGAGGAAGTTGGCGCCGGTATCGCTGGCGGCGCCCGCCGGAACCAGATCCTTCTTGACCATGCTGCGGTAGATATCGACCGCCTTACGCATCTGCGGCGTATCCAGCGTCGCCTTCTTACCATCAACCGAAAGAATATCGGCGCCAGCACCCCAGACGAGCGGTGTGAAGGTGAAGATCATGCAGCCGCCGCAGCCGCCGCCGGAGAAGTAGAAGCCGTAGGTATCGCCGCCAAGCGCCCGGATCTTTTCGGCATTCTTCTCGATTTCGTCCCAGGTCGTCGGCGCCTTGTCAGGGTCGAGGCCGGCCTTCTTGTAGAGATCCTTGTTCCAGGCAAAGACCGAGGTCTCGACGGAAAGCGGCAGGCCGTAAACATGGCCGTCATAGGTGCCGAGTTTCACATGCGAGGGCGAGAGCGAGTTGAAATAGGGCAGGCTCTTGGCCCAATCGGTCAGGTCCGCGAGCTGGCCCGCGGCGGCAAAGGCCGGCGTATAGATCAAGTCCATCGACAGCGCGTCGGGGGCCTGGCCGCCAGCGATCGCGGTCGCATATTTTTGCACGAGCTCGGAGAAGGGCACCTCGGTGAGGGTGACCTTGTCGTCGTGGGCGGCATTATATGCCTCGACGACCTTCTTGAAGGAATCGCCGATGCCGGAACGCACCCACATCGAGATGTTTTCGGCGGCAGACGCACTTGTCATCAAGCATAAGGATATGAGGCCAGTTGCGGCCAGAAGTCGCTTCATCATGTTTCTCTCCTCCCATGGGCGTTTCTCCCGCCCTTTTCCTCAACCAGTCAATTCTCGAGGTTTCCCTTCACGACTGCCGCACGATCAGTTCGCACGGCAATGTCCTGATCCCCGGTTCGACGGCGCGTCCCTCCGCCAGCGCCAGAACCGTCAGCCCGGCTTCCCGCCCGAGCGCCTTGAGATTCATATCCACCGTCGTCAGCGGCGGCCGGGTTTGGGCGGCGACAATCTCCCAATTGTCGAAACCGACTACGGACACATCCTCCGGCACCCGTACACCGCGCTCGCGCAGCGCATCCACGACCGCCCGCGCGATCTGGTCGTTACCGCAGAAGATCCCGTCCGGCTTTGGTCCGGGCGTGTTCCACAGCCTGGCAACGGCTTCGTGCCCCCAGGCCTCTGACCATTCGCCATACATCACCGGCAATGCATCGCCGACGAGATCCTGATAGGCCCTGGCGCGCTCGCGCACCGAAACGAAACTGTCCGGACCAGTGATATGGGCGATCCGTTGGCGGTCGAGGCCTATCAGCCGTTCGACGGCAAGCGTCGCCCCTTGAAAATCGTCGGCGCAGAAGGTGACGCTGTCGGGCGTACCCTCAGTAAAAGCGTAGACGACCGGCACCGGCAGGTTGGACAGATCCACCGGCAGCCGCCGGTCGATCCTCTTTCCCGAGGCGATAATGCCATCGACGTGTTTGTCGAGCATGGCGTCCACATGAACCTTTCCGAGCGCAGGATCGTCTTCGATCGTGCAGAGAAACACCGAGACACCGTGATCCACGAGCGCTTCCGTAATGCCTGCCATCACCGGGAGGGTAAAACGGCCATAGGTATCGTTGGTCAGAAGACCGATGGTGAAGCTGCGATTGCTGAGCAGACCTTTGGCCAAGGCGTTCGGCCGAAAACCGATCTCGGTCGCGACCCGCTTGACCCGCTCACGCGTCTCGTCGCCCATTCGACCGGTATTGTTCAATGCCTTCGATGCCGTCGAAATGCTCACACCCGCGGCGGCGGCAACATCGTGAATCGTCGTCCGCCCGCTTCTGATACGCTTATTTTCCAGATGTCCTCTCCCGAATTATTTGTAGTGAGAAAAGCTTTTCTCATATTGAGAGTCAAGATGAGAAAAGCTTTTCTCAAAATTTTTTGATTGTGCAGTGCAATCACAGTTGAGCCTCGGGCGCCATGGAGCCGAAAGCTCGAGAGCGCCCGATCGCAATGCATCGAACAGAGAGAGTTCACTCAGGCGGATTTGAACCTCTTGCCGCTTTGGGGGACCTTGGTGGAAGAAGACAGTAGGCCCCAGACACGCAGCGCATCGATGGCGCTTTCAATGCCGTGCTCCGCCCTCAGTTTCTCGCCGAGCTTTCTCGCCGCCTCGCACATGTGTGGTGCGTCGGCGTCCAAAATTGCCGAGGCGAGCGAAGTGGCGGTCAGCTTTTCTCTCGGCAATGCTCTGGGGGCGACACCCAAATGTTCGAGCCTTGCAGCCCAGAAGGGCTGATCGCCAAAAACAGGCGTGATGACCGAGGGGATGCCGGCTCTGGCGGCGGCGGCGGTCGTTCCCGCGCCGCCATGATGCACGGCCAGGGCCATGCGCGGCAGTAGCCAGTCATGCGGCGCGCGCTCGAGGGCGAAAATCGTGCTGCTATCGAAGTCCGCCTTCTCGCTCAGACCTCCCCATCCTGTCGCCAGGACGGCGCGTTTGCCAGTCATCTTGACCGCACCGAGTATCGTATCGGTAAATCCCGCCGCATCATGATGCATCATGCTGCCGAAGCCGATGTAAATGGGCGGTGGACCACTCTCCAGAAACTGCATCAACGCTTCGGAGGGCCGCCATTTCTCCTTGCTTTCCAGATACCATGGTCCGGTCACACGAGTTTGCTCGGGCCAGCCTGCCGAAGGTTCGATCAGTGTCGGGCTGAAGCCGAAAAGGCGCGGATGGTTGAGAAATTTATCCTGAAAGGGTGCAAAGCGCGGGTAGGCCGGTAGTCCCAGAGCAGGCCTGACGATCTCGTTATAGGCGGGTTTCAGGGTCTTCCAGACCAGAAGACGGGCCGCGTGGCCGAGCGCCTTGTTGGCAAAACCCGGAAGGCGGTACATCCATTGCGGCAAGGGCAGTGGCGGAGATGTGTGGGACGGCAGCGTCGGCATCAACTGGCTCTCGACGACTGGCACCCCAAGGCGCTCTCCGAGCGACGCAGTCAGATAATAAACCATGCCGTTGCCGATCAGCAGATCAGCCCCTTGCGCGGCGGCGCGACCCTGTTCAGCCCAGTCGACGGCCATGGCCAGCAATCTGCGGCGGGCTTCCGCCATGATGGCGAACGAGGCAAGCCCGCGCTCCATCGTTCTTTGGTCGCTTCGCATCCAGGCGAGAAAATCGCCGTTCAGGCAAGCGTATTCTATGTCGGCATCCCTTACCAGATCGGCGCAACTCGGATCGGTGGCGATGCGGACCTGATGGCCCGCCCGCCGCAACCCCAATGCAAGGGCGACCAGGGGACGGACATCACCTTCCGTCCCAATGGTGAAAATGGCAATTCTCATGAGCTCGTCGTCCTCTATGCCGTCATGGCATTTTCGGAATAGTCGGGTGCCCGCAGAACCAGGAATTCGCGAAGCACCTCGGCCTGAACGACGGCACCGATTTCCGCCGCCGGGGCGGCATCGAGCATCTCTTCGTGATGGCAATTGAGATGACGACGATAGACCCGCCCGCCGACATGGGGGAGCCACGCTTCGGCGCGATAGTTCATCACGTCATCGATGGCTTCTCCCTTGCCGCGATTGGCTGAGAAGAAATGCATGTCCAGCTCGGCAAATCCCGGCTTGAATTTCCGGGCAAGACCGAGGTGATGGATGATGATCGCGCGCGCCTTCTCCAGAATATCGGGCTCATATGTCTGGATTTCATGGATCAGCGGATGATTGCCCATATCATACTGGGCAATCAGATAGTCGTACAGGATGGAGAAGGCGGGCCGGCTGGGGTCGAGTGCCGTTATATCGACATCGACGCCAAGGAAGCCGAGCGCCGCCTGGACCAGAATGACGTCATCCGATGAGGCCTCACGGTCCTTTTGGCGATAGGGATAGGAATCCAGCAGGCCGAGGAACGCCACGGTCTCATCCTCCTCCCGCAATTGCCGGGCCATCTCGTGGGCGACGAGGCCGCCAAAGGACCATCCGAGGATATGGTATGGGCCGTTGGGCTGTATCTTGCGTATGCGGTCGACATAGCGCTCGGCCATTTCCTCGACTGTGCCGGGCAAGTCGGAGGGATCGCTCAGTCCTTCCGATTGCAGGGCGTAGATCGGCATGTCCTGTGCGATATGCTCGGCAAGCGAATGGAAGGCCCAGCCCATGCCGAGAACCGGATGGATGCAGAATAGTGGCGCTGAATTCCCCTTTTTACGGATCGGCAGCACCGGATCGAGATACTCGTTTTTCGGAGTGGGATTGCCGATCAGCACGGCGAGGCTGGCAATTGTCGGCAATTCGAAAATTGCGCCCAGCGGAATGGCCGCGTTGATTTTCGAGCGTACGGCGGCGATCATTCTGGCGGCGGCGAGGGAATCGCCACCGAGCTTGAAGAAGCTGTCGTGGATGCCGACCTCATTGAGCCCGAGCGTTTCGCACCATATGCGGGCGATCATCTTTTCCGCCTCACTTCGAGGCGCAACGAAGCCTTCCTGGATCTGCCATTGGGGTGCTGGCAGCGCATGCCGGTCAATCTTGCCATTCACGTTGAGCGGTATGGCGTCCAGCATCACATAGGCCGAGGGGATCATATGGCTCGGCAGGCTGTGGGCCAGTCTGGCGGAGATGTCAGTCGAGCCGATTGCATCGCCAAGCGCCGAGACCAGATAGGCGACAAGCCGTTTGCCCTGGCCCGGATCCTCGCGAAGAATGACAACCGCCTGACGGATTTCAGGCTGCGAAACCAGAGCAGCCTCGATCTCGCCGGGCTCGACACGGAAGCCGCGGATCTTGATCTGATGGTCGTTCCGGCCAAGATATTCCATCACGCCGTCATTGCGCCAGCAGGCCATATCGCCGGTGCGATACATGCGGCTGCCATCGCCGGCGAACGGGTCGGGCAGAAAGCGTTCCTGAGTGAGGTCGGGTCGGTTGAGGTAACCTTTCGCAACCCCTGCGCCGCCAATGTAAAGTTCCCCCGCGAAGCCGGGCGGCAAGGGGGCACCGTTGCGGTCCAGAACGTAGAGCCTGGTGTTCCAGATCGGGCGGCCGATCGGGGGCATGTCGAGATCCTTGCCCTTCAGCGGCATGGCGGTGGACCAGATCGTGGTCTCCGTCGGGCCATAGACGTTCAGCACCGCATGATCGAACCTTGCCATCTTATGGGCGAGATCGGCGGGAAGCGCTTCGCCGCCAACCACCGGGCGCAAGCCACGCACCCCATTGCCGTGATCCTCGAGCAAGGCACGCCAAAGCGATGGCGTCGCCTGCATGATGGTGGCCTTCGATTGCTTGAGAAGCTGTGCAAGAGCCGCCGGATCCCGCACGGTTTCGCGAGGAGCGATGATGGTTCGTGCGCCCGCCAGGAGGGGCAGGTAAAGCTCCAGCGCTGCAATATCGAAGGCGATTGTGGTGACGGCCAGAAGACGATCCTCTGCCGTCATTTTCAGAAGGTCTTGCATGGCGAACAGGAAGTTCGTCAGCGCGCGATGCGGGATCTCCACGCCCTTCGGTCGTCCGGTGGAACCGGATGTGAAGATGACATAGGCCCTGTCGTCGGGGGAAGGCGCGCCGGTCACCAGATGTGGTGAGCAATCCTCCGGGTGGTCGAGGAGCACCGTCGGGATACCCTCCACCGGAAGCTTGGCCGCAGCCTCGCTGGTGGTGATGATCGCGCTCGGCTTCGCATCCTCGAGAATGATGCCGATACGGCTTGGCGGATCGGAAGGATCAAGCGGCAGATAGGCGGCTCCCGCCTTGAGCACGGCAAGCAGACCGACGAGCATCTGCTCCGAGCGGGGGGCAGCTACTGCCACCAGATCGCCGCGCGCGACACCGCGCTTGCTCAGAAGGCCTGCCCAGTTGTCCGAGGCGGCATCCAGCTCGGCATAGGTCAGCTCCTTGTCGCCGAAGGCAACGGCAACCGCATTCGGATTGTTGGCCGCCTGCTGGCGGAAAAGTTCCGGCCATGTGAGATCGGGGACCGCACGCGCCGTATCGTTCCACTCCACCAGGACCTTTTGTCTCTCTTCATCCGAAAGCAGGCTGAAGGAGCTCAATTTCTGCCCAGGCTCCGTCAGCAGCGTGTTCATCATCTGCGTGAAGCGCGCCTCGTGCGACTGGAGTTCCTCCAGGCTGTAAAGACCCGGATTGGCGTCGAAATCGATGCGAATCTCGCTGCCGTCGCCGCGATCATAGGCAAAGATCGTCATGTCGTTCATCGAGCCGTTGGACAGGTTGTGAACGGTTGTCGGATGGCCGGCGAAGCGAAGATCGTAGTCGAACGGCTCGATATTGACGCCGAGCCAGGCGATCTGTTCGTCGTGGCGCAGAAGACCGAAATCCCGGCGCATGTCCTCATAGCGATAGCGCTGGTAGCGCAGCGCCCGCATCATCTGCTGCGACACCTGCTTGACGAGCTCCTGCAGCGTCAGGTCGGGCGAGAGCTTGAAGCGCAGCGGAACGGCATTGGCCATCATGCAGGGAATGCGGCGCATGGCCGGGTTGATGCGCGCGGTCAGCATCGTCAGGATGACCAGATCTTCGTAATCGGTCGCCCGGGCGTAATAAGCTGCGACGAGCGCGATCAGCATTTGCGGAACGGAGGCACCCAGCTCCTTTGCGACGCTGCCGAGGGTATGGGCATTTTCGGCGCTCAGATAAGTGCTGTGGCGGAGCATGCCGCCTGTCGGCGCCGCGCGCCGTTTGGCCAGCGTGGGCGGCGGCGGTGTTTGCTGGAGCTGGTCCGTCCAATAGGCGCGATCGCGCTCGAAATGCTGTGACGTGCGGTAGGCCCGATCGGCCTCCAGCATCTCTTCCAGTGTACCGTAATCGACCGGTGCGGGTTCCCGTCCTTCTTCCAGCGCCGTATAGATCTCGGCGACACGGCGCGACGACAAGCCGGCTGTGAAGCCATCAAAGGCGATGTGATGCGCCCGCTGGAACCATAGCCAGTGATCGCCGGCAAGCTTGAGGAGCGCGCTGTCCCACAACCTGTCATGCGCAAGATCAAGGGGCGCCAGCACTTCCGCTGCCATCCAGGCTTCCGCTGCCTTTCGCGGTTCCTCGGTGATGGAAAAATCGACCACGCTGAATTCGCCTTCGAATTCCTCCAGCACGAGCTGGTGAGGCTGCCCTTCGATCTCGTGAATGCGAAGCCGGGTGGCGTCGATCTCTTCCGTCAATTGGCGTAGTGCCCGCCGAAAATTCTCCGGATTAACCGGCCCGTGGATTTCGACAGATTCCGCAAGATTGAAGATAAGGCCAGTTGCCCCAACCTTCTCGCCGATCCACATGCCGGCCTGCGCCGGAGAAATCGGGAGACGTCTCTCCTTCCTAGTCATTCTTAAATCCTTAAATCCATATCTCTTTTGAAAACCCTGCTTTAGAGAACGGCGGCGGATGCAGAACGGGTCTTTGGTTGCTGCTTCAGACCGCTTAGATGCCGAACGGCCCGTTGATCGGACACTTTTCTCCCACGGCGCGGTCCCCATCTTGCCAGACTACGGTCTGGTCTTTGCTCAACGCACTTGTCACCTTGAAGCCTTTCAGCGTGGAGTAGGTCGTCTTCATCGACGGGCAGCCCATCGCTGGTCCAATCGACCGCCTGAGCTTGCCATGATCGTCCTCGACTGCATCGCCGAGGTGTGTCGTCTGCCGGCGCACCGTCTCGCGCGGACAATTGCGCTCGCCGTCGGGTCGGCAATGATGATGCCGAGGGCAGGCATCCTGTCGGGTATTGACGGTTGGCGGTTCTTCGCAATCCTTCGGCCCGGCAAGGGCCTTGCCCGGGTTGAAATCGCGCATCAAAAACCCCGCGCCAGATAATCGCTGTCAAAGTCAGCAAGCGGCGAATTTTGCGGCAGGATCCGATCGGGCAACGTAAACAGGGCGAGCCGCGCTCCCCATTTTGCCGGCATCATCGGTGCGCGGAAATTGCTTTGATTGTCCGGCGACATGACCCTTTCCTCTCCGATAGGCCCAACACTTCGACGCTCCGCGCAGGATGCAGGAGATCACCTCATGCTACTAGTCGCTAAAGAAAGTTTGATCTAAATTACTGTTTTAGATCATATAATTTTATATTTTTGCTGCAGCGCAATGCGATTTTGTGCAAAATCTTGCATAGCGAATATAAGGGGATTGCAGTATCCTGCACTAATGAAGCATTTGTCGTTGAAAGCCAAAATCGCGGTGCCGATCGTAATCCTGCTGCTGATGGCGGGGCTGTGGAATCTGGTGACGTTCTGGATGGAAAAGGACGCGCTCGCGCGGCTGGAGGCGAGTGCGGAGCTTGTTGCCCGTCAGCAAACCCGGTTCATGGATAGCGAACTTGCCAAATATCGGCTGCTTCCCGTGGCGCTCGGGGAATACAGCGACCTGGAAGACGCGTTGGCCAGCGGATCGTCTGCGGTAGCCTCGCGTCTTAACAACAAGCTTGCATTTCTGGCGGCACAGACCGGAGCGCCCGTCATTTACATCATCGACGGCAATGGGCGGGTCATTTCCGCCTCGAACGCCGATACCCCGGAAAGCTTCGTCGGCCGCAACTACGGGTTTCGTCCCTATTTTACCGATGCGTTGTCCAGCGGCTCGGCAGAGTATTATGCCGTCGGCGATCTCAGCGGGCGCCCGGGCCTGTTTCTGTCGCGGCGGGTCGGCAGCGCTCAGGGCGCTCTCGGGGTGGTGGTCGTCAAATATGAGTTTCAGGCGCTGCTGCGTGTCTGGGCAGAGGATCTGGGTCAGACCTTCGTGATCGATCCGCGCGGCATTGTGCTTGCCTCGACCGATCCGGGAGAGGAGTTGCGGACATTCCGGCCGCTTTCGGACGTGGACCGTGCGCAGATTGCCAAAAGCGGCCAGTTCAGCAACGTGCCGCTGGAGCCTAGCCGCCACAGCTTCGTGGCGGATGGAATGATGCGTGATCCATCAGGCGCGCTGTTGATGCCGGTTGACGAGCCGATCGCTGAGACAAAACTGAGGCTGATCCATGTGGTGAAGGCGGCGCCGGCACTGCGCGGCGCGCGCGATCTTGCGTGGCTGACCTCCATTGCCGCGACCATTGTTCTGGTTGCCATCGCCGTCACGATCTACTGGCGCATGACTCGCGCTGCTCGGATCGCCGCGGATCGGGCGGTGCTCGAAGCCGCCGTCACGACACGCACCGCCGAACTGAGCACCGAGATGGCCGAACGCGAACGCGCGGACCGCCGCTTTCGCGAAGCGCGGGAAGAACTTGCGCAGGCAAACCGGCTGGCCTCTCTCGGTTCGATCACCGCTGGCCTGATCCATGAGATCAATCAGCCGGTGGCGACCATCCGCACGCTCGCCGAAAACGCGCAGCATCATCTGGCAAACGCCCGCATGGATCGCGTTGCCGCCAATCTGGCGACGACGGTCGAGCTGACGGCCCGGATCGGCGCGATCACCCAGGAAATGCGGCGTTTCGCGCGACGCGGGAAGGGCGAAACCGGCCGGGTGCCGCTCGATGGAATGATAGAGGGTGCGTTGCTTCTGATCGGCGATCGCTTTCGTAATGCGGAGGTGCGCCTTGATCTGCCGGAGCCCGGCCAGCCCGATGTGCTCGCCAATCGCGTTCAGCTGGAGCAGGTGCTCGTCAACCTGCTGCAGAATGCGCTGGACGCGGTGACGGGCCGTTCCGATCCACGCGTTGTCCTGAGCGTCGACGGAGACGAGACATCGGCCATGCTTGTCGTCGCCGATAACGGCCCCGGTATCGATCCCGAGTTGGGCGAAAAAATATTTAGCCCGTTCGTGACCAGCAAACCCGACGGTTTGGGTCTTGGGCTCGGTATCGCGCGGGACATCGTTGCCGAATTGGGCGGCACGCTGAAAATCATGCCGTCGCCGCTCGGGGGCGCGGCTTTTGTGGTCAAGGTAAGACGAGCATGACACAGATCGAAACGTTGCGCTTAATGCTTGTCGACGACGACGATGCTTTTCGTGTCGCATTGGCGGATTCGTTTGCAATCGCCGGGCTGGATATCGAAACTTATAGCGACGGGCACTCCGCATTGGCGAGCTTGAACGCCGACTTTCCGGGTGTCCTCGTCACCGATATCCGCATGCCTCGCGTGGATGGACATGGCGTGCTGGATGCCGCTTTGGCCCGCGATCCGGAACTTCCAGTGATCCTGATGACCGGCCATGGCGATATCGCCATGGCGGTGGCCGCATTGAAGCAGGGCGCGTTCGATTTCATCGCAAAGCCGTTTGCCACGGATCACATGATCGCCAGCGTCCGCCGCGCGCTCGAGATGCGCCGTCTGGTGTTGGAAAATCGTCGCCTGCGTCTGGCAGCCGCCGAGGCCGAAGAGAGTTTGCCGCTGCTTGGCGAGACGCCGGTCATGGTTCGGTTGCGCGAGACCATTCGTCAGCTGGCAAGTGTCAACGTCGACGTGCTGATCGAAGGCGAGACAGGAACCGGCAAGGAGCTCGTCGCGCAATTGCTGCATCGCTGGAGCGCACGCCGCGCCCGGCGCTTCGTGGCCGTGGACTGCGCGGCTCTGCCTGATGCCATTGCCGACGAGGCGCTGTTCGGCAATCGGCTCCAGCGCGGGCGGATCGCCGATGCGGACCGCGGCACGCTTTTCCTGGACGAGATCGACAGCATGTCGTCCGCATTGCAGGGGAAACTGCTGCGGGTGGTGGAAGAGCGCGAATTGCCCTCGGTCGCGGGTGAGCCGCGCGCCGTCGATTTGCGGATCATTGCTGCCGCCAAGGACCATCTTGCCGGCGCCGTCGCAAACGGGCGCTTCCGCTCCGACCTGCTTTATCGGCTCGAGACGGTTCGGTTGCGAATTCCGCCCTTGCGCGAGCGGCGGGCGGATGTCGGGCTGCTCTTTGCCTACTTCATCGGCGAGGCCGCCAAACAATTCGGGCGGCCGCGCCCGGTGATCAATGCCGCAATCGAAGCACGGCTGATCTCGGACAACTGGACCGGCAATGTTCGCGAGTTGCGAAACTTCGCGACACAGACTGTGCTCGGTCTCGGGCTTGCCAATGACGGCGATGGCGACCGGCTTTCGCTATCCGAACAGATGGATCGCTTCGAGATCGGTATCATCCAGGCGGCGCTCAACCGCGCCCAGGGGGATGTGGGCCAGGCCGCCGAAGCCCTGAAGCTGCCGCGACGAAGTCTTTACGCCCGGCTGCAGCGCCATGGCATCGACGGGGCGGCTTTCAGAAGCCGTGGCTGATCTGGCGAATAACATTGCAGGGCCGTTGTCCGGCACTGCGGGCTGTTTGAGAGCGGTGCCTCGGCACTTCAACTCTTGACCGAGCCGGCCGTCATGCCCGCCAGAAAGTAGCGCTGGGCGACCAGATAAAGCACAAGAAGCGGAAGCGATCCGAGCACGCTCATTGCCATCATCTCGTTCCATTCGAAGGCATGCTGGCCCATCAGAAGCTGGATGCCGATCGGGACGGTTCTGAGATTCATCGATTTTGTCAGCGTCAGGGCGAAGAGGAATTCGTTCCAGGCAAGCAGAAAGGTGTAGACAGCCGTGGCGACTATGCCGGGAACGGAAATGGGGACGATCACCCGCCAGAGGGCCGTCCAGCTAGAGCCACCATCTACCAGCACGGCTTCATCCAGCTCCTTCGGCAGGGTGTTGAGGTAACCGGTCATCAGCAGGATGGCGTAAGGCAGGGTGAAGACCATGTAGGTCAGGATCAGCGCCAGGTAGGTGTCGAAGATCCTGAAGGCTACCACCATTCCGAAATAGGGAATGAGAAGGGTGATGGGCGGGACAGTCTGCGTGCTGATGATGAAGATGTTCAGCGTGTTCTTGAAGCGGAAGGAATAGCGGCTGAAGCCATAGGCGGCGAGGATGGCGATGACGAGCGTCAGAACGGTGACGACGCCGGCGACGAAATAGCTGTTGATGAAAAACCGCACCTTTACCGGGTCGTTGAAGATCGTCAGATAGGCCGCGATCGTGAAGTTTTCCGGCAAAAGCCTGGGTGGCAGGGCGAAGATTTCGGTGTTCGATTTCAGCGAGCTGAAAAACATCCACACGATCGGAAATGTGGCAAAGACCAGTCCGGCTGCCAGTCCGATATAGGTCAGGACGGTCGGCAATACCGAGTTTTTGAAGGAGCGTTTTGCCATGGCCCTCACCTTTGCCGCTGATGCTTGATGTAGAAGTAGGTGACGCTCATCGACATGATGAGGATGATGATTGCGCTCGCCGAGGCCAGTGAGAATTCATAGCGGGAGAAGGCGAGCTTGTAGGTGAAGGTGCTGAGCACTTCGGTCGAATAGATCGGACCGCCGCCTGTCGTCATCCACACCAGCGGGAAGACCTGCATCGTCCAGATGAAATCCAGCAGCGCGATGCTGATGATGATCGGCGTCAGCTGCGGGATGGTGATGTGCCAGAATTTCTCAAAGCTGTTGGCGCCGTCGATGCCCGCCGCTTCATAAAGTTCCTTCGGAATGCCCTGAAGGCCGGCGAGCAGGCTGACCATGTAGAGGGGATAGCCGGCCCATATGTTCGCAAATGTCAGGGCATGGATTGCGGTGCTCGTCGAGGAGAACCACTCCACCTTGAAGTTCACGATATGGAGCGCCATCAGGATGCTGTTGACGACGCCGTTGGGATCCAGCAGCAGGCGCCAGATAATGGCGATGATGACGGCGGTGAACAGCCACGGCAGGATGTAGAGAACCCGCAGGATGCTGCGAATGAGCGGATCGACCCGGTTCGTGTTGAGCAGGAGAGCGAAGGCAAGACCGATGATGAAGTGGAAGACTACGCTCATCACCGTGAAATAGAGCGTCTGCACGACCGACTGCCAGAAGACCGGATCCTCGAAAATGGTCAGATAGTTCTGCAAGCCCGCAAATGCCGCGTTCTTCTTCATGATGGCGCCATCCATCAGGGAATAGCGAAAGACCATGATCATCGGAAACAGCATCAGCAGAACAAGCAGAAGCGTTGCCGGCGAGACGTACAGATAGGGCACCAGACGCCGCAACGCCTTGGAATGAAACTTCCTCTTCTTGCGCCGTTTTGGTTGCGTAGCGACCAGAGCCAAGCTGGAATGATCCATGTGGTGTGACTTTCCACTCTACAGAAAATGACAACGACCACGTTGGCAGCGCGGGATCGCGCCGCCAACGTTCGGCAATGCGCCATAGCTTAGAATTTGGCGAGCCACGCCTTCTGCGTATTGGCCGCGGCTTCCTTGGCCGTTTGCCCGCCATCGAACTCCTTCTGCACCTGGATGTTCATGTCGCGCATCAGTTCCTCGGCAACGGGCAGGCCGACGAACTCGTTGGCCGGATAACCGCTCTGGAAGATCTTGAAGGCCTCCGCGAAAATCGGGTCGGAGGCGACGAAGTCGGGCTTTGCCTTGACGTTGCCGGGGAAGGCGTTGGCGATCGAGACGAGGCGACCGTTCACGTCTGGGCTCATCAGATATTCGACCAGCTTCCAGGCTTCCTCCTTGTGCTGGCTGGCTTCGCTGATGCCTATTCCCCAGGATGCATAGGGAAGGCCGCGCTTGCCGGTGTAACCGTCGGCGGCCGGCAATGCGGAGATGCCGAAATTCAATTTCGGATTACGCTCGCGGATAAGGTTTACGTGCGCGAGGGAGTCGACCATCATGCCGACACGGCCATTGACGAACTCCTCGACCTTGTCCTGTTCCTTCTTTGCGAAGATGCCCGGCGAAATCACGCCGTCCTTGTGCAGCGAGGCGATGTATTCGAGCGCTCCGACGACGGCCGGGTTTTCGAGATCGGGCTTTCCGTCTTTCAGCATCGATCCACCCGATGCCCAGACCCATGACATAACGTCGTTCTGTATGCCGCTCGGCGATTGCAGCGATAGCGGCAATACCCAGCCATACTGGTTCTTGGAGGCGTCGGTCATCTTCTTCGCGGCAGCGGCGAATTCGGAGCGGGTCGTCGGCATCTTGTCGACGCCGGCTGCCTTGGCCAGATCCAGGTTGACGAAGACCGGGTAAACGAAGGACGCCAGCGGGAACATCACGCTCTTGCCATCGACCTTGATGATGTCGGCGATCTGGCTCTTGTCGTAGTTCGCTTTTGTCATCAGCTCGTCCATCGATGTGATGGCGCCCTGCTTGGCAAGGCCGTTGACCCAGGCGCCATCGAGACCAACCACGTCGCTGAGGGTTCCCGAAGCGGCGCCGACGACAATCTGATCACGCGTGGTGGCATAGGGACCGCTGACGAGCGTGACCTTGATGCCGGGGTTCTTGGCTTCGAAATCGTCCATGATGTGACGCAGGGCGCCCGCTGGCATTTCGGGTTCCCACCACTGGATGAACTCGATGGTGGTGTCGGCAAATGCCGTCGTGGCGCAGAGCGCCCAGGCAACCGCGGCGACCCTCATTGTCATGCCGAATTTTCTGATATTCATTTTTCCCTCCCTTTGAACTTTCTGTTGATCGATCCTCCCACAGATCGCGATGAAAATAGGTTCTTGAGGCCTCTGCCTGTCAACGAAGAACTGCGATCGGCAACAGGCGCGGATCTCGAGCCAAAAACGGCCTCCTTACAAACCGTTGATAAAAAACGATAAAATAGAATCTCATCGCCAAGCTTTTTCTGCCTCGTTTACGCCGTTTGCGAGATGCTTCCCTCGATTTTCGTAAGCAAATGAAAGTTTAAGCAATAAATCGAAATTCAATCTATTGCGTCTTACGGGAGATGATTTTCCGCTATTCTATCAACATATGAAGGATTATTGCGATGCAACATTGAGAGCACAGTATCGCAAACATGTTTTCGATTTTCGTAAGAAATGCGATCGAGGACGGCGAGCGTCCGACAGTGAGATCGGGAGGCCGTCGGCAAAGCGGGAAACGCCGTTATCACAGCGCCATGTGCGTCTGCGGGTGGAAGAAATGCAGCTTAGCCGGATTGATGGCCAGATCGATGCTTTTACCCGCCTCGACCGTGCTGACGGCTTCGAACTTCGCGACGGCATTGGCCGCACCGTTGAGGTCCGAGACGGTATCAGGATCGCCGGAGTCGACGCGAACCGCCTCGATGCAGAGGTGCACGATCAGTTCGGAGCCAAGCTCCTCGATCGATTTAACGAGAGCCGGGATCGTCGGATGCGCGGCACCCGAAGGCAGGTGTCTGTCGTGGAGATCTTCCGGCCGGATACCGAAGACGACGGTCTTTCCTTCGAAATTGGAAAGGCTAGGGGCACGCGTGAAGGCGCTCTCCGGCAAGGGGATGGAGAACGCCGGCGTCTGGATGCTGTCGCCCTGCAGGCGCCCTTCAAAAAGGTTCATGGACGGCGAGCCGATGAAGCCGGCAACGAAGGCATTGATCGGATGGTGGTAGAGCGCCTTTGGTGTATCCACCTGCTGCAGCACGCCGCCCTTCAGGACCGCGACGCGATCGCCCATCGTCAGCGCCTCGGTCTGATCATGGGTGACGTAGATCGTCGTGACGCCCAGCTGCCGCTGGAGGCTTACGATTTCGGCGCGCATCTGCACGCGCAGCTTCGCATCGAGGTTCGAGAGCGGCTCGTCCATTAGGAAGGCCGCGGGCTCGCGCACCATTGCGCGCCCCATCGCCACGCGCTGGCGCTGGCCGCCGGAGAGCTGAGCGGGCTTGCTGCCCAGCAAACTCTCCAACTGGAGGATCTTGGCGACTTCGTGAACGCGTTTGGTGCGTTCGTCCTTGCTCTTGCCCGCCAGCTTCATCGAGAAGGCGATGTTGTCGAAGACGGTCATGTGCGGATAGAGCGCATAGCTCTGAAAGACCATGGCGATATCACGGTCCTTGGGCGAGAGATCGACGACATCTTGGCCGCCGATGCTCAATGCTCCACTGCTGATCTCCTCAAGCCCGGCGATCATGCGCAGCGCCGTCGATTTTCCGCAGCCTGAAGGGCCAACCAGAATCAGAAACTCGCCGTCATGGATCGTCAAGCTCAAATCCTTGATCGCATGGAAGTTGTTTCCAAAAGTCTTGTAGATCTTGTCCAGTACAACTGTAGCCACGTCATTTCCTCCCGGTTCCCACTCTCGACCGCATCTGGCGGCGGCCCTCGTTCACCACCTTCCAGCCCTCTTTTCGTGGGGTTGCTACAGGCGGACATCGCAATGCTATCGATATGGTCATCGGCTGTGCCCGATTATTCAGGCGCCGATCTGGATCTTGTTTCGGCATCAAGCGCGCGGGGGACGGGTGCATTTTCACCCGTCATCCATGCTTGGCATGTCCGGTTGTCGGGCAATCCCCTGCGTCCGCCACGAGCCGTTACGGAAATGGCGGCGGCGGCTGTGGCATAGGCCACGCAATCGAGCGGTCTGTTTCCTTCCGCCAGGGAGAAAGCATAGGCGCCGTGAAAACAGTCGCCTGCGCCGGTCGTATCGATCGCCTGCACCGCATGAGCCGGAACGTGCCAAAGGTTAGCGTCATCCTTCTGCCGGACGTAGGAGCCGCAATCGCCATCGGTGAGCACGACCGCGGAGCGCTCGGGAGACCAAAACTTTTCGAGGATTGCGGCAGGATCGCTCTCGCCCGTATAGGACCTGGCGAAGGAGATCGGCAGCACCAGATGATCGGCCAGGGCCACGATCCGATCGGTCGCCGGGCCGACAGTCCATTCGATATCGGCGACGATGGAAAGGCCAAGCGAGCGTGCGCGCGCAACGACCGACTGCGAGTGCACGGAATAGCCGTCGATCAGGAGCACCGGCGCCTGCATCAGCACGTCATCCGGCAGAGCTTCCGAGGTCCCGTGCAACACGTCGTCGTCATAGGCAATGAACCGGTCGCCGTCGGGGCCGACCGTGATCACCGACCGGATCGGCTGAGCGGAGGGATGGCGCGGCGCGAGGGATATATCGACGCCATCCCGCTCGAGCTCTTTGCCGCCGACATCGGTTGACGGTTGGTCGTTCAGCCAGCCGATGAATGCGGCTCGGCCGCCGAGCCGGGCAACGGCCACCAGGGCCGTCGCCACGTTGCCACCATGTTCAGTGGCGCGTTTCGTCACCTTTCCCTTGCCGGCCGTCAGCACCCGGTCGACATAGATGATGTCATCGATTGCCAGGGCGCCGAAGCCCAGAACATGGAAAGGGCGCGACATGTCTTACGCGCCGGCAGCGGTCAGTGCCTCTTCCGGCGTCATTCCATCATGGATGACGAGCCTGAAGGCGCGCGCGGCCTTGGTGGTGTCACCGTGACCCCAGAGATTACGGCCAACCACGGCACCTTTGGCGCCGGCCCGCAGGGCGTCGGACGTCTGCTTCAGGGCGCCAAGCAGCGTATCGGTCTTCGGGCCGCCGGCGATGACGACGGGGACCGGGCAGGTCGCCACTGTTTCGCGAAAGCTGTCGAAATCGCCGGTGTAGCCGACCTTGATGACGTCAACGCCGGTCTCATAGCCGATACGCACCGCATAGGCGATTTCGTCCGGCGTGAAGACGATCTTGCCGCCATTGGCGAAGTCGCGCGGATAGACATGCGCGACAACGGGCATTTCAAAGCGGGAGGCGGCATTCACCGTATCGGTCAACCAGCGGATATATTCGCCTTCGGTATCGCCGCGCACCGGAATGGCGACTGCGAGCGCATCGGCGCCGTAACGTACCGCGTCCTCAGGTGTCGCGATGAGCTGGCGAATGCGGTCGTCGGCGGTGAAACAACCGGCCTGGATGACCAGCGCCGCCTTGCCGGCATATTCCGACCAGAGATGCCGCGCGGCACCCGGCTGAATGCTGATGTAGTCGGGACGGCCACTCATGACGCGCCTCAGCGCGCCCGGCAGATCGGCAAGCCCACCTTCGCGCACATTGCCATAGCCGACGAAATGATCGACCGCGCCTCCGAAAAGATTACCTGACGGATTTGAGAACAGACGGGAGAGGCGAATTTTTGTTCCGAGACCCATTTCAAAAAATCCCTTTACGGTTGCGGGTGCTGATGTCGCGTGGACCCTAACTCGAAAATAAAACAATATTCAATATTTCGATTTCTTTCGTTTTGATCCATTTTTGGATTTTTCACCGTGCTATCACCCGATAGTATCGACTTTTTGCTTTTTGGAAGCGAGATGGTGCGATAGGTAATCTTTCGATTTTCGAAAGAATGGGCCGATCATCGGCAAAGGCAGTTTTGGGGTCGCATATGCTTGCAGAACAACGACGGCATCAGATCTTGTTGGAACTTCAGCGGGTCGGTCAGGCGCGCACCCGTCAACTCGCGGAGTTTTTCGAGGTTTCGGAAGTGACGATCCGGTCAGATCTCGAAATCATGGACGCCAAGAAGCAGCTGATCAAAACCCATGGAGGGGCGATCGCCCTTCCCGCCGATTCCCCGGCTGCCGCTTTCGAAGAGCGCATGCAGCGCAATTTCGACGCCAAGCGGCGGATCGCTCAGTTGGCCGCGCGTCAGATCATCGACAACCAATCGATCGTCTTCGACAGCGGCTCCACCCTGTTGCAAGTGGCCATGCAGATGCCGCCGGTCTCCAACGTGGTGGTGGCGACGACGGCCATGAACATCGCGCAGCATCTGATGTACCGACCGGGACTTGATGTGCACATGATCGGTGGCCGGGTCTTTCCGAGCACCGTCAGCACGATCGTCTCGGATTCCGACAAGGCGCTCGGCGGTCTCGTTGCCCATCAGGCCTTCGTCAGCGCCCACGCAATCGACCAATCCTTCGACGTCGTCGATGTCTCGGAAGATATTGCCCGCACCAAACGCAATCTGGTCCGCATGGCCCGCCGCGTGGTTCTCGTGGCGGATTCCAGCAAATGGGATATTGGAGCGTCATCCAAGGCCTTTTCCCTGTCGCGCGTCGATCTGATCATCACCGACAGCAACATGCCCCACAGCATCCGCAACCGGGTGGAAAAACTGGGTGTGGAAGTCCGCTACGCGTGAGCGGCGAATGACTTGTGGGATGCCCTCTTCACCTTTGGTAGGGTGATGTCAGCCGCCGGCCTTTTCCACGAGGCAATACCGGCCATGCAATCCCCGGCGTGCATAAGGAGCGAGCTGTCGCCGACGAGACGACCGGCGGCGGCGTAGCTATGTGGATTGAGCGCGATAGCATCATGCATTTGCTTGCCTCAAGTTGCCGCAATTCGCCATGTCCCTCGCGATGGTCGCGCGTCGCTTTTGGAATTGCGAAGGACGTTTTCGAAGGCGAACGGTGCTGACTTTCAGCGCATTAGTCCCATTTGGGGCCGCTTTTGAGGGCGTACAAAACGCCAAGGCCCACCGTGCTTTGTATGCTACTGCCCAATCAATGCCAAGTTTATGGGCTCTTAGATCGACTAATAGACATATTGCAATGTCTAGTATTTTGAATATGTCGCTCGATCAAGTAACAAGTCACTAATGAAGTCATCCTGTCCGGAGCTTGCGCCGTGAAGCATAGAGTTGGTGTGATTTGGCGTTGTCTTGAAAAGACTCTATGTTTCATCCTGGATTAATTTTATATTAGGAATATCATAACCAATATATATTCATGGCGTAGGATTACCAATGGTCGAATTCAACTTCAATGAGCCTCCAGCGGGTGATGCCGCTGCCGATATCTCGAGCGAGTGCCAGCGCCAATTGCTGCCTATCGTTCAAGAGATGGTCCAGGCGGCGGTTGTGGCTGGATGGAATCAGAAGGATGTTCTTCTGGCTTTGGTGGATCTCGGATGGGATCTGTATGAAAATCACCGCGACGATCCGTAATAAGCAGATATGGTTCGACGGGTCTGCGATACCTCTCTTTTACATTGATTATTATTACATTAGTTACAACTAATAATAGTATGGAATCGGGGCTGTAGATACGCGATAGGATAGAGTTGCTGCCCGTTAGCCTCGAGCCGGACCGGTCAATCGCCGAGTTCTCCCTTTTATCGGCGAAGAGCGCTACTGTCATTGAATTGCATCGATTATTTCTTTCTTTCGCCTTGTATACGATTCCTCCTTCACAACCGAATGTTTTGCCCTATCTGATTTTGTTGCGATACGCCGATTTTGCGGGCGGCGTTGCGCAAGCAGGGTTGGGAAAATAAGGAATTTCAATCTTTGATTGAAATTCCACCTGCTTATTCGTGCATGCAGTATTTCGTTCGGCGGGGCGGTACAGAATGAATGATTCGGAAGAGGCTCGGGAACGAGGCGGCTACCGCGCCGTCGATTCCGGGCGGACAGATCGATATGTCTTCGATATAATTCCTCAAAGCGCTGGCCCGAGAAGGGCCACCACGCGTGGAAGCGTGATACACTCCATCCGCAGTCCTGGGTCGCAGACGTTCCTGGCCAAGGAGCATGCGGTGGCCATCGTGTTGTCCCCTGCATCCGGGTTGAGAGCCTCGCTCGGCAGCGACAGGATCACGGAATATGATGCACCGGTTGGCTGCATCGCCGTTAATCCCGCCGGCGTGGACAGTAGTCTTGCCTGGACGGAAACCAGAAAAAATCTCGTCGTAGCGATACCTCCGGAAACACTGTCCGAGCTGGCTCTGCAGGAGCTCGATCTCGCCACTGTAGAGCTTCAGCCGCCCGCTTTCGGCACCGTCGACCTCCGTGCCCTCGACATGGCCCGGAGGATTTCCGTCGAGTTAACTGGGAAGGCAACTCCGAATGAACTCTATCTGGATTCATTGGTTACCCTATTCGGTGTTCATCTGCTTCGTACCTACGCAAGTCCCATGAAACAGCTTCCATTGCCCAAGGGTGGGCTCTCCGCCAAAAGCGCTCGACGCGTGGAAGAGTATCTTCGCGAGCATTTTACCCAAAAGGTTCACGTCGCCGAGCTCGCGGCGGTCGCCGGCATTTCACCGAACCATTTCATCTTGCGGTTCGCCAGGACGTTCGGCATGCCGCCGCATCGCTACCTGATCAACCTGCGCCTGGACTTCGCCGAAAAACTGCTGATCGACGGCGAGATCGCGATTGCCGAAATCGCCTATATGGCCGGATTTTCGGATCAAAGCCATTTGGCCACCACGATGAAGCGGTACAGGGGCAAGACGCCGACAGAGCTGCGATTTATGGGATAATCGCCGCGAGCTTCAGCGCTGGCGCCTCGAACAGATCCGGCCAAAGGCCGATTTTCCAGACTTGCCACTGAAAACGCGTGCCTAGGGAAGGCCATGCGTGGCGGCAACGCTATTCCATCCGATTCGTGATCGACGCGGGCGCTACCCTCGCCATATCATTGGAATATTAGCTGCCGGAAGTCAGTGTGGCAAAGCTGATACACCTGTCGCTGGCTAAGCAAAAAACCGTAATTTTCTAAAAATAGTCCGGAATTTTCTAAAATACCGGTGTCGCAAATAAGGCCATGCTCGCCGTCGTAACCATTCGGTGCGCTATGGACATTCAATTCTCGGATTTTGAAATCTTTGCTCCGAAAGTCGAGGTAGCCTGGACTGCCTTGCAACGGCAATACGCCAGCCGCCTCACCGGCGCGGAGCTTGATCATCTATTTGCCTGCCTCGTCTTCGGATTGACCTCTCCGGCCTATGCCGAGCGGGAACCGGCCCTTCATTTCGATATCTGCCGCGCGTTGGTGGCGATGAAACTTCCCCCCGGTCGGGCGGATGCCGCATTGCATGCGGTTCCGGAACCGACGGAGTCATGGGTCGTAAGTGCGCGTGAGCAGATAGAAAGCCAAGCCGTCAGGATGGGGCACACGCTTCTGGAACTACATAATTTCAACGACGACACAGCCGCCGAAGCGGACACAAGCGCGCTCGGTCGTTCAGACAACAGCGAGGAGAAAGCAGCATGATGAAGTGCGTTGGGGAACGTCTGCAGTCTAAGTCTCAAGCCGGATTTGTCGGGAATTGGATTTCAGGCGGAAGTGATGATCGTTCGCTCCGCCGCCGCCTCATGGCCGTGCTGCGGATGGCGCATAGGGCGCTCGGCATGAAGCGCAAGCGGTTGGGGCTGGGGTCGCTGGGAATGGGCGGGGCGGTGGCGCTGGGTGCGATCGCATTCGGGGGCATCACCACGCCAGCGCTGGCGCAGTATGCCGCCGGCGGGGGCACGGCAACCGGCGGCAACGCCGTCGCCATCGGTAACGCTACCCAAGCGAATGGCGCGAACAGCGTGGCGTTGGGCACCTCTAACAGTGCAACGGGCGATGCTTCGATCGCCATCGGCTATACGATGAGTGTCAATGGTCTCAACGCCATAGGCATGGGTGTCTTCGCGAACGCCACCGGCGTCAATGCTCTTGCCGTGGGCGGAAACGCCCGCGCACTGGCGGACGGAGCTTCGGCCTTCGGCGTCAACACCACTGCAAACGGGGCGAACGCCGTCGCTCTCGGCTCTACGGCCAGCGCTTCGGGTGGCGCCTCGGTAGCGATTGGGTTGGCCTCCAACGCCTCATCTTCAAACGGTTCCGCCATTGCCATGGGCGTAGGCTCCAAGGCTAACGCTGGAACAGGCGGCGGCTCTCCGATTGCCATCGGTACGAATGCCAATGCAAGCGGCACCGCTCCTTCCGGCTTCACGTTCGAGTCTGTTGCGTTAGGCTCCGCTGCGACGGCCACGGGAGCATGGGCGAATGCGGTTGGTTCCAGCTCATCTGCGACGGGGACTGGAGCCAGTGCCTTCGGCACGTCGGCGACCGCGTCGGCCAACCAGTCCACCGCAATCGGAAATGGGGCGACTGCTTCCGGCTTGAGAGGCTCGGCAATGGGTTATCTCGCCACCGCCTCAAACACCGATACCATCGCCCTTGGCACATCAGCTGCCGCCTCGGGAACCAATTCGCTCGCCATCGGTCCTACTACGGTTGCGTCGGGAGCCTTCGGTGTTGCCTTGGGTAACCAGGCACAGGCAATCGCCGGTGGCGGTGCTGTTGCGATAGGCTCGGGCGCAATTGTGGCAAATGGCGCGACCTCCGGCATCGCGCTCGGCAACAATGCAAACGCCGGTTCCAATTTAGCCACCGCGGTCGGCCCCGGCGCAAATGCCTCGGGGAGTGGGGCCGCATCCTTGGGATTCAATGCAAAGGCGACTGCCATCAATGCAGCAGCCTTCGGCGCGAATGCCGCCGCAAGCCAGTCAAACACCCTGGCTTTAGGCGAGTCCTCCACCGCCAGTGGTGTGAGCAGCACAGCAATCGGCGGCGGGTCGGTCTCCAGCGGGCTTCAGTCGATCGCTTTGGGCATCAACGCGAACGGGGGCGGCGACAACGCGATTGCGATCGGGACAGCAGCCCAAGCGACCTCTGCCGAAGCGGTTGCCGTTGGCAACAATGCAGTAGCGACAGGCGGCAAGGCCGTCTCCATCGGCTCCGGCAACACCGCTTACGGCGACGGCGCGGTCGCGATCGGCGATCCGAGCTACGCAAGCGGCACCGGCGCCTTCACCGGCGGTGCTAACAATATCGCCAACAGCGACGGCACGGCGACTGCCACCGCCGCCAACCAGGCTAGCGGCGCGGTGGCGATCGGCAACAACAACAAGGCGATCGGCCAAGGCTCCGTGGCGCTCGGCAACGGTTCCACCGCAGGGGCAAGTGGTTTCGTCGGCAACATTGCTTTGGGCAACGGCGCGACGGCGACGGCGAGTTCTGGCGATGTGGCCCTGGGTTCGGGCTCAGTGACTGCCGTAGCAGTCGGCACGCCCAATGCGGTGATCAACGGCACGACCTACACCTTCCAGGGCACGACACCGACCTCGACGGTCAGCGTCGGCGCGGTCGGCGCCGAGCGCACCATCACCAACGTGGCGGCGGGCCGCATCAGCGGGTCTTCGACGGATGCGATCAACGGTTCGCAGCTCTTTGCGACCAACCAGGCGGTCGACGCCATCGGCACGACGGTCACCAACATCAACAACGGCGGTGGCATCAAATATTTCCATGCCAATTCGGCGGGGACGGACTCGTCGGCGACAGGTGCGGAATCAGTCGCGATCGGACCTCTCTCGACTGCGACAGGGGCGAATTCTATCGCGGCCGGCAACGCTTCGGGTGCCTCCGGCCTCGATGCAGCGGCGTTTGGGTACATATCCAAGGCCACGGGTGACTTTAGCACCGCCATGGGCGCCGATGCCAATGCGACGGCCACATCCACCACCGCGATCGGCCAGAACGCGTTTGCGACCGCCGTTCAGGCAA
Organism: Rhizobium sp. GW821-FHT14E12; assembly: GCF_058803745.1. Taxonomy (NCBI): domain Bacteria; kingdom Pseudomonadati; phylum Pseudomonadota; class Alphaproteobacteria; order Hyphomicrobiales; family Rhizobiaceae; genus Rhizobium; species Rhizobium sp. GW821-FHT14E12. The sequence continues at coordinate 387,391 of NZ_JBXAPH010000002.1, forward strand.
CCGCTCTCGGTGTCAACGCCAATGCCGGCGGCGCGAGTGCGGTCGCGATAGGCGCCAACGCCGCTGCGGGTAACGCGGGCGACGTGGCGCTGGGTTCGGGCAGTGTCACCGACGTCACCGTCAGCACAGCAAGCGCCGTGATCAACGGCACGACCTACACCTTCCAGGGCACCACGCCGACCTCGACGGTCAGCGTTGGGGCGGTCGGTGCCGAGCGCACCATCACCAACGTGGCGGCGGGCCGCATCAGCGGGTCTTCGACGGATGCGATCAACGGTTCGCAGCTCTTTGCGACCAACCAGGCGGTCGACAGCCTTGGCAGCCAGGTCACGACAATCGGGGGCCAGGTGACGCAGAACACGACCGACATCAGCAATCTCGGCAATACCATCAACAATATCGCCGGCGACACATCGACGACCTATACCGACGCCAATGGCGATGGCATCCGATATGTGAGGACCAATGACAGGACGCTTGCCGTCAGCGACTCCTCCGCTCAAGGTATCGGCTCCACCGCGGTCGGATATAATGCGACTGCCGTTGCCGACAGTTCGCTCGCGCTTGGACGAGAAAGTCAGGCCACCATCGACGGCGGCGTAGCGCTCGGCTCGGGATCGATCTCCGACCGTGCCCTGGCGCCAGCCACCGGCCAGCTTGCCGCCGGTCCAACGAACTTCATCCAATACAATACGACCGATAAAACGCTGTTGGGCGCAGTATCGGTCGGCTCGAGCACGTCTTACCGGCAAATCACCAATGTCGCTGACGGCACCAGCGCTCAGGATGCGGTCACGGTTCGCCAGTTGCAGGGCGCCATCGCTTCTGTCGCAACGACGCCGAGCAAATACTTCCATGCCAACTCTGCCGCCGGCGATTCCCTCGCCGTCGGCGCCGAGTCGGTGGCGGTCGGCCCGACGACGGTGGTCAACGGCGACAATGGCATCGGTATCGGCAATGGCGCGGTCGTCGATCAGGTCGCGCCTGGCGGCACGGCCATAGGCCAGAATGCTCATGTCATGCTGGCAGACGGCGTGGCGATCGGCACGAATTCGACGGCGGCGGGCATTCAATCGGTCGCCATCGGCGCCGGTGCGCAGAGCAACAACATCAATAGCGTTGCGCTCGGCGCGCAATCCATAACCTCCGTGGGGGCGCAGACGAACTATACCGCCTTTGCCCTTACGAGCCCGCAAACCTCGGTCGGCGAAGTGTCGATCGGTTCAGCCGGATCGGAACGCAAGCTGACCAATCTTGCAGCCGGTTCCGCAGACACCGATGCCGTGAATGTTAGCCAGCTCAAGGGTCTCGGTACCAACATCACCAGCCTGATCGGTGGCAACACGACGTTGAACCCGGATGGGTCGGTCACCGGTCCGACCTACAACATTCAGGGCAACAATTATTCGACCGTTTATGACGCCTTCGGCGCGGTCGATAGCACGTTGACCAATATCACCAGCGGCGGCGGTATCAAATATTTCCATGCCAACTCGACGCTGGCGGATTCCGCAGCTTCGGGCACCAACAGCGTTGCGATTGGTCCGGAAAGCGTTGCCAGCGGCACGGACAGCCTAGCGGCCGGACATGGAGCCACGGCTGTGGGGCAGGGGGCTGTTGCTCTCGGCCAGGGCGCGCAGGCCAACAATGCCAGTGATGTGGCATTGGGCTCCGGTTCCGTAACACAGGCGGCCGTTGGCACCTCCAGCACCGTCATTCAGGGCAAGACCTATGATTTTGCCGGCACCGCGCCCGTTGGAACCGTGAGTGTGGGCGCTGCGGGGGCGGAAAGAACCATCACGAACGTCGCCGCCGGCCGTATTTCCGCCGACAGCACCGACGCCATCAACGGATCGCAGCTCAACGCGACCAATTCGGCGATCAATGATCTGCAGACCGGCGTCGGGACGATCACCAAAAACGCCGTTACCTATGATCTCAATCCGGATGGCAGCAAGAAGAACAGCATCACCCTACAGGGCGGTGACGTCAACGCGCCGGTGGTCATCTCCAACGTCGGCAAGGGTGTAGCCCCGACCGATGCCGTCAATGTCGCTCAGTTGGGCGACAGTATCACCCAGGCCAATTCCTACACGGACACGGCTGTTGCCGGTGGCTTGACTGCGGCCAACAACTATACGGACCAGAAATTCGGTCAGTTGAACCGAGAGATTGGCGACGTACGGTCGGAGGCACGACAGGCGGCCGCAATCGGGCTTGCCGCGGCATCGCTTCGCTATGACGATCGTCCCGGTAAGCTCAGCGTGGCGGTCGGCGGCGGCTTGTGGAGGGGTGAAAGCGCTCTCGCCTTCGGCGCCGGTTACACCAGCGAAAACGGCCGGGTTCGTGGGAACCTGTCGGGTACGGCAGCCGGTGGACAAGTGGGCATCGGTGCCGGCCTCAGCTTCACTTTGAATTGAGCCCGTCATGGTCAAAGGAGCGCTTTCCGGCGTCCCCGCCTTCATGACCTGCTTGCTCCTGTCCGGCACACATGCGGCCGGACAGGAGGCAGCTGTTTCCAACTATCGAATAAAGCCTTCCGAAGTCGTCGTGCCTGCGGAGGTGAAACTTGGCGATTATCAGAGGACCATTCGTCCGTTTGAGAACTGGACGCTGATCTGCGACGAAAACCTGAAGGCTCGCCAGCGGGTTTGCAACGCCACCCAGATCATCACGAACGAGGCAGGACAGATTGCGTTCAGCTGGTCGCTTGCGGCCACCAAAGGAGGCGATCCCTATATGATCCTGCGCACCGCGCCGGTTGCCAAGAGCGATGGTCGAATCTCGCTGACGTTCGAGGGGCGGAAGGAACCGATACAGGTTCGGCTCGACGGATGCAGCAAGACGGTTTGCGTCGGCATGCTGCCGGTGGGTCCCGCAATGCGTGAACAGATTTCAAAAAGCTCGGCACCCACAATCTCCTATCCGACGATGGATGGGCAGACGATTAGCCTAACCGCAACCCTCAAGGGCCTTTCCACCGCCGTTAAGGCGATCAAGTGACGGATAGATTTTCAATGAACCAACAATCAATCCACGATCGAATCATGTCCAGGAGCCAGGGCGGCGTTGCTGTTCAGAGCGCCGATGACGACCAGGCAAAGCCGAAGCGGAACTGGTGGAAAGCGACGGTTCTTTCGTTGCTCGCAATTGCCGTTGTCGGTGCCGTCGGCTACGCCGCCGTGCGCTACAATGTGATTGGGAACTTCATATCGCAGCCGGCTGTTGCCGGGACGAATGACGCCAATCCGGCTCTGCCGGATACGCCGTTTCTGCAGCACACCAAGCAGGCTGGCTTGCAATCCTGCTCCACCGTCTTTCCGGTTCTCGGAGAGCTGCTGACGAGCGGCACCCAATACAATGTCCAGTCGATCTGGAACAACGAGGCGGCCGACAAGCATGCGGTACAGGCACTTGTGGGCATGAACTATGCCACTCAGGGCTACAGCGGCCCGGCGGCCGGCGTCGTCTTCGCGGCACCCGTCGCATCCGGCTGCGAGGGCTCGATGGTTCGTGTCGCGCCGTTTACCGCCTCTTGCCCTGATATCTCCGCCAAGTTTCCAAACGGAAGCAAGCTCGTCAACAATCTCGGACAAATCGGCGTCTACGAACTGGCCAATGATGGAGGCGACGCGATGCTTCTGCCGACCGGAAACGGCTGCGTCGTCATTTCCGTGGCTTCGGCAGCAGGAAAACAAGGGAGCGCAAAATGAGATCGAGATTCATCATCGCAGCAATCGGCATGCTGTTCGTTTCCACGGGGCAGTTGGGCGCGGCTGATCTCTTTACGGCCGAGGAACCGCCGGCTCCACCGCCTCAGGAGGAACGCGGCATCTGGGCGGCGATCGCCTATTCCACGCCCGATGAAAAGCATGGCTTCTTCTGGGGTGCGGACAAGCGGCAGGAGGCCATGGATATCGCGCTCAAGCATTGCGAGCGGGACGGGGGCAGCAAATGCACCGTGGTCACCGTATTCCGCAATCACCGGCATTGGGATGACGACGACAATACCGGTTTTCCCTACAATCATTGCGGCGCGCTCGCCATCAGCAAGGAAGAGAACAATCGCGTGACGCCATGGGGCGCAAATTCGGCGCCAACGCGCCGGGAAGCCGAAGACTTGGCCCTCAAGGCATGCGGGCTTTCGGGGACACAATGCAAAATCCGCGAATGGGTGTGCACATGATCCGATCGTAACCACTTAGGACCGCCAGGATGGAAGCCGTGGCGGCCGAACTTTTGGCGGTCGTTGCGGACCTCGATTTCCCGTCCGTCACCACGCTGCGGCACAACTGAAGACCTGTCCTCCTCTAAATGGAAAGACGTATCCCTTTGTCCATATCGATATTGATTTCTCTTCATAAGATAGTTTACCGCATGTCTGGTGCGAAGTTCGCTCTTCTTTGTTCGAGCATCGCGTTCGGTCTTGCCCCCGCTGCCTTTGCCCAATCGGCCCTACCAAACGGCGCATCGACCCTGCAGGAGACCTATCAGGACTGGCGGGTTACATGCGGCCAGCGCGACAAGGCGCCGTCATGCGCGATTTCCCAGGATCAGACCCAGCAGAATGGTCAGCGGCTGCTGGCCGTCGAGATGCAGATGCGTCCCGATGGCAGCGCGGTCGCAACGCTTCTCCTCCCGTTCGGCATCGTCCTCGACTCCGGCGTGACGCCGAATGTTGATGATCAGCCGCCTTTCAAGCCGGTGCGCTTCCGCACCTGTTTGCCGACAGGATGCATAGCCTTGCTTCCGATCGATGCCGCGACACTTGCCAAATTACGGAACGGTTCACGCCTGAACCTCAGGGTTACCGCCGATGCGGACAAACCACTGAGCTTTCCGGTGTCGCTGCAGGGCTTCTCGGCCGCTCTCGATCGCGTTGCGGCCCTGAGCCCCAGGTAGGAATACCGGGGGAAGCAGTCCAAACCACCTTTATGGGTTCAAACCGTAGGGCGCCTTATGACAACGATGATCCGCAGATGAGCAAAGCTCAGTTTGCACTAACATTAGACCCGGATGAGTCTGCGGGGTATGCCAGGACCGTCCTGCGTGGTGGCCGGCTTCCATGATTCGCTCCTTTTGTAACGACATTTCCACAATGTAAGATAGTGATTATATTAAATACTCGCACATAACATGATTTTAATAGTCATGTTTATGCTGTGTGTCGATGTTCGCCAGGTAAAAAGCTACACCGCGTCCGAGACATGGGCGTCGTATTACAATAGGCGGGGCTGTCGGTTAAGCCTGACTACTATCTTCGCGTGTCTAAAACGCAATTTGCAACGCTTGTTCCTGGTGCAGATCGAGGATTTTTTCTACTTTACTACAATTCATAGTAGCTTCAAATTAAAATACTCGTCGCCTTAAACTCGACAAAATCTCTCAGCTTTATCGCCGTCGCCAACAGCCCCTGACCAAGAAGGCGGATCGATGAAATACCATTTCTTATGCCCCGATCAGTTGATCCAGACCGAGGAGGTCGATCCAGATCGCGTCGAAATCCTTGAAGCTCAGATCCTCCAAGCCGGCTACTGGACGGTGCCGATCATGGTAGAGAAGGACGAGCTTCTCGTTATGGACGGCCACCATCGCCTGTGCGTTGCGCGACGGCTGCAGCTGACTGCTGTCCCTGTCTTTATGCTGAGCTACGATCTCGTCCGCGTGGAAGGCTGGCGTAGCGGCGAAACCATCACGCCCGAAAAGATTTTTGCCATGGCCCGAAGCGGCGGCAAATTCCCATTCAAAACGACGCGCCATATCGTCGATGTGCCTTTGCCGTCGTGCATGGTCCCGCTTGAGCGTCTGCGTTCGGATTGGCCGGCAGCGCACGCCTCCTTTGCGACGTCCGGTGCAGGAGCATCGCTATGACGCTGTATCGGCAAGGATCTGATGCCGGTCTCTCTCCCATTCTGCGCCCCCGAACAGCTGATCTTATCAGCCACAATGGCACGTTGCTGATCGAGTGGGTGAAGAAGCATGGCTCCCCATTTCATCTGGTAAGCCCCGAGGCATTGGGCGAAAATGCGCGTGCTCTGACCGACGTGCTCGCACAGAATGGGGTAAATCATGCGCTCTATTATGGCGCGAAGGTCAACAAGTCGCCGGGTTTGATGCATGCCGCGCTTGATGCCGGTATCGGCGTCGACGTCTCCAGCCTCTATGAACTGCGGGACACGCTGGCGCTCGGCGCCATCGGGGAGCGCATTGTCGCGACCGGCCCGGCGAAGACAGAAGCATTTCACGATGCGCTCATTGCCTGCAAGGCACTGATTTCCGTCGATTCGCCGGAAGAGCTGGATGATCTGTCTGCCCGTCTGCCGGATGACGGCGAACCGCAGCCGGTGTTGCTGCGCCTGCGGCCGGGCAGCCAGGCTGGCAGCCGTTTCGGCATGGACGCGGATGATGTGCTGCTCTGCCTGTCGGTCATTGCTGCCGATAAGCGGTTGCGCTTCGATGGTCTGCATTTCCACCTCTCCGGCTATCGCTGGGAAACGCGCACGGCCGCCATCCGAGAAGCCTCCCGGTTGATTAGCGAGGCGCGGGCGATCGGTCTCGCTCCCAGAATGATCGATATCGGCGGCGGACTGCCGATACGCTATGTCGACGCAAGTGGTTATCAAGCGCACATCGAGCGTCAGAGCGCCGCGGATTATCGCAACAAGAAACTGCCGTCTTCCTTCTATCCCTATGGCGGCGAGATTTCCGCCGCCGACTGGCTGGTCTCCCTGCTTGCTTCGGCCCTCGACGATGGCCGAAGCATCGCCGACTATTTCAGGGACGAGAACCTCACGCTGGCCCTGGAGCCCGGCCGCGCCCTGGCCGACCAGGCGGCTATCTCCGTCTTCAGGATTACCCGCGTAAAGACGCTAGGGCCGGATACGGCCGTCATCTTCGTGGAAGGCAGCAGCTTCAGTGCCTGCGAGACCTGGTTCGCATCGGAGTTCCTGATCGATCCGATCATCGTTCCTGTCGCTGCGTACACGCCTGCCGACAAGCCGTTCAAGGCCTATCTCGCGGGCCATAGCTGCCTCGACGAGGACGTATTGAGCAACCGCTGGCTGGATTTCCCAGCCATGCCTCGCGCCGGCGATCTTCTGGTCTATGCCAACACGGCCGGATACCAGATGGATCTGCTCGAAAACGAATTCCATCGCCATCCAATGCCCAGGCGTTTGCGCGTGCATCACGATGCAGACGGCACGCCTTTTCTCACCCTCGACGATTTGGAGATGTACCTATGACCTATACGACGATAACCCAGTTTATCGGCCAGACGCCGTTGATGTCGATAGCACTGCCCGGCCGGAACGCGACCCTGATCCTCAAGATCGAGAAGAACAATCCGGGCGGCTCGATGAAGGATCGCATGGCGCGCAGTATGGTGGTTGCCGCGCTGAATGATGGTCGCCTGAAGCCGGGCGGCACCATCGTCGAATCTTCCTCTGGCAATACTGGCATCGGCCTTGCGCTCGCCGCCCTTGAGTTTGACATGCGTTTCATCGCGGTGGTCGACCATCACGCCGCTCCGGACAAGATCCGCACGATGCGGGCACTGGGAGCGGAGATTCGTTATGTCGAAGGCACCTACCGCGAGGATGAGGTCGCCGTGGTCGAACGCCAGCGTCTCGCCTCACAGCTCGGTGCCCAGCTTCCGGGCGCGCTGTTCATGAACCAGTCCGACAATCCGGCAAATCCCGAAGGTTATGCTGGTTTCGTCGAGGAACTTCTGACCCAGCTGCCTGAGGGCATCGATGCGTTCGTCGGTTGCGTGGGCACCGGCGGCTCGATGACCGGTATTTCCCAGGGTCTCAAGAAGCATAATGCCCGTATCAAGACAATTGCCGTCGAGCCCGCCGGATCGATCGTCTTCGGGAAGCCGGGCTATCCCTATTACCAGTCCGGTACGGGCACGCCCGCCGGCGACGAGGTTGGCAAGGTGCTGGACTATTCCTGCATCGACGAAGGTGTTCAGGTCACTGACACGCAGGCTTTCGAGACGGCCCGCTATATCGCCCGGCGCAAGGGGCTTCTGGTCGGCGGCTCGACCGGCGGCGCTATCTACAAGGCGCTGGAATTCATCGTGGCCGGCAAGCTGAGCGGCAACGTGGTAACGACCGTTGCCGATGGCGGCGAGAAATATCTTAGCTCCTTCTTCGACGACGAGTGGATGGAAAAGCGCGGCCTTCTCGATCCGTCGATCGCCGACCAACTCGACGGCTGGTTGGTGAACAGGGCGCGGGCAGCATGAAAGTAGCAATCTGCGGGGCCGGTCGTACCGGCCATTTGAACGCCGTCCTCTTCAAACAGAGGCCGGAGACGGTGGTATCCGTGCTGACCGGCTCGGCTTCCGTGGCCGAGCGGTGGGCGACCGGAAGCGACATATGGCAGGCGCTTGCTCCGGAGGGCCAGGTGCTCTCTGGGCGGCCCGATCATGTCGGAACCGATCCCGGCCGGGCGCTTGAGGACGCGGATGTTGTGGTGGTTACGCAGCCGGCCCATGTCCGTCCCGATCTCCTGGCGAGGATTGCGCCGCATCTGCCGCGCGACAAGCCGGTCTATATCGGCGCCATTCCAGGCTTTTGCGGCTTCGACTGGCTGGCCGCGCAGGCGTTTGCCGGTCTGGACAATGTGGTGATCTGGGGCATGAAAGACGTGCCCCATACCGCATTCGAGCTGGTTGCCGGCAAGCAGGTTCGCATGGGCGGCGCAAAGGCCGAGCTTTTCGCCGCGCTGCATGCGCGCGAAAGCGCGGCCGACCGCGATCGGCTACAACACATGCTCGGACAGCTTTTCGAAGCGCCGGTCACCATGCTCGACAACTATCTCGAAATCACCCTGACGCCGGGCAACGCCCTGATGCATCCCGCCGTCCTTTACGGGCTCCTCGGTCCCGAATCCCCATGGCACGACAAGCCGTTCGAAACGCCCTTATGCTGGTGGAGCGATTGCCCGCGCGAAGGCGCCGAATTGCTGGAAGCCTGTGACGCAGAAAATCAGGCGATCCGCAACGCGGCGCAAGAACGTTTCGGCATCGACCTGAGTTCGGTGAAGCCGCTGCGCCAGGAGCTTATCGAGGCTTACGGCGATCAGATCGAGGATGATCGCAGCATGTATTCCCTGCTGCGCACCAATCGCGCCTATGCCGGAATCCAGGCGCCGCTCGTGCCCAATCCTCACGGCGCCGGTTACCTGATCGATCGCGAGAGCAGGGCCTTTCACGAGGATATCGCCTTCGGGCTCGCCCTTCTCGTGGAGGTGGCCTCGCGCCTGCGCGTGCCGATCCCGGCGATCACGAAAACCTATTCCTGGGCGCGGGACTATCATGGCGCATTGCCTCAACCCTCGCATGCCCATGTTCCAACCAACTGGCCGGAGGTCGCCCGATGACCGAAACCATTTCCGAAAAGACACAAGGCGCGACCGGCGAAAGCCAACTTTGGGAAGCCGCCACGCAAAACGCGATCCGGCGTCTGGTGCGCTGCGTCTTTGCCGAAAAACTGCTCGATGCCAAGGCCCTGCTATGGGCTGAAAACGGAGATCAGGCCTGGTTGCCGCTTTGGGTGTCGCGCCGGGTCCTGCATTTTACCCGCCTGCAGCACGCGCCAGCCGACACCTTGCTCAATCGCGGCGCCATCGAGGTGATCGAGGAAAATGGCGTTCGCCGAAGGCTGGACGATCCGGCGGCTCTTCTCAAGGAGATCGCGCCGGCGCTCAATATCTCATCCGCGCCTGACGGCTTCGAGGTTCTTCTGCGGGATGTGGAAGACAGCATGAAAAACGACGTGCTGGCGCGCGGTTATCGCGAGGAATGGAGCGTCGAGCTTCGCCATGCGATAGCGGGCAGCGGCGCGGGTGGCTTCATCGATCATCTCGAGAAAAGCCAGCCGACGCATCTGGTTGCGATGGCGCTCGATCAATGGGGTTCGCTGGAGGGTCATCCCTTCTACCCCACCTGGAAAGCCAAGCCCGGACTGTCGGCGGAAGAAATCAGTGCTCTTTCACCGGAGTTCGGTGCACGCGTTCCGCTGCGCATTGCCGCCTTGCGCAGGGATTGGGCCTATGTCGAGGCGATGTCCCATGTCACCGACTATTCCGAATGGTTCGCAAACGCATTCACGGATGTGTGGGAACAGTGGAGTGACGGTCTTCTGAGCCGGGGAAGGAAGGTGAGCGACTGGCTTCCCATGCCGATCCACGGATGGCATTTGGAAAACTTCGTTCGCCGCGAGTTCGCGTCACAGATCGCCTCGGGCATTCTCGATGTGGACGGTCCGGATATCGTCACGATTCCTGCCATGTCCTTCCGGACGATGCTGCCGGATACTCCGGAACCGCAGCCGTTCATCAAGCTGCCGGTTGCCATCTGGATGACCAGCGAGCAGAGAACCCTGCAGGCGAAGTCGATCCATATGGGGCCGCGCCTGAGTACCTTGATCAGCGACATTCTCGCGAATGAGGATCTGCTCAAGGGCTCGCTGGAGATTTTCACGGAGGAGCTCGGCGCAATTCTGCACGATCCGGAAACCGGCGACGAGCATCCGGGCCGGTTCCTGTCGGTCGTCTACCGCGAGGTCAATGCACTCGCCCGCAAGGACGGCCTCATCCCTGTGACTGTGGCTGCCCTTCTCGCCGAAAGTCCGCTGGTTCAGCGGCCGCTCGTCTGCGAACTGATTGCCAGGAATTCAGAAGGGGGGAAGGAGAGTGCATCCGCCTTTTTCAGAGCCTATGCGCGCACGGTCATCCAGCCGACACTTGCCATGTATCTGCTCTACGGCATTGCCTTCGAGGCGCACCAGCAAAATAGCACCATACTTTTTGACAGATCGGGTAATCCCCGGAAGCTGCTCATTCGCGATTTTGGCGACGGGCGCAGCTTCGCGCCGCTTTTCGAAGAGCGTGGCTATCGGCTGGCGCCTTTCAGCCGCAAGGGCATTTTGCCGACGACGTTCAATGATGACATCAGCCTCGTGCGCTCCTTCGTGATCGATGCTTGTTTCGTCTGCCATCTTCACGAGATGGCCCTTTGCCTTGCGGAGCATTGCACCATTGACGATCCGTGGCAGATCCTGCGCGAGGAAACGCAGGCCGCTTTCGATCTCTTGAGGGCCCGCATGCTGTCAGATGCATTCTGGGCAGAAGAGCGGCAAGCCTTTCTTGAAAAACCCTGGCCGACGCGTTCGGTCCTGCGGATGCATCTCGAACGATATCGCGACTACCGCGTCGAGCATCAGCTCGATAATCCGTTGGCGGCCGCGAAATGAAGCATGCCGCTCTTGCGATCCGCAGTTTCGGACCGGTCTTTCTGCTTCTCTTTGCGTTGCAGTTCATCTCCATGGGCGCCATGGAGATGAGCGGTCCCTTCTGGCCGATTCAAATCGAGACGCTCAGTTCTTCCGAGAGCGTCTTTTCCCTTGCCAGTATCGGCGTCTATGTCTGCCCGATGATCGGCATTTCGCTCACCAGTGCCTTCTGGGGCCGGATGGGAGATCGTTACGGAAATCGGCTGATGATGGTGCGCGCGCTTGCGGGGCTCGCCGTCACGCAGTTGTTCGTCGCCTTCGCCCAGGACGTCTGGACGATCCTCGCCCTGCGGTTCCTGCAGGGCGCCTTCGCCGGCTATATCGCGCCGGCGCAGGCCTACGGCGTGCAGATCACCGGCGGTCGTGACCGGGCAGGGCTGTTCGCCTGGCTGCAAGTCGCGACCAATGTCGGATCGCTCGGCGGTGCGTTCTTCGGCGGCCTTATCCTGGACGCGGCTTCCTTCTCGGACATCAATCTCACCGCCGGCGCCGTCTGCGCCCTGTGCGCGGTCGTCGCCTGGGCCACGCTTCCCTTGCCGTCGAGCCGGGTCGCGCCCGCCGCTGCCGCTCAGACGCAAACCCAGAAATCCGTCCCTGCCAAGGACCCCTCGGTCACCGGGCTCCTTTGGCTGATCGGCCTGCTGCTTGCCAGCCGCATGGTGCTGCAGGTGCCTTTCGCTTTGTACATGACGCAAGTCTTCGGCGCCCGCCACTGGATGGCCGGTCTTAGCTATGGATTACTCGCCCTCGGTTTCGTGATCGGCGCGCCGCTTTGGGCGCGGCTTTTGAAAGGCAGTCCGAGAACGATGGTTCTTGGCTGGATGATCGTCATTTCGGCAAGCTGTGCCCTGGTGTCCACTCTCGCGGGCCTGACGACATCGATCGTTCTGTTTGCCGTCATGTATCTGATCTGGGGTGCGCTTCTGGGAGGTACCACTCCCATGCTGCTTGCCCTGATATCGGCGGCGACGCCAGCCGACCGGCAAGGCTCGGTCCTCGGCCTTGCCCAGACCTGCCAGCAAATGGCCTCCATCGCCGGTATCGCCGCCGGTGTCGGCGCAACGCAATTTCTGGGTCTGGAAGCTGCATTTCCATTGGTTTCGACCCTTTACATAGTGTCGCTTTTCCTTGCATTGGCTCTATGGCTTAAGTCGCGCAAGACATTCGAAGAAGAGGTTTATTCGTGAGAAGACGGCGTTCGATACATCAGGCTGCAATGGCCGTTCTGGTGCTGCTTGCCTTTTGGCACGCTCCGGCCATGGGGCAGGAAGGGCAGTCACCGATCACCGTCACCGACGTGGCCAATCGCAAGGTGACGCTCAATGCGCCGGTCAAACGCATCCTGCTCGGGGAAGGCCGGCAACTCTATCTAATCGCCTCGCTGGAGCCCAAGGACCCGCTGTCGCGCATCGTCGCCTGGCGTAATGACTTGATCCAAGCCGATCCGGGAACATATGCCCAATATCTCGAGGTTTTTCCTGATCTTGCGAAATTGCCGACCTTTTCGGGACAGGAAGGCAGTCTGATCGACATCGAATCGGCCATCATTCGCAAACCCGACGTGGTGCTCCTCAACATCGAGGCGATGCGCGCCAATGAGGATGCCAATTATGTCGACAAGCTCGCATCTCTGGGTATCCCGGTGCTTTATGTCGATTTCCGCCACCATCCGCTCGAAAATACAGAGCGGACTATCCGCCTGCTGGGCGAAATCATGGATCGCAAGGAGCGCGCCGAGGAGATCATTGCCTTCCGCCGACAGGCGGTCGCCCGCGTCACCGATGTACTCGATAAGGTGAAACCGGATCGTCCGCGTGTATTCGTCGAGCGTATCGGCGGCTATTCGGACGACTGCTGCCTGTCCTTCGGCGCGGAAAATTTCGGCAGATATGTCGAAGTGGCTGGTGGTCACAATATCGGCAGCGACTTTCTGCCGACGACGTTTGGTCAGATCAATCCCGAGCAGGTCATTGTTTCAGATCCGCAGCACGTCGTTGTCACCAGCTCCGACTGGCAGGCTTATACTCCGGGCGGTCACTGGATTCCGCTCGGTCCGGGTGCCGATCCCGAAATGCTGCGGAAAAAGCTTGAATGGTATCTGACGCGCGATGCCTATACCGGGACCCAGGCGCAGAAGACCCGCAATTTCCACGGCATCTGGCATCAGTTCTACAACAGCCCCTATGAGTTTGTCGCCATTCAGCAGTTGGCGAAATGGTTTCACCCTGATCTCTTCGCCGATCTCGATCCCGATGCGACCTTCGCGGAATATCATCGGCGCTTTTTGCCGATTGCCTACAAGCCGGGCTATAGCGTCAGCCTGACGACAAAAACACCGTAAGAACCTGCTTCTCAAAAAGTATCACGGCCGACGGAACTCTATTTCCTCCGTCGGCCTTTTTTTTGTCGAGCCGTCCACAAACAAGAAGACACGCCTGCCATAGATGAGCAGGCACGCCGACAATTTACACGGCGATCCAGGAAGTCCTGTTCCTCAGAAGTCAGTTGTCATCGACAGCTTGACGGTCAAGGGCGCCCCTTGTGAGATGGTGCCGAAGCTTGCAACACCCGACCAATAATCCCTGTTGAAGACATTTTCGACGGAGGCGCGGAAGGTCACGGGGCGATCCTCGATTTTGGTCGCATATCGGGCGCCCAGATCAAACCGCGTCCAGGAGGCAAGTTCCTGCTTGTTGGCGGTGTCGGCGAACTGCCCGTCTGTGTAGATCATGTTTGCAGCAAGCGTCAGGCCTTCCAGAAACTGCGTGTCCCATTCGGCACCGAGATTGGCCTGAATCGAGGGGACGCCGATCGGCTTGTTTCCGACCGTGGCTGGATTATTGGTTTTGGTGAGCTTGCCATCAATGAACGCTACCCCGCCAAGCAGCCGCACATCGGAGGTAACTTCACCAGCGACATTGATCTCGAGGCCGCGATTGCGTTGTTCTCCCCCGTTCACGAAGACCAGGCCGGATCCCTGGCTTTCAAGCTGTCCGAAAGGCTTTTCGATCTGGAAAAGGGCGGTGCTCAGCATGACCCGGCCGAGATCGAACTTGGCGCCGATCTCATACTGCTTCGTGCGATATGGCGCCAGCGTTTCACCGGCATTCACGGCCGTCGCCGGCGCGGTATCGCCGATGCCGAGACCTTCAATATAATTGGCGTAGAGCGACACGTTTTCCCATGGCTTGACCACGAGACCGATGAGCGGCGTGACCGCTGTTTCATCGGACGAAGAGGTGACCGCGCCCGTCGTTGCGTTGAAATTCTTCGAATCGATCGACTGCCAGCGGCCGCCAACCGTCAATTGTACGCGTTCGTCGAGGATCGAAAGCGTATCGGACAATGCAATGCCCGACAGAATGCTTTCCGATGCTTTTCCCACGTTTCGCGGCGCCAGCACGTTCTGTTCGGGGCGCAATACCGGATTATAGATATTGGTGCGCTGAGCAGTGCCCGAATTGGAACCGCGATCCAATGTCTGCCGCAAATAGGTGGCCTGCAAAGTGACTGTGTGCGAGACCGGACCAGTGTCAAACTTTGCGCGCGCGCCGGTTTCGGCCGTCACTCTGTCGACGTCGAACACAAAGTTCTGCGGTATGACGCTGACATCGCCGTCCGAATTCAGAAGCGTTGGTGTGCCGAAAAGTCTTGCAACATGTGAGTTGCCGCCGCCGACTGCGCCAAAGATCGTAACCGTATCGCTGACGTCATATTCGGCGCGGGTCAGCCAGGAAAAATCCCGGCTCCTCGACCATTCCCAGGGCTCCTGAATATTCAGCCGGCCGTCGGGCGCATCGGGAATGGCGATGCCTGCCACTGGAAAGAAGGGGCGCTGCGGAGCGTCGAAATGCTGCTTCTGGCCAATGACATCGACGCTCGCGCGAAAGTTCTCCCCCTGATAGTCGAGGGCAAGCGCGCCAACATAGGCTTGCTGGGTCTGATCGTCGATCGGGGTGTTCCCGCCCTGCAGGCTGCCATTGAAGCGCATGCCGAACTGCCGCTCTTCGCCGAACCGGCGCGCAAAATCGAGATGCGTGCCGCCCTGCAGATCGGACGTGTAATCGGTGGTCACTCGCGTCAGATCCTCGTCCGGCGCACGCTTGGGCACGATATTGATCGCGCCGCCGACACTGCTGTTCGGCGAAATGCCATAAAGCAGGGCGCTTGGCCCTTTCAGCACTTCCACCCGTTCCGCATAATCGGTGAAGACACGATAGGTCGGCGCGATACCATAGACACCGTCGAAGGCGACTTCCCCGAAATTGCCTTCGTTGACCGGGAAGCCACGAATATAGAAGGAATCGAGCATGCCGCCGGAGGCATGGGTGTTCCTGACCGACGGATCGTTCGCAACCACGTCCGCGACGGTGCTTGCTCCCTTGTCCTCGATCGTCTTGGCCGTATAGCTCGTCGTGCTGAAGGGTGTATCCATCACGTCGCGGTTGCCGAGCATCCCGACGCGGCCGCCTTTCGCAATCTGCCCGCCCGGATATTCCTCCGGCAGGGCAGTCGGGTTATCCGATGCCTTGACGATGATAGGCTGCAACTCGGTCGCAGTCTGCGCCACCGCGGGAGTGCACACTCCCGCCATCAGCGCGGACAGAAGTCCAATACGCTTATTCACACTATGCCCCCTTGGATTCGCTAAAAACGCGAATTCATTGATCCCTACACGCGAGGCTAGGAGCTATATAATATGATTTATTTAGTCAAGAAAAATTGGCTTGAATTGAGCAATGCAGATACAGCAACAGAACTTATTAACATTAGGGATTTCAGACATATAGAAGGCGGTCGGAGCTTGCCAGTCTAGCGGGTCGGTGCCCCATCCGTTCCACCATGTCGTCCAGCATGGGGATAGGTTGCTCGCCCAAGGGAGGATCGCAAGATTGCAGGCGAAGCAGCCACGGGAAAACACCGGATATTCGTAGATCCGGATGACCGCGTGTCGCGGCAGGCGCCATTTATGACGGTTTCGTCGAGCCCGTAATCGACCATAGCCGCACCCTGGTCGAGCAGCACATTCATGGTATTTTTGACCGGATCATCGCCCGGAGAGTTTCAGCGGGCCTAGGATTGCTGAAGCCAAGACTAGCCCTGGAGGTAGTCGATCTTGCAGAGTTCACGTTTCTCGTTCAGCGAAGCCGTTCGGGATCCGGTCTCTTCCATGGTTGGTGGTTCAGTCTCGCGGCATGACCTTCGCGCATACGACCACGAGCGACAGCCTGGTAGCGCTTACCGGCCTGACAATAGCCATCTACCATCGCCTATGGGGGGACGTCGGTTCGAATTCACTCAGGATGGATTTAGCCTGTTCCAATAATGAAACAGGCTAAATCCGTGGTCGATCATTCAATGCATGCGATTAGAGCACGCTGACGTTCTCGGCCTTCGACTTTCCAGTCTTGCGATCCTGGCCCAGTTCGTAGCTGACCTTTTCACCTTCTCTGAGCGAACCGCCCCGCTGCAGAGCGGAAACGTGCACGAACACATCCGTTCCACCATTCTCGGGGGTAATGAAGCCAAATCCCTTGTCTTCATTGAAAAATTTAACAGTACCAGTCGGCATAACACTTCCTCTTCACTTCCACGGCCATTTAGCGCGCGCGCCGACCTTATAGCGCATAGGCCCCGTCGGCTACAAGAGAGCGAGCTTTTCCCAAGGCAGATGCAGTCTCAGGTTTCGATATCGGCCGGAAAAACAGCGTAGCCGCGGTTATTTTCGCCATAATAGGTCTCGCGATCTGCTCGATGACATCCGTAAACCGGTCAGAAAAGGTGCCGTCTGTCGTATGCTAACGACGATGCCGCGTGCCATGCCCCGGGTCTTTGCACCAATTCGCTGCTCGGCAGGAAGCCGGTCGGAGACCTTTCGCTCCGAACACTCAACGTTCGATGACGAGGTCGCTGAGCGGCCTGGAGCAGCAGGGGAGGAAGAAACCCGCGTCGATTTCCCGCTGACGTATTCCGCCATTGTGGCTCATATCAACGGTACCAGAGGCGAGTTTCGACTTGCAGGTGCCGCAAACGCCGTTCGCGCATGACGACGGTATTCTGATCCCAGCCTTCTTTGCACATGAGAGTACGGTCTGTTCGCCGGCCACCCCGATGCTGCGGGATTGTTTCGAAAATGTGACCTGATAGGTCTTTGTCGCGGTCTCCTGAACGGCTGGAGTTGCCGAATCGTCGATAGTCGCGGCATCGAAACTTTCCTCAAGATAATTCGCGCCAGCGACGCCGAGTTCGGTGGCGACGCTGCGAGCCGTCGCCATGAACGGGGCAGGGCCGCAGCACATAACGGTTCGATCAGCAATATCGGGAACCGCAAGCCGCACGTAGTCGGTCGAAATGCGGCCGGTCAGACCTGACCAGGACGGTTCACCCACGACGCTCTCGGGAAGAAAGTGCAGGCGAAGGCCTTTCAGCTTTCGCGCGATGCAAGTCAACTCATCGCGGAAGATCAGGTCCTGCGGCGTCCGGGCAGCATGCATGAAGACGACATCAGCGGGATCGCAACTGTCAGCGAGATCGCGCACCATCGACATCACCGGCGTAATGCCGGAGCCGCCGGAGAGCAGGAGAAGTTTGCGGCCCGGCGGCCGGACGAAATGGCCAAGCGGGCCGTTCGCCCTGATCGTTGCTCCCGGGATGAGCGTGTCATGCAGCCAATTGGAAATTCTGCCGCCGGGAACGCGTTTGACCGTTACGGAAAACGCATTGGTTCGGTGCGGTGAGGAGGAGATGCTGTAACATCTGCTTTCAGCATCTTCATTGTGTTCGAGATCAAACAGGAAATATTGGCCCGCCTTGAATGCGAACCGCTTCCCGTCGCGGGACGCGAAGGTGAACGTCTTGACGTCGTGCGTCTCTGTCTGGACGTCGAGGCACAAGAGGGCGTCGTCTTCGTCCGGATTCCAGATGTCGCGAAGGGCAGTGGTCGGGGCTGGAATCTGCGGGCTCCTAGTATCCATGGGCGCGCATCCGATCGATGTACCAAATGGCGAACTTATCGAGATTGGTCTCCGAAAACCGCGAATAAGGCCCCGGCTGATAGGCAGGGTCGAGGGTGCCGGCATGGGAACGCGCAACGAGGTCGGCGTCCTGATCCGTGGTTGCGATCCATACGTCCGTCAGTTTGTCGAGATCGTAGTCCATCCCTTCGACGGCGTCCTTGTGTACGAGCCACTTGGTTCTGACCAGCGTTTTGCCAGCGGAGAGTGGGATGACGGTCGCCACCACGGCATGGTCGCCCATGAAATGGTTCCAGCTATTATGGCCCCAGAGATGCGTGTCGCCGAGGTCCTTGCGGGTCATGTGGCCCAGCAGTATCGAGGATGCGGCCGTGGCATCGTGCGTCTGGGATTCGCCGGCTCCAGCAATAATCAGGCGTTGGGTCCTGAAGTTCGTGGCGCAGTCGCCGAGTTGCTCGACGGCGGTCGAGGGATAGCCGTCTGCCTCCCATGCCTTTGTACGCTCTTCATAGAGCCTGGAATGCTCCTCCGCCTGTTCGCGATCCTCAAGGCTCAGGGTCTCGGGATCGAAGCCAAAGTCGAGATCGACGAAGGAGACACAAAGCTCCGGATGATTTGCCGAGCAATGGTAGCATTCACGATTGTTTTCCATCGTGAGCTTCCAGTTGCCGTCCTCGATGACATCGGTCTGATAGGCGACTTTTGCGTTGCGGATATCATAAGGGGCGAGGCGCTCGGTCATCGTCTGCTCAAGGAGAGCAATGTCTTCGGGCGGATTGTCTGAAAGACAGACATAGATGAGCCCGCCGATCGACCGGAAAGTGACGGATTTCAGGCTGTGACAGTCCTTGTCGAAATCCTTGCCCATATGCGGCGCATAGCTGAGCTCTCCCGTCAGTTCGTAGGTCCAGGTGTGGTACGGGCACACGAGTTTCGAGACGATCGTCTTGCCCGGATTAAGCAGACGGGACCCGCGATGGCGACAGACATTGTGCAGAACCCGGATGTCTCCGTCATCGTCCCGCAGAAGGATGAGGCTCGTCTTGCCGATATCGATGACGGTGGCGTCACCCGGTTCCGGCACGTCACAGTCGACGCCGACGCAGATCCAGTGCTGATGAAAGAAGACGTCCAGGTCCGCCTCGAAGACGTCTTCGCGCGTGTAAAGACCCGCCGGCAATGAATGCCCGTCGGCGCGGGCGGCGAGGAGCGCCGAAATGGAAGAAGGAAGCCTGTTTAACATGATTGCCTCTTATGCGTGAGTATTTGCAGATTGCCCTTGCAGTTCACGCTCTTCAACGGCATTTAATATTGCCTTGACATAACTTGATGTAATGCGAAAGGCATCCAAGATGCATTTCCGGAGACGGCTTCCATCGCTGACGGCCTTGCTCACCTTGGAGGCCGTCCTTCGAAGGAAAAGCTTCACCCTGGCCGCGGGCGAACTCGGCGTCACGCAGGCCGCCGTGAGCCGGCAGATCGCGACGCTGGAGGAGGAACTTGGTCAATCATTGTTCCTGCGCAAGCATCGCGCGATCGAGCCAACGGCGGCATGTCTTACGCTGGGGGCGACGTTGGCTCAGAGTTTCGCGAACATCGCCGAGAGCATCGAAGCGATCAAATTGTCCGCCCAGGATGTCGTAACCATAGGAGCGACCGTGGCGTTTTCGTCATTCTGGCTGCTTCCACGACTTGCCGACTTTCGCCGCCTCAATCCCGGTGTTCAGGTGCGCGTCGTCTCGCAGGATGACCGGATCGACCTCGACGGCGGTGAGATCGATATCGTCATTCGCTATGGTCTGCCGCCCTTCAGCGATGGGACGGTCATTGCCTCTCAAGGCGACATCATCATGCCTGTCTGCTCTCCGGACTATCTGAAAAACCGTGTGGCGGGTCCGCTGTCGCCATCGGACGAGTTCATCGAGACGGAGGTTCCCGATCGGTCGTGGGTTTCCTGGGGACGGTGGCTTGGAGAAAGAGGAACGGTCTTCGACATCAAGCCGTCACTTCGCTTCAATCACTATACGGAGGCGATCGCCGCGGCACGCGCGGGACAAGGGGTCGCGCTTGGCTGGGGAGTCCTGGTTCGCACATTCCTGAATGATGGGACACTCGTGCCGCTTGATGAAACAGAATTTGCGGCGGAGGGCCGTTACAATGTTCTGCTGCCGCTGAAGGGAAGGCGTACGCTTGCCCGCGATCGCGCCGCGGCCTGGCTTACTGCTGCATTGCACGGGTAAACGGCGAGCAATCAGGCTCCCAGTGGGTAAAGTCTGGCGTGCTCGGATAACTCACGTAAGATGTGTCCTGATGCCTATCAGGCCACATCTTACGATCACGGCTGGTTCATTGCGCCGCGACCGCCGGAGGAGCGGAGGTGTGCGAATTGACCATGGCACCGGCGAGTTCACGCAAATTGACCAATCCTAATGCCTCTCCCGCAGTCGAGGTCACCACGACATCGCCATCCGGCGCCGCCGCCAGCAGTCGCATGGCTTCTTCAACGGTTGACCCCGCGGCAATCCTGGCTCCAGTCGAAGCCATGCCAGCCCGCATGGGCCTCATGACGGCCTCGACGTGGACCACCCGGCCGCGATTGACCTCCTTGACGAAGTTGGCGACGTATTCGTCCGCTGGGTGCAGGACGATGTCCTGGCTGGTGCCCTGCTGGATGATTTCGCCATCGCGCAGGATGGCGATCTGGTCGCCCAGGCGAAGCGCTTCATCCAAGTCATGGGTAATGAAGACGATGGTTTTCCTGATCTCCTTCTGGATGTCGAGGAGAACCGTCTGCATGTCCATGCGGATCAGCGGATCGAGCGCCGAGAAGGCCTCGTCCATCAGCAGGGCCGGCGCGTCGTTGGAAAGGGCGCGGGCCAGGCCGACACGCTGCTGCATGCCGCCGGAAAGCTGGTTGGGATATTTCTGCTCGAAGCCTCTCAATCCAACCCGTTCCAGCCATCGCATGGCGACCTCGCGGGCCTTCGACCGATCGATACCCTGAACTTCGAGACCGAACATCGTGTTGTCGAGGACGTTGCGATGCGGCAGCAGGGCAAACTTCTGGAAGACCATCGCCGTCTGATGGCGGCGAAAGGTGCGCAGCTCGGCTTCGTTCATCGTGACGACATCCACGCCGTCAACCAGCACCTCGCCGGCGGTCGGGTCGATCAGTCGATTGATGTGTCGAATGAGGGTCGATTTTCCCGAGCCGGAGAGACCCATGATGACCTGGATGCAGCCCGACGAGATCTCGATATTGATGTCTCTCAGGCCGAGCACATGTCCATGGTTTTCGTTCAGCTCGGCTTTCGTCAGCCCTTTCTGAACGGCATCGACATGAGCCATCGGGTTGGGACCGAAAATCTTGTAGAGATGGCGGATCTTGATCCCACCGAAATGTTGATCAGCCATGGACGATCTCCCGATGCTTCTGGAGCCGCTTGCCATACGCCTGGCTGACCCGGTCGAAGATGACGGCGATGCCGACGATGGCAAGGCCGTTGAACATTCCCAAGGTGAAGTATTGGTTGGCAATCGCCTTCAGGACAGGCTGGCCGAGGCCCTGCACACCGATCATCGAGGCGACGACAACCATGGCAAGGGCCATCATGATGGTCTGGTTAATGCCGGCCATGATCGTGGGCAAGGCAAGTGGAAGCTGAACCTTGAAGAGTTTTTGTGCGTTCGAGGTTCCAAACGCGTCCGCTGCTTCCAGTACGTCCTTGTCGACGAGACGGATGCCGAGGTCGGTCAATCTGATCATGGGCGGGATGGCATAGATGACCACGGCGATCAGGCCCGGCACCTTACCGATCCCGAGCAGCATGACGACCGGGATCAGGTAAACGAAACTCGGCATGGTCTGCATCACATCGAGGATCGGGTTGATGATCCTTTGAACCGTGTTGGAGCGCGCCATCAGGATCCCGATCGGAATGCCGATGGCGATCGACAGGATGGTGCAGACGAAGATCATCGAGACCGTCCGCATGGTGTCGTCCCACATGTCGAAATAGCCGATCAGCAGCAGAATGACGAGACAGCCGAAAACGATCTTCAGGCTGCGGGTCGCAAACCAGGCGATCACAAGAATGATCAGAGTGATGATTGGCCACGGCGTTTGTGTCATGAAGCGATCGGCGGCAATCAGAAAGCGTTGCAACGGCGAGAACAGGCCTTCGATCGTATCGCCATAAGCGCGGGTAAAGCCGCGAAAGCCATCGTCTATCGCCTTCTTCAGGTTCCGCAGCGCGTCATCGTCCATGTGAGGAAATTTATAAAACCATTCCATTCGGTTCCCCTTCTTTGTGCAAGAAGCCGTGGCTCAAGTCTTTTTGATTTTGTCGGCTGTTGAGAGGCGGTGCGCTTTCGCGCACCGCAGGATAGACGCTTACAGGGCAGCTTCGATCTTCTTGGCTGCTTCCGGCGAAACCCACTTCGTCCAGACGTCCTTGTTTTCCTTCAGGAAGTGCTTGGCGCCGTCTTCGCCGCTTGCCTGATTGTCGGTCATCCAGGCCATCAGCTTGTTGACGGTTTCGTTGCTCCAGGAGCGCTTGGCGAGATAGTCCATGACGTCGGGGCCGGCCTTTTCGGAAAAGGGCTTGGCCGTGAGGGTCACGATCTTGTCGATCGGCCATGCATTCGGCTTCGGATCCGGGCAATCCGCAACCGTGTTGCAGCGCTTCCACTCCGCGGCGTCGGCCGGAACGCCTGCTTCCAATTTCACCATGGGATATTTGCCGAGCAAAGCGGTTGGCGCCCAATAGTAGCCTACCCATGCCTTCTTGCTTTCATAAGCCTTGGCAATGGAGCCATCGAGACCGGCTGCCGATCCCGTGTCTACCAGCGTAAAGCCGGCTTTTTCCGCGCCGAAGGCTTTATAGAGCTGCGAGGTGACGACAGTGCCGCCCCAGCCCTGCGGGCCGTTGAAGATGGCGCCCTTTGACGGATCTTCGGGATCCGGGAAGAGCTCCGGATGCTTCAGGAGGTCAGGAATGGTCTTGATATCAGGATGGGCGTCCGCAAGGTACTTCGGGATCCACCAGCCCTGGTTGCCGCCATCCGGCAACGGGGAGCCAACCGCAACGATCTTGCCCTCTTCCGTTCCCTTTTTCACAACGTCTGGAAGCAGGTCGACCCATGCTTCCGGCGCAATGTCCGGCTGACCTTTTTCCGCCATGGAGGTGATTGTCGGGACCGTGTCGCCGACAGTGATTTCAGCCTGGCAGCCGTAACCTTCGTTCAGGATGATCTTGTCGAGATTGGAAAGGACCTCGGCGCTCTGCCAGTTCATGCTGGCGATGGTGACGCTGCCGCATTCGGCGGCGCTGGCAAAGGAGGTTCCTGCGAGCAGGCCAAACATCAAGCATGTGGAGGCAAGTAATGTTTTCATTCTCGTTCCCTTTATTGTGCGGCCTTCAGAACTGAGTGGGGCGCCGCAGAACACCCACCCACCGGTTGTCAGGAAGCGTCTCCCATACTTACCGATTTCTTGAATGCGGCTGATAGCCCGTTCGCGACGGAAGCGTCGAAGCCTGCGGCACGCATGCCTTCAATGGCCGCCGCGGTGGTGCCGCGGTAGTCGAGAAAGGCCTTAACAATGTCGTCGGGACAGTCCTCTCGGTGCTCGATCAGGCGCCCGGCACCCGCCAGCACCGTCGTAACCGCCCGCTGGGCGATCTCTTCGGAGAGCCCATAGGCAATCGCGTCACGCATCATCGCGGATGCCAGCAAGGCGGGAAATGCTGGTCCGGACCCGGAAAGCCCGGTGAGGTAATCGATATCCGTCTCGCTTGTCACCTCATCCTGCGACCCGCATGCGTCGAAGATGGTTCGAACGATAGCGCGATCCTTTTCGTTGACCGCGCTTGCGGCGATCCAGGGCGTGTAGGATTTGCCGACTTCTGCGCCGGCGTTGGGGAGGGAGCGGATCACGCGGCCCGTATTGTGCCGGTCGGACAGAGCACCTAGGCGGATCCCCGCCATAACGGAGATAACGAGTTTGCCTCGGGCGTCGACGGCCAGGCCATTCCAGTCTGCCGGCCGGACGGAGAGAATGATCACATCCGATCGGTCGGCAAGTGCCTGATTGTCGGTCGTCCAGACAGCATTTGCAAAACGTTGCGGCTGCTCCTTGCGATAGGACAGCGAGAGCCTGTGCGGCTTGATCAAGCCGGCATCAAGGAGTGCACCGGCAATGGCTCCACCGAGCCAGCCGCCGCCACCGACAATGCCAATTCTCAAGGAGCCGTCCATATCCGCGCTCCTCCTAGTCAGGCTTGTAGCCGTGCCGGGAAAAGAAGCGATCGAGCTCCCTTTGCTGCGGCTCCTGACCAGTGAAAATCGCGATATATTCGTGGATCCGCTTCATGCGGACGGCGAGGTCCTCCTGCGTCTGCATGGAGATATAGCCGATCTGCACCAGATAGGTCGTCCGCGCCCTCACATCCGCATTGATCTCGGAGTTGCCGAAGCGGATGAACATGCGCTTCAGGGCTTCGAGGCGCGTCTGATCGGCCTCTCGAACCTGTTCAAGGATTTCGTCGGATTGCAGTGCCCAGCTGCGAACCGCAAATTCGAACTTTGAGTCGAACAGCTCGTTGTTGAGCCAGCAATCGAAGACGTTGAGCATCGCCTCGGCCAGCGATTCCGCATAAGCCTCCGTCTGCCTGACAATGCCGCCGGTATTCTTGTCGCGCCATCGCGTAACGAGCGCGGCTAACAGTTCCTCGCGATCCTTGAAGAACCAGTAGAAGCTCGTCCGTGACAGATTGAGCCTTTTCGCGAGCGGGAGAATCTTCACCGAATCCACGCCGGAATCGAGCAGGGAGAGATAGGCGGCCTCGAGCCACCCTTCCTGCGATCCTCGCCAACCGGTGTCATTCAAAGTCTGATCCATAGGTTACCTCCTAACAAATTGCAGGGCGTCGCACAATGTAAATGTACATAAGTGTCCACAAGAGCGACTTGTCTGTTTTCATTGTTGACACATGTGTACATTGCACTTAGCGTCGATGCCGACGTTTTAAATCCGGAGCACGACCCATGTCGAACGACCCCCTCCTTCTGCCCTACAAACTCAAGCATCTGACCCTGCGGAACCGTATTATCGTGACCTCCCACGAGCCGGCCTATCCGGAGGACGGCATGCCGAAGGGGCGCTATCGCGCGTATACTGTCGAGCGGGCAAAGGGCGGCGTGGCGCTGACGATGACGGCGGGATCGGCCGCGGTTTCGCGCGACAGCCCACCTGTTTTCAACAACCTGCTTGCCTACAAGGACGAGATCGTTCCCTGGGTCAGGGAAATGACGGATGCCGTGCACGAACAGGGTGCCGCGATCATGATCCAGCTCACGCATCTTGGCCGGCGCACGCGCTGGGACAAGGGCGACTGGCTCCCCGTTCTGGCGCCCTCCCATCATCGCGAGGCAGCTCATCGCGCCTTTCCGAAGAAATTGGAGGATTGGGACATCGAGCGCATCATCAAGGACTTTGCCGATGCGGCGGAGCGGATGAAGGCGGGCGGCATGGACGGTGTGGAACTGGAAGCCTATGGCCACCTGATCGATCAGTTCATGTCTCCGGTCACCAACGAGCTTGAGGGTCCTTACGGCGGCTCGCTTGAAAACCGTATGCGCTTCTGTCTCGACGTATTCGCGGCGATGCGAAAACGGGTAGGGGACGATTTCATTCTCGGCGTTCGCTACACCGCCGACGAATGTCTTCCCGGCGGAACGGACAAGGCCGAAGGAATCGAAATCTCGAAGCGCCTGAAGGAAAGCGGCCTGATCGACTACCTGAACGTCATTCGCGGCCATATCGATACCGACCCAGGCCTGACCGACGTCATTCCGATCCAGGGCATGGCCAGCGCTCCGCACCTCGATTTTGCCGGTGAAATCCGTGCGGCGACGAATTTCCCGACTTTCCATGCCGCCAAGATCCAGGATGTGGCAACGGCCCGCCACGCCATCGCCGCAGGCAAGGTCGACATGGTCGGCATGACCCGCGCCCATATGACGGACCCGCATATCATCCGAAAGATCATGGAGAAGCGCGAAGACGATATTCGCCCCTGCGTCGGCGCCAACTACTGTCTCGACCGCATCTACCAGGGCGGACTGGCGTTTTGTATCCATAATGCGGCGACGGGCCGCGAAGAAACCATGCCGCATGTCGTTGCCAAGGCCGATGTTCGGAAGAAGGTTGTGATCGTCGGTGCCGGTCCGGCCGGTCTGGAGGCCGCTCGTGTTGCCGCCGAGCGCGGCCATGTGGTCGTCGTGTTCGAGGCTGCCAACAATGCGGGCGGGCAGATCCGGCTGACGGCGCAGAGCGAGCGCCGCCGAGAAATGATCAGCATCATCGAGTGGCGTATGAGCCAGTGCGAGAAGCATGGCGTCGTCTTTCGCTTCAACACTTGGGCGGACGCCGAAACCATCGCGGCTGAAAATCCCGATGTCGTCATCGTCGCCACCGGCGGCCTGCCGCATACCGAGGTACTGTCGAAGGGCAACGAATTCGTCGTTTCCTCCTGGGACATCATCTCGGGCGACGTCAAGCCGGGCAGCAATGTCCTGGTCTTCGACGACGCCGGCGATCATGCCGGCCTTCAGGCCGCGGAGTTCCTCGCCAAGGCCGGCGCCAAGGTCGAGATCATGACGCCGGACCGCTCCTTTGCTCCGGAAGTCATGGCAATGAACCTTGTGCCGTACATGCGTTCCCTGCAGAAGCAGGATGTGACCTTCACCGTCACCTACCGGCTGGACGCGGTGGAGAAGAGCGGCAACCAGCTGGTGGCCCATGTCGGCAGCGATTACGGCGGGGTTTCCAAGCAACGAAGCTTCGACCAGATCGTCATCAATCACGGGACCATCCCGCTGGATGAGCTCTATTTCGAGCTGAAGCCGCTGTCGAGCAACCTCGGCGAAATCTCGCATGAGGAGCTTCTGAACGGTCAACCTCAGTCCGTGGTTCGGAATGACGATGGAAAGTTCCAGCTGTTCCGCATCGGCGATGCTGTCGCCGCGCGAAACACCCACGCGGCCATCTACGACGGCCTGCGTATCGCAAAAGACATCTGATGGTGCGGGTGGGCCGGTTCGTCGATCCACGTTTCTGGAGGCAACGACATGATCGAACGTAGCGAGGACATGCAATTTTTCATGGATGCGGTATCTGCGGCGTTCGACCAATTCGCCAAGGCACCGGAGGCCCGCCGTTCCATCCGCCAGATCTTTACGCTGCTCGAGCACTCAGGCCCCGGACGGGGTGGGCCTGGGTGCCGTCTTCCTGTCTGCAAGAACCTTGACGAGGCGCTTTCCATCGATACGTCAGAGCCCTTGCTTCAACGGTTGGTCGAAGGTTTCAAGGGGATCGAGCCGAACCTTGAATGGCGCCTGCGGACCAGGTGTGACGGCACGGAGAGTGCAAATTTTGCCGATGGCCATGCCAATGCAATGATTATCGGTCCCGGCGGACTGGAGGAACGAAGCGACCTGTGGATTGGCGTCACCTTGATGATGCCCCATGTGCGTTATCCGGACCATGATCACGCGCCCGAGGAAGTCTACCTCGTCCTGTCCAAGGGAGAGTTTCGGCAAGGGGAGGGGGACTGGTTTTCTCCCGGCATCGGCGGGTCGTTTTACAATGAGCCCGGAATCAAACACGCCATGAGATCGGTCGAGACACCGTTCCTCGCCTTCTGGGCGCTGTTGGCCGGGGAGTTGGACTGATTGGCTAGAACCCTGTTTGCGTCGGCTACCCACGATAGCGGAGGATGTCGACGAGCAGGGTGAGGGCGGGTGAAGAGTGCCTTCGGCTCGGATAGTAGAGGTGATAGCCGGGGAAGTAGGGGCACCAGTCCTCAAGAACCCGGATAAGCCGCCCCTCGGCAACGTAGGGGAGCACCTGATCTTCCGGCATGTAGGCCACCCCCAGCCCGTCCAGAGCCGAATGCAGTCTCATGCCGAGATTGTTGAACACGAGCTGCCCTTCGCCTCGCACCTTCACCTCTCGTCCATCCTTCTCGAGACCCCAGGGAAAGAGCCCGCCATAGGTCGGAAGCCGCATATTGATGCAGCTATGCGCGGTCAGGTCCTGCGGCGTTTGCGGGGCAGGTCGCTTCTCGAAATAGGCCGGTGATCCGACGACTGCCATCCGCATCTCAGGGCCAATACGCACCGCGATCATGTCCTTTGCCACCTGCTCGCCCATGCGGACGCCGGCATCAAAGCCCTCGGCGACAATGTCGGTCAGGCCGTAGTCGACGATGATCTCGACGTTGATGTCGGGATAGTTCGGCAGGAAGCGCTTGAGAGCGGGTTGAAGCACGGAGATGGCCGGGTGCTCGCCAGCAGTGATGCGTATCGTGCCGGCTGGCTTCTCGCGCAACGCACTTAACGCCGCCAGTTCGGCTTCTATTTCCTCGAACCTCGGCGCGACGGTTTGCAGCAGGCGTTCACCGGCGTCGGTTGGAGCCACGCTGCGCGTTGTGCGGGTGAGCAGGCGGAACCCAAGCCGTTCCTCCAGGGCTCGGATCGTCTGGCTCAGGGCGGATTGGGAGATCCCTAACTTTGCTGCCGCCTTTGTGAAGCTGCGCTCCTTCGCGACGGTGGCGAAAGCAGCGAGGTCGTTGAAGTTTTCATGCGGCATTGATTAGCCCATCTTATAGGAACATGCAGATTATAACATCTAATCGCATGGCGCCAGACACGTTAAATTCAGGCCAATCCGCAAAATGACGAAATAGATGGTGTTGCGGAGCAAGGTGCTCAGGACATGGAAATCGAAAGAAGCGGCGCGCAATTGTTCGCTGAAGGCTCTGGCGAGGGTTCGACGCCCGCCGTTGATATCGCTTCCTCTCTAACGGACGGAAGACGCCCAGCCACGGCCGCGCCCAAACAATCCTCCATCCCTGTCAACCAGACGGCGATTCTGGCGATCATTCTCGTAAGTTACGTCATGATCGTGCTCGATACGTCGATTGTGATTACCGGCCTTCCAAAAATTCATCAGGAACTCGGTTTTTCGGATGCAAGCCTGTCGTGGGTATCGAACGCCTACACGCTGACATTTGGCGGTTTCCTTTTGCTAGGCGCACGCGCCGGTGACATTCTCGGCCGTCGGCGCATGTTCGTAACCGGCCTTGTCGTGTTCGCGCTCGCTTCCGTTACGATCGGCCTGGCGCCATCGCCCTCCTGGCTGATTGCCGCCCGTGCGGTTCAGGGTATCGGTTCTGCCATTCTGGCGCCGTCGACGCTCGCTTTGCTTCAGACCAACTTTCCCGCCGGGCCGAAGCGGACACGCGCGGTTGCCTATTACGCCTCAGCCGCAGGTGTATCCGCCAGCATAGGGCTCGTCGTGGGTGGCATCCTGGCCGACTGGCTTTCCTGGCGTGTCGGGTTTTTCATCAACCTGCCGATTGGGCTCGCCTTGATCCTGGCAGCCCGGCGATATGTTGCCGAGACCGAGCTGCGGTCGGGCAAGTTCGACATTGCCGGCGCGCTGACATCGACCATTGGCATGAGTGCGCTTGTTTTTGGCATTGTCCGGTCGGCGACTGATGGCTGGACTGACACCCTGACCATCCAGGTGCTTGCAGTCGGCGCCGGATCACTTGCGATCTTCGTGTTGACGGAATGGCGGGCAAAGCAGCCGATCATGCCGCTGCGGCTCTTCGCCAGTCGCGAACGCTCCGGCGCTTATGCCGTGCGTTTTCTCTTTCTCGGCGCGAATATGGGGTTCTTCTTCTTTTCGACCCAGTTCATGCAAGGGGTGAGTAAGTTCGGTCCCGCGCTGACGGGCGTCGCGTTCCTCCCGGCAATGATCGTCAACTTCGTGACCGCCATGACCGCTCCCAGGCTGATCCAACGGATCGGAAACGCGCGCGCACTCGCAATCAGCATCGCCATCGGCCTGTGCGGTATGTTCTGGCTTGCCCAAGTCACCGTCGACACGACTTATATCGGTGGCCTCGTCGTCCCGATGCTGTTGATCGGCATGGGTCAGGGTGGGGCTCTAGGCCCACTCACAGCTCTCGGCATAGCCGGCGTCGCGGTCGAAGACGCAGGTGCTGCCTCCGGTCTCGTCAACGTTGCCCATCAGATCGGCAGTTCCCTCGGCCTCGGTGTGCTGGTTGCCGCCTCGGCTTTAGATTCAGGCGCGCTTAGCGGTTCTGAGCTGCTCACGCACAGAGTTGAAAACGCGATGACTGCTGCTGCGGCAATGCTCGTCCTTGCTTTGTTGCTCGTGGTCACGCTGATCATGCGACCCCGGACAAGCCCGGTAACCGCCCTGGAAGCGGAGATCATCCCGGCCGTCACTCAGGAATAACCGTCCCGCTCGTCCAACTGACACCTTCAGACATCAAGGAGAACGACAATGAAAAAGAAACAGATCGGTAATCTAGACGTTTCAGCGCTCGGCCTTGGCTGCATGAGCATGAGCGCTCTCTATGGACCACCGGCCGACAGGGCCGAAATGATCAAGCTTATCCGGGCCGCCCATGATCGCGGGGTGACGCTCTTCGATACGGCCGAATCCTATGGTCCCTTCATCAATGAGGAGCTCCTTGGTGAAGCGCTCGCGCCGATCCGCGACAAGGTGGTTATCGCCACCAAATTCGGCTTCGATGTCGACCTGAAAACCGGCGAGCGCCGCGGGGGCACGAACAGTCGACCGGAGCATATCAAGGCTGCTGTCGATGCCTGCCTCAAGCGCCTGCGGACCGATCGTATCGATCTCCTGTACCAGCATCGTGTCGACCCGGAAGTGCCGATCGAGGATGTGGCTGGCGCCGTCAAGGATCTGATTTCCGAGGGCAAGATCAAGCATTTCGGTCTTTCCGAAGCAGGTGTTCAGACGATCCGCCGTGCCCATGCCGTCCAGCCCATCACGGCGGTCCAGAGCGAGTATTCGCTGTTCTGGCGGGGGCCTGAGGTAGAGCTTTTGCCGGTGCTTGAGGAGCTCGGCATCGGCTTCGTGCCATTCAGCCCGCTGGGCGCCGGCTTCCTGACCGGCAAGATTGACGAGAACACGAAGTTCGATCCGAGCGATTTCCGCAACAATGTGCCCCGCTTCTCACCCGAGGCCCGCAAGGCGAACTTCGCTCTGGTCGATCTCATCAAGGCCGTCGGTGAGCGCAAGGGGGCAACGCCGGCTCAGGTCGCGCTCGCCTGGCTGCTCGCCCAAAAGCCCTGGATTGTGCCGATCCCCGGCACCACCAAGCTGCATCGCCTTGAGGAGAACCTTGGAGCGGTCGATCTCGAACTGAGCGCGGACGATCTCGCCGAAATCAACACGGCGGTGTCGAAGATCGAAGTTCAGGGCGAGCGTCTTCCCGAGGCCGCGCTGAAGATGACTGGGCGGTAAAGGCTGGCAAATGGGCACCTCCGGTCTGCACTTTGCCTGCATGGCCCTGTCGATGTTGCTTGCGTCAGCTTCCGTGGAAGCTGGCGCAAGCGACCGAGCGCAATCCGATGGAGACGCTACGATGCGTCTGGAGCGTCACTCAAACGAAAGAGTATCCGCGCATTTGCGCCCTGACAGCCGGATAGCCGACATGCTGGGCAATCCGGCATTGGCGGGCTTCGGTCGATTACTGTTGCCGTGGGATGGTCGTGCCTATGACGAGACGATGCGCCTCAGCAATATCGGCTCGCTTCTGCCCTATCACAGTCATGTGGATCCGGTGAATGTCGTCGCCGCGCTCAATCGCATGATTGATGACGTGAACAAGGGCGAAACGGTATTCTACGGTTTTTACACTGAGGCGCAGAAACGGGAAGATCCGAGCAAAGAGAACGCCGGCTTGTTTTTCTTTCGCGGCAAACCAGGGGCACCCTTCGCTGTTGTCTCTCCCGGCGGTGGGTATGCCTATGTTGGTTCGGTTCACGAGGGCTTTCCCTATGCCCAGGAGATCAGCAGCCGTGGATACAATGCCTTTGTCCTGAGATATCGGGCCGGATATGGCGGCCGGGTCGCAACCGAAGATCTTGCGGCGGCCATCTCCTACATCTTCAGGAACGCCGGTGCTTTCGGTGTCAACACCAGGGACTACTCCCTGTGGGGCAGTTCGGCCGGGGCAAGGATGGCGGCGGCGATCGGCTCGCATGGCGTCGCGGCCTTCGGTGGCGACGATCTTCCCAGGCCATCAGCGGTCGTGACGGCTTACACCGGCCATTCGGACCATTCGTCAACGGAGCCTCCCACTTTTGTTGTGGTTGGCGAGCAAGACGGAATTGCACCTCCATCCCTCATGGAAAGGCGCATTGCGGCCCTGCGCCAAGCCGGCACCGAGGTCGAATATCATAAATACAAGGGTCTTGGTCATGGCTTCGGACCAGGCATCGGCACCAGCGCCGAAGGATGGATCGTGGCTGCCATCCGGTTCTGGGAACGTCACATGAAAAATAGCAATCAGCCATAACGAGGAAACGCCATGAGTAAGTCGCAGATCAAAATTCTGGTTGTCGGCGCGACCGGAAGCATTGGCCGATACGTCGTCGAGGAAGCCTTGCGCGAGGGACACGGCGTCCGCGCTCTGGTGCGCAGTCGCGGAAAGCTTTCTTTTCCGTCGGAGGCGGAGGTTGTCGTCGGCGACCTGACGCAGCCTCAGACGCTCCTGGCCGCCGTGGATGGTGTCGACGCGATCGTGTTCACCCATGGCTCACACGGCGGTGCATCCGCAGCCGAAGCCATCGATTATGGTGGGGTTCGCAACATTCTGGCCGCATTGGGAGACCGACGGGTCCGTATTGCGTTGATGACCTCCATCGGCGTGACCGATCGTAGAGGGGCGCATGATTGGAAACGGCGCGCCGAGCGGTTGGTTCGCGCAAGCGGCTTGCCCTACACGATCGTGCGTCCCGGCTGGTTCGACTACAACGACGCCAACCAACTCCGGCTCGTGTTGCTGCAGGGGGATAAGCGGCAATCCGGCACCCCGCGCGACGGCGTGATTGCACGGCGCCAGCTCGCGGAGGTACTGGTCCGCAGCCTCACATCGGAACAGGCGCTACGCAAGACATTCGAGCTCGTTGCCGAGACCGGCCCGGCATCGGATGATTTCGATCGGCTCTTTAATGCGGTGGACGCGGACGAAGTCGGCGCCCTCGATGCAGTGCATGACGTCGCCAACATGCCACTCGCTCAAGAGCCAACGCTGGTCGCCGAGGTCCTGGATAACGCCAGGGCGCGTTCGTTCCTTCAATGAGACAGGTGGCGGATCCTGCTCGCAACCGGCTGCTCACGCCACCTAATACAATCGACCTCTCTAATTTTTCATCGAACAATGCCAGGAGAAAATCGTGCAACACGACAGTTTAGAACAACGAATCCAGACACTCGAAGACAAGGCAGCCCTCAAGGCTCTCGTCGACGCATTCTCGAACCTTGCAGATCAGAAGGACTTGGCCACTCAGGCTCTGTTGTTCACCGAAGACGCGGTCGTCGACACGTATTTCGAAGGACAGCTTTTTGCGTCGCTCAAAGGACGCAAGGAAATCGAGGATACTTTTTCGGGCTTCATGGCCAACTTCGAGACCTCCTATCACATAAATGGACAACATACCGCCGAACTGGATGGAGACCGCGCGACGGCGGTTCATTACTGCCTCGTTGTCCTCGTCAATACGGTGGACGGCAAAAGGACCAGACATACCAATGGCGTGTATTACAACGACGAGTATGTCCGTCAGGGCAGCCAATGGCTGATCTCAAAACGGACGTCATATTTTACGTGGCGCGATCAGCAGGTGATGGGTCAGTCTTAGGCCACAACTGCCGAGTTGATCAGGTCTCTTCAAGTGAACATGGGTGCGATTCGCACCCATGTTCGTGCTTCTGAAAATGATTGGTCGATGGATTGATTAGCTCAGCTTCTAGAGCCTATCAGACTTAGCTGTCTAATCAAAAAGTGACATTACGTTTAGCGTTGGGGTCGTCTTGATTTGATAGAAGGACCCGACTTTGAGCGCCTGGAAGTATCTATTCGCACCCTTATTGGTGTCAGCCGGCATCCTGATATCGCCTGTGGCAATGGCTCAACAGGCGAGCAAGCCCGAGCCTCTGGTCATTCAGGAGCAGGGCAGCTTTGCGGTCGGGGGGAGTGTTGCAACGGCGCCCGGCACTTTCGATCCGAGAAAGCCGCTCGAGCCTGCGGGACAGACCTATCACGGCGATCACCTCTACGCCTTTTATCAGGTTCCCGTTAATCCGCGGAAGTTTCCGATCGTCATGTGGCATGGTGCCGGCCAGTTCTCCAAGACATGGGAGACAACGGCCGATGGTCGCGAGGGCTTCCAGACCATCTTTCTGCGCCGGCATTTTTCCACCTATCTGATTGACCAGCCGCGTCGGGGCGACGCAGGCCGCAGCATGGTCGAGACGACAATCAAGCCGACGCCGGACGAGCAGCTCTGGTTCAACCAGTTCCGCGTCGGCCTCTGGCCGAATTATTTTGAGGGCGTCCAGTTCGACCGCAGCCCGGAAACGCTCAACCAGTTCTTCCGGTCGATGACGCCCAATACCGGGCCGTTCGACATGAACGTGACGTCCGACGGTGTCTCAGCGCTCTTCAACCGGATCGGTCCCGGCATTCTCTTTACCCATTCGCAAGGCGGCGGCCCCGGCTGGCTCGCGGCCATCAAGAACCAGAACGTCAAGGCGATCGTCTCGTTCGAGCCCGGCAGCAGCTTCGTTTTCCCCGAGGGCGAGGTGCCCGCTCCGATCCCGAGCGCTTTTGATACCGTTCAAGGCGCGACGGTCCCGATGGAGCAGTTCATGGCGCTGACGCGGATCCCGATCCTCGTCTTCTACGGCGACAATATTCCCGACCATCCGGTGGATCTGCCGGCGCAGGATAGCTGGCGTGCTCGACTTCAGATGGCCCGGCTATGGCGGGATGCGGTCAACAAGCATGGCGGCGATGTGACCGTCGTGCACCTGCCGGAGATCGGCATCAGGGGCAATACGCACTTTCCCTTTTCGGACCTGAACAACGTCGAGATCGCGGATCAGGTGTCGAAGTTCCTCGACGAGAAGAACCTCGACTGACCCCGAGTTGGTGTCTGCGTTTTTGCGCTGGGACAAAGGAATTCGAATGAAGGCAATTGTGCT
The DNA here is from genome assembly GCF_058803745.1 of Rhizobium sp. GW821-FHT14E12. Taxonomy (NCBI): domain Bacteria; kingdom Pseudomonadati; phylum Pseudomonadota; class Alphaproteobacteria; order Hyphomicrobiales; family Rhizobiaceae; genus Rhizobium; species Rhizobium sp. GW821-FHT14E12. The sequence goes on from NZ_JBXAPH010000002.1 coordinate 422,787, forward strand.
GACTATCTTCTCGCTATCCCTCCTTGTTTCGGCGGCTTTGGGCGAGCCCGAGCGGGCGGTCGTCGTGACACGCGTCGGCTCGCAACCCTCCACCTCGGGACCCGCCGACAATTTCACCGGCTCCGTGCGTGTCGATTCCCGGTTTCAGAGAGAGGCACCGGCGCGGATTGGCGGCGGGATCGTGACGTTCGAGCCGGGTGCGCGCAGCGCCTGGCACTCGCACCCGCTTGGCCAGACGTTGATCGTCACGGCTGGGGTCGGCCTAGTCCAACATTGGGGTGATCCCATCCAGGAAATCAGACCCGGCGACGTCGTCTGGATTCCGCCGGGTGCTAAGCATTGGCATGGCGCCACCGCCATCACCGGCATGACCCATATCGCGATTGCTGAAGCGCTGGATGGCAAATCTGTGGACTGGATGGAGCAGGTTTCGGACGAGCAATACCGCCGCTAGGCATGATCGGTACATTTTCCAATTTATTTCATAAGCTTGACCGAGGTTCCTCATGAAGATGTTTATAAGCCGCTTTCTTATGACCGCCATGATCGCCGGCGTTGTTTTGCTTGTCGGATGGCAGGCGGACGCGGAAACCAATCGCGTGAAATTCCCCGAAAACCTCGACCAGCTGGTGCACTATACGACCGTCCGGCGCGGCAATGTGACCGAGCACATCATGACCACACCCGAGGCGATGGAAGCCGTCAAAAAGGGACAGCCGATCCCGAGCGGCACCTATTTCGTGCTCGTCGACCATCGGGATGGCAAGCTCTACCGATATTTCGTCATGGAAAAGGGCAGTGGCTGGGGCGCCGACTATGACGAGCGCCGCCGCACCGGCGACTGGCAATTCCAGTGGTTCTGGCCCGACAAGACGATCAACATGAGCGAGAATACCGCCCGCTGCCAATCCTGCCATCAAGGGCAAGCGGACAGCGATTACCTTTATACCGGTTATCGCATTCCAAGATTCAACGGCACGCCGGTCGAATAGGTTGAGGGCCAATGCCTTGAGCTCCGTATTTCTCCTACGGCTGGCGTTCGATTTCATCGCCGCTGGTCTGCTGCTGATCGGCCTTTCCTATTGGTGGCTCGGCAACACCGTCCATGAGATCGTCGGCACAGCCATGTTTCTGCTGGTGATCGTGCACAACGTCTTCAACAGGCGCTGGTACGGCACGATCTCCAGAGGAGGGCGCGAGGCGAGGGGCCTGATCAATATCGTGATCACCGCGCTGCTGCTCGTCGCCATGCTGGTGCTGCTGGTGACCAGCGTGCTGATCTCCAACATCTTGTCAGGCATCATGTCACCCTATGGCGGCTTCACGGTTCGTCAGATTCATACGCTTGCCGCTTACTGGGCTCTGGTCATCGTTGCAGTCCATCTGGGCCTGCGTTGGCCGATGATCATGGGCGTGGCACGCAATCTGTTCGGCATCTCCAAACCGAGCGCGGCGCGAAGCCTTGTGCTTCGGGCGATCGCCATTGTCGTCGCCATTCATGGAGTCTGGAGTTCGTTCGCGCTGGGCCTCGGCACCAAGCTCGCAATGCAGGTGACATTGGACTGGTGGAATTTCGAGGAGTCCGTGGCGGGCTTCTTCATCCATTGCATCGCGATCGTAGGCCTCTACATAGTCCTGACCTACTATGCGATGAAGTGGCTGCGGATGAGAAAGCGCTGATCGGTCATCGCCGATTGGCCACTCCTTGCAAGGGGGACAATCTCAAAGCTTGTTAATTGTCACGCAAGCACTTGCTCGGCCTTGTCTGTCGCCACTATGATATCGTCCCATCGAGCATGTGTTGGATCGAGACTGCCGTGGTCGTCGTATAGAGAAAGCTATCGGTATGTTTCCGAAAGATCGACTTCGTTGGACCAACGAGCTCAACACCATCATTGCGCATCTTTGACCGATGGCTGAACTTGCTATCTATTTCGGATTATTCATGGCAGCCTTTGCTGCAGCCACCATTCTGCCGATGCAGTCCGAGGCTGCCTTGGTCGGCTTGCTCCTGACGGGAGAATATGCGGCTCCGGTGCTGGTGGCGGTTGCCAGCGTCGGCAATGTCCTCGGCTCACTGCTCAACTGGATATTTGGTCGCGGCATGGAACGCTTCCGCTCGCGGCGATGGTTTCCTGTTGGCGAACAGGCGATGGACCGGGCGCAGACATGGTATCGACGCTATGGACGATGGTCGCTGCTGGCAAGTTGGCTGCCGATCGTTGGTGATCCGATCACGGTTGCCGCCGGTGTCCTGCGCGAGCCGCTGCCGACATTTTTGTTGCTGGTGACCGTCGCGAAGGTTGGACGATATGTTGTGCTCGCTGCGGTGACCACGAGCCTGGTTTAGTGTTCTGGGAATATGGTCTGGTCGCGGTAACGCGGCATATCGGATATGGGTTTTGGTTCCATAATAAACCTTATGTAACTTGGTACATTCTATTTCCAACCCCTCCCTTGAAAACGGCCATGCCACACTTGGCAGAGATTCTCCCGCGACAAGTGTTTTTGCGAAACACTCGACCGTCTTTTGTGTTAAGTGCGCTCAATAGCAACAGCGATGGAGATTTTTCGCGCCAATGATTGAACTAACACCGTCACAGATCGCAGGACTGAAACTTGCGCAGCAAGGAGACCTTTATCCGCAGTCGGCGAAGAAGTGGACGCACCAGAACGCTACCGTGACCTACGCAAAAACCGACCGTTGGAAAGAACGGCCGCAGAAAATCAAATTCATAAGCGATAAGACATTGGAAGAATTGCGGGAGCCCGGCTTTCTTGAACGTCTCCACGTCGACGATGATGCTGGAAAGGACGCTTACGCCATAACCATGGCTGGCAAGATCTGGCTTCTGAAGAACAAGTAGAGCGAAGAACGCATCCGCCGATCTGCGTCTTTAATGGTCTCCGAGGCATTCCCGTAATTTCGGGTCATCCCACGGAAGGGTTCCCACGGAGCTGAACTTGCGCCCGGACGCCGAACCGCGTGGAACAATAACCGTTATTTTTGGTCGAACAGATCGCCGCAGGCCTCGCAAGCGAAGTAGATTTCATGCTTGCTGCATTGAACATGGCCTGTGGCACCTGCCCGTATCTTCCAGTCACACAGTTCCCCACGCCATCTTAACGTTCCTTCCAGGTAACAGGGCGCAAGGTCATAATCGTCGTGCAGGATTTTGGCGTCGATCTGTTTTGCGCGTTTGAAGAACTCCTGGGCCTTCGCGGCGGTTAAGGCAACATCGGACTTGCGGCACCGATTGGGTGCTTCGGAATGAAAGGCGGCGATCTTCAGGTCAGTGATCTGTCGGTCCCGCGCCAAGGCGGAACTGCCAAGCAAGGTCGCTGCGATCAGGATGATAATTCGACTATATATTTCCATACTCCCCGATTATTCCATCCGATTTCAGCGATGTATCTAGGCCATTCACCTGGCCTTGGCCATCCGGCGTGAACGCTTTGACATCGCACGAGGAGGCTGTGTTGCTCGACGTTTGCCTTTGGATAGTACGGCCGGTGGTTGAAATTGCCGACGCATTCACGTTACACATCGGACGCGCGGCGGCCCGGATTCGTTCCAAGGAATGATCTACCTGACAATCGTGGTCCGCCATACATGTTGAGGAGCCACGCATGCAGACAATCACAAGCTCGCCTCCCCTGCCGCTGGATGGTCCCGAATGGGCTCGGCTCCGCCAGCAGGAAGAACTGCGAAAGGCGATGCTTGAGCGGCGCTTCGACGAGGTCGAACGCATCATGGTGGCGCTCGAAGCGGCGTGGTGGCAGCCTGCTGATTTGCCCGATGACCGCTACACGTTCCTCGCAACCAGCTCCGCCCTATTCGACAATGCCAGCGTCGACGCTGCCCTCAGGCTTGAATTGCTGAATGCCTGGAGCCAAGCCTATCCAGGCTCGTATCATGCAAGGCAAATCCTCGGTCACTATTATTTTCGGCGGGCCTGCGACATCCGAACGGCGGCCTGGGCGTCCGAAGTCGGCGAGGACCAATGGGTCGCCGCCCACATGGCCTGCGTAGCCGCGGCCGAACATCTGCTGAAGGCGATGGCGCTCTCGCAGCGACCGGCGCTTGCCGCTGAAACCATGATGCAGATCAGCCAGTATCTCGGCCAGCCGGACTTCGTCGATGCGCTGTTTCGTGGCTTGCCCGCTGAAAAAACCATGCAGCGCGAGGAGTTTGAACCGCACCTTTATGAGGCGGCATGTGCCCAGCTCGCCAGACATGGATTGGAGTCGCCCGGCATGGTAACGGCGACCCTTCCCTCCTCTCTTCCGCCTATCAAAGAGGAGGATGTCGAGAACTCCGGCTTTTACTGGCTGCGATACTGCCTTTCTCTGAGACCGCGATGGCCAGATATCCTGGTTGATTACGCACAGTATCTGAGCCCCAGATGGGGTGGCCGCGATGGAGAGGTCGAAAAATTCGCGACAGGTCCCTTGTGCTCTTCGCTGAGCGAACAGGAACGCAATTCCGTCCGCTGGTCGGGAATTCAGGATGCATTGACGCTCCCGGAATATCCGCAACCGGGCGACGCGCGCGAGATCGCGGCCAGACAGAAGATTTTCAAAAACTGGCTGGCCCGGGATCTCTCCGATCGCCTGCGTTTCATTTCTCTCGGCAAGTATGCCAATTTTACCAATTACTCGCTCGCCGACGGGGAACTGGCGCATCAGCGCCATGTCGAATCCATCCGCTATTGCAAGCCGCCGGGAACCTATCCGGCCATTGACGGCCCGTTTCGGGACTTTACCAATGTGATGCTGATCAAGCATTTCGAGGATCATGAGGGCGCCTATGCCAGCGTCCTGCAAACCGCCGTTCGGCGGTTTGACGAACCAACGATGCTGACTGTCGCAGCATTTGCGTGGCAGTTCGGCATGTGGGGGATCAAGGCCGATCCGGCGGTTGCCACGCGGTTGATAGACCGGGTAGCTCAGCTTGAGCCGCTCTATGAGCCGGATGAATTTACGCCGATGCATGCCTGCCGGATGATGTGGGACGGAGGGTTTCAGAAGGAGGCGACCTATCTTACCCGCGCCTTTGCCGAGCGACGCGTCTACTCCGCCGCCGCGAGCATGTACGACATCACAAGAGGGATCCGGCCCGATACCGATCCGGAGTTGCTTGACGGCGAGGAAGCCGATCACTGGCTTGAACTGGCCGTCGAGGACGGTGAAGCCGTTGCTCTCCACAATTATGCTTGGCGCCTTGAAAACGTTGACGATATTGATTTGACGGTCCGGGAAAATTTCGAACGCGTCCGCAATCTTTATGTCGGCGCGATGAATGGCGGCGTGGAAGTGGCAATGATCAGGGTTGCGAGTGTCGACCGGCGGCATGGAACTGCGGAGGAAAAAGAGCAGGCCGTCGCCTATATGAAATCCCTTGTCGCTCACGATGACGATCACATTGCCGGAGAGGCGTATGGCCAGGTCGTCCTGGCATATAAATACGGCGACGGTGTCCCCAAGAGCGAATTTGTCGCCATGCAGTGGTTCGACCGTTACAAGGAGCTTTTCCCCGACCATTCGACATTGGAGTGGATGGAAACGCAGGTCTATGGAGCGACGGGAATGCAAATGGCCGGGCGGGCGTTGAAGGCGTTCTTCCTCGGTAAGAAATTGTCTAGCGAGCATCTTCCGCCGAAATAAGCGTCACCATGGCCACTCCCCTACCGTCACCGCGTGAAGGCAGATGGCGAGCCCTGGTTTGGCTCGCCTCCGGTGATGCGTTTTTGCTTGTCAGCGGATCCGTGCTGGTCCTGTCCCCTCTCCTGCTTGCATTGCTGCTGCCTTCGCGGCTTCTGCTGGTGCTTCTTGCCCTGCCGTCGTTGTCATGGGTCTTTTACGGACTGATGGTCCTGCGTGCCTATGTGGCAGTGCCCGCGCCACCGGTCTCGAATGGCATATTACTGGATCCCGGCAAGGTTCCAGCTCTGGCCGGCGAGCTCGAACGATTGCGGCTTGCCTGCGATGCGCCCGCCTTCACGGCCGTCTATATCAACGCCGAGCTTAACGCCTCCATCTACCAGACAGGGTCCCGTGCCGGACAGCCGAAGCATGTTCTGGTGCTTGGCTTGCCGCTTCTCGCCTTGCTGACAGGAAAGCAAGCCGCAGTCGTCATAGCACATGAATACGCGCATATTTCCCGACAGCACGGCCATCTTGCGCGTTGGGCCTATGTGGCGCGTCAACGCTGGGCGACGCTTGGTGAATTGCATGAGCGCAATCATCGGCTGATCACCGCGCCGCTCAGATTGTTTCTCTCCTGGTACGTGCCCCGCATGATGCGCGAGACACTGGAGTTTTCCCGCCGTTGCGAGATGGTTGCTGATGCGCAGGCAATTGCGGTTTGCGGCGGCGATATCGCATTCGAGGCAGAAACGGCCCTGGCGTTGCGGCAAAAGGCCATGTCCAGCCGGTTCTGGCCGGATATATTTGCGCAGGCGGGCAATGACGATATCGCTCTGATGCGGCCATTTATGCAGCTTTTGACAGAGCCAGCGAGTAGCCGTCCGCGCGACGGCGCGCAGGCGGCCATCTGGCTGCATGAAAGCCTCTGCCAGAAACCGGATATTCACAGCACACATCCTGTCTTTTTCGAGCGCATTGCCGCGACAGGATTTGATCCGGCAAGCCCCCTACCCGATCATCTAGCCTGGCACCTTGAAGAGACGTCGGCGGCCGTAGATTGGCTGGGGGCGGAAGCCCCTGGTCTCGCCGCGCAGCTTGATGCCGATTGGCGCGAAACCGCGGCGCAAGGCTGGCGGGATGCAAAAGAATGGCACGCCTATCAACAGCGCGAATTCTCAAAGCTCCTGCAGCGTCGCGAGCAGCAGGTGTTTGATGAGCAAGACTGGTTGGAACTGGCTCGACTGGCCGAGGCATTCGATCCGGCAGGCACGCTTCGCCCCGAGGCGATTGCACAAGGGTTGCAGCATACCCCTGATGACCCGGCGCTTCTTCAGCTAAAGGCCAGCGATCTGGAGCAAGCTGGCGATATCAAAGGTGCAATTTCCCTATGGTTTCGCATCAGTCAGTCCCCTTCCACGTCCGAGTATCAGGCTCATCGCCACCTTTGCGAACTCTACCTGCGGGTGGGAGACAAGCCAGTGGCGGAGCACCATCGGCAGATCGCCGATCAATTATGGACCGAAGAAGATGTAAACCGACCAGTATCCAAAGGTCTCTTTCCTCACGGAATGGATGCGTCCGAACTCGCCTTGCTACAAAGTACGCTTCAGCCACTCTTCCAGCATGCGCGGGCCATCTGGCTTTGCCGCGACACGCCGCCAGATACGGCAAGCCAGCCGCGCTGGTTCCTCTATGTCCAGGCTTATGACAGCTGGTTCATGCGTCTGGTTGGCAGGCTGACTGGCGAGGACGATGTGAATGCTTCTGCCTGCAAGAGGCTAATGGATCGTTTGCAGGCGCGGCTGCATCTCTATCCGGAAGTCCGCTTTATCGGGCCGAACGATCCGATTCCGGCGCATTGCATGGACGGCAGCTTGATTGCCCAAGCCGGTTCGGCCGTGTCGCGCCATTGAAGGCCACGTTAGCGCTTCGACTTCCATCGTCCGTTTCGCCAGATACTTATCGGATCGGTGAATTGCTTGGAAACGGAACACGCTCCCAGTTCGTGCCGTCGAAATGCACGATGTCGGCATAACCAATAGACCATAGCAAACCGTCCGCTACTTGCAGGATATGCCCGTCTCTATACTCCGGAACCAGTCCTGTCTGTATCCGCTGCACCGAAGCACCGTCATAAATATAAAGACCGGTTTCGGTCGCCAGGAAAACCTGGCCATCATAGACAGTGACGCCGACATAGGATCGAGCTCGATCGGGTTCCAGAAGCTTTCTGAAGCCGTCGATATGGTTGCCATGCAGCAAGGTACCCTGACGCCCGCAAGCCCAGACTGAACCAGCGTGCTCTACATGAATGTTGCTGATGGCCGGAATATCCCTGGCGACGGACATCCAGCGGCGGCCATCCCAGCAGAACAATACGCCGTCGTTTACATTCTTGCGCCAGCCGCCAACATAAATCTCGTTTTCGCTGACACCGGCAATCGCCTTGAGTGTAAGGTCTTCCTTGTCAGCCTCATCCTGCAGCAATCCGGCATCGATATGCTCCCATGCGCCGGAGTCGAGCCGTCGATAAACCTGACCACCGTTACCGCAAGCATGCAGTCGTGTGCCGATCTGGACAATTCTGCACATGCAACCCCAGCCATGGGAATCATTCGCCCACAGGCCAGACCCAATGATGCGCTCGGTGACTATGTCGCCGTCGATCGGCAGATGCACGACGTCGCCGTCTTCGGACATGAAGACGAAGGCGGGTTGCGCGCTCACAGGATCAGCGCCTCTCCTGGGTGAGAAAAGGGTCCCATCAGAAATCGTCATTTCCAGGTCGACATAGGTCCATGGCTGGCTTTCTCCGGCCCGATACCCACAAAGGCGAGCGAAACCGTCGAAGCGCTCGTCCTCATTGGAACACGCCACGAAGAGATCATCGCGCGATCGCACAATCCCTGCTTCAAATTGAAGCCGGATCGCATCGGGCTTTGTCAGCGGCTGCATCAAGTGTTGCCTCCTTCGGCAAATCGAGGAGCTCCGTCATAGGCCACGATCACGTAGCGGTCGTGTCGGTCGAGTTCGTTTGCGTCCACTAGGACATTGACCAGCGAGCCGGAGGGAGATGCGAGTACGAATGAGTAGGGATCTGCACTTTCATCGTTGGCCAATAGTATCGCTGTCTGGACGAACCTGGCGATCTGCGAGCCGCCCTCCAGAAGACTTGGCGGTGTCAGCTCTTCCTTCGCGTAGATCGATATGACCTGAGAGAAGTCGGATCCGTCGCCTTCGTGAATGACGCATAGTACCGCCTTGTCTTGCGCCTGTGACAGGTCGTTCACCACTTCGATGGTGCTTGTGTCCACACGCAGCACCGCAGCCAGCGCATTTTTCATGAGAGTGGCGTCCACCGGTCGTTCAGGTGCCGCGTCCAGCCAGATCATCGCCAAACCTCCGAAGATTCTCGTTGCCCCAGATGATCAAGTCCACCGCGCCGAGGTTATATGCATCCCAATTCGTTTTCATCCGCCGGGAGCTGGGTTCGCTCCAATGACGAACATGAAAAGCACGATTGCCGAGGTCTCCACGCCTTCTCTCAGAGCCGTCAACGGTCGCAACATGGCATTGAGCCGCCGGTTCTGTTCCTGTGCCGGCTGATCATCAGAGGTGACCAGGACGTCAGATGCCGTTGGTGTCATCAGGTCTCTTCCGGTGTACGCCTCGCGACTGTTTGCGGGGTATTGCCGTCCCGACAATTCGGTGCTCCAGACCATGTAAAGCGGCGCGTCGAAATCGCCAACGACATTTCCATTGGACGGCTCGAAGCCAAGCGCTGCCAGGTCGGCTCTGAGATTGTCGGGCAAGATGCCTTTCTTTGTTTCGCTCAGACTGGAATCATAGCCGCCCAGCATAATGCTGATCTTGGTCGTTGCCATGCCCGTCGACTGCACTCTTATCTTGCCGAGATAGGCTCTCGTTCCACCGAGCGAGCTGAGTTGATCATATCGTGTCGACGACAGCTCGTTTAGACGGTTTGGCGGCATTAGGAAATCGTAGTCGTGAGCGAGCGTTCGCAGGAGCAGCCGTTCACCCGAATTGCTGACGTTGAGCGCGACGACAGGTTCGTTCGTTTCCACGGGAGCATCAGGGTAGGTTGGAACAAGAAAGGAAACTCCGATGATCGCAACCGCCAGAACGAGAGCGAGTTTCAACAGTTTCTTCGTCAAAGCTTTTTCTCTTGAATGCTTGCCACTCCAAACGGATTGAATTTGTATCCATCCTCTTCGTACCGGGTGTCGTCGGCTAGAGCGGCATGACGATCCGCCAAGGCTGTCTCAACGCCTTCCCGGGTCATCTCATCAGCGATATCATCGATCAGGGCTGCGATCTTAAGTTGTTCGGCATTGGTGGACGGCTTCTGATCGTCTTTTCGGCCAAAGGTGACCAGCACATCAGGCAATCCGATCAGGTGAAACCCGACGCTCGCCATCCCTTCAGCATCATCGCCGATGGGCCGGCGCGCAAAGGCGAGACGGCAAGTTCTTGCAAGTATCAGCAAATCGCGGGATGCCGCCGCGTCGCGCGCCTGTTCGAAAAGTTCCTTCCATCGGCGCACTCCATGGGCGACGCCCGCGCTCTCGCCCTTAGCGGCGATCGCACCATGATCGAGCATGTATTGTACAAACATCAAGGCCTTTGCGGATGTGGTTACGGCTATGTCCGCCGCCATGGATGGACCCAGCACATAGAGGACCGAGCCGTGCCCGGCGACCGCGTCTTCATCCGTCTCCTGATAGGCGTTGGGATCAACGCGGTCCCAGCAGACATTGAATGATCGTTCCATCCGATCATCCGGCTCGTCCTGCGAAAACTCTTTGTCCACGGTAAAGTCATTGGCAAACAGGTCGATAGCAGCGCGGGCATTTTGCTGGAGCGCCGCAAGGCCATTTTCCTTGCCGAGAAAGCAAAGCACATGACGCGGTGTGTAGCTGGAACGGGACGCGGCGAAGGCCGGCTGTTTGCTCGACGCTCGACTAAGAGATGGCCTCCCCAGAATAAGTCCGCCCAAAAATGCGAGAACGCCACGACGCACTGAATTCATTCGGGCTTCCTACTGTTTTCAGTCAACGGGTTTGAGAGCTTCGACTACACCATATCGCATCCGCTTTATTTTCGTTGCAACTCGATTTTTATTCCCGTCAATCAGAGCGATAAAAATAAAGGCTTCTCCCATCGATCGCGCCTCAAATCTTTTGATGACGAACGGCTCAGAGGTAGTCTACCGAGAAGAGACCACAGATATCCAATAAACCTCTGCTTGTTTCACAAACCACAGGAAGCCATCACGGCCTCGATATGATCCCAATTGCACTGATCCCCGCCTCCTTCTACGTTCTGCTGCCGGTATCGGTTATATCGGTGCTTATCCTCCTGTCATGGCTCGCGGTGCTCAGCGTCTGGCGTGGCGCGCGAAAGGCGTTTCGGGCACGCTTGCCTAAGTCGTCCGCAACCCTTACACGCAATTCGCTATAGTCACGAACTGCGCAATTGCCGAATGCGCCATGCGCGAGGCAAATGCCGAAGCGATAGATGAACGAAAATGACGATAACAATACGCCCGGCGCAGCTATCCGATTCAGAACTCATCCTGCGATTTATTCGCGAACTGGCGGAATATGAAAAGGCGGCTCACGAGGTTGAGGCGACGACGGCCTCCATCGAGCAGTCCCTGTTTGGCTCTCAATCCGTGACCCATGCCGTCATTTGCGAGGTCGATGGCGAGCCGGTGGGTTTCGCGGTCTGGTTCTATACCTATTCCACCTGGCTTGCCCGTAACGGCCTTTATCTCGAGGATCTTTACGTCACGCCCCAGAAGCGTGGGGCAGGCGCCGGCAAAGCGCTGCTGAAATATCTCGCGAAGCTCGCGATCGAGAAAGGCTGCGGCCGGTTCGAATGGAGCGTGCTCGACTGGAACGAGCCGGCCATCCGCGTCTATCGCTCCATCGGAGCAGAGCCGCAGGACGAATGGGTGCGCTACCGGCTGGCCGGCGATACGCTGAAGGCTTTTGCCGATAGCTAATAGCGATGTTGATACGAGGCGATCGGCAGGCTCCACATACAGCCGATCGCCTCGTTCCGCTTGATCGTCACCCCAACTCGATGATCGCGCAGCCATAGGCTTCGAGCGACAGCGCACCGGACACCGCTTTGCCGCCGTCGAGGAGATTGACACCGCGCGGGACGCTGGTCAGTTCCGCGTGCTGGTCGGTGTAGTTCTGGATGAACAGAAGATGCCTTTCATCATTCTGGCGCATCGTCACTTCGACACCATCCGGCAGATCGGCGATCAGCGGTTCGACGCCCGCATCCGCAAAGGTACGGTCGGACAGCGCTGCCGTCAGATCGGCTGTCAGATACGTGCCGAGATAGAGCACCCTGCCCTTGCCGACCTTGCGCGATGTCGCCATCGGCACGCCTTCAGCATAGCGGTTCGACCAGGTCGCCACCACCTCGACATCGTCGGCCACCGCCAGGTTCTCGTAGAAATGAGCACCTTCCAGCTCGCGGTTGCCGATGGTGAAACGGCGAACGCGGCGATGGGATTCGGCCGGGCGGTTTGGCGGGATCATCAGCCCACCGGAGCGCGACATGACGTCGAAGAGGCCGTTGGCACCCGGAGCGGCAAGCCGACCGAAATCCTCAACGGTGACGCCGGTCAGTCGCGTCAGCGACGAACCCGGCGCCGCTTCGCGGATGACGTGGTTGTTTTCATCGCGCGTGCCGGTGCGGGCTCCGACAATCACGGTGCCCCCGCCTCGCGCAAATGCTTCCAGCCGCTCAGTCCAGCCATCCTTCCACATCACCCAATGCGGGACATACAGCAGCTTCAACCGCGAAAGATCGTCTTCGGGATGGATGAAGCCACAGGCGATGCCGCGGTCGTAGCAATATTGGTGCAGCAGCACAGCGTCGTCCTGCGGGCTCGGCAGGCCGATCGAGTAGGTCTTGTGCGCCTCCTGATTGTCGAAGTCGGAGCCGGCAATGCCGACATCCATGCGGACATGCGTGCCGAGGATCTTGTCTTTCAGCGCCGTCATCTCGGTGGCGAAGCGCTTGGCCTCGTCATAGCGGTGACGCGGCACGTCGTCGTGGTCGATGATGCCCATCCAGTAGATTTCCGCGCCGAAATGCGCTGGCCGCCAACGGAAAAACATCAAGCCATCGGCGCCGCGCGCGACCGAGGACATCGCCATGCGGCGCATCTCGCCGGGCTCCGGCGTCAGCGTGCAGAAGCCGGGCTGGCTGCCGAAGCCGGATTGCTGTTCCGGGATGATGTAATTGCCCGAGAAACCACGGCAGATATCGAGATGCAGCGCCTGCACCTTGGCGTGGTTGCCGATGCGCTGGAACTCGTCATAGAGCATCGGGTAGATATCATAGCCGACGAAGTCGAGATCGGTGGAGAACTGGCCGCGAAAGTCGATATCGCGCAGGCCGCCGAGATTGTGGAAGATGAACCAGTTGGCCTTGGTGGCGCGGAGGATCTCCACCTGATCGTGCTGGAACCGCGCCGTCGAGAAGGCCAGGAAGCGGTGGTAGTCCTGCAGATGCCCTGGGCTCGGGAAGGTCGGCCCGAAATCGATGGGAAGCACGACCTGGCCGAAATCGTCATAGGCGGTCGCCCAAAAATCGCCGCCCCAGGCGAAGTTGAGCTTGTCGATCGTGACATATTTCTCGGCGAGATAGGCCTGGAATTCCTTTAGCGTTGCGGCAGAGAAGGATTCCGGCATGCTTGTGTTGAGTTCGTTGTCCGTCTGCCAACCGATGACATCGGGATTATCGCGATAATGCTCGGCCATCGCCTTGGTGATGCGCTTGCTGTGCTCGCGGAAAACCGGGCTTGCCGTATCGGCATGCTGGCGCGAACCGTGGCTCATCGTCCGGCCATTGCCGTCGACGCGGAGAACTTCCGGATGGGCTGCCGTCAGCCAGCGCGGCGGTGTAGCTGTCGGCGTGCACATGATGGTGCTGATGCCGTGGCATGCAAGGACCGCGATGGCGCGATCGAAGAGATCGAAGTCGAAGCTTCCGAGCTTCGGCTCGAAGATATGCCAGGCGAACTCGCCGAGACGAACGACATTGAAGCCGGCCTCGGCCATGCGCTTGGCGTCGCGCTCCCAATAGCTTTCATCGACATGTTCCGGATAATGCGGCGTGCCGACGAGAAACCTGTCGGTCTTGATAGTGCGCCATACGGAAAGGTCTTTGGTGCTGGTATTGACTGACACTGTATCAGGCTCCTGAAGGATCATTTGTCGAGAATTGGCTTGCGGACGGTGATGGTCCGCTCGTCATTGGCGGAAAACAGGTAGACCTCGCGCGGATCGATGCGGAGGCTGATCGGCGCGTCGGCGGCAACGCCGGTGACATGGCCGATTTGCACGGTGATGTTGCCGGTGCCGCTTTCGGAGCTGACGCATTGTAGCTCCCCGGCGTCGACATAGAGGATGGTCTCCCGTCCGAGATGTTCGACGAGACGGACCTGGCCGGTGATCGCGGCACCCGGGGATGCTGCATCCGAAACGGTGATATTTTCCGGCCGGATGCCGAGGGTAAGGGTCGCCCCCTTCTGGACCGAGGCGCCGGCTGCCAGATCCACCGCGATCGGCGCAAGCCCCGGAGCGGAAACGGTGACGCTGTTTCCGGAAACCTGGTCGACCGTCACCGGAAAGAAATTCATCCGCGGTGCGCCGAGAAAGCCGGCCACGAAGAGATTGTCCGGGTTGCGGTAGAGCTCCAGCGGCGAGCCCACCTGCTCGATGATGCCGCGATTGAGCACCACGATCCGGCTTGCCATCGTCATCGCCTCGACCTGGTCGTGCGTGACATAGACCATTGTCGCGCCGAGTTCGGCATGCAGGCCGCTTAACTCGACGCGCATCTGGGTGCGAAGGGCAGCATCGAGGTTCGACAACGGCTCGTCGAACAGGAAGACCTCCGGCGAGCGGGTAATCGCGCGGCCGATGGCGACGCGCTGGCGCTGGCCGCCCGAAAGCTGTTTCGGGCGCTTGTCGAGCTGGTCGGTGATCCGGAGGATCTTGGCGGCGCGCGCCACCGCCGCATCGATCTCCGCCTTCGGCCGCTTGGCCATGCGCAGGCCGAAGCCCATGTTTTCGGCGACGGTCATATGCGGATAGAGCGCATAGGACTGGAACACCATTGCGATGCCGCGATCGCCCGGTTCAGCTATGGTGACATCGCGGCCGTTGATCATGATCTGGCCGGAGGAGATGGTTTCCAGACCGGCGATCGACTTCAGCAGCGTGGATTTGCCGCAGCCGGAAGGGCCGACCATGACGATGAATTCGCCCTGCTCGACGGAAAGATCGATGCCGCGCAAGGCATGATAGGCGCCATAATTCTTGTTGACGTGTCGAAGTTCGAGACTGGTCATGCTTTTCGGCTCGCAAAGGAAGGATTGGCACAAGGGGCGGGATGGACGGTCGTGGTGGATAAAGTCGTCATCCCTTCACCGCCCCCATGGTAAGCCCGGCAATGAAGTGCCGCTGCATCAGGAAGAACATGACGACGGGCGGCACGGCGACGATGATCGTGCCGGCCGAGATCAGGTTCCAGGCGGAAACCCATTCGCCGCGCAAATTGGCAAGCCCGGCGGTCACCGGCTTGACCGTGTCGCTCACCGTCAGCACCACGGCCCAGAAGTAATCGTTCCAGACGAAGGTGAAGATCAGGATCGCGAGTGCGGCCAGCGCCGGGCGAACGAGCGGGATCACCACATGCACCAGCGTCTGGAACGGTGATGCTCCCTCAGCCCTTGCGGCTTGGAACAGCTCATCCGGCAGGGCCGCGATGAAGTTGCGCATGAACAGTGTCGCAAAGCCCGTCTGAAAGGCGATATGGAAGATGATCAGCGCCGCCAGCGTATCATAGAGACCGATCCGCACCATCAGGTCGCGCACCGGTATCATCATGATCTGGTAGGGCAGGAAATTGCCGCCGACGAAGAGCGCGAAGACCAGCATGTTGCCGCGAAAGCGGTAACGTGCCAGCACGAAACCGGCGAGCGTGCTCATGACCAGCACACCGATGACGGAGGGTATGGTGATCATCAGGCTGTTGAGGAAATAGCGCGCCATCGGCGTCTGGGTGAAGACGGAGGTGTAGTTGTCGATCAGGCCGAACTGTGTCGGCCAGCCCCAGAGATTGCCGCCCATCACATCCTGCGTCGAGCGGAACGAGGTGAGGATGACGGCAAATAGCGGGCACAGCCACAGGATCAGGATGGCGAGAACGGCGGTGAAATAGAAACGGCGATGCCAGATGGCATCTTCGGGGATCGGGCGCGGATACATCAGGCCCCTCTTTCTTCGATGCGGATGATCCGCGTGAGGTACCAGACGATGAACACCGCCATGATCACGAACAGAACCGAGGCGATCGCCGCGCCATAGCCGAAGCGGTAGGAGAAGATCGACTGCTCGAACATCTGATAGGCGAGCACTTCGGAGGAGCCGAACGGCCCGCCCTGGGTCATGACCGACACCATGTCGAAGGATCGGAGCGCGCCGACGACGGTGACCGCAATGGCGATGAAGGTGACCTGTGTCAGCTGTGGCAGAACGATATGGCGCAGCATGTTCCAGCCCCGCGCTCCATCCACCCTGCCCGCGCCGATCAGCTCTTCGCTGAGATTGTTGAGGCCAGCGAGGTAGAGGACCATGCAGAAGGCGATTTGCGGCCAGAGGGCGGCGATGACGATCGCGAAGGTCACGAGATGCTCATTGGAGAGCAGTGCCGGTGCCGTCGCGCCGAAGAAACCGAAGATCAGGGCAAGCAACCCCAGTTGCGGCGTGTAGACCCAGGTGAAGACGACGCCGACGGCGACGGAGGCCAGCACCAGCGGAATGAAGAACAATGATTTCATCAACCGCATGCCGCGGATCTTCTGGTTGACGAGAAGCGCGATCGCCAGCCCCAAGGGTGGTGCTGCCATGAACATGACCAGCCAGATGACGTTGTTCTTCAGGGAAACGTAGAATTGCGGGTCGTTGAACAGCTCGACGTAATTGCCGAGGCCGGTCCAGACCATCGGGCTGAAGCCGTCCCAGTCGTGAAAACTGATCCAGATGCTCTCGACCGCCGACCACAGGATCACGACGGAAAAGAGAATGGCGGCCGGTAAAATCAGCAAAGTTGGAGTGAGCCACCAGCGATGGTGACGCCAAAATATCATCATTTTATCCTCTATCGATATGGGGAGGCGGAGCCGCGGCCCCGCCTCTCGGTCGCTGGGAGGAAAGCTAGAGCTTGTAGATACGCTTGCGCGTACCTTCGAGCCGCTGCAGGATGGCGTTGCGCCGTTCCGGCTTCGCCATGAACTCCTGGAAGCCGGAGAGGCCGGCCTGCGCCATGTCGGGATCGCTGTCGCGGTCGTAATATTGCGACGTGCCCTGTAGCGTCTTCAACACGTCGACGGCGGCATTGACCAGCGGGTCCTTGCTCGGCGGCAGGTCGTTGCGCGGCGGGATATTGCCGCCGGGCTCCAGATAGGGGCCGAGATTTTCCGGGCGGTAGAAGTAAGCCAGGAACTCACGGGCGCCCTGCTTGTTCTTTGCGTTCGCCGGAATATGGACCGAATTCAACGAAAACTCCTCGAAACGGCCGACCTTGGGGTCGATCGTCGGGAATGGCGCAAAAGCGAGCTGATCAAGATCCTCTTTCGGGAAGGCGTAGCGGACGAAGGCGCCAAGATTCATCATCCCCGCCTTCTTCTGCGCCAGAAGCGCGCCCGCCTCCTGCCAGCCGAAGGAGGTATTGTCCGGCGTGAAGAAGCCCTGCTTGATCAGCGTTTCCCACTGATCGAAGACCGGCTTCAATGACGGATCGAGATAGCTCATCTCGCCGTTCATCAGCGCCATGTGCTTGTCGAGGCCGTTGATGCGCAGGTTCATCTGGTCGAACCAGCCGGCTGCCGGCCACAATTCCTTGGTGCCCATGGCGATTGGCGTCAGGTTCGCGCTTTTGCACTTGGCGCCGTATGCCAGGAAATCATCCCAGTTTGCCGGCGCCGTTGCGCCGAGTTGGGCAAAGACATCCTTGCGATAGAACATGCCCCAGAGCGTTCCGCCGGTTGGCAGGCCGTATTGCTTGCCGTCGACGGTAACGGAGCCTGCCGTCGCGCCGAGCACGTCCTTGTATTTCTCTTTCTCGAAAAGATCGGAGATGTCGTCGAAAAGGCCACGCTTGACGAAGGCGCGCATGCGGTTTCCGGAAAACCAGAAGCAGATATCCGGCGCGCCTGCGACCAGATAGTTGCGGATCGCGGTCTTATGGGCCTCGTGGTCCATATTGTTGATGACGACCTTGACGCCGGCCTGCTTGCCGAAATCGTCACCGATCTTGCGCAGGATCGCCAGCGCATCGGCGTTGTTCTCGTCGGAAATGATATTGATGTCCTGCGCCTGCGCAATCGCCGGCATCGGAAAACCCGCGAGTGCGGTGGCGGAAACCGCCCCTGCCCCCTTCAAAAAGGTACGTCGGCTCGACGGCCTTCCAAGCAAATTGAAAGTCATTTGAATTCCTCCCGTTTTAACGCCTGTCTCCACCCTCAGCCGATGAGCCAGCGGGACGCCCTCCGAGCGTTTTCCGTTTGCCTCCGGACGCATGGCCGCAATAAACCCGCCGAGGCAGCGAATGTGCTGCCCGGATATTTGGGTTCGTGAAGCTGTGAGTCCCTTTTTCTGACTTCTTCGTGCTTGCACACGGCCGGATGTTGATCGACGGGTGAAGTTATGCATAAGTCTGAAACAGACGCAATAATTAATTTACAAAATTAAGAAAGAGAAATCGTGAAGCTGAAAGGCGACCAGAGTACCTCGCGCGCCATGAACCGGCGGCTCATTCTCAACCTCCTGAGGCAGGAGGGACCGAAGAGCCGCGCGGAGATTGCGACGATTACCGGCCTCAGCCCGGCCGCCGTCACCTTCGTCATCGCGGACCTGATCGAGGAAGGCCATGTCACCGAAGGAAAGGCCGTAGCGGGGTTTTCGGGACGCCGGCCGATCCCTGTCGAGATCAATTATACTAATGGGTTGGCGATCGGCTTTAAACTGATGGTCGGCTCGGTGGAATGCGTTGTCACTGACCTCGCCACCAGCCCCCTTGGATCCATGCGGCTGACGCTTGCGGATCACGATCCGGAAAACGTCGCCAAGACGCTCGCCGCAGCCGTTCCCTTGCTCGTGCAATATGCCGCCCGGCCGAATGCGCAACTCGCCGGCATCGGAATTTCCATGCCCGGCGTCATCGGCAATGATCAGGCGACCTGCGTGCGCAGCCACCGCTTCAACTGGAACAACGTTCCCCTCGCCTCGATTTTGGCGCAGAAGGTCAAGGTACCCGTCTGGCTGGAGGACGACACGAACGCCTATGCGATCGCCCAGCAGCTCTTCGGCGTCGGGCGGCAGCATCGAAACATGGCAGTGCTCGCCATCGGCGTCGGCATCAGCTGCGCGCTCATCATCGAGGGCAAACTCTATCGTGGCGCCAATGGCGCGGCCGGCAAGTTCGGGCATACGCTGCATGAGGAAAACGGCCGCCTTTGCGAATGCGGCAAGCGCGGCTGCCTCATGGCCTATCATTCCCAGACCTCAATGCTACGCACATGGCGTGAGACGACAAATCGTAGCAATAGCGATGGTTTGCCTGAAATGCTTAATGCGGTTGAGGAGGGTGAGACAGCCGTTGGCGATATCCTCAGGGAAGCGGGCATCGGGATTGGAAAGGCTTTGGCAAACCTCGTCAATGTCACCGATCCCGAAGTGATCGTGGTGGGCGGAGAAGCCGTATCGTTCGGCGAGGCATTTTTCGAGCCGTTAAGATCGACCATGGCCGCCCACACCTTTCGCGCATCGCCGCCTCTGCTTCCAGACTGGGAGGACAATTCTTGGGCACGGGGAGCGGCGGCTCTCGTCACGCAGAAGTTCTTCGACTTCGAGACATCCGGCGGCACGACGGGAACTGCCGAGACATTGACCAAGACTTCGGCTGCGTAGACGTCGGGGAGGCGCAGCTCCGGTCTTGCGTCGCCTACGCTTTCACGAGACAACCGTCGCATGAGCGTTCCGACAAGCCACCCATTCGCCTTCGATCCCACCTATGGCATGGAGCTTGAGCAGCTTCTTGCCATCAAGCCACCGGAGGCGCCGCCGGGCTTTGATGATTTCTGGAAGGAGCGGTATCGTCGGGCGATCGCCGTCGACCCGCAGCCGAAACTTCGCCGCAGCAAGACGCACCATCCCGACTGGCACGTCTTCGACATCACCTATTCGTCGACCGGTTCGTTTCAGATCGGCGGCTGGCTGCTGCTTCCTCGTGAAGGACAGGTACGGCGCGGCCTTGTCGTGGGCCATGGCTATGGCGGCAGGGATCTGCCCGACTTCGATCTGCCGGTGAGAGAGACGGCAATCTTATTTCCCTGCTGTCGTGGTCTGTCCCGCAGTGCTCGTCCGCCTATACCAGCGGATGCGGCCGGGCATGTGCTCTACGATATCGGCAAGCCCGATCGCTATATCATCGGCGGCTGCGTCGATGATCTGTGGATTGCCGTCTCGACGCTTGTCGATCTCTATCCGTGGCTCGAAGGGCATATCGGCTATAGCGGCATCAGCTTCGGCGGTGGTATCGGCGCATTGGCGATCCCCTTCGATGAGCGGATCGATCGTGGGCACTTGGTCGTGCCGACCTTTGGGGATCGGTCACTATGGTTGAATTTGCCAACGGTCGGCAGCGCCGATTCGGTCCAAGCCTATCAAAAGGAACACGGAAGCATGCTTGAGAGCTTGCGTCTGTTTGATGCGGCAAGCGCGGCGACCCGCATCAAGGTGCCGATGCTCGTTGCGCCCGCACTATTTGACCCGGCGGTGGCGCCGCCCTGCCAGTTTGCTATAGCAAACGCGTCGCCGAAATTTAATGAAATATTCATCCTCGATGCCGGCCATTTCGACTATCCTGGTTGCATGGAACAAAATATACTACTCAACGAAAAGGTCAGACGATTTTTCGAGGTGCCATGAACCGCGAATATCTGCACTGGTACAGCCAGCGACTGCATCGTGACATGGAGTTGCTGGTGTTCGGCCATGCAGGGGCCAAGGTGCTGATGTTTCCGACGCGGGACGGACGGTTCTGGGAATACGAACAGCTCGGCATTGTCGCCAGCCTGGCAGACAAATTGGAAGCCGGAGAGCTGCAGCTCTATTGTATCGAGGGTCTGGCGACCGAGACCTTCTATGGGCTGCAACGCCATCCGGCTGAACGCATTCGCCGCCATGCCGCCTTCGAAGATTATATCCTGAACGAAGTCCTGCCGCTGATGGCAGAGAAAAATCCCAATGACTGCATCATCGTGCACGGCTGCAGCCTCGGCGCATTCCAGGCCGCAAGCCTCGTCTTCCGTCACCCTCACCTCTTCCGCAAGCTCGTCGCCTTTTCAGGCCGCTACGATCTGACGATGAAGGTTGAATCCTTTGGAGACCTGTTCGACGGCTATTACGACGACACGGTCTATTTCCACACTCCGACGCATTTTCTACCGGGTCTTACCTGCGAACGGCGGCTGCAGAGGCTTCGTGAGATCGACATCGTGCTTGTCATTGGCGACGCCGATCCTTTTCTCGACAACAATCGCCATCTCAGCCGGCTTCTGGCCGAGAAACGGATCGATCATCACCTGCATGTCTGGGATGGACGCGCCCATCGGGCGGGCGCCTGGCGCAAGATGACGCCGCTGTACGTATGATGAAAGATCCCCGCCCGCACTCAGGTGCGCGGGGGTGGTTAGGCTTCCACGCGTAGCTTTTTATACCAGTCCGATCGGAAGCGGAGCGATTCGTTTGCCGGCGCCGTAGTCGCGCTCGTGGGACCTGCGGTGCTGCCGTTCCCGGCTCAAGGACAGGTCGACCCGATTTTGCTCGACCAGACCGTCCGGATAGGTTCCGGTATCATCGGTTTCCACTTCCGACTGAGCGGTGACGATCTTCAAATTCATCGCGTTTCCTCCAGCGGTGACGCAGAACCCCTTGATCCTGCGTCTGCTTCCATTAGTATTCGCAAAAGTTGTTAAAAAATTAACGACGTCCGTTAATAAATTCGATTACGCCTCATCGCGCTTGAAATGCTCGCTGGAATGGAACATTTCTGCCAATACAACGTTGAAAAGTCGATTTCGTTTTGGGGGACTCCATGGATCACTACGAAATCACTGGGGGTCGTCACACCCGAATCATTCCTTCCAAATTCGGCGCCGTCGGACATCTGATCCCGACAGGGATCGTGGCCAATCGCTGCCGCTTATCCTCGATCAATCACTGTCAATTCGGCGGATAGACTGGAGTAGATCATGGCTATTGGAATCACATCATTCGTTCTGGCGCTTATCGGGCTGGCGCTTGGCGGCGGCGGGTTGTGGCTCGTCCAGCTTGGCGGCAGTTTCTTTTATGTCCTTGCTGGCCTGGCATTTCTTGCGACCGCGATATTGCTGTTCCTGCGCAAGGCGTCCGCCCTTTGGCTCTACGCGATCTTCGTACTTGCGGCACTTGGCTGGGCGATCTGGGAGGTCGGTTTTGACTGGTGGCAGCTCGGGCCGCGCGGCGGCCTGATCATCCTGATCGGCCTTTGGCTGCTGACGCCATGGATACGGCGTCCGCTCGGCTTCCGCAGCCTCGACGGCGTGCAATATGCCGCCAGTCCCTGGCCGCTTGGCCTGCCGTTGCTCGCGGCAATCATCGTCGCCGGCTACTCGATGACCACCGATCCGCACGATCTTTCCGGCGATCTTCCGACCACAGTGGCGGCCAACGCGCCGATGGGCGGCGATGTGCCGAATGGCGAATGGCATCAATATGGCCGCACGCCTTACGGCCAGCGCTATTCGCCGCTCGACCAGATCAATGTCCAGAATGTCGCCAACCTGCAGGAGTTCTGGCGGTATCAGACCGGCGACGTAAAGCGTCCGGACGATATCGGCGAGACGACCTATCAGGTAACACCGCTCAAGGTGGGCGATACGCTCTACCTGTGCACGCCGCATAATATTGCGATCGCACTCGATGCGGTCAGCGGCAAGGAGAAATGGCGGTTCGACTCCAAACCCGGGATGAACTCTGACCGTCAGCACCAGACATGCCGAGGGGTCACCTATTATCACGATCAGGCCGCCACAGCCGGTGCGCCCTGCGCAGACCGCGTCTACCTGCCGACCTCGGATGCACGGCTGGTCGCGCTGGACGCGGCCGACGGCAAGGTCTGCACGAGCTTTGCCGACCAGGGCGTGCTCCACCTCGAAACCGGGATGAAATATAATCCTGCCGGCTATTACTACTCGACCTCGCCGCCCGTCGCCGTGGCGGGCAAGATCATCGTCGGCGGGGCGGTCAACGACAATTACTCCACCCAGGAGCAATCCGGTGTTATCCGCGCCTTCGATATCAAGACCGGCGCGCTTCTCTGGAACTGGGACTCCGGCAATCCGGACCAGACCACGCCCCTGCCGGCAGGGCAGACATACACCACCAATTCGCCGAACAGCTGGTCGGTATCGAGCGTCGATGAGGCGTTGGGCCTGATCTATATCCCGCTCGGCAATCAGGTTCCAGATCAGCTGGGCATGGGCCGCAGCGCGAATGTCGAGCGCTTCTCCTCCTCGGTGGTGGCGCTGGATATCAACACCGGACAGCTCAAATGGGTGCAGCAATTCGTGCACCACGATCTCTGGGACATGGACGTCCCGGCGCAGCCTGTGCTCTTCGACATGACCAAGTCGGATGGTTCGGTGGTGCCCGCGCTTGTTGCTTCGACCAAGCAGGGTGACATCTACGTGCTTGACCGGCGCACCGGCGAGCCGCTCATTCCGTTCAAGGAGATACTGGCTCCGGGCGGCACCATCCCCGAGGATCACGCGTCGCCGACGCAGCCGATCTCGGATCTTACCTTCTCGCCGCCTCCGCTGCAGGAAAAGGACATGTGGGGCGTCTCGCTGTTCGATCAGCTTGCCTGCCGCATCGCCTTCCACCGCTACAAATATGAGGGCCGCTATACGCCGCCGTCGCTTGAGGGATCGATCATCTATCCCGGCAATTTCGGCACCTTCAACTGGGGCAGTGTTGCCGTCGATCCCGAGCGTCAGATCATGTTCGGCATGCCGACCTATCTGGCCTTCACCTCACGGCTGGTTCCGCGTTCGGAAATCGCACCGAAAGGTCAGGGTGAGAAGGGCAGCGAGCAAGGCCTGAACCGCAACGAAGGCGCTCCGTACGGGGTCTATATGGGACCGTTCCTCGGACCGCTCGGCATCCCCTGCCAGGCTCCGCCATGGGGCTACGTCGCCGGCGCTGATCTGAAGACCGGGAAAATCGCCTACAAGCACAAGAATGGCACTGTGCATGACATGACGCCGCTGCCCCTGCCCTTCAAGGTCGGCGTGCCCGGCATCGGCGGGCCGATCGTCACCAAAGGCGGCGTCGCCTTCTTAGGGGCTGCGGTCGACAACTATCTGCGTGCCTATGACGTCACGACGGGGCGGCAGCTTTGGGAAGCTCGTCTGCCGGCGGGTGGCCAGGCAACGCCGATGACCTATACCGCCGGCGACAAGCAATATGTCCTCATGGTGGCCGGCGGCCATGGCTCTGTCGGCACCAAGCCCGGCGACTATGTCATCGCCTATCGGCTGCCTTAAATCGGAACTGGAGAGCAAACGTCGTTTGCTCTCCAGCTGCCACGGCTACGAGCCATTTTTCAGCAATCCACCGCCGTCAATACGTGCGGACGACTCCCGGCGCTGCCGGCCGAAAAACATTTCATAATGCAGTATATCTATAGAATTTACGCCCTTATCTTCGGCTCCCAGATCCGGCACCCATAGGCCGCTGGAATTAGGAGAGCGCAGATGGATCTAGCCGTTCAACACACGGATCGAATTCGCCCGGTGGCAGTCCGACTGGCGAGCGAGGAAGAGGCAATTGCGACGGCACGCGTGCTGGCAAAGCAATTCGCCGAATCTGCCTCCAGCCGCGATATCGACCGGCTGCTCCCGTATGCCGAGCTCGACGCGCTCTCGCAATCGGGTTTGCTTGCGATCACCGTTCCCTCCGAATATGGCGGATTGGATGTCTCCAATACGGTTCTGGCCGAGGTCACGGCCATTCTCGCCGAGGCGGATG
The DNA here is from genome assembly GCF_058803745.1 of Rhizobium sp. GW821-FHT14E12. NCBI lineage: Bacteria > Pseudomonadati > Pseudomonadota > Alphaproteobacteria > Hyphomicrobiales > Rhizobiaceae > Rhizobium > Rhizobium sp. GW821-FHT14E12. The sequence continues at coordinate 447,623 of NZ_JBXAPH010000002.1, forward strand.
GATCGATCGGGCAGATACCGCAGAACCATTTCTACATTCTCGAAGCCCTGCGCACCGACGGGAGTGAGGAGCAGAAGCGGTTTTTCTTCGGCCGGGCGCTGGCGGGTGATCGGTTTGGCAATGCCCTGTCCGAAAAAGGCACCAAGACCGTCGGCCACTACAATACCCTCATCACCCGCGAGGGGCTTGGCTATCGGATCAATGGCCGCAAATATTATTCCACCGGCGTCATTTTCGCCGATTGGATCACGGTATTCGCATTGGACGAGGAAGAGCGGTTGACCATGTCCTTCGTGCCGCGCGGTACCGAAGGCATCGAGATCGTCGACGATTGGGATGGGTTCGGCCAGCGGACGACAGGTAGCGGCACCACCATCCTCAGCAATGTCTATGTGCGGGCGGACGCCGTCGTTTCCCATCAAAAGGGTTTCGAACGCCCCACAACGATCGGTTCCGTCGGTCAGATCATCCACGCCGGTGTCGATCTGGGCATCGCGCGCGCCGCGTTTGCCGAGACGGTCGAGTTCGTGAAGACGAGCGCCCGCCCCTGGATGAATAGCGGCGTCGAACGTGCGGCAGACGACCCACTGACCATCGCAAAAGTCGGGCAGATTGCCATTCGTCTCGAGGCGGCGACGGCCGTCGTCGAACGCGCCGGCCGGAAGGTCGATATCGCCCAGATCGATCCGAGCGAAGCGAATGTGGTGGCGGCGACGCTTGCTGTTGCGACCGCCAAGGTATTGACGACGGAGATCGCGCTGGAGGCATCGAACACGCTGTTCGAACTCGCCGGTACGTCGTCCGTCCGTGTCGGTCTCAATCTCGATCGCCATTGGCGCAATGCGCGCACCCATACGCTGCACGATCCCGTGCGCTGGAAATATCATGTGGTCGGCAATTATTATCTGAATGATGTGACGCCGCCGAAGAACGGCGCGCTGTAACCTCTCAACGAAAAGGCCCGCTCCGGAAACCGGAACGGGCCTTTCTTCATGCATCTTGGGAGGATGCTGATCAGCTATAAAGGCTGACGGTCGGGATCGTACCGTTCAGGACGAAATCACCAACTTCCTTGGCCTTGTAGAACACCGGATCGTGTAGCGTGTGAGTCCGGACGTTGCGCCAGAAGCGATCGAACCGATAGCTCGATGCTGTGGAACGGGCACCCGTTAGTTCGAAGACGCGCGAGGTGATGTCGAGCGAAACATTGGTGGCGTGCACCTTTGCCGCATAGGCTTCCGCCGCCGCTTCGCCGCGTTCCCGCGCCGTGACATCGCTACCACGCGAAAGGGCTGCTTGGACCGCTTCGGCAGCGCTGTCAGCAAGGGCCGCCGAGGCTTTCAGCGAGGCGGTAAACTCTCCGACCCGCTCAAGGATATAGGGATCGTCGGAGGCCTTCTCGACACCGGACGTAATCCAGGGTCGCGTCGTTGTCCGCACATAGTCGAGCGCGGCTTCTAGTGCCCCTTCGGCCGTGCCGAGGTAGAAATTGACGAAGACGAGCTGTATCAGCGGAGTGTTGAACGTCGAAAGCACCGCCGGCGGCGCATCCGGTTCGGAGGGCGGCGCGATGAAGTCCTCCTCGTAGACCGGGAAATCGCGGAACTCGACAGTGCCGCTGTCGGAGAGCCGTTGGCCGATATTGTCCCAGTCGTCATTGGCGATATAGCCCGGCCGGCTGGTCGGCACCGCGAAGCTGGCGACCTTGCCGTCAAGCGCGGCATTGGCGTTGATGTAGTCGGAGATATGGGCGGCCGTTGAGAAGGACTTGCGGCCGTTGAGCACGTAGGCGTTGCCACGCCGGGTAAGCTCAAGGCCCGGATCGCGCGGATTGACGGCGGCACCCCAATAATGGTTCTTCGCCACCGTCTCGGCGCCGAGCGCATGGGCGCGAGCGACATCATCGAGCGCCCAATAAATATATTGGCTATTGACGAAGTGATAGCCGAGAAGCTGGCCGAGCGAGCTCTCGCCGCGCGAGATGATGCGTACCAACTTCAATGCGTCGACCCAATTGAGCCCGCCGCCGCCGATCTGCGGCGCATGCAGCGCATTGAGGAGACCGGAGTTCTTAAGCCGGATGATCTCCTTCAGTGGCGGCAGCCCTTCTCGATCGAGTTCGGCCGCACGCTTCGCGAAATCGGCGGAAATCTCCGTCGCGGCTGAAAATAGTGCGTCCCGTCCGGTGCCATGGCTGGCGGCGAAGACGACATTGGATTTGCTCATGTGGGAACTCCCGATCCATCGATCGCTTGAAGTGATGATACGGCGGGACCGAAAATAGCCCGCCGCATAAGTCCTGTTGCCGTGCTTAGAACAGCTTGGCTGGAATCCAGCTCGCCGTCACCGCATCGCTGGTGCTGAAGGCGGGGATCTTCGCGGCCAGATCCTCGATGGTCTTGACGCCAGCCGCGCGCAGGCTCTCCTGGGTCAGAAGCGTCGGCTTGACGGTGATCTGGTGCGGAACATCCTGTCCGGCGATCTGCAGGGCAGCCGCGCGGACGGAAACAGCGCCGACGACGGCCGGATTGGTGGCGGCCGTCGCGACCCACGGGCTTCCAGGCTCGACGATTTCCTGGATGTCGGCGGTCGAGACGTCGGCGGAATAGATCTTGATCTTGTCGGAAATGCCAAGATCACCGGCTGCGAGTTTCACGCCACGAGCGAACTCATCATAGGGCGCGAACACGACCTTGATATCCGGATTGGCGGTCAATACCGCCTTGGCCTGGTCGGCAGTGCTGGTGGCGGTCGTATCGCTGACGTTGCCAAAACGCGCCTTTTCGACGACGCCCGGATTGGCGGCCTTGAACTTGTCCCAGACCTCGTTGCGGCGATCGAGCGGCGCGAAACCCGCGACATAGACATAGCCGGCGGCAAAGCTCTTGCCGTTGTCCTTCACTACCTGGTCGAGCGCCTGCTGCGCCAGCTCGTGGTCGCTCTGTTCGACCTGCGGGATCTTCGGATTGTTAAGGTTAACGTCGAAGGCGACGACCTTGATGCCCTTGTCGAGCGCCTGCTGCACAACGTCACTCAGCGATTCCGGCAGGCCGTGATCGATGACGATACCGCTGACGCCGAGATTGACGGCCTGGAGGATCTGTTCGCGCTGTTCGGCGGCGTCCTGACGGCCGGGGAATACGCGAAGATCGATGCCGAGCGCCTTGGCCTGCGCTTCCGCTCCAGCCTGATAGGCCTGGAAGAAATCGCCGGCGGAGATGTAGCTGATCAGCGCCAGCTTGACGCCGCCCTTGTCGAAGGGCGCCGGTGCGCCAGCGATGCCATCGGCATGGGCCGGCTGCAAGAAGACGAATGGAATGACGGCGGCAGACAGAGCGAGCCGTGCGAGAGATTTCATCGTCGTGTTCCTTATGGTCGATCGAAAGCATCGTCTGATGGGCAACGGGTTCCCGGCGACGCGTCAATCTATTAGAAATAATCTCTATCTTTTTAGTAGAGTAAATGATCTGAATTTTGCCGCTTCCGGAGATTCTTTGTTCCATCTTCGGCTTCGTCCCGGAAATGGCGTGTCTGGAAGTTCGGCTACGCGCCGGGGCATTATCGGGTGAAACCGGAAAAGACTGCATGCCCCTGCTCCAAGTCGAAAATCTGACGCGCAACTTTGGTTCGACGCGTGCGCTTGCCGATGCGACATTGACCATCGAGCGGGGTGAGATCGTCGCCCTGATGGGTGCGAATGGCGCCGGTAAATCGACGCTGGTGAAGATACTCTCCGGCTCGCTGACCGCCGACGGCGGCAATATCCGGTTCAAAGAACATGGCTTCGCGCCGGCGACCCCCGCTGAAGCGACCAAAGCCGGCATTGTCACCGTCCATCAGTCGACCGACCTCGTCGGCGCTCCCGGTTTGACCGTCGCGGATGCATTGCTCTTGCCGCGTTTTGCCGATCGCCGGATGCCGTTCTTCGTTTCGCGCGCACGCATCCGCGCCAGGGCGCAAGCCATCTTGGACGTCGCGGGCTTTTCCCTACCGCTTGATCGGGACTTCGGTGATCTGCCGGCGGCGGACCGGCAATTGGTGGCGGTTGCGCGTGCACTGGCCGATCAGGCAGACCTGCTGATCCTCGATGAACCCACGGCAAGCCTTTCGGGGCAGGAAAGCCGCCGCCTGTTCGATATTCTCCTGCGGCTGAGGAGCCAGGGACTGGCGATTCTCTATATCTCCCATCGCACGGCGGATCTGGATGCGATCGCGGATCGCGCGCTGGTCATGCGCGGCGGGCGGGTCGTCGGCTCCTTCACGCGCCCGATCGACTTTTCGGCCGCCATCGAGACCATGATCGGACGCAAGCTGCAATCGGCGCGGCCGGGTGCGCGCGATTTCGCAGGCAAGCCGGTCTTCGAAATGCGCAATGCGCGCCTCGTGCCGAATGCCATCCCATTCGATCTCTCGCTTCGCGAAGGTGAAGTTGTTGCCGTTACCGGCGTGCTCGGCGCGGGCAAGAGCCGCCTGCTCTCGGCGATCTTCGGCCTCAATCCACTTGTCGAAGGAGAGATGTTTCTCGACGGCAAAGCCTATCGACCGAGAACGCCGGCACAGGCGATCGCCGCCGGTGTCGCGATGGCCGCCGAGGACCGTCATCGCTCGTCGCTGATGCCCGCCACCTGGCCCGGCAATTCGGTCGCCGCCACCATCAGCCTGCCTCATCTCGCCCGCTGGTACCCGAACGGATTCCTCTTCGGTAACCGCGAGCGGCAGGAGGCGGAAAAGGCGATCGACCGCTTGCGGATCAAAGCCCCGGGTCCCCTTGCCTCCGTCTGGACGCTCTCGGGCGGCAACCAGCAGAAGGTGGTGCTGGCGCGTTGGGAAGCCGAACAAAGCCGGCTGCTCCTGCTCGACGAGCCCTTTCAGGGCGTCGATGTCGGCGCCCGGCACGACATCATCCAGGCCATTCGTAGCCGCAGCGATCGCGCCACGCTGATTGCCACCTCCGACCCGGAGGAAGCCTTCGAAGTGGCCGACCGCATTCTCGTGATCGACCGGCATAGCCTGAGCCCTGTCGCCACTGCGACCACCCCAGACGCCCTTGAGGACATCCCCGCATGACATCCGTTGATAATGAGAGCTTCCCACAGCCGGCGGAACGGACAGAGACGGCTGTCGCCGTCAATCCGATAGTCGTTTGGCTTGCCGGGGTCAGTACCGTCCTGCGCTCCGGCGCGGTCTTCATCCTGCTCGTTGCGCTCATCATCGGCTTCACAGCCGCCCAGCCAGCCTTCATCAACATCAACAACCTCATGAGCATCCTGCAGGCGGTCTCCGTCGTCGCCATCCTCGGTGCCGGTGTTACCGTGACGCTGGCCGTCGGCGGGTTCGATCTGTCGATCGGCGCGGTCGCCGCCTCAAGCGTCATGGCTGCAAGCTACGCGATGATCGTGTGGCAGCTCGATGTCTATGCCACCGTGCCGCTGGTGCTCGCCTTCGGTGCCGCAATCGGCCTGATCAACGCGTTCATCATCGTTCGGCTGAGAGTGCCGGACCTGTTGGCGACGCTGTCGATGATGTTCCTGCTCTCCGGCCTGCAGTTGATCCCGACCGCCGGACGCTCGATCTCCTCCGGGCTGATCCTGCCCAGCGGTTCCAAGGCCGCCGGCAGCTACGATCCGCAATTCCTGCTGATCGGCCGCTATAGCCTGTTCGGTGTCGTACCCGTTTCCGTCGTACTGATGATTCTGGTTGCCCTTGTGCTCTTTGTGCTGACCGAGCGGACCCGCATCGGCCGGCTGCTTTTCGCCACCGGCGGCAACGAGGTGGCGACGCGGCTGGCTGGGGCCTCCACGACGCGGCTGAAGACGCTGGCCTATGTCATATCCGGCACGCTCGCCTCGCTCGGCGGCATCGTTATCGCCGCGCGCGTCGGACGCGGTGATGTCTCCTCCGGTGGTTCGCTGCTGATGGATGCGGTTGCCGCTTCGCTGATCGGCTTCGCGGTGCTTGGTCTGCGCCGTCCGAACGTGCTCGGCACCCTTGTCGGCGCCGTCTTCGTTGGCGTGCTGCTCAACGGGCTGACCATGCTGAACGCTCCCTATTACACCCAGGATTTCGTCAAGGGCGCCGTGCTCGTCGGAGCGCTCGCCCTGACCTACGGCCTCGGCCGTACCAACTCCTGACATCCTGCCCCTACCTCCGATCCCACAAGGAGCCGAAAATGAGCCGCGAAATCAGGCTGAACGCCTTTGACATGAACTGCGTCGGACACCAGTCGCCCGGCCTCTGGCGGCATCCGCGCGATCAGTCGTGGAAGTACAAGGATCTCGACTACTGGGTCCATCTCGCCAAGACGCTGGAGCGCGGCAAATTCGACGGTCTGTTCATCGCCGACGTGCTCGGGGTCTATGACGTGCTGAACGGCAATGTCGACGCAGCCCTTCGTCATTCGGCGCAGGTGCCGGTCAACGATCCCCTCCAGCTCATTCCGACGATGGCCTATGTCACCGAACATCTTGGTTTCGGGCTGACGGCGTCGCTGTCCTTCGAGCATCCCTATACCTTCGCCCGTCGCATCTCGACGCTCGACCATCTAACCAAGGGTCGCGTCGGTTGGAACATCGTCACCTCCTACCTGAACAGCGGTGCACTGAATGTCGGCCAGGCGGCGCAGACGAAGCATGACGATCGCTACGACCTTGCCGAGGAATATCTCGAGGTCTGCTACAAGCTCTGGGAAGGAAGCTGGGAGGATGATGCGGTGGTGCGCGACCGCGAGGCCGGCATCTTCACCCATCCGGAAAAGGTTCATCCTATCCATCACTCGGGCAAGCAATTCACCGTGCCGGGCATTCATCTGAGCGAACCGTCGCCACAGCGCACGCCAGTGCTCTATCAGGCCGGCGCGTCGAGCCGTGGCAAGGATTTCGCCGGTGCGCATGCCGAATGCATCTTTGTCGCCGCACCATCGAAGCCGGTTCTGAAGCGCTACGTCGCCAATGTCCGCGAGGCAGCGGAACGAGTTGGGCGCAATCCTCGCGAAATCCTCGCCTTCAACCTGCAGACCGTCATCCTCGGCGAAACGGATGCGGAGGCGAAACGAAAGTTTGACGAATACCGCAAGTATGTCTCCTACGAAGGTGCGCAGACGCTGATTTCCGGCTGGACGGGCATCGATTTCGGCCAGTTCTCGCCCGACGAACCGCTCAGGCACCGCTATACCAACGCCGTGCAATCGGCCGTCGAAACCTTCACCACCATCGATCCCGATAAGGTCTGGACCGTACGCGAAATGGCGGACTGGGTTGGCATCGGTGGCTTCGGTCCGGTCTTCGTCGGCTCGCCGCAAACGGTCGCCGATCTCTTGCAGGAATGGGTCGAGGATACGGATGTGGACGGCTTCAATCTCGCTTACGCCGTGACGCCGGAAAGCTTCGAGGATGCCGTCGACTTGCTGGTGCCGGAGTTGCAGAAGCGCGGCGTCTACAAGACGGATTATCGCCAGGGAACGTTGCGGGAAAAACTCGGCGGCAAGGGACCAAGGCTGCAAGCGCCGCATCCGGGCGCCAGCTATCGCAACTTGAACGAAGAACGGATCGCCAGGGCCGTGGCGGGATAGCGGCGCAATCGACGCGCCGCTATGTCTGGTCTATCCGACGGCGTGGCGAATGGTTTTCGAAATGCGCAGGAGGAAGGCGGGCCTCGATGAGGCGACGAGCTTCCACGACAGAACCGCTTTCGCCATGCGCCGGGGGAGGACGCCGACGGATAGAAACCATGCTGCCAGCATGGTGCGGCGGCGCAGGGATGCATTCATTTCCATACTGGCCACGGCACCGGCGGTGCCGAGGGTAAATCTGGAATCGCTGGTCATGGGGTGCTTCGAACTATCCATGCAGAGCGATGCCAGGCGCTCTTCCAGGTGGACGGGATCATGGAGATTGACGTCCTGCGGCACTGTCAGGCCAACCTCGGCAGCCTGATCCGACAAGGCATCCATGCGGTGAAAATCATGCTCCATGCGCCAGCGCGCGCGTTGACCGAGCTTGTCCGCGAAGACGGAGTGATTGGCGCCATGAATGCGGTAGGCGCCGAGACAGGTCTCGATCGACGTTACCTGTCCGTGAAGAGGCGCCACCGTGACGAGATAGCCATCGGCACCCTGTCGGAAATCCGTTTCCGGAACCGGCATGACCGCTTCCAAAACCGCGCGCCTGAAAGCCAGGCCGCTGGTGACGGTGGTCTGATAGCGCCCCCTCTGCAGCAGTTTCGCGGTGACGTCGCCGGAATCGAACGGCAGCTCCGAGGGCGGAAAGACATCCTTTACCTGCTGGTCCTCGTCGACGAGGTGCAATCGGAATTGCACCTGGGCGGTGTCGTCCTCCCAAGCATTGACGATCTCGGACACCGCATTCGGGTAGAGATAGTCGTCGGCATCGAGAAAAAGGACGACCTCACCGCTGCTTGCGGCAAAGCCGGTGTTGAAGGCCGCGCCGTGGCCGCCATTGGTTTCTTTTAGGCATGCTTTGATGCGCGATCCGTAGGAGGCGATGACATTGGCGGAGTCATCGGTGGACGCATCGTCGACGACGATGACTTCCACATTGTCGTAATCCTGCTCCAACGCGCTGCCAACAGCGCGGCGGAGGAAGCGTGCGTAATTGTAGTTCGAAATGATGATGGAAACGGAAGCACGGTCTGGGATGGAGTGCATCGCATTGAACCTCGCAATATTGCTTTGGTCGCGGCGAACCTTCTCATTCAGGTCCTGGGGAAAACCCGTTTCGGGAAGCACAGCTTCTCAACGTGAAGAATCTGCTGTCACTGACGTGCTAGCCGACGGGTGGCGAAGACGAAGTCTGAACTTGTCTGTACTGTTGCCAGCCTCGGCAGCTTTGTGGCTTTTGGATGGCAGGAGCTACATTAGCTTGCCATGACGCGGATAATTGACTGCTCGATGCGCTTTGGCTTGTCAGAGGCCATCAAACCTCTTTCGTCACCGATCCGGTTCCCCAAAATTCAAGATGCGTCTCGGGATGAAAGGAGTTTGTCGCGTTCGACGAGAAACTGATCGATGTTGGATTTACCTTTCACCGTCCAGAACGCGGCTTCACTCTCATAGGAATAACCCATGATTTCCTTGGGAATGTCGAAAGTGGCGAAATCCGAGAACCGACGCTCAGCCAGTTCGCAGATATAGTACGGCGAAATCTGGTCTATATGATAACGCGGCTTATACCGTAGAGTTCGAGCCAAGCTGCGAGCCAGGTTTTCAGCAAGGCGAACGGATCCGGGAGATCCGTTCAAGAAAACCGCTGAAGCCAGCACACGATACCAGTGCTTGCGTTTTTCACGCCGGAATATGAAGCCACCGCTTCGAAGGGCCGCCTCATTGTCGAAGAACTGCCATGGCGACTTGTTCATCACGGCGTCGACATCAATGATCAGCAGTCGATCGACACCTGCCTTAAGCAGCATGGGCGCCAAGAGGAAACGGGCTGCCGTGTAATAAACGGTACGATAAGGGATCGTTTCAGCGAGAACACATGGATCGATGGTAACCGTAAGCTGAACGTGCTCGAGAGTGGCCCGCAATTGAGCGATCTCCTCGAGGACAGTTTCAGATGGCTCCAGCAAATGAAGATGTAGCTTCTGAGGTGCTCCATGCGACTCGACCGAACGTATAAGGTCGATCGCAAACTTCCTGAAATAATCGTCATTGCAGGCCGCCAATATAACGTCGCCGCCGTTGGGAAAATCTCCGGAAATGCTCTTGGAAAAAACGGAATGCTCCTTCGCCCCTTGCTTTCCCGCGATCACACCCCTGACGATGTGGCGAAGCAGCAAACGGAATAATGCACTATGTTTCTTTTGAGGCGGGGACTTATGAAGGATTGCCTGCTCGACATTCATTTTTGAATTTTTAGACCCGTTGGCGAGATGTGGCCCTATATAGGAACGGCCTAAATTGCAATAAAAAGCTGAAACTGTCGCTGCATTGAATGACGCCGCGTTGCAATATCAACAATGCGCTGCGTGGAGTGCCGCGGCGTGCGTCACATCAATGGACCGAGACCTCGCGGAGAAACGGCCGCGGGAACGTCTGAAGGGCCATCAGGCCTTTTTGCCGCCGCGAATCCCTTCTCGAGATCGGCTTTTAGATCGGCAACATCCTCGAAGCCGATCTGGAGACGCAGTAGAGGCCCCTCCTCCGGCGGCCTCAACAGGATTCGGTCGCTTAGGTCGACCTCCAACGCCAGACTCGGAAAACCGCCCCAGGAATAGCCGAGCCCGAACAGCGAAAGGCCATTGAGAAAGGCCTGTGCCTTGGCTTTGAAATCCTCCGGCCGGGCGACGGAGAGGACGAAGGAAAAGACCCCGCTTGCACCCTTGAAATTCCGCTTCCATATGTCGTGGCCGGGAAAGCTCGGCAACGCAGGATACAGCACGCGTGCAACATCGTCGCGAGCCTCCAACCAGGTCGCGATGTCGAGGGCATTCGCCTGATGGCGCTCGAGCCTGACGCCCATGGTGCGCAGCCCCCGCAACACCTGATAGGCATCGTCCGCGGTCCCGCATATGCCGAGTGCGCCATTTGCCTGCCGGAGCCGCTTCCAGTGTTTGGCGTTGGCCGAGATGGTGCCCATGAGGACATCGGCATGGCCGGCTGGATATTTGGTCGATGCCTGGATCGATACATCGATGCCGAAATCGAGAGGCCGGAAATACAGCGGCGTCGCCCAGGTGTTGTCCATGGTCGTGATCGCCCCATGCCGCTGGGCAACGGCGGTGATGGCGGGAACATCCTGTATTTCGAACGTATTGGAGCCCGGCGCTTCCAGATGCACGAGTTTCGTATTCGGTCGGAAATGCGCCTCGATCGCCGCGCCGATCGAAGGATCATAATATTCGACCTCGACGCCGAAGCGGGCGAGCATCGTATCGCAGAAATGACGAACGTTGCCGTAAACGGAATCGACGATCAGCGCGTGATCGCCCGGCGAAAGATAGGCCAGAAATGCAATGGTGACGGCGGCAAGGCCGGATGGCACCAGGATGGTTCCCGCAGCACCTTCAAGTTCGTTGATCACATCGCAGAGCGCATCGGTCGTCGGCGTTCCCCGCGTCGCATAGGTGTATTTCTGCTCATGCTTTTCCATCGCCTCGGCATTCGGGAAAAGCACCGTCGAGGCGCGAACGACCGGCGGATTGATGAAGCCATGATAGTCGAACGGGTCATGTCCGGCGCGGATGAGCTGCGTGTTGGGACCGAGAGCGGGCGAGATGTCGTCATTGTCTGCCATGGGGTCTGCCTTGGTGTGGGGTCATTTCGCCTAGTTGCTCAGGCGTAGCGTTTTTCGTCTTTGCCGGAGACAGTCGAGCCCGCGCCCGACCAGCCGAGTTCAGGCGCAATCCGCGTGATGAAGTCGTGGAGGATCTGGCGATATTGCTCGTGCTCGAACTCGTAAGGCAGTTCCAGCCGCAACTCGCTGACCTTGGGTAGGATCGGATCGGCGAAAAGCTGCTCCAAAACCTCCTCCGAAGTGCCGATGATGTCGCGGGCAAACAGGGTGTGCCGTTCGCCTTGTGGCGTCAGGGTCCGCTCATGGCGGCCCGCTGCATAGTCCTGATACCGGCGGCGCGTAGCGGCATCGGCGCTGTCGAACGGAACGATGACGCGCCCTAAAGCGACACGTCCCCGAGTTCCAGCGGCGGCACGATAGGTCTCGATCAGCCGCGATTGAGCAACGAGGAAGTCGTCGGTCCCCTCGCCCGTGATCACATTGCCGGTCAAAAGGTTGAAGCCGTTGCGGCCGGCCCATTCAGCTGAGCGCTGCGATCCGCCGCCATACCAGATTCGGTCTATCAGCCCCTTGGCATAGGGTTGCAGGCGCGGCCGGATCGGGCCGAAGGGCGTCTTGATGAAGGTCTGTTCGTCGCCGAGAGGGGTGCCGCGCAGATTGTCGGCAAAGCGCAAGACGCGATCGTGGGAGAAATCATTGCTCTGCCAATCGCCGTCGAAAACCAGCGGCGCGATCAGGTCGGCATGCAGTGGCCGGCCGGCGCTGACGCCGATATTCAGCCGTCCGCGCGACAGGACATCGACGGTGGCAAGGTCTTCGGCCAGCCGATAAGGGCTTTCATAGCCGATCTGGATCACCGCCGTTCCGAGCTGGATCCGGCTGGTGCGCTGGGTTGCCGCGGCCAAAAAGGCGCTGCCCGATGAAATGCCGGGCTCCAGATGCCGCTGGCGGACCCAGGCACTGTCGAAGCCCAGCTCCTCGCCATATCGCAACTGCTGCAGCGTCTGCTCCAGCCCCGCCAACGGATCGTCGTCGGGATAATTGCCTGGGGTCAGGAAACCGATATGGCTTATCGAGATCTTGCGGCCGCTCATGGCATCACTCCTATTTACACTTTCCGACGATCAATATTTCGGCAGGCCGGGCGGATTGGTTTCCGACTTCGGCAGGGCTTCTTCCGCCAGATGCCATTGGTTGAGGATCTTGCCGTAACTGCCGTTGGCGATGAGATCATTGGTGGCGACGGTCAAAGCATCGGCCAGGCCACTCCCCTTGCGCGTGGTCACCGCGACATCCGAGCGATCCGGCCAGCCGGCGCTCAGCGTGCCAACGCTCCTGATATTCTTGTCGCGGGCGGCGATGTAGACGAGCTGCGCATGCGGCTGGACGATCACGTCGGCGCGGCCTGACGCCAGCGCCAGCAGGCTGGCGGCATCGTCGTCGTAATATTGCAGCTCCAGCGGTTTCAGCCCGGCGGCGACATTCTCCTTGCTCCATTCGAGCAGAATGCGCTCCTGATTCGTGCCGGCGCCGACGATAAAGCGGAGACCCGCCGCATCCTTCGGCTCCTTGATCGAGCCAATCTGGCTGTCCGACTTGACGTAAATGCCGTGCAGACCCTGGCGGTAGGTGGAGAAATCGAACTTTTCCTTGCGCTGCTCGGTAACGCCGACATTGGAGATCACGGCATCATATTTGCCCGAGGTGAGGCCTAGCGGCCAATCGATCCAGGCGACCGGCACGAGTTCCAGCTTGAGCCCAAGGCTGTCGGCGATGGCGGTCGCTATATCCGGATCGGCGCCGACCACGGTCCTGGCGTCAGTCGCATAGGTGGCAAGCGGCGGGCCGCCGGGTGCAACGGCAACCGTGAGCGTGCCCGGCGTCACGAACTTGAAAGCCTTGGGGATGGCTGCGATGGCCTTCGCATCTTGCTCGACATGAATGCGGCCTGGTTGTTCCGGGCTCAGGTCGAAACTCAGATTATCGGCATGAGCCACGCCGAAAGACGTCAACGCCGTCATCATCAAAACGAATGAACATGCCCGGATGGCCGGTATGCCTGTCATGATAGTCTCCATATCCCGTCTTCATGAAAGGCCGGCTCACGCTTTTGCGGAGCCGGCCGTTACTTGCGTCAGAACCGATCAGGAGCCGCTCTTCGGCAGGCCGGGCGGATTGGTCTGCGACTTGTCGACGGCTTCGGAGGTGAGGCTCCAGCGCTTCAGCACTTCCGCGTATTTGCCATCCTTGATCAGGTCGTTGAGCGCGATGGTGACCGCATCCGCAAGACCCGCGCCCTTGCGCGTCGTTACCGCAATCTCGGCCGTCAACGGCCAACCGCCGCTGACCGTACCGACCAGCTTGGTGCTGCCCTTGATGGAAGCGCTATAGGCGAGCGTGGCGTTCGGATTGAACTCGACATCGGCGCGGCCGGACTGGATCGCCAGATCGGCGGCGGCGCGGTCGTCGTAATACTGCACCTCGACCGGCTTCAGGCCAGCGGCGACATTCTCCCGGTCCCACTCCAGGATGATCTTCTCCTGGTTCGTGCCGGCGCCGGTGATAACCTTGAGGCCGGCGACGTCCTTCGGCTCCTTGATCGCGGTGATCTTGCTGTCGGACTTGACGTAGAAGCCGAGCACATCCTTACGATAGGTGGAGAAATCGAATTTCTGCTTGCGCTCCTCGGTGACGGTCACATTGCTGATGACGGCATCATATTTGCCGGAGGAGACGCCGAGCGGCCAATCCTCCCAGGCAACCGCCACAAGATCCAGCTGCAGGCCGAGCGAATCCGCAAGCAGCTGCGCGAACTCCGGATCGGTACCGACCACTGTCTTGGCGTCGGTGGCATAGGTTGCGACCGGCGGATCCCAGGGGTTGATCGCCACCGTGAACTTGCCAGGGTTGACGAATTTGAAGCCCGGCGCGATCGCCTTGATCGCAGCTTCGTCTTTTTCGGAACGGATCCGATTTGACGTATCAGGGCTGAGATTGAACTTTTCCGCCGCATAGGCGGAGCCGAGCCCGAGAACAGCCACGGCAATCACGCCGGCCACCAGGGATGTCGTTTTCTTGAAGACAGTCATGTAGCTTACCTTCTTTTCATTCTAGGGTTGTGGTTGCGCATGCTTTCTTCCTTTCGCGAAGTGGGGCCGGTTTTCGCTAGAGAACTTTTGCCAGGAACTCGCGCGTGCGCGGATGTTCGGCGTCATTGAAGATTCTGGATGGTGGGCCGACCTCGAGGATGTGGCCGCCTTCGATGAAGACCACCGTGTCGGCAACCTCGCGGGCAAAACCAACCTCATGGGTGACGATGACGAGCGTCGTGCCGGTGCGGGCGAGTTCCTTGATGACATCGAGCACTTCGCCGACCAGTTCCGGATCGAGCGCCGAGGTCGGCTCGTCGAAGAGCAGCACCTTGGGGCGGAGCGCCAGTGCACGGGCGATGGCGACACGCTGTTGCTGGCCGCCGGACAATTGGCGTGGATAGGCGTTGATCTTGTCGCTGAGGCCGACGCGAGCAAGCAGTTCCTGCGCCAGCTGTATGGCCTCCTCACGACTTACGCCGCGCACCTGGATCGGCGCCTCGATGAGGTTTTCGAGCACGGTCAGATGCGGGAAGAGATTGAAGCTCTGGAAGACCATGCCGATATCGGCGCGGCTTTTGAGAATGTCCTTCTCTTTCAGCTCATAGAGCGTATCGCCCTTCCGGCTATAGCCGATAAAATCGCCGTCGATGGAGATGAAGCCGTTATCGACGCGCTCCAGATGGTTGATGGCGCGCAGCAGCGTCGACTTGCCGGAGCCGGAGGGACCGAGGATGGCGGTGACGCTGCCGGGCGGAAGATTGAGTTCGACATTGTCGAGCACCTTCAGAGCGCCAAAGCTCTTCGAAATGCCATGAATGCGCACCGCGCCACCAGACGCCCTCAAACTTGCCACATCGCTGAAGCCGGTTTTGCGTACAACATCCGTCGTCGCCTCAAGCACCGGCAGCGGACGCCGGAAGCCGGAGAAGAAGGCCTGGAAGGGGAGCGGCGTCGGGTTGCGCAGTGCACCCCTGGAGAAATAGCGTTCGATATAATACTGCGCGATCGACAGCACGGTCATGATGATCAGATACCAGACCGTCGCGACCATCAGCAGCGGGATGACTTCGAGGTTGCGGCGATAGATGACCTGGACGGTGTAGAAGAGTTCCGGCAGCGCGAGTACGTAGACCATGGACGTGCTCTTCGCCAATCCGATGAGCTCGTTGAAGCCGGTCGGGAGGATCGAGCGCATGGCCTGCGGCAGAACGATACGGAAGGCTTGGCGTCGTCGCGACAGACCAAGGGCGGAGGCCGCCTCCAATTGTCCTTGATCGACGGAGAGGATGCCGCCGCGCACGATCTCGGCGAAGAAGGCCGATTGGTTGAGCGTCAACCCGAGGAAGGCGGCGGCAAATGGCGTCAGCAACTGTACCGTCGGATAGTCGAGAAAGACCACATCGGTGAAAGGAACACCGATCTTGATCGTCTCGTAGAGGTAGCCGAGATTGTTCAGCACCAGCAACAGCACGATCATCGGGATCGAGCGCAACAGCCAGATATAGCCCCAGGAGAGGCCCGACAGCAGCGGCGACTTGGAGACGCGGGCTAGCGCCAGTGCCGTGCCAAGTATAGAACCTGAGATGGCGGCCAGCACGGTCAGAAGCAGCGTCCTGCCGAGGCCGACGAGAACAGGCTCGGCGAAGAACCATTCGGCAAAGACGCCCCAACCCCAGCGCGGATTGGTGAAGGTGGAATAGAGCACGGCGGCGATGACGACAGCGGCGAAAATGGTGCCCGCCAGCCGGGCGGGATGACGCGCCGGCACGATCCGGTAGCGGGAATGATCCTGCTTTTGATCGGCGATCCGGCTTCCGGGATCAATCCCGGCGAAATCTGTCGTCAGTGCCATGATATTTCCCTTTTATGGATTATCGGTCTGTTGCCGCTTTCACCTGTTGCCGCCGGCCACGCGCAGCTCCGGTTCGGCCAGATGGCTGACATCCTTCTCGAAGGGCAGCGTCTTGTGGATTTCGGGATCGACGGTCTGATCGAACAGCGCGGTGTAGCCGTAGCCGAGATAGAGACCGACGGCCTCCGGCTGGCGAAAACCGGTGGTGAGGTAGATGCGGGAGTAGCCCTGGCGGGCCGCCTGCGATTCCAGCTCGACCAGAAGCTTGCGCGCCAGTCCCTGCCGGCGCAGATCGTGACGAGTCCAGATGCGCTTGAACTCGGCCGTGCGCTCGTCGTAGCGCTTGAACGCGCCGCCGCCGATGGTTTCGCCGTCGCGGATCAAGAGCAGGAAATTGCCGTCCGGCGGCGCAAAGTACTCCGGCGGATAGCGGTTGAGCTCCGCTGCCGCGCCTTCGGCGCTGAAATAATTGCCGTAGCGGCTATCATATTCATGGATCAGCTCATCGATCAGCGGCCTGGCGCGTGGGTCGAGAGGGGTCGTGTAGAGAAAGCTGTCACTCATCTCATCAGCCGTCCTGTTGTGGTCACTATGAAAGGAAAGTCTCGACCAGCCGCACCCAGTAACGGGCGGCGGGCGCTATGATTATGTCGTCGAAATTGTAGTGGGCGCTGTGTAGAGGGGCGCTGTCGCCATTGCCGACGAAGAGGTAGCTGCCCGGTTGCTCCAGCAGCATGAAGGCGAAATCCTCGCTCGCGGTGCGCGGACGAAAATCCTTGGCGACCTGCCCTTCCCCAAAGGCCTCCAGAGCGACCGACCGCGCAAAATCCGTCTCGTCGCGATGGTTGATGAGGGCCGGAAAGCCAAGGCGATAGTTCACATCCGCCTGCGCGCCAAAACTTTCGGCTTGGGCGCGGGCAAGTGCGGGAATACGCTCCTGCAATTGCTGCCGGACCGTCTCGCTGAAGGCACGCATGGTCAGCTTCAGCTCGACGCTTTCCGGGATCACGTTCGATGCCGACCCGGCATGGATCGAACCGACAGTGGCGACCGCCATGTCCTGGGGATCGACATTGCGCGAGACGACACTTTGCAGCGCAGTGATGAAAGAAGCGGATGCCAGGATCGGATCGACGGACTTGTGTGGCTCGGCCCCGTGGCCACCCTTGCCGACAATGCGGATCACGGCCTGGTCGACCGAGGCCATGGCAGCACCGGCGACGAAGCCGAACTGGCCCGTTGGCACGCCCGGCCAATTATGCAGGCCGAAGATGGCGTCGACCGGAAACCGTTCGAAAAGCCCATCGGCGATCATCTTGCGCGCACCCGCGCCGATCTCTTCGGCCGGCTGGAAGATCAGCGTCAGCACGCCGGAGAAACGGCGGGTCTCGGCGAGATAGCGTGCCGCCGCCAGCAGGATCGAGGTATGCCCGTCATGGCCGCAGGCGTGCATGACGCCCGGATTGTCGCTGGCATAGGGAAGATCCGTCGCCTCCTCGATCGGCAGGGCGTCCATATCCGCCCGGATACCGATGCGTTTTTCGCCGTCGCCACCCCGAAGGGTAGCGACGACGCCGGTGCCGCCGACACCTGTCGTCACCTCGTAACCCCAGGAGGAAAGGAGAGAGGCGACGATCTTGCTAGTCCGCAGTTCCTGGAAGGCAAGCTCCGGATAGCGGTGCAGATCATGGCGAAGCTCGATAATCTCATCGATGAAGGAGGAGATCCCCTTGTCGATGTCATCTGCCGGTCGGTGGTGCTGGGAAATGACGTTCATGGCTTGATCGTCCGTGCCTCAGGCACGGATCGCCCTTCCCTGTTCGGCTTCGTCCTTCGCGCCCGCAAAGCGGCTTTCGCGATAGGGTAGCCCCAGATGGTCACGCAACGTCGAACCCTTCAGCACCGGATCGAAATAGCCGCGTTCGGTCAGGATCGGCAGGACATGCTTGGCGAAGTCGTCGAAGCCCTCGGCGATCACCGGGAAGCCGAGGATGAAGCCATCGGCGGCATCCTGGTCCACCCAGCGAATGATCTCGTCGGCGATATGCTCCGCCGTGCCGATGAAGGCGGTGCGCGGCGTTGCGGAATCGAGCGCGACCTGGCGGAGCGTCAGCCCCTTCTCCCGCGCCGTCTTCTTGATTCGGTCGGTGGTGGCGCGGAAATTGTTGCGGCCGATATCGCCAAGATCAGGGAACGGTTCGTCCAGCGGATAGACGCTGAAATCGTGGTGATCGAAGAAGCGGCCGAGATAAAGGAGCGCCTCCTCGATGGTGACGAGATTGCGGATCGCCTGATACTTCGCTTCGGCCTCTTCCTTCGTTGCGCCGACGATGGGGCCGATACCCGGATAGATGCCCACTTCCGCCGCGCTGCGGCCCTGCGCGATCACGCTATCCTTGAGCTGGCGGTAGAAGACCTGTGCATCCTCGATCGGTCCGCCATTGGTGAAGACTGCATCGGCATGTTTGCCGGCAAGCCGGATGCCCGAATCCGAGGCTCCCGCCTGAAAGACAACCGGCTGACCTTGCTTGGATCGGCCGATATTCAGCGGCCCTTCGATGCGGAAGAAGCGGCCCTTATGGTCCAGGCGATGCATCTTGGTCTTGTCGGCGTAGACGCCGGTTTCACGGTTACGCACGAAGGCGTCGTCATCCCAGGAGTCCCAAAGACCCTTGATCGCCTCGATATATTCCTCGGCGATCTCGTAGCGCAGTTCGTGTTCGGGATGCTCACGGCTATAGTTGCGGCCGGAGCCTTCGAGCGGCGACGTCACCGCGTTCCAGCCGGCCCTACCACCGCTGATCAGGTCGATCGATGCGAATTGCCGGGCGACGGTGAAGGGATCGCTGTAGGAGGTCGAGAGCGTGCCGACCAACCCGATCTTAGAGGTCGAGGCGGCAAGTGCCGACAGGATCGTGATCGGCTCGAACCGATTGAGAAAATGCGGGATCGACTGCTCGTTGATGTAAAGACCGTCGGCGACGAAGGCGAAAGCGATGCCTGCCTCCTCGGCCTTGCGCGCCGTATCGACGAAAAAGCCGAAATTGACGCTGGCGTCGACCGGGCCGCTCGGATGTTTCCAGGCGTTCATATGGCCGCCGGGGCCTTGCAGCATGATGCCGAATGTGACGTGCTTCTGAGCCATGGGATCAGTCCTTTCCAAAGCGAATATCAGGCGGCGAGTGATAGCCGCTCCTTGGCGAGCAGCTCGATGGAGGCGAGGCGCTCGGCGGCCGGCAGCGCCGGTGTGTCAAGAATGAATTCCTTGACGCCGTAGCAGCGATGCAGCTCGTCAAGCTCCTTGCGGATCTGTTGCGCCGTGCCGTGCAGCACGCTCGGCACCTTCTCCTCGGTCCGGTAGTCGCTGACGCCGGCCTGGCGGGCAAACTCGGCCGCCTGCTCCTCGTTGCCGACATTGACGGTCTGGCCGTTCGGCAGGAAAAGTTTGACGATGCGCAGATCGCCGACACGCTCGCGCGCCTGCTCCTCGCTCTCAGCGGCAAAGGCCGCGAGCGCCAGGATCGGGCTCTTGCCGCCGCTTGCCTTCTCATAGGCCTCGAAGGTCTTGCGCAGGTTTTCGGGATCGCCGTTTAGATGACCGGCGAAGACCAGCTCCCAGCCCTTTTCCGCTGCCAGTACCGCGCTCTCGACGGAAGCGCCCAGCAGAAAGCGATCAGGCGCAACCGAGGGAAGCGGCGTAGCGATGGCGGCATCCGCCTGGGGTTCAGCCGAAAGGTAGGTGTTTATGTCGGTAAGCTGGTCGGCAAAGCTCGGTTTGCGCTCAGGATCGATCGCTACCTGCAATGCCCGTGTGGACAGAGGAAAGCCGCCTGGCGCCTTGCCGACGCCGAGATCGACGCGGCCCGGCGCCAGCGAAGACAGGAGATTGAAGATCTCCGCCACCTTGTAGGCGCTGTAATGCTGCAGCATCACGCCGCCGGAGCCGACGCGAATTTTCGATGTCTTGGCGAGCAGATAGGCGATCAAGGCCTCGGGCGCGGAGCTCGCAAGGTTCGCCATATTATGGTGCTCGGCCACCCAGAAACGGTGATAACCAAGCTCCTCGGCGCGGATGGCCAGCTTGGCGGTTGCCCGCAATGCATCCGTGGCATTCTTACCGGCTTCGATGGGGCTTTTGTCGAGAAGGCTCAAAAGATAGGACATGTGGGGTCATCCGATTGTCGCTCCGGCGCCGCAGCACCGCTTCAATAGTCTATAAAATACGTAGACTGCATATATTATAAGAAACGACGTTCTCTTCGCGCGGCCAAGTGAGGAAATAAGTTGCAAAGCATGCATGCACGCTGGGCGTGAGCGTCTTGATCAGAAGTCGCCAGGCGGCGGCATGTTCGATCCGTGCTGGGCTGCCAGGAAACGCTCTTGATCCCCGGAAGGATTCGGGTGAACTAGGCGGTGGAAGATATTCGATAGCCGAGGACACATGAACGACAACGTCATCAAGTTTCGAAAGCCGAAACCGCCGCCCAAGGCACCGCGTCCTGGGCTGCGGAAACTGCTTGTCGTCATTGTCGTGCTTGCGGTGTTCGCCGCTGCCTGGGGATATTTTCAGATCGTTGGTTCGCCGGCCCGCTAAGGCTTGAGGATAAATCCGATGAGCGTTCGCCCACCGCAATCTCTCCGGCAGTTTCATTCAACCGACAGCGGTTTCAACGTCCTCGAATACGAACTGATGGCGGAGCGCGCCAGTTCTCTTGGACGTCACGGCCTGAAGGTGGAAACCGCGCTGGCGGAATTGCAGGCGTGGAGCACGGACCGTCACAGCGTCGACGAGCGAGAAAACCTTGTGAACAAGGCCGCCGATGCCGTCTGGGCCTTCTTTATCCAGCGCGAAATCTGCGGGCTGAAAAATGGCCGCGATCTTGTCCAACGTTACGCGATCCCCAGCGAGGTGCTCGCGAGGGTCGGCGTGGTGCGTCGGTAGGAGTGAAGGATTGCCCTGACGCAGCCCTCTCGAACAGAGGTTCAAACCGGCGAAAAATCGCTCATCGCGCCGGTAAAGGACTTGGAAAGCGGCGCGGCATAGGAGCTGCGTTTGCTGGTGGTAAGGCCCAGCGAGACCAGCGCCTCGGCCTGTTTGACCGCTGCCGCGACGCCGTCGATGACGGGCACACCGTAGATTTCCTGCAGCTCACGGGTAAGGTCGGCCATGCCGGCACAACCGAGAACGATCGCCTCCGCCCCATCTTCGTCCAGCGCACGTTCGATCTCGGCCCTCAATTTGCCGATTGCCTCCGGGGCGCCATCCTCAAGTTCCAGTACCGCGATATCGGAGGCCCTGACCTTCGCCCGTCCACCCATGCCGTAGTGGCGGACGAGATTGTCGATCAGCACGCGGGAGCGCTCGAGCGTCGTGACGATCGTGAAGCGCTGCGCCAGAAAACCGGCTGTCACAACGGCGGATTCGCAAAGTCCAAGAACCGGCACATCCGAAAAGGCACGCGCCGCCTCGAGACCGGTATCGTCGAAACAGGAAATAATCGCCGCGTCGTAGCCCGCCGCGCGTTGTTCCTTGAGTTCGCTGAGCAAGCCAGGGACGGCAAGAGCGCCGTCGTAATATCCCTCGATGGAAGGCGGTCCCATCCGCGATGTCGCGGCGATGATCTCCGTGCCGATAGCCGCGACCGCGCGTGCGGCGACCGCCGCCTTTTCCGTCATCGACGTGGTGGTGTTTGGATTGATCAGCAATAAGCGCATGTTCTCAGCTTTTCTTGGCCTGCCGGCGACCGAGCATGGTCATGATACCGAGCGCCAGGAGAATGATGGTAAAGGAGAAAAGTGTCGTCACCGTTCCCAGCGCGTAGAGCACAGGCGTGGTGACGTTCGTGGTCATCCCGTAGATTTCCAGGGGAAGCGTGTTGTAGGTGCCCGAGGTCATCAAGGTGCGTGCGAACTCGTCATAGGATAGCGTGAAGCCGAACAGGCCGACGCCGATCAGGCTCGGCGCGATCATCGGCAGCACGACATGGCGGAAGGTCTGCCACGAACTCGCACCCAGATCGCGCGCGGCTTCCTCGTAAGCTGGTGAGAAACGGTTGAAGACGGCGAACATGATCAGCACGCCGAAGGGCAGCGTCCAGGTCAGATGTGCGCCAAAGGCCGAGGAATACCACGCCGGGGGAAGACCGCCCTGCTGGAAGACGACGCCGATGCCGAGGGAAATGATGATGGACGGCACCACGAGACTGGCGACGGTCGCGTAGAACAGCAGCGACGATCCGCGGAAACGGCGGCGGAAGGCCAGCCCCGCCAGCAGCGAGACGACGACGGTGACGATCATGACCATCAGGCCGAGGATGAAAGACCGCTGGAACGATGCGCCGAAATCGCCGACTGCCTGTTTCTCGAACAGGTTGGCGAACCAATGCAAGGAGACACCATTCAACGGAAAGGTCAGACCGCCGTCAGGCCCCTGGAAGGAGAGGATGACGATCGCTGAAAGCGGGCCGTAGAGAAACAGCACGAAGACAATGAAAAAGATCGCCAGAACGTAGAATTCGAAGGTGCGCTTTTCGTGGTTCATCTCAAAGCTCCTTGCGGATATCGACGACGCGCAGGATGGCCGCGACCATCATAAGGACGACGATCAGGAGCACGACGGCATTGGCGGCCGCCGCCGGATATTGCAGCAGCGACATCTGGTTCTTCATCATCAGCGCGATGGAGGCGCTCTGGCCGCCCGACATCACCTGCACGGTGGAGAAATCCGCCATGACCAGGGTAACGACAAAGATCGAGCCGATCGCGATGCCGGGCTTGGCCAGCGGGACCACCACATTCCAAAGAATCTGCCAGCCGCTGGCGCCAGCATCGCGTGCCGCTTCGAACAGCGAGCGGTCGATACGCATCAGCGTGTTGAAGATCGGCGTCACCATGAACAGCGTATAGAGATGCACCATGGCCAGAACGACGGCGAAATCGGAGTAAAGCAGCCATTCGATCGGTTTTGGAATGAGCCCCATTTCAATGAGCGTCGAATTGACGAGCCCGTTGCGTCCGAGCACCGGAATCCAGGAGATCATGCGGATGATGTTCGACGTCATGAACGGCACGGTGCAGACGAGAAAGAGGATCATCTGCGTCGAGGTGCGACGGATATGGAAGGCGAGAAAATAGGCAACCCAGAAGCCGATGAACAATGTCAGCGACCAGACTATGACTGTGAATTTCAATGTGTTGAGATAGGTTTTCCAAGTAACCCATGAACCAAGCGTATCGGTGTAGTTCGTGGTCAGGAAAGCGGGATAGAGGCTGGCGAAGTCATAGTCCCAGAAACTGACGACACCGATCATCGCGATCGGTAGCAGGAAGAAGAAGCCGAGGATCAGAAACAGCGGCGCCGCCTGGAGATAGGAAACGAGCCCCAGGGGCACGCGAAACCCGCGCCTTGGTTTTGCTGTTGCCTGGTCCGTTTCTGATGAAGCGATCGTCGCCATGGTCCGGTTTCTCCGTTAGCGGCTTCCTCCCCCCACTTGCGCGGGGAGAGGATTTGATAGGCAGAGGCGATACCGATTAGGCAGCGATGAACTCGTTCCAGCGGCGGACCATGTAGCGGTCTTCGTCCATCACCGAGTTCCAGCAAGCGACAGCACCCATGCGGGCTTCGAAGGAGCCACCGTCGCGAACGGCGCCGGCCTTCTCCATGACCTTGCCTTCCGGAGACAGGATATCACCCTGCGCCGGCTTGCCTTCGATCCAGTAGCCCCATTCGTCGGCGGACATGAAGCCCTTGGCGGTTTCCATGCAGGCGGAATAGTAGCCCTGGCGGTTGAGATAGCCGCCGACCCAGCCGGACGTGTACCAGTTGATGTATTCATAGGCGGCGTCGAGCTCTGCGCCCTTGAGATGCGCGGCGAGGCCGAGGCCACCGCCCCATGCACGATAGCCTTCCTTGAGCGGCTGGAAGGTGCAGGCGATGCCCTTCGAGCGGACGGCGGCAACGGCCGGCGACCACATCGACTGAATGACGACTTCGCCCGACGCCATCAAGTTGACGCTTTCGTCGAAGGATTTCCAGAAGGCGCGGAACTGGCCCTCGCCCTTGGTCTTGATGAGGAAGTCGATCGTCTTGTCGATTTCCGCCTTCGTCATGTTGCCCTTGTTGGCATATTTGATCTTGCCGGCGGCTTCCATGATCATCGCGGCATCCATGATGCCGATCGACGGAATGTTGAGGATCGCGGTCTTGCCCTTGAAAGCGGGATCGAGAATGTCAGCCCAGCTGGTAATCGGGCGGCCGGTGAGGTCGGGACGAATGCCGAGCGTGTCGGCATTGTAGATGGTCGGAACCATCGTCATCCATTGCGTCGGCTCCTTGGCGAACTTCTTGGAACCCTGTGCTTCGACGAAGCCGACCGTGTGCGGCGCGGTGCCCTGCGCAATGACGCTGTCCGGCTTCAGCTTGCCGTTGATGAACAGCGGCACGATCTTGTCGTAGTACTTGAGCTTCTTGACGTCCATCGGCTGCAGCACGCCGGCCGGGAACACCTTCTTGGCGATCCAGTATTCGATGTCGGCGATGTCGTAGCTGTTCGGCTGGGTGACGGCGCGCTGGGCGGCGGCGTCGGAATCGGTCGCCGTCATCTCCAGCGTGATGCCAAGATCGGCCTTGCACTTCTCGGCGATCGCATTGATGTTCGACACACCGGTGCCGAACTGGCGAAGCGTGATCTTCGTTTGCGCCCAGACGGTCGGAAAGCCGGTGATGAGGCCAGAGCCGGCGATGGCACCGGCGGCGGCAGCGCCGGTCTTCAGCAGCGAGCGGCGGGAGATGCCCTTTGCTGCCTTGGTTGTCTTCTTCTCAGTCGTCATATGTCAGTTCCCCTTCTTTTGATGCTTAAGAGTCATGCGGAAACACGACCTAGGAGGACTGCGTCCTCCAAGGCCCAACTCAAAGACACCGCATCGCCGACCGATACGGGTTTGGAGAAATAATCGCCGTCGCTCGCGATAACCGTGAAGTCGTCGCTGCCCGCGCCAATGACGGTGATCTTCACCGAGGCGCCGCGATATTCGATATTGGAAACGACGCCATTCAAGCCAACGCCCTTGTCGGAGGCGGAAGCTAGCCGGACGCGATCGGTGCGGATGCCGATATCGATGGCCTCGCCCACGTCCCTGCCGGTCCCGCGCACGGAAAAGCTCTGGCCCTCCGGCGCGGTCAATGTCAGCACGCCGTCCTCGCTGGACGTCACCCGACCGGAGAGCACATTATGGTCCCCCATGAAGCGGGCGACGAAGGCGGTCGCAGGGCGCTCGAAGACTTCTCGTGGTGACGCCGCCTGCTCGATCTTGCCGTCGTTCATGATCACCATGATATCGGCGAGAGCCATGGCCTCTTCCTGGCTGTGCGTGACATGGACGAAGGTGATCCCGAGCGTTTTTTGCAGCTTCTTCAGCTCAGCGCGCATGCGGATCTTCAGGAACGGGTCGAGCGCCGACAGCGGCTCGTCGAGCAACAAGGCCTCGGGATCGGTGATCAGCGCGCGGGCCAGCGCCACGCGCTGCTGCTGGCCGCCTGAAAGCTGCGCCGGACGCCGTGTGGCATAGGCCTCCATCTGCATCAGCTTCAGCATCTCGAGCGCCTTGGCGCGGCGCTCGTCCTTGTCCACGCCCTTCATCTTCAGACTGAAGGCGACGTTGTCGATGAGGTCGAGATGCGGAAAGAGCGCATAGGACTGGAACATCATCGCCGTGCCGCGCTTGGCCGGCGGAAAGTCGGTGACGACGACATTCCCGAGCCGGATATCGCCCGACGAAATGCTTTCGTGACCCGCGATCATGCGAAGCGTGGAAGTTTTGCCGCAGCCGGAGGGGCCGAGAAAGCAGCAATAGGAGCCAGCCGGTATCTTAAGGCTGATGGCATGGACCGCGGTCGTCGTGCCATAGACCTTCGAAACGGACGCTATATCGATCTCTGCCGCTTTCGACATCGTATCTCCTTCTGTTTGGGACGGACGATGCATCTGGCGTGCCAAGTCTGTTGCGTGGCGCTAACCCTTTGCGAAAAATGACTTTTCGGCACGGCAGCAACAGGGTGCCTTATATAAGGAAAACAGGTGTTTGCACATGAAATAGGCTTTCGTCTGCAATATGTGCACTAGATCGTATACAATTGCGCTTTCCTTTTGCGACAAATTCCGTTTAACTTTTGCGGCGAACGCGGATATCATTCCGTCGATTATCAGGTATCCGCTCTCATGAATTCCACAGCCGACGCGCTCCAGACGACCAGCGACTCCACAGAAACCGGCGCCCAGCAGATCCGCGACGCCATTCGCGAGGCGATCGTCGAGCGCAGGCTTTCGCCAGGCACGAAACTCTCCGAGAGCGACGTCGGCAATCTGTTCAATGTCAGTCGCACGCTGGCGCGCGCCGCCCTGCAGGCGCTGTCCTATGAAGGGCTTGTCAGCGTCGAGAAGAACCGTGGTGCCTTCGTTGCCTATCCCTCGCCCGAGGAGGCCCGGCAGATCTTCGCTGCCCGCCGCCTGGTGGAGCCGGGCATTCTCAAGGAAGCGGCCGAACGGATTACGCCCTCGCAGATCCAGCACCTGAAGCAGCTTCTGCTCGAAGAGGGTCGGCTCATGGCCGAGCGTGGTCAGACCGCACGCCGCGCCGAGATCAAGGCCTCCGGCGACTTTCATCTCGTGCTCGCCTCGATCTCCGGTAATCTGATCATGCAGCGCTTCATGGAAGAGCTTGTCGCCCGCTCATCCCTGGTGATCGCTCTTTATGGCCAGTCGAGCGTATCAAGCTGCGGTCATTCGGAGCACGGCGACATCATTGCCGCCATAGAGCGCAAGGATATTGAGACGGCCTGCCATCTCATGCTCCACCATATTTCCCATATCGAAGCCGATCTCGATCTGCGTGAGCGCAAGAGCGTCGGCCTGAGAGAAGCCTTCGAGCAATAGACCGACCCATCGGCATGGGTCTCGGGGTTTCCTCCTCATTAAATCCAACGGAGATAGATTTGAGCCCGATTGAAACCCTTTTCACCCGTGCAAAACTCGCCGATGGCTCCCTCAAGGACATCGGCGTATCCGCCGGCCGCATCATTTCGATCGAGCCATCCAGTGCTGAGGCTCCCCTTGCCGAAAGCGTCGATCTCGGCGGTGCGCTCGTCGTGCCCGGCTTCGTCGAAGGTCACATCCATCTCGATACCAGTTTTTTCGGTGATGCCTGGATACCGCACAAGCCCTGCACCAACGGCTTCGACGTGCATGAGCGCGTCGCGTTCCAGACGCAGAACATGGCGCAGGCCGCTCCCATGGACGTGCGCGCGCGCAATCAGCTGGATCTCTGCATCGCCAATGGCAGCACGCAGATGCGCAGCCATGTCATGGTCGATGGATCGGTAGGGCTGAAATCGCTGGAAGCCATTCTCGCCGTCCGTGAGGAGTATCGAGACTATATCGATATCCAGCTCGTCGCCTTCCCCCAGAGCGGCATCCTGAAGAGCCCGGGCACGCCGCAACTGATGGATGAAGCCATCTCACTGGGCGCCGATCTCGTCGGCGGCCTGGACCCGGCAAGTTTCGACCGCGATGTAGAGGGACATCTAAACGTCGTCTTCGGCATTGCCGAAAAGCACGGCGTCGATGTCGACATCCATCTTCACGACGGCGGCACGCTTGGCCTCTTCACTATCGAGCAGATCTGTGCCCGCACGCGCGCCCTTTCCATGCAGGGACATGTTGCCATCAGCCATGCCTATGGGCTCGGCGATCTCCCGGTGGATGCGGCAAAGCGCGCCGCCGAGATCATCGCCACCAGCGGCGTGTCCATCATGACCAACGCACCTGGCAATCACGCTTTCCCACCAGTCGCCCTGCTTCGCGCGGCAGGCGTCACGGTCTTTAGCGGCAGCGACAATATCCGCGATTCCTGGTGGCCCTATGGCGATGGCGACATGCTCGGCCGCGCGATGATGATCGGCTATCGCTCGGGCTTCTATACCGACGACGAATTGAAGGCGGCCTTCGACGTCGTCACAGACTGCGGCGCCAAGGCATTGCGTCTCGACGGCTATGGATTGAAGATCGCCGCGAAGGCGGATTTTGTGACGTTGAAGGCGGAGCATGTGCCTGAAGCAGTCGTCGCCATTCCGAAAGAGCGCTCGGTCTATAAGGCCGGCCGGCTCGTCGCCAGGAACGGAGTCGTCATTCGGGCGTGACGTATTTAAGGTCTGGCATTTTTAAGGTCTGGCATTCAAATTTTTCATCAATCATTTGAAAAGGTGTCTTAATGCTTGATCTGGTGATTTCGAACGTGCGTATCGCCGGCCACGATCAGCCGCTCGACATCGGCATCAAGGATGGCAGGATCGCTGCACTCGAAACCAGTCTCGTGTCCGATGCAGCGCGTCAGGATATGTGCGGTTGTTTTGCATTCGGCGGCTTTATCGATAGCCATATCCACCTCGACAAGGCCTGCATTCTCGACCGTTGCCTGATCTGCGAAGGCACACTGGAAGAGGCGGTGCGCGAAACGGCGAAGGCCAAATCCGCCTTCACGGTTGAAGATGTCTATGCGCGGGCCGCGCGTGTCGTGGAGAGCGCCATCGTCAACGGCACGACGGCGATGCGAACTTTCGTGGAAGTTGACCCGCGCGCCGGCTTTCGATCGTTCGAGGCTATCCGGCAAATCAAGCACGATTATCGCTGGGCACTCGATATCCAGATCTGTGTCTTCGCGCAGGAAGGGTTGACCAATGAGCCTGAGACGGCATCGATGCTGGACAAAGCGCTTGGCGCCGGCGCCGACCTGATCGGTGGCTGCCCCTATACCGACCCCGATCCGCAGGCACATATCCGGGGGATTTTCGATCTGGCCGAGCGCCACGGTGTCGATGTCGATTTCCATCTCGATTTCGACCTCAATCCGGCGAACTCGGCCATTCCTGCCGTTATCGCCGAGACGCGGCGGCGTGGTTATGGCGGGCGCGTTTCCATCGGTCACGCCACCAAGCTTTCCGCCATGCCGAAGCAGGAGGTCGCCGAGGTCGCCATGCGGCTCGCCGATGCCGGCATCGCCGTTACGGTTCTCCCCGCGACCGATATGTTCCTGCTCGGTCGCGACCGAGATCATCTCGTGCCGCGCGGCATAGCCCCTGCACTGCTCCTCGCCACACATGGCGTCACGGTCACGGCCGCGACCAACAACGTGCTCAATCCCTTCACGCCTTACGGTGACGCCTCGCTCGGCCGGATAGCCAATCTCTTTGCCAATGCGGCGCAGCTTTCCCGCGATGAAGATATCGACACGGCATTTGACATGGTGACCAGCAATGCCGCCCGCCTCATGCGGCGCGAATACGCTCTCCAATTGGGAGCGCCGGCGGATATCGTCATACTCGACGCAGCCGATCCGCTTTCCGCCATCCGCGAAATCCGCCTTCCGATCGCCGGATGGAAAAACGGTCGGCAGACATTCAGCCGTCCTACGGCACAGCTGCTTCGTCCATCGTACTGAAGAGCAACTGTTTGTCCGCTAGGTTCGGACGGTCTTTTGCAGCCAGGTGGCAAAGAAGTCAGGCCATTCGCCGGAAGGCATGCCTTTCTTGCCCATGGCGAACCCGTGCCCGCCGCTTGCGAGGCGATGCAACTCGACAGGCACGCCGGCTCGTTCGCAGGCGGCCTGCATGATCAGCGTATTGACCGGATTGGAAACAGGATCATTCTCCGCCTGAACGAGAAACATCGGCGGGCAATCGCTGCCAACATATGTTTGGACCGACCACATGGCGCTCATCTCGAGGCTTGGATGTTCGCCGACAAAGATGCGCCGGGTCGAGGTGTGATCGTAAGGCGGCTCCAGCGTGATCACCGGATAGATCAATGCCGCAAAATCCGGGTGAGCCGAAAGCGCATCGATCTTGTCGGCGGCGGGATAGGAGGCGAAGGCCGACCGTGCCGAGGCAAGACCCAACAGGTGACCACCCGCCGAGAAACCGAGGACACCCAGCCGTTTCGGATCGATACGGAAACTCTTTGCATTGGCCCGAATGAGGCGGATGGCGCGTTGGGCATCCTGCAGCGGCGCGAGCGGGCCATTGGTCCATCCCTCCCCCGGAAGCCGATAACGCAAAACGAAAGCCGTTATACCGCGATCGTTCAGCCACGAGGCCGCCGGAAGCGCTTCCTGGCCCTCTTCGATCCGCTTGTAACCGCCACCTGCCGCAACAAGCATGGCGTCGCCGTTGGGATGTGCCGGCGTATAGACGGTAATCGACGGTATCGCGATGTTGGTGATCGCACCCCAGGCATTGATCGTCATGGGATCGGAAGGGCCGCCACCGCCGGGTGGCAGTGCCGGCCAAAGCGGAAGCGAGGCGGCAACGGGGGCGGCCTGCACCTTGCGGGAGAATGACACGGCACCCATTCCTGCCAGCATCGAACGGCGTGTCAGCATTCCGCGTCCTCGGTAAGGTTCTTCGCCATTGGAATGGCCCAGGCTTCATAATAGCCTGTCCTTAGCTTGGGAAGCGAATCGGCTTTTCGACACCGTAAGTGAACAGCGGACAGCGCTTTACTTTTTCAGTTCCCGCTCGAATTCCTCGATCTGCTGGATCACCCATGGGTCGTCGGCGGAATATTGAATCGCCTCGTGATCCAACCGCTCCCGGCGTCGCCCTAGTATCCAGTCAATCAAAGCTTGAAACAGCCGCATGCGAGCATCCATGTTCTTTTGGAACGTGAGAGGCCCGACCACCGGCCTCGTGAGCTTTATCAGTAGTCGAGCCTCAACCAGCCGCAAGGCGTTGCGGCTGTTAC
Source organism: Rhizobium sp. GW821-FHT14E12 (assembly GCF_058803745.1). Classification (NCBI taxonomy): domain Bacteria; kingdom Pseudomonadati; phylum Pseudomonadota; class Alphaproteobacteria; order Hyphomicrobiales; family Rhizobiaceae; genus Rhizobium; species Rhizobium sp. GW821-FHT14E12. Next base: position 478,611 of record NZ_JBXAPH010000002.1, read on the forward strand.
CTATTTGCCTTCCGCTAAATGAACGCTAGCTGAACATGAATGCTCTTTATAAGAGAGATATCATGTTTGTCACCACACTCAAACCTTGTTGGAAAGGGCGATAGAAGCGGCTTTCTTCTGCTGCTTGAGAAGATTATGCCCTGTGAGGAAATGTGTCGATTTCGAAAAAATCGCCTCCTCGGTACCCTTTTTCTGCCAGCCGTACCGATATGACGTAATATGACCTAGTCGGCACGGGACAGCAGCGCTACATCACGCCGCGCTGCTTCCGATTTCCCCGGAGCGGCATAAGCTTGGCCTCGCTTCCGCGGGGCCTTTTTTCTTTTGTGAAGATTGTGCCGGCCGAGACGCGGCTCTTGCCGGCTTTATCGCCGGGGTTCGCCGCCAGGCGCATAGACGGTGTTCTGCTCGAAGCGGAAGACGGTCCCGCAGCTGCAACGAATCATGTGCTTTCGCGGATCGGCCGATGGCCGTTCAGTGGAAAAGCCACGCGGCATTTCATCGATCCTGAAATCCCGGCTGGGTCCAGAGCGATCGTCGCTTTCGGAAACTTCCGCGAAGCCGGCATGGCCGCACTTCAAGCATTCCAGCTTTCGTGAATATCGATCTCGCGCTGCCATTCTTTTCCAATCCGGGACTCAATCAGGCTCCTTCTATCAGGGCTTTTCCCGCTCTTGAAGAGAGCCGACGCCACAGCATTGATGGAAGCACCCCTAAAAAAATAGGGTGACGGACAGGAAAAGAGATTGACCTGATAGCAGATGTCAGACCAATTTAGCTGTCATGATGACCAAGGCGATGCTCACCCCACTCCCCTCGATCGATCGGACACAGCAAGTGATCGACGCGCTGTCCGATTTCATCGAGGCGTCGGAACTACAGGCAGGCCAGCGGCTGCCGACCGAACGTGAGTTGATGGCCGCCCTCTCGGTGGGCCGCTCGACCATCCGGGAGGTGCTCACGCATTTTCAGGCTCTGGGCGTGATGGAAACCCGCAAGGGCAGCGGCACCTATCTCTTGAAACCAGTTTCCAAATCGACCATCCATATGCCCTTGTCGCTCGACACCACGCATCTGCGTGACGTGCTGCTGCAGACCCTTGAGGTTCGCCGCGGCATCGAATGCGAGGCCGGAATGGTCGCCGCCAGGAAGCGCTCGGCCGCGGATATCGCCATCATCGAGGAGAAACTCAACGAGATGGAGCGGGTCCATATCGCCAAGGGCACCTCCGGCCCGGAAGATCTTGCGTTTCATCTGGCCGTCTACGACGCCAGCCACAATCCGCTGTTCAAACAGCTTCTCGAACAGATGCGCGGAACCTTCGAACGCTTCTGGACGCACCCTTTCGACCGGCAGGATTTCGCCCGCCGGTCCTTCCCCTTTCACCGCACCCTGTTCAACGCGATCGTCGCCCAGGATCCCGAGGCGGCACGCGCCGAAACACTGAAAATTCTCGACGTTGTCGAGGAAGATATCAAGGAAATGTCCCAATGACTGACGGGCTAGAGCCGTTCGAACTCGCTTCTCTGATTACGGCCCATGACGACGGCAATTTTGCCGATGCTGTGGTGCCGCCGATTTTCCAGGCGTCGCTTTTCACCTTTTCCAGCTACGACGAGATGATCTCCTGCTATCGCGGTGAAAAGATACGGCCAATCTATTCGCGCGGCCTCAACCCGACGGTGCGGATGTTCGAGGAAATGCTGGCCAAGCTCGAAGGTGCCGAGGATGCGCTTGGCTTTGCAAGCGGAATGGCCGCGATTTCGTCCGCGGTGCTCAGCTTCGTCGAACCCGGCGACCGGATCGTCGCCGTCAAACATGTCTATCCCGACGCCTTCCGCCTCTTCGGCACCATCCTGAAACGCATGAAGGTCGAGGTGACCTATGTGGACGGTCGCGACGAGGAAGCTGTTGCCAAGGCGCTTCCGGGCGCCAAGGTCTTCTATATGGAAAGCCCGACAAGCTGGGTGATGGAAGCCCATGATGTCGGCGCGCTTGCAGCACTCGCCAAGCGGCATGGCGTCGTCTCGATGATCGACAACAGTTGGGCCACTCCCTATTTCCAGCGTCCGCTGACGCTCGGTGTCGATCTCGTCATCCACTCCGCGTCCAAATATCTGGGTGGCCATAGCGATGTCGTCGCCGGTGTTGTTGCCGGCTCCAAGGAGATGATCGCGCGGCTGAAGGCCGAAGCCTATCCCTATCTCGGCGGCAAGCTGTCGCCTTTCGATGCCTGGCTGTTGATCCGTGGCCTGCGCACTCTGCCGATCCGCATGCAGGCGCATGAGACCGCGGCCCTGACGATTGCGCGTCGGCTGCAGGAACTCGGTGCTGTCGAGCAGGTCTGCCATCCGGGCCTAGCCAACCGCCTTCCTGCCGGCCTCAACGGTACCTCGGGCCTGTTCTCCTTCATCTTCCGCGAAGGCGTCGATGTCAGAGCCTTTGCCGATAACCTCAAGCTCTTCAAACTGGGTGTGAGCTGGGGTGGGCACGAAAGCCTGATCGTACCGGGCGAAGTCGTGCTTCAGCAGAAGGCACAACCGAATTCCGCGCATACCTTCGGTATCAACCCGAGGTCCGTACGTCTCCATGTCGGTCTCGAGGGAACCGAGGCGCTGTGGAGAGATATCGAGCAAGCGATCGCCGCTGCCTCGTAAAACCTGCAACCTGAAGAGAAAAACCTAAAAAGGGGGAACTGAGCATGAAAAGACTGATTACAGCAGCACTCTTTACCGCAATGATGGCCGGTACGGCCTTTGCCGATACGACCCTCAAACTCGTTGAAGTCATCACTAGCCCTGAACGCACCGAGACGCTGAAATCGATCGTCGGGAAATTCGAGGCGGCCAATCCGGGCACGAAGGTCGACATCATCTCGCTGCCCTGGAACGAAGCCTTCCAGAAGTTCGCGACCATGGTCTCGGCCGGCGATACGCCGGATGTGATGGAAATGCCGGATACTTGGCTGTCGCTCTACGGCAATAACGGCATGCTCGAAAGCCTCGAGCCTTACCTCGCCAAATGGGACAACACGAAAGAACTGACGCCGCGCGCCCTCGAGCTTGGTCGCGACGTGAAGAACACCGCCTATATGCTGCCTTACGGCTTCTATCTTCGCGCCATGTTCTACAATAAGAAACTCCTGCAGCAGGCCGGCGTTGCCGAGCCGCCGAAGACGATGGACGAGTTCGTCAAGGCCTCCGAGGCGGTCGCCAAACTCCCCGGAAAATACGGCTACTGCATGCGCGGCGGCCCGGGCGGCCTGAACGGCTGGATGATTTTCGCCGCCTCCATGGCGGGCGACAACAAGTATTTCACCGCCGATGGCACCTCCACGATGAACAGCGCCGGCTGGGCGAAGGGCATCGAATGGATGGTCGATCTCTACAAGAAGGGATTGGCACCGAAGGATAGCGTCAACTGGGGCTTCAACGAAGTCGTCGCCGGCTTCTATTCCGGCACCTGCGCCTTCCTCGACCAGGACCCGGATGCCTTGATCGCGATTGCCGAGCGCATGAGCAAGGACGATTTCGGCGTCATGCCGCTGCCGAAGGGGCCGGACGGCAAGTCGTTCCCGACCATCGGCTATGCCGGTTGGTCAATGTTTTCTACCAGCCAGAACAAAGATTTGTCCTGGAAATTGATAGCAACACTTGAAGGCAAAGAGGGCAACCTCGAATGGAACAAAAAGATCGGCGCCCTGCCGGCCTATACCTCGGCCGAGAAGGATCCTTTCTATGCAACGGATCAGTTCAAGGGCTGGTTCGAGGAACTCGCCGACAAGAACACGGTCCCGACCGTCATGCCGACCTACCTAGAGGAATTCGCCTTCTTCAAGGATTCGCTCGCCATCAAGACCTCGCAGCAGGCACTAATTGGCGATATCTCGGCGAAGGATCTGGCCGACCAATGGGCTGACTACCTGACCAAGGCGCAGCAGAAATTCCTCGCCAAGAAGTAAATCCATCACCGGCGGCGGAGCAATCCGCCGCCGTTTTTCGCACATGAAGCAGACGGCGCTCGAACGCCGCGAATGGGAACTGATTTATGACCATGACCGCCGACAGGCGTCGCGACCGCAGGCCGTGGCTGAAGCGTCTTGCCGATGCCGCGGAGCCTTATCTTTATAGCGCCCCTGCCCTCATCCTCATTATCGCCGTCATGCTGGTGCCGCTGACGATCGGCATTTCCTATGCGTTTCGCGATATCCAGCTGCTCAATCCGTTTTCGGGCGGCTTTATCGGCCTGGAGCATTTTCGCGAACTCTCGAAGGATGCGGCTTTCTATGGCGCGCTAAAGAACACACTCTGGTGGACTGGCGCCTCGGTTCTCCTGCAATTTGTCTTCGGGCTGATCCTGGCTCTTTTGCTGGACAAGCCGTTTTTCGGCCGGGCGCTGGTGCAGGCTTTGGTGTTCCTGCCCTGGGCGGTTCCATCCTTCCTGGCCGGCCTCAATTGGGCATGGCTGTTCAATCCGGTGATCGGGCCTATCCCGCATTGGCTTTTCGATCTCGGCTTGATGAGCGAACCCCGCAACATTCTCTCCGATCCGCAATATGCGATGTGGGGACCGATTGTTGCCAATGTCTGGTGGGGTATTCCCTTCTTTGCGATCACGCTGCTGGCCGCCCTCCAGGCGATCCCGCGCGATCTCTATGAGGCGGCCTCCATCGACGGCGCGGGCTGGTTCCAGCGCTTCGGCTCGATCACGCTCCCCTTTCTCGCCCCGACCATCGCCATCACGGTCTTGCTGCGCACGGTCTGGGTCTCGAACTTCGCCGATCTGATCGTGGTCATGACCGGAGGCGGACCGGCCGATCGTACCCAGATCGTCGCAAGCTACATCTTCACCCAGGCCTTCAAGCGACTGGATTTCGGCTATGCCTCGGCCATCGCGCTGGTACTGCTCGTGCTGCTGCTTGCCTATTCCATGCTGATCATCCTGCTGCGGCAGACCCTGCTGAACAAGGATTGAGCCATGAGACGATCCATCCTCCCCACCATCGCGCATCGCCTGGCTATCCTCTGCTACGTGGTTTTCGCACTCTTCCCGCTCTTCTGGCTTTTCAAGGTCTCGCTCACCCCGAACGACCTGCTTTATACGGAAGGCGTCCGTATGTGGCCGTCGCGCACGACATGGGAGCACTATGCTTTCGTGCTGCAACACAGCGACTTCCCGACATTCTTCAAGAACAGCCTGATCGTCTCCGGATCGACGGCGATTGCCGTCACCATCTGCGCATCGCTCTCCGGCTATGCGCTCTCGCGCTTCAATTTCCGCGCCAAATACTGGATCGTGGCCTTGATGCTGCTGACGCAGATGTTCCCGCTGGTCATGCTGGTGGCGCCGATCTTCAAGATCCTGACGCCGCTGCATCTGACCAACAGCCTGACCGGCCTCGTCATCGTCTACACAGCCTTCAACGTGCCCTTCGCGACCTTCCTGATGCAGTCCTTCTTCGACGGCATTCCGAAGGACCTGGAAGAGGCGGCCATGATTGACGGCGCGACGCAGTTCACGGCGTTCCGGCAGATCATCCTACCGTTGACGCTACCCGGCATCGCCGCGACACTCGGTTTCGTCTTCACGGCCGCCTGGAGCGAGCTGTTGTTTGCCCTGATGCTCATCAACGGCAATCAGGCCGCGACCTTCCCCGTCGGGCTTCTCACCTTCGTTTCGAAATTCTCCGTGGATTTCGGGCAGATGATGGCGGCGGGCGTCATGGCGCTCATTCCGGCCTGCCTCTTCTTCCTGCTCATCCAGCGTTATCTCGTGCAGGGCCTGACGGCCGGCGCGGTCAAGGGTTAGTCAAATGGCATCGATCGATATTCAGAACGTTAGAAAAGCCTATGGGCATGTGCAGGTGCTGCACGACATTGATCTCCAGATCAAGGATGGCGAATTCGTCGTCCTCGTCGGGCCTTCGGGCTGCGGCAAGTCCACGCTGCTCCGGATGATCGCCGGTCTCGAGGACATCAGCGGCGGCGAGGTTCGCATTGCTGGCAAGCGCGTCAACGAACTTCACCCGAAGGACCGCGACATCGCCATGGTGTTCCAGTCCTATGCGCTCTATCCGCACATGAACGTCGCCGGCAATATGAGCTACAGTCTCAAGCTGCGGAAGATCGCAAAGGACAAGATTGCGAGCACCGTCGCCGCCGCCGCATCCAAGCTCGGCCTCGATCCGCTGCTGGAGCGCCGTCCCAAGGCGCTTTCGGGCGGCCAGCGTCAGCGCGTCGCCATGGGGCGCGCCATCGTGCGCCAGCCGAAGGCCTTTCTGTTCGACGAGCCGCTGTCGAACCTAGATGCGCGCCTGCGCGAACAAATGCGGGCCGAAATCAAGAAATTGCATGGCGTTCTGAAGGCGACCTCGATCTATGTGACGCACGATCAGATCGAGGCGATGACGCTGGCGGACCGGATCGTCGCCATGCATGGCGGGGTGGTGCAGCAGGTCGGCAGTCCGCTCGAACTCTACGACCGTCCCGCCAATCTCTTCGTTGCTGGCTTCATCGGCTCGCCGGGGATGAATTTCCTCGACGCGACCTACGAGACCGGCGGCATGAGGCTGAAGGACGGAACCATTGTCCCACTGCCGGCACCGCTAAGCCTGCCGGTCGGCGCGAAGGCGACGGTTGGGATTCGCCCCGAGCATGTGGTTCTGTCAACGGATAGTGCCGATCTCAGTGCCGATGTGGAACTGATCGAACCGACCGGCTTCGGCATCATCCTTCACCTGTCGCTGCACGGCCTGCCATTCAAGGTGTTCACGCTCAATCGCGAGGCGCTGAGCGCGGGTCCGCAGGTGAACGTATCGTTTCCGGCGCAACATCTGCATGTGTTCGACCAAGACGGCAAACGGGCGGCGTGAGCCAAGGGTTGCCTGCTCAGCACGCCGGCAATGACGGTTTTCCTCAATCGGCAAAGGGTTCGGTCGGCCCCTTCGCCGGCGTGGTGAACCAGCGCGGCCCATCTTCCGTCATGTAGATGTGGTCCTCCAGCCGGATGCCGAACTTTTCCGGAAAGACGATCATGGGCTCGTTGGAGAAAACCATGCCGGCGGCAAGCGGTGTCGCGTTGCCGCGGACGATATAGGGCTCCTCGTGGATTTCGAGACCGAGCCCATGACCGGCGCGGTGCGGCAACCCCGGCAGACGATAGTCCGGACCGAGCGAATGCTTCGCGAGCACCTTGCGGGCTGAGTCATCGAGGCTTGAGCAGGCAACGCCAAGCCGGGCTGCATCGAATACGGCCTGTTGTGCCTCGCGCTCGATTGCCCAAGCCTGTTCGAATTCCTTGTGGCCGCTCTCCAGGGTGTAGGTTCGGGTGATATCCGAATGGTATCCGTCAAGCCGGCAACCGGTATCGACCAGAATAACGTCGCCATCGGCGAGGATCTGGTCGCCATCCGCCCCGTGCGGAAGCGAGGTTGCGGTACCAAAAGAGACGATGCAGAAGGTCGAGCCGCCATCGGCCCCGGCATCGCGATGTCGGCGGTCGATGAAATCCACCACCTCGGATGCCTTGATCCCGGGCTTCAGAAGTGCATGCGCCTGCTTGTGAACATCGAGCGTCAGATCCATCGCATATTGAATGAGCGCAATCTCCGCCGGCGATTTGATCCGGCGGAGATCACGGGTCAGACGCCCGCCATCCGTCAGCCTCTCAACGCCGATTTTCGCCGCCAGCGCGTGGTAGAAGAAAAGCGGCAGGTCATCATCAAGTGCGAGCTTGCCGGAGCCGCCGACAAGGCGGGAGATCAGGGCAACGCTGCTTTCCTCTTCCTGCCAGACCAGAATGTCTCCGGGCAGATGCGGCAGCGTCTCCACGCGGCTGCGCTCAAAGCCCGGAACGATGTAGTAAAGCTCCGTCGGGGTCACGAGCGCGCCGAGAAACCGTTCGCTCAAGTGCCAGACCAGTCCGGTGAAATAGCGCAGACTCTCGGTCGGCCCGAGCAGCACGCCGGACAAACCCTCGGCCTCGATGGACCGGCGGAGTTTCGAGAGACGAAGCTGCCTCTCGTCCTGAGTTATGCGGGGTACGGGATGCTGCCAAGACATGCGGTTTTCCAATCCATTCGATCGAGAGGCGGAGATAAAAGTGTTTTCGTCGCGGGGTTTCAGGACAATGGGATCGCCACCGGCCGGTCCAGGTTGCGGGCAACATAGTCCTGGATCTGCCGGACAATCTGCGCGGCGTGATCGATTGCGAGCCGGTCGGCGCGGTCGACATCGCCCGCTTCGATTGCGTCGATCATCTCCTCATGCTCATCGACGTACTGGCGCGGCAGGCGGTCATCGAATGTCGAATAATAGAGACGAAGAATGCGCCGGCCTTCGTCGAGGAGACGGGCGAAAAAGGTGGTGTAATAGGCATTGCCGGCAAGCTCGGCGATCGCGACGTGAAACTCGCGGTTCGCCTCGATCATCGCATAGGCATCGCGGGCAAGGACGGCGTCCGCAAAATCCTGCTGGTGGGCGCGGATGGTCTTCATGATCCCGCTATCGCGCCGTTCAGCCGCACCCCGCGTGGTGACGCGGTACATCAGCGTCAGTGCCTCGAAATAAGTAGGCAGGCTGGCGAAATCGATGGTCGCCACGATCGTGTTCCTGTTCGGCAGGGTCGTGACCAGCCCCTCGGCAACAAGTCGCAGCAGCGCCTCGCGGATCGGCGTTCTCGACATCTTGAAGCGCTCCGACAGTCGCACTTCGTCAAGCGGGCTGCCGGGTTCGAGCGCCATTGACAGGATTTCCCGGCGCAACGCGGCATAGACGCTTTGCGTGCCCGATCCGCGCACGCGCACATTTTCCGCATCATTATGCATTCGGATGTCCCTCGCGACCCACATCTTCGTATGTCGTTTTGGCAGGGCTCCGCAAGACCACCTGCCCTTCCTGAAACTTTTCTATCGCGCTTCTTGAGCTTTGTCGACAGTTTGTATATAACGCCGTCAGCTTTCAATGAGGATCAAGCGATGACGACTGGATGGAAGGGCGTATTTCCCGCCGTAACGACACAGTTCAAGGAAGATTTTTCCGTGGATCTCCCGGCCACGCAGGGCGTTCAGGATGCGCTGGTCAATGACGGCGTCAACGGATTGATCGTCATGGGGACCTGCGGCGAGAACAACTCGCTCGACCCGGAGGAAAAGCGCACGATCCTGAAGGCCGCCGTCGAGGTGGTCAACGGCCGCGTTCCCGTCGTCACCGGCGTCTCCGAACTCGATACGCGCCGCGCCGTTGCCTATGCCCGCGATGCCGAAAAGCTCGGAGCCGATGGACTGATGCTTCTGCCGGCCATGGTCTATGTGCCGAAGCCGGAGGAGCTGATCGCGCATTTCCGCACGGTCGCTGAAGCGACCTCGCTGCCGATCATGCTCTACAACAACCCCCCGGCCTACCGCGTCAATATCGGCGCTGACGTGTTGCAGGCGCTGGCCGACGTGCCGAACATCAAGGCCGTCAAGGAAAGCGCGCCGGATCCGCGCCGTTTTACCGACCTCATCAATGCCTTCGGAGATCGTTTCGATATTTTCGCCGGTCTCGACGATGTCGCGCTCGAAGGTCTGATGCTCGGCGCCAAGGGCTGGGTTTCCGGCCTGACCAGCGCCTTCCCGCAGGAATCGGTGCAGCTTGTTGCCGCCGCCGAACGTGGCGATTGGGAAGAGGCCCGCAAGATCTATCGCTGGTTCATGCCGCTTCTGCATCTCGATGCCGAGCATGATCTTGTGCAGTCGATCAAGCTTGCCGAGCAGATCATGGGCCGCGGCTCCGAGCGTGTCCGCATGCCGCGTCTGCCGCTGTCCGGCGCCCGCCGCGCCGAAGTCAGCGCCATGGTCGAAAAGGCTGCCGCTACCCGCCCCTCCGAGGTGCGCCAGGCTGCCTGATACAGAAGAGCTGGCAATCGCGGGTCAACGATTGCCGGCTTTGCTTTTCCATAAAGACGTTCAGTTCGCGGATGTCGTTGTGGCTGTGGATTGCTCCAACGCGTCGCGCACCTGGTCTATTTTCCCGACAGCAGGACCAACGCCCAGAATACCCTTGGCTTCCGCCAGCGTCTTGTCGGTGATCACACCTGTTTTCGACGCCTGAGCCAAAGCCGAGCGCAGCGCCTCGTCACTGAGAGCCGGGTCCGTCGGCACGGCATTGGTTCCATTCTTGAGTTCGAACTCGGCGTAATCCATGACATAGGCCCTGACGGCCGCCATCTTCGGATCCTTCGAATTCATGTAGGCATGATAATTCCGCTTCAGGGAATTGAGGCTGCCAAGCTCCGCCGCTGCCGTCTTCACTTTCGTGGAGCTCGTCTTTTCGAGCTTCCTGTTTGCAGCTGCGGGCTTTGAGGAATGCGCCGCATGTTTCAGGCTCCCGACGCTTCCATCACTATCGTCCGATTGCGCGGCACTAGACTTTCCATCGCTGGAATTGCTGCTGCCATGACTTCCGCCATTTCCATTGCCACCGCCGTTGCCTCCTCCATTGCCGTTGCCGCCCTTGGCGTAGGCCATGTTTGCAAAACCGAGGGCGCCGTCGGCTAGCGGAGCGACAGCCAATGCCAAGGCAACAACAGTCGTTCCAAAGGCTGAACTGAATTTCATCTGCGTATTCCTCTCATTCCAGACTATGCTCTGCCGACGCAGTACAACTGCGGCGCGGGACGAGCATTCATGCTGCTCGTCATAATATTGCTGGAAATGGAAGTTTCCACGGGGGACGGACCAATGCCTCAGGGGATCAGACCTTAGCCTGATTGCCGATGGCCCAAAGTCCAGAGGGTACGATCGATGGGAATTGCATCAATCCCGGGATCTGCCGGCATTTGGATGACTATCGTTGAAAGTGGCCAGACATGCAGACAAATCTCAAATCACTGCTGTCGCCGGTTGGTTTGATCACCGGCTGGAACTCCCAATCCCTGGCACGGCAATTCCTGCTGATCGGCGGCCTCGTCGCGGCCTGCGCCATGCTCGTCGTCGGCGCAGTTGTCACCAGCCTCATCGAGGATGCCGTCACGCGCAATTCTGCCGCCAGCACCGCTCTTTATGTCGACAGCGTCATCGCGCCGCTTCTCCCGGATATGCAGACAACCAAGATGCTGGACGATACGGTGACGCGTGCACTGGATGAAACGCTCGGCGAAGGAGCGCTTGGCAGCCGCCTGATGTCCTTTCGCCTTTGGCGCAGCGACGGAACCGTTCTCTACTCCAACGACAAGAACCTGATGGGAAAGCAGTTCCCGCTGAGCGACGATCTGAAGACGGCCTTTTCCGGTATGATGACGGCGCAGTTCAATCAGCTTGACGGCGTCGAAAGCGTTGCCGAGCGTGACAGCGGCAAGCCGCTTCTGGAGATCTACAATCCGGTCCTCCAACCCTGGTCTGGCATGGTTGTCGCGGTCTCGGAATTTCACGAGGTTGCGTATGATTTCCAGCGCAGCTTGAACCAGGCTCGCTTCCGAAGCTGGCTGGCCGTCGGCGTGTTCACCCTGGCCTTCTTCCTTATCCTGTCGATGATCGTGCTTCGCGGAAGCCGGACGATCGAAAGCCAGCGAGGGGCGCTCAAGGCGCGCATCGGCGAATTGTCGGCCCTCCTGCAGCAAAACGAGATCCTGCGCACCCGCGTTCAAAGAGCCTCGCAACGCGCGGCCGCCCTCAACGAAAGCTACCTCCGGCGCATCGGCGCCGATCTGCATGACGGCCCCGCACAGCTCGTCGCATATGCATCATTGAGACTGGACAGCGAGGCCTTGGCAAATCCGGCTGCTCCGGCGCGGGAGCGCGAGCTGTCGCTTGCCGCAATCAAATCGAGCCTTGACGACGCCATGGCGGAGATCAGAAGCATCTGCAGCGGGCTCGTCCTGCCGCAGATCGAGGCGGCGAACCTCTCGGAGCTGCTGCAACGCGCGGTTCGCGCCCACGAGCAGCGAACCGGAACCGTGGTTGGCCTGTCCTTTTCCGACACGTCGCTGGAGCTTTCGACCTCCGCCAAGATCTGCATCTATCGCTTCGTCCAGGAGGCGCTGAACAATGGCTATCGTCACGGCGACGGCGCGGTGCAACGGGTTGACCAGGGTGCCGATGGCAAACACGTCACGATTGCGGTATCAGATGATGGCCCGGGTTTCGATCCGGCGCGTATTCCTGAAAGCAGCCTCGGTTTGGCGGGCCTCAGGGAAAGAGTGGAGAGTGTTGGCGGCACGTTCGAGCTCAGTTCCTCCAAGGATGGAACCATCGTTCGGATGTCGCTCAGCGCGATGGAAATGGAACAGACATGACGACAGCAATCAGCCTAGCGGTCATCGACGATCACCCGCTGTTTCGTGAGGGCGTCGTTCGCAGCCTCGCCGAGATTGGCGGTTTTTCGATCCTGGGCGAAGGCAGCACGAGAGACGACGCCGTTCGCATAGCCATAGAAGCGCGCCCGGATGTTCTGTTGATGGATATTTCCATGCCCGGCGGAGGACTGGAAGCGATCCCGCTAATCCTCGAGCATGTGCCGGACCAGAAAATCGTGATGCTGACGGTCTCAGAAGCCAGCGACGATGTAACGACGGCGCTGAAAAGCGGGGCAAAGGGATATGTGTTGAAGGGCGTCGGATCGAGAGCACTGGCCGAGATCCTACGCACGGTGGCCTCGGGTGAAACCTATGTCGGGCCGACCCTTTCCGCTCGCCTGATCTCCGGCCAGGGCGCTGCGCTGGTGAAGTCGGATCTTATCCGCGAACTGACGGATCGGGAAAGCGAAGTGCTTCAGCTTGTCGCAACCGGCTTGAGCAACAAGCAGATCGGTCTCAAGCTTGATCTCCATGAGAAGACGGTCAAGCATCATATGACCCAGATCTTCACGAAGCTCGGCGTCGCGAACCGCACTGAAGCGGCAATGACGTTTCGCGACGCACTGGAAAGAAACGGCTAAGATCAGCACCAGGCTTGTGTGAAATGACAGGCGTTCTTCAGGAATTCGGCTCCGAGATATGGATTGCGGATGGTCCGGCCGTCACGGCCGCCGCTGGCTTCCACTATCCCACGCGCATGGCGATCATCAGATTGTCGGATGGTGGCCTCTTCTTATGGTCGCCGATAGCTCTTACGGAGGATCTTCGCGCCGAAGTGGAGATCTTGGGCGACGTACGCTACCTGATCGCCCCCAATTCGCTTCACCATCTCTTCGTTGGCGATTGGCAGCAGGCTTATCCCAATGCCAAAGCTTATGCCCCACCGGGTCTGCGGCAAAAGCGTAAGGATCTCAAATTTGACGGCGACCTTGGCGATGCCCCGATTGCGGATTGGGCCGAAGACATCGATCTGGTCGTCATGCGGGGCAACCTGATCACAACCGAGGCGGTCTTTTTTCACCGCAAGAGCACCACGGCGCTCTTCACTGATCTCATTCAGCATTTTCAGCCCCAATGGTTCAAGGGCTGGCGGGCCATCGTCGCAAGACTGGATTTGATGGTCGCGGCTGAACCGTCTGTGCCTCGGAAGTTTCGCATTGCTTTTACCGATCGGCCCGCCGCGCGCGCTTCGATCAGGCGCATCCTGGACTGGCCAGCCGAAAAAGTGCTGATGGCTCACGGGGAGCCGATAACCGAAGGTGGTCGGGATTTCCTAAATCGTGCATTTCGCTGGTTAACGGATCAATGATCGCGGCTATTGCGGGCAGCCACCTGCGTCTAGTGCTGGAAGGATTTCAGCCGCTTCTGGTCAGCGGCCGTCGCACCGCGATTGATGATGGTGCGCCCTTTTGCATCCTTCATGACGTAGCGCCCGTTCTGGATGGCTTCGCTCATGCCGTCTGTGTGCTCAACCGCCATCGACGCATCGTCTGAACTGGTCGTGGCATCGGTGTTGTCCTGGCTTTGCTTGGCGCTTTTCCCGCTGGAGCTTTTGCCATTCCCATTTCCATTACTGTTACCATTGCCATTGCCGTTGCTGTTACCGTTGCCGCCCCCATTTCCACCTCCGTTCCCGCTATTGCCGCCGCCGTTACCGTTACCGCCGCCGTTGCCTCCTCCATTGCCATTCCCGCCTTTTGCGTCGGCGGATTGTGCGACAAGTCCGATCGACGATCCGCGAATCTCGACGTGATAGGGAGTTGCCGCAAGCACCAGCGTAAACAGAGTGCAGAGAGAAACAGAGATCGACTTTCCGCGTAAAGAAGACATGGGCTTTTCACAGGCTTTCGGATGCATGAACTAAAGAGCCGGGAGAGATTCGCCAGCCATTGTGTTTGAGAAAGTGTCTCCACAACGACATCAGATCGCTTCTGCGACGCAAGCGTCAACACTTGTCTGCGCTAAAACGTTAATGTCGGGCTTTTTGCAAGCCCTATCGGGACCTTCGCCCCATCCACCATCAGACTAAGGTCCTAAGGTCAACTCGACTGAAGCCCCGATGGCGAAGACCAAGATTGAAAGAGCGTCTGCCGCACGGTTACTACTGCCCACTGGGTAGTGGATGGATCAAATAAAGGGGAAACACAGATGAGCGTCCTTCATCAGGCTCTGTCGCTGGCAGAAACGGGGCAATTTGTCATGGATAATTTGTCATGGATACCGTGGGTCATCCATCAACTTTTGGCCCAGCACGGATAACGTCGCGATGAAGAGGCATTGGAAGACATATCTCGATCACGCGCAACCGCCTGGTGCCATAGCGGATTTCTCAGCCTCGGCTTTTGCCCTTCAGGTTGCCTTCAATCTCCGGCTCGCCTTGAAGCTTGTCGAACCGACACCCGAATGCATTTACCGTGCCGAGCAGGTCCTCGCCTCAGCCGAAATATATAGCCAGGCAAGGGAGGAAGGCTTGGCGCTCCCGTTTACTGAGGCGGAGAAGGCGCTGGCGGAGGCTGTGACGCTTCTCGCCATCGCGTTGGAGCAATGTCCTTCCGCGTTGCGCAGCAGCGGCGCATCCTTGCCCAGAAGGCATTCGCTACGGCCTCAGTCATCGTCGACCGAAGAAGACCGCCATGGAGGCGTATTTCCATAGCTGAAAGCCCGCATGCTCGGCGAGCCGCGTGCCTAAAGAAGCATCGACGCGCCGCGATCGAGATAGGTGTCCAGGAACTGTTCAAGACGCGGGTTTCTCGGCTTTTTGAAAACCTCTTTCGGTTCGCCGGTAAACAGCACCTTGCCGTGATCGAGAAATATGATCTGCTGGCCGACGGTCGCGGCAAAGCCGATTTCGTGGGAGACGACCACCATGGTCATGCCCTCGGCCGCCAGATCGCGCATGACGTTCAGCACTTCGCCTGTCAGCTCCGGATCGAGCGAAGAGGTCGGCTCGTCGAATAGCATGATCTTCGGTTTCAGCGCCAGCGCACGCGCAATCGCGACGCGCTGCTGCTGTCCGCCGGAAAGCTGCGAGGGATAGTGCCCCGCCCGCGCTTCCAGCCCAACCTTGACGAGCTGCGCCATCGCCACGTCCTCGGCAGCCTTGCGGCTCATCTTGTGCACCGTCTTCAGCGCCTCGCTGACATTGCCGAGCGCCGTCATATGCGGCCAGAGATTGAACTGCTGGAAGACCATGCCGATCTGGGCGCGGATCGACCGATTGGTGGCGGCCGAAATACGCTCGCGCACGCCTTGAGCGTTTTCGGTGAACCCAAGCACCTCGCCATTGATCGTAATCGTGCCGCGCGTCGCCTCCTCGAGAAAGGCCATGCAGCGCAGAAGCGTGCTTTTGCCGGAACCGGACGGGCCAATCAGGCACGAGACCTGGCCTTGCGCGATCTCGACATCGATGCCGTGCAGGACGGTGCTGTCCCCGAACTTCTTGACGAGATTCTTGACTGCGATTGCGGGGACGCTCATGCGTTGAAAAACCTGAATCTGGAGAGTTTCGTTTCGGCGAGATTGCCAAGCCAACCGGTGAGTTCGACGAGCGCCCAATAGAAGAGAGCGAGCATGGAGAGCGCCTCGACGAAAGCATATTGTTGCGATCCGATGGCGCTCAGCGTCGCCGTCAATTCCGGCACGGTGATGATCGACAGTACCGCCGTTTCCTTCATCAGGATGATCGCCATATTGAGCGATGGTGGCAGCACCAGCATGGTCATTTCGGGCAGCAGGATACGCCGGACAATCTGGCCCTGCGTTAGGCCGACACATTCGCCGGCCTCGATATGCCCCCTGGGCACGGCCTGAAAACCGGAGCGGAAGATTTCGCTGAAATAGGCGGCGCCATAGATCGAAATACCAATCAGCCCGGCCGGCAGCGGATCGAGCGACAGGCCGACGAAGGGGCCGCCATAATAGACGAGGAAGATCTGGATCAAGAAGGGCGTGCCACGCAGGATCGCGACGACGAAGCCGAGCACCTTGTCGAGCAACAGCCCGCCATATTGCCGTCCCACAGCCACCAGAAAGCCGATGATGGCGGCGGCGATCGTACCGACAATCCAGATCATGATCGTGACGCCGGCGCCACTGACGATCGCCGGCCATTGATCGAGAAGGACATTGATGTCGAAGCTCATCGCGGCACTCCCGGAAGGCGGCGCTCGATCAGGCCGCCGGCCAGCGCGACGATCCAGTTGATCGCCAGATAGATGAGACCGGCAGACGCGAAAAGCTGCAGCGGCAGGAAGGTGCTGCCGGCAAGGTCCTGCGCCATGCGCGTCAATTCGACGATGCCAACAACGGAGACCAGCGACGACGCCTTGAGAATGAGGATTGCTTCATTGACGAGAGCCGGAAAGGTCAGACGCAGGGCGATCGGAACCTTGATGCGACGGAAGATCTGGCTCGGCGAGAGGCCGACCATTTCAGCGGATTCGACCAGGCCGGTGGGAACGCTGGCAAAGCCGCCGCGCAGGTTCTCCGCCTGATAGGCCGCCGTGCAAAGCGACAGGCCGATAATGGCCGCCACGATGCTCGGCACATTGATGCCGATGACCGGCAGCAGATTGTAGATCAGCAGCAGTTGCACCAGCAGCGGCACGCCACGGAAAAAGCTGATGAAAATCTGGGCAGGCAGCATGAGGTGCCGCCGCTGCGACAGAAGCATTCCCGACAGCAGGATCGCGATCGCAAAGCCGATCAGGATCGACACGACGCTGATCGTCACCGTGTAGATCGACGCCTGCAGCAGCAATTCAAAGAGTTTGAAGGACATATGTTCGGATGTCGTCCACTTGACGGTCATGGATCATGCCTCGGCAAACCCCGAGGCATGATCGATTGCTGACGGGCCTATCAGAATGCCGGGTCTTTGATCGAATCCGGCGTGTCGAAGCTCGCACCGAACCACTTCTTCTGCAGCGTAGCCATGCGTCCATCGGACTTGATCTTCAGGAGAGCGGCGTCGACCGCATCCATCAACGGCGCGTGGTCGGCATCCTTCAGGCCGATGAAGCCGAAATAGGACTTCTTGCCGAAGGGCGGCAGCACGACTTCGAACGTGCCTTCGCGCTGCTTGGCAACGAAAGCGATGTTCGGCAGCGAGTTGGCAACGCCGGCAATGCGGCCGGCTGCGAGATCGGCGTAGGATTCCGTGAAGGCCGGATATTCGCGAATCTCCGCCTTGGTCGGCAGCGTGTCGGAGAATTCCTTGAGCTGGTCGAGCTGCGAGGTTGCCTTGCCGACACCGATCTTCTTGCCGGCAATATCTTCCGGCTTGTTGATCGTCGTGTCGCCAGCCTTCTTGAGGATGGCGATGGTGGCTTCGGCGATCGGCGGCGTGAAGCGGTAGCGCTCCATGCGCTTCTTGGTGATCGTCGCCGGGCCTGCGACGATGTCAAATTTGCCGGCCTCGAGAGCGGGGAAAACGCCGTCCCAGGGAAGCGCCACCCACTCGATCTTCACGCCGAGTTCCTTGCCGATCTCGGTGAAGAGGTCGACGTTCAAACCAGCATGTTCGCCGGCATCGATAAAGTCGAACGGCGCGAAAGCCGTTTCGGTCCCCACCTTCAGGGTGCCGGCCGCCTTGACGGCTGCGAGCGTGTCGGCCGCATGCGCGGAAAGCGTCGCTCCAAACAGGAACGCGGCGCCGACCAGCCCCTTGAGCAATGAATTTTTCTTCATGGTCTTCTCTCCAGTTTTTTGCCCTTCCAGCGGAAGAGTTCACGTTCCTCAGCGTATTCCCACTGAGCGGGCTTCTATGGCCCGCTTTTGTCTATACAAATAGATATAGGCAGGCCTACACTGTCAATGTAAAACTCAGGGAACGCAAAAATTGTGCCGGACGGCCAAATTGGAAGCGACAGATGCAGGCTTCCAGATTTGAGCGCTGTCGCTGGATCGAGGTAGACGTTGGTCGCAATTCATCAGA
The DNA here is from genome assembly GCF_058803745.1 of Rhizobium sp. GW821-FHT14E12. Taxonomy (NCBI): domain Bacteria; kingdom Pseudomonadati; phylum Pseudomonadota; class Alphaproteobacteria; order Hyphomicrobiales; family Rhizobiaceae; genus Rhizobium; species Rhizobium sp. GW821-FHT14E12. The sequence goes on from NZ_JBXAPH010000002.1 coordinate 496,879, forward strand.
GAATCTTCCGAGATATCGAGACGAGGATCATGAGCGGCGACTGGCAGCCCGGCCAGCGCATCCCGATCGAACACGAACTGGCCGCGCACTATCGATGCTCGCGGATGACGGTCAATAAAGCGCTGTCGGCGCTGGCGGAGCGCGGCATGATCGTGCGCCGGCGCAAGGCCGGCTCCTTCGTCGCCACGCAGCAGATCGACCGCACGGTGATGGATATCCAGGACATCAGCACCGAAGCGGAGCTTGCCGGGTATGAACACGACTATCGCATGCTGATGCGCAGGGTCGAAAGGCTGGATGCGTCCGACGCCGTGCTGTTGCGTGAGCCTGCGGGCGCGGAGATCCTGCGGCTTCAATGCTTGCACCTCGTCGACGGCAAGCCGAACGCTATCGAACGACGGATCATCATGCTCGATGCGGTGCCGCTCGCCAGAGACGAGACCTTTGCCTCCGTGCCGCCGGCCAAGTGGCTGCTGGAGCAGGTTCCCTGGTCGAAGGCCAGGCATATCATTCGCGCGGTTTCAGCCGATGCTGCGACGGCACGATTGCTTGAGACCGAACGCGGCGAAGCCTGCCTGACGCTCATCCGCCAGACATGGCAGAATGGCGGCACCGTCACCTATGTCGAGATCACGCATCCCGGCGACCGCTTTCAATTTGCCGGCGATTTTCAGCCGGCAAATAAAGAAATGCCTGAGCATCTCGCCCGGAGAAGCGCGACGTGACCGACAAACGCCCCTTCAAAACCATTCCGCTCAAGGGACTTCAGGCCTTCGAAGCTGTGGGACGCTGCGGCAGCGTTACGGCCGCGGCCTTGGAATTGAAGGTCTCCCCCGGCGCAATCAGCCAGCAGGTCCGCAAGATCGAAAGCTTTCTCGGCGTTACGCTTTTGGAGCGCAACGGCCGCACCGCCGAGCTCACCCTATGGGGCAGGCTCTACCATCAGGAGATATCGAAGGGCTTCGAACAGTTCGCCATCGCCGAACAGAAGCTGGAGCGGGCACGCAACGAGAATGCGCTGGTGCTCAGCGCGCTGTCTTCCGTTGTCAACAAATGGATCGGCCGGCGCATCTTCGATTGGCAGGTTCTCCATCCGGACGCGCATGTCAGGATCATCGGTCGCGACAAGGAGCCCCGCATGGGCTTCGACGAGATCGACTTCCGCATCAGCTACGGATCGGACGTGCTCCAGCACGAACATTATGCCGAACTGTTCCGCGACTGGGTTGTCCCCGCCTGCTCCCCGGCACTGATACAGGGTCAGGAGCCCTCGGTTTCCGAGCTTCTCTCGCATCCGTTGCTACACGTTGAGTGGGAGCGGCATTTTACGCCCTACCCCAGTTGGACCGAATTCGCCGCGAAAGTGGGCGTATCGCTCAAGGAAACGGCATCCGGACTGTCTTTCACTCTGTCGAGCAGCGCAATCGACGCCGCCGTCAACAAGCGGGGTGTCGTTCTCGCGCAGATGTCGATGATCACCGATGAGCTGGAGGCACAGACGCTCGTCATTCCCGTCGATATCAGGATCCCGCTACGCGAAAGCTATTTCCTTGCTTGGGACAGATCAGCCCTTCAGAAACCCTATGGTGCAGCGTTTCGCGACTGGGTCGTTGCCATTTCCCGCCAGCAGGCGCGGATATCCGCCCCGTCATGACGTTTTAGAAAAACTAAAACGGAAGATAGCTTCAGCGATATTGATGAAAAAACGTGCGTGGCGATAATTTGCGCAGACATCAACGATCGAGATTGGAAGCATTTCATGGCACGCACCGACAAGATGAAGCTGGGCACTTTTGTCTATACGTTCGGTTTCCACCCGGCGTCCTGGCTTCATCCGGAAAGCGATGTCAACGGCGCCAATGACTTCCGCCATCTTCTTGATGTTGCGGAGCGCTCGGAGGCAGCAAAATTCGATTTCATGTTCATGGCGGATTCGCCGGCCGCCGCCGTCGGCGATCCCGATGCCCTTGCGCGTATTCCGACCAAGATGAACCGCTTCGAGCCGCTTTCGCTGCTATCGGCCCTGTCGGTCACCACCGAGAATCTCGGCCTCGTCGCAACCGTTTCGACGAGCTACTACGAGCCCTACAACGTTGCCCGCCTCTTCGCCTCGATCGATCACCTGAGCGGCGGCCGCTCCTGCTGGAACGTCGTGACCTCCGATCATGACGAGACCGGCTACAACTTTAACCGCGAGGGACTGGACCCGCATGCCCTGCGCTATGAGCGTGGCAATGAGTTCGTCGATGTCGTCTTCGGGCTCTGGGACAGTTTCGAAGAGGACGCCCTGCTTCTCGACCGGGAAAGCGGCATCTATTACGACAAGACGAAGCATCACACGCTGAACCACAAGGGCAAGCATTTCCAGGTGCGCGGCCCGCTCAACATTGCCCGTTCGCCGCAGGGCCGTCCGATCATCGCGCAGGCTGGCGGATCGGAGCCCGGCATGGACATGGCGGCTCGCACCGCCGAAATCGTCTTCAGTCTTGCCTCCAACATCGATCGTAATCGAGCCTTCTACGACAATGTGAAGAAACGCATGCCGGCCTATGGGCGCAATCCGGACGATCTGAAGATCATGCCAGGCGTCGTCATCAATGTCGGCGAGACCGAGGCCGAGGCGCAAGCGAAGGTCAAATATCTGATCGACAAGATGCATCCCGATGTCGGTCGGTTGATGCTGTCCGAATTCCTCGAGGCGGATCTACGCGGCGTACCGCTGGACCAGCCCTTTCCAATGGATCGACTGCCCGCCGCGCCCAAAGGCTCCCGGGCGCTCTTCGATGAGCTGGTTGATTTCGTCAAGAGCGGCCACACGGTCGGTGAGCTCATCCGCCACTATGCGGAAAAGCACACCGGTAACGGCATTACCGGCACGCCGACGCAGATCGCCGACTTCATGGAAGAATGGTTCGAGACGCGCGCCGCCGACGGCTTCATCCTGATGTTCCCGACCTTGCCGGCGAGCCTTGACGATTTCGTCACGCTCGTCCTGCCGGAACTGCGCCGTCGTGGGCTTTTCCGCGAAGAATACGAGGGCTCGACCCTTCGCGAAAATCTCGGGCTCTCGATGCCTGTCAACCGGTTTGCGAAGGCATAGCCTGCATCACCGCAGGCGTTCACCCAGCAGACCGATCGAGGCAACATCGGCATTGGCGAAGGCGAGGCGCAGGTAACGCTCCTGCCCTTCGCCGAAATAGCTTCCGGGGATCGAGATGATGCCCGCCTGTTTTGCCAGCCTTTCGGCGACCGTCGTTGACGACTGCTCGGCGAAGGGATGGCGGATGAAGGCAAAGTAGGCGCCGATTGCCGCGATATCCCAGCCGGGCAATTCCGACATGGTGCTCTTCAGCGCCTCCGCGCGGCGCGCAATCTCCAGCCGGTTACCGGCCCGCCAGTCGGCGAGGATCGGCAGCGCCGCAGCCACGGCATGCTGCGCGGAACGTGGCGCGCAGATCTGCATGTTGTCCATGACCTTGGTGATCTCGGCGAGAAACTTCGGCCCGGCCGTTACCGCTCCGAGCCTATGGCCCGGAATGCAGAAGGACTTGGAGAAGCTGTAGAGCAGGACAAGCGTGTCTTCCCAGCCCGGCTCTGACAGAAGCGCATGCGGCGGTCCGTAGCCCTCGGCAAGGAAGTCGCGATAGGTTTCGTCGATGATCAGCCATGCGCCATATTTCCGGCAGAGCAGGAAAAGCTCGCGCAGCAGCGCCGGAGGATAGACGGCCCCGGTCGGATTGTTGGGTGTGACCACCGCCAGAACGCACGCACCGGCGGCAAGTGCCTGCTCGGCGGAGGCGATATCCGGGAGAAAGCCGTTCGTCGCATCACACTGCACCAGCGCGCGCTTGATGCCGAGCATCGCCAGGGTCGTTTCGTGATTGAAATAGAAGGGGTTCGTCAGCGCCACGGTATCGCCCGCCCCGGCAAGCGCGATCGCCACGGACATGAACGCCTGATTGCAGCCGGAGGTGATGTGGACATTTTCCGCCTGGATCGGCGCGCGATAAACCTCGCTGACGTGCCGGGCGTAGACGTCCCGCAGCACAGTCTCTCCCTCGATCGGCCCGTATCCCGTCATCGCCTGCGAGGAAGCTGTTTCGCCAAGAAGCCGCAGCATCTCGGGATGGGCGGGATATCCGGGCACGGCCTGCGACAGATCGATCAACGGTCCCCTGCCACCGGAATATTCACGGCTCCAGGCAACGACGGAAGGAATCGGTGGTGGGGAGAGGCGGGCGATGAGCGAATTGGGTTCTGCGGCGGGCATATCGATTATCCTTTTGAAACCGATTGCTACACCGATATCGATCGCCTTCTCAACCGCTTTGTCGGAAGGTGCGAGCAGAATGGGCAGCGGAATCTCCTCCGCTGCCCTGTCGTCACTCTGCTCGACATGAAACTATGGGCCTGCGTCCTATTTCACCGAAGGGCTGAAGACCATTAGGCTCAGAATCTCGAACAGCACTTGCGCGCCCGCGTGAGCCGTGTTGGTCGTCGCATCATATTGCGGGGCTACCTCGACCACGTCTCCGCCGACAAGATTGATGCCCTTCAGGCCGCGAATGAGCTCAAGCACTTCACGGGTCGTAAGCCCACCGATCTCAGGCGTTCCCGTGCCAGGCGCAAAGCTCGGATCGAGGCTGTCGACGTCGAAGGAGAGATAGGTCGGCCCATCGCCGACGATCTGCTTCGCCTTCTCGATGATCGCCGGGATGCCGAGGCCGGTCACCTCTTCCGCATGGATGACCGTCATGCCGGACTCGTAGGAAAACTCCCAGAGATATTCCGCCGAGCCTCGGATACCGATCTGGATCGTTCGCGTCGGGTCCAGCACGCCGTCGAGAACCGCGTTTCTGAAGGGGCCACCATGATGGAATTTCGTCTGGTCGAACGATCCGCCGGTATCGCAATGGGCATCGATATGGATCATGCCGACCGGCGTCTTCTTGCCGACGGCCTTCATGATCGGATGGGTGATGGAATGATCTCCGCCGACCGAAAGCGGAACCACACCGGCATCGACGATCTGGTTGGCGCGCTTTTCGATATCGTCATGGCTAAGTTCGAGGCGATAGCGGCTCTGGAACGGAACATCGCCGATATCGGCGACACGGAGATCGAAAACGGGCGCGCAGCCTAGGACATGATTATAGGGACCGATACGCTCGATCGTGCGCAGCGCACGCGGCCCGAAGCGGGAGCCGGGCCGGTTGGTGACGCCGAGGTCCATCGGTACGCCGAGGATCGCCACCTGCAGGTTACCGAAGTCCGGGCTTTCAGCATCGACCGGCATGTAAGGCGCCGAAAGGAAGGTCGGCACGCCCGCATAGGGTGCCAGCCGGGTTCCGCTTTTCGAGAAAATCTTGTCTGCGACCTTGCGGAACTTGGCGTCGAACAGTTCGCCGCCATGGTTGTCGCCATATTTCTCGCGCAGCGCACTCAGCTTTTCCTCATCGAATGTCATCTCTGTACCCCGATTTGATGATCGTTATCTTTGTCTACCGCCAGTGGGCTTTTCAGCCGATCTTCGTCCGCATCGGCAGTGATGTTCAAGCCTGTTTCGCGCTCCTGCCGCCTCCAGCAACATTTTTTCGCCGGGAATCATTTGAGGATTCCCGATGATCACGGTGGCGGAGGCTTGAGTAGCGCGAGTGAACTCCAGAAAAAATTTGTAATCAATTGTGGCAGGAAGGCTCCCTGCAAACTTTGTTCGCAATAGTCCCCGTCCGTAGAAACATTCAGAAATATAGAGACGCATTGCATTCATCTAGCCTCACTAGATTAGCTTCAGTGAATTGAACCAGACTAAAGGCACTGATGATGAGGCAACTGCGTATCGTCGCGACTGTATTGATGACCGCCATTGGCGGCATGAGCACCACTGTTCTTGCCGCAGAACCCGCAATCACGCCCACCGACCAGGCCCTCCCCGGCGCCGAGATGACGCATCCCATGCCGGAAGCCATGGCGCCGCAAGGACCGCCATGCCCCGGCCCTTGCGGTGGCCCCGAGATGGATGAGCACATGATGGCATTCGGGAAAGGCATGCCCTTCCCGCCGCCGCATGGAATGCCCGGTGATTTCCATCGGCCAGACCCCGCGCTGGAGCTTGCATCCAAGCTGTCGGCACTGGAGACACTGATCGGCATCCATTCCGCCCAGCTCGATGCCTGGAGGGATTACACCAGCGCTCTGACGGATTTCTTCGCTTCGCCGAGACATGAGCCGATGGGGCCGCCGCCGGTCGACGGCACAAAGCCGGCAAATGCCGACAGTGGCGCCGGGAAACCGAACGAACTGTTCGGCGAACAGGCTGCCGATCGCGCGCTGGATCGCGCCGCCAAGGCGCGTGTGCTGAAGGACAAGGCGACGGCACTTCACAACGTTCTGACCCCCGACCAATTCGCCAAGCTCGAAGATGCTGAACGGTCGCTGGAACCTGGCCCACACGGTTTCCACTAGGACGAAACAGATCTCGATCAAGCCATTCCACCTCCCCCTCCATCCGCCAAGGGTCCCCCCAACCGGACGCGGTTATCCGATCCTCATCGGATGGAAGGAGCGGCCCTCCGCAAAGGGTCGACAGGTCCGAGGACGCCCCGCCCGGCGTCCTCGGACCAATTCGTGCAGGGCTATCTCTCACCGGAGATAGATAACTTATTCGCGGAGAATGGATCAGCCGGATCGACAACTCCCACCTTGACCGCAAGCAGATGATGACATGCTGAATTCCCCAAACCGGATACCCATACGAACCGAACCGGAGCAAGTGCGCGAAACCGTGCTGCGTGCCACGCCAACGAGCCCGTCGCGATACAAGCGGTTTCGACGCCCTGGCCTAGCTCTGGTTGCAACGGCCTTGCTCGTCTGCGCCGGCGCATTCCTGTTTCGTGATGCGATCTTCCCCGAGCAGACTTCATCCGCCATCACGGGCGCGGTTGTCCGCGGTGATGTTGAGGAAGCCGTGCTCGCGTCGGGTACGTTCAAGCCGAACAAGCTCGTCGCCGTCGGCGCGCAGGTCTCCGGGCGGATCACCGCGCTGAATGTCAAGCTTGGCGACAAGGTCCAGAAGGACACGTTGATTGCCCAGATCGACTCCACGACGCAAAGCAACGATCTGAAAACCGCAGAGGCCTCGCTTGCCAACGTCAAGGCACAGCGCCAGGAAAGCGAAGCTGATCTCGAAAATGCGCAACTGACGCTGACGCGGCAGCAGACCATCTTCCGCAGCCAGGCCGGCTCCAAGGCCGACCTCGATACGGCGGCAGCCAACGTCAAAAAGATCACCGCCCAGATCGCGGCCCTCGACGCGCAGATCATTGCGGCGGAAGTTGCAGTCGAGACGGCTCGGGCCAATCTCTCCTATACCCGGATCACCGCGCCGATGGACGGCACCGTGCTTGCCATTGTCAACCAGCAGGGCCAGACGGTCAATGCGGCTCAGTCGGCGCCGACGATCGTCATTCTCGGCGAACTCGACACGATGATCGTCCGCACCGAAATTTCCGAAGCCGACGTCGTCAGAGTGACGGTGGGCCAGCCGGTCTATTTCACCATCCTCGGCGACCCCGCCACCCGCTACGATGCCGTGCTGCAATCGATCGAGCCGGCGCCTGAATCGATCACCAGTGACAGCAGCGTCACGTCTTCCAGCACCACCACCTCGTCCAGCAGCAGTTCGACGTCGTCTTCCTCGTCCTCAGCGATCTATTACAATGGCGTCTTCGCCGTGCCGAACCAGGATAACCATTTCCGCACCTATATGTCGGCCGAAGTTCATATTGTGCTCGGTGCGGCCAAGAATGCGCTGACCATTCCATCCTCGGCGCTCAGCGCGAAGACGACCGACGGCTCCTATGGCGTGCACGTCGTTGCTGCCGACGGCAAGCCGGTGGCAAGGACGGTTGTGATCGGGCTCAACAACAATGTTACCGCCGAGGTTCTATCCGGTCTCTCCGAAGGCGACCGCGTCGTGATCGGCGAGGCAAGTGCGACTGCCGCGAAAACCAGCATGGGTGGCGGCCCGCCGCCGATGGGGTTCTAACCGTGTCTTCTCCTCTCATAGAACTGAAAAGCGTCCGCCGTGAATATCAGTCCGGCGATCGCACCATCGCCGTGCTGAAGGACATTGATCTGTCGATTGCCGAAGGCGAGATGGTGGCCATTGTCGGCCCCTCCGGCTCCGGCAAGTCGACGCTGATGAACATCATCGGCCTGCTCGATCGCCCGACCAACGGCACCTATGCCATCGCCGATTCCGAAACCCATCTGCTCGACAGCGATGCGCTTTCGCAGCTGCGCCGCGAACACTTCGGCTTCATCTTCCAGCGCTATCATCTGCTCTCAGAGCTGACGGCGCTCGGCAATGTCGAGGTGCCGGCGATCTATGCGGGGCAGCCCGGCCATGCGCGCAGCGAGCGAGCCGCCGCTCTTCTTCAGCGCCTCGGCATGGCCGAAAGGTCCGGACATCGGCCGGGGCAGCTTTCAGGCGGCCAGCAGCAGCGTGTCTCCATTGCACGCGCCCTGATGAACAACGGCCAGGTCATTCTGGCGGACGAGCCGACCGGTGCGCTCGATCGGGAGAGCGGCGAAGAAGTACTGCGTATCCTTGCGGAACTACATGCCGAAGGCCATACGGTCATCATCGTCACCCATGACATGAAGGTCGCGGCCCGCGCTGATCGTATTATCGAAATCTCCGATGGTGATATCGTTGCGGACAGGCGCTCGTCCAAGGAAGGTCCGCGCGATCACAAGTCCTCTCCCAGAACGGCTGCAGGCAAGGCCGGCTGGCGCGAGCTGGGCGGCCGCCTGACCGAGGCCTTCCTCATGGCGGTCCTTGCGCTCAAGGCCCATCGGCTGCGCACGTTCCTCACCATGCTCGGCATCATCATCGGCATTGCCTCGGTGGTCTGCGTTATCGCGCTTGGTGAAGGATCCCAGCGCAAGGTGTTGTCGAACATCAATAATCTCGGGACAAACACGCTGGAAATCTTTCCCGGCAAGAGCTTCGGGGACATGCGCTCCGGACGCATCAAGACGTTGATGGTCAGCGATGCCGATGCCTTGGCCAAGCTCACTTACGTCGCCGCCGTCACACCGACGGTTTCGACCAGCAGCACCGTGCGTTTCGGTTCGACGGAGGCCAATGCACTGATCAATGGCGTCGGCGACGCCTATTTCTCGGTCAAGGGTTCTAAGCTCGTCACTGGTCGCCTGTTCGACAACGACAGCGTTCAGCGCATGGCGCAGGATGCGGTCATCGACCAGAATACGGCCACGACGCTCTTTGAAGACAAAGGTCTCGATCCCTTAGGTCAGACGGTTTTTGTCGGGAAAGTACCCGTGCGGGTCATCGGTGTCATTGCCTCACAGCAAGGCGGGTTTGGCTCCAGCGACAATCTCTCGGTCTATCTTCCCTATACTAGCGTGCAAGCCCGGTTTCTTGGCGACATGTCGCTGCGCAGCATTACCGTGCGCGTCAGTGACGACGCCGAAAGTGCGACCGCAGAGGCGGCCGTGACGCAGTTTCTGGAGCGCCGTCATAATGCCAGGGACTTCTTCATTCTCAATACCGACGATATCCGCCAGGCGATCACCAGCACGATCCGGACGATGACGCTGCTTGTCTCCGCGATTGCGGTCATTTCGCTGCTCGTCGGCGGCATCGGCGTCATGAACATCATGCTGGTTTCGGTGTCCGAGCGTATCGCGGAGATCGGGGTTCGCATGGCGGTTGGCGCGCGGCGGCAGGACATCTTGCAGCAGTTCCTGATCGAGGCCGTTCTTGTCTGCCTGTTGGGTGGCGGGCTCGGTATCGCCGTAGCACTTGGCTTCGGCTTTGCCTTCAACCGGCTCGGCTCCAACTTCACGCTGGTCTATTCGGTAAGTTCAATCGTGCTTGCCTTCACATGCTCATGCATGATCGGCCTCACCTTCGGCTATCTGCCGGCGCGCAATGCTTCCAGGCTCGATCCGGTCGCGGCGCTATCAAGAGACTGACGTCGTCGAAACGAACAGTAGAGACTTGAGGGGTAATCCGGCTTCGCCATCCGTGTTGGGGGGCGTCATGGCGAAGCCGGTATGCGGGGGCGGTCAAAAGCTTGCTCGAGCAAAGCTTACGACCAGCACCAATTCTACATGAACCGGCGGCCACAACATTTCTGAACATTGCTGAAACAAGGAGTTTTCGGGAAATTTATTGTCCCGACATTGCCCTTCTGCAGGACTTTATTTAATAAGCCGAACGAAGTTGTTTGTCGGTCGCAATCAGCCAGTTTTTCATACTTCTGGCAAGGATATTATTTGTCGCACCGCTAAATTATGGTCGGGATCCCGCCATAGCGGCAACTCTTGTCCCCTCGCCGACCGCAGTACGTTGGAATTCCAGCAACCAGCAATCCGTCAGGATACGGGCCTGCGGCTGATGCTCTGGTTGGGAGTCTTGAAGGTAATCAACTGCTCCAGGCCCCGAGGATGCCGATTGCGCACGACGATCTCGCCATCGAACCTGGAGATGATCTCCTTGGCGATGGCCATTCCGAGACCCGCCCCCGGAAAGGATCTTTGCCGCGCAATATCGATGCGGAAGAAGGGTTCGAACACCTGGTTCAAACGCTCTTCGGGAATGCCGGGGCCGGTATCGAGGATTCTGACGATAGCCTTGTCACCAAAATGGGCGACCGTGACGACTGCCGATTCGCCATGCGTGGCAGCGTTGATAAGGAGATTGCGCAAAGCCCTGGTAAGTGCCAGGACGCCTGCGGAGATCGACGCTGGCTGCAGTTCTCCGCTCTCGATATTCATGCCGATCGCGGCAAGTTCCTCGACGATATCCCCGACAATCATATCGAGTCTCACGCATTGCAGGCCGTCGCTGGAGATTTCCTCGCGAACCAATCCAATGGCGCTATCGGCGATCGTATCGAGCTCCTCCAGATCAGAGAGCCATTTGCGCCGGTCTTCATCATCCTTGATGAATTCGGCGCGCAGCCGCATCCGTGTCATAGGGGTTCTAAGATCATGTCCGGCGGCCGCAACCAGCCGCATCCGGCTTTCCGTCGCTGCCTTCACGCGTGCCGATAGTCCGTTCAGAGCCTGCGCGGTAACCCGGATTTCTCCTGGGCCGGTTTCCGGCACGTGCGGCAACGTTCCATCCGGACCCATCTCAGCCACGGCGCGCTCCAGCAGACGAAGCGGCTTCATGATCTTCGAGGCGGCGAAGATGGATACCAGCACGCTTCCTGTGATGATCAGGCCGAGCCATCCCACCAGTATCGTCCAACCGTCGGGCGGTGGCCCGAATTCCGGCATCGGCATCATCATCCAATTACCATCGGAAAGCTTGATCGATGCAGTCGTCTCCCCGCGCATCTGACGTGTTATGGTTGCGTATCGCGCTGTCGCTATGCGACTTAGCGCCTCCATAAGGACTCTGGAAAGGTGCTCATCGCGAGGCCCGTCCGCCGGAAGGGCGGCAATTACCAGACCGGAAGAGACCGCAGCGTTCCGATCGTTCTCCGCAAATGTTGCAAGGATCGACAGCTGGCGCGCCACCGGTTCCATCGTCATGTCCGGACGCGGCCCCCGCATCACCAGGCTTGCGACAAAGGAGGAGGTAATGACGACCAATACAATGGCCGTCAGCAGGAGAAGCGCCAGACGAGCACCCAGGGATTTCATGGATCGCCTTTGACCGCCGTCACCGGAACCACGAGCTGATAGCCACTATTCCGGATCGTTCTGAAGACCGGATCCTCAGCCGTTTCACCCAGCTTGCGGCGCAACCGGCTCATCAGGACGTCGATCGAGCGATCCGCCGGATCGCGATCCCGTCCCTGTGTCAGATCCAGCAACTGGTCGCGCGACAACAGCCGGCCGGACCGTTCGAGAAAGGCCTTGAGCAGATCGAATTCGGCACCCGTCAGCCCAATGATCTCGCCGTTATCCTTGGTGACGCGGCGAAGCTGCGGGTCCAGGGTCATCTCGGCGAAATGATAACGTCGCTGCTCCGGCTCGGGGGTTAAGTCCTCGTTCACCCGGCGAAGAACGGCCCGAATGCGCGCTGCCAGTTCTCGCGGATTGAATGGTTTTCCGAGATAGTCGTCGGCGCCGATCTCAAGCCCCAGGATCCGATCGATATCCTCCTTCAAGGCAGTCAGGAGAATGACGGGCACGCGGGGTCGGCGGTTTCTGAGGTCGCGGCAAAGATCAAGGCCCGATCCATCGGGCAGCATGACATCGAGCACCAGCAGATCTGGCGCGCGCCGGTTGAGAGCGTCGTTACAGCCGCGCAAATCACTTGCCGTCGAGACGCGGAAACCCTGCTCCTCGAGATAGCGGCTGAGGAGCGCGCGGATCTCGTGGTCGTCGTCAACGATAAGGACATCAGGCGCGGTAGTCAGTGTCATGGGCACAGTTCCATTTTTGCTAAGTTTTATACCAACTCCCATTCAAAAGAAGACTTTTCACGGGCAAGACGCGCAAAAATTCCTGCAGGAAACATTGATTTACAAAAATATCGCCGAGGGAAATGTTGAGCAATGGAACAGGGCGAGCGCCGGGTGCAAATAGGCTATGCCGCGCGCTGCCATTCGACGGTCCAGCCGGAAAGGCGACCTTCAATGGCGCCGCTGTCCATCATGAACCGGATCTCAATGGGGATTTGCGGCTCGACGATGTCGACGTGCATGGTCGTCTCAAACGAACCTGTCCCTTCCGGACAAACGCGAAGCTTGCCGAGCGTTTCCCCGGAATGGACCTCTATGGTGAAGATCTGACCATAGCAGTCCTCATCGATATTGAAGGCCAGCTTGGCGTCCCAGCGACCGGGAGGCAGATGAAAGTAAGGGCCGTAGATGATGCAGCGCGCACCGCCGGTGAGATCAATCGAATCCTCGATGCTCTCGTTAGGTCTGTCGCCCGAAAAGAACGTCTCGCGCGGCCAGGAAATAGGCTGCCCGGCAATATCGTCACGTCCGATCTCCAGCGGAAGGAGAACCTTCTCGATCGCCTGATGCAGAGGTTGGCTAAGTTCGGATCCGTCTTTCTGCGGCGGCGCATATCCGGCAATGACCGCCGCCGCTGCCTCCTCCAACTTCGGTGGCTTTGCCAGCAATTTTTTACCCGGCGCGGTCATCCCAAGGTGCAGCAGGGCGTTGGCAATCTGGTCGGCGGTGAGATCGATGCTGAAATGCTCGTCTATTTGCTTCAGCAGCATGTCGATGCCGCTTCGCCCGACAACATCGTTGCGGCGCATGATAAGCGCGGTGGGAGCGTGCGCGATGGGTTCGAGGCAGGCAAGGCTTGCCGAGACGGCCCTGACGAGCCCGAGATCTCGTTGTTCGGTGGAGCGCGCGAGATAGGAAACGGCATCAATCGGATTTTCGAGGAACAGCATGTAGGGCAGATTCACGCGCAGGATCAGCTCTGACAGCTTCGCCTCGGGAAACTGTGAAACAAGGACGGCATGTGCCTTTGTCCGGTTTTGTACATGCCGCCTGAGATCCTCGACCTTATCGGTCGAAATGACCGCATACTCGCCATATGCCTCGCGCGCCACCGCATGAAGCGCCGCGGCGCCCCAGGATGACATCACGCCTGGCATGCCAAAAGCAAAGAGGATTGTCATGCAAGTATCCTCCCCGATCTATCCATGGAAGAGAGTGTCATAGAGCTCGCCAACCCGTTGACGGTATCGGTCCGCGGAAAAACGAGCAGCCTGCTTCGGGCCAACCTCGGCGTAATGCGAGCAAAGTCCGTCATCCTGCGCGAGGCTGGATATGGCCTTGCGCATGTCATCGGTATTGTACGGGTCGACGAGCAAGGCAGCCTTGCCGGCAATCTCGGGAATAGATCCCTCCGTCGAACTGAGCACAGGGGTTCCCAACTGCATGGATTCGAGCACCGGCAATCCAAAACCCTCGTAGAGCGAAGGGAAAAGCACGGCTCGCGCGCCCCTGATCAGGCTGATGAGCAGAGGATAGGAGACGAAATCGAAACGCTGGATCTGGCGCTGCGGAATGATCCGATCATCGGCGCGCCGAAAGAAGCGAAAACGCTCGTCGTCGATCAATTCTTGCGTTGCATCACCTTTCCAGCCAGGGGCGCCGACAATGATCAGCGGCAGCTCCGTCTTACTGGCGAGATAGGCCTCGATCAGGCGCGCAATATTCTTCTTCGGTTCGAAAGCGCCGAAAAACAGGAAGTATCCCTTCCAGTCCAGATGGAAGATACCGGCGATCTCGTCGGCCACCACATCGTCCGGCTTCGCGCGGAGTGCATCTGGCACTTGGACGGCCTGGTAGGTATTGCTGACGCGCTTTTCGTCCACGCCCAGCACTTTGATGATGTCGGCGCGAGACGTCTCGGAAACCGTGATGATATGGTCCGCGCGACGCGCCAGGGACCGCAGCATCCTATAATGATAGCGCTTGTCGTCCTCGGTCAGATAAGGCAGCCGCAACGGCACGAGATCGTGGATCGTATAGACATTCAACGCTCTCTTTGCGGCGATCGGCATTGGGTAGGTGCAATGCAGAAGATCCGGCTGGCTCTCGAAGCTCAAGGCAAGATTGTTGCCATAGCGCTTGAAATGATGACGCGCGAGATTGAACAGGTCGTTCGAGGCGTAGAGCAATCCAGAATCGCCAAGTTGTGCCTGAAGCGATTTCAGGATGACCGTGCCGTTCAGCGGAATGGGTACGGGCTTCAGGCCGAACGGCGCGGCAATGCGCCGCCGCAACCAGCGCCGGGCAGTGAAAAGCGGCCCGGTCGGGCGTTCGCTGCTGTCATCAAACAGGATGACTTCCCGTAACATCGGGTCGCGTGGGATGTTCCCCTGAATGCCATGGACAACGCCAGTCTTATAGCCGAGGGCCTGCGCCGTCGACATCAGGCTTCGGGTATAGGTGGCGACACCCGTGCCTTTCTTGAGTGAAAGATTGAGACCGTCGTAAAGAATCGTCTGACCCACTCTTACCTCTCCCACCATCATTGCCTATTTGGACAGCGGCCTCAGGCCGGCTTGTCGCGGGAAAGGACGAGAAGCGAATCGTCGCCCCCATACTCAGTCAGAAGCTGCTCACGCGTAACCAACACGGCTTCGCCGCTAAAATCGAGGCGTCGGAGCGATCCGTAGACGGCGGTCAATCGATCAAGGAAATCGCCTGCATCGACATAGCGCCCGGCATTGAATTCAACGACAATGATCGGCTTGTGGCGAGCGATCGTCTCGCTCATTCCCTCGAATATAGCCTCCTCCGCCCCCTCGGCGTCGATCTTGATGAAATCGATCCGCGTGGAAGCGGTACAAAGCCGATCCAGCGTCGTGACCGGAACCTGCACCACTGCGCCGCTCTCAGCGTCAGGAACAAAGTGATCGGAAACGATCAACGCATTCTTTGGCTCGCTTCGAGGAATATAAAGGGATGCCCATTCGCCGTTGACATTGCCGAGAGCGACGGTCTCGATTTTGGTTCGCCCGGACAGGCCATTAAGATCGACACTGCGGTTCAGGAAGTCCGCCGCATGGGGATTGGGCTCCACGGCGATAAGCTGGCCCTCGTCGCCGACAAGTTCGGCCAGAAGCAAGGAATAATATCCGAAATTCGCACCGACATCGACGACGGTCATGCCGTGTTTGACGTTGCGGGCACAGAACAGCGTAAGCCAGATTTCCCAAAAACCATCGAGCAGGATGTGGGAGCCGAACCCTCTGTCGCGCGTGTCCACATAAAGCTTGTAACGCCCGAGGACACGCACCAGAGCCGTGTTGTCACCGAGATAGGTGCTGGTCACACGCTGCAGGATAGCTGTCTCGGCCTGGCGCCGATCAAACGCCATAAGTTCATGAAGGTGAAGCAGCGGTGACGTACTCATGTCAACTCTCCGTGACCAGCCGGTGCGCAGAGCAGTCCGTAAGCCCGACATCATGGTGATGGCCCCTTTCTGCTCGTGTACGCATCTCGATACCCTTCATACGCAAACTAGAACTACGAGATCTTCATCAATTCGCCGCTGCCGCGGATATGCCGACGGATGTGGCGGATAGTGCCTGTGAAGTAAGGCCCTGGAACAAGCCCATGAACTTCTGCACGTCGACCGAGCTCGCGTTGGACACGTAAACGATGTCGCGCGGCTGGATTTCGAAACTCTGCATGGCCAGCAACGTCGTCGCGTTCCTCATATTGAACCGGTAGACGATCGGAACTGCGGTCCCTCTGCGCAGAAGCGGATTATTCGGCGGAACGACCCTGCGCGCCACATCAAGCGGTTCGTAGCGGAGCAGGAATACGCCCGTCACGTCGGCACGGTTGTCCTGGAGCCCGCCAGCGCGCGCCACGGCATTTGCCATGGTGACGCGTTGCGAGCTGAAGGGCACTTCGCCATTCTGGCCGGTCGCGCCAAGAATCGTAAAGGTCCTTGGTTCACGCACTACAGTCACCACGTCCTCCGGGCGCAGCCGTATATTCTCGCGCGGCGACTGGACGATCGTCTCGAAGGGGAGAGCCATGGTTGCTCCCCGTCTCGTCAAATAGACCACGCTCTCGCTGACCCCAGCGCGCAATCCGCCCGCCGCGGCAATCACATCCAGTATTCGGTCCCCCGCCGGCGATAGCGTGACGCGCGCACCGCCAGCAACTTCACCGGTGACGGTCACGGTATTGGCCGTGCTCTGCTGCACTGTCACCAGCGCCTGCGGTTGCACCGCCTTGCCCGCGAGCGCTGCTACCACCATGCTCTCGACTTGCGCAGGCGTGCGTCCGGCAGCATTGATGCGGCCAACATAAGGAATGCCGATAGTCCGATCGCTACTCACCACCTGGGGCGGAATGGTGACCGAGCTGCCGGAAGCCTGTTGCTGGCCGGTGCTGCTGGCAGCCGTGCCGAACAAACTGCCGGGCGGCGCCTCCCAGAGATTGACCGAAACCACGTCTCCAACAGCAATGCGCAAACCGGGATCGCGCGGTCCTTCGCCAAATCTGGCAGCAAGGCTCAGCCGCGGGCGCTCCACATTTCTTATCAGCGACGGCGAATTGACGTCGACCAAGGCAAACGGCGGCGAGGCTCGCCCGGCCGCCTCTTCCAATATCCGTGAGGTCTTAGGACCAGAATCAGGTAACGCACAACCCGTCAGAAGGCAGGCAAGAACACAGAAAATCCCAATTTTTAGTTGCATTACCAATCCCGAGCGGCAGAGAGACAGTGATAACTTATCCTAACCTGCGCGCGCATCATGCCATCCCGGCCTCGTCACTCCGTTCCCGGGTAAAACGGAGGATCGACGAGGGGCTGAAACCATACGCATGCTTGTATAGGACAGAAAAACGGCCCGGGTTTGAGAACTGAAGACTCATTGCAAGATCAGTTATACTCTCAGCATGGCCACCTTTAATAGCGCCATGGGCGGCGGCAAGCCGGTAATTGCACAATATCCCCATCGGCGTGTCGCCCCGATAGGTTCGGAACATTCGCTGGAGCGCGCGTGGGCTGCAGCTGGCGGCATTGGCGAGATCCTCCAGCATGATTGAATTGTGCAGATTGTCACGCATGAACGCTTCCGCTCTCAGGAGCTGGCGAGGTGCCGTTTCCAACGCGCCTCGGGTGAACGCATCGGACAGGTTGTGCGGCAGCTTCGCGAAAAGCTTGACCAGCACCAGCTCGGCATATGCTTTGGCAAGCATGACTCTTTCCGCCGGACGGGCCGACATGAGATCCTTCTCAGCCTGCCTCAACGTCTGATACAATCCCTGTGCCCCACCCTGCCGAAAACTGACCGAAGATAGAACGAATTCCTGGACATAGGGTCTGCCGGTCAGTTCCTCGAAGTGCTGACGCAGCACTGCTTCCGGAACCTGGAACATCAGCCAGGAGCTTCTCGGCTTGATTTCCAGACGCTTCCCCATCCGGTCGCTGATACTGGCGACATTATTAGCGGAAATACGCACGGACCTGCGCGTACGCCTGTCATGCGCCTCCACCTCCCCCGCCAGGACGAAGACAATGCTGACGCGAGGCATGTCATGCTTGGCAACCCCCTCCAGGCTACCCGAATGCTCAGCGCTGATGATCGACGCTGATTGGAGGGGCTGCTTGCTGAACTTGAAGGAATAATCTCCGCCGGGATCCGACGGCACCGTCCATTTCCAGTTCGGCTCTAAAACATCGAGATTGCGAACAATCGCATCACGAGAATACACCTCAAAGGTGCCCACGCATTGCTCGACAACTCTTCCCAACATAGTCATCTGCCACCCTACTCAAAATCTAAAGTTGCATCCCAACAATTGCAAGCACTCGATTTTCACTTAGGCCAGATTTCGCGAATTCCATTTAAGGGTGAGACCATAGGCGCACTCCTTCAATCATCCTAACACGGCATAATCATTCAGCTTAAATTACATTAAGCGCTGTTAAATTAGCATAGTAGATTTCTTCCGAACAGTACAGATAATGACAATGTTATACATATTCGCGCCGTTAGGCTTCTCCCGCAGGACGTGAACTTTTCGTTAAGACGACGTCGGACAAAAAGCGACCATTGAAGTATTTGCTCATATTGTGAATAACGGTTCTAGGTTGCAGAATGAACCGCTAAAATGCAAGGTCAAATCCAGCGGAGAATAGTTGCCTGCCGAAAGAGGCAAAAGCATCGATAGATTCGCTCCTTGCAAGAGTGGTCGTCACGAGCAACCACTTATAAATGGAATTAATTTCCATTTTGCTAATTTAGTATACTTTACTTGAATAAATTCACGACAGACCGTGCGCCCCTTAAATCCACCTGCATGGCATGCTTCTACCGGAGGCGGATGAACGGCCGTCACCCAAGGATACTGTGTCATTTTGAGACGATCTGCGGAGAGAATCGGCAGTTCGAGGCCGGTGATCCCTGAAGGTGATTCGATCAGAGTGTCGAATAGATACGGAAAGCATACTCGACATCGTCGAAAACACGGCCTCGACCATTCTTCAGAACGAGTGCCGAGGTGCAGATGTCGGCGATCACATTTAAGTTATGACCGACCACGATCATCGAGCGGTCCTTCCGTTTGACGAAAAGCTCCTCAAAAGAACGGGTCTGAAACCGTTTGTCGCCGACAGCCATCACCTCGTCGATGAGATAGCAGTCAAAATCGATGGCAAGCGACATGCCGAAGGCCAACCGCGCACGCATCCCGGACGAATAGGTCTTGAGCGGCATGCGCAGATATTTGCCAAGGTCGCTGAAATCCTCCACCATATCGCGGATTTCGTCGAATGGCTTGTCATAGACGCGCGACAGAAACCGCATGCAGTCGTAGCCCGTCATCGATCCGCCGAAGCCGCCGCTGAGCGCGATAGGCCAGGACATGGACATGCTGCGCACGATCTTGCCCGAGGTGGGTTCCTCTATCCCGGCGATCAAACGCACAAGGGTAGATTTACCGGCGCCATTGTGGCCGAGGACAGCGATCTTCTCCCCGCGCGAGATCTTGAAATTGATACCATCAAGCACGCGCCGCATGCGACCGTGAACCTCATATTCCTTGACGATGTCGAACACACCGACGATCCCATCCGGCAGCGCCGAAACGTCGTTCTGCGGCGGCTCCTTCGGCGCGGCAAACTCGGCGAGGCTGGTGGGAATGTTGTTCATTCGGATGCCGCATGTTCCAGAACTTGGGAGACAAAGAACTGCACGATCACGTAGAAGGCGCCGCATATCGCCAGGAACATCAGAAACGACTTGATGCGCTTTGGATAGAGGGGATGATCAGGCAGATTCGGATTGGAGATGCGCTCGAGATAAAGCTGCTGACGTTGCGCATCGATCTTGGCATTTTCCAGCGAGGTGGTGGCTGAAGCCAACATCTTGGCCGCCATTTCCCTTTCCAGAAGAAGTTGCTCATACTGCGCGATGCGCGGCGCCATCGAACTGTCGCTACCGACGACCCGTGCCCGTTCGTCGCTGACCTGGCGCTCCATCGCCGTCACCCGCGCCCGCAAGGCCTCTCCTTGCGGACTCTGGGGCGCCTGATCGTCAAGCGCCGCCAGTCGGGCCTTGCTGTCGGCAACATCGTCCGAAAGCCGTGCGATCAAGTCGAGAGCTGCCGCCGACTGCTTGGTCGGATCGATGAGCGTTTCGCGGTTACGGAAATCCGTCAGGTTCTTTTGCGTGGATTGCAGCCTGCCCTCGCTGTCGGTCAGCTCGACCTGCGCATAGCGGATGGCATCCCCCCTCGCCCGGTCGTTAAGTTGGTTGATGAGCTCTTCGGCATGCTGAAGCAGGGCATTGGCGAGATTGAAGGAGTCCTCAGACCGGAAGGCATATACCTCCAGAGTTGTAACGCCGCTGCTGCTATTGGTATCGACCTTGACGAAATTCTTGTAGTGCTGAAACAGCTCCTCATTATTCGCCGCGGCCCATGGCAACGGATACCGGTTGAGGAAGTCCGCCTCGGGACGGGACATGATATCCTTCAAACCGTTCTTTGCGGCGAGTTCGTCCACGGCCGCGCGCGACATCATGAACTCGCTGACAATATAACTGTCGTCCTGTGCCCGCACGAAGCCCGTGCTTTGCAGGAAGCCGCTGAGCAGGCCCGCCGCGTTCCGGTTGGGACTACGAACCACGAACTGGGTCTCGGAAACATACTGCTCGGCGCTGATGAAACCGTAGTAGACGGCGCCGAGCACACCGGGGATCACCAGCATAAAAAGCAGCAGCAGATGTGATCGGAGCCAGCGCGCGCGCGCGCTCCACCAACTCACATTGCCGCCGGAAGCCGTGGCGGACGAGCGCACGGTTACCAGCGTTACGAAATCGGCGAACTCCCTGTTGTTCTCGATGCGGGTCATATCAGGGCCGTCAAATCTCTCTCGTGGAGAATAATGGGGACATCTCTGTAGTTTTCCGGAGTCATCATCAAGACGTCAGAGAGCCTCCCATCTCATTCATGCCAAATCACCATGTCTCGCGGCCGTACAACATCCAAAGAGACACGGATTTGCGCGACAGGTTCCCATATATCCTTTTAAAGTCAAATATATTTCGCAATCAATAGAGATTTTCTCTTTATAAATTCAAATAGATGGCCTCCTGTCGCAATTAATACTTTGGCGGCGTGATCCGTATGGCGTGGGTAAAATGTCGCAGCAATAAATGTCAGCCACTTAGCCGCTGATCCTTCATTGCTGTTCAAGGAATTCGGAATGGGAAAGTTCGGAGGAGTCTCTGACCGCGGCAGCAATTTTGTAAACCTGCGCGATCACATGAACTTCAGGGCGATCAATCACTCCCGATCGCCCACGGGCAACGCGTCCGCTTCGAAGTCCGTCGTTCTCCTCCTGCAGGGGCCGGTCGGCCCGTTCTTCAACACCCTGGCCAGGACTCTCACCGCCGGGGGCTATGATACGCTGAAGGTCAATTTCAACGGCGGCGACTGGCTGTTTTCCCACGGCAAGGGCGCCGTGAACTTCTGCGGCACGACCGATGCCTGGGCGGATTGGTTGAAGGCCTTCATCAAGAGAGACGCGCCGCTGGTCATCGTACTGTTCGGCGACTGCCGCCCGTATCACCGGACGGCCATCGATGTCGCGAGGCAATTGGGCGTGCCCGTGCTTTGCTTCGAAGAGGGCTATGCCCGTCCCCATTTCATTTCCTGCGAGTGGGGCGGCAACAATGCCCGCTCGCCGCTACGCATCGACGCCCCCCAGGCCAGCGATGTGGAAACACCTTTAGAGCCTGCGGAAATGATACGCGGCAACCTGTTTCGGTCGATGGCGATGGAGGGGATCGCCTACTACGTAGTGAAGGCGCTGGGATCTCCATTCTTTTTCGGCAACGAACATCACCGCAACCGGGCGATCTTGTCGGAAGTGATCCTCTGGACGCGCAATTTCTATCGCAAACTGCGTTATTACCCCAGAAACAACAATCTGACGGTCGATCTGATCGAGAACCAGGAAGGCCGTTACTTCGTCGTAGCGCTGCAGGTCCATGACGATCAGCAGCTTCTCAGCCATGGCCGTGGATGGACGATGGAACGGCTGATCACCGAGACGATCAGATCCTTCGCGCGCCGCGCGGACCCGGCGCATCAGCTGGTCTTCAAGATTCATCCCATGGATCGCGGACACAAGAGCTATCGGCCGTTCGTGAAGCAGCTGGCCATGCTCTGCAAATGCGAGGACCGTGTGCAGGTCCTCGACGACGGATCGATCGGCCTTCTCATCCGTCACTCCCTCGGCCTCATCACCGTCAACAGCACGTCCGGTCTGCTCGCACTCAACCACGGGAAGCCGCTCCTCGCTCTCGGCGATACGTTCTACGGCGCCGAAGGGCTTGCGAGCCTGCCCAAGAATGACGCGCTGTCTGCCGCGGCCATAGACGACTTCTGGCAAAACCCGATCGCTCCGCAGAAGGAGCGTGTGCAGCAATTCGTACGCCACATGTATCGTCAGAGCCTTATCAACGGCAGCTTCTATCTCCGCGCCTATATCGAAGATACCGCCGAACGCGTCGTGCAGCGCATTCGCGCGCAACTTCCGTCCGCCACTGTCGCGAAGACGGTCGCCTTCCTGCACCCGGACAACACAACTCTGCTGGAACAGCCGGATTTCGGCGGTCGCAGCGGAACGTAATGTGGGATCGGGAGATTGCAGATGTTCTCAGATTTCACACTTTTTCCCAATGAGGAGCGGCCGGCGCCGACAGAACAGAACGAGCGTGCATCCTGGCTGCCGCCGACGGATGCGCGTCTCCTCGCCTTTCTTCCAACGCGTTGGCGCTTCCCGCTGATCGGTTCGACGCTCTCCGCATCGCTTCAGCCGATCGAACTCGCGAGAGGAACGGCTGACGGCGTGGTTGGTTGGGGCGACAAGCCGCTTGCGCGCATCGCCCGCCGCTACGCGCATATGCGCAAGCTTCCCTACTGGACCTTGGAAGACGGTTTCCTGCGCTCCGTCGGCCTCGGCAAGGCTGGAGCTCCCTCGGTCTCCCTGATCGCGGATGATCTTGGCATTCATTTTTCGGCTCACACGGCATCCCGACTGGAGACATTGTTGCAGGACGGGACCCCCGGCGCCGATCTGGCACGGGCAAAAAAACTGCGCGAATGGATCGTCCATGAGCGGCTTTCCAAATACAACCATCTGGCGGACGGAAACATCTCGCTTCGGCCCACGCGCCGCAAACGCATCCTGCTGGTGGACCAGGTCGTCGGTGACCGTTCCATCGCCGGCTCAGGTGCCGATGCCAAAACATTTCTGAGGATGTGGAGTGCCGCGCGCGCCGAGAGCAACGCGGACATCATCATCAAGAGCCACCCCGACGTCGTGGCCGGCCGTGCGCGCGGCTATCTGGCGTCGCACGCGCGAGATAGCCGTGTCCAGCTCGTCGACAGCGCCGTTTCTCCCCATTCGATCCTTGATATCGTCGATGAAGTCTGGACGGTCTCCAGCCAGCTCGGCCTGGATGCGCTGCTGCGCGGCATGACCGTCGTTACATTCGGGATGCCGGCCTATGCCGGATGGGGCCTGACACAGGACCGCGCCGACAGCATCGTCGCGACCGCCGCACGCACCCGCCGGACACGCCGTATCAACATCGACGAACTCGCCCATGCGATGCTTCTTCAATATAGTCTGTATGTCGATCCGGTAACGCGCCAGCCAGTCCAGGCGGAACAAGCTGTCGAGCGGCTGCTGGAATGGCGCAGGCGCGCGTCTTCGCTGTCCGGTCGCTATCTCTGCCTCAATTTCGCGCTGCATAAGCGCTCGGTCTTACGCCGTTACCTGACCAGCCCATCGTCACAGGTCCAGTTCACGAACCGGCCCACGGTTGCCCAGATCCAGGCGGCAGACAAGATTGTGTTGTGGGGCAACAGCGCGCCACCCGAGGAAAGCACCCTATGGAGACAGGGAAGACGGCGGCCGATCATTCGGGTGGAAGACGGCTTTATCCGCTCCGCCGGGCTCGGAACATCGCTCGTCCCGCCCTCTTCGCTTTGCTTCGATGCCGAGGGCATTTATTTCGATGCATCCAAGCCGAGCAGGCTCGAAACGATACTGAGCACCGCGGATTTCGACAACGCTCTCCTCGAGCGTGCGAGAAGGCTCCGTCGCGCCATCGTTTCGACGGGGATCACCAAGTATAATCTGCCGGCGCAGCCCTCCCCCGACTACCGCGAGCAAGCCAAGGGACGGTCCATCATTCTCGTGGCCGGACAGGTACCAAACGATGCCTCGCTGCGGCTCGGCATGGCAAGCCATGATTCCGACACCGAGCTCCTGAGAGCCGTCCGGCGCGCGCGCGCCGACGCATTCATCATTTACAAACAGCATCCGGATCTCCTTGCCGAGCCATTCATGCATCCGGGACGAAGCCGGCCGCCGCACGACATCGCAGATCTGGTCGTCGGCAATGTCGATCTGAACGGACTGCTGCACGCCGCCGATGAAGTCCATGTCGCAACCTCGCAGATCGGCTTCGAAGCGCTTCTGCGGGAGCGGTCGGTATGGTGCTACGGGCTGCCTTTCTACGCCGGCTGGGGTCTGACCAACGATGCCGTCGTTTCGCTCCGACGCAAGCGGACCTTGAGCCTCGATGCGCTCGTGGCCGGTACGCTTATCCTCTACCCGCACTATTGGTCGAATATCGCCGACCTGCCTTGCGAGGTGGAAGATGTCATTGCCGAATTGTACCGCGCCCGCCAGGGCTCCGCGCCTGACCCGTCAAGGCGCCGATGGCTGGCCCATATGATCCACATGTCCGGAGTAAGAAGGCTGCGATGAAATCTGTTGTCATGGATATTTCCCGGCTCATTGAGCGGGCGCATTGCCCGACACCGACCGGTATTGATCGCTACGAACTTCACTATGCGCTTTGGCTTAACGAGCGCCGCAAACAAGCTGCGCCATCGAATGACATCCTGCTTTCGCAGGCACCATCGTTCATCGAAACGGGTTATCATGGGGCAATATCCATCGGAGCTCCGCGGGCGGATAGCCTGATCTCCACCCTCAACGACCGCTGGGCCACAACCGAGATCTCTACCTCCCAGACTGCCCTTCTGGAGAAAATCTTCGCCGCAATCGATGGCAAGATTTCCTGGCAACCGACGCCTGCGCCGAAGGGTATCGATGCCCCTTCCCGCAAACTGCGCAAGCTTGCGCACATGGTCACCACCCATTTCTCCCATGGCCTGCCGGTGCCTCGCGATGCCTCATTCGTGCATGTCTCCCATAGCCGGCTCGAGCGCACCTCCGCCTTTTCCTGGCTCAGGGAAACGGGCCGTAATGGCATATTCTATGTGCATGACCTCATTCCTCTGTCTCATCCTGAGTTCGTCCGGCCAGAAGAGCCGGAACGGCATCGCCGCAGGATGGACACGGTATTGCAGCATGCCGCACTCGTCCTCTGCAACTCGCAGGTCACCGCCCGAGCCCTGCGCACCTATGCCCAGGAAAGCAATCGGAAACTGCCCTCGATCGCCGTTCTGCCGCCGGGCGTCGAACAGTGCTTCCTGAAGCCGCCGCAAGATATCGAGCGCCCGCAAAATCCCTATTTCGTCACGCTCGGAACCATCGAACCGCGCAAGAACCACATGTTGCTGCTCAGCCTTTGGCAATACCTGGCCGAGCGCGACGGTCCCAAAGCGCCCCGCCTGGTGATCGTAGGGAAAAGAGGGTGGGAGAACAGCCACATCCTCGCGATGCTCGAACGCTGCCCAGCCTTGCCGGGACTTGTGATCGAGGTGCCGGGATTGGAAGATGCAGCATTGGCGCGCCTCGTTTCCGGCGCCGCCGCGCTGCTCGCGCCATCCTTCGCGGAAGGATATGGCATGCCGATTACCGAAGCGCTGGCACTGCGCACGCCGGTCATCGCTTCCAATATTGCATCGCACCGGGAGGCCGCCGGCATCGACGAGGCGATCTTCCTGAACCCGCTTGACGGCCTCAACTGGCGCGCGGCGGTGGATGCGATCACAGCCTCGCCGCTGCGCCGGACGAGGGCAAGCACCGCGAACCGATGGGATATGCATTTCGCCGACCTGGAGACCCTGATCGAAAGTGATGTCGCGGCGCGCAGGTATTCCGCGCAGCGCGCACCGCAGCGTTCGCCGGCGATGTCATTTGGAGCGTTGTCATGAACATTAAGATGAATTCAGCAAGAGGCGATCGCCGCATCAAAAGGGAACGGGACATTTTCACGTCGCCAGCAGGAGGAAGGGCCAGCACTGTGACCAGCTATTACGATATTGAAAACTGCTACAAATTCATCCTCGGTCGTCCGCTCAACGCAGACGAAAGGGATGCCATAGCCAAAAATCTCCTACAGCTCACCGACATTCCGTTGGAGGAGCATCGCAAGCGCTTTCTGTCCTCCGGCGAGTTTCACCATCGGCACAGCGAGCTGCTTTTCAACAATTTCATTCCGAAATCGATCTTCGTGCTTTTCGAGACGAAGTACAATTTCAAATTGTATCTCGATCTCCGGCAGTACCATATCTCCTTTGGGATCATGAGCGGTGAGTATGAGAAATTCGACGTCGGCCTGATTAAGGCGATTGTGCCGGATGACGGACACTTCATCGATGTCGGCGGCAATGTCGGCTATTATTCGCTCTCCGTGGCCGCTCGCCCCGCATTCAGAGGCAAGATACTTGCCTTCGAGCCGCTACCGAAGCTGTGGGAGCTCTTCAATCGCTCTATCCGGGAGAATGGCTTCGCCGACCGAGTCAGCGTCCGGCAGCAAGCTCTTGCCGACGGGCCAGGAGAAATGCGGCTCAGCAATGCCGAGGATACAAGCAACGCAGGTGCGACAAGGTTGGTTGCCGACAGCGACACCGCAAAAACCAACCGGTCGGTCGAAGTGGAGACGCTCGACCGGGTGATCGGCGGTATGCGGCCGGATGCGATGAAAGTGGACATCGAGGGAGCCGAGGGCCTTTTCCTCGATGGCGCAAAACGCACGCTCACCGCACACAAGCCGACGCTGTTGATGGAAATCAATCGCGACATGCTCGCAGTCCTGTCGAAAACAACGCCGGGCTCCATTCACCGACGCCTGTCTGAACTGGGTTACCGCATCTGGAGCAGTGCCCGGGAACAGGTGACGCAGGTAGAGACAGCCACTGAACTCGACCTGGAGTTCTCGATCGGCAAGGTGGGGAATATTCTGGCCGTTCACGAGGATCGTATGGATCAGGTGCGTGAACGCCTTCTGGCTTTCGGCGTGGACTTGGCCGGGAAACCAGGGGCGCCGACAGAGCCCAGGACGGCGGACAATTCAGTGAAAGCGATGAAACCGAAGACCAAGCGAAGCCGCGTGAAGGAGGCTGCGCTCTAACCAGCCGCCGTGTCCGGGTTCGTCGGGGATGCCGGATCGTCGGTACTTGATATGGGGGAAATACAATGAACGGGTCAATCGCATGAGCGTCATTGCCTATTACGGCTCATGTCCCAGCGAGGAATTCGTAAAATATGCCTTTCCGGAAAGCAGGCTCGGTTTCTTCTGCTATGGAATAAACGTTGCCAGCTTCATGAATGACAGGAAAGCCAGCATCAAGGGCATCGAGGAATGGCCTGATCAAATCAAGAAGAAGTTGCTGTACGAAGCAAAGAAGGGCTTTCGCGACAGGCTGAAGGAGGCCGCCCCGCAAACGCTTATCGTGGATTTTTCCCGCGCGTCGCGGGCCTCGATCATGCGTTACAAAAATAGTGTCCTGACAGTTCCCTACGAACTGCTCGAAGCCGGCCCGCATCAACAACTCGAAGCGTTCAGCCTCTTCAAGATCATGCCTTTTGGCAGTCGCGAATTCTGGACGCTCGTGACCGAGGCACTGCAGAAATTCTGCGACTTCCTGACCGCCGACCTGCCGGAGACGGAAGTCATCTTTCTCGACGTCCCGCCCACGGCCGACTACCGCGGGACGCTGACGGACAGCAACACCTACATGACGGATTTCTGCCGGTGGCAGATGCGTTATCCGATCTGCCGCATGCTGATCGACTTCTGCCTGGCGCGGATCAAGAACAGCCGCGTACTGACACCGCCGGTCCCGCTCTACTCCGACGACGCCGCACTTTATGGCCCGGCGCCGATGCATTACGCAGCGGAAGTGTGGATGGAGACAGCTGAAATCTATCACGCCAATGGCGGCTTTAGCGGGCTGGGGCGTTCATGCGACCTGGTGTCGACGCTCACAAACTATTCCGGTCTGATGGACGCCTTTTCCAAGACCGCCTTATCGAAGCCGGACCTGCAAAGGTTCGGTCTCGATATCCTGCACGGCGCACTGCCCTACTTGTTTGCGAAAATCCAAAGCCCCGCTCCAAGCCATTTTGTCGAACCTATCGAATCGCACGACGTCGTCGCGGCGTTTCGCTGGATCCTGGGGCGTGAGCCGGAATCGGCCCTGACCTTCCTCAATCACTACGCCCTCGCCAATCGCAAGGAGCTGCGAGACACGCTGCTACGCTCGTTCGAGTTCCAGAACCAGGTGAAATATTATGCCAAGCAGTGAAGCCATCGGGCATATGACCAACGACGCTCTATTCGAACTTCACATGATGGCGCGCCCAGTTGACGAGAAAGAGGCCAACGGCCGTGGTGAACAGGCAGCATTTGAAAATGTAGCCGACATCATAAAAGGATTTCACCGTATCCCCGAATACGCCGGCGCGAAACATTTCGAAGCAATGGACGAGCGGAACATAGAGCGCAAGCTTCTGTACCCCGCTCGGCAGCCAGGCGACCATGAAGAACATGCCGGAAATCGGCAGCGTGAGATACTGCATCGGCTGGACGAATTTTTCCACGAACTCAAATCTTTCCGATGCGGCAGCGAAAATCAGCCCGACGGCAAAGGCGAACCAAGCCATGAACAACCAACCCGCCAGGAGCAATCCGAGATTATCGTAAGGCGGCATGAACCCCGCCAGCCGAACCACGGTATAGACAATGATCAGCGCCGTCGTCGTGCCGGCGATCTCCAGAAGCGCTCTGGAAATGAGGGCGTCAGGCAGGCGGATCTGGCGGTGATACATCAACGGCAAATTCTGGCGCAGACACGAGACGGCATGACCCGTCACATGACGCCAGAGGGTCAACGGCATGTAACCGCTAAGAACGAAGGCGACGACCGCAAGTCCGTGCGCCTCGTGCCTCAAGAGAGTCCACATGATCATCACGCCACCCGTGAGGATCATCGGTTCCAGCATCAGCCAGAGAAAGCCGATGTTCTCCCGACCATAGCGGGACACCACTTCGCGCATAATCATGGCACCGAGAACACGGGCCTGAATTTTCAATCCTGTGATGAACTGCCCGCGGCCGTGAGATTCACCATATGTCGGGTCCATGCGGGCGTCTCCTTTTCCTCGCCCATGCGTTGTCGATGGGTCGTCCCACGATACCGGCGAAGGCTCCCCGCTCAATGTTCTTTGCGTCAGCTTTGGACAATTACGGTAGGTGACGCGCGGATGTCTCGATATGTCCGCAAACAATCAATTGGAAAGGTGCTGTCATGGTTCTCATAACCTCCGAGGCTAAGGACAAGCTGCCTGAAGAAAAACAACGCCCACAGACATTCGATTACAGGGCTCCGTCGCCAGCCTTCAGGCCGGCGAAAGCCAGCAAACGTCGAAAGAAGTCCAAGCGGCGATACCTGTTCATGCTTATCGTCCTCCTTCCGACGCTGGCGGTCAGCGTCTACTATGCCTTCTTCGCAGCGCCGATCTTCGTGTCGGAAGCTTCGTTTGTCGTGCGTATGGCTGCACCGCCATCTTCAAGCGCCTTCGGCAACCTGCTCCAGAACAGCGGTATAACACGATCGCAGGACGACACTTTCTCCGTTCAGGAATACATACGCTCGCGAGAAGCCCTGAAGGAACTTGGGCAGGAAATGCCCGTGCGCGCTATTTTCGGAAGTCCGCAGGCCGACCGGCTGATGCGTTATCCGCGCTTCTGGGAGAACAATAGCGAGGAGGAACTCTATCAGTATTACTCGGATCGCGTCGAAGTCATCCATAATGATACGACCGGCATCACGGTGTTGCGCACCACCGCCTTTCACGCGCGCGACGCCTACGACTTGAACAACACCCTGCTTGCGCTTGGGGGCAAGCTGCTGCTGCGCATGAACGATCGCGCCCGGGGCGACGCTGTCCGGTTTGCCGATAACGAAGTGAAGGAAGCGGAACAGCAGGTTATCGACGCGCAGAAAAAAATCACGATCTTCCGCAACAAGGAGCTGATGATCGATCCGAATGCCAGTTCCACCTCCATGGTCGAACTCATCGGTCAACTCTCCGTCCAGTTGGCCAACGCGCGAGCCCGCCTCGCCGAGATGCGCAAGACCGCGCCGGACAGCAACGCGGTCCCGTTCGTGACGAGCCAGATCGCAGCGCTCGAACAGCAGATCGAAACGGAGCGCGGCAAGATGGTCGGCAATGATAGCTCCCTTGCCCCCAAAATCGCGGATTATGAGAGCTTGGTCTTGATGCGGGAATTCGCCAACAAGGCAATGGTCACCGCCCTTGATGCACTCGAGGCGGCAAGAGCCGACGCACGCCGGCAGCAACTCTATCTGGAAGTGGTGGTGCCGCCGCATCTGCCTGACGAGGCGGAGTTGCCGCTGGCCCTCAAGAACATCCTCATCGTGTTCCTGACCACGAGCCTCGCCTATCTGCTCGGCTGGCTCCTGCTGACCGCGATCCGGGATCACGACGGCGGCTGAGCATAATGCAACATGGCCGGCTTTAGCCGGAGCCGGCCATGTCAGTCCGCCTGCCAGAAGCAGGTATAGATTTCCCCCATGCAAGAACGGATTTCACTCTCGCAGACGGAATTGGGGGCAACGTGACCATACAGCTGAAATTCGGCGTCACGAGCACGAATATAGTGTTGCAAGGCAGCGCCTATGTCACGCTTGGCCTTGTTGAGATGCCCAAGCTGGATCTCGACGTCGCTTAGCGAGGCCGGCTGGTTGGTCTTCGCATACTCGCGATAGGCTTCGTATAGCTGTTGCGCTTCCTCGAAATCACCGGCCTCCTTGGTCACATTCGCATAGACGGCGATTAGATCGACCTCTCCGTCAACAGTGACCAGGCTCCGCAACTGCTCGCGTGCCTGCTGCCATTGCCCCGATTGCACAAGATCCAGAGCCTTCTGGCGCCTGCGTTCTATGCCGGACCGAGACAGTCGCAGACCTGCCGTATCGACATGCCGGGCGATTTCTGGGTCATTTGGAGCCAGGGCACTGGCGCGGCTATACCATTCAAGCGCCGTTTCCGGATCGTTCATCCGGTTGTGGAGATGGCCAAGCTGCAGATGAATGTCGGCATCATGCGGCTCCTTGTCGAGGAAACGCCCATAGGCTTCCAGCGCAGCGTCGAAGTCCCCGAGTTCCTTGTAGGCGTGGCCGAGCTGGACGAACAGGTCTATCCGAGTCGGGTTCCGCTGCAGCGCCTCATGATAGTAGAATGCCGCGTTTGCCCAGTCTCGCCGATCGCGGGCGACATCAGCCTCCGCCAACGGATTGACTGATATGCCGGCCTCGGCCCTGTCACCCGTCGCGTGGCCGGCGCGCAGGAATGTGGATGCGATGCGAAGCTCTCGTCTCATGGTACCTGCCGCATGGAAATGTTGCGAGGACGCAGCCAGGAATCTTCCGGGCTGCGCTCATGGACGCGTATGCGCAACTCGACGAAGCGATGGTCGCGCCGGATGGCGACACACAAGGTTCCCGAAAACGAGCCGGTCAATGTGATGCTTTGAAGAAAGTCCAGGCCCGAATTTGCGACGATTTCAACATCCAGTCTGGCGTTCGGCGGCTGGATCAGGTCAAGATCGAGCAGCCAGGTTCCCTCCGCAAAACTGCGCTTGGGGCCAGTCAGCAGCCAACCAGGCTGCACTTTCCAGTTCCCCTCGTTGATCTGAAGCGGTTGGCGCAGATGGTCGGGAGCAATCATCCAGCCGACATTCTCGACTTCGCGGACAAAGATAGCCGTGGCCTGGCCCTCCATATCAACCAGCAGACCCGCCGGTGAGAGGCGGGCATTGGACGGATCGGAGTCTGCATGAGGTTCGCTTTCGTTTCCGGGCAACAGGGTGTCCCAGAAAGCCGTCTGACCATCCCGGCGCGCAATGGCAACGATCTTCTTCACGACCGCTGCCCGGGTGGTCACGCCGCGTCTAAGGTCGAATTCCACTCCAAGCCGTTCGGCCGACGTCGGATCACGGCCGCAAATCCGCGAGAAAGCATAGCGAAGGAACGTCGGATCGTCGCCCGGTGCGAACCGGGTGAAGTTTTCCAGGATGGCATAATGGTCCGGCTCGCGCCGGATCGCCTGCACGCCGGATCGTTCGCTGAGCGCCTCCGGGATGGGGCGGCGCGCCTTGATCGCATCAACGACGCGCAACCGGTTGGTTCCACCGCGAATGGCGTTTGCCAGGGCGAGCCTATCGTCCTGAGTCAGTTCGATCTCCGTCAGATCCAATGCCGCTGCCCAAGCATCAACAAAGGATTCTGCCGGCAAGGTGAATATGTCCTTCGGAACAACATCCACGGGCTTTTGTCTATGCAACTCGGCGACGGTCAATATTGCCCCCTAACATTTGTTCGATCGCTACGACGTGCCGCGCAGCGGTGCGCGGATAGGAATACCAATGTGCCGCCTGAATGCGTTCATTGTCGCGCATTTTCAGCAATAGCGGGTTCTGTGCGAGGCTGAGGAGTGCCTCGGCGATACATTCGATTTCCGTGCTTTTGACCACATGGCTGATCGGCCACATGTCGCGCAGAACCGGTGAGCGGGAACATAACAGTGGGCGGTTCACGCTCATGGCAATGCGCGCGGCCCCTGTCGCAGTTTCGGTGGAGTGACCATAAAGGAAGGAAAGCAGGTCGCAGGTCATAAGTTCGCGACGCAACTCCTCCTCGGGCACGAAATCGAAGCGCGCTGTCACATGTTCCGAGAGATCCAGATACTCGATCAGATTCTCGATGGCGGCGCGTGCGGCGCGTGATTCATCATTCAGAACCATGCAGTTCAGGAGTTTCAACCGCAATCTTGGATCGTAGGTCCGCGCCTCCGCGAAAGCGAGCACGAGACGATCGATATTCTTGTGCGGCATCAAGAAGCCGAAAGAACCGATGGTGAATTGCGATGGATCCGGCTTGGGCGCATTTTCCGGTTCGAGAAGAACGCCATGCGGAATGACGATCGCATTCGGATGCCCCGCCGCCGACAAGGTCGCTGCGTCCTCCGCGGAGTGCACGAAAACGACATCGAAGGCTTTCGTCCACCGCAATGGGCCGCCGCGAAGAGCCTCCTTTACGCTGTGCATCGTGATGGCCCGCAACCGGTGCCTGGTTGACGGCAGCACTTGGGCAACCATTTCCATGTCGGGTGTGGAGAAATGACCCGGGTGATGCTGCATCCACAGCACATCCGCCCGCCCGTGCTCAAGCCTGGCAACGAAACGCTTCAACGAGGCGAGATCGTAGCCCCAGAGCCGAGATAGCCCGTACGTCGTCGCGTCCGTCTCTTCCGGCAAGGCGTCGTTCATGATCCGCCGGGCAAAGATGTGATCAATCTTCTTCGAAAAGGCCGGTTGCGAATAGAGGTGCTGTGAATAGGTGGCAATGCCACACTGCTGCTGCCATGAGGAGACCAGATCGATGGTCCAATCGAGCTTCGATTCGGCAGCGACACGAGGCGGCTTGGCGAGGGCGGCAAGGACACGGCGCGCCACTGAATGCCAGGTAAAATGCGCCGCGAGCAGCTTTTGCGCCTGTTCGCTGCGGGCCTGAGCTTCGCCCGGATGATCCAGCACCGCACGCATCTGTGCCCCCAGATGCTCCACGGACGGTTCGGCCCAAAGACTGAAGGAGCCCGCCACATGGGCTCGGGACGCCGACATATGGTAATCGACCAGCCAGGCGGTATCGGGACGGCAAAAGTCGAGTTGCCCGCTATAACCTGTCGTCACCACGGGCACATCGAGCCGCATGGCTTCGGCCAGGGGCAAGGCAAAGCCTTCGCCGCGGCTGGGCGCCACCACCATGGCAGCGGAGCGATAAAGAGCTAGAAGCTGCTGGTCGTCATAATATTGGTCGACGATGACGATCGGAGGCGCGCCCGAAAGCTGCTCGCGCTTTTCCGCCAGCACCGACGCCAATATGCTGTCCGGGTTTGGAAAGGTCTTGATCACCAGTTCCACCGCATCGTCTCGCCGGAAGCTGCGCAGATAAGCGTCGATCAGGACATCGATGCCCTTGCGCGGGAAGCAGGAGGAGACATGCAGGATGCGTTTGCGCCCGTTTTCCGGCAAGGGCGAGATCGTATTGCCGCTGGAGGTCGATGCATGATCGCAGCCATTGCCGATGACCTCGATCGGAATTGTTACGCCGGAGCGCTGGAAGGCGTCGCGAACAAAGTTCGCGGTCACCATGATGAGATCGAGATCCTGATTGAACCTGTCCACCAGATATTGCGGGAACTCGAGCTCTTCCCACGCAAACCCGACATAGGCATTGACCTCTCCGATCATGTCGTGGGTCTTTGGCGGCCAGGTGTTTCTGAGGTGAATGTCGAACCGCTCGTTCGCGGGATAATCCTCGCGCATGTGGCGCATGATGTCCGGCGCGGCAACGAGGCGGGCGTCGGTCTGCCAATCCTCCTCAGCCGTATGACATATGAGATTGACGCCGAGGTCGATCAGCGCGCGGGCCAGATGGCGATTGACGATCGCAAGGCTATAGTCGCCCTTGAACACTCCGTCGAAAAAGACGGTCTTGCCGGAAAATTTCTCGATCAACGATTTTTCGTCGATGCCCCCAGCATCGAGCGAATAGGGCGACACGACACCTTCATAACGCATTCACCACTCCCAAGCCCCTGCTACAAAGGAAACAGGCGGGATGCCGTACTAACAAGGCTTCGCTGTCAGACGAAGGATTGAATACTGGAACCACCGCCTCCCGGTTCGTTTTTTTGAGGCGGACGGCCGAAGCCGTCCGCCCTGTGGTTCAATCGGCTTAGGAAGCCTTCGCGTCTTCGACGATGTAGCCCAGTTCCTGCGCACGGGCGCTGAGGACATTACGGGCTTTTTCGAGTACCGCACCGGCGTAAACCGGCGGATAGCACCAGTCGTTCCAGTTCCGTGTACCGGCATAGGAGCCGAACCGCAGAACACCGGGCTCAAGGAAGGACAAACGCCCACCCAGATCGAGATAGGTCTCGGTCTGCGCGCCTTCCGCGAGGATGATGCTGTGTTGCTCCAGCTCGATGTGGTAATATTCGAACGGCTCGAGCACCGTTTCCTGGGTGATCGTCGTTCCGTTGACGAGGAACTTCGCCGGAATGAGCGACTCCTCCATGAACATGCAATGGTCCGGAGAAATCAGGAGGTCACGTTCCGGAACATTTTCCGAGATCGAGCCTGCCTTCATGCGGACCGGCAGCGTATCACGCGGCTTGTCGATCGCCTTCGGATCAAGCCTGCGACGACCAACCCACCTGATTTCCGCCACGCCCTTATGGGTGACCACCAGGTCGCCGACCCGCAGATCCTCGACCGGCAAGTCTCCTTCCGGCGTTCTGATGAGCGTGCCGCGCAGGAAGCAGCTTGTGAAGGTCAGCGTATCCGAAGCATCGTCGTAGGTGTACGTCACGCCGGCGGGGATCGTGTAAGAAGCGACTGCGGTAGGAATACCAAGAAGCCCCGGTGTCGTGAAGGTGATCGTGTTGCCCGATTGCGAGACGGCGGTCGTCCCGACAACCTCGATCTTGTCACCGATCTGAACATTGATAACATTCGGCGGCGTTGAAAGGTTCAGGTTGATACCGCCGCTGTTATAAATGAAGGTACCGGTGCCGCCAGCGTTGGCGAAGTCGACGGTAACGCCGTTCAGCAGACCGACATTAAGCAGGCCTGTCTGGACTTCGATGGTGGAATTCGCGCCGGGCTGATAGACAAAAGTCGAACCGGCCGCTACCCCCGCAAGACCGCCAGTAAACGTTACATGTGCACCGTTGATAGCCTCAACGACCGTGTTGGAGAGTACACCTCCGCCAACAAGGGCACTGATGGTAACATTGACGCCATCGACAATCACCGTGCCGTTGGAGACGAGCCCCAGCGAAATCGTGTCGGAACTGGTGCCAGCATTGGAGCTGTTGATGGTGGTTGTACCACCGTTTAGGAGACCAATATTAATCAAAGCCATGTTACTGTCCTCTCTCTGATACTAAGACGAACCACTTGTCAGAACTTGTAATTCACCCCCACCCGAATGCTGTGGAAGTCGGCAGTTGCTTTGCTTGAAAGAACGTCCCCCCCTGCGGTGAAGCTCCCTAGATTCACGTATTGGTATTCGAGTTTCGCAGTCACATTATCCGTGAAGGCGTGTTCCACGCCGGCGCCGAGTACCCAACCGGCTTTGGTTTTGTCTTCGCTGAAGCTGCCGACGCCATCCAGCGATGCCTTGTAATCGACGTGCCCATAGGCAAGACCGCCGGTGCCATAAAACAGGGTGTTGTCGTAGGCATAACCGACACGCGGACGGAGCGTGCCAAACCAATTGATTTTCGAGGAGGCATGCGCGCCGTCGTTGGTGAGGGAGTCATGAATATCAGCTCCCTGGAAATCTGCCTCGAGACCGATTACCCAATTCGGATCGATCTGATAGTTGTAGCCGATCTGACCGCCGCCGAAGAAGCCGGAGCCTTCGAGCTTGCCGAACCTGCCAAGAAAGGTATCGCCGGAGCGCAAACCGAATTTGTCATCGCCGCCGAAGGCGCCGCCGCCGTTCAAACCAACATAGAAGCCTGTCCAGGTAAATACCGGCTGCTCTATCGGCGCGGCTGGTGGCGTTGAGACCGAAAGATCCGCGGTGTAAGCCGCACTCGCCATACCAAACGCGAAAAGGAAAGCAGCAGATCCAAGTACCTTATGCATTCTAAATTCTCCTCAGGCAATTTCCGGATTAACATGCAACTTCAGCAAGTTGACGTCGCAGCCATAATATAGACTTGATTATATGTGTAAATACGAAGGTACTCATATATATTTCCGATATGTAAGCTTTCCATGTATAAGCATGTCGTAATTCGTATTGAAAAATACCGCGAAGCATCGGTTTGGAGTTGGCAATATCAGTGACGATGCGCGACTTCGTTCGCAGATGCGGTAGCGCTGATATGATGTTGCCGATTCTGACGCGCCGCCAGGCGGTGGCTACCAACACAAAGCAGGCATGCGTCTTCGACCAACACAGAACTCATCTCCATACCGGCTGCCTGCAGTCATAAGCCCAAGTACTGGCGTCATTGGGCTCGTTCTGTCGCTTTTCAAATAGACCGGTTTTGCCGCAATCGTCAGGTTTGTCCTGCTGCTGCAGATTGAGATTCGTGGCAGCTGGAGGCTCAACGGGGCGGACCACTCAATTGGGTCGTTGAGCCTCCCCTCCGTCACTCAGCCAGCGGAACCTTCCAACGAACAAGGTCGCTAAACTTAACGGTTTTTCTGCTTGCGGATGATCCGCGCGAGGTGCCGGTCCGTGGCGCGAATGCCGATATAGATCGGCAACCGCATAAACCCGGTTCGACGCGATATCGGATAAGACGGATGGAGTTATGCCCCAGTGCTCGCCCAGCACGTCTGACCTTTCACCCGGCACGATTCGATCCGCCGTGCGCAATCAGACCTCTGCTGTCGTTTCCCGCATGGACTGTCCGCCATAAGCGGTACACATCTGTGCCGCTGTCGCAACCGCCAAATTGCGATGGCAGGAGGTCCGGCTAATGGCTCGGAGCGATGGTCGGACCTCCACCTTCGGCAAAGACGACAGTATCCGTCATCTGCTTGAGCGGACGAATATTGAAAAATGGACAAAGTGACGGCATCGGCCATCTGCGGCGACCCGTCAGCGACCGGCGGAATTCCTAGATGTCAGAGGATGATGCGGATACCTGCGTCGCTGACGGCCTTAATAAAGGCTTGGCGGACCTCTTCCGGTGAAACCCGATGATTGATCCCATCGATACAGGCCTGAAGTGCCGCCTCGAAGGCGTCTCCTTTGAGGCCATGCCATTGGCCTGTGAGACATTCGACTGCTTTTTCGACGGTATCGACGACGTAATATCCGCCGCCCAGGATCTCAATTTGGACTGGCGCAAAGCCTGGAAGATTGGCAGCCGCCGGGTCGTTGCCGCTTTCCAGCATCTCTCGAAAGCGCTTGGCGGTCACCCGACCGAGCTTCTCTATCTTTTTTTCGATACCCGCGCCAAGAGCGACGTCATTGCCGCCGGAGGTTGCAATTCTTGCATCCCCGACGAACTTATCGGAGCCACCAAGCAAGGGATCTTTTGTTGTTGCCAGACATGCTTGCATATGCGCTGCGGATTGGGAGATGTCGACTGGGATGGAATCTGTAAAAGTGCCGCCGAGATCGATGTCGGCGCGAAGGCTCTTATTATTCTGCCACATGCCAATATTTCCTAACAATTGCCTACCAAACCCGCCTAGCTAACGGACCTGCACAGCCGCGATACAGTGCTTCACTAATAATTCCAGTCGCACTAAAACAATTCTCATGGCCCAATTAGGGCCAGCCGGCGCTTCTTGACAGACATAATACCAATAAAAGTCATCGATTGGTATGTGCCGAATTGTTAGGCTTATCTCCAGATCATCATATTTATACGTGTTTCTGGTTGTGAAGTCCAGCGCCAGTCTCATATTTGACATCGAGTTCCAATAGTGGAACAGTAAGTCATCGGCATTGAAGAGTATTGAAATGAGCTCCCTTGAGGATGCAGTCGCTGTTCTGGCTTGCTTTTCGCTGGAAGAACCGGCGCTGACCCAAGCCGAACTGACACGGAGAGTTGGACGTCCGAAGGCAACGATTTCCCGTGTTATGCGCAGCTTGCGGGAGAGTGGAATCCTGGAGTTCGAACCGACACGTAGGCTCTATTCCCCCGGCATTCGGCTCTTCGAACTCGGACAGATCTGCCGCTCCAATCATGATTTTCTGGATATGCTCCAGAAACGCCTGGAAGACATCTGCAGAATCGGCGGCCACACGGGATACATTTCGGTATTCGACGGTACACAGATGGTCGCCCTCAGGATCGTTCGCGGCTCCAGCCCCCTGGCGATCGCGGCCGTGCCAGGCCATCGCATGCCCTTGCATGCGACATCAAGCGGTCGCGCCATGCTGGCGTTGCTGAGCGACCGGGAGTGGCGCCACCGTGTACCGGATCCCCTGCCCTTCGTGTCGCCGAACAGTCCACTCGACCACGACGCCCTTCTGGAACGTATCCAGGGAATCCGAACGACAGGACGCTCTTCCGCCTCCAACGAAACACAGCACGGTGTTTCCTCTCAAGGCATCGCCTTGCGCGATCCTGAGAGCGGCGAGATCATCGGCGTCGCCATCTCCTACCCTGAAAGCATGGCAACGGATGAACTCAAACAGATGATCGGCAATCTTCTCGATCAGATAAAGTCGGAACTGACGCGGCGGGGAAATGCTATCTGACCCTGCCTTTTGACCGCCGATTGCAGGCGCTCGAGGTACAGGAGATGTTTTGAAAACTCGCAATAGTATCAAAGACGATCGTTCAGCGGTCAGGGGTGGCGCACCCATTTGGGTGCGCCCCGTTTTCACATGACCAGAAAGGTCGATGGCGCAACCTGCAATGCAGCCGCGAGCCGCCGAAGTTTTGCCGGATCTGCATCAGCACCAAGCTCGATCTCGGAAATCTCGTCTTGGGTAAGGCCACAGGTCTCTGAGAGATCGGCGATCGTATAGCCGATGGCCTCGCGGGAACGCCTGACGGCGGCGCCGATTTCAGAATGGGGAACCACGGAAGCTTTCGAACTATTGAGGTTGCTGGGAGTAATGGACATGAATTTCTCCTTCCAAAGTCCACCGGCAAGCCAAATTGCCGGGTGAAGGCAGCTATGCAGCCATGAGCAATCTCGACCTAAACAGACACGGCCGAGCGCCCGGCCAATATAGTCATAGATCCTTAGCAAACAAGTGCCGAAGTTAATCGGTACGATCCACCCGGTTCGAGGGCCGGATTTTCCGATTTATCGGCATGCCCAGACGGCAGCCATTCCGCCTTGCTTGCCTTCGCCGCGCACACTCCCATGGCACGCGGCGAAGGGGATTTCCCAGCTTATCTCGTGGCGGTACGCAATTGCAGCCTCGATACGCCGGCGGCAACGTTAAGCCCCGTTCCCGCTTCGCCGCTCAACGGCTGCAGGCCGAAGTTTTTCAAATTCCCGCCGACAAGCGCGTTTGCGCCCAGACCGAGGCCGACCGAGGCGCCTGCCGACGCACCGACATAACTTCCGGCCAAAGCGCCCTCTCCGGCGCGGGTTGCCTGGGTGCTGTAGACCACCCAGCTTAGATAGGACTTGCCCGTAATGCCGATATCGAGACCGAGCTTGCCGATGGATCCGACGTAGCGTTCAGCCGGTCCGGCTCGCCGCTTGAACAGGCAATCGACCGATTTGTTGGAGCCGATCACCATTCCGACACCCCCGGCAATCTGGCAGGATAACGTGCCGAGACGTTCCTTCGGCCCAGCCGCGGCCTGTTCCTTATGGGGTTGCTTGTGTGACCGATGCATCGTTTGGGCATCGGCGGTGGGGACACCGAGAGCCAGTGAAATGGCAGCGACAGCGAGAGCAAAGTTTTTCATGAGGTTTCCTCCTTGGGCATTCGCACCTCAGTCAACGCGCTGAAGAGGAGTTCGTTCGAACCGGGGAGGATTTTCCTGGCACTAAGGCTCCAGTACGCGATCGCTATCCGAGCGCCTGGCTGGCCAGACCGTAGGTCAGCGGCAACCCGTCGGCGGGCGGAGCGCCGTCACCGCGCAGCCAGCAGCGCCGCAGCGACATGCTGGTAACGGTGTCGTAGATTGGCAGTCCCGATTGCATGATGAAACGGGGAAAGGCACCGGTCTGCTGACGGGTGTCAATCCGCAGGAAGCTGCCTGCATGCTCGACCACATGCGGTCGCGTCACTGTGATCGCCTCCTCGTCGCTTGCGGCCACAACGGGGCCGATCACATGACCGCGCCCGAATCGGCGGCACAGCGAAAAGGCGATTATTCGGCCGCTCCGGACGAGCGCCACACCCTTTGAAACGCTCAGAAGGCGCGCAAGAATGGGCGTACGATCCGCCCCGTAGGCGGCCAGATCCAGAGCCGTGATTTCGGCAAGATCGGTTTCATCGAGCGATCGCAACAGCGTGCCCGACGGCAAGGGCTCCACGGGCGGAGCGATCGCCTCGCCGTTGCATTGATAGACGATCCCCTCGGTCCGAAACCCGAACGAGTCGTAGAGCCGCTTGGCGGAGCGGGTCGCACTGAGGCCGAGCGCCCGCGAACCGGTCTGTGCAATGACATGCTCCATCATCCAACGGCCGGTTCCCAGCGTCTGCAATCTCGGTGAGGTGATCACCATGCCAAAGGTGGTGAAATCAGGCGCGAAATCGAACCACATGGCCGAGCCGAGCACGCGGCCGATGGCATCATGCGCTACGATACCCCGTCCCATGTCGCGAACGATCTGCCAGTCCTCGGCACGATGCGGCCAGCCGACCGACAGGGACAGCGCATGCAGGGCATCGAGATCGGCGTCCTTGATATCGCCCATGGTCAGTTCGAAGGAATCCAGTTGGATCGAGCTAGATTTCGCCATAACTGTCTCCCCTCCCGCCAACCGCGTTCCCCGATGCGCTCAAACACCCGCTGGGCATCTGGATGAATAGGCTTTCGAATTTTCGCGGGCAATGATACCCAACTTCGGTTGTAGCCGCGGCCGCGCAACAGAATGCGCTTGAAACTACGGTAAAATCAGAAGATTCCACCAAAGCCGCAAAGCTTTCGGCAGACAGGAGACGGCCCCTGCCTTATTCTTGGGAAAGTTTCCTTCTCCTGGGAATACGCTCCTTCCCCTTGCTCCAGAGATTCATCGATGTCTCCTCCCGTCGGCCGCGTCGCCAGCAACCACGACCTTCCGAACTCGGCCGATGTCGTCGTGCTCGGCGGCGGCATGGCCGGTGTCGCGGCGGCCTATGAGCTTGCCAGGCGCGGCACGTCGGTCGTTCTCATCGAAAAGGGCGTGATCGCCGGCGAGCAATCGAGCCGCAACTGGGGCTGGTGCCGCCAGCAGAACCGCGATCCGCGGGAACTGCCGCTGGCACAGCTTGCCCTGCGCCGATGGGAAAAGCTCAATTCGGAACTCGGCGAGGAGACCGGCTTTCGCCGTACCGGCCTCATCTATGCTTCGACGCAGAAGGCCAGCATCGACACCTGGGAGCGATGGGGCGTCATCGCCAGGGGCTTCGGTGTCGACACGCGAATGCTGACGGAGAGCGAATGCGCCAAGATGCTGCCCGGCAACAGCCGTCGCTGGAACGGCGGCGTCTATTCCCCAACCGATGGACGAGCAGAACCTGAGCTTGCCGTACCCGCCTTGGCGCGAGCCGCCCAGCGGCTCGGCGTCGTCATTCTCCAGAATTGCGCTGTCCGCGAGCTGGAAACGGAAGCCGGGCGCATCAGCGGCGTCGTCACGGAAAAGGGTAGTATCCGCACCTCCGCCGTTCTCGTTGCCGGCGGCGCCTGGAGTGGCATGTTCCTTCGCCATCACGGCATCCGCTTCTTGCAGGCAAGCGTCAAATCCACCTCGTTCTACACCACCTCTGCGCCAGCCGTGACGGAAGGTGGCATCGCGATGGAAGACGTAACGATGCGCCGCCGGCTCGATGGCGGCTATAGCGTCGGCCTGAGCGGTCTTGGCCAATTGCAGATCACGCCCTACGGCCTGCTGCAGTCGCGCGAATTCTGGCGCACCTTTCAGATCAGGCGAAAGGGCCTGACCTACGCCTTCGGACGTCCGTTTTTCGAAGGTCCGGAAGCGATCGCCCGCTGGAAGGCGGATGGCATCTCACCCTTCGAACGCATTCGTACGCTCGATCCGCAGCCGGACGCCCATCTGGTCAACCGCGGTATCGACCGGCTGGTGTCGACCTATCCCGCTCTTGCCGGCATTCGCCCGGCGCAAAGCTGGGGCGGCATCGTGGATTCCACCCCGGATGCCATACCGGTGATTTCCTCGATCGCATCGCGTCCGGGCCTGTTCGTTTCGGCGGGCTATAGCGGTCACGGTTTCGGGATCGGGCCTGGGGCCGGCATGCTCGCCGCCGATCTTATTCGCGGCGACAAGCCCTCCGTCGATCCAACGCCCTTCCGCTATGAACGCATGATCGACGGGACTGATCTCGGAAAGCCGGGAATGTTGTGATGCCTGCTAGAGCGATCAACGCCGTCTGAATAGACAAAATCGGATCGACATGCGGTCGATCAAGTCCACTTCGACGTATCCTGCTGTGGCGAACCCGGCAGAATACCCTCAGCAAGTACAAGGGAATCCATGGCGTTTCTATTCAACTCCGATGCGGAACGGGCGAAGATTTTCGCAGCCGCCTTTGCGCGCGAACT
Organism: Rhizobium sp. GW821-FHT14E12; assembly: GCF_058803745.1. Classification (NCBI taxonomy): domain Bacteria; kingdom Pseudomonadati; phylum Pseudomonadota; class Alphaproteobacteria; order Hyphomicrobiales; family Rhizobiaceae; genus Rhizobium; species Rhizobium sp. GW821-FHT14E12. Next base: position 540,397 of record NZ_JBXAPH010000002.1, read on the forward strand.
GCCCTCACTCCCCTTCATCACCGATGCGACCAGCGCTGATCCGGAAACGGTCAAATATCTGATCACCTGGACGGCGCCGGCCGACCTCGCCCGCTATCGCAACCTCGAAATCCTGTTTTCGATCGGCGCCGGCGTCGATCAGTTCCCGCTTGCCACACTGCCCGAGAACGTAAAGCTCGTCCGCATGGTGGAGGACGGTATTGCCAGGATGATGCAGGAATATGTGACGCTCGGCGTGCTCGCGCTGCATCGCGATCTGCCAGGCTATATCGAGCAGCAACGCGCGGAGAAATGGACCGTTCGGCCGGTTCGTCAGGCGCCCGATCGGCGCGTCGGCGTGCTCGGCCTCGGCAATCTCGGTCTTGCCGCCCTCGAGCGCCTGCGCCTGTTCGGCTTTCCACTTTCCGGATGGAGCCGCTCGCCGCGTGCCGTCGAAGGCGTTGCCTGCCATCACGGCATGGACCAGCTGCCGGAATTCTTGGTGCAGGTCGATATTCTCGTCTGCCTGCTACCGCTGACGTCCGAAACGCAGGGCATCCTGAATGCCGATCTCTTCAAGGCCTTGCCGCAAGGCGCCAGCCTCGTACATGCCGGCCGCGGCCAGCAGCTCGATGCAGCAGCCCTTATCGATGCACTCGATAGCGGCCACCTTAGCGGCGCGGTTCTCGACGTCACCGATCCGGAACCGCTGCCGTTCGACCACCCGCTGTGGCGCCACCCCAGGATCATCCTGACGCCGCACATTGCCAGCGCCACGCAGCCGGAAACGGCGGCACAGACAGTCATCACCAATATTCGCCGCCACGAGGCCGGACTTGACCCGATCGGTCTTGTCGACCGCAGCCGCGGCTACTGATCATCATCGCGAAAGGAATCCCATGTCCCTGCTGAAAACCATCGATCCCGCGCCGTCCTTCGAGCCGAAGCAGTCCAAGGCCCTGCCGGAACGGCTGATCTCGGGAGATCCATCCTTCAAGACCTGGGCGCAAGACAGCGCCCGAGACGGGATGATCAATACCGGCGTATGGGAAGCGACCCCGGGCGAAAACCATTCTATCAAGGGTGAGACCTTCGAATTCTGCCATATCCTTCAGGGTGTCATCGAATTGACCGAGGAAGGCTGCGCACCGGTAACCTATCGCGCAGGCGACAGCTTCGTCATGAAGCCGGGCTACAAGGGTGTATGGCGGACGATAGAGACTGTCCGCAAGATCTACGTAACGGTCACGTGATGATGGGCCTCGTGGACCTCCTGGTCTTCGAGGCGCCGAATCTTGCGCTGAAACACCAAGGGCAAACGGGATATTCCATCGCGACATTGCAAGGACTCGATGGAAACTGCCAGCACGCAGACGATAGGCTTGGGCGACCCGGCGGCAAGGAACAGCCATGACCCTCAGTTTCGACCCAGATTCGCTCGAACTTCCAGGCGGACACTTCATCGACGGCCGCTATGTGGAGGCACGCGGCGAAATGGCCATGCGTCGCCCTTCGGATGGAGCGATCTTTGCCGATTGTCCGATCGCCGGAAAGGATATCGTCGATCAGGCCGTCGAAGCCGCGAGCAAGGCGTTGAAGACGAGCGGCTGGGCGACCCTTCGGCCGCGTGAGCGGACCAAGGCCCTGGTGCGGTGGGCCGACCTTATGGAAGAGGAGGCCGTGAAGCTGGCGCGCCTGGAGGCGGTGTCTTCGACCCGCCCGATCGGACAGCTTATCGCCGGCGACGTCGCGATTACCGCCGAACAGATCCGCTTCTTCGCCGAATTCGCCGACAAGGAAGGCAGCGACCTCGTACCGACCGACGGCAACAGCCTCGGCATGATCATGACCGAACCCTATGGGGTCGTGGGTGCGATCACACCCTGGAATTTCCCGATTTCCATGGCCGGCTGGAAGATCGGCCCAGCACTTGCGGCCGGCAACGCCATCGTGCTCAAACCCTCCGAGATGACGCCGTTCTCGACGCTCTATATGGCGGAGCTGTCGGTGCGCGCCGGCATTCCCGCCGGCCTGATCAACATCGTGCTTGGCGATGGCCCGACCACGGGTGCTGCCATCACCGGCCATCCCGGCATCGGCAAGATCAGCTTCACCGGTTCCACAGGCGCTGGTTCGGCGATCATGGAGAACATCGCCCGCACCGGCGTAAAACCGATGACGCTGGAACTGGGCGGCAAGAGCCCGCAGGTCGTCTTTGCCGACGCCGATCTCGATCTGGCTGCCGAGGCGATCGCTCGCAATATCCTATCCAATGCCGGCCAGGCTTGCGTCGCGGGCTCGCGGCTGATCGCAGAGCGCTCGATTGCCGAGCCTCTGGCGGAAGCGATCTTGCGGCATATGCGCAATATCAAGCCCGGCCCGACCTGGGACGAGAACAGCCAATATTCGCCGATCATCTCGGAGCGTCAGATCGGCCGGATCGATAGCCTCGTGCAGGCTGCTATCGACGCCGGTGCGGAATGCTTGACCGGCGGCTCGCGGCTCGACCGGTCGGGCTATTTCTATGCCCCGACACTGCTCGCCGGCGTCGACCAGGCATCGCCGGCCGTCACCGAGGAGATTTTTGGGCCGGTCCTGACGCTTCAAACCTTCGAGACGGAGGAAGAGGCGCTTTTGCTTGCCGATCATCCGACATACGGGCTTGCAGCGGGGCTGTTCACGCGCGATCTTTCCCGCGCCGTTCGCATCACGCGCCAACTCCAGGCGGGAACCATCTGGGTCAACCGCTACGGGCGCTCGCGCGACCATATTCTGCCGACCGGCGGCTACAAAAGCTCCGGCATCGGCAAGGACCTCGGCCGCGACGCCTATCTCGCCAATCGTCGCAGCAAGTCCGTGCTGATCAACATTTGAGGACCTGACATGAAGATCTATAAAATCGCTCTCATCCCCGGAGACGGCATCGGCACGGACGTCATCGCCGCCGCATGGCAGGTCTTGGAGAAAGTGGCCGCCAAGGCGGGCTTCGGACTTCAGCCGACCAGCTTCCCCTGGTCCTGCGCCTACTACAAGGAAACGGGCGCGATGATGCCGGCTGACGGCATTGCGACGCTGCGCGGTTTCGACGCCATCCTGCTCGGCGCGGTCGGCTGGCCGGCGGAAGTCCCAGATTCCGTTTCGCTGCACGGCCTGCTGCTGCCAATCCGCAAGGCCTTCGAGCAATATGCCAATATCCGGCCACATCGGCTGTTGCCGGGTGTCGAAGGACCGCTGAAGGCGCGCGACTTCGACATCGTCTGCATTCGCGAGAATACCGAGGGTGAATATTCAGGTGCCGGCGGGCGCGTGCATCAGGGTACGGCAAACGAAGTCGCCGTCGAGACATCGATCTTCACCAGGGCGGGCGTGGAGCGCATCCTGCGCTTCGGTTTCGAGCAGGCCCGCTCGCGGAGCGGTAAGCTTGCCTCCGTCACCAAGTCGAATGCGCAGAAATATTCCATGGTCTTCTGGGACGAGATGACCGCGCGGCTGGCCGCCGAATATCCCGATGTAAGCGTCACGAATTACCATATCGACGCCATGGCGGCGCGCATGGTGATGGCGCCGGAAAGCCTCGACGTCATTGTCGCCTCCAATCTGTTCGGCGATATCCTGACCGACCTTGGTGCTGCCATTCAGGGTGGCCTCGGCTTCGCCGCCTCCGCCAACCTCAACCCTGACCGCAGCGCGCCGTCGATGTTCGAGCCGGTGCACGGCTCGGCGCCCGATATCGCCCATCTTGGCATTGCTAACCCGATCGCCGCGATCTGGTCGGCCGCCATGATGCTCGATCATCTCGGCGAAAGGGCTGCCGCGGCCGAGATCATGCATGCCATCTCCGCCGCGACCGAGGCCGGTATCGGTACGGTTCCCGGCAAGGACAAGACAGACGCAATCACCTATGCTGTGCTGAACGCACTCGCCTGAACGACAAGGAAGCGACACTAATGGACCTCAAGGACAAGAGCCTGTTTCGCCAACAAGGCCTGATCGGTGGAACCTGGCGCGATGCCGCCTCCGGCAAGACCGTCGATGTCATCGACCCGGCCACGCAGGCTGTGATCGGCACCGTTCCCGATATGGACGGAGCGGAAACTCGCGCCGCCATTGACGCCGCCAATGCCGCCTTCCCGGCCTGGCGCGAGAAGACCCATGCCGAGCGTGCCTTGCTGCTTGAAGCCTGGTACGATCTGATGATCGAGAATTGCGATGATCTCGGCCTGATCCTGACGACCGAGCAGGGTAAGCCGCTCGCCGAGGCCTGCGGCGAAATCCGCTACGGCGCCTCCTTCGTCAAATGGTTCGCCGAGGAAGCCCGCCGCATCAACGGCACGACCATCCCCTCGCCGACCCGCGACCGGCGCATCGTCGTCCTCAAGCAGCCGGTCGGCGTCTGCGGTATCATCACGCCCTGGAACTTTCCGAATGCGATGATCACCCGCAAGGTGGCTCCCGCGCTTGCCGCCGGCTGCACGGTCGTCATCAAGCCATCCGATTTCACGCCCTATTCGGCGCTGGCGCTTGGCGTTCTGGCCGAACGCGCCGGCATTCCCGCCGGCGTCATCAATATCGTCACCGGCATGCCGACCGAAATCGGCAACGAGTTGATGCACAACGAAACGGTGCGCAAGATTTCCTTTACCGGCTCGACCCGAGTCGGCGCACTCCTGATGCGCGGCGCAGCCGACAACATCAAGCGGCTCAGCCTCGAACTTGGCGGCAACGCGCCTTTTATCGTCTTTGACGATGCGGATCTCGATCTCGCCGTCGAAGGCGCCATCGCCTCCAAATTCCGCAATGGCGGCCAGACCTGCGTCTGCTCCAACCGTATCCTGGTGCAGGACGGCGTCTATGACACCTTTGCCGAAAAGCTTGCGGCTCGCGTTTCCGTCATGAAGGTCGGCCCCGGCACACAATCGGGTGTCGATATCGGCCCGATGATCAATGCGGCTGCCATCGACAAGATCGAACGCCACGTCAGCGACGCCGTCGAAAAGGGCGCGAAGATCATCGCCAAGGCGCCGAACCTGCCGGAAGGCCGTCAATATGCCGCCCCGGTCGTGCTCTCAGGCGCGACCACGGACATGCTGCTTGCCAGCGAAGAGACCTTCGGGCCGGTCGCACCGCTCTTCCGTTTCAAGACTGATGTCGAGGCCATCGCCATTGCCAACGGCACGCCGTTCGGACTGGCCGCCTATTTCTACACCGAAAGCCTCAAGCGTTCCTGGGCGGTTGGCGAAGCGCTGGAATTTGGCATGGTTGGCCTGAATACCGGCGCCATTTCCACCGAAGTCGCCCCCTTCGGCGGCGTCAAGCAATCCGGGCTTGGACGCGAAGGCTCTCAACTCGGCATCGACGAATATCTCGAAATCAAGACCTTCCACATCGGTGGGCTTGCCTGAGATATCAGAAGAAGAAGGGGCGCCGGCGAAAGCCGCGCCCTAACTGATTTGCAGCATGGACATCTTGGCGGCTTCCTCGCCGTCAAGATTCACGCCTTCATAAGAAGGCCAGAGGCCAAAGCGTGAAAGGTCTCGATAGCCCTAGGCAGCACATACTGCGGATCGTCGCTGGCAGCGACCCAGAGAGCTGCATTGAGCGCGGCGCCGCTGAGAAGTCGGGCGGCCGCCTCCGCGTCGACCGGCTTGAGGGCCTCTTGGGCGATAAGACGCTCCACTGTCCGCTTGGTTGCCTGAAGGCAGCTGCTTTGACTGGGCCATTTCGACGGATCGCCCAATACCGCCGGCCCATCGAGCAGAACGATGCGCTGGACCTCCGGAACAAGCGCCATCTCGATATAGGCCGCGCCTTCGGCAAGCAGACCCTTCCAATCATCGCCTGCGAGAACGCCGACCTCTTGGGCGCGCGACGCCATTTCCGAGTCGATCTGATCGACAACCGCCGCCAGAAGCCCGCGCTTGTCACCGAAATTATGGTAGAGCGCACCTCGCGTTAGACCGACTTCGGCAGTCAATTCGTCCATCGAGGCAGCCGAATACCCTTTTTCGGCGAAGGCCTTTCGTGCGGCCGCTATCAGCTTGGCGCGGTTCTCCTCCATCGTCTCGACACGTCGTTTGGCCATCTTGCCCTCAATTTCATATACGCCTCGTATATCAATTTGACATACGAGGCGTATATGGCTATTTCACATACGTACCGTATATCAGATGATGCAGCAGCCTGTGAAGCTCACAGTTCGTGCTGCGCTTGTCTGTCGGCCATCAACATCGATGAAGAAAGATCAGGAATGACCAAACGCGAAGCAATCTTCCCCGCCAACCGGCATGCCCTTTATGAAGAGCACGGCTATTCCGCCGCTATTCAATCCGGTGACCTCCTGTTCGTATCGGGACAAGTCGGCAGCCGTTCCGACGGAACGCCCGAGCCCGATTTCGAACGCCAGGTGCAGTTGGCCTTCGAAAACCTCCAGGCAACGCTGGATGCCGCAGGCTGCACGCTCGAGGATATCGTCGATGTCACGACGTTCCACACCGACCCTGAAAACCAGTTTCCGACAATCATGGCCGTGAAACAGACGGTTTTCCGCGAGCCGCCCTATCCGAACTGGACCGCGATCGGTGTGAACTGGCTCGCCGGCTTCGATTTCGAGATCAAGGTCATTGCCCGCATCCCAGCGAAGGCGTGATTCCGGAAATCCCCGGCTACTGAAAGCGGTCGAGCGTCTTGTAATAGGCGCCGACCAGCGGCAGGAACCAGGGCTTGCCGAAATGTCCCGGCACCGCCGGCCAGGCGAGATCCTTGACGGGATTGCGATCCGCCTTGCCGAGGATGGCGTCGGCAATCATCATGCCCATATGGGTCGCCATCTGCGCGCCATGGCCGGAATAGCCCATCGCGTACCACAGCCCATCGACATAGCCAGCGCGCGGAAAACGGTCCTTGGTCATATCGACCAGACCGCCCCAGCAATAGTCGATCTCGACCTTGGCCAGATGCGGAAAAATCTCGGCGAGGCCCGCGCGCAGGATCTCTCCGCTCTTGCCGTCGGAGCGCTGATCCGACGTCGCTGAAAAGCGCGCCCGGCCGCCGAAAATAAGGCGGTTATCGGGAGCAAGCCGGAAATAATTGCCGATATTGAGCGAGGTGACGCAGGTGCGATTGCCGGGCATAGTGGCGGCGATCTCGGCCTTGGTCAGCGGCCGCGTGGCGATGATGAAGCTGCCGACAGAGATGATACGCCGCCGGAAATAGCTGAAAATGCTGGGCGTATACGCGCCGGTCGCCAGAAACACAGTGTCGGCCGAAAGCTTGCCGCGTGCTGTCGTCAATTCATGCCGGCCGCCATTGATCTTCCGGTCGGTGACAGCGGCGTTTTCGAAGATCGTGGCCCCATGACGAACCGCGGCCTCGGCAAGGCCGACCGCATAGCGGCCCATGTGCATCATGGCGCTCTTCTTGGAGAGCATCGCGCCGTGAAATGCGGTCGATCCGACTTCCCCTTTGAGATCGTCGGCCGTCAGCAGCGCCGTATCCGGATCGATCTCGCGATTGACCGCCTCGAAATTCTTGGCGATCCCCTCGAAATGAGCGGGCTTAGACGCGAGCTTTAGCTTTCCGGCGCGACGAAAGTTGCAATCGATCGCCTCCTCGGCAACGATCCGCTCGACAGTATCGACGGCATCGTCGAAGGCGCGATAAAGCGCCTTTGCCCGCTCGACTCCGAGCTCGGCCTTTGCGGAGATGAAGCTGTGGGCGAGGCCGTTGTTGAGATGGCCGCCATTGCGGCCGGACGCGCCGGAGCCGACCGTGCCTGCCTCCAACACAACCACCTTGGCGCCGGCCTTGGCGAGCTGAAGTGCTGCCCCCAACCCGGTAAAGCCGCCGCCGATCACCGCGACGTCGTAGTGACCTTCGAGCGGCGAGGCACTCTGCTTCTCAAAGCGCGGGGCGGTGTCGTGCCAGTAGGACTTGAATTGCATGGCGGCCTCCCGTCAGAGCCCGACAACGCCGGGCAGGCCGGAGATATCCTTGATCTCGGTATATTCATAGTAAGGGTTGGCGGGCTCGTGGCCGCGGTTGACCCAGACCTTGTGCTTGATGCCGAGATCATAGGCCGACATCAGATCGTAGCGAAAGGACGACGAGCAATGCATCACGTCTTCCGGATTGCAGCCGAGCATGTCGAACATATATTCGAACGCCTGGAAGCGCGGCTTGTAGGCATTGGCCTGCTGCGCGGTGAAGACGGCATGGAACGGTGCGCCGAGCTTCTCGACATTGTGCATGATCTGCTCGTTCATGGCGTTCGAGAGGATGACCAGCGGGATTTCCTTGGCCACCTTGGCAAGCCCGGCCGGAACATCCGCATGTGGCCCCCAGCTCGGCACGGTGTCGTAGATCGAGCGGGCATCCTCGTCGCGGAAGGTGACACCATTCTTGCGGCAGGTGCGCTCGATGGAGTTGTGGATCACTTCATTATAGGGTTTCCAGTCCCCCAGAATCTCGTCCAGCCGGTAGGCGGCGAAATTCTTGATGAACTGCGCCATACGCGGCTGGTCGAGCTGTTCCCCATAGATCTTCTGGGCAGCTTCGGCCATCTGGAAATTCGTCAAGGTGCCGTAGCAATCGAAGGTGATGTATTTCGGCCGGAACGTCGTCATGTCTTGGATCCTTGCAGGGTGCCGCGCAGGCGCTTGATGATATGAAGACATCATAGGCAGCCTTTCTCCATCGGTTCACCGCATTTGCGTCGCCACGAAGCAGAAAGTTTTGTATCCACGCTTCGCTTTGGCAGAGAGTTGCGCACTTCACCCCGCCGTACTGCCGATAATCGGCCAATATGAGGTCCAAAAGCACCCCATCGCCTCAAACGGGCGGCATAAGATGCGGCGGGCATGCCGGCGAACGGTGGAAGATATTGCCGCAATGCTTTCGTCGGGACGATCTTCTTCCGTTGCGGGTCTATCAAAAAGAAAAGCAACGGATGGGAGACACAGCCTGTGCAGGCAACCGCGATCGACCTTCGCCCCCTCGACCAATCTCACCTTCACTCGGCGCTGGCGCTGTCACGCCAAGCCGGCTGGCCGCACCGGCTGGAGGAATGGCAGATGCTGCTGGAGCTCAGCCATGGCCTCGTGGCCGTCGAGAACGAAAAAGTCGTTGGGACGACTTTTGTCACCCCCTATGGCGATCAGATCGCCACCATCAATATGGTGATCGTCGATGAATCGATGCGCGGACGCGGCATTGGCCGGCGCATCATGCAGACGGCTCTCGATATCGTCGGCGAGCGGGAGTGCCGGCTGGTAGCGACGGCGGATGGCTTGCCGCTCTATGAAAACCTCGGTTTCAGGAAGACAGGCACAATCGTTCAGCACCAGGGCACACTCGCCGCCTGCACCGCACCGGAGACAATCGAATGGGCGACTGGGGCCGATCTCGATGAGATCGTCGCTCTCGACCGTATCGCCTATCCCGCGGATCGCAGTGGGCTCATCCAGAAGCTGTTCCGCGCCGGCCGGCTGGCGGTCCTGCGCGAATCCGGGGTGATTCACGGTTATGCCGCCTGGCGGCCTTTCGGACGCGGCGAACTCTGCGGCCCGGTGATCGCGGAGACCGCCCAGGCTGCGGAAGACCTCCTGCGCTTCCTGTTCGCGGCCCGGCCCGGTGTCTTCATGCGTGTCGATACCGGCGTTGAGACCGGTCTTGCATCGTTCCTGCTCGAACATGGCCTTGTCCATGTCGGCGGCGGCATCCCGATGCGCCGCACACCCTCATCCGCTTCCTCACCCGTTCCAAGCGTTCACACATTTGCCCTGGCCAGCCAGGCTTTAGGCTGAAGAGAGATATCATGCTGAGCAATTCCCTCATCGAACTCGATCGCGCCCACCTCGTCCATCCGGTCGCTTCCTATCGCGGCCATGAGCAGGCCGGCGTCCGCGTGCTGAAATCCGCCAAGGGCGCAACCGTCACCGATGCGTCGGGCCATCAGATGCTTGACGGCTTTGCCGGTCTCTGGTGCGTCAATGCCGGATATGGTCATGAAAGCATCGTGGAGGCCGCTGCCCGCCAGATGCGCGAACTGCCCTACGCCACCGGCTATTTCAGCCTTGGTTCCGAACCGGCCATCCGGCTTGCTGCTGAACTCGCCGAACGGACGCCCGGCGATCTCAACCACGTCTATTTCACGCTTGGCGGCTCCGACGCCGTCGACAGCACGGTCCGCTTCATCCGCTACTACTATCACTCGCTGGGCAAGCCCACGAAGGATCAGTTCATCTCGCTCGAACAGGGCTATCACGGCTCGTCCACCGTCGGCGCGGGCCTGACGGCGCTTCCAGTCTTCCATGCCGGCTTTGGCATGCCCCTCGACTGGCAGCATAAGATTCCGACGCACTATGCCTATCGCAACCCCGTAGGCACCGATCCGCAGGCGATCATTGCCGCTTCGGTCAAGGCGCTGCGCGCCAAGGTCGAGGAAATCGGCGCCGAGCGCGTGGCCGCCTTTTATGTCGAACCGATCCAGGGCTCGGGCGGCGTGCTGGTTCCGCCGACCGGCTGGATGAAGGCAATGCGCGATGTCTGCACCGAGCTCGATATTCTGTTCGTCGCCGACGAGGTCATCACCGGTTTCGGGCGCACCGGCCCGCTGTTTGCCTGCTCTGACGAAGGCATCGTCCCCGACCTGATGACCACCGCCAAGGGCCTAACCTCCGGCTACGTGCCGATGGGCGCCGTCTTCCTGTCGGAGAAGGTCTACCAGACAATCGCCGACGGCGCCGGCGCCGCCGCGATCGGCCACGGCTATACCTATTCCGCCCATCCCGTCAGCGCTGCGGTCGGCCTCGAGGTACTGCGCCTTTATGAGAACGGCCTCTTGGAAAACGGCGTCAAAGCGGGCGCGCGGCTGATGGCCGGCCTTCAATCGCTCTCTTCGCATCCGCTGGTCGGCGACGTGCGCGGGCGCGGCATGCTTGCCGCCATCGAACTGGTGGTCGACAAGGAGCGCAAGACGCCCCTGCCCGCTGCCGCCGATCCGTCACGACGGATCTTCGATCGCGCCTGGAACAATGGGCTCGTCATTCGCGCCTTCGGCAACGGTGTTCTCGGCTATGCGCCGCCGCTCTGCTGCACCGAGGCTGAGATCGACGCGATCGTCGAGCGCACCGCCAAGACGCTAGACCAGACGCTGAACGATCCTGATGTCCGCGCGGCCCTCGCCTGAGCGCACGCAGAACATTTCGCCATCGGCCGGCGCGCTTCGCATCGGCTGATGGGCGGGATGAGCGAAATACTGCTTTACCGCCATATTCGCAATTTTGTGCCGCCACAGCTCTCCCATTCAGAGAATCCGGCGAGCCTTAACTGCGAAACTGAAATGGCTGAAGGTACCCAAAGCCCGAAAAGCCAAGGTTTTCGGGAGATACAAGAAAATCCTCGGCAGTATGGGAACAGCATATTCTTCTGCATTCAGCCGAGGCGACCAGAATTGGTCGCATTCCATCGAGGACAGACACTTGGTTAAGAGCTTAGCGGATTTCAAATATTTCACCTTCGACGTCGTCGGGACCCTCATCGACTTTGAAGGCGGCATTAAGGATTGTCTCGCCGCAATCGCAGCGGAAAAAGGCGTCTCCGTGGACGGCGAAGAGGCGCTCGCGCTTTATCGCGCTGAGCGCTATTCCGGCGACGCCGGACTGTTTCCCGACGATCTGGTTCGCGTCTATCTCGCCATCGCCCCGAAGCTCGGCCTGCCGGCAGAACAGATATATGGCGAACGCCTGCGCGATTCCTGCCAAAATTGGAAAGGCTTTCCCGATAGCGCTGAAGCCCTCAAGCGCCTGTCGAAGCGCTACAAGCTGATCGCCATGACGAATGCGCGCCGTTGGGCTTTCGAGCATTTCTCCAAGGAACTCGGCAATCCGTTTTATGCCGCATTCACCGCCGACGATACCGGCACGGAAAAGCCCGATCCGGCCTTCTTCGAACAGGTCTTTGCCTTTGTCGGCAAGGAAGGCGCTTCGAAGGACGACATCCTGCATGTCGCGCAAAGCCAGTATCATGATATCGGCATCTCGCGGCAGCTCGGCATGACCAATTGCTGGATCCAGCGGCGCCACGCCCAGAACGGCTACGGCGGCACGATCGAGCCCAAGGAATTCACCAAGCCCGACTACCATTTCACCTCCATGGCTGGGCTTGCCGATGCAGTGGAGGCAGTGAAGGCCGCCTGACACAGTGATACCCGGAATTGATCCCGCAGGAAAAGACGGGACGCCAAATCGACTTTAACAATAAGGGGAACGCAATGAACGACAAGATCACGAATTGGACCAGCGCAGACGATGCCATGGTCGAAAATGCCATTCGCCGTGGCGCTACCCGCCGCGATCTTCTGCAGATGCTGCTCGCCGGCGGTGTCGCAGCCGTTGCAGGCGGCGCGATCTTCGGACGTGCCTCGTCAGCTCTTGCTGCCACCCCGGTCTCCGGCGGCGCACTGAAGGCTGCCGGCTGGTCGTCCTCGACCGCCGACACGCTCGATCCGGCCAAGGCGTCGCTCTCCACGGACTATGTCCGCTGCTGCGCCTTCTATAATCGCCTCTCCTTCCTCGACAAGGCCGGCGTCACGCAGATGGAACTCGCCGAAAGCATCGAAAGCACCGATGCCAAGGTCTGGACCGTCAAGCTGCGCAAGGGTGTTACCTTCCATAACGGCAAGGCCCTTTCCTCGGCCGACGTCGTCTATTCGCTGAACCGCCATCTCGACCCGGCGGTCGGCTCGAAGGTCAATGCGATCGCCAAGCAGATGACCGGCATCAAGGCTGTGGATCCGCTGACCGTGGAGATCACCCTTGCCAATCCGAATGCCGACCTGCCGACGATCCTGGCCATGCATCATTTCATGATCCTTGCCGACGGCACGACCGATTTCAGCAAGGCCAACGGCACGGGCGCCTTTGTCTGCGAAGTCTTCGAACCAGGCGTTCGCTCTCTCGCCACCAAGAACAAGAACTACTGGAAGCAGGGTGGCCCTCACCTCGACTCCTTCGAGTTCTTTGCGATCGCGGACGATTCGGCGCGCGTCAATGCGCTGCTGTCCGGCGACATCCATCTCGCCGCCGCCGTCAACCCGCGTTCCATGCGACTTCTGGACGGCCAGCCGGGCGTGGCAATGTCGAAGACCACCTCCGGCAACTACACCGATCTCAACATGCGTCTCGACATGAACCCAGGCAGCAGCAAGGACTTCGTGACCGGCGTCAAGTACCTGCTGAACCGCGAGATCATCCAGAAATCGGCATTGCGCGGCCTTGCCGAAATCGGCAACGACCAGCCCGTGCCGCCGGCCAGCATCTACCACAATGCCGATCTGAAGCCGAAAGCTTTCGATCCGGAAAAGGCCAAGTTCCACTTCCAGAAGTCGGGTCTTCTCGGCCAGTCCATTCCGGTGGTGGCATCGGAAGCGGCAGGCTCTTCCATCGATATGGCGATGGTGCTCCAGCAGGCTGGCGCTGAAATCGGCATGAAGTTCGATGTCCAGCGCGTGCCGTCGGACGGTTACTGGTCGAACTACTGGCTGAAGGCGCCGATGCATTTCGGCAATATTAACCCGCGCCCGACACCGGACATTCTCTTCTCGCTGCTCTATTCCTCCGACGCGCCCTGGAACGAAAGCCAGTTCAAGTCTGCGAAGTTCGACAGCATGATGCTGGAAGCCCGCGGTTCGCTCGATCAGGCCAAACGCAAGGCAATCTACGGCGATATGCAGGTGATGATCGCCGAAGATGCCGGCACCGCCATCCCGGCCTATATCTCCAACGTCGACGCGATCTCCTCGAAGCTGCACGGCTTGGAAGCCAACCCGCTCGGCGGCATGATGGGTTATGCCTTCGCGGAATATGTCTGGCTTGATGCTTGATCCCTGCCTTCGTGCCCGACCGGTGGTGTTTCGACACCACTTGTCGGGTACATTGCCGCATGTTCGGCACATTCGTTCTCACGATGGGGATCTGATATGAACCGCCACGTTCTTTCTCTCGTGCTCGGCCGTGTGATCGTGGCCTTGATCACGCTGCTCATCGTGTCCTTCACGGTGTTTGCCGCGACCGAAATGCTGCCGGGCGACATCGCCCAGATCCTGCTGGGCCAGGCGGCAACCCCAGAGGCAGTTGCGGGCCTGCGCGCGGCAATGCATCTGAACGATCCGGCAATCCTGCGTTTCGTACGCTGGCTCGCCGGCCTTGCCACCGGCGATCTCGGCATTTCCTATGCCAACAACATGCCGATCGCAGACCTGATCGGTTCCCGGCTCGGAAACTCGTTGAAGCTTGCAGCCGCAACCGCGCTGTTTTCGGTTCCGATCGCGCTCACGCTCGGCATTACCGCTGCCATGCTGCGCGGATCGCTCTACGACCGCATCGTCACGGTGGTCTCGATTGGCGTCATTTCCGTGCCCGAATTCATGGTGGCCACCTCGGCGGTACTGATTTTCGCCGTCTATCTCAAATGGTTGCCGGCGCTTGCCTTCGCCAATGAGATCCACTCGTTCTCGCAGATGCTGCGCGTCTTCGCGATGCCGGTCATTACGCTGAGCTTCGTGATATCGGCACAGATGATCCGCATGACCCGCGCGGCCGTGATCGAGACGCTGAACACGCCCTATGTGGAAATGGCACTGCTCAAAGGTGCCTCGCGACGACGCATGGTGCTGAAGCATGCGCTTCCGAACGCGCTCGGCCCGATCGTCAACGCGGTAGCGCTTTCGCTTTCCTACCTGCTCGGCGGCGTGATCATCGTCGAAACCATCTTCAACTATCCAGGTATCGCCAAGCTGATGGTGGATGCCGTCGCCACCCGCGATCTGCCGCTGATCCAGACCTGCGCGATGATCTTCTGTCTGGTCTATCTGCTCCTGATCACCATCGCCGACATCATCGCCATCATGTCCAATCCGAGGTTGCGCTGACCATGGCCCTTACCGCGTTCACTCCCCGCAAGCTCGGCTTCCGCTTCAACATTGTCGGCATGATCGGCCTTGGCGTCATTCTCGCCTGGGCGCTGATCGCCATCTTCGCGCCGCTGCTGATCCCCTACCCGATCGGCGATATCGTCGACTTCGACTACTTCGGGCCAATCTCCGCGAAGTTCTGGTTGGGCACCGACTATCTCGGCCGTGATATCTTTTCTCGTATCCTGATGGGCGCCCGCTATACTGTCGGCATCTCGCTTGCCGCCGTCTGCATCTCCTGTTTCACCGGCGTCGCGCTCGGCATGATCGCGGCGGTGACAGGCGGCTGGTTCGACAGCGCGCTCAGCCGTTTTCTCGATGCGCTGAACTCGATCCCCAGCAAGCTGTTCGGCCTCGTGGTCGTGGCCGGCGTCGGCTCCTCGATCCCGGTGCTGATCATGACGCTTGCCGTCATCTATACGCCGGGCGCCTACCGCTTCTCGCGCGCGCTCGCCGTCAACATCAACACCATGGATTTCATCACGGTTGCCCGCGCTCGCGGCGAAGGCGCGCTTTACCTTATCCGCTCGGAAATTCTGCCCAATATCCTCGGGCCTGTGATGGCGGACCTAGGCTTGCGCTTCGTCTTCATCGTGCTGCTGCTGTCGGGCCTCTCCTTCCTCGGCCTCGGCGTGCAACCGCCGAACGCGGACTGGGGCGCGCTGGTGCGTGAAAATATCGGCGGCCTGCCCTTCGGCGCACCGGCGGTGATCTTCCCAAGCATTGCGATCGCCAGCCTGACGATCAGCGTCAACCTGCTGATCGACAACCTGCCCCAGAAAATCCGAGACCGGAGCAATTGATGGCCAAGCTCGTCGAAATTCGCGACCTGAAGGTCGAGGCCAAGACCGACTCCGGCCGTCTGGTCGAGATCATCCGTGGCGTCAGCTTCGATATCGAAGACGGCGAGATCGTCGCCCTGATCGGCGAAAGCGGCTCGGGCAAGACGACGATCGCACTCACCCTGATGGGTCATGCGCGGCCGGGGTGCCGGATCAGCGGCGGCGAGGTCCTGCTTGCCGGCAAGGACATGGCAAGCCTGTCGGAAAAGGCGAGAGCCCGCATTCGCGGCACCGAAGTCGCCTATATCCCGCAGAGTGCAGCGGCCGCCTTCAACCCGGCGCAGACCATCATGGAGCAGGTGATCGAAATCACCCGTATCCACGATCTCATGCCGGCGGAAGAGGCAAAGGCGCGTGCGGTTGAGCTCTTCAAGGCATTGAGCTTGCCGAACCCGGAGACGATCGGTTCGCGCTATCCGCATCAGGTGTCCGGCGGCCAGCTACAGCGTCTTTCAGCCGCAATGGCGCTGATCGGCGATCCGAAACTCGTGATCTTCGACGAGCCGACGACCGCGCTCGACGTGACGACGCAGATCGAGGTTCTCCGGGCCTTCAAATCAGTGATGAAGAAGGGTGGCATTGCCGGTGTCTACGTGTCGCACGACCTCGCGGTCGTCGCCCAGGTGGCCGACCGGATCGTCGTCCTAAAGGGCGGCGAGATCCAGGAGATCGGCAAGACCGAACAGATCCTTACGGCTCCGTCGCACCCCTATACGCGCCAGTTGCTCGGCGCTTTCGAACCCAAGCTCTATGCCTCCCCCGCCCCGACCGATCCACAAAAGACGCCGGCCTTGCTGGAGGTCACGAACATCGTGGCAGGCTATGGACAGATCCAGCCGGACGGCCTGCCCATAGCAACGGCGCTCAAATCGGTGAGTCTCAAGCTCGAAGCGGGCCGCAATCTCGGCGTCATCGGCGAATCCGGCTGCGGAAAATCGACGCTTGCTCGCGCCATTGCGGGGATCCTGGCGCCGGTTTCCGGCGATATCATCTTCGACGGCAAGCAGCTTGCAGCGGACGCCAGGCACCGGCAGCGCGAAGAGCTACGCAAGCTGCAGATCGTCTTCCAATTCGCCGATACCGCACTCAATCCCGCCAAGTCAATCGGTGAAATTCTCGGCCGGCCCCTGGCCTTTTATCACAATCTCGGCGGCAGACAGCGCGAAGCGCGCGTCGAACAGTTGCTCGACATGGTTCATCTGCCCAGGGCAATCAGGCACCGGCGTCCGCCGGAACTATCCGGCGGCCAGAAGCAGCGCATCAACCTGGCGCGTGCGCTGGCGGCGGAGCCGAAACTCATCCTGTGCGACGAAATCACCTCAGCCCTCGATACGGTCGTTGCCGCCGCCATCATCGACCTTCTCAAGGAATTGCAACGCGAGCTCAGCCTCTCCTATGTCTTCATCAGCCATGATTTGTCGACGGTGCAGGCCATCTGCGACGAGATCATTGTCATGTATGGCGGCGAGAAGATCGAACAGCTTGCATCCGCCGATCTCGCCGGCGGCGCCAAGCACCCCTATTCCAAGCTGCTCTTCTCCTCCGTACCGAAGCTCGACACCGGCTGGCTGGACGGACTGGAACAGGATCCCGAACTGATGCGGGCTTTCGCGAAACGCTGACAGGTGTTTCGCACGCCGCAAAGACGTCAGACCGGAAACAGGCTGGTCAGCGGCATATGTGCCTTGACGATCGGCGATTTGAGCACGACGAAGCTGAAATACTTGTCGATCCCGATCTCCATGTCGATCAGACGTTCCATCGTCGTCTGGTACTCGGCAATGCCGGCGGTGACGAACTTCACCAGATAGTCGTAGCCACCGGAAACGAGATGGCATTCCACGACCGAGTCTACCTTCTCGACCGCCGCGAGGAAGCGGGCGAAATCGATCTGGCGATGGTTCTTGAGTGTGACTTCGGTGAAGACCGTCAACGTCTGGCCGAGCTTGGCGATGTTGATCTGCGCGGAATAACCGGCGATATAGCCTTCCGACTGTAGTTTCTTCACCCGCATCAGGCAGGGGCTGGGCGAAAGATTGACGAGTTCAGCCAGCTCGACATTGGTGATGCGGCCGTTCTTCTGCAATTCGTAGAGAATCTTGATGTCGATCCGGTCGAGCTTCATCGGCGTGCTCCCCTCTTATCGGCAGCGGCACGCCGCCATACGGAATAATCTTTCGTCATTTTAGGCGGAAAGCCTCGGTTAGCAAGCGGAATCAACTCTGATCATGTCGATATAATCTCGTAAAATCCTGATCTTAGCACAAGCATTCGCGATAGACGGGCGCTACCAAAGGAAATGCTGTCTGGCGGCGATCTGCAGCATTTGCGTGGCGAAAGCTCGGCTAGAATGCTGGGCTGAAACCCGGAGAAAGCCATGCCCGCCCCCCTTCTGCATATCGAAACCTCGCCCGCTCTGCCTGACATGGCGGATGCGGTGGTGATCGGCGGCGGCATCGTCGGTGTCTTCACGGCCTATTATCTCGCGCGGCGCGGTCTGAAGGTCGCTCTTATCGAAAAGGGCCGGATCGGTGCCGAACAATCCAGCCGGAACTGGGGATGGTGCCGGCAGCAGAACAGGGATGCCAGAGAGCTACCGATCTCCACCAAGAGCTTGGCCCTTTGGGAGGATTTCGGCAAGGACAGTGGCGAGGATACCGGCTTTCGTCGCTGCGGCCTGCTCTATCTGAGCAATGACGATGCCGAGCTCGCCGGCTGGGCGCGCTGGGGCGATTTTGCCCGCGGCGTCGGCGTCACCACCCACATGCTCGATGGCAAAAAGGCGAGCGAATTCGGAGTAGCGACCGGCCAGCAATGGAAAGGCGGGGTCTTCTCGCCAACCGACGGCACAGCCGATCCGTCCCGGGCAGCTCCGGTGGTCGCCCGCGCCATCATGGCACTCGGTGGCAGTGTCCACCAAATGTGTGCCGCTCGCGGGCTGGAAGTCGAAGGCGGCCGTGTCAGCGGCGTCGTCACCGAGGCTGGCACGATCCGCACCCGAACGGTTGTCATGGCAGGTGGCGCCTGGGCATCGTCCTTTTGCCGGCAGCTCGGCATCCGCTTCCCGCAAGCCGCAATCCGTTCCTCGATCCTCTCGGTCGCCTCTGGCGCCGAGGGCTTGCCGGCAGCGCTGCACACTGCTGCGGTCTCGGCTACGCGTCGGAGGGACGGCGGCTATACGCTCGCCATCAGCGGCCGCGCCCGCGTCGATCCGACCTTGCAGCAACTCCGCTTCGCGCGCCATTTCGTGCCGATGTTCATCAAGCGCCGACGCAGCCTCGCCCCCGGCGGGTTGGAAGGCTTAAAGAACGGTCATGAAACCCTGTCGCGCTGGCGGCTCGATCGGCCGACGCCGATGGAGCGCAACCGCATTCTCGATCCCCGTCCGGATCGCCAACAGATCGAAGCGACTCTGGAGCGGGCACGGGCGCTGCTTCCGGCGCTTGCTCAGACGCCGGTTACGGCCACCTGGGCCGGCTATATCGATAGCACACCTGACGGCGTTCCGGCGATCGGTGAGATACCGACCCTGCCGGGACTGATTCTGGCGGCAGGCTTCAGCGGCCACGGATTCGGGATTGGTCCCGGAGCGGGCCATCTTGCCGCTGATCTCGTCACGGGCGCAGAGCCGATCGTCGATCCGAAACCCTACTATCCGGACCGGTTGAACGGCTCGGTCTGGGGCAAGGTTGCGGATTTCTGATCCTTCGCCTGCTCGTTGCCAAATTGAACTTGACTGCTTTCCTCATAAAAGCATAGAGGGTCTCAGTTTTCATCGAGCGATGGCTCGAGCCTGGCGCTGGCTTATGGTCGATCTTCGAGCGTAAGCCGGCCTCTCGCATTTGCCGAAGGACAAGCCGTCATGTCCGTTGGGACGTTTCAAACGATCGTGACCGGAGGCGAGCAATATCGCTTCCGGGTCTTCCGCCGCCTGATCATTCTGGCGCTTCTCGGCGTCGCGCTCTGTATGAGCATAGCGCTCGACATGGCGCTTGGCCCGGCCAACTATACCCTGCAGCAGGTTCTGTCCGCGATTTTCGATCCCGCCAATGCGGCCATTCAATTGCGCGTCGTCATCTGGGATATCCGCATGCCGATCGCGCTGATGGCTGTTGTCGTCGGAGCCGCTCTGTCGGTTTCCGGCGCCGAGATGCAGACGATCCTCGCCAATCCGCTGGCAAGCCCGTTCACGCTCGGCATTTCGGCTGCGGCAAGTTTCGGCGCGGCCCTCGCCCTTGTCGGTGGTGTCGCGCTCTATCCCGGCGCGGTCGCCTATATGGTGCCGATCAATGCCTTCATCATGGCGATGGCGGCGGCAATGTTTATCCACTTTGCCTCGACCATGCGCGGCGTTAGCGTCGAGACCATCGTCCTGCTTGGCATCGCCCTGGTATTCACCTTCAACGCAGCCCTGTCGTTGCTCGAATATCTGGCATCCGAACAGGCGCTTTCGGCAATCGTCTTCTGGACGATGGGTAGCTTCACCAAGGCAACCTGGCCCAAGGTCGCGATCATCGCCGGCATGCTTGTCGTCATCCTGCCGTTGTTCATGCGGGACGCATGGGCGCTGACGGCGCTTCGTCTCGGTGACGACAAGGCCGCGAGCATGGGCGTCAACGTGCGGGCGCTGCGCCTGAGAACGATGATGCTCGTCAGCCTGCTTGCCGCCATCCCGGTATCCTTCGTCGGCACGATCGGCTTCGTCGGTCTCGTCGGACCGCATATGGCGCGCATGATCGTCGGCGAGGACCAGCGCTTCTTCCTGCCCGCGTCAGTCGTCTGCGGCGCTCTGCTCCTGTCGGCAACCTCGGTTCTCAGCAAGATCATCATCCCGGGTGCGATCCTGCCGATCGGGGTGATTACCGCGCTGGTCGGCGTTCCCTTCTTCTTCATCCTGATTTTCGGCAGCAGGAGGCGTTCATGGTAGGTTTGGCACTCGATCAGGTCGGAGCCTCCTACGGCAAGGTGAAAGTGCTGTCCGATGTCACCCTCAGCGACCTCAAGGGCGGCAGCGTCACGGCGATCATCGGCCCGAACGCCGCCGGCAAATCGACGCTGTTCAAGCGGATCGCCGGCCTGATCAAGGGGCCGGGACTGGTAGAGCTCTCCGACACGGAACGAGGACCGCGCTCGATCTGCTACATGCCGCAGGACACAGGCGCCAATGCGGTTCTCACCGTCTACGAGTCGGTCCTGCTTTCGGCAAAGCAAGGCAGCGGCTGGCGGGTCGCCGACGACGAACTGGCCGAGATCGACGCCATCTTGAAGGCATTGCATATCGAAAACCTGGCGTTTCGTGGCCTCGGCGAGCTTTCCGGCGGCCAGCGCCAGCTCGTTTCGCTGGCACAGGCGCTTATTCGTCGCCCCGAAATCCTGTTGATGGACGAACCGACCTCAGCGCTCGACCTCCACCGGCAGATCGAGGTGTTGAGTTTCATTACCGATCTCGCCAAGCGAGACGGCATGATCGTCCTGATCGCCCTTCACGACCTCAACCATGCGCTCCGCTACTGCGAAAACACCATCGTGATCGCGCATGGCAAGATGGCGGCAAGCGGCGCGACACCCGACGTCATTACCACCGGGATGTTGCGCGATATCTACAAGATCGATGCCCGCGTCGAGACATGTTCCCGCGGCAGCCCCATGGTGATCGTCGACGGGGCGATTTGATCGATCACGTTAGAGTGACACGAACCGAACCGGCTGCCCGGTAGCCTCGACGGCCACAAAATTCGCTCCTATCGTGCGCGCCGCAGTCCGCAGTTGGATAGAGGATCGGATATGGACGACAAAATCTTGGCAGTGCTTGATGAATATCACGAGCTGATCCGCAAAGAGCAGAGCAAGCCGCGCGATATGCCGCCGGGCGGCCGCGATGGCGGTCAGGATCGTCGGATGCGCGCCGTCGGCCCGGAAACCGGTGGTCTGCTCAACATCATCGCCAAGAGCCTCAAGGCGCCGAACATCCTCGAACTCGGCACCTCCTTCGGCTATTCCGGCATCTGGCTGGCGGAAGCCGCCCGCGCGACCGGCGGCCGGCTGATCACAATGGAATTGCACGATTATAAATCGGCCTATGCCCGCGACAGGGCGACAAAGGCCGGACTTGCCGACCATATCGACTTCAAGGTCGGCGATGCCGTGCAGATGATCTCCGAGCTGACGGTTGGCGTGGATTTCGTGCTGGTCGATCTTTGGAAGGATCTCTACGTGCCCTGCCTGGAGGCTTTCTACCCCAAGCTCAATCCGGGCGCCATCATCATCGCCGACAACATGATCCGCCCCGGAAACGAGGATGTACAGGCGTATGGCCGAGCCGTCCGCGCCAAGGCCGGTATCACGAGCGTGCTGTTACCTGTCGGCATGGGCATTGAGGTCAGCCGCTACGAGCCATGATCCTGGGATCGCGTACACCCCGATCCTCACCCCGCCAGGCTTCGCCTGGTCACCAATGATGGCAATTGCAGGATATGCACTGCCTCGCTGCGACCTTCGATACGCGACAGAAGCGTGCGTGTGGCTGTCTGGCCGAGCTCCCGGCCGGATTGGTCGATGCTGGCAAGATTGACGAGGCCGAGGGCGGCGATGGATGAATTGTCGTAACCCACAACCGCCAGGTCTTCCGGCACGTGCACGCCCAATTCCGCCGCCATGCTCATCACAACGATGGCATCGATATCGCTCCAGCAGAAAACGGCGCGAGGCCTGTCGCTGCGTGTCAGGAACTTGCGAATGGTCTCCTCGCGCCGGGGGGATTCAAGCGGAATATTGGTGATCGGCGCCGAGGAGCCGAAGCCGGCACGCTGCATGGCGCGCCGATAGCCTATTTCACGCTGGCGAACGACGGAAACCTTGTGGCCCTCGCGCGCAAGCTGGCTCAGCATCTCGATATCGCGATAGCCGCATTCGAGAAGCGATTCGACCGCAATCTCCGCCCCGCGCTGATCATCGGCGTTGATCGTATCGAAACCATCCGCCGTCGGATCGTGATAGCCGACCGCGACGATCGGAATCTGCGCGGCAAATCTCGCGATGATCTCGGACGGCAGTCGCGGCGCGACCAGAATAAGACCGTCCATCTTGTAGTCGATCATCGATTCGATCAGGGACGTCTCCAGTTGCATCCGGGCTTCGCCGACGCCGATCATCGCCTGATAATGTCCCGGCGCCAGAACGGCATTCACGCCGGCGATAACCTCGGGAAGAAACGGGTTGCGGATGTCGACGAGGAGCAGCCCGATCGTGAAGGTTCGTCCGCGTAAGCCTCGCGCCGCCCTGGATGGACGATATCCCAACTCTTCGATCGAACCGGTCACCCTGGCGCGAAGGCTGTCGCTGACACCATAAGCATTACGCATCACCTTGGAGACTGCGGCGACCGACACGCCCGCATGCGCCGCAACCGTTCGGATCGTCACCCGATCGGCCCGTTCCGGCGGTTTTCTACTATCGACTGACATAAATTTCCCAGACCTGATCCGCGAGTCGCGCGACACGCGTCCACTCACCATGACAGAACACCCGCAAACTTTCTATTGCATATCGGCAAAAAATGTAGAACGTTATACGGAGAACGTTCTACACAAATGGGAGGATTTGATGAACTTTCAGCCATCCGCCATCAAAGGCAGCCGGGTGTCGCGCAAATGGGCAGGCGAGATGATCGCGCCACTGTCGGACCAAGGTCAGGGCACGGCCGCAAGCTTCATCGCCAAGACGTTCAATCTGGACGACGCGGTCGGCCCCATCGAACTCTTCATCTCGGCACTCGGCCTCTATCGCTGCTTCATCAATGGCAAGCGCGTCGGCGACGACCTGCTGACGCCAGGCTGGACCAACTATGACGACCGCATTGCCTATCAGCGTTACGACGTCGCCGGTCTGCTCAAATCCGGCGAGAATCGTATCGAGATCTGGCTTGCCGATGGGTGGTATCGCTCTCCCCTCATGTGGAAGGCCATTCCCGATTGCTGGGGCGACAGGACCGCGGCAATCGTGGACCTGGTTGGCCCGAGTGGCGTCATTCTCTCCACGGATACAAGCTGGCGAAGCGGACTGCTGCCGATCCAAAAATCCGGCATCTATTTTGGCGAGATCTATGACGCCCGCGAGGAAACGCTTTCCGAGACCCACGGCACGGAGAAGCTATCCTTCGACGAGACGCTACTGGTCGGCCATGAAACCGCACCGGTGAAGGAACTGCAGCCGATCGCCCCGGTCGAAAGCTGGAGCGACGAAGAGGGCCGCACGATCCATGACTTCGGCCAGAACGTCGGCGGCTATGTGCGATATACGGTTCGCGGTACGGCTGGCGCAGAAGTGCTGGTCGAGCATTCCGAGATTTTAGGACCGGATCGCTATTTCGACAACCGCAATTACCGAACCGCTCCGGCACACACGATCTATACGCTGCGCGGCGGTGGCGATGAGACCTATGCCCCGCATTTCACCTTCCAGGGCTTTCGCTATGCCCGGATAACGATCAAGGGCGAGGCGGAAATCGTCGCGATCGCCTCGGTCCCGATCTCCTCCGTCCCCATCCTTGCCGGCGGTTTCACCTCGGGCAATGCGCTCGTCAATCGGCTTGTGCAAAATACCATCTGGTCGCAGCGCGCCAACTTCATCGAGGTGCCAACCGATTGCCCGCAGCGCGACGAGCGCCTCGGCTGGACCGGCGACGCCCAGGTGTTTGCCGCAACGGCATGCTGGCTGACGGACAGCCAGTCCTTCCTCAGAAAATACCTGCGCGATGTCATGGCCGATCAGCGGCCGGATGGAGCGGTTTCCCATTTTTCGCCGGACCCGACGCGCCTGCATCCGGAACACTTCCCCGGCTTTGCCGGTTCGACCGGCTGGGGCGATGCGATCGTCGTCATCCCCTGGGTGCTCTATACCCATTATGGCGACCGCGAGGTTCTCTCGGAGTGCCTGGATTCAATGGTGCGATGGGTCGACTTCGTCTGGTCGATCTCAGACGGCCCAATCGTACGACCGCCATCCCACTGGGGCGACCGGGGCTTTACCTTCGGCGACTGGCTACAGCCAATCGGCGACAATCGCAAACCGCGCCCGACTATCGGCGATGACTGCGCGGCAACGCTTTACCACTTTATCTCCAGCGACCTTCTGGCAAAGATCGCAGCCGTCCTCGGCGATCACGGGCTCGAAACACGCATGAAGGCACGCGTCGACAAGATCAGAGAAGCTTTCGCGCACGAATTCATCACCCCGTCGGGCCGCCTCGCACATAACGACCAGACGTCCTATGCACTGGCGTTTCTCTACGATCTGATCCCCGCCGAGCACCGGGACGCGGCCAAACGGCATTTCCGGCAGGTGGTCATCGACGCCGACTACAAGATCGGCACCGGCTTCATCGGCACGCCGGCCCTGCTGCCGGCCCTGACGAAGCTGGGTCTGGATGATCTTGCCGAGAAGGTCTTCCTGCAGCAAGAGGTGCCAGGCTGGCTCTACCAGGTCGCGCAGGGCGCGACGACGATCTGGGAACGCTGGGATGCTCTGGCGCCCGACGGCACCATCTACGACCCGGACATGAACAGCTACAATCACTATGCCTATGGCGCCGTCTGCCAATGGCTGTTCGAAAGCGTTGCCGGCATTTCGCCGAGCCCGAGCGCGCCAGGGTTTGCCGAAGTCATCATCGATCCGGCGCCGATCCCGTCGCTGTCGCCCGTTACCGCCCATCATGATGTCAGTCAGGGCCGCATTGAAGCCGCGTGGGAGTTGAGCGGCGACAAGGTGACCTATCGGTTGATCTTGCCGAAGGGGTGCATCGGGCGGTTCCGTCCGGGGCATCGGCACCAGAACCCGTTGGTCGATGGAAAGCCAGTCGTCGGGGAGGCGATTGTCGATCCGGGAACGCATGAGATCGCCTTCACGCTTCCCAAGCCCTGAAGCTACATAATCGTTCAATGTCTCATCGTTCGGAGGAGGAACGTCATGACAAAGCGTACTGGAGTCATTTTCGCGACCGTGTCGGCGCTTGCCGCATTGATCGCGGCCGGCCCGTCGCAGGCCGAAACCAAGCTTTCATTTCTGATCGACAACAGTCCCGACACGGTCGCGGCCGCCGAGGCGCTGGTTGCGGCCTACGAGAAGAAAGCCCCCGATGTCTCGATCGACATCGAACAGCGACCGGGCGGCGGTGAGGGAGACAACATCATCAAGACGCGCCTTGCCACCGGCGAGATGTCCGATGTGTTCCTCTATAACTCCGGATCATTGATGCAGGCCATCAAGCCCGGGCAGACACTGGTCGATCTCAGCGGGCTGCCGGCTCAGGCAAACGTGAATGAGAGTTTCAAGGCGGTCGTGCGCGCTGGCAGCAAAGTCTACGGCGTCCCTTTCGGCACAGCCCAGGGCGGCGGCATCTTCTATAACAGGAAGATCTATCAGGAACTCGGCCTCTCCGTTCCAAAGACATGGGCTGAATTCATGGCCAATAACGAGAAGGTGAAGGCCGCCGGCAAGGTGGCCATCGCGCAGACCTATCGCGACACCTGGACCTCGCAACTCTTCGTGCTGGCGGATTATTACAATCTCAATGTCGCAGTGCCGAATTTCGCGGAGGACTACACGAACAACAAGATCAAATACGCCACGACGCCAGCCGCCATGAAAGGCTTCGAGCATCTGAAGGAGGTACACGACGCCGGCCTGATGAATGAAGACTTTGGCGCCGCCAGCTATGATGATGGGCTCAGAATGGTGGCGACGGGAGAAGCCGCACACTATCCGATGCTGACCTTTGCTATCGGCGCCCTCAAGCAGGATTATTCCGACAATCTCAATGATGTCGGCTTCTTTGCCCAGCCGGGAGACGACGCATCCAAGAATGGCCTGACGGTCTGGATGCCGGCGGCCGCCTACATCCCGACCGGCAGCAAGCATATCGACGAAGCCAAGAAATTCGTGGATTTTGTTGGAAGCGTCGAGGGCTGCAAGATCATGATGGCAACCAATACCGTGCAGGGGCCGTCTCTCGTCAATGGCTGCCCCCTGCCCGCCGACGTGCCGCCCTCGGTCAAGGACATGCTCCCATATTTCGAGACAAAAGGCATGACGACGCCGGCATTGGAATTCTCCTCGCCCATCAAGGGGCCGTCGCTGGAGCAGATTACTGTTGAGGTTGGTTCCGGCATTCGCCAGCCGGCCGACGCTGCGGCACTCTATGACGACGATGTGCGCAAGCAGGCGAAGCAACTCGGCATCCCCAACTGGTAGCGCGCCCTTCGGGAAAATCGACCTCGCCTTTCGCGGGCGGGGTTTCACCCGATCGGAGAGGGAGCTATGACTGAGACACGCCCGCGCTCGCACACATCACCCTACCCCCTGTGGTTCTTCATCCCGGCCGCCATCATCTATGGCGTGCTGTTTCTGGCCCCCACGGTCTCTTCCTTGTGGTTCAGCCTGACACGCTGGGATCTCAGCACGGCGGAATTCATCGGGCTGGAGAATTTCCGGCAGTTCTTTTCCGAGCCTTTTCTCGTCCAGGGGCTCGTGAACACGCTGATCTACGCCGTGACGACATCGGGACTGAAAACCGTATGCGGCCTTCTGCTGGCCGTGCTGCTGACCGGCAACATCTTCGCCCGCGGCTTCCTGCGCACGCTGGTCTTCTTCCCCGTCTTGGTCTCAACCATCGGCATCGGCATCACCTTCACGGTGATGATGCATCCGACCAGGGGCATCATCAATGTCGCACTGGAAACGCTCGGGATCCCTGGCCCCGGATGGCTGACCAATCCGGCGCTCGCGCTCTTCTCCGTGGCGCTCGTCGACCTTTGGAAAGGCGTGGGCCTTGCGACCTTGATCTTCATCGCCGGTATTGCCGCGATCAGTCCCGACTACTACGAGGCGGCCCGCATCGACGGCGCCACACGATTCCAGCAATTTTGGCGCATCACTCTGCCGCTTGTGCGTCCGGCTACGGTCACGGTCATCACTCTGTCCCTGATCGGCGGTCTCAGATCCTTCGATCTCATATGGTCGATGACCCGCGGCGGACCGGGCTTTTCGTCCGATGTCATCGCATCGGTCATCTACAAGCAGTACCAGGCCGGCTTCTATGGCCTGTCGACTGCCGGCAATGTCATCCTGTTTACGCTGATTGCCATCATCATCCTGCCCCTTACCCTGTGGTTCAACCGGCGCGAGGTCGAAGAATGAGAAAGATACGACCTTATATCGTCGGACTGATCGCGCTGGCAGTTGCCATGGTGATCTTCGTGCTGCCCTTCGTCTTTGTGCTGCTGCAAGCGGCAAAATCGAAATCCGAGGCCTCGCGGCTGAACTTCGGCCTGCCGGAACAATGGCTGCTATGGGACAATCTGGTCGCCGTATTCAAGGCGCGCGACTATCAGCTGATTCTCGCCTACTTCAATTCCACGCTGATCACCGTCGTCTCCGTCACGATCCTGATCCTGCTGTCGGCCATGGTCGGCTATGTGATGCAGCGGCGCAGGACCGGCTGGAATACGGTAGCGTCCGTCGCTCTTTTCATGGGCCTGATGATGCCGCCCGCCGTCGTGCCGACGATCGGGCTGCTGCAGGAGCTCGGCCTTTTCAAGACCATCAGCGGGATGATCCTGATCCAGGTCGCCTACAACCTCTCCTTCTCAACCCTTCTTTTCAGGTCGTTCATTGCGACCATCCCGCGCGATCTCGACGAAGCGGCGCGGATCGACGGCGCCAAGCCTTGGCAGATCTTCTTCCGGGTCATCCTGCCGCTCCTGAAGCCGGTGACGGTCACCAACATCGTCGTGCAGTCGATCGCGATCTTCAACGATTTCACCAACCCGCTCTATTACCTGCCGGGCAAGGAGAACGTCACCGTGCAGCTCACGCTCTATAATTTCCAGAGCATGTATACGAGCCAGTACAACCTGCTCTTCATGAATATCCTTCTCGTCACGATCCCTCCCCTGATCGTCTTCATCTTCTTCAACAGGCAGATCGTAGCGGGCATGACGGCCGGCGCCGTGAAAGGTTAGTGCAATGGCTGAACTCACTCTGAAGCAGGTCCGCAAGAGTTTTGGCGCGCTCGAAGTCATCAAGGGCATCGATCTTGAGGTGCGCTCCGGCGAGTTCGTCGTCTTCGTCGGCCCATCGGGCTGCGGCAAGTCGACCTTGCTGCGCATTATCGCCGGTCTGGAGGAATCGACCTCGGGCGCGCTCACCATAGCCGGCAAGGATGTGACCCATGCCGAACCTTCCGAGCGCGGCATCGCCATGGTGTTCCAGAGCTACGCGCTCTATCCGCACATGACCGTCGCCGAAAACATCGGCTTCGGGCTATCGCTTGCTCGTCGCCCGAAGGCGGAGATCGAGGCCAAGGTTCGCGCCGCCGCCGACACGCTCCAGCTCTCTCAATTGCTCGACCGCAAGCCGAAACAGCTTTCCGGCGGCCAGCGGCAGCGCGTTGCCATCGGCCGCGCCATCGTGCGCGACCCCAAGGTTTTCCTGTTCGACGAGCCGCTCTCCAATCTTGATGCTTCCCTGAGAGCCCAGATGCGGTTGGAAATATCGGAGCTTCATGCCCGGCTGAAAACGACGATGATCTATGTCACGCATGACCAGGTCGAAGCCATGACCATGGCCGACAAGATCGTCGTCCTGAAAGGCGGCGAGATCGAACAGGTCGGCAGTCCGATGGAACTCTATCGCCATCCGGTCACCCCGTTTGTCGCCGGCTTCATCGGCAGTCCGAAGATGAACCTCTACAGCGGCGAGATCGCCGAGCGCTTCGGGTGCAAGACCTATGGGATCCGCCCCGAGCATATCAGATTGTCGCAAACCGACGGCCGATGGCAAGGCAAGGTCCGTCATGTCGAGCGCCTCGGCGCCGAAGCGATCATCTATCTCGATGTTCCCGATATGGGAGAAATGGTCGTGCGCGCGGAAGGAGAGACACCCTTCGCGCCTGGCGCCATGGTCTGGGCCAATCCGCTCGAGAGCGCCGCCCATCGCTTCAGTTCCTGAGCCGCCGGTAAAAGAAAACCTCATCCGCCGCCGGGCATCATTCCTTGCCGTCGAGCGTCAACATGAGATTGGCAAGCAAGGCCGTCCTCGGCGCGACGCTGCTGACGAAGATATATTCGTCGAACGTATGAGCGCCGGCGCCGTCCGCCCCCAGTCCGTCAAGCGTGGCGACACCGAGGGCTGCGGTAAAATTGCCGTCCGAACCGCCGCCGGTGCTGACGCCTTCCAGCTTGATTCCGAGTTCGGCGGCAATTCCCGCGGTATGAGCGAAAAGCCGCTTGCCACCTTCGGATTGGGGAAATGGCGGCCTGTTGAGACCGCCACTGATTTCGAGCGTGATATCCGGATCGACCGGCTTCAGAGCCTCGATCTTGCCGAGGATTTCCGTCGCCGTCGCTTCGTCGGGCACGCGAACGTCAACCTGCATCTGGCATTCCGCCGGCACGGTATTGCGCCCGGTGCCGCCATGGATGGTGCCGACAGTCACCGTGATGCCGCGCGTTGGGTCGTTCAATGCTTCAAGTTCGAGCACCAGCCGCGCGGCGGCGCGGACGGCGCTGCGTCCATCCTGCGGCCGGGTGCCGGCATGGGAGGCGCGACCGCGGACGACGATGTCGTACATGGCCACACCCTTGCGAGCGACGACGATCTTGCCGCCATCACGAGCGGGCTCGACCACCAGGGCGCAGCCGGCATTGCGGCTATAGGCCTCGATGAGCGCGCGGGAGCTCAAGCTGCCCATCTCTTCATCCGGCATAAACAACAGATCTATCGGGAGTTTGGGGCCGGAGCCATGGCCGACCGCGAGCTTCATTGCCTCCAGCGCCATCAGGGCGCCGGACTTCATATCGTAGATACCAGGCCCGTAAAGACGATCACCCTCCTGCCGCCAAGGCAACTGGTTCTTGATCGTGCCGGCCGCATGAACCGTGTCCAGATGCGCCAGGATGAGCGTGCTCTTCTGGTTGCTGCCGGCGGGACGAGGCGAACGCACCGCCAGAATATCACCGAAGCCCATCGTTCCGGGCGTCCGCTCGGTTTCCAGACCTGCCGCCTTGGCAATCGCCTCGACGTGATCGGCCAGCCGGTTCACGGCATCGGCGTCGGGCGTATGGGTTTCGATCTCCACCCAGCGCCGCAATTCCGAAAGCAGTGCGGCCTGGTCGATATCATCGGGGGAAATAGCAAGGGTCATGAAAGCCATCCGAACGAAAGGTCAAAGGCGGGAGGACATGGTGTCCGGCGGATCAGAATCGCCGGACACATCTAGCCTATTGATACAGAAAGGCAGGCCCCAGTCACCGGCCAAATCCACAATCTGCCCGGCCTATTGCTGCCAGCTCATGTCCATGACGAACATGGCTTCGTTGGGACTTGGCTGCCACTTGAGATTCTTGCTGGCGCCGTAGACGGCATCGCCCTGATAGAGGCCGATACCCGGCACATCCTGCTTCAGGATTTCATAGGCTTTCCGATAGTCCTCCAGCCGCTTGTCGCTGTCGAGCGTCGAACGGGCGTCATCGACGAGAGCGTCGAATTGCGGATTACTGTATTTCGCCCAACTGCTGCCGGTGCGAAACAGCGGAAAGATGATGCCGTCCGCGTCCTGGCAGGCGCAGGACCAACGGCCGAAAGCCATACTGCCCGCATCCTTGGGGTCTCCCTGGCGGCGCTTCAGGAAGGTCGCCTGATCGAGCGAGGTGATCGTCGTATCGAGACCCACATCGTTCAGCATCTGCTGGATGGCTTCCACCATCGAACGATCATAGGAGGGTGAGGTCAGAAACTCGATCTTCGCCCCTTCCGCGCCTGCTTCCTTGACCAACGTACGCGCTTTGTCCGGATCGAAGGGGTAGCCTTCGACCCTCTCGGTGTAACCGAAGATCGGTTTGGCACCGACGACGTTGACCGGGGAGCCGAAGCCCTGGAGTAGCGCATCGACCAGGGTCTGCCGGTCGATGGCGTAGGCAATCGCCTGGCGCACGCGGACATCCTGCGTCGCACCGGCCTGGGCGTTGATGTAGATATAGCCAACGCGCTCGGTCGGAACCGACAATACCTGCGCCTCCTCGCTGCTCTTCAGCGCAATTGCCTGATCGGAAGGAAGATCGCGAACGAGATCGGCCTTGCCGGTCTTGAGATCAGCGATGCGGGTGGAGACATCGGGCACGGCGCGGAAGACGACATGTTCGAAGGGCGGCTTTGCGCGCCAGTAGTGATCGTTCGCCTGAAGCTCGGTCTGTACGCCCTTCTGCCATTGTACCAACCTGTAAGGACCGCTGCCTATCGGCTTCAGATTGAATTCCTGGGCTCCGACCTTCTCGACATAGGCTTTCGGTACGATCGACAGTTTGACGAGTTGGGCAATCAGTGCCGGATAGGGCGACTTCGTCGTCATCTTCACCATGGTCGGGCTGGTGGCTTCGGCCCTGATGATCTGATTGAACTGCGACAATTGCGGGCTCTTCAGAGCCGGATCGATGATGCGGTTGACGCTGTAGGCGACATCCTCGGCCGTCAGCTTGCTGTCGTCCTGAAAGGTCACATCGTCGCGGATCTGGAATTCGAGGGTCTTGTCATCGAGATATTTCCAGGACGTCGCGATCTGCGGCACGATCGCGCCCGATGTGTCGCGGGTGATGAGATTGTCGAAAATATTGCGATAGACGCTGTAGCTGTCCGTGTCCCATTGAAGATGCGGATCGAGCGTGGCCGCATCATTCGGCAGGTCGATCGTCAGCGTATCCTTCGCCGATTGCGCATGGGCTGCCGGCGCCAGAAGGCCCACGGCAAGGACCGCTGCGGATAAGAACTTGAAATGCATAATCTACTACCCCCTTTTGAAATTCAAAAACGTCGTCGCGCGCCGCCGGACGCTCATCATTTATTGGTGCAATGTCTTCAGGCCGGCTTCCGAAGCACAATAGGCAGCAAGCTCCGCATGGGTGGCAAACCATACGTCCCCCTTGGCCTGCGCCTGGCGAATAACCTCTTCCAGAATGAAGATACGCGAACGATGGCCGATGTGATGCGGATGCAGGGTGAGCTGGAAAAGCCCGCCCTCCTCATAGGCCACCTCCAGCTCGCGCTGGAAAATATCGAGAACCATCGACGGGCCGCCATAGGGCCGTGCACCCGTCATGCGGTCCATCGCCACATAGGGAGCGTCATCGCGGATCCATTCCACGGGAATTTCGACGATGCCCGTCGGCGCGCCGTCTTCGAGCAGTTCATAGGGCTCCTCATCGGCCATCAGCGAGGAATCGTAAAGCAGTTTCATCTCGCGAGCGATCTTCAGCGTGTGCGGACTGAAATCCCAAGAGGCGGTACGCATGCCGACCGGTCGAACACCGGAAATGCGCTCCAGCACATCGGTGGCGCGCAGCGCAAGGTCGCGTTCCGTCGCCTCATCCAGGCGCGAGTTGAACTCATGAATCCAGCTATGCATGCCGAGTTCATGGCCCGAGGCCACGACGGCGCGCGCTTCATCAGCATTGATCATCGCCGACACCGCCGGCATGAAGACCGAGGCCGGAACGGCGTATTTCTCCAGCAGCTTGAGAATGCGCGGCATGCCTGAACGAGGCCCATACTGCCCTTGGCTCATCCGGCCGATCGAAACGCCGCCATTGCGCAATTCGAACGTCTCGTGATCGGAATCGAAGGACAAGGCGACCGCCATACGGGCGCCATTCTTCCACTTGGCCGGCCGCAACGACCGCCCGGCGCGCACCTTGTCGACGCGGCTCCGCCAGACTTCGTCCGGCCAGAGCCAGGGTTCGGTGAACTCTACTTGCTTTTTCGTCTCGCTCATCGCTGCCCCCGTCTTGCCGGTTGTCGCTTTTCTCGGCACAACTGTTACAGGCCGATCGCCAGGCCAACAACGGGAAGGCCGTTCACATACATGAACTCGGAAGTGAAGAGCGCCGGACGTGTCCTCGATATCCTCGAATATATGGCGGGGCGGCGGGAAGCCGTTGCCTTGTCGCAGATCGTCCGGGATCTGACGCTGCCGAAAAGCAGCGCACATGGATTGGTCCAAACCCTCGCCGCGCGTGGCCATCTCGTGCAAGATTCGACGGGGCGCTACATGTTGGTCGAAGCGGGCCGGCACGGTTTCCCCTTTCGCCGCCACGAAGAGCCGCTGGTGATGAAGGCAATGCCGTTCATGGAGCGCCTGCGCGACGAATCCGGCGAGACCGTGCTGCTCAGCGCCATAAATGCCCATTGCGATGTCCGCCGTCTGGCAAAAAGCGTGAGCCGCCAGCCAATACGCTATGACGTGAATTTGGACGCCGCCATTGTTGCTTATTGCACAGCCATGGGCCGCGTCCTTCTCGCCCACGCGCCGCAGCAGACTTTGGAAGATTATCTTTCCCGCGTGCAGTTCCTGTCCTACACGCCCTACACGATCACCAATGTGCAGGAGATCCGGGAGATCCTCGGCAAAGTGCGGCGGGATGGATATGCGGTCAACGATCAGGAATTCGTCACCGGCTCGACAGGCGTCGCCACGCCGATTTTCGACGCCGCCGGCCACGTCGTCGCCGCCCTCAATCTGGGTACGCTGACTAGCCGCTATATCGAGCGGCGCGAAGCGCTTCTGTCGATGCTACGCAAGACCGCCGACGATATCAGCCGCAGCCTTGGGTACAGGGCGAAATCTTAAGCACCCTCGCGTCAGGCCGGATTTGCGGAATAGGCGCACTTCTCACGCCACGCGACAGGTGTCATGTCGGTGACTCGGCGGAACTCGCGATTGAAATTCGATTTGGTCTGAAAGCCAGCCTCAAGCATGATTTCGGTCACCGATTGTTCCGTCTCGGCGAGTAACCGGCAGGCTTCGGCAATCCGGTAATCATTGACATATTGCGAGACATTCTTGGCCGTGGCCCGGTTGATGGCGCCTGAGATGCGGCGCGACGGTATCCCGGCCTTGCGGGCTAGCCGTTCGAGATTGAGATTGGCGTCGCGGTAGAGCTTCTTCTCCTGCATCAACGCATGGATCCTCTCGACAGTGTCTTTGTCTTCAGCAGCATCGGATGCAGGCAGGATTTCCGCCATTTCCGCGTCCGTAGAGTTCCGGCTAGCGGCGGCGGCCGCAGTGCCCAGGACAAGCAGGCCGACAAGATTGGCGATGCTAACGATCAGGCCGACATGTGCGCCATGGGTCCACCCGAAATCAAACAGCACCAGCGCGTCGATCAATGCCGAAAAACACAGCGCGCCAGCGGCAAAAACAAGCGCGCGGTGGGCCGGCCGTGCCGCCTCGAACGATGCCAGACGCAGTGCGTCGGGACCCGGCCGGACGAGCCAGAGCAAAGCCAAGGCATACGCGACTTGAATGAGGATCATCGCGATATCGATGGCCTCGGGCCTAATAACGGCCAACGCGGCGATGACAACGGGCGGAAAGCTATAAAAGCCCAAGAGGGCGGGCCAGCGCCGCCGGCTATCCACGCCCAGTCTGCGCACGCCGGCGTAAATCAGCGGCGGCATGACCGTTGGGATAACGAGCGCCAGATAACCAATCCACTGCACGCCATAACCCAGACGCAGGCCGACCAGAACCGATTGCACGGCGCAGAGCAGAAGCAGGAGAAGAAAGGGCCGGTTCGCAGCAAGCTCGTCATCCCGTCGCACCACCGCCAGAAACAGCAGAAGAAGCAGGAGAGCAACGACGAACGGTAACGGCACGAACAGCATAAGACCCCTCCCCGGGGCGACTATATTTGTCGCCACTATGGCCTGACTCGCGGCTTCCGGCGATCTAGATCGCGTTCTGCGACGTCCTAAATCACGATCGAGGTCGCGCCAGACGTTCCGGCGGCGGAAAATCACGCCGTCAACGTCTGGAGACCCCTCATGAATGCAGAAGCGAATATCGCGAACCGGCTTCGGTCGCTGTCGATCGAGCGCGGAGGAAACCCACTCTCGGATACAGCAGCGAGCCATCGCTTCCCGATGCGCAGGGTGGCGCTGGTCGGCGTGGCCGTAGCGCTCGCGGCAACAGCTTACATGTTGCTTCCGCTTGTTGAGAGTGTGTGGAGACCGCCGGTAATGGAAGCCACTTCCCAGCCGGAAGTAGATACCACGGCGCAAGACAAGTTCCCCGTCCGACTGCCACCGACTCCCCCTGCGCCTCAGACTGTGATCGGCTCCGGTTATGTCGTCGCCGAAAAGATGATCACCCTGCGGCCGGAGATCGGCGGCAAGGTGACGGAGCTGCCGCTGGATGTCGGCGATCATTTCGCCGCCGGACAGGTTATTGCGCGACTGGATACGACAACGGACGAGATCGAGCTCCTGATCGCCAGGTCCCAGGCCGCAGGAGCAAGCGCGGCAGCCCGCCGAGTCGAGGTCTCTTTGGCACAAGCCCGCAAGACCCTGGAACGCACCAAATCGCTTGTAGAGCGTGGTGCGGTTGCCGTGAGCAGCCTCGATAGCAACAGCCTTTCCGTCGTGCAATTGACCAGCGATCTCGATGTTGCCCAGCAAACGGCCGAGACCGCCAGGCTACAGGTGGAGAAGCAGGAAAGAAATCTGGCGCTGCACCAGATTGTTGCACCTTTTGACGGCGTGATCGTCACCCGGCTCGTCGGCCCGGGCGATACGGTTGCCTCGGGAACGGATGGAGGCGGACCGCGAGACGGGATCGCCATCCTCCTCGACCCGAATTCCCTGACCATCGACGTCGATATCGCCCAATCCAATGCTGCGCGCATAGAGCCTGGCCAGACAGCGGTCGCCGTTCTCGACGCTTTTCCCGGCCGGAAATTCAAGATGCGGGTGCGGACGATCGTGCCGGCGGCTTCGTTGCAGAAGGGCACGGTAGCCGTCCGGCTGGAATTCCTCGCATCACCCACACGCGTGCTACCGAACATGGCGGCGAAGATCACCCTGGATGCTCCACAACTTCAGGCAAACGCAAATGAAAGAGGACTTTGAGATGGACAACAGCACATATGCGCCAGACGACGGGATTGTGATCGACAATGTGCGCAAGGATTACCGGATCGGCAAGAATGCCGTGACAATCTTTTCGGATCTGACCATGACCATCGGCGCCGGCGATTTCGTCGCGATCGTCGGCCCTTCCGGCTCCGGCAAGTCGACGCTCCTGAACCTCATCGGCGGTATCGACCGTCCCGATGGCGGCGACATCAATTTCGGGCATGCACGCATTAGCCGGATGAACGAAAGCGCACTGACGAAATGGCGCGGCGCCAATGTCGGCTTCGTGTTCCAGTTCTACAATCTGATGCCGATGCTGACGGCGGAGCAGAATATCGAGCTTCCGCTGCTGCTGACCAGCTTGACCACGCGCCAGCGTCGGGAACGGGTCGAGACGATCCTGTCGCTTGTCGGTCTCATCGATCGACGCAAGCATCTGCCGTCGGAGCTTTCGGGTGGCCAGCAGCAGCGCGTCGGGATTGCCAGGGCGCTGGCGAGCGATCCGAAGCTGTTGCTCTGCGATGAGCCCACAGGCGATCTCGATCGCTCTTCCGCCGAAGAGGTGCTCGCCATGTTGCGCATCCTGAACGCGGAACTCGGCAAGACCATCGTCATGGTCACGCACGACGATATGGCGGCGCACTCCGCCAAGCGTGTGCTGCGCCTCGACAAGGGCCAGTTCGTCGAACGGGAGGCCGCGTGAGCATCATGAACCGCTTCACCCTTCTCCGCCGGACCATGGTACGCAAACCGACGCGGAGTGTCCTGCTCATCACAAGCATCGCCATCGCCTTCTTCATCTATCTCGTCCTGACAAGCTTTCAACACGGCTTTCTCGGTGGCGAGGTGGATTCGGAGCGGCTGATCTTGACCAACAAGGTCGGCGATGCCCTGCCCTTGCCGATCAGCTACTACGACAAGATCCTGGCGTTGCCAGGCATCGCCGAGGCAACCTACATGGCGCGCAGCCGCGCGACCTATAGATCGCCAACGAATTTTATGGGCCTGACAGCTGTGGAGCCGCGCAGCTTCGCCGCCTTTATCGGTGATGAATATGATATTCCCGCGGAGGCCCTTGCCCGCTTCGGAGGGGTCCGCAATGGCGCCATTGTCGGCCGCAGCATTGCTTCTCAGGAAGGCTGGACGCTCGGGCAGACGATCACGCTGAACACGTCGAGTTTCGTCAAAACCGATGGCAGCTCGGATTTTGAATTCACCATCGTCGGCATATTGGACGGCAAGAAATCCGCCGACACGCATTTCGTCATGGCGCGCTACGACTACATCAATGCGGAGCGCGGCATGGACCGCGACACCGTGACCGGCTTCCGCATCCTGCCAAAGAAGGATGTTCGCACCGACGACATCATCAAGGCCGTCGACACTCTCTTTGCCAATTCCGCCTACGAGACCCGGACACGCACGGAGGCCGAGTTCATGAAGGCCTTCATCGCGCAATTCGCCGATATCGCGACCATCGTGCGGCTGGTGGTCGGCGTCGCCTTCATCACCATCCTGATGATCGTCGCCAACACCATGTTCTTCGCCATCCGGGAGCGGACCAGGGAAATCGGCGTATTGAAGGTCCTCGGCTTCTCGCGGCTCTTCGTTCTTGGCAATGTCTTGGCTGAGACATCCGCCTTGTTCGCCGCGGGGCTCGGCATCGCTCTTGGCTTCGCCTTTGCGGCCATTCTGCTTCTGCGAGAGCCATTGCGCACCATCGTACCGGAGCTGACGCTAACGCCCTTGATCGTTGTTCAGGCGATCGCCCTCGCCGCCCTGCTGGCGCTTGCAACAGGCTTAGCGCCAGCCTTCAACGCCATGCGAGTGCCGCCCAGCGCCGCTTTGAGAGAAAGATGAGACCATGAGCACGATCTCCCGCCAATCTCTGGCCCTCACCCTATCCAATCTGAAGTCGCTTCGTCGCCGGGTATGGATTTCCCTCTCGATGGTGTTTTCCGTGGCGATGGTCGTCACCGTCCTGCTCGGCTTTCTGGCGATGTCGAACGGCTTCCGGACGTCGCTATTGCAAGCCGGTTCCGAGGACATAGCCATTGCCCTCGGCAAAGGGGCGGCGACGGAACTCGGCAGCCGCATCGAGCCTTCCCAGCTT
Organism: Rhizobium sp. GW821-FHT14E12; assembly: GCF_058803745.1. Classification (NCBI taxonomy): domain Bacteria; kingdom Pseudomonadati; phylum Pseudomonadota; class Alphaproteobacteria; order Hyphomicrobiales; family Rhizobiaceae; genus Rhizobium; species Rhizobium sp. GW821-FHT14E12. The sequence goes on from NZ_JBXAPH010000002.1 coordinate 579,257, forward strand.
CATTATCTCGACGGTGCACCCGGCATCGCCGTCGATGCGGCCGGCGCTTCGGTGATGTCGCCGGAAATGGTCGTGCCCGTGGAAGTGCCGGAGAAGGCCGGCGGACTGCTTTCGACATTATCGTTGCGTGGTATCGGTCCCTTCGGCCTCAGCGTGCGCCCGAATGTCAGGATAGCTCGTGGCCGGATGTTCAATCTCGGCGCCAGCGAGATCGTCGTCGGTCGGCGACTGAGCCTTGGCTATAAGGGGCTGGAGATCGGCGAGCAGCTCACGTTCGGCACATCGAAATGGACTGTCGTCGGCATCTTCGATGCCGGCGGCTCCGTCTTCGAATCCGAAATGCTGGCGGATATCGGCGTCGTGCAGACGCTGTTCAACCGGCCTAATCTGGTCCAGAGCGTCAGGATCAAGCTCACCACACCGGAGGCATTGCCGGCACTGCAATCCATTGCGACTGCTACGCCGCAGATTGGGCTAACGTTGCGGTCGGAACAGGACTATTTTGCCGGGCTTGCGGAACGCACATCGAAGCTGATCCTTCTCCTCGGCTGGCCACTGGCGATCACCATGGCTGCCGGCGCCGTGGTCGGCGCGATGACAACCATGTTCAGTTCCGTGTCGGATCGCAGCACCGAGATCGCCACTGTCCGCGCCATCGGCTTCAGCCGTAGGGCGGCCTTTGCCGGCACATGGATCGAGGCGATGGTCTTGACCTGCCTCGGCTGCCTGGCCGGTGTCGGATTTTCCTATCTCGTCCTCAACGGTTGGACGGCGTCGACCATAAGCCCCGATCGCACGCAGATCGGGTTTCAATTGGTGCTCTCTCTTCCCCTGGTGATGAAGGCGGTCTGGCTGTCCCTGATCATCGGCGCCATCGGCGGCGCATTACCGGCATTGGCCGCAACGCGCATTCCACTCAGATTGGCCATGAGCGGGCGAGCGCAGGCGGGCTGACGGATGTTTTCTTCTTTTTCGTCTTCACTCGCTGCATCTTTCGCTCGGTCAGCAGAAGCAGGCATGCAACTTTTTACCGCCGGGCTGCATAAGCCACGCCCGGCGATCTGCCTATTCATCGCGCAACGGCGTTTACGCCGTCTGACTATGTTCCCCGCCACGGCGCGAAATGCCGCTTAGGGCCTCGGCGGCGAAACCATTCTTGTGGGCCACAGCGATATCGCCGAGCGAGAGAATACCGACCAGCCGCTTGTCGTGATCCAGCACCGGCAGGCGGCGCACCTGGATATCACCCATATTGCGGCAGACATCGTCGATCTCCTGATCGTCGAAGCAATATTTGACGTCTGATGTCATCACGTCCCGGACCTTCGCATCCGGACCCATGCCCATGGCGACGCCACGGATGGCAATATCGCGATCCGTGATCATGCCGACCAAGCGGTCATGATCGGCAACCGGCAGGATGCCGGCATCGAGATCCGCCATCGTCTGAGCCGCACTGAGGATTGTTTCGTCGAGATTGGTAATTCGCACATCGTGCGTCATGGCGTCACGAACTTTCATCGGTTCCTCCATCATCGGACGCCGTGTCCTGTGCATTGACGTGATCAACATCGGGCGGCGCCCGCTTCCCCGCTGATCGCAGCGCCCTCTCCCGAGGGCCTGTTACCACAACAGATGAAGGGGCGATCGGTTCCGGCCTTGTTGCGGATATTTGCAATCACATTTCGAACTCATCGTCCTCGCGGGCAAGTGACGGCGTGTCCCCAAACTGAAACGGCCTCCCGTTGGGAGGCCGTTTCGCGTTTTCGCAGATTGTCGATGATGCCGTTATTCAGCGGCCTGCAGCGCGGGCGTCTCGAGATCTCCGGTCAGCTTCCCGGCCATGGCGGCCGCGAATTTCGTCTGATCGAGTTCGTTTTCCCAGCGTGCAACAACGATCGTCGCAACGGCGTTGCCGACGAAGTTGGTGAGCGCGCGGCATTCCGACATGAAGCGGTCGATGCCGAGGATCAGTGCCATGCCGGCAATCGGAACCGAAGGCACGACGGCAAGCGTCGCGGCCAGCGTGATGAAGCCGGCGCCGGTGATGCCGGCAGCGCCCTTGGAGCTCAGCATCGCCACCAGCAGCAAGAGGATCTGGTCACCGAAAGACAGCGGCGTATCGGTCGCCTGGGCGATGAAGAGAGCCGCCAGCGTCATGTAGATGTTGGTGCCGTCAAGATTGAAGGAATAGCCCGTCGGAATGACGAGGCCGACGACGGAGCGCTTGCAGCCGGCACGTTCCATCTTGTTCATCAGGCCGGGCAGTGCAGCTTCCGAAGACGAAGTGCCGAGTACCAGCAGCAGTTCTTCCTTGATGTAGCGGATCAGCGCCAGGATCGAGAAGCCGTTGTAGCGGGCGACACCGCCGAGGACGACGAGCACGAAGAAGATGGAGGTCAGATAGAAGGTGCCGATCAGGAACGCCAGGTTGGCGATCGTGCCGATGCCGTATTTGCCGATTGTGAAGGCCATGGCGCCGAAGGCGCCGATCGGGGCGAACTTCATCAGGATCGAGACCATGCGGAAGATCGGCGTGGTCAGTGCCTGCAGGAAGTCGACAACCGGACGGCCGCGATCACCAACCGCGCCAAGCGCGATGCCGAAGACCACCGAGAAGAACAGCACCTGGAGAATATCGCCCTTGGCGAAGGCACCGACGATGGTGTCCGGAATGATGTTCATCAGGAAGCCGACAACGGAAGCGTCATGCGCCTGCGCGGCGTAATTACTGACCGCCTTCGTATCCAGCGTCGCCGGATTGATATGCATGCCGGCGCCCGGCTGCACGACGTTCGAGACGATGAGACCGACGATGAGCGCCAGCGTCGAGAAGGTCAGGAAGTAGATGAAGGCCTTGCCGACGACGCGACCGAACTTCTTCAGGTCCGACATGCCGGCAATACCGGTCGTCACCGTCAGGAAGATGACCGGCGCAATGACCATGCGGACCAGCTTGATGAAGGCATCGCCGAGCGGCTGCAGGGATGTGCCGAGCTGCGGATAGTAATGGCCGAGCAGGATGCCGGCGGCGATGGCAGTGAGAACCTGCACATAAAGGTGCCGGTAGAAGGGTAGTTTGACGCGCGTTTCGGCGTCGGCAGCGATGGGAGCAATCATGATGTCCTCCGTTGTGCCCAACCGATCCCTCGGCCCTCCGGGCAAAGACTAAAAATCAACAGCCTCCGACTGTTTCGTATTCAGTAGCAACGAGCGTGCCAAATGGCAGGAAACTGGACAACGCCTTGATTTAAAGATGGCTTTTCCTGGGCAGCTCCCACCGCGCCAGCAAACCTGTGCGACAATCCGCACAAGATGAATTGCGATGCGCGCGAAATCATGCACAATAAGCGGATGCTGCAACGACCAACCACGGAACGATTTTCAACGCCGGAGCAACTCGGCCGACGTTCCCGTCGTGTCTGGATGGTCTTTGTGGTATTCTGCGCGGCCATCATCGCGGCCGCCCTTTACGGCGCCAGCTTCTACGGTCGCATGACTGCAATCGAGGCGTTGCAGGGCCAGGGCCACACCGATGCCAATCTGAAGGTCGCGCTGCTGCGCGCCGTGCTCGAACGGCCGCGCGCGCTACCGCTTCTTCTGGCGGAAGATCAGCAGGTGCGCGATGCGCTCGCGAGCGGCAAGGACGACGCCGTCATCACGCTTGACCGCAAGCTGGAAACCCTTGTTTCCGGCACCAGTGCTGCGGTGCTTTATGTTACCGGCAAGGACGGCATAGCGATTGCTTCGAGCAACTGGCGCGAGCCGCTGAGTTTCGTCGGGAACGACTATTCCTTCCGCGATTACTTCCGCCGGGCGATGGAGACGGGGACGGCCGAACATTTCGCGCTCGGTACCGTCAGCAATCGCCCTGGCCTCTATATTTCCCGTCGCGTCGGCGAGGCGGGTGCGGCGCTGGGCGTCGTCGTCGTCAAGATGGAGTTCGACCAACTCGAGGAAGATTGGCGCGAAGCCGCCCGTCCGGCCTATGTCACGGACGAACACGGCGTCGTGCTGATCACCAGCATTCCCTCTTGGCGGTTCATGACGACGGCGCCGCTGCCGCCGGACAGTCTTGCCGCCATTCGCAAGAGCCTGCAGTTCGGCGGCGCGCCTCTGGCACCCCTGCCGATCTCCCGCCCGGAACCCATTGGCTCGGAAGTGTCGATCGTTCGCGCGGTCCTGCCGGGCAGCAGCGCCGCCGAATATTTGCGGCTGACGATACCGGTCCCATCGACGCCCTGGCGGCTGGACTACCTTATACCGACGGATCAGGCGATTGCCTCCGCCGTTCGCGAGACGCGCTTCCTGGCTTTGACGGTGCTCGTGCCGATCCTGGCAATTGCCGCCTTTTTGCTGAGGCGCCGTCATGTCTCGGCAATGCAGATAGCGGTCGGAAGAGTGGCGCGCGAGGAGCTGGAACGGCGCGTGCTGGAACGTACCGAAGATCTGAGCCAGGCCCGCGACCGGCTGCAGGCGGAAATTTCCGATCACCGGACGACGGAGGCGAAGCTGCAAGTCGTGCAGCAGGAGCTGGTGCAGGCCAATCGTCTCGCCATTCTCGGCCAGGTCGCCGCCGGCGTCGCCCACGAGATCAACCAGCCGGTCGCCACCATCCGCGCCTATGCGGACAACGCTCATATCTTCCTGGATCGAAAGCAGATCGCGCCGGTAAAGGAAAATCTGACCTCTATCGCGGCCCTGACCGAGCGGATCGGCACGATCACCGAGGAGCTGAAGGCATTTGCCCGCAAGGGGCGGAGCGCGCCGAAACCGGTGGAACTCAGAAGCGTTATCGAAGGCGCCGTGGTCCTGCTCAGAAGCCGCTTCGCCGGCCGGCTCGACGCACTGGCGATCGATCTCCCGCCGGCGGGTCTCACCGTCGTCGGCACGCGCATCCGGCTCGAGCAGGTTCTGATCAACCTCTTCCAGAACGCGCTGGAAGCGCTGGAAGGGCGCGACCGGCCCAGGGTCGAGGTCTCCGCCCGGGAAACTGCCGATGGCGTCGAGGTCACAGTCTCCGACAATGGCCCCGGCATTCCGCCCGCGATCCTTGATTCACTGTTCACGCCGTTCAACACCTCCAAGGAACAGGGCCTCGGCCTTGGCCTCGTCATCTCCAAGGATATCGTCACCGACTATGGCGGCCGGATCGAGGTTGAGAGCAGCGAGAGCGGCACCCGTTTCATCATTCATTTGCACAAGGCAAGTTCATGAACGACGCATCCCCGGTCTTCCTCATCGACGACGACAAGGATCTGTTGAAGGCGACGAAGCAAACGCTTGAACTCGCCGGCTTTTCCGTCTCCGCCTTTTCGGCTGCGGCGGATGCGCTCGGGGCATTGGAAGCGGATTTTCCCGGCGTCGTGGTTTCCGACATCCGCATGCCCCAGATGGACGGGCAGCAGCTCTTCGATCACGTCAAGGCACGGGACGCGGATCTTCCGGTCATCCTGGTCACCGGTCACGGCGATATCCCGATGGCGGTGAAGGCGATCCAGGATGGCGCCTACGATTTCATCGCCAAACCCTTCGCCACCGACCGGCTGGTGCAAAGCGTGCGGCGCGGGGCCGAAAAGCGCCGGCTCGTTCTGGAAAACCGCGCGCTGCGCATTGCCGCCGAGCAGGCGCAGGGCGATCTACCGCTGATCGGCCAGACGGCGGCGATGGAGCGGCTGCGCCACACATTGCGCCAGATCGCCGATACCGACGTCGATGTGCTGGTAACCGGCGAGACCGGCAGCGGCAAGGAAGTGGTCGCGAGCCTGCTGCATCGCTGGAGCCGGCGAGCGAAGGGCAATTTCGTTGCGCTCAATTGCGGCGCCCTGCCGGAAACCGTCATCGAAAGCGAGCTCTTCGGCCACGAGCCCGGCGCCTTTACCGGCGCACAGAAAAAGCGTATCGGCCGCATCGAACACGCAAGCGCCGGCACGCTGTTTCTCGACGAAATCGAGAGCATGCCGCCCGCCGTGCAGGTGCAGCTGCTGCGCGTGCTGGAAATGCGCGAAGTCACGCCGCTCGGAACCAACGAGGTGCGCCCCGTCGACCTTCGCGTCGTCGCGGCCGCCAAGGTCGATCTCGGCGATCCGCGCCAGCGCGGCGATTTCCGCGAAGACCTTTATTACCGCCTCAACGTCGTCACCATCTCCATCCCGCCGCTGCGCGATCGGCGTGACGATATCCAGCTGCTCTTCGGCTACTTCGCTGAGCGCGCCGCCAGCCGCTTCAAGCGCGATGTGCCGACCGTATCCGCCGCTGTTCGCCGTCATTTGCAGCATCACGACTGGCCGGGCAATGTTCGCGAGCTGTCGCACTTCGCCGAACGCTTCGTCCTGGGCCTGGAATCTGCGGCAGGCTCGACGCCGGGAGAAACCCCTTCGGCCGACACAGTGCTACCCCTGCCCGCCCGCGTCGAGCGCTACGAGGCCGACCTCATCCGTGAAACGCTTGCTCAGAACGGCGGCGATGTCCGCCGGACGATCGAAGCGCTCGGCATCCCGCGCAAGACCTTTTACGACAAGCTCCAGCGTCACGGCATCGTCCGTAGCGAATTTGCCGGTTTTGACGGCGAGGACTAGCGACGCCAGGCTAAAGGATGGTGGGCAATAATCTTCCACATCTCCATCTGTTCAAGCGGATATCGAGCGTTAGATAGACGTGAGGGACGCCCGGTTGCTCTTGCCGGCCGGGCGGTGAGGAGAATGGAGGAGATATGACGGACATTGCTCTCCGCAACGCGGTCAAACGCGTTGCGCTGTTGAATCTTGGCTATTTCGGTGTCGAATTTGCCGTAGCCCTATCCATCGGCTCGGTTTCGCTTTTTGCCGACAGCATCGATTTTCTTGAAGACGCCTCGGTCAGCCTTCTGATCCTGATGGCGCTCGGCTGGAGCATTCGCAATCGTGCCCGCGTCGGCATGGCGCTGGCGGGGATCCTGCTTATCCCCGGACTGGCGACCATCTGGACCGCCTGGCATAAATTCTTGGTTCCGGTTGCCCCGGAGCCGTTGCCGTTGTCCTTGACCGGCCTCGGCGCGCTCGTCGTCAATCTCTCCTGCGCCATGATGCTGGTTCGCTTCCGAGACCATAGCGGCAGCCTGACCCGCGCTGCCTTTCTCTCCGCCCGCAACGATGCGTTCGCCAATATAGCCATCATCGCGGCCGGTATCGTGACAGCGTTCCTGTGGCACTCCGCCTGGCCGGACCTTATCGTCGGCATAGGCATCGCCGCGATGAATGCCGATGCGGCGCGCGAGGTCTGGACGACGGCGAGAGACGAACAAAGGGCGGCCGCTTAAGCGCCCGATGCGCGGATTGTGTCCATCCGGGGTGCTGATTGCGCCGCCACGAAGGCTGTCCGGTCCAGCACCGCCATGGCCTGATCAACCAGGCTCTCCAGCGCCTGCGCACTCTCGCAGGCCTGCACGATCAATGGTGCGCTCAGGCAGATTCTCAGTGCGCTCGCCGGCATGTCGCCAAAATCGGCGCAGCGAACCGGCTGACCAAGGCGCGCCGGCGCAAGGTCACCCTGTTCGACCGTCAGGTCCTTATAGACGGCGGCAGTCTCCGCCGCCGTCAGGAGGCCTCCGCGATAGGGGTTCCTCAGGTAGAATGAAAAGATCGACGGGATCTCGTCCCAACGCGATCCGCGCGGCCGATCCCCCAGACGGTTTCGATCTATGGCGCGCGTATCAAGCTGTTCGAAGGCGGCGTCGCTCTCCAGCCGAGCCTGCACCGCTTCAGCAAAGGTGGACAGGACAGCAACAACCTTTTCCTCGGGCACTTTGAGGAAACGTTCCAGTTCGAACAACGCCGCCGTCCATCGCAGCAGGAGGCCGAAATTGGCGCGATGCGGCAACCCGTCCCTGGCCACCCAGCCTTCCGGCCAGTCCGCTTGCGCGCAATAATCGGCAAGCGCCGCCGGCAAAGCTCGCTGCTTCAGGCGAGCCGACAGTCGCGGCGGGCACAACAGCGCCCCGCTGAAAATCGGCCCGGCCAGGAACTTCGATCCCGTCAGCGCCACAAGGAAGTCATGGGCAAGGTAAGCGCTGATCGTGGTGGCGGAGACGCGGAACTGGCAGGCATCGATCATAATGTCGAGCATGGCGCCGAAACGCGCTTTCAAGCGGAACACCGTATCGAGGCCCGGCGCCAGCAGGCTGGTCTTGGAGACATCCGTGACGACCAGAAGGCATCTGAGACCGGCCGCGCGGGCAAGCTCGATCAGACCCCTTAACTCGCTCTCGACCTCGTCGTCGCTGCGCAAGGTACCATCCGCGTTGCGCACCGCGACGGAAGTGTTTCGCGTCATCTGTCCGGGGCTAAGCTCCTCGCCCTTGGCAACCGAGCGATCGTTGCTGACGCGGCTCATAAAGTGTCGGCCGGCGGCGGCGGCCATAACCCCGCTCCCGGTCTCGTTACCCATCAGCGTTATCGTCATCAATGTCCGGTCGTCCTCGCGCGCCAGCAGCGCGGCGACGAAAAGATGGAGGTCTGTACCGGACGTGGCCATCACGGCGTCCACTTGCTCCGGGCCGCCATCAAGGCCAAGCAGATGCAGCAGCTCCGTGCGGACCTTGGCAATCTCTCGCGCATAGATGTCTGCGGCGGGATGCATCTCCATCTCCCGGAGAAGCTCTGCATGATAGGCACCGACTGCCGCGAAAGCGGGTGCGGAAATAGTCGATGCCGTCGAGGAACCGAAGGCAAGGTCCAGCGGCCGGGGCGATGGACCATGGCCGTACATGTTGAGGCCAGTCACCGGTTCGCAATCCAGCCTTTCGTCTCCACCGGAAATGAGGCAAGCGAGAAGCGCATCACGATCGTTGTCCAACTGGCTGCTCGAGGCAAGGCCGGAAACACGGTCGTCAAAGCTCTTTTGCATGCGCGGCATTCCTCTTGCGGTCCTTTGTCGACGCACCTCAGATGCGCGCATCGATGTCTATGAGACATTTGGCCAAACAAGATGGAGCGAGGCTGACGTGTCGATCAGACAGGCCTTAAGGAATCGCAGATATGAAAAGCCCGCCGCCATGGTGGCGACGGGCTGAAAGGCGAAGTAGCTGGTTGCTTAGCTCGCGGTCGCTAGTTTGTCCTGGGTTTTGGTGTCGAAATCGCTGGCGTCATGGCGTTCCCGCAGCTGTTCGGAAGGGTCGCCGGACATGCGGTTGACCATGCGCCCGCGCTTCACGGCAGGCCGTGCGAAGATTGCCTCGGCCCAGCGCTGAACGTTCTTGTAATCCTGCACTTGAAGGAACTCGGCCGCGCCATACTGCCAGCCCTTCACCAGACCACCATACCAGGGCCAGACAGCGATGTCGGCGATCGTATAGTCCTTACCTCCAAGATATTCGCTATCGGCCAGACGGCGGTCGAGCACGTCGAGTTCGCGCTTCACCTCCATGGCGAAGCGGTCGATCGCATATTCGATTTTCGTGGGGGCATAGGCATAGAAATGGCCGAAGCCACCACCGAGATAGGGAGCGCTCCCCATCTGCCAGAACAGCCAGGACAGGCATTCGGCGCGCGCCGGCTGCTCAGTCGGCAGGAAAGCGCCGAATTTTTCGGCGAGATAGGTCAGGATCGAGCCGGATTCGAAGACCCGGATTGGCGTCGGGCTGCTGCGATCCAGCAGCGCCGGGATCTTGGAGTTTGGATTGACGTCGACGAAACCGCTTCCGAACTGGTCGCCTTCGCCGATCTTGATCAACCAGGCATCATACTCGGCGCCGCTATGGCCGAGAGCCAGCAGCTCCTCGAGCATGATCGTGACCTTCACCCCGTTCGGCGTTCCAAGCGAATAGAGCTGGAGGGGATGGCGGCCGATCGGCAATTCCTTCTCGTGGGTCGGCCCGGCGATCGGACGGTTGATATTGGCAAACTGGCCGCCATTCGCCTTGTTCCAGACCCAGATCTTCGGCGGCGTGTATTCGGCAGAATCGGTCATGCTCAAACTCCTGATTTTCGGCAGATACAATTGCGATGTAACGACCGATCTAGCGCGTTCTCTACTACGCACATAGGGGGCACGATCAATTTTTACGAGAGGGCGGGATCACATTGGCGTCAGGAATTTGGTGCCAGGTTATGGATGACTTCCCAGCCGAGCGGCTGGAGAAATTCAGCCTCGGCCCAGAAACGAAAAAGCCTGCCGCGGGAGGAGGTGCGGCAGGCTTTTCGAAAAGAACCGAACAGCAGCTGGGAGGAGGAGTGCTGCTGTTCCCGCAGGCGACCTTGGGAGGAGGATAAGGCGCCCACATCATCGAAGCTCTGCGGGAGGAGGTGCATCGCTTCGATAAATATGACTATACACTAGATCTGCTTACTTCATAGGCATTTATTTGCAGGGCAGCTATGCGTTATGCGAAAAGCAGGAGGCTTCCAGGCCGCAGATCCCTCACCCGAAGGGCCGAGCTTCACCTAGCGTGCACTCAAAACAAAAGCGCCCGCTCGGGAAGAAGCAGGCGCCAGCAGAATTTTGACTGTAGATCAGCGTTTTACGCTGTTAGCGAACAACGGCCGCACGAGCGACGTTGCGGATTTCGCTACGGCCGATGCCGAGGTCATGCAGTTCGCGCGTGGACATACGGCCCAGTTCGGCGACCGTCTGACGATACTTGAGCCAGTTGTTAAAAGAGCGTGCTACGTTCATGATGATCCCCTTTCCTAGGGTATTCGAAGCTGAGCTGCCGTGCTTGGCGCTCCATCCGCTTCGATGAGAGTGATATAGTGCGAAACCCTCGTTGATTGTATAGACAAGACTTCAGTGCACCCATGCAAACGGCGCATGGGTCACGCAGCATACGACAGGTAGCCCGTCCGCTCTGCCTCCCCTCGCCCGTACAGCGATCTGCGATTTGCTGGTGACAGGGCAATCTTTCTCTGCGAAAACGATAGCGATTGAGAGACAGGGGCGTCCGTCGATGACGGGCTGAGAAGTACCCTTTGAACCTGAACCAGATCATGCTGGCGGAGGGAGTCGCTCGGGGTCCCGGCATGTTGCGTCGTCTCCCTTCGCGTCTCGCCCCGCCCGAAAGGGCGACATGCAAGACCAGACCACTCCAGGCAGTCTATTGACGACCATGCGGGCAAACCCGCCGCTGGTGCAATGCATCACCAACTTCGTCGCGATGAACATCGCCGCGAATGTGATGCTCGCCGCCGGCGCCTCTCCCGCGATGGTGCATGCAGAAGAGGAGGCCGGAGAGTTCGCTGCGATCTCCGGCGCGTTGACGATCAATATCGGTACGCTTTCCAGCGGCTGGCTGGCCGGCATGACATCGGCGGCGCAGGCGGCAAACAAGGCCGGCAAGCCCTGGGTTCTCGATCCCGTCGCACACTATGCCACCGCCTTCAGGCGCAGGGCGGTCGCGCAGTTGCTGGAACTGCATCCGACGATCATCCGGGGCAATGCCTCGGAAATCATTGCGCTTGCCGGCGGCGTCAGCCGAGGCCAGGGCGTGGACAGCCGCGATCCGGTCGAACTGGCCGAGGAAGGCGCGGTCCTGCTTGCCCAAAAACATCGGTCGATCGTTGCCGTCACCGGCGCCACGGATTTCGTCACCGACGGAAACAGGGCCAGCCGCATCGAGGGCGGTTCGCCGCTCATGCCGCAGGTGACCGCGCTCGGTTGCTCGCTCACCTGCCTCGTCGGCGCCTTCGCGGCGACAAGACCGGACCACCCGCTTGCCGCAACCGTCGCAGCACTCGCCACCTTCGCCGTGGCAGGTGAACGAGCAGGCCGCGAAGCCGACGGACCCGGTTCGTTTTCATGGCGCTTCCTCGATGCGCTGGCCGCGCTTGATGAAAAGGCGATCGACAGCGAAGCAAGAGTCATCTCACTATGAAGCAGTTCGATCTCTCCCTCTATCTCGTCCTCGATCCGGTGCTCTGCGCCGGTATCGGCATGGTGGAAACCGCACGCGCCGCCGTTGCCGGCGGTGCCACCATCGTGCAACTGCGCGACAAGCATGCCTCGACCGCAAGCATGATCGAAACCGGCCTTGCGCTGAAGCAGGCACTGGCAGGCACGAGCGCGCGCCTGATCGTCAATGACGATGTCGAGGCGGCAATCGCAATCGAGGCCGACGGCCTGCATATCGGCCAGGACGACATGGACGCCCGCACCGCTCGCCGTCTGATCGGCCCGGATGTGATCCTCGGCCTCTCGGTAGAAACCGAGACACTTGCCGCCGCCATTGACCCCGCCCTCGTAGATTACGCCGGGATCGGTCCGGTTTTCGCGACGCCGACAAAGCCTGACCACAAGCAGCCGATCGGCTTTGCGGGCCTTGCCCGTATGATCGATCTCTGCCCCGTCCCGTCAGTCGCAATTGGCGGCTTGAAGGCCGGGCATGCGGCCGAAGCACTGTTAGCCGGTGCCGACGGCATCGCCGTTGTTTCCGCCATATGCGGCACACTGGATCCACAGGCCGCAGCCACTAAGATCGCCAAAGCCATCAGAGAGGCACGCCAATGATCCGGAACGTTCTTTCCATCGCCGGTTCCGACCCCTCCGGCGGCGCCGGCATCCAGGCGGATCTGAAGGCCTTTTCGGCGCGTGGTGTCTACGGGATGGCGGCGCTGACCGCCCTGACCGCTCAGAACACACAAGGCGTTTCAGGCGTTCATCCCGTCCCGCCGCAATTCGTCGCCGATCAGATCGCGGCGATCTTTGCCGATGTCCGCGTCGACGCCGTCAAGATCGGCATGATCGCGAATGCAGCCATCGCCGAGGCCGTCGTCGACGCACTCGCGCCGCATCGAGACGTTCCGATCATCCTCGACCCGGTGATGATCGCCAAGGGCGGTGCGGCACTGCTTGCCGCCGACGCCGTTGATGTTCTGACCCGGCGGCTGTTGCCACTCGCCACGCTGCTGACGCCCAACCTGCCCGAAGCGGCAGCCCTTCTGCACGAACCGGTTGCTGAAGATCGCGAGGCGATGGCGCGACAGGCGCAAGCTCTGGCAAAGCTCGGCCCTCTGGCCGTTCTGATCAAAGGCGGCCATCTCGATGGCGATGAAAGCCCTGATGTGCTTGCAAGTCCGGAGGGCCTGATCTGGTTTGAAGCCAGCCGCGTTCCGACCAAAAACACGCACGGAACCGGCTGCACCCTGTCCAGCGCCCTGGCCGCCGAACTCGCCAAGGGCGCAGCGCTCACGGAAGCCGTCGCCACCGCCAAGCATTATCTTGCCGGCGCAGTTGCCGCGGCCGGAACGCTCTCGGTTGGCAGCGGCCACGGGCCGGTTCAGCATTTTCATGAACTATGGCTAGACATAGAAGGACGCACAAAATGAGCCTGCCTCTTAACCAGCAAATCGTCATCGTCTCCGGCGCCGGCCGCGGCTTCGGCGCGGCGATCGCGGGCGCCTTTGCCCGCGAAGGCGCGAAGGTCGCCATCAATTATCGCGCCAGCCGCGAGCCTGCCGAGGCACTAGCAGCCCGGCTCGGCGACCACGCCCAAGCGTTCCAGGCGGATATCCGCAGCCTGGACGAAACGAAAAGACTGGTGGAGAAAGTCACGGCGCATTTCGGCGCGCCGACCACCATCGTCCACAATGCGCTTGCTGATTTCAGCTTCAACGGCGACGCCCGTTCGAAGCTCGACGAGTTGAACTGGACGGCCATTGCCGCGCAACTCGACACCGCATTGCAAGGCGCTCTCAATCTTATTCAGGCCGCGCGCCCCTCCATGGCAAAAGCCGGCTTCGGTCGCGTCGTCACCATCGGCACGAACCTCTTCCAGAACCCGGTCGTGCCCTATCACGACTACACCGCCGCCAAAGCCGCCCTGCTCTCGCTGACGCGAACGGCTGCAGCCGAACTCGGGCCGCAGGGCATCACGGTCAACATGGTGTCCGGCGGATTGCTCCGTACCACCGATGCCAGCAGCGCCACGCCAGAGGCCGTGTTCGATCTCATTGCCGCAAACACGCCGCTTCGCCGCGTGACGACACCGGAAGAAGCGGCGGATGCAGTGCTCTTCTTCGCAAGCCCCTGGGCGCGGGCGGTGACCGGTCAGAACCTTATCGTGGATGGCGGGTTGGTCTTCGGGTAGCGTCGCTAAAGCTTCGCTATTACCGTCATCTGCAAGTCATTGCCGCTTTTGCGAAAACGGCAATGACACCACATCAGGCCTTCTTCAGAAACTCGGTTCTGAGAACCAGATCCTTGACTTTCTCAGCCCGGCATTCGATCTCGTCCTCATTGCCGGTGAGACGAATGCCCTTGATCAGCGTGCCGCGCTTCAAGGTCACGGATGTTCCCTTGACCTTCAGATCCTTGATCAGGGTCACACTGTCGCCGTCGGCAAGCAGTGTTCCGTTGCTGTCTCTTACTTCCATCATTCTGGTCCCGTCGCTATGTCTCGTCTGCCGGGCCACATAGCAGGTGGCAAACAGGTCGAATAGCGCAAAAGAGACCGCTTAGCTCCAACCCAAGGCGAACACGCCGAAGAGGATGACGACGCCCAGCACGACGCGGTAGATCACGAACGGCCAGGTGGAGAAGCGCTCGAGGAAGCGCATCAGGCCCCAAATCGCCACGAAGGACGAGACGCAGCCGACGATCAGCCCGACGATCAGCACCGACCATGCCTCCATCGGAATATGCGCCTTATAAAGCGTCAATAGCTCCTTCAGTCCGGCCAAGGCGATTGCCGGCAATCCTAAGAGAAAGGAGAACCGGGCGGCCTCGTCGCGCTTCAAGCCAAGAAACAACGCTCCGGTCAGCGTCGAGCCGGACCGCGATACACCAGGGATGAGGGCACCGACCTGGGTAATGCCGACGAACAACGCATCGAGCAAAGTCATCTGCTCCATGTCTTTCCTGTGCCGGCTGTAAAGTTCGGCTGCCGCCAAAAGAAGGCCCATGACGAGGCAGGCGATGCCGATGACCCAGAGGCTGCGAAGGGAGGTGCCGCAGGCGTTCAGGGACGACGATAGCAGCAAGCCGGCGATGCCGATCGGGATCGTCGCGATGATGATGGCAATCGCAAGCCGTATCGCGGGTGACCGCCAATCCCTCTGCCGGATCGCTTCGACAGATCCGAAGGCAACATAGCGAACGTCACTCCAGAAGTAGGAGATGATCGCGGCGAGTGCTGCGAGCTGCATCGCCGCAGAAAATGCCGAACCCGGATCCTGCCAACCGAGCAGAGCCGGCACAAGCCGCATGTGGGCAGTGGAGGAAACCGGCAGCAGCTCGGTCAGACCTTGCACAACACCAAGCAGTGCGATCTTGGCGTAGCCCAGGGCAACAAAACCCGTATCCACACCCTGCGTACAAACATCAGCCACGTATCAACATCCTCGGTTATTCGTTCGGACCTGATGGCCCGAACGGCGCACTATATCCATGCTGCAAGTCAGCATCGTTGATAGTTATTGGGGCGGCGTTCATGACATATCCGCCCCGATCTCATATTGGGATGGAAGCCGAAGATCGGGCAACGGCTCCAGTCGATTGTGACGAAGCTGCGCTCCGGCGGTTCTTTGGACCCTATTCGTCTTCGTCAGGCAAAGCCTGCATGTAACGAATCACGCCGTAGAAGGCGCCGAAAACAAAGAGCGCTCCGACAACGTGGTAGATGTCGTGCTTTGCTGTGTGGTGATGCCTCATCAAAAGGTTCAGCACATTGTACGACACGATGGCAATTGCCGTCATGATCGGCGCCACGACGAGCGCCATGTTCCGATGAATGAATCTAACCATCACGCACCTCTTTCTCCGATGTCTAGGCAGCCGGACTTACGAGGTATGATATGAAAATGAACCGGCGCTGAAAAACGAGCATCGGACAGGGCGCAATGCGAAAGGAAGAAGCATCCGCTATTTGCTGTAGAGCGCCCGCGACCTTTCCAGATGCTTCATCACGGCCGCTTCGGCGCCATCGGCGTCATGGATGGAAAGTTGCTCCAGTATCTCTTCATGTTCGGCGAGCGTGAATTTTTCCTTGCCCGTCCAGATGAGTAGATCCGTATGATAGGTCTTGAGCCAGGCCAGCATCGCCTCGCTGACAGCGGCGAAGATCGGGTTTCCGGAAATCTGCGCGATGCGGGTGTGAAACTGCATGTCGGCCGAAATAAACTCCTCGGCATGCCCCAAGGACTGGCGCTGCCGTTCGATGATATCCTTGAGATCGGCGATATCTTTTTCAGTCGCGCGCTGAGCGGCCTCGCGGGCCATGCCGCGTTCGAAGAATATACGGGCGCTCTTCAGATGCTCGAGAGAGTCCGAAGACTGCGACAGCATGATCTTCGCGGTCAGATCCACCTGCCGGAAAATCGATTTCGCGGTAAGCTGAAGCACCTTCGCCCGTTCACCATGCGAGATGTTCACCAATCCCATATTGGCGAGAGACTGCATCGCCTCGCGGATCGCCGGGCGACCGACGCCGAAGCGTTCCATCAGCACGCGCTCCGACGGCATTTCATCGCCGGGCTTGAGTTCTCCCGATGTAATCAACCGCTCTAGCCGGTCGAATACCTCGTCAGACAGCTTCCGACGGACGATCTGTTCGATTGGTTGGCTCATGACATCTCGCTGGCTCAAAGCTTTCCTCCCTTATGCAATGTCAAATGGAGTCGAGAAAGCCCGTTCAGAACGGCAGACCGCTCCTAAACAAAAAAATCGTTGCACAAGTTGGAATACTCATTATACCAGATCACAAGTTGACGCCACGACAAAATCGTTGGCGAGAGGAGCAGCCGGCACTTCATGAGCATAACCATCACCTACCGCATCGAAACGCCGGGCAGCATCGAGGCCATGGCCGACAAGATTGCCAGCGACCAGTCGACGGGCACCTTTGTGCCGGTTCCAGGCGAGACGGAAGAGCTGAAATCGCGGGTGGCGGCAAGGGTCCTGGGCATCCGCCAGCTTGAGGATGCGAAACGACCGACCTGGCCTGAGGTCGCCGAGGGCCACGGCCCGCTTCGCCGCGCCGATGTCGACATCGCCTTTCCGCTCGATGCGATCGGCACCGATCTCTCGGCGCTGATGACGATCGCGATCGGCGGTGTTTTTTCGATCAAGGGCATGACCGGCATCCGCATCGTCGACATGAAGCTGCCGGAGGCTTTTCGCGGCGCGCATCCCGGCCCGCAATTTGGTGTCGCCGGCAGCAAGCGTCTGACCGGGGTCGAGGGACGCCCGATCATCGGCACGATCGTCAAGCCGGCGCTCGGCCTTCGCCCAGCCGAAACCGCCGAACTGGTCGGCGAACTCATCAGCTCCGGCGTCGATTTCATCAAGGACGACGAAAAGCTCATGAGCCCGGCGTACTCGCCCCTCAAGGAGCGTGTCGCCGCGATCATGCCGAAAATCCTCAATCATGAGCAGAAGACCGGCAAGAAGGTCATGTATGCCTTTGGCATTTCGCATGCCGATCCCGACGAGATGATGCGCAATCACGACCTCGTGCTGGAAGCCGGCGGCAATTGCGCCGTCGTCAACATCAATTCCATCGGCTTCGGCGGCATGAGTTTTCTTCGCAAGCGCTCGGGCCTGGTCCTGCATGCCCATCGCAACGGCTGGGATGTCCTGACACGCGATCCGGGTGCGGGCTTGGATTTCAAGGTCTACCAACAATTCTGGCGGCTGCTCGGCGTCGATCAATTCCAGATCAACGGCATCCGCGTCAAATATTGGGAGCCGGACGAAAGCTTCGTTGAATCCTTCAAGGCCGTCAGCACGCCGCTATTCGATCCATCCGATTGCCCTCTTCCCGTCGCCGGTTCCGGCCAGTGGGGTGGTCAGGCACCGGAGACCTATCAACGGACCGGCAGGACCACGGACCTGCTCTATCTTTGCGGGGGCGGTATCGTCAGCCATCCCTCCGGACCGGCCGCCGGCGTGCGTGCTGTCCAGCAAGCCTGGGAGGCAGCAGTCGCCGATATCCCGCTTGCAGACTATGCCAAAGATCATCCGGAGCTCGCCGCATCAATCGCAAAGTTCAGCGACGGCAAGGGCGCGTAGGGACGATGAGCAATCTTCTTCTCAGCTATTACGGCGACGATTTCACCGGTTCGACCGACGTGATGGAAGCCCTGGCATCGAACGGGGTTCCGACCGTGCTCTTTCTGGGTATTCCCAGCGCCGATATGCTGGACCGCTTCCGGGAATGCCGGGCGATCGGTATTGCCGGGACAAGCCGCAGCGAAACCCCGGAATGGATGCAGCAGCATCTTACCCCGACATTCGAGTGGCTGAAGGACCTCGGGGCGGCAATATGCCATTACAAGGTCTGCTCTACGTTCGATTCCAGCCCGCGGATCGGCAATATCGGCAAGGCAATCGAGATCGGCAAGGAGCTGTTTGAGCAGCCCTTCGTGCCGGTTGTGGTGGGTGCGCCACAGCTCAAGCGTTACACCGCATTCGGTCATCTCTTTGCGGCCTATCAGGGCCAGGTCTTCCGCATCGACCGCCATCCGGTCATGAGCCGCCATCCGGTCACGCCGATGGATGAAGCCGATCTGGCGCTGCATCTCGGCAAGCAGACATCCCTGCCCGTCAGCCTCGCCGATCTAGTGACGGTGTCGGCTGATAATGCCGACCAGCAACTCGATGCACTCGCTGCCAAGGCCTCCGGCATCCTGTTCATGGATGTCGATAGTCAAGAAACGCAGGCCGCTGCGGGAAGGCAGCTTTGGCGTCTGAAGGCTGACAACGGCTTCTTCGTCGCCGGCTCCTCCGGCGTGGAATATGCGCTACTCAACGCGTGGCGCGATAAGGGCCTGATCGATGAACGGCCCGAATTTGCCCTGCCGGGTAAGGTCGGACGCCTCGCCGTGGTGTCTGGCAGCGTTTCTCCGACGACTGAACGACAGATACGACGCGCTATGGCCGACGGCTTCGACGGCGTCGATGTCGATCCACTGGCGCTGGTTGGCGAAAGCGCCGATCGTGCGATCGAAGATGCGATCGGCACCGGCATCGCCAGCCTGAAGGCGGGCCGCAGCGTCATCCTGCATACGGCGCTCGGCCCCTCGGCCGATCGCGGCGGCGACATCGATCGCGTTCCCGGCGCCCGGCATCGGCTAGGACAGGCTCTCGGCATCATCCTGCGCCGTATTATCGAGGAAGAACGACTCCCCCGTGCGGTCATTGCCGGCGGCGACACGTCGAGCCACGCCCTGAAGGAACTGCGCGTGGAAGCCCTGACGACGCTGCTCCCGCTGCCGCAGACCCCGGGGTCGCCGCTTTGCCTTGCCCATGGCGGCTACACACCGACCAACGGATTGCAGATCGCGCTGAAGGGCGGCCAGGTCGGCACCGACGATTATTTCTCCCAAATTCGAGACGGACGAAAAGCCTAGTAAACACTAGATATCGCCGTCCGTATATTGGGATGATCATTGACTCATCATACCACTTGCGATACCACGATTTGAAAATGGACGAGGTAGAAAACATGACTGTAATTGCTCTTTTCGGCGCCGGCGGAAAAATGGGATATCGGCTTGCCAAGAACCTGAAAGGTTCACGCTTCGATGTCCGTCATGTCGAAGTCAGTGACGCTGGTAAGGCGCGGTTGAAGAACGATCTCGATCTGTCCTGTGTGCCGGCGGATGAGGCACTCAACGACGCCGAAGTCGTCATTCTCGCCGTTCCGGACACCGCCATCGGCAAGGTTGCCGCTGGGATCGTCGACAAGTTGAAGCCGGGAACAATGGTTGTGGCGCTCGATGCCGCCGCTCCCTTCGCAGGCCATCTGCCGCAGCGCGATAATCTCACCTATTTTGTCACCCATCCCTGCCATCCTCCTATTTTCAATGATGAAACCGAGATGCAGGCGAAGAAGGACCATTTCGGTGGTCTGTTTGCCAAGCAGCATATCGTTTCCGCGCTGATGCAGGGACCGGAAAGCGCCTATGCGCTCGGCGAGGAGATCGCCAAGGTCATCTGGGCGCCGGTCATGCGGTCGCACCGGGTCACGGTTGAGCAGATGGCGATGCTCGAGCCAGGTCTGTCGGAAACCGTCTGCGCGTCGCTGCTGGTCGTGATGCGCCAGGCCATGGACGAATGCGTTGCGCGCGGCGTTCCGGAAGAAGCTGCCCGCGACTTCCTGCTCGGTCACATGAACGTTCTCGGCGCCGTCATCTTCAAGGAAGTCGACGGCGTGTTTTCGGACGCCTGCAACAAGGCCATCGAATTCGGCATTCCGGCGCTGATGCGCGACGATTGGAAAAATGTTTTTGAGCCGAAGGAAATCGCAGCCAGCATCCAGCGCATTACCTGAGGAGATCCTGGGGAGGGCTTGTCCTCCCCTTTCTGCCCTGCTGGGAACAGGGCTTGTTTCATAACTGGGAGGAAACCATGAAACTGACACGCAGACTGACACTTGCGGCCTTTGCAAGCGTTCTTGCCCTGGGCACGGCCGCACCTGCCTTCTCGGCGGATCTAATCGCCATCATCACGCCGGCCTTCGACAATCCCTTCTTCAAGGCTGAGTCCGTCGGCGCCGAAGCCAAGGCGAAGGAGTTGGGTTACGACACGCTCGTCATGTCGCATGACGATGATGCCAACAAGCAGTCCGAAATGATCGACACGGCCATCGGCCGCGGCGCCAAGGCCATCATTCTCGACAATGCCGGCGCCGATGCGACCGTTGCCGCCATCAAGAAGGCCAAGGATGCCGGCATTCCCTCCTTCCTCATCGACCGCGAAATCAATGTCACCGGTATCGCCGTCGCGCAGATCGTTTCCAACAACTACCAGGGCGCACAGCTCGGCGCGCAGGAGTTCGTCAAGCTGATGGGCGAGAAGGGTAATTACGCCGAACTCGTCGGTCGCGAAGCCGATACCAATGCCGGTATCCGCTCGCAGGGCTATCATGATGTCATCGACGACTACCCGGACCTGAAGCTGGTCGCCAAACAATCGGCGAACTGGAGCCAGACCGAAGCCTACGCCAAGATGGAAACCATCCTGCAGGCGAACCCGGATATTAAGGGCGTGATCTCGGGCAACGACACCATGGCGATGGGCGCGATCGCTGCTCTTCAGGCCGCCGGCCGCAAGGACGTGATCGTCGTCGGCTTCGATGGCTCCAACGACGTGCGCGACTCGATCAAGGCGGGCGGCATCAAGGCGACTGTGATGCAGCCGGCCTATGCCCAGGCCCAGATCGCGGTAGTGCAGGCCGACGCCTACATCAAGAACAAGACGGTCCCGAAGGACGAGAAGCAATTGATGGATTGCGTCCTCATCAATGCGGATAATGCCGACAAGCTTGAGACCTTCGCGCTGAAAAACTAACGGCGGACCGAGCACCACGGAGAGCGTGGGAAACCCACGCTCTCCGGATATGTTTCCTGAGAGATAGAGGTGCATTGCATGTTGAGGATCAGAGGCGCGGTCGTGGCCGTCATGCTGGTCGCAGCGCTGCCTGGCTGCAAGATTATTAAAACGCCGACACCTGAAGAAAAGGCGGCGGAAGCGGCAAAGACCGCTTTCGATCCCGCGACCAAGGTCGAGGCGATCTGGCAGTCGCAAGTGCTTCCCGACCTTGAGAAGCGCACGGGCGACTTCAAGACGGTGTTGCAGGCGGTCGCATCGAACCCGGACGAGGCCGGCGCGAAATACGGAAATCCGCGCAAGCAGACCTCATCGCCCTGGACCTACGCGGTCAAACTCAGCGGCAAGATCGTCGCCGCGGATACGGCCTCTCGCGCCGGAACCCTCGACGTTGATGTGGACGGCGACGGCAAGGCGGACGCGAAGGTGCAGATCGGCCCGGCAATCCGTGGCACGGCGTTGCGCGACGCGCTGGATTTCCTCGATTTCAACGAATTCAGAAACCAGATCGAATGGGCGCAGTTCGGCAAGGCGTTCAACGAGAAGGCAAACACCTCCTTCCTCGCGGCCCTGCCGCGCGATGGCCTCGTGGGCAAGACCGTCACAGTGACTGGTGCCTATCCGCTGCCCGCATCCGGCCAGCTTCCCCTGATTACCCCCTCGGCGCTGGCGTTGGGACAATGAGCATGGGCGACACGACAGAGGACGACATCATCCTTCGCCTGGAAGACGTATCGAAGGTCTATTCCGGCATTGTCGCGGTCAAGCGCGCCAATCTCGAGCTGCGGCGCGGCGCGGTCAATGTGCTGGTCGGTGAAAACGGCGCCGGCAAATCAACGCTGATGAAGATCATCGCCGGCGTCGAACGGCCGACCCTCGGACGCATCATTCTCGAAGGCGAAGCCGTTCATTTCGACAGCCCGGCCGACGCACAGGCTCGCGGCATCGGCATGATTTTCCAGGAGCTCAACCTCTTTGCCAACATGTCGGTCGCCGAAAACATTTTTGCGACGCGCGAGATTACGCACGGCATCTTCGGGATCGACCACAAGGCGCAGGTCACCAAGGCCAATGAATTCCTGAAGAGGCTGGACGCGGGCATCAACGCTGAGACCATGATCGAGGATCTGCCGATCGGGCAGCAGCAGCTTGTCGAAATCGCCAAGGCGATCTCGCTCAACGCCCGCATCCTGATCATGGACGAGCCGACTTCAGCACTGTCTGCGGCGGAAGTCGACATTCTCTTCAAGGTGATCGCCGAGCTGAAGGCGCAAGGTGTGGCGATCGTCTATATCTCGCACCGGCTGGAAGAGCTAATGCGGATCGGCGATTACATCACCGTCCTGCGCGATGGGCAGATCACCGGCCAGGCGATGGTTCGCGATATCGATACGAAATGGATCGTTCGGTCGATGATCGGATCGGATGCCAAGGACTTTGCCAAGGACGGTGGGCATGCGATCGGCAAGGAAGCCTTCCGCGCCGAGGAGATCAGCCTGCCGCGCTCGACGGGCGGCCTTGCCGTCGACCATGTCTCGCTTTCTGTACGTGCAGGAGAGATTTTCGGCATCTATGGCTTGATGGGGGCCGGCCGCAGCGAATTCTTCGAATGCGTCATGGGTCGGCACATGCATTCGACCGGCAAGATCTTCATCGACGGCGTCGAGGTTCGCGAACGCGACACCACCCGCCGGATCCGGCGCGGTCTGGCGCTGATACCGGAGGACCGACAGCGCGAGGGACTGGTGCAGGTGCTATCCATCGCCAGTAATCTGACGCTCGCAAGTCTCGGGCGCTTCGCTCGCTTCTTTCACATCGATGCCGGTGCCGAAAAGCAGGCCACGCGCGACATGATCCGTGATCTCTCCATCAAGGCGCCCAACCCGGATTTCGAGGTGACGTCGATGTCCGGCGGCAACCAACAGAAAGTCGTCATCGGCAAGGCGCTAATGACCGACCCCAAGGTTCTTCTGATGGATGAGCCGAGCCGGGGCATCGACGTCGGTGCCAAGGCCGATGTCTTCCGCACCATGCGCCGGCTTGCCGGCAAGGGTCTGGCAATCCTGTTTTCGACATCGGACCTTGAAGAGGTCATGGCGCTTTCCGACCGCATCGCAGTGCTCAGCAACGGCAAGCTGGTCGCCGTCTTCGACAGGAGCGACGCCACGGAAGAAGCCATCATCGCCGCTTCGGCCAAGGGACACGGACATACAAGGGAACTCGCGTCATGACGGCAGATACCTCCACTTCTTTTGCGGCCAAACGGTCGAACGGCTCTGCGCTCCTGACGTTGATGAAGCTCAGAACCTTCATCGCGCTCTTTGCCGTCATCATCTTCTTCGCCATCTTCGCGCCGAACTTCACCTCGACCGCCAACATGATCCTGATGTCGAAGCACGTCGCGCTCAACGCTTTCCTGGCGATGGGCATGACCTTTGTCATTATCACCGGCGGTATCGACCTCTCGGTCGGCTCCATCGTCGGCCTGTGCGGCATGGTGGCGGGCGCCCTCATCCTCAACGGCGTCGCGTTGCCGATCGGATATACTGTCTATTTCAACATATACGAGATCATCCTGATCACCCTCGCCGTCGGGCTCTTGATCGGGCTGATCAACGGGCTGCTCATCACCAAGCTGAACGTCGCGCCCTTCATCGCCACGCTCGGAACGCTCTACGTCGCTCGCGGTCTTGCGCTGCTGTCCTCGGACGGTCAGACCTTTCCGAACCTGGTCGGCAGGCCGGAATTCGACACCACCGGCTTCGATGTCTTCGGCGCAGGCAGGCTGCTCGGCCTTCCCGTTTCCATCTGGATCCTCATCTTTCTCGCGCTGATCGCCGCCTATGTTTCCCGCTCGACGCCGATCGGCCGGCACATCTTCGCCGTCGGCGGCAATGAGCGCGCGGCGCGCATGTCGGGTATCCGCGTCGATGTCGTGAAGATCTTCGTCTATATGTTCTCAGGCCTCTGCGCGGCGATCGTCGGCATCATCATTTCGTCGGAGCTGATGGCCGCGCATCCGGCGACCGGTGAGAGCTTCGAACTCAACGCCATCGCCGCCGCCGTCCTTGGGGGCACCTCGATGTCGGGCGGACGCGGGACGATCGGCGGCACGATCATCGGCGCATTCGTCATCGGCATCCTGTCCGACGGGCTGGTTATGATGGGCGTCTCGTCCTTCTGGCAGATGGTCATCAAGGGGCTGGTCATCATCATCGCCGTGGTCGTCGACCAGGCGCAGCGCCGTCTGCAACAGCGCGTGACGCTCATGCAAATGGCAAAGGCAGGCTAACATGGGGGAATTCAAGGGAGCGCTCATCGGCTGCGGCTTCTTCGCGGTCAACCAGATGCATGCGTGGAAGGACGTCAATGGCGCGGATATAATCGCGATTTGCGACCGCGATCCGGAGCGGCTGAAGATCGTCGGCGACCAGTTCGGCATTGAGCGCCGGTATAGCGATGCGGCAGCACTTTTCGCCGACGGTGGCTTCGATTTCGTCGATATAGCCACAACGGTTCAAAGCCACCGTGCACTGGTGGAAATGGCAGCGGCCCACAAAGTCCGGGCCATCTGCCAGAAGCCGTTTGCGAAGACCTTGAGCGATGCCAAAGCAATGGTCCGCACATGCGAAAACGCTGGCATACCTCTGATGGTGCACGAAAATTTCCGCTGGCAGACGCCGATACAGGCGGTGAAAAACGTCCTGCAATCAGGCGCCATCGGCGAACCGTTCTGGGGCCGCTTTTCCTTCCGCTCCGGCTTCGATGTCTTCTCCGGCCAGCCTTACCTTGCCGAAGGTGAACGCTTCATCATCGAGGATCTCGGCATCCACACGCTAGATATCGCCCGCTTCATTCTTGGCGACGTTGCGACGCTCACCGCCCGCACCAAACGGGTCAATCCGAAGATCAAGGGCGAGGATGTCGCAACCATCCTGCTCGACCACCAGAACGGCGCGACATCGATCGTCGATGTCAGCTATGCGACCAAACTCGGAACGGAGCCCTTTCCCGAGACGCTGATCGAGATCGATGGCACGCAAGGAACGATCCGCCTCTCGCAAGGCTATCGTCTCGAGGTGACCGGCCCGAACGGCACGACGGTCTCCGATGCTTCGCCGCGGCTTCTTTCCTGGGCGTCTCGCCCATGGCACAACATCCAGGAAAGCGTGCTGGCGATCCAGCAGCACTGGACGGACCGGCTCGCGTCCGGCGCCGAAACCTCGACCTCCGGTGCGGATAATTTGAAGACCTTCGCCCTCGTCGAAGCCGCCTATCAGAGCGCGACCGAAGGGAGGACTGTCGACATCGGAGCGATGCTGCGATGACGACCGAGGTCGATCCTTTTGTGCTTTACGGCACGCAAGAAACCGAAATCCCGCCGGTACGGCTGACCGCTGGCCGGCTTGCCGTCGACTTCAAGGATGGCAATCTCCGCACGATCACCTATGACGGAACCGAGGTGCTGCGGGCGGTCTCCTATCTGGTGCGGGACCGCGATTGGGGCACCTATGCACCATCCATAGCGAACCTCAAAATCGATCAAGGCAATGATGCCTTTTCCCTAAGTTACGTCGCGCATTGCACCGCACCCGACGGAACCACGCTTGAAATCCATGTGCAGATCTCCACTGAAGCCGGAACCACTGTGACCTTTGATGCGGAAGCAATCTCCAAAACCGGCTTTGAGACCAATCGCTGCGGCTTCTGCATCCTTCATCCGATTGTCGGCGTCGCCGGCACACCGGTCTCGGTCGAACATGTCGACGGCCATCGCGAAGATACCCATTTTCCCGATCTCATCGAGCCATGGCAGCCGTTCAAGGATATGCGCGCGATCACGCATAGCGTCATGCCGCAGGTCACGGCGGAATGCGGGATGGAAGGCGACATCTTCGAGATGGAAGACCAGCGCAACTGGTCGGATGCCTCCTACAAGACCTATGTCCGTCCTCTCGCTTTGCCCTGGCCCTACGAAATACCGACAGGACAGCCCGTCCAGCAGCGGGTCGTTCTTAGCATCGACGACAAACGGGAGACACTGAACGCTCCCCCATCCTTCTCGCCAAACAGCCAAGCCGTCACGATCACGGAAGGGACCAAGAGTGGGACAATGCCGGCGATCGGTCTCGTGATCACGCCCGAGGAGGCCGAGGCGACGCTTGCGGCGCGCGATGTCCTGGCAGAGATCAGGCCACAGGAACTGCAGTTTCATTTCGATCCGAATGCCGGCCATGGCGCGGACGCGTTCAGAGCGTTCAGCACCATTGACGCGCTCAATGCCGGAACCTCGACGCTGGAAATAGCTCTGCCGTGCAAGCAATCGCCGCTCGCGGAGACGATGGAGATTGCCGCCTCGATGCAAGCCGCCGGCTTCAAACCGGATGCGATCGTCATCTCCCCCTCCGTAGATCGACAATCAACCCCTCCCGGCAGCCGATGGCCCGAATGCCCACCGCTTGAAGAGGTCTATGCAGCGGCCCGCGCTGCCTTTCCGGGCATTCGCCTCGGCGGCGGCATGCTCAGCTATTTCACCGAACTCAACCGCAAGCGCGTTCCGTCCGGACCGCTCGACTTCATCACCCATTGCACCAACCCGATCGTGCACGCCGCCGATGATCTGAGCGTTATGCAGACGCTGGAAGCGCTGCCGTTCATCACGCGCTCCGTTCGTGCTATTTACAGCGACAAGCCCTATCGCATCGGCCCCTCCACCATTCCCATGCGTCAGAACCCCTATGGCAGCCGGACGATGGACAATCCCACTGGCAACCGTATTGCGATGGCCAACACGGATCCCCGGCACAATGGCCGTTTCGCTGAAGCCTTCGCGCTCGGCTATGCGGCGAAGGTGCTCGATGCCGACCTGGAATGCCTCACTCTTTCGGCGCTAACGGGACTGTTCGGCGTGATCGCCGGCAGGGATGAACCGTCTCCAGCCGGCGGCAGACGCCCGATCTTCAACACGATTGCCATGTTGTCCCGCCTCGCACGCAGTCCATGGCGGGAATGCATCTCATCCGACCCAGCGGCGATCCTCGCTTTCATCGCTGCGCCAGCGCATAAGGCGCCGCAATTGCTGCTGGTGAATGTGACGCACACGCCGCAGCAAGTCGATCTCAGCTCATTCCGCACAGCCGATAAACTGACGGACAAGCTTCTCAGTCTTGAACCCTATGCAGTCAGTTCGATCGCTTTGGCGGATTGACCTAGCCCGCGAGACGCGCATCTTAGTCTTCAGAATCGCAATGCTCGGGAGGACTGGCGTGAAGACGAAGAAGCTTATCAATGACGGCGCGGCGGCCGTGGACGAAATGCTGGCCGGCGTGCTGGCCGCCCATCCCAACCACCTTCGCGCCATTGACGGATCGCCGCGGTCGATCGTGGCAAAGCACGGCCCGCGCGCGGGCAAGGTCGGCCTTGTCATCGGCGGCGGTTCCGGCCACGAGCCGAGCTTCCTGGGTTTCGTCGGCAAGGGGCTCGCGGATGCGGCTGCTGTCGGAAATGTCTTTGCCTCACCACCGCCGGACCCGATCATCGAATGCGCCAAGGCCGTCAACAATGGCGCCGGCGTCCTCTTCGCCTATGGCAATTATGCCGGCGATGTCATGAACTTCGACATGGCGGCCGAGATGCTTACCATGGATGACATCGAAGTCCGTACCGTGTTGACGACCGACGACGTCGCCTCCGCCTCCATCGACCAACGGGACTGCCGGCGCGGCGTCGCCGGGAATGTCTTCGTCTTCAAGGCTGCCGGTGCGGCCTGCGATCTGATGTACAGCCTGGACGAGGTGGAACGGGTCGCACGATGGGCGAATGACCGCACCTATACGATGGGCGTCGCACTCTCGCCCTGCTCGCTGCCGCAGACGCTGAAGCCGAACTTCCAGCTCGGCGACGACGAGATGGAGATCGGCATGGGCATTCACGGCGAGCCCGGCGTTGCCCGTGGTCCGCTCAAGCCTGCCGATGACGTGACCACCGAACTGCTCGATAGGATCCTCGGCGAGATGAAGCCCAAGCGGAGTGACCGCGTGGCGGTGCTCATCAATTCGCTCGGCTCAACGCCGCTGATGGAACTCTACATCATCATGCGCAAGGTCAAGATGACGCTCGATGCGCTGGGCGTGGAGATCCACCTGTCGCTGGTTGGCAATTATTGCACGTCGCTGGAAATGGCCGGCGCCTCGATCACGCTGATGCATCTAGATGACGAATTGCAGCGGCTGATCGATCATCCCTGCGATTGCGCGATGTTCCGTTCCGGCGAGGCACTCTAATGACGACGATCACGGCCGACGATCTGAAATCTCTCATCTCCCTCATCGCGGAGGCGATGACGCGTGAAAGAGACCGGCTTTGCGAGCTTGACGGCGTGATCGGCGATGCCGATCACGGGATCGCCATGGAGCTGGGCTTTTCGGCAGCCGCGAAGGCGACAGCGGAGTTGGATTCGGCAACGACCGACCCCACCCTCGTCTTCAACACGGCAGCCAAGGCTTTCCTGAACGCGGTCGGCGCCTCCTCAGGCCCGCTCTACGCAACCGGCCTGATGCGCGCGGGTGCCGCGGTTAAAGGCAAGCCATCGCTCACCGCCGACGACATGGTCGCTGCATTCGCGGCGATTGCCAAGGGGATCCAGGATCGCGGCAAGGCCGAGGTTGGGGAGAAGACCATGGTCGACGTCTGGGCACCCGCCGCCGCTGCCTGCCAGGCTGCGCGGGAGCAGGGAATGCCACTCGAAGAATGCTTTTCCGCAGCGCTCGCCGCAGCTCAGACCAGCATGGAAGCAACGAAGGATATGATCGCCACGAAGGGGCGCTCTTCCAGGCTTGGCGAGCGCGCCCTGGGTCACATCGACCCTGGAGCCGCCTCGGCAACTGTCGTCGTTGCATGCTTCCACGCCTTCTTCTTGCCTTAATGATGATGAGCTCATCATACCAGTTGACATGTATCTGGTGATTTGCCAAAACCGCCCTCAGCATTCTTCAGAGGAGGACGGAAAAATGCGTATCAACTCCAAATATGCGAGAGGTTTTGGCGCGGCCGCGATTGTTGCGACTGCCCTGACGGCGACCGGTGCGAAAGCGCAGGACCTGACGCTGTGGACACTCAATTTCGATAATGGTGGCGCCAATACCGCGCTGAAGAAG
Source organism: Rhizobium sp. GW821-FHT14E12 (assembly GCF_058803745.1). Lineage (NCBI taxonomy): Bacteria > Pseudomonadati > Pseudomonadota > Alphaproteobacteria > Hyphomicrobiales > Rhizobiaceae > Rhizobium > Rhizobium sp. GW821-FHT14E12. The sequence goes on from NZ_JBXAPH010000002.1 coordinate 608,710, forward strand.
GTGGCGACCGACTTCGAGGCCGCAAACCCGGGAACGCATATCGAAATCGTCCAGCGTGGCGTTGATGAACACAAGACCGCTCTTCGCGTGGCAGCGGGCTCCAGCAAGGGTCCCGATATCTATTTCAGCTGGGCCGGGCTTGGTCTTGGCGGCGAATATGTGAAAGCCGGCCTGTCGCTGCCGCTGGACAAATATTACACGCAATACAAATGGAGCGATGAACTCCTCCCCTCGGCGGCCGCTTTCGCCGACCTTTATCCGGGCGGCAAGCATGGCGTCCCCTTCACCTTCAAGGGTGAGGCGGTCTATTACAACAAGAAGCTGTTCCAGCAGGCCGGCATCACCGAAGAGCCGAAAACCTACGAGGATTTCCTTGCAGATGCCGAGAAGCTGAAGGCTGCCGGAATTCCAGCCTTCACCTTTGGCGGCTCGGTCAACTGGCACGTCATGCGGCTGATGGACGTCATCCTTGAGACCAAATGCGGTGCCGACAAGCACGACGCGCTTATGGCGATGAAGGTGGACTGGACGAAAGAGCCTTGCGCGACGGACGCCTTCACCGAATTCGCAAAGTGGACCAAGAACTACACGCTTCAGCCCTTCATGGGGATCAGCAATCAGCAATCCTACAGCCTGTTCGTTGCGGGTCGCGCGGCGATGATGCTGGAGGGGGATTGGCTCGTCGGCCAGTTGAGCGGCAGCGGCGCAAACCTCGACGATTACGGGATTTTCCCGTTCCCGACGAACACCAACCGCCTTTATGGCTTCGCCGAATACAACTATGTGAGCACCAAGAGCAAAGATCCTGATCTTGCTGCGAAATTCCTGGATTACTTCCTGTCAACCAAGGTCCAGCAGGATCTGGTCGGGCAGATCAGCTCGATCTCGGTCAACAAGAACGTCCAATACACCGATCAGAAGCCGCTTGAAGCCAAATGGCTGGATATCTTCAAGACCTACGGCAAGGTCTACATGAACGGCGATCAGGCGTTTCCGCTTGATGTCACAACCGAATATTTCCGCGTGATCAATGACGTCGCGTCCGGAAACATCGAGCCTGCAGACGCCGCAAAGCAGCTACAGACCTTCATCGCAGGCCGGACCTGAGTCCTCCCAGGACGCTGACCGGTCCCGATTGTCCATCGGGGCCGGTTGTTGCCCGAGCCCCAAAAAAGCCCACGCGCCAGCCACCTGTCGCCCGGAGCAGATGAAAATGTCATTGCGAAACCGAACACATGACCCCCGCGTGCAGGCATTCCTGTTGCTCGCCCCGGCACTAGCGATCTACGCGATCTTCGCGCTGTATCCGATGGTCAATGTCGCGATATTGAGCTTCCAGAAGTGGAACGGGCTCGACCCTCAGCGCCCCTTCGTCGGCCTTGCGAACTATCAATACATCTTCACGCGCGATCCCGTCTTCTGGGTCGCCTTCAAGAATACGGTCATCTGGACCATCATGTGCCTGGTGTTCCCGCCAATGGTGGGGCTGCTCCTGGCATTGAGCCTCAATCAGAAGCTCTTCGGCCGCAACACGTTCCGCGCCATCTTCTACCTGCCGGTCATCATCGCCCCCATTGCCGTCGCGACGATGTGGAAATGGATGTACGATCCGTTCTTCGGCCTCTTCAGCGAGATGCTGACATCCATGGGCCTGCAGAGCTGGATCAAGGACTGGCTCGGCGACCGGAACATCGCGCTCTATTCCGTCTTCGTCGCCTATCTCTGGCAGTCGGTCGGCTTCTCCATGGTCCTTTTCCTCGCCGGACTGCAGAATGTTTCGCAGTCACTGGTCGAGGCTGCCCGGATCGACGGCGCCGGACGCTGGGCCGTCTTCAAACACGTCACCTTCCCTGCCCTTCGCACGACCATCACGATCGTACTCGTGCTGTCGATCATTTCGTCGCTTAAGGCCTTCGACATCGTCTATGGCCTCACCGGCGGCGGACCGGCGCAATCCACGCAGATGCTGGCGCTCTGGGCCTTCACGCAGGCGATGCAGATCTTCGATTTCGGCCGTGGCGCGGCAATCTCGGTCGTCCTGCTGCTGATTACCATCGCCATTGTCGTTCCCTACCTGCGATGGACTCAGAAGCATGAGGAGACCGAGCAATGACCGTCGCACCTGCCGAATCCATTGCTGTTACCTTCGACACGGCCACCATCGGAAAACCAAGACGGGATCCGATCCTGATCGGGCTCTGGATCGCACTCATCGTCGTCGCGCTGATCTGGGTCGCACCCTTCGTGTTCATCGTCTTCACATCGTTGAAGACGAAGGCCGATGTTACTGGCACCGGCGCCTTCATGCCGCCCGCCCATCTCGCCCTCGAGAATTATAGCAACGCCTGGAGCCGTGGCAATTTCGCCAACGCATTCTTCAACAGCGCCATCATCACGGTCATCAAGGTTCCGCTGGGGCTGGCGCTTTCAGCGATGGCGGCCTATGCGCTCGCAAAGATACCGTTGAAGACCGGCAAGGCATTGCTGCTTCTCGTCGTGTTCGGCACGATGATCCCGTTTCAGGTCATGCTGGCGCCGCTGTTTACGCTCGTCAACTCGCTGGGGCTGATCGACACCTATCCCGGTGTCATCCTGCCCTACATCGCCTTCGGCGTGCCCTATCAGGTCTTCATCCTGCACGGCTTCTTCAAGGGCATTCCGAAGGAGCTGTCCGAAGCCGCCCTGATCGATGGCGCGAGCCACTTCACCATCTTCCGCCGAATATTCCTGCCGGTCTGCCTGCCAGTGCTCGCCGCGCTGCTGATCCTGGATTTCGTGTCCACCTGGAACGAGTTCGCCATGGCGCTGGTACTTCTTCAGGACCAGCATATGTGGACGCTGCCGCTGGGGCTGATGTCCTTCCAGGGGCAATTTTCCAACGATTACGGACAGCTCAATGCAGCGATCGTCATGACCGTCCTGCCGGCAACGCTCGTCTACCTCATCTTCCAGCGATACTTCGTCTCCGGCCTCACCTCCGGCGCCGTCAAGGGCTGAGCCCCAAATTCCAAAGTCTTTCGAGGAGAACATCATGTCCAATGCAACCGTCGAAAAATGGGGCGTCTTCGAGGCAGCCTTCAACGGTCCTTCGGGCGGTAATCCCTATCTCGACGTGGCATTCGATGCCGTTTTCAGCCAGAACAGCCGTGAGGTCCGCGTGCCCGGCTTCTACGATGGCGGCGGCATCTATCGCGTCCGCTTCATGCCCGACAACGAAGGCGAATGGTCCTTCAGGACGCGTTCCAAGACCGCGGAGCTCGACGGCAACACCGGCTCGCTCATCGCCACAGAACCGTCCGACGGCAACCACGGACCTGTGCGCGTGCGCAACAAATTCCATTTCGCCTATGCGGACGGCGAGCCATTTCTCTCCGTCGGGACGACTTGCTATGCATGGACGCATCAGCCGCTGGAAATGCAGGCGCAGACGCTTGAGACGCTGAAGAACGCACGCTTCAACAAGATCCGCATGGGTGTGTTTCCGAAGGACTATCCCTACAACGTCAACGAACCTCTCTATCCCTGCTTCGAGAAGGGCGCCGATGGCAAAGAGGATTTCGACCGTCCGAACCCAATTCTCTTCCGGCATTTCGAGAAACAGGTGGCTGCCCTTTGCGCGCTCGGCATCGAAGCCGATATCATCATGTTCCATCCCTATGATCGCTGGGGCTATGCCGACATGTCGGCCGAGCAGGATTTCCGCTATGTCGAATATCTCGCCGCCCGGCTTGCAGCCTACCGGAACGTCTGGTGGGCGCTCGCCAACGAATACGACTTCCTCCTCGACACCAAACCGATGGCGCAGTGGGATCGCTATTTCCATATCCTCGAGGAGAACGATCCCTACGGCCATCTGAAATCGATCCACAACGGCGAGCAGACGATGAATTTCGACCATCGCAAGCCCTGGGTCACCCATACCTGCATCCAGAACTGGGACGTCAAGCGGACGCAGGAATGGCGGGACGCCTATGGCAAGCCTGTCGTCAACGACGAGCCGGAATATGAAGGCGACATCATCCAGTCCTGGGGCAACCTGACGGCGCAGGAGCTCGTCCATCGCTTCTGGCTCACGATGATGCGCGGCGGCTATGCCGGCCACGGCGAAACCTACTCGCATCCGCAGGATCTCATCTGGTGGGCCAAGGGCGGCGAACTGCGCGGCGAGGCATGGAAGCGCATCGGCTTCCTGCGCGACTTGCTGGAGCAGGACGTCGTTGGCGGGCTCGAACCGCTCGGGGCCTATGGCGAATGGCCCTGGACGCGTGTCTCCGGGGCTCGCGACGGCAATGTCAGCTATATCTATCTCGGCGAACACCAGCCCGTCATCTGGTCGACGGGCCTGCCCAAGGATGGCACCGACTACGACGTCGACGTCATCGATACCTGGGAGATGACCGTTACCCCGGCAAGGAAAGTGGACGCTCCGATCCCGCATCCTACGCGGCACGGCGCGATCGTGCGCGGCGGCAAGCCGGACGCCGCCTTTGGTGTCGAACTGCCGGGCAAGCCATACCAGGCCCTTCGCATCCGTAAAAAGAACTGATCAGGCCTCACAGGGAGGAATTTCATGTCCGAAGTGAGCATCAAGAACGTTAAGAAGTCCTACGGAGCAGTGGATATCATCCATGGCGTCGATGTCGACATATCGGACGGCGAATTCGTCATTCTCGTCGGGCCATCGGGCTGCGGCAAGTCAACGCTTCTGCGGATGATCGCGGGGCTGGAGGAAATCACCGGCGGCGAGATCTCCATCGGCGGGCGCGTCGTCAACAATCTCCAGCCGAAGGATCGCGACATCGCGATGGTCTTCCAGAACTATGCGCTTTATCCGCAGATGACCGTCGCCCAGAACATGGGCTTCGCGCTGGAGCTTGCCGGCGCGAAGCGTCCCGAGATCGAGCGGAAGGTCGGCGAGGCGGCGCAAATTCTCGGGCTTCAGCCATTGCTCGGCCGCAAGCCCGCACAGCTTTCCGGCGGCCAGCGCCAGCGCGTCGCCATGGGCCGCGCCATCGTGCGCGATCCGAAGGTCTTCCTCTTCGATGAACCGCTCTCCAATCTCGATGCCAAATTGCGCGTCAAGATGCGGGCCGAGATCAAGGCGCTGCATCAGCGGCTGAAAACGACCATCGTCTACGTCACCCACGACCAGATCGAGGCGATGACCATGGCCGACAAGATCGTCGTGTTGCAGGGTGGCAAGGTCGAGCAGATCGGAACGCCGCTCGAGCTTTACGACCGGCCGAGAAATGTCTTCGTGGCAGGTTTTCTCGGATCGCCAGCGATGAACTTCCTCGAAGGCAGGCTAACCGGCGGCCCGAAGCCAACCCTGTTGTTACCGAGCGGCACACCGGTCGAACTCCTCGATGCGCCGGCTCAAGCGGAGGGCAAGGATGTCCTCATCGGCATTCGTCCCGAAGACATCTCCTTTGCGACCGACGGCGGTGTACCTGCAACCGTTACAGTCATCGAACCCACAGGTTCCGAGACCCATGTGGCACTGGAGGTTGAGGGCAAGGAGCTGACATGGGTCATGCGGGAGCGCGCGGAGCTGGCCCCGAACCAGAAGGTGCAGCTTTCCTTCAAATCGTCGAATGTTCACTTCTTCGACAAGGTCACCCAGCAGCGCCTGTGAAAGCCCAAGCCATTATCGGATGGCTTGGAGACGGTGCCAGGCGACAACCGCCAGACAGCCGAGCAGGACAATATTCATGGTCAGCGCGTAATCGCCGTGAACAACCGAAAGTTCAAGGATGATGGCAAAACCTTCAACGGCCAGAAGGACGATGATGGCAGATGGTGCGAGGCTGACAAGCACGCCAAGCATGGCCGGCACCAGCAAGGCGCTTGCCGACAGCAATTCGACGATGCCCACGGTACGAACGGCCCATTGGGGAAGGACCATCACGGAATCCATGCCCAGATTGTCGAGATACTCGATCGGTTTCGATATCTTCAAAAAACCCGACAAGCCGAAAACCACGGCGATGGAGGCTTCCAGAAACCAGACTAAGGCGTTTCTCAGCTCCGTCAGAGTTTGACCGGAGATAGTCTCAGATACTTCCGCATGCTCGCGCCCGCTACGCATCAGCGTGGCGCGCGTCTTTCGGCGTCGCTCATGACCGTCAGCACGCGCTTCACGAAAGCGACGCCATCAAACTGCTTTGGCGAACCGGCATCAGAACCATCCTGACGCTCGAAGATGAAGGCCTCGACATTGACGATCGGCAGCTTCAACCGGTTCCGCACCCGACCGATCATCGCCGTATGCGTTATCACAACCCGGCACCCGTTCGGCTCGAACTCGCTCTGCATTCCCGACATCGAGATTGCAGCGACCGAGAGGCCGCGCGCCGACAGGACCGAGCCGATGCTCGTAGCGGCCTGCGGATTGTCGAGACAAATCAGCACGTCCGCCGGGCGATCGGATGGAAGGGAATCAGCTAGCATTTACGACCTCATATTCGAATACGGCCCTATCATAGCAATTCCGGCGTAATGCAATGTTATATGTTGTTACATTTTGTTGCGGCGCGGTCGCTTGATGATCCGCCGCCGCGCCCACCCGCAGCAAACTAAAAAAACACGTCGCAATACAATGCAACACATGTGGCAGGCGAAAACTGGTTTCCTTGTATCGGCCCGGATTCGGGCAAGGAGACCGGATTTGAAACAAACCCGCAATGCAGGATCAGGCGATCCGGAACAATTGCTGAATGGGCTGACGGGTGTCAGACGCTATCTCGGCCAGCAGGGGCGCGTCTATCTTTGGGCCGGCTGTCTCGGCTGCAACGCGATGTTTTGCGTCATCGGCGCAGGCGCCCGCCAGTTCATCATTTTCAACATTCTCTGCCTGTTGGCGTTCGGAGCAAAGACCTTCGAGACCATCCCGCTTGAAACCGGGAATAGCTCTCCCTCGCCTTACAATCGCCCACCGGCCGCCAAGGACTGGAGGCCGGTGCTGACCTTTTCGGCTCAATTGCTTGTCGCCTGCTACGCCATGACGGTGCTCGTCGATAATCTCGCCTCGAGCCCCGTCCTGCTCGGCTCGATCCACTGAGCAAAGCCCCGCCGAAACGGCGAGGCCAAATCGCCCTATATGACCTACTTGGAAAAACGCTCCGGCCGGAAATTGGCCAGCAGTGGATGACGCTTTCCGGTGGCGATCTCATCGGCGAGCAGCTCACCGGCAATCAGTCCGAGCGTCGCGCCGCTGTGGCTGAAGGCGACGAAGTAGCCGGGGATGGACTGCAATTCTCCGAACACCGGGTCGCCGTCGCCCGGAATGGGCTTCGGCCCAACACCATAGTCCGCCAGTTCGAGCTTGGGATTTCCCTCAAGTACTTTCGATGCCTCGCGAAGCAGGCCTTCGAGCGTGGAAGGCTTTATCTCGTAGCTCCCGTCTGCATTGACGCCGACTTCCTCCTCGGACCAAGCGGAATCGAGCGCAAAACCACCGTCCGGTGTCGGGCGAATGGCGACGCGTGGCGTGTTCAAGACCGCTTTCAGCGGGTGCTTGATCGGTTTCGTTCTGACGAGAAGCGCAATCGGCGTTCCGTCGGTGATGTGCTGACCCGCCTCGGCCACGATCGCGGGAACGGCTCCACCGGCCGCAAGCAACACGGCATCGGCATCCCAGCGGACACCGTTCGATGTCGTCACGCCGCAAGCCTGGCCCTCTTCGACATTGATGGTCGCGCGTCCGGCGTCGGTGACGATCTCGCCGCCCAGCGCCTTGAACTCCTCGGCGAGAGCGCCGATCAGCGATGGCAGATCGACCCAGCCCTCGCCGGGATTGAACTTGGCACCCTGCGGCGTCACCGTGCTGGCATCGACGCCCGGCGTCGTCTCGGCGACCTTCGACGGGGCGAGCAGCAGAGCGTGATAGCCGAGATTGCGTTCGTATTCGAAAACCTCGGCGATCTCATTGCCCCGGCCATCCGCATCCCAGGTCAGCCCGCCGTCGAAACGCAGCCACTGCGCATCCGGATATTTGGCGGCGAGCGTCCGGTAACGGTCGATGCCGGCCATGCGCAGCCGATGATAGGCGTTGGAACGCTTTCGCGCCGAATTGAGCCAGGCGAGCGAACGGCCGGAGGCGCCGTTCGCCAGCGGACCGTCATTGATGATCACCGTGCGGACACCGAGCCGCGCGAGATGAAGTGCGGTCGAAACTCCGAAAATCCCGCCGCCAACGACGATGACCTTCGAAGGCTGAGTGGAAGCATGCATGTTGGATAACCTTATCTATTGACGTTGTCTGGTTGTGAAAATCCGTAATGGCCGAGCGGCATCAAAGAACTTCCGCGAGGAAGCGCTTCAACCGCTCACTTTGCGGACTGTCGAAAATTTGCTGCGGCGAACCCGCTTCGATGATGCGGCCTTCATCCATGAACACGACTTGATCGGCAACCCTGCGGGCGAATCCCATCTCGTGGGTCACGACAGCCATCGTCATGCCCTGCCGCCCAAGGTTCGCCATCAGGTCGAGAACGCCCTTGACCAGTTCGGGATCGAGCGCGCTCGTCACTTCATCAAACAGGATGACCTCGGGATCCATCGCCAGCGCACGGGCGATGGCGACGCGCTGCTGTTGTCCGCCCGACAGGCCAGACGGCCGATGATCCTTGCGTTCGGCAAGACCGACCTCAGCAAGGCGAGCTTCAGCGATCCGCCGCGCTTCGGCTCTGGGCATCCTCTTGATCTTCGTCAGCGACAGCATGACGTTTTCGAGCGCTGTGTGGTCGGGAAAGAGGTTGAAGTGCTGGAACACCATGCCGACACGCCGGCGCAGACTCTCCGGCTTCATCACCAGGATGCTTTCACCATCAAGCAGAATGTTGCCGCGCTTCGGCTCCACCAGCCGGTTCAGGCACCGCAGAAGCGTGGACTTGCCAGAACCCGATGGCCCGATGATGCAGGTCACTGTCCCTGGAGCAATATCAAGATCGACGCCCTTCAGCACATCGAGATCGCCATAGGCCATGCTGAGATCGCGGACCTTGAGGGCACCTGCCTTGAAGCGTGGTTCGCTGCCAATGGCGGTGTTGGAAGCAGCCCGCAATTCACCCACCTCGACGAGACCGCTTGTCGCCCCCGAGCCACGCCCTTGTCGTCCAAGCCGCAGCCTCGTGTCGATATAGTTGACGAAATGGGTGAGCGGCACGGTGATGACGAGATAGAACACCCCGGCAAGCAGCAAGGGCGACAGATTGCCCGTCACCACGGCCTGATCCTGGCCGACACGGAAAATCTCGCGCTCCGAGGCAAGCAACCCCAGGAAATAGACAAGGCTCGAATCCTTGACGTTGCCGATGAACTGATTGACGAGCGCCGGCAGGACGCGCCGCACGCCTTGCGGGATGACGATCAGCCGCATTCCCTGCCCGTAGCTCATGCTGAGCGCACGGCAGGCTTCCATCTGACCACGCTCGACGCTCTGGATGCCGGACCGGAAGATTTCGCCGATATAGGCGCCAGCGATCAGGCTGAGCGCGATGATGCCGAGCGGAAATGGCGAGGGGCCGAACAGTTCGCGTCCGATGCGGGCAAAGCCCTGGCCGATGATCAGGATCGTCACGATCGCCGGCAGGCCCCGGAAGATATCGGTGTAGATCCGCGCCGGCAGGCGCAGCCAACGTGACTGCGATATGCCCATGACGGCCAGTATCATTCCGATGATGACGCCAAGCACCGTCGAGGCGGCAGCCAGGATCAGCGTATTCTTCAGGCCGACGGTGATCATGCTCGGCAGCACTTCCGCCATTGCATCCCAATCCAGGAAGCTGCGGCGGAGATTTTCAAGCCAATTCATTCCATTCCCCATAAGTTCTTGCGGGGCATACGGATGCAGCCAACCGGCCGGATATCAGCAATGCCGTGGAGGAGCCGCCCGGCAAACGCGGGCGGCTACAAGCTTTATTTCTTGGGTAGATATTGGTCCGGCATCGGTGAGCCCGGAAACCACTTCTCATAAAGCGTCTTCCAGGTTCCATCCTGCATAGCCTCATGAAGCGCTTTGTTCAGCGCCGTGCGAAAGGCATCATTGCCTTTTCGGACCACGAAACCTGCCGGCGCATCGAAGGACGGGATGTTCACGGCGATCTTCAGCGTGGGATAGCGAGTGCCATATTGCTTGGCCGCTTCGTAATCGAGGAAATGAGCATCGATCGTGCCATTGTTGAGCGCTGCAACCGCCGAGTTGTTATCGGGGAACTTAACAAGATCGGCTCCACCAAAGTTCTTGGTGGCGTAAATTTCCTGCAGAGTGCCCTGGACCACGCCGAGACGCTTGCCTTTCAGCGTATCGGCATCCTTGATGCTCGCTTCCGGCGTCAGGACGGAGAGATAGCCGGCTAGATAGCCGTCGGAAAAGTCGACGGTCTTCTTGCGTGCCTCGGTGGTTCCGATCGCGGCAACCGCTACGTCGAAGCGTTCATTGGCGACGGACGGCATCAAGGCCGAAAATTCCTGACCGGTAAAAGTCACCTTGTCCTTCGGGAAGCCCATGCGCGATACGACATTCAGGAACAGCTCGATGTCGAAGCCGGTGAACTGGCCGTCAGCAGTGGCAAAGGTGTAGGGCTTTGCATCGCCCATCGTGCCGACGCTGATGGTCTGCGGGCTAATCAGATTATAGGGATTGTCGGCCGCGGATGCGGATCCGATGCCGGCTGCAAGAAGATAGGCCAGGACGCCAGCTCGTAAAGGAGCGATGGCGGCTGCGAATATGCCAGATTTGCTCATGTTCATTCTCCGCTCTGAAGGGTGCTCTTATCGGCATTTTTATGCGTGATGATCCGCTCCTTCGTCGGACACTGCCGAAGGAAGGATTTGCACAAGAGACCGGTATCTTTTATAAAGAGACCGGTCTCAATGGATATTTGTTAACTTGAGATTGACCTTCCGTCAACAACTCTTGTAACCGTCGTCGCATGGAAAACCTTGTCCCTCCAAAACGCTCCGTCACCGTCGCCGATGTCGCAAAAGCGGCCAAGGTTTCGAAGGCCACGGCAGCGCGGGTTCTCGGCGGTTACGGTGTGGTCAGCGACAAGGTCCGCGCTCAGGTCATGGCTGCGGCTGCAGAGCTCGAGTACCGGCCGAACGAGCTTGCCCGCAGCATGACGACGGGTAAATCCGGCATCATCGGCGTTATCGTCGGCGACATCGAGAACGCCTTTTTCAGCCTCGCCGTCCGAGGCATCAGCGACGCCGCACGCGTGGCGGGCTTCAATGTCATCATCGCCAATTCAGGAGAACAGCTCGACGCCGAGAAATCGGCGGTCGACCTGCTGATCGGCAAGCGTGTCGATGGCCTGATCGTGACACCGGCGCGATGCGACCGCATGGAGCATCTGCAGGATATTCGCCGCGTTGGCGTACCGCTCGTCCTCTTCGACAGAAGCATTCCGGAACTTGGGGTCGATGCGGTGACCGGCGACGACCGCGACGCTGCCATGAACGCAACGAGACATTTGCTTGAGGCAGGACATCGCCGCATCGCCTATATATCCGCCATGGACACCGGTGCCGGTCCGTTCACGGACAGCCGACAGATATCCAACTCCGCAGTGCGCGAGCGTGTGGAGGGCTATTTGAGCGTACAGACCGACGCTGGGCTGAAGGACCCGGAGTACTACGTCCGGCTTGGCGCCACGGATCAGCAGCGGACGGATGCCGTCGTGAAGCGCTTGCTGGCGGAAAAAAACCCGCCGACCGCTCTCGTGGCGTCCGACAGCCTCGTCGGGCTCAGGGTATTCCGCTCTCTGCAGTCCCTGAACCTTTCCATTCCCAGGGACATATCGATGATTTCCTTCCTGGATGCAGACTGGACCACGGTTACCGCTCCGCCGATCACCGTCGTCGACCAGCCGGTCTACGAAATGGGGAAAAAGGCAGCCGAAAGGCTCATTTCGCGGCTGAGCGGCGAGGAGCCGCCCATCGAACGCACGATCGTCGAGACCAGCCTGATCCGGCGCGGCTCGGTGGCGGCACCGCGATCGACCGTGCCGTGAGGCGAAAGCCTGCCATCTTCTCGGGAACAGAAACGGACAGTTACGACATTCTAGGCCGGCATGCGGGCGCGGCGGCCATGCCTGAGATCGACGGCGGTATGCCACACGATCGTCGCAAGGATGATCGCACCGCCCATGAACGTTGCCATCGGCGGCCTCTCGGAAAAGAAGAGCCAGACCCAGAAGGGGGTGAGCACGATCTCCATCGAGCTGATGAGGGCTGCATCGGCCGCCGGCATTCGCCTTGACCCGAAAAGGAATAGGACGAAGGCGAGCGCGAAATTCGTCGCGCCAAATGCCGCCAGCAGCAGCCAATTATAGGTGTCGAGCGAGGCAGTCGAGGCGAAGGGCAGGAAGAGCACGAATGTCAGGAATCCGCTGACGACGCTTGACGGCAGGATCGGCACACTACGGTCGATGCGCGGGATGACGATGATGAGAGCGAAGGTGACCGTCATGCCGAGCGCAAGGAGATCGCCGACGCCGGTGCCGCCCCCAATCGAGGAAGCGACGATTACCGCCACCCCGACGAGACAAACGCCACCGGCAATCAACGTTCGCTTCGCAACGCGCTCCTTCAGCATCGTCCAGCTGAGAAAGGCGGCGATGAACGGCGCCGTTGCATAGATCATGGTCACGTTCGCGACCGTGGTCATGTAGAGCGCACCGATAAAGCAGGCCTGACTTATGGTCTGGCAGACAATCATCGCCAATCCGGCGGGATGAAAAATCGAACTCCACTGGCGCCGCGAAAACCCGCCCTCGAGGAAGAAGCTCGGGATCAACAGGAATATGCCGCCAAACAGTGACCGCCAGGCGATCGCCGTCCATATGTCGGTCGTCAGAAGCCGGGCATAAATACCGCTGCAGCTCCACGCAAGCGTTGCCACGGCCACAAGAACGATGCCCTTCTCATACTCGCTTGAGGAGAAGGTTCGGGCAGGAATCTGAATGGTCATCTAACGGGACTCAAGGAGTGAAGCATCGGGTTGAATGTCATCTGTCTGCGCCGATATTTGACATCAGACAAACGAATAGTAGAGATAGTAGCCATCAGAAAAATTTGTGATCCGTTATGCGCGAACCCATCGAAAGCGATCTGCTCCGGACGTTTCTCGTCATCACCGAGACGTCAAATTTCTCCGCCGCCGCCCAGCGCATCGGCCGTACGCAATCGGCGGTCAGCGCCCAGATCAAGCGCCTCGAGGAAATCGTTGGCAAAGCATTGTTCGACAGAAGCGCGCGTGGCGTCGCACTGACCCGGGCGGGCAATCAGTTGCTTCCCTATGCACAACGCGTGATCGACCTGCTGACCGAGGCGGCAGCCACCATCCGCACCAAGCCGCTGGACGGCCCGGTCCGGATCGGCATTCCGGAGGAGTACAGCCAGACCATACTACCGGCGGCGCTTGCTGCCTTCGCTATTCGGCACCCCGCCGTCGAAGTCACCGTTACCTGCGACTATACCTCACACAATCTTGCTGCCCTGGAGCGAGACGAGCTCGATCTCGCTGTTGTCTTCGACTGGAGCGACCAGACCACCGGCGAGGTGCTCTGCATCGACCCGACGGTCTGGGTCACATCGCTGGTGCACCGGCTGCATGACGCAGTACCGCTGCCCATCGCGATCTATCGCGACTCGACATGGTGCCGTGACTTTGCCTTGCGTTCCCTGGAGCAGCAGGGGCGGCGCTATCGTATCGCCTTCATCGCCGATACAAGTTCCGGCCTGAAGAATGCCGTTTCCGCCGGCCTCGCCGTCACGACGCTTTCGCGCAGCAACATTCCGCATGGCTGCCGGGAGCTGACGAGTGACGATGGATTTCCGCCGGTCGATTCCTCCCGCGTCGTACTGCGCCGTAACCCCTATCATTCCAGCGAAGCGATCCGGGAGCTGGCGGAAATGGTGCGCGAAGCCTTCCAGCCTATGTCGGCTCTCCTGCAGCCGTAGAGCGCCCGCGCAAGCGCCGACGCGTGCCCGACGGACTTTCCGAGAAACTGGCACGATAGCTGCGGGAAAAGGCCGAGGCCGAGTTGAAGCCGGTCGCTGCGGCGATCTCGGCAAAGGATTCCTTGGTCTCGATCACCTTGCGACGCGCCGCGTTGAGCCGGAGCGCCAGATAATGCACATGCGGCGGCGCGCCGAAATCGTCCTGAAAAAGGGCCTGGAGATGACGGGCGCTGACCCCGATGCGCCGCGCCAAGCGCGTCAGGACCAGCGGCTGTTCGATATGCTCTTCCATCAGCCGCACGGCCTGGGCGACGCGCGGGTCGCGCAGACGCAAGCCGGCGGTCGACGGCGACAGCTCCATGGCGCCATAGACGGTCGCCGGCTCGTAGATGAAGAGCCGGCTGACTTCGAGCGCCAGCGAATAGCCTTGCCGCCGCCGGATGATTTCCAGCATCAGATCCACCGTTGGCATCGAACCGGCGGTAGTGATGCGCTTGCCGTCGATGACGAAACGATCCTTGACGGCGCGCACCTGCGGATAGGCCAGCGCGAAATCCTCTGTATCCTCCCAATGGACGGCCGCCGACACATTATCGAGAAGGCTCGCTTCGGCCAGCAGCCAGCTGCCGGATTCAATGCCGGCGATCATCGAACGATGGCGCGCAGTCTGCGACAATTGCATCTTCAGCGCCTGTGTGGCGCTGCGCCGCCAATTGTAGCTCGCGAGCACGAAGAGCGGAGCGGTGTCGGTTGATGGCCGGAAATTGCCCGATGCGGGAACCGGAATCAGGCTGGTCGTCTCCACCGACGAACCGTCCACCGTGAACAGCCGCCAGCGATAGAGTTCGCTCCCGGAAATTCGGTTGGCCCCGCGCAGAGGTTCGATCACTGACGCGATCAGGATCAGGTTCGTCTCCGGCAGGATCAGCAGGTCGATATCGAGCGGCGTATCGGATGGCGTGAGCATGGGCATCTCTCGTATTTCCGATAATGTATCGTTTGCTTCCGTAAATGCAAAGCATGAAGCCATCGCTTGCAGCGTAATGCCCTCAATACGAGGGAGAACAAAAATGCCTCTTGCAATGAACCGCGATGTCTTCATCACCTGCGCCGTCACCGGTTCCGGCGACACCGTTTCGAAATCCAGCCACGTTCCGATCACTCCCAAGCAGATCGCGGAATCCGCGATCGACGCCGCCAAAGCTGGGGCGGCAGTTGTTCACTGCCATGTCCGCGATCCTGAAACCGGGGCTGCCAGCCGCCGCAACGATCTCTACAGGGAAGTGACCGACCGCATCCGTTCGGCCGATGTCGATGTGGTGCTCAACCTGACCGCCGGCATGGGCGGCGATCTGATCTTCGGGGATGTCGAAAGCCCCCTGCCCTTGAACGTCAGGGGCACCGACATGGCTGGCGCAACGGAGCGTGTCAGCCATGTCGCCGAATGCCTGCCGGAAATCTGCACGCTCGATTGCGGCACGATGAACTTCAGTCTCGGCGACTACGTCATGACCAACACGCCCTCAATGCTGCGGGCGATGGCGAAGAAGATGACCGATCTCGGTGTTCGCCCCGAAATCGAAGCCTTCGATACCGGTCATCTCTGGTTTGCCAAACAGCTTGCCGAGGAGGGTCTTATTGAGGACCCGGTCCTCATCCAGCTCTGCATGGGCATCCCCTGGGGGGCGCCCGATGACCTCAACACCTTTATGGCGATGGTCAATAACGTTCCACCGAGCTGGACCTTCTCGGCCTTTTCCATCGGCCGCAATGCCATGGCCTATCCCGCCGCGGCCGTGCTTGCCGGCGGCAATGTCCGCGTTGGCCTTGAAGACAATCTCTATGCCGGAAAGGGTCTGCTTGCGACCAATGCGCAGCTCGTCGAAAAGGCGGTGCAGGTCATCGAAGGCATGGGTGCGCGCATCATCGGTCCTGAAGACGTCCGCAAGAAACTGAAACTGACGAAGCGCTGAGGCATCGATGACCAAGATCAACAAGGCAGCCTGCATCGGCGGCGGCGTCATCGGCGGCGGATGGATCGCGCGCTTTCTTTTGGCCGGCATCGATGTCGATGTCTTCGATCCGCATCCGGAAGCGACCCGCATCGTCGGCGAAGTCTTGGCGAATGCCGAAAAGGCCTATGCGATGCTGACCGGCGCACCGCTTCCCGCGCGCGGCAAGCTCACCTTCCGCGAGACGCTGGAAGAAGCCGTCGCCGGCGCGGATTGGATTCAGGAAAGCGTTCCCGAGCGGCTTGATCTCAAGCGCAAGGTACTGACGCAGATCGATGCGGCGGCAAGGCCGGATGCGTTGATAGGCTCCTCGACCTCTGGCCTGCTACCATCAGACCTGCAGCGCGACATGCGCCACCCCGAACGCCTCTTCGTCGCCCATCCCTATAATCCGGTCTATCTGCTGCCACTGGTCGAAATCGTCGGCGGTGAGAAGACGTCGAAGGAAACGATCAAGGCCGCCATGGACCGGCTGCCGCCCATCGGCATGAAGGGCGTTCATATCGCCAAGGAGATCGAGGCCTTCGTCGGCGACCGTCTGCTGGAAGCGCTGTGGCGCGAGGCGCTGTGGCTGATCAAGGACGACATCTGCACCGTCGAAACACTGGATGACGTCATCCGCTATTCCTTCGGCCTGCGCTGGGCGCAGATGGGTCTCTTCCAGACCTACCGTATTGCCGGCGGCGAGGCGGGCATGCGGCACTTCCTGGCGCAATTCGGCCCGGCTCTGCAATGGAACTGGACCAAGCTGATGGATGTCGTCGACCTCGACGACGCGTTGGTCGAGAAGATCGGCCAGCAATCGGACGAGCAAGCCGCTGGCCTGTCGATCCGTGAACTGGAGCGCATCCGCGACGAAAATCTCGTTGGCATCCTGCAGACATTGAAGGGCAGCCATGGCGGCAAGGGCTGGGGCGCCGGCAAGCTGCTCAAGGATTTCGAGCAAAGTCTCTGGGCAACCGGCGGCGGCGAAAAGAAACTTCACGACTTGGCAAGACCGCTGCGTCTCATCGAAACCAAGGTGAGCCCCGCTTGGGTCGACTATAATGGCCACATGACCGAACATCGCTATCTGCAGGTGTTCGGCGATACATCGGACGCACTGCTACGCCTGATCGGCGTCGACTTTGACTATGTCGAACGTGGCCACAGCTACTACACGGTCGAAACCCATATTCGCCACATCGGCGAAGCCAAGCTCGGTCAGGCAATCCATTCGACCTGCCAGCTCCTGTCCGCCGATGAGAAGCGGCTGCATCTGTTCCACACGATCCACGACACGGCGACGGGCGACGTTATCGCCACCGCCGAACATATGCTGCTGCATGTCGACGCCAAGGCGAGCAAAGCTGCCCCCGCGCCGGAGGAGGTGCTGCGCAAAATAGGGTCGATCGCCGAGGCTCATGCAAAACTGCCCCTGCCGGATGGCATCGGGCGCCATGTCGGACAAAAGCGCTAGGAGGAAGCGGAAATGAATTTCGGGCTCAACGAAGAACAGGAAATGATCGTCAAGACCGTCCGTGACTTCGTCGAGACGGAAATCTATCCGCATGAGAACGAGGTCGATCGCACCGGCATCGTGCCGCCGGAGCTTGGAGAAGAGATTCGGCGCAAATGCATCGATCTCGGTTTCTATGCCTGCAATTTTCCCGAAGAGGTCGGCGGCGCCGGTCTCAACCACACCACCTTTACTCTCGTCGAGCGCGAACTCGGCCGCGGCTCGATGGCGCTGACCGTCTTCTTCGGACGCCCCTCCGGAATTCTGATGGCCTGCGAAGGCGAGCAGCGCGAGCGATATCTGCTGCCGGCCGTGCGCGGTGAAAAGATCGATGCTCTTGCCATTACCGAGCCCGATGCCGGCTCGGACATGCGCGGCATGAAATGTGCCGCGCGGCAGGATGGCAGCGATTTCATCCTCAATGGAACCAAGCACTTTATCTCTCATGCCGATGTCGCTGATTTCGTTATTGTCTTTGCCGCCACCGGCGAGGAAGAAACGCCGAAGGGCATCAAGAAGAAGATCACGGCCTTTCTGGTCGATCGTGACACACCCGGCTTCGATATCCGCAAGGGCTATGAATCGGTCTCGCACCGCGGCTATCACAACTCCATCCTGAATTTCACGGACTGCCGGCTTCCGAAATCCCAGGTGCTCGGGGAGGTGCATCACGGTTTCGACATCGCCAATGAATGGCTGTACGGCACGCGCCTGACGGTCGCGGCCACCTGCGTCGGGCGTGCCCGCCGTGTCTTCGATATGGCACTCCCCTATGCGGCGGAACGTAAGCAGTTCGGCCGGCCGATCGGCGCCAATCAGGGCGTATCGTTCAAGCTTGCCGACATGATCACTGAGATCGACGCCGCCGACCTTTTGACGTTGTCTGCCGCCTGGCGGCTCGACGCGGGTCTTTCCGCCAATCGCGAAGTCGCCTCGGCCAAGCTCTACGCCTCGGAAATGCTCGCCCGCGTCACCGACGAAGCCATCCAGATTTTCGGCGGCATGGGGCTGATGGACGATCTGCCGCTCGCCCGTTTCTGGCGTGATGCGCGCGTCGAGCGCATCTGGGACGGAACCTCGGAAATCCAGCGGCATATCATCAGCCGCGATCTCTTGCGGCCTTTCGGAGCATGACCGAATGACCCAACGCTCGCTCGACCGCCTGATCAGACCGCATACGATCGCCGTCTTCGGCGGCCGCGAGGCGCGCCGGGTCATCGAACAATGCGATCGGATGGGATTTGCCGGCGACATTTGGCCGGTGCATCCGACGCTGGAGAGCGTGCTCGGCCGACGCTGCTATCGTTCGGTGGACGAATTGCCGTCAGCACCGGATGCCGCCTTCGTCGGCGTCAACCGTCTGCTGACCGTCGATATCGTCCGCGCGCTTTCAGCCAGAGGAGTGGGCGGCGCGGTATGTTACGCCTCAGGCTTCAGCGAAGCGGTTGCCGAACTCGCTGATGGCGCAACTCTGCAAGCTGCTCTCATTGAAGCAGCCGGGGACATGCCGATTGTTGGGCCGAACTGCTATGGCTTGATCAATGGCCTGGACGGCGCCCTGCTTTGGCCCGACCAGCACGGAATGGTGCGCGTCGAAAGCGGTGTCGCCATTCTCACCCAATCCTCCAACATCGCCATCAATTTAAGCATGCAAAAACGCGGCCTGCCCCTCGCCTATCTGATGACGGCGGGCAACCAGGCGCAAATCGGACTGTCAGATTTGGCTCTCGCCGTCCTAGAGGATCCGCGCGTTACGGCAATCGGCCTTCACATCGAGGGATTCGGCAACGTCCAGGCGCTACAGAAACTTGCCATGCGCGCCCGCGAACTGCGGAAGCCCGTTGTCGCGCTGAAAGTCGGCAAGTCCGAACAGGCACAGCGCGCCGCCGTCTCGCATACGGCATCGCTCGCCGGCAGCGACGCCGTTGCCGATGCGATCCTCGCCCGTCTCGGTATCGGCCGGGTCGCCACGCTGCCGGAACTGATCGAAACGCTGAAACTGCTGCACGTCACCGGTCCACTGACAAGCGATGCCATCTCCTCGATGAGCTGCTCCGGCGGCGAGGCCTCGTTGATGGCCGATGCCGCCACCGGCCGAGCCGTGGATTTCCGTGCTTTGAAGCCCGAGCAGCTGCCTGCCTTGCGGCGTAGTCTCGGCGAGATGGTCACTCTGTCCAATCCACTCGACTATCACACCTTCGTCTGGGGTGATCTTGATCGTCAGACGGAGGCCTTCACGGCCATGTTCGAGGGCGGCTACGCGCTAAACCTCGTTGTCCTTGATTTCCCGCGGAACGATCGCTGCAACGGTGAGGACTGGATGACGACGATCGTCGCCGTCGCCGCTTCGGTAAAGCGGACGAGCGCCCGTGCCGGGATCCTGGCGACCCTGCCGGAAAACATGCCCGAGGCGATTGCCCTGCTGCTTATTCAAGATGGCCTCGTGCCTCTTTGCGGCATCAGCGAAACCATAGCGGCGGCCGAAATTGCAAGCCAGATCGGGGCGGCGTGGCGCGCTCAGCCACCACTGCCGCTGCTCGATACCGCCTTGACCGGAGGCGAGATCGAAACCTTGAACGAGGCGGTCGCCAAGACGGAGCTATCCGCCTTTGGTCTTACCGTTCCCGTCGGAGCGACGGCAGCCAGTCCGGGCGAGGCTGCCGAGCAGGCAGAACGCCTCGGCTTCCCCGTCGCCCTGAAGGCGTTGGGCGTCGAACATAAGTCCGAGGCCGGCGCTGTCGTGCTCAACCTGAGGGATATGGAGGCTGTACGAAGTGCTGCCCAAGGAATGGCGCATGTTGCCTCCGGTTATCTGGTTGAACGGATGATCGAGCGTCCGGTCGCCGAGCTGATCATCGGGGCCGTGCGCGATCCTGTCCTCGGATTGGCTTTGACGGTCGGTGCGGGGGGAATCCTGGTTGAATTGCTTGAAGATTCCGTCATTTTGCCTCTTCCGGTGACAAGAGCGGACGTTCTTGAGGCCATTTCACGCCTGAAAGTCAAAAAACTGATCGAAGGCTATCGCGGCGGCGCGAAAGGCAATCTCGATTTAGTTGTCGATGCCGTCGTATCAACGGCAGAATATGTCGTAAAACACGCCGCGCGGCTTGAAGAACTAGACATTAATCCGTTGATGGTTTTGCCAGACAATCGTGGCGTCGTTGCCGCAGACGCCCTCATCCGGCGAAGGAGGTAGCGGAAGTTGCACAGCCCCATTCGCGTTCGACGCGACAACGGTATCCTGGAGGTCATTATCGACCGGCCGAAGGCGAACGCCATCGACCTTGCGACCAGCCGTGAGATGGGCGTTATTTTCCGCGATTTCCGCGACGATCCCCAGCTGCGCGTGGCGATCATATCCGGTGCCGGCGAGAAATTCTTTTCAGCCGGCTGGGATTTGAAGGCAGCCGCGGCCGGCGACGCGGTCGATGGTGACTATGGCGTCGGCGGTTTCGGCGGCCTGCAGGAGCTCCGCGATCTCAACAAGCCCGTCATCTGCGCCGTCAACGGCATCTGTTGCGGCGGCGGTCTGGAGATCGCCCTTTCCACTGATCTGATCATCGCCGTCGAACACGCGACCTTCGCCCTTCCGGAAATCCGCTCGGGAACGGTCGCGGACGCCGCGTCGATCAAATTGCCGAAGCGCATACCCTATCACATCGCGATGGACATGCTTTTGACCGGCCGCTGGCTTGATGTCGTCGAGGCGAACCGCTGGGGCTTCGTCAACGAAATCGTCGCGGCGGATAAATTGATGGATCGGGCATGGGAACTTGCCCGCCTTTTGGAAAGCGGTCCGCCGCTCGTCTACGCTGCCATCAAGGAAATCGTTCGCGAAGCCGAGGGAACGACATTTCAGACTGCCATGAACAAGATCACCAAAAGGCAGTTTGCGACGGTCGACACCCTTTATTCGAGCGAGGACCAGTTGGAAGGCGCCAAGGCTTTCGCAGAAAAGCGAGCCCCAATTTGGAAAGGAAAATGAGAAAACGGTAGCAACCGTGTGATTTTCCTGCATGATCGCGGGCAACCAAGCTTCAGGCGGAAGAGGAAACCGCTTCTTGAAGCCCAGCCCGAGAATTCTATCAACGCATCAAAAAGAAGGAACTGGGGAATGAGCGATTACACGAAACATCTCGCAAGCCGCGTGACCTCGGGCGGCCTCAGCCGCCGCGAATTCATGGGACGCGCCATGGCAGCCGGCATGACATTGGCACTTGCCGACGCACTTTTCACCGAAAGCGCAATGGCAGCCGAGCCAAAGCACGGCGGCCATTTGAAACTCGGCCTTGAAGGCGGTGCCGCCACCGACAGCAAGGACCCGGCAAAATTCCTGTCGCAGTTCATGTTCTGTATCGGCCGTTGCTGGGGCGACATGCTGGTCGAATCCGACCCGCTCACCGGTGCTGCCGTGCCGTCGCTTGCCGAATCCTGGGAGCCGTCGAAGGACGCCGTCACCTGGACCTTCAAGATCCGCAAGGGCGTGAAGTTCCACAACGGCAAGGATCTGACGATCGACGACGTCGTCGCCACCCTCAAGCGCCATACCGACAGCAAGTCGGAATCGGGCGCCCTCGGCGTCATGAAGTCGATCAAGGAGATCAAGGCCGATGGCGACAACCTCGTCCTGACGCTCACCGAAGGCAACGCCGATATGCCGTTGCTCCTGACCGACTACCATCTCGTCATCCAGCCGAACGGCGGCAACGATGATCCCTTCGCCTCGATCGGCACCGGTCCCTACAAGCTCGTCACCTTTGAGGCCGGCGTGCGCGCCACGCTGGAAAAAAACAAGGACGACTGGCGCAAGGATCGCGGCTATGTCGACTCGATCGAGATCATCGGCATGAACGATGCGACGGCACGTATTGCCGCGCTGTCGTCGGGCCAAGTGCATTACATCAACCGCGTCGACCCGAAGACCGTCGACCTGTTGAAGCGCGCGCCGAATGTCGAAATCCTGGCGACCGCCGGCCGTGGCCACTACGTGTTTATCATGCATTGCAACACGGCGCCGTTCGACAATAACGACCTGCGCCTTGCGCTGAAATACGCCATGGACCGCGAAACCATGGTCAAGAAGATCCTCGGCGGCTACGGCAAGGTCGGCAACGACTTCCCGATCAACAGCACCTATGCCCTCTTCCCCGAAGGCATCGAGCAGCGTGCCTACGATCCTGACAAGGCTTCCTTCCACTACAAGAAGTCCGGCCACAGCGGTTCCGTTCTGCTGCGCACCTCGGAAGTCGCTTTCCCGGGCGCTGTCGATGCCGCCGTGCTCTATCAAGAAAGCTGCAAGAAGGCGGGCATCAACATCGAGGTCAAGCGCGAGCCGGGTGACGGCTACTGGACCAACGTCTGGAACGTCCAGCCCTTCTCCACCTCCTACTGGGGCGGCCGCCCGACACAGGACCAGATGTATTCCACCGCCTATCTCTCAAAGGCGGACTGGAACGACACCCGCTTCCTGCGCCCGGACTTCGACAAGCTTCTGCTTGAGGCCCGCTCGGAACTCGATGAGGCCAAGCGCAAGGAGATGTATCGCTCCATGGCGATGATGGTTCGCGACGAAGGCGGCGTTATCCTGCCGATGTTCAACGACTTCGTGAACGCCTCCACCAAGCAGGTGAAGGGCTACGTTCACGACATCGGCAACGACATGTCGAACGGCTACGTCGCGACCCGCGTCTGGCTGGACGCCTGATGCTCGAAGCCGGGCGAAAACGCCCTCATCTCTAACGAAACCGGGATCGCGGAGACACTTCGCGGTCCTCCCGACGTTTCTGCGCGAGGCATCCATCATGTCCAATACACCACCCAGTACGGTGCTGCCCGGATTGAGGTTCAAGCAGCGTTTTCCGCTGCTGTCCCTCATTGTCGAGCGCTGCGTGCTCAGCCTCGTCCTGCTTTTTGCCGTCTCGATCCTCATCTTCGGCGGCCTTGAAGCTTTGCCAGGCGATTTCGCGACGACCTATCTCGGCCAGTCGGCAACCCCACAGGCCGTTGCCAACATCCGTGCCGATCTTGGTCTCAACCGGCCGATCACGACCCGCTATGTGGAATGGCTCGGTAACGCCGTTCATGGCGATTTCGGCACCTCCTGGGCCAGCAAGAATTCCGTCAGCGAGCAGATCGGCAAGCGCCTCGGCAATTCGCTCTTTCTTGCGGCCTTCGCTGCGCTGATATCCGTACCGCTCGCCGTCGGGCTCGGCATGCTGGCCGTACACTTTCGAAATCGGTTGCCGGACAAGATCATCAATGTGATCTCGCTGGCGGCGATTTCACTACCGGAATTCTTCATCGGCTATCTGCTCATCCTGTTTTTCGGCGTGAAATTCGGAATCGCGACCTTTCCGGCAACCGTCTATGACGGCATGGATTTTCTCGATCGGCTGAAGGCCATCGCCCTGCCGACGGCGACTTTGGTGCTCGTCGTGCTTGCCCACATGATGCGTATGACGCGGGCCGCGATCCTCTCGGTGATGTCGTCGGCCTATATGGAGACGGCCGAATTGAAAGGCCTTAGTGCCTTCCGTTCGATCGTCAAGCATGCAGCGCCCAATGCGTTGGCGCCGATCATCAACGTCATCGCACTGAACCTTGCCTATCTCATCGTCGGCGTCGTCGTGGTCGAGGTGGTCTTCGTCTATCCCGGCATGGGCCAGTACATGGTCGATGCCGTCACCGTCCGCGACATGCCGGTGGTTCAGGCCTGCGGGCTGATCTTCGCTGCCGTCTACATCCTGCTCAACATGATCGCCGATATCCTCGCGATCGTTGCCAACCCACGCCTGAGGCATCCGCGATGAGATTGAGAGATATCCCCATCACCGCCTGGGTCGGCATGGCAGGCATCCTGCTCGCCTTCATCTGTGCGATCTTCGCCCCCTGGATCGCGCCCTATGGCGAGACCGAAGTCGTCGGCAATGTCTGGCAGGTGGCCGACGCGCAATATTTCTTCGGCCTTGACAATCTCGGCCGCGATATCCTCTCGCGTCTGATCTACGGCGCCCGCACGACGCTGTTCGTGGCGCTTGCCGCAACGATCATCTCGTTCTCGCTCGGCATCATCTTGAGCTTCACCGCCGCCGTCTCACGCGGATTGATCGACGCGGTCTTCTCGCGGTTCAATGATCTGATGATGTCGATCCCGACGCTGATCTTCGCGCTCGTGGTGCTGGCGGTGCTGCCGCAGAACCTAATCGTGCTCATCCTGGTCATGGCGATCCTCGATTCCACCCGTGTCTATCGCCTCGGCCGCGCCGTGGCGCTGGATGTTGCGGTCATGGAATTCGTCGAGGCCGCCAAGCTGCGTGGTGAAGGCAAGATCTGGATCATCTTCCGCGAGATCCTGCCGAACACGCTCTCGCCCTTGCTGGCGGAATTCGGCCTGCGCTTTGCCTTCTCGATCCTGTTCCTCTCGACGCTCTCCTTCCTCGGGCTCGGCATCCAGCCGCCGTCCGCCGATTGGGGCGGCATGGTCAAGGACAACAAGGACGGCATCATCTTCGGCATCTCCGCCGCTCTCGTGCCGGGCTCCGCGATCGCGGCGCTGGCAGTCTGTGTCAATCTGGTGGTCGACTGGCTCTTGAAGCGCACCTCCAGCCTCAAGGGAGGGCGTGGCGATGCCTGAGCTACTTTCCGTTCGCGATCTGAAGATCGAAGCAACCAGCTATCCGCCCGGCGAGCCGCCCAAACGCGTTACCATCGTCGA
Organism: Rhizobium sp. GW821-FHT14E12; assembly: GCF_058803745.1. Taxonomy (NCBI): domain Bacteria; kingdom Pseudomonadati; phylum Pseudomonadota; class Alphaproteobacteria; order Hyphomicrobiales; family Rhizobiaceae; genus Rhizobium; species Rhizobium sp. GW821-FHT14E12. The sequence continues at coordinate 633,899 of NZ_JBXAPH010000002.1, forward strand.
CGGCGTCTCCTTCGACCTGCAAAAGGGCAAGGTGCTCGGCCTGATCGGCGAGTCCGGCGCCGGCAAATCCACCATCGGCCTTTCGGCGCTCGCCTATGGCCGTGGTGGCGCCGAGATCACCGGCGGCCAAGTGCTGCTCGATGGCGTCGATATTCTTCCCTTGGGGAAATCGGGCATCCGAAAAATCCGCGGCGCTCGCGTCTGCTACGTCGCGCAATCGGCGGCAGCCGCCTTCAACCCGGCCCACAAGCTCGGCGAACAGGTGATCGAAGCCTCCGTCAAGCACGGACTGATGACGAAGGACGAAGCGAAGAAGCGGGCGCTCTATCTGTTCCAGGTGCTTGGCCTGCCCAATCCCGAGACCTTCGGCGACCGTTTCCCGCATCAGGTCTCAGGCGGGCAGCTTCAGCGCGCCATGACGGCGATGGCACTCTGCTCCAACCCGGAGCTGATCGTCTTCGACGAGCCGACGACAGCGCTCGACGTGACGACCCAGATCGACGTGCTGGCGGCGATCAAGCATGCCATCGAGGCAACCCACACGGCGGCGCTCTACATCACCCACGACCTTGCCGTCGTCGCGCAGATCTCCGACGACATCATGGTGTTGCGCTACGGCAAGACAGTCGAATACGGCACTGTCCAGCAGATCATCGAGGCGCCACGCGAAGACTATACCCGCGCCCTCGTCAATGTTCGCCAGACGGCGCGGGAAGAGGCGAAAGATCAATCCGACACGCTTCTGAAGGTCGAGAACGTCAGTGCGCAATACTCGAATGGTTTCAAGGTGCTGCACGACGTCTCTCTTCATGTACCGAAAGGCCAGACACTGGCGATCGTCGGCGAATCCGGCTCCGGAAAATCGACGCTTGCCCGCGTCATCACTGGCCTGCTGCCGCCCAGCGACGGCGGGATTTCCTTCGACGGCAAGCCGCTGACGCCGGCCCTGAAGAACCGCTCGCGCGACGAGCTGCGGCGTATCCAGCTGATCTACCAGATGGCCGATACCGCAATGAACCCGCGCCAGACCGTGCGTGACATCATCGGCCGTCCCCTCACCTTCTATTACGGCCTGCGAGGTGCGGCGAAAACCGCGCGGGTGAAGGAATTGCTCGAGCAGATCGAGATGAGCAAGGGCTTCATCGACCGTTATCCGGCCGAGCTATCCGGCGGCCAGAAACAGCGCGTCGCGATTGCCCGAGCCCTTGCGGCCAAGCCGGAGATCATCCTCTGCGACGAACCCACTTCAGCGCTTGACCCGCTCGTCGCCGAAGGCATCCTCAACCTGCTTCTGAGATTGCAGGCGGAAGCGCATCTTTCCTATATCTTCATCACCCACGATATCGCCATCGTCCGCGCCATCGCCGACAGCGTCGCGGTCATGCATCGCGGCAAACTCGTGCGCTTCGGGCCGAAATCGAAGGTGCTGTCGCCGCCCTTCGACGACTACACGGATCTGCTGCTGAAGTCGGTGCCGGAAATGGAGATCGGCTGGCTGGAGAAGGTGCTGACGACCAGGAAGATGGAAAGCGCCGGCAATTGATGACTCGAGTATCAAGCCCTAGTGGTTCAGTACTTGCTCGCTTTCATGCCAATAGAAGGCTCAGCGCACAAGGCGTTCGCTGAGTCCACGAGCGAGCGTGCTGGCATTGCGCCCAACAATCATACTTTGGTGATTGCCGGAAACGTCCACCCAGTCCGCATGAACAAGAAGGTGCCCCCATATAGACCTTGGATCGCAATCGACCGGAGATCCTTGAAGACTGCGATAGAAAGTTAGCTCCCCGTCATAACGGCTTGGCTTATAAAGACCTTTCATTCGTAGAAGTTGTCTGGCGGCGGCGTCAAAACGCGGGGGATAATCCCCTATCCATTGAGGCGCCAGCTCCGGATAATAGGCCTTGCGTGGGTCAACGTAGCGGAAAGAGAGTGGCTTCAACATTCTCGCGAGGTATTCTTGTCGCTCGATTACCGGCAAGCTGGGCTTTGCAGGTGCTTGGCCGACCGCCTGATGACCGGTTTTCGTTAGGGTCTTCTTTCTGCTCCGAGCTCTCCGCCAGCGTTGCCACATGAACTTGCCCCAGGTCGTCAGTGGCCACTCCTGCTCACCAAACGGCGTATCGAGCATCCCGAGGAAAGCAATCTTTTGTCCCTGCGCCTTCAAGGCACGCGCAAGCTCCAAGGCAAAAACACCACCGAAGGAATAGCCGAGCAATCGATAGGGCTCTCCGATCCCTGCTGTTTGTAGCGCTCTCAGCGTGCTTTCAACCTCGTCTTGTACGGTCGCCGGATATTGAGGGTCGCGGTTGAAGGCCGTCAACGCGACGCCGAGGATCGGTCCAGGAAAGCGGATTTCCTTAATGAGATGCTGCATTTCCAGAAAACAGCTTGGCCCGCCGGCGAATACCAGCAACGGCGCCGCATCTTCCCCGCCTCGAAGTTCTATGATTTTTGGTGAGGCTGAGAGGTCTTCGTGATTGGCAGTTGCAAGGCCAAGGGCTTCGAGGGTGCGGTGACGATAGAATACATTGACATCCATCTCCTCTCCGGTTTCACCCCACCAGCGCTTGATGAAATTCAAGACCCGGTTGACTGAAACAGCATCGGGAATGTCTGCGTCGCTGTCCAAATTGATCTTCGCTTCTTGGCGAAACAGATCGCAAAGGTGGGCATGCTGGCTGGAATCTACATCCGTTTTCGTAGACAAAAGCATCTAGGCACCCCCAAATGTCAAAGCATGCGCCACCGAGCGATACGATAGACAGCATTCTCATAAAGCGACTCTTAATATATTGCGTAAAGACACAACTTCCTCTTCGATTTTAAGAGGGTTGACCGTCGGGCGGCCGGAAGGCCAAGCCCTAGACATCTAGTCCGGATCGAGGGCCTCGTTTCGATAGTTGGTGTCATCAATACTCTGCCGGCACCGCATATACCTCGGCGGATGGGTCCGCGAGGAACGAGCGTACCGTCGGCGGCAGCTGGCGTGATGATAGCGGGACCGGCCCGCAGCGCGACAGAAGTTCGCGCAGATCGGGCTCTGCACCGACGTGCCGCCAGATCATCCGCGAAGCATAGGGGAGGTTTTCCTTTCGCCAGGAGACACCCATGGTCGTTCCGCGCAAATAGACCCGCTGATGCTCGTCGAATGGCAGGAGGATCGTCTGCGACAACATGGAATTCGGACCGACAACACGCTCCGTAATGAAGATTCGGTTCCTGTAAAACGCCGCCAAGCCCACATATTTTGAAAACTGCTGGATGCCGTTTCCAGGATCCCGAAGCCGCTCCATTGACTTGACGCGCACCAACCCACCCTGCTCGCTAAGGCGGCTGCACGAACACACGACCATGCCTGGCCAGGACGGTGAGCGATGATAGGTCTGGAAATAGCCGATATGGCGTCTCAAGGCATGAAGATTTCCTGGAAACGCCTTGAAAAGCTCGGAACTTTCATTGAGCCCGACGGAAGGGCCGCGAAGCCGTGTGCGAAAAAGCTTGGGGGCGAGAAGAAAATCCGCTGCATCGAGATCAAAATAGGCGGCAATACGAGCCAGGTTATGCGCAGACGGCCTCGTTTCGCCGTTGATGTATCGATTGAATTGCTGCCGATTAATATCAATTGCACGGCATACATGCGAAATGGAACGCTGCGTGGCGCATGCAATCTTCAGGTTCTCGACCAGGTGAGGCATAGGGTAGCTCCGTCTTGATCATCACAGCGTAAACTCGCTTAAAGGTGCGTCAAGTCGCGAAATTGCTTGAGCTAGGCCGACCTCTACGTTCCCTCCTACAAAATTCAAAAAGGGAACTGCAATGACGCGTCAAAAAGATCAATTTTCGGATCTGAAAATCGGCCGCCGCCGCTTTCTCGGCGGGGCCGTCGCCCTCGGCGCTTTGCCGGGCCTCGCCTCGGGCCTGTTGATGACGCGTGACGCGCGCGCTCAGGAAGCGAAACATGGCGGCCATCTGAAGCTCGGCCTCAAGGGTGGCGCCACCAGCGACGCGCTCGATCCGGCGACTTACAGCGCATCCGTGCTGTTCGTCATTGGCCGGCTTTGGGGGGATACGCTTGTCGAATCCGATCCCAAGACCGGCGCGCCCTTGCCGTCACTGGCGTCTTCCTGGACGCCATCAGCGGACGCATCCGTTTGGACTTTCAAGATCCGGAACGACGTGCAGTTTCACGACGGCAGCAAGATGACCGTCGCCGACATCGTCGCGACTCTGAAGCGACATGCGGACAAAAATTCGCAGTCGGGCGCTCTTGGGCTGATGGCCTCGATCACCGGCATTGAGGAAAAGGCGGGTGACCTTGTCCTGACGCTCTCGGAGGGCAATGCGGACCTGCCGCTCCTCCTGACCGACTACCACCTGATCATCCAGCCGAAGGGTGGCGTCGAAAAGCCAGGAGCCGCTGTTGGCACCGGTCCTTACGTCTTGAAAAGCTTTGAACCCGGCGTTCGCGCCACCTTTGAGAAGAACCCAAAGGATTGGCGCTCCGATCGCGGCTTTGTCGACAGCGTGGAAATCCTCGTCATCAACGACAACACCGCCCGCATTGCCGCCCTTGCCTCCGGTCAGGTTCATTTCGTCAACAATGTCGATCCGAAGACGGTCCCGATGCTGAAGCGAGCACCGAATGTCGAAATCGTCCGGAATGCAGGCAAGGGCTTCTATAGCTTTCTGATGCATTGCGACACGGCGCCGTTCGACAACAACGATCTTCGGCTCGCGCTGAAATATGCCATCGACCGACAGTCGATCCTGGACAAGGTACTGGGCGGGTACGGAACGATCGGCAATGACTATCCGGTCAATTCCAACTACGCCCTCGCGCCAACCGACATCGAACAGCGCCCATATGATCCCGACAAGGCCGCCTTCCACTTCAAGAAATCGGGCATCGATCGTCCAATTCAGTTGCTCACATCCGATGCAGCCTTTCCGGGCGCCGTAGATGCGGCGATCCTGTTCCAGGAGAGTGCGCGCAAGGCCGGCATCACACTTGACGTAAAGCGCGAACCGGAAGACGGCTACTGGACCAACGTCTGGAACAAGCAGCCTTTCTGTGCCTCTTTCTGGGGCGGCCGTCCCACACAGGATTCGCGCTATTCCACCTCCTATCTATCGACCGCAGAGTGGAACGACACGCGCTTCAAGCGCCCGGACTTCGACAAGATGGTGCTGCAGGCAAGGTCAGAACTCGATGAGGTAAAACGCAAAGCGCTTTATCGGCAACTGGCTCTGATGGTGCGAGACGACGGAGGCCTGATCCTGCCCGTCTTCAACGACTACATCATGGCCGCCTCGAGGACGGTGAAGGGATATGTCGATGACATCGGCAATGATATGTCCAATGGCTACATCGGCAGCCGTGTATGGTTTGATGCTTAAACGTCTTCGGGATATATGATCATGGCTGACCGCAGCTTTAACACCATCGAAAACCAATGGATCACCCTCAAGGACGGTACGCGCCTGGCGGCGCGCATCTGGATGCCGGACAATGCTGAAAGCAATCCGGTGCCGGCGGTGTTCGAGTTCCTGCCCTATCGCAAGCGCGACGGGACGAGCCCCCGCGATGAATCCACCTATCCGGTGTTTGCAGCCGCCGGGATCGCTGGTGTCAGGGTCGATATTCGCGGCTCGGGCGAATCCGATGGTGTCATCGACGGCGAATATACCGAGCTGGAGCTTGCCAATGCCTGCGAGCTGATCGCCTGGATCGCCGCACAGCCATGGTCGAATGGTTCGGTCGGCATGATGGGTATTTCCTGGGGCGGTTTTAACTGCCTGCAAGTCGCGGCCCTGAAGCCGCCGGCGCTGAAAGCGGTCATATCCATCGCCTCCACCGTAGACCGCTATAATGACGACATTCACTACAAGGATGGCTGCCATCTCTCGGCGCAGCTTTCCTGGGCAGCGACCATGCTCGCCTATCAGTCGCGCGCTCCCGACCCTGAGATCGTCGGCGACCGCTGGAAGGATATGTGGCTGGAACGCCTGGAGAACGAGCCGTTCTTCATGGAAGAATGGCTTCAGCATCAGCGCCGCGACGACTATTGGCGGCATGGCTCGATCTGCGAGAATTTCGCCGAGTTCGACGTTCCAGCCCTGGTCATCGCCGGCTGGGCGGATGGCTATCGCAACACGCCGCTGAAGGCGGTCGAAGGTCTCGGCGATACGGCGAAAGCGCTGATCGGTCCGTGGGTGCACAAATATCCGCATTTTGCCTGGCCGAAACCCCGCACAGACTTCCACGGCGAGGCCATCGCCTGGTGGAACCGCTGGCTGCGCGGCGAGCAGAACGGCGCGGAGAGCATGCCCTCAGTGCGCGCCTATATTCTCGATGCCATCAAACCGGCACCGCGTCGCGATTTCGATCCGGGTTTCTGGGTCGCCAAGCGCGAATGGCAAGAGCCGGAGATGCAATGCTTTTATGTCGAGCAGTTCGGCACGCTGATGGAGGGCATGCCAATCCCGCATGCGCCGGAACATCCCGTCTATCTGCGCTCGCCGCTCGATACCGGCACTGCCTCCGGCGAATGGTTCACGCTGAAGCCGGATGCCGAAATGGCGCTCGATCAGCGAGGTGACGATGCCGGCTCGCTGACGTTCCAGACTGCGCCGCTGACCGTCGATCATGACTATCTCGGGCGTCCGGTCATCACCCTCTCGCTGCGCTGTGATGCGGAGATCGCCAATCTCTGCGCCCGGCTTGTCGACGTGCATCCGGACGGCACCGCGACGCGCGTCTCCTTCGGCGTGCTCAACCTTGCCCATCGCGACGACAATGCCGAACCGAAGCCCCTGCAAAAGGGCGAGCGCACCACGGTGACGCTGACGCTGGATGCCTGCGGCTATCGTTTCCGGAAGGGTCATCGCATCCGCCTGTCGCTGTCGACCGCCTATTGGCCGATGGTCCTGCCGCCACCGGAAGATCCGGGCCTGATCATCGACATCGCCTCGCTTGGCCTCGCTTTGCCGAAGCTCGGCGCGCATGAGGTCATCGATATTAAGCAGCCCGATAATCCCGACCCGCTGCCGAAATACATCGAACACGCGCCAGGATCGACCAAGCGCCAGGTCCTTCGCGACCTCGCCGCCAACAAGACCCATTATGAAATCCGCGAGGATACCGGCCTTTTCGAGCATCCCGGCACCGGTCTTTCGACCCGCCAGTTGCGTGACGAGGTATGGTCGATCACGCCGAACGATCCGTTGTCGATGAGCGGCACCTCAATCTGGACATGTGACATGCAACGGCCGGGATGGTTCGTCCGCACGCTCTCGACATCCAAGATTTCCTGCACGGCGACAGACTGGATCATCAGCGCCTCGGTCACCGCCTTCGAAGGCGAGACGCAGATCTTCGAGAAGCTCTTCGAAGAAAAGCGAATTCCCCGCGATCTGATGTGATCAGTTCGATCCGGCAAACCGGCTGACGGCGTCGCATATGGCGCGAAAGCCGGTGCGCGCGCCATCGCTCATGTGGCGCGCGCGCAGCCAGGCATGCACCATCTGCGGCTCCTCGCGGAACCAGACCTCGACACCCGCCTGTGCCAGCTTTGCCGCGTAGTTACGGCCGTCGTCACGCAACGGGTCGAAATAGGCGGCGGTGATGAATGTTGGCGGCAAGCCGGCAAAAGAGGATTGGGCGAGTGCTCCGGCGACGGGATCGCCAGTCGGCGCCTGCAATACGTTGCGGTAATAGACGACATCCGCCGTCGTCAGCCCCGGCGCATTGGCCATTTCCACGTAGGAGCCAGAAACGAGATCGCCGCCGAGTGCCGGATAGATCAGGACCTGCCCGGCAATGCCGGAAAGCCCCTCGCCCTTTGCCCGAACCACCAGCCCCGCCGCCAGATTGCCGCCGGCGCTGTCGCCGATCAGCACGACGGTCTTTCCCGCGTTGAGCAGGTGCTTGAGGACAGCGAAACAATCATCCGTCTGCGCCGGCCAGCGATGTTCCGGCGCAAGACGATAATCAACGGATATGAGCTCGGCTCCGGCATAATCGGCGATCTCGGCACAGATGGCATGATGGCTCTCCAGCGAACCGACCACGAAGCCGCCGCCGTGAAGATAGAGCAGGCATGTCGGGGTTCTGACCGTCCCTGGCCGATAGCGCCGGACCGGGATCCTGTCCATCACCAGCTCGTCTTCGATATGCATGCCGTCCGGCAGCGGACGGTCGAAGTGGCGACAGAGCGCATCATACCACTCTCGCTGCTGCTCTATGGAAGCTGTCACCGCATCCGGCGGGTAGAAAGAATCGCAAATCTCCATGAATTGCAAGATGCCCGCTTCGATCGGCATCGGGCTCGGGCTGGAACTCATGGAACGTCCTCGGGAAATGGGCTCACTATTCGAGGCACAGTAACGTCAACCGAGCGGCGATCACAATGTCGGATCTGGTGTATCGGTCCGGATATTACGGAATAGCGCGACGCGCCGGATCATGAGGAGGCACCGCATCTTGCGCAGGTTCGCGTACCGAATTCCTCTTCGCGGAAGATGCCGACAGCCAGACGCCGGCAATGATCAAAGCGGCGCCTATAAGGGTGACGACCGTCGCGCTGGAAACCGGCTTACCGAAACTGTCGATAGCGACGCTTGCCAGCATCTGCGCGGCAACGACAAGGCTGGTGGTCTTGCTCGCTCCCAGCCTCGGAATGACATGGCTGTTCAATGCGACGAAGACGACGCCCAGCACGCCTCCAAGCCAAGCATTCACCGGCGCGCCCATCCCCACGGCAAGATCGCTCCTGTAGAACAGGCCGATCAGCAGCGAGAGAAAAATGAAACCGACGGCATGGTTCCAGAGCGACGTCCTGAGCGGCCCAACCTTCTTGCCGAGGTGACCGTTGATCGCGCGGCTCGTGCCGATCAAAATGCCGTTGAGCAGAGCAAGCGAGACAAACAAAAGCATCGCTCAGCTCCGCGCCAGGATGATGACGATGCTTCCGCACAGCACCAGCGCGATAGCGCAGATATCTCGGCGGTCCGGCAAGGCACGCCGCAGACCCAGTATCCCGAAGGCATCCGCCGCGATCCCAAACACCATCTGACCGATCAGCATGAGCGCCAGCGTTCCCGCAAGCCCGAGGACGCTGTTGACCGTGACGGCGGCCAGCAGCACGGTGAAAGCGCCCGGGATGCCGCCAAGATACGACCAGAGCGGCCATCGGCCCTCCAGTGGCGCCTGGGCAGTGGTCGTTCGGGCCGGCAGAAGCGTCACAAGGACAAGGCTTGCCAGGACACCAATGCCATGGGCGGTCCAGGAGGCAAAAAGCGGCGAACTATGCCGTGCCAACAAACTGTTCCAGTCGATCATGACGGCCAGCACGATGCCGGCAGCCAGCGCCAATACAACATTCCACCCGCTCACCCTATGCATGGCACAAGCTCCGCCACCTGCGGAGCGGACGCAAGCGGCACGACACCCGTTGATGCACACTTAAACAGCTCTGTGGAATAAGAAGTTGAATCATAAGGCAGTTATAGCTTTCGAGCGTATGAGCGAAAGGCACTGGCTTTCCGGTCTATACGGACTATTCTGTCCGCAACGGAGTTTTGACCCATGGAAAATTTCAGTGGACTGAAGGTCTTCGTCCGGGTGGCCGAAACACGCAGCTTCGTCGACACCGGTCGGCAACTCGGCCTTTCCGCCTCGGCCATCGGCAAATCCGTCGCGCGACTTGAAGAACGCCTTGGCGTGCGCCTCTTTCACCGAAGCACCCATAGCGTCAGCCTAACACCGGAAGGATCGATTTTCCTCGAACGATGCCGCCGCATCCTTGCGGAAATGGAGCTTGCCACGCAGGAGATGCGGCAGGCTCGGATGGTCGTGCGCGGCACGATGCGGGTCAGCCTGCCGACATGGGCCGTGACATTCATGCCAGTCTTTGCCCGCTTCATGCAGATCTATCCGCAGGCGCGGCTGGAACTCGACCTGACCGACCGATTGGTCGATGTCATCGATGAAGGCTACGACCTTGTGATCCGCACCGGGGACATGCGCGATTCCCGGCTGATGAGCCGCACGGTCGGGCGCTTCCGACACACGATCGTGGCCTGCCCCGCCTATCTCGCCGCCCACGGCATTCCGCAACGCCCCGAGGACCTGCTGCGACACCTCTGCCTGCACCGCCGGCACCCGGAAACCGGCAGGATCGACACATGGCCCCTTGCCGAGAATGGCGCGGATATAGAACTCGATCTCCCGGTGACAGCGGTCGTCAATACGGTCGAGGCCAGGATAGAATTGGCGGAGCAAGGCGTCGGTATTGCCTGCGTTCCATCGATGTCCGTCTCGACGCAAATTCAGGATGGCCGGCTCGTGCCATTATTGCAGGACTGCGTTAGGGAAGCGGGCATTCTCCGCCTCCTATGGCCAGCCAGCAGCAGCCCGTCCCACAACATCAGAACCCTGGTCGATTTCATCGCCCAGTCGACAATCACGCAAAAATCTTGAAGGCAAGATCGCCTTCCCTAAGAGGGTGATCTTAGCCGAATTGGGCTGCCCGCATCGACCACGGCTGGCTTAGAGCTGTCGATCACGCCGTCCCATCCGCCGCCGAGCGCCTTGTGGAGAGAAATGTAATCCGTCGCGATCGCCGCCTTGCTCTGGATGAGAGAGCTTTCCGCGCTGTAGAGCGAGCGTTCGGCATCCAGAACATTGAGGAAGTCCGTGGCGCCGGCCTTGTTCAGCTGGCGCGAAAGGTCCGCGGCCGTGCGATAGGAGGAGGCCGAGGAAACGAGTTTGGCGTTCTTGATCTTTTCCTGCGTCAGCGAGACGATGGCATTTTCGACATCCTGCATGGCGGTCAGAACAGCTGCCTGGTAGGCGATGTAATATTGGTCGCGCTCGGCCTTGGCGACATCGACGGCTGCCTTCAGCTGGCCGCCCTGGAAGATCGGCACGGTAAGCGTCGGCCCGAAGGCCCAGCCGATGGTCGACTTGCGGCCGAGATCGGCGAGATCGGTTGCCGACGACGTTATGCTGCCGGTGAGAGAGATCGATGGGTAGCGGTTCGCCTCGGCCACGCCGATCTTCGCGGTGTATTGCGCAAGCTGGCGCTCGGCGAGCCGAACGTCCGGTCTCGATGTCAGTATGTTGGCGGGAATGCCGGTTGAAACCTTGAGCGGGGGCTGTGGGATCGCAGCTGTCGCCTTCAGGCGATCGTCGAGTGCCGCCGGCGGTTTTCCGAGCAGCACCGCGAGCTTATGCACCGACTGCGCATAGGATATTTGATAGGTTGGAATATCGGCTTCCGTGCTGCTCGCTTCGCCATTGGCATTGGCCGCGTCCACGCCGGTCACGGTTCCCGCCGCGAATTCCTCCTGAGTGAGAGCGGCCGTCTTTCGCTGGGACACCGCCGTTCTCTTGGCCAGATCCCGCAGCGCCTGATATTCGCGTGCCTGCACGTAATATGTGGTGACGTCGCCCACCAGCGTAACCAGCGTGTCGCGCAGATCCTCCTCAGCGGCATCGACGCCATAGCGCGCGGCTTCCGCGGAGCGCTTGTTGCCGCCAAAGAGATCGAGCTCCCAGCTCGCATCAAATCCTGGCTGGAACTCATTGTAAACGCTGGCAGCTGTGCCGTCGGAAGCAGCCACCCGGTTACGCGTCGCAGAGGCAGTTCCCTCTGCGGTCGGAAGCAGTGCGCCTTTCTGTTCCCGATAGGTTGCGCGCGCCTCGCGTATCTTCGCCTTGGCTGTCGCGACGTCGAGGTTCGTCTGCACGGCCTCCTCGATCAGCGCGTTCAAGGTCGGATCGCGAAACTGCTTCCACCATTCCGTGAGATTGGGCGAGGACGCATTCTTCGACGAAGCCTGCCCGCTCCAATGGCTTGGCAAGGCGACATTCGGCTTTTCATAGTCCGGCCCGACAACGCAGCTCGTGAGGATCGTCGTGCAGCAGAGTATCGCTGCCAATGGAATAAACTTCGATGTCCGGCGCACCGGGCGCGCATGCTGCGTCGAATGAAGGACTGACATGAAATCCCTTTTCTGTGAAAATGATGACTGAAAGAGGCGGAAAGCCGAGGTGTCCCTCAGCTTTCCGGATCGAGTTTCGCGTCCGCCGTCGCCAGCACCTTGCCCTTGAAGATGCGTCGGACGGAGACGAAGAGCAGCGGGATGAAGAAGACGCCGAGGACGGTCGCCGAGATCATGCCGCCCATGACGCCGATGCCGATCGAGTTCTGACTGCCCGAGCCGGCACCATTGGCGATCGCCAGCGGCATGACGCCGAGAATGAAGGCAAGCGACGTCATCAGGATCGGGCGCAGGCGCTGCCTCGATGCCTCCAGTGTCGCGTCGATCAGGTTCTTGCCGTTGTTCTGCTGCTCGATGGCGAATTCGACGATCAGAATGGCGTTCTTGGCCGCCAATCCTATCGTCGTCAGCAGGCCGACCTTGAAATAGACGTCGTTCGACTGGCCGAAGAGGGTGGCGGCCAGCAGCGCGCCGAAGATGCCGATCGGCACTGACAGCATGACGGCAAGCGGGATCGACCAGCTTTCGTAGAGAGCGGCGAGCGCCAGGAAGACGACCAGGATGGAGATGGCATAGAGCTGGCTTGCCTGATTGCCGGAGAGCTTTTCCTGGGCCGACAGGCTGGTCCATTCATGGCTGAAGCCGGGCGGCAGGGTCGCCATGATCTGGTCGATCTCGTTCATGGCATCGCCGGAGGAGACGCCGGGAGCGGCAGCACCCTGGATTTCGACGGCCGACGAACCGTTATAGCGTTCCAGGCGCGGTGAACCATAGGTCCATTCGCCGCTGGAGAAGGCCGAGAACGGCACCATGTCGCCGCCGGAGTTGCGCACGTACCAGCGATCCAGATCCTCCGGTTGCATGCGGGAGCCTTCATTCCCCTGCACATAGACCTTCTTGACGCGTCCGCGATCGATGAATTCGTTGACGTAGGTGCCGCCCCAGGCAGTCGACAGCGTCGTATCAATGTCGGAGAGCGTTATGTTGAGCGCACTTGCCTTTTCAGCATCGATATTGACCGAGTATTGCGGCGTATCTTCCTGACCGTTCGGACGCGTGCCACTGAGCTTGGTGCTCTTTGCGGCGGCACCCAGCAACTGGTTGCGGGCGGCGATCAGGCTGGCATGGCCGGCGCCGTTGATGTCCTTGATGAAGAAATCGAAACCGCTATTGTTGCCGAAGCCTGGGATCGCCGGCGGCGAAAGCGCAAAGACGCTGCCGTCCTTGATCTTCGAGAAGGCGCCCATGGCACGGCCGGCAATCGCCTGCGCCTTCGATTGCGGCGTGGTACGCAGCGCGAAATCCTTCAACTTGATGAAGGCGAGACCAACATTCTGGCCCTGACCGCCAAAGCCGAAGCCCGCAACCCCCATAACGCCGTCGACATAGTCCTTCTCGTTGTTGAGATAGTAGTCGGTAACCTGCCTCAACACCTTCTCGGTGCGATCGTCGGCAGCTCCGGCGGGAAGCTGGACGCTGGTAATCAGGATGCCTTGGTCCTCATCCGGCAGGAACGAACTCGGCAGGCGGTTGAACAGATAGCCGACCGCAGCCGTAATCAGCACGAAGACAAGGATGAAGAGCGGCGTCCGCTTGATGATGCCGCCGACACTACGCTGATAGCCGCGCGTGCCACGTTCGAAATTGCGGTTGAACCAGCCGAAGGCGCCGCGTTGCTTCGATCCATGCTCGGGTTTTTTCAGGATCGTTGCGCAGAGTGCGGGTGTCAGGATGAGGGCAACGATGACGGAGAGCACCATAGCCGAGACGATCGTCACCGAGAACTGCCGGTAGATGACGCCGACGGAGCCGGAGAAAAAGGCCATCGGAATGAACACGGCCGATAGCACGGTCGCGATACCGATCAGCGCGCCGGTAATCTCGTTCATGGATTTCAGCGTCGCCTCGCGCGGCGATAGTCCCTCCTCCTCCATCACGCGCTCGACGTTTTCGACGACGACGATGGCGTCGTCCACCAACAAGCCGATTGCCAGCACCATGCCGAACATCGTCAATGTGTTGATGGAGTATCCGAAGGCAGAGAGAATGCCGAAGGTTCCAAGCAGGACAACCGGCACCGCAAGTGTCGGGATGAGCGTTGCCCGCAAGCTCTGCAGGAAGACGAACATGACGATGAAGACGAGTACGATGGCCTCGAATAGTGTCTTGACCACATCCTCGATCGACAGCTTTACGAAGGGTGTCGTGTCATAGGGATAGACCACCTCGACATTCGGCGGCAGCGTCTCCTTCAGATTGTTGATGGTCGATTGCACCGCCTCGGCCGTGTCGATGGCATTGGCGCCGGAGGCAAGCATGATGGCGAGACCGGCCGAGGGGTGACCATTATAGATGCTCGAGCTCGTATAACTCTCCGCACCGAGCTCGACGGTCGCGACATCGTTGAGGCGCACCAGCGAGCCGTCCGACAGGCTCTTGAGAATAATATTGTTGAACTGTTCCGGCGTCTGAAGACGGCTCTTTGCCGTCACCGTCGCGTTGAGCTGCTGGCCCTTGCGCTGCGGCAGCGCACCTAGCTGGCCGGCCGAAACCTGCGAGTTCTGCGCCTCGATCGCGGTGGTGACGTCGCCCACCATCAGCTGGTATTTGGCCAGCTTGTCCGGATCGACCCAGATACGCATGGCATAGCCGGAACCAAAGAGCTGTGTGTCCCCGACACCGGAAACACGTTTCAGCGTATCGTTCAGCGTGCTGTTGATGTAGTCGGCGATATCATTGGAATTGAGCTTGCCGTCGGACGAGACGAAGCCGATGACCATCAGGAAGTTCGAGGTCGATTTCGAGACCGTGATGCCGGTGGTCTGGACGGTCGTCGGCAATTGCGCGGTGACGAGCTGCAGCTTGTTCTGCACCTGCATTTGCGCGACGTCGGCGTCGGCTTTGTTGGTAAAGGTCAGCGAGATCGAGGCTTGGCCCGTCGAGGTCGACGTCGATGTCATGTAGTCGAGATTGTCGATGCCGGTCATGCCCTGCTCGATGACCTTGGTCACCGAATTCTCGACGGTTGCGGCGTCAGCACCGGAATAGGTTGCAGTGATACGCACCGTCGTCGGGGCAATCTGCGGATATTGCGAGATTGACAGCGTCAGGATCGACAGCGCGCCCGCAAGCATGATGACGATGGCGATGACCCAGGCAAAGATCGGCCGGTCGATGAAAAAACGAGACATCAAACCACCTCACTTCACAATTGCAACGTTGGCGGCTTCTTTGAGCTGGCCGGACGCGCTGGAGGATGCCTGCGAAAGTTCCCCCGTCGCATCATTGACCGTGACATCGTCGACCTTCACCTCCTGGCCGTCGCGCACCCTTTGCAGCCCCTCGACAACGACCCGGTCGCCATCCTGAAGGCCTTGGTTAACCAGCCAGCTATTGCCGATGCTGCGCTGGACGGCGAGAACGCGCTGCTGGACCTTGCCAGCGGTATCAACGAAGAAGGCGGTGGGCTCGCCCTTTGTGTTGCGAGAGACGGCACGCTGCGGCACGAGATAGCTGTTCGGCGCAACACCCTCCGCAATCGTTGCCCGCACGTACATGCCGGGCAGCAGCAGGCGGTCCGGATTGGGGAAGACCGCGCGAGCGGTGACGGTCCCAACGGTTTCGGACACGGATGCCTCGAGGAATGCGAAGGTCCCGGGCTCGGAATATTGCGATCCGTCCTCAAGCTTGAGATTGACCGAGACGTTGTCGCCGCTGGTCTTCAACCGGCCTTCGGCGACCGCGCGGCGGAAAGCCAGGAGGTTCGTGCTCGATTGGGTCACATCGACATTGATCGGATCAAGCTGGTTGATGGTAGCGAGCGCCGTCGTCTGCTCGGCGGTGACCAGCGCTCCCACGGTGACCGATGAGGCGTCGATGCGCCCGGAAATCGGCGCGCGGATCTTGGTGTAGTCGAGATTGATGCGCGCCGTTTCCAGGGCTGCCTTGGCGGAAGCGACATCGGCCTTTGCCTGCGCCAGGGTGGATAGCGCATCGTCAAGATCCTGCCTGCTGACCGCGTCTTGCGCCGTCAGACCCTTGTAACGATCCACCTTCGACTGGGCGCTCGGCACGGCACCCTCCGCCTTCTGCAAGGAGGCAACGGCACTGTCGTAGGAAGCCTGGTAGGAACTCGGATCGATTTCATAGAGCACGTCGCCGGCGGCAACTTCGCTGCCTTCCTTGAAATTGCGTGCCCTTATGATCCCGCCGACCTGCGGCCGAACCTCCGCGATCAAGGAGGCCACCGTGCGACCGGGGACTTCCGCCGTGATGGCCACCGATTGCGGATGCAGCGTCATGGCGCTGACCTCCACCTTGACCGCGCCCATCGGATTCTGTGTGCTCGATTGCTCGGAGCATGACTGCAACGTGATGCCCATCGACAGCAGCGCTGGAAGCATCAGTGCCGACATCGAGATTCTATTGTGAACGGCTGGCGCGCAGGCGGGCCGGAGTTGCGGCAAGTGGCTAAGGCGAAATTTGATACTCATAAGGGATCTGTCCAATCGCGAATTCAACAATGCAAAGGGCCGGATGGCGGATTTGATGTGGCCGTCAGCGCGATGTCCGTAGACACGGCTCCAACGCCAGCATCCGGAAAGCCGGATCAAGTTGAGCGGACCATCTCCGAGAGATGTCATCAAAGTTTGCCAACAGCGGGCAATTCGGTAATCAATTCTGTCACGGTCCGGCGGCCGTGACATTTGGTTACAATTTTGATGTTGCGGGAAACGTCCCGAAAACTTCAAAGACGCATATCAAGCGTTCCTCGGGCGGAAGCCTTTGGAAACAAAGGAACCTGCAATGCAACGAACACCCCATGTCCTCGTCGTCGACGACCACAAGGAGATCCGCGACCTCCTGGCCAAGTATCTTGCCAAGAACGGACTGCGCGTCAGCACGGCGAACGGCGGGGCGGAGATGCGCCAGCAGTTGCGGACCGCCACGATCGACCTGGTCGTTCTGGACATCATGATGCCGGGGGAGGACGGACTATCCCTCTGCAGGTCGCTGCGTCAGACGAGCATGGTGCCGATCGTGCTTCTGACGGCGGTGTCTGACGAGACCGACAGGATCATCGGCCTGGAGCTCGGCGCGGACGATTACGTCACCAAGCCCTTCAACCCGCGCGAGCTTCTGGCGCGCATCCGTGCGCTGCTTCGCCGCGCCAATGCCACTGCTGCGGTGACATCGGATCCGGAGCACAAGCGGTACCGCTTCGGAAATTGGACGCTCGACGTCTCGCAGCGATCGCTTGTCGATGCATCCGGCAGCGAAGCGGCGCTGGGAACAGCCGAGTTCCGTCTGCTGCTCGCCCTCGTTTCGCGGCCGGGCGTCGTTCTCACCCGCAATCAGTTGCTCGACATCACCGCCGGCCGGTCCGCGCAGGTTTTCGACCGCAGCATCGACAATCTCGTCAGCCGCCTGCGCCGCCGCATCGAAGACGATCCCCAGCAGCCGACGCTCATCAAGACCGTATGGGGAGATGGATACACCTTCGCCGGGACCGTCGAGGAGGTGTCGTGAAGCATTTGCGCTGGTGGATATGGCCGCAAAACTTTGCCGCGCGGCTGATCATCTCGCTTGTCGCGGCTCTCACGCTTGCGCAGGTCGCCCTGATCGTCATCCTGAACAGCCAACAGGACGGCATTGCCGAGCGGGTCGTTCATGGCCAGACCTTGAATGTGACCGCCACCCTGGCAAAGCTCCTAGCCACATCCCCGGTCAACGAGCAGGATCGCATCCTCGAAGCATTTCGGGCGAGGCAATTGTGCGCCGGGATCGAAACGGCCCCTGCGGTCAACCGTCAGATGAACGCGACGGAAAAGGACCTTGCCGATCGCCTCTTCCGGCAGCTCCAGGGTCTGCATTTCGACGCCCCTCGCATCGCCATCGAGCAGAACATGGCTCCCTGCCTCGATCTCGCAAACGGACCGGAGAATTCGGGACAACTGCCTGATCCGAAGCTGCAAGCGGGTGACGATTTCCCATATCCGTCGCGGATCGTTACGGTCATCACGCAGGTGCCCCTGCCGGACGGGCGCTGGCTTGTCGTATACAATGGCATAGCCCTGCCGACCTTCTGGAGTCCGGTTGCCTTTCTCTCCCTCTTCCTGTCGTCGCTGGCGGCAATCGTCGCTGTGACAATCGCCGTCCGATCACAGACGAAGTCCCTGCGCATGCTGGCAAGCGCATCCGAGCGGTTCGGCCGTGGAGAGACATTCTCGCCCCTGAAAGTCAGCGGTCCGTCCGAAGTCGCGGCAACGATCCAGGCGTTCAACACGATGTATCAGAGATTGAGCCAGTTCATGCGCGACCGGTTGCGCCTCTTTGCCAGCATCAGCCACGACCTGCGAACGCCGTTGACGACGCTGCGGTTGAAGGCCGAGTTCATCGATAATGACGAGGTCCGGGAGGACATCGTCGCCACGATCGACGAGTTGACGACTATCTGCGAAGCCACGCTTGCCTTCACGCGGGCCGAAGTCAGCACGGAAGACACCGCCATGGTCGATCTGGCCGACCTCATCCGGCAGGTTGCGGAGGAGTTTCGGCTGACCAAAGGCAATGTGCATCTGGCCGCCTTGCCGTCGCTTCCCTACCCCTGCCGCCCCGTCGCCCTGAAAAGAGCCTTGAGAAACCTGGTGGAGAACGCCATTCGCTACGGTGGCAGCGCATCCGTTACTCTTAGAGATGCCGATGGCGAAGTGATCATATCGGTCGAGGATGATGGACCCGGCATACCGGACGAGGAGATCGAGGATGCCTTTGAGGCCTTCGTTCGCCTCGAACCCTCGCGAAGCACGGAAACGGGCGGCCTGGGACTGGGGCTGTCGATCGCCCGCAGCATCGTTAAGGCCCATGGCGGCACCCTGTTTCTGCTGAACCGCGAAGACCACGGCCTCAGAGCCGAACTGCGCCTGCCCTCGAAGTGACCGGGCGTGCCCAGCAAAAAGCCGACCGGAGTTTCCCCCGGTCGGCTATTGAAAACGCTAGTATCGCTTCCTCAGTTTAGCTGCGCTTCCTGAGCACGCCGTAGACGATATTGCGGTTCTTGCCGAAGAACACGCTTGCCTCGTAATCCTGCCCATCCGTGCTCGCATGGATGATCTTCCACATGTCTGCCTCAGAACGGAGCAACAGTGCCCAGTTCATGAAGGTCTCGATGTAGCCATCGACCAGAATGGGATACGAATAGTTGGCGAACAGGAAGACGCCGCCCGGCTTCAGCATTTCCAGGCAACGCTGCGTCAGCTTGATAGCGACCTTGTCGACCAGATAGTCATAAAGACCCGAGGCATAGACGAGATCGAACTGGCCGGGGCTCGACCGCCGTGTCAGCAGGTCGCGAACAGAACCGTTGATGGCTTCGACCGCGGTTCCATGGAAATCACGGGCAATCGTGCCGATGCTGATCGGATCCTGGTCGAGGGCAACCCAGCGCTTGAGCGCCTTTTCGCGCAGCGCCACGGAATGGGCCGCCTCGCGCAGATGTCCGGCGGCCACGCTGAGGACTTCCGTTTCCGGCCCCTTCGCCGCCGCGACTTCATCCACATGACGCGCCAGGATGTCCCTGCGATCCCAATTGGCGAGCGAGGAGGGAGCGGTGCTGGTGTATTCGAAAAGCGCCCGACCACGTTCGGTGGCCTTGGCGACGCTGTCCATGATGCTTTCGTGCCGATAGATAAAGTCGAGCAGCGCGGCGTCGCCCGAATAGCCTCTCGGCTTATCGACGGACCACTTGGTCAGCGGATCTTCCTGAAAGAACGCGGATACCGGGTGGTTCTGGATGATCGGCACCAATTCCTGCCAAACGCGCGGATGCAGCGAATGGCGGGTTTCATGGAGCGAAAGCGTAACCCGATCGATAATTTCGGTCGGGTTATGGTCTTTCTCGAATTGCTGGCGGGCGAGTTCGAGCAACAGGGCGATTTGCCCCTTGCCGACGATCAGTTGCTCATCGAAACGGTCGCTCTTGGGTAGCTCCAGCTCGTTCGCGATTGCCGTCGGGGTAATCAGGCTATGGCCATCGAAATCCATCTTCCGTTGGTTCATGCGAGTTATCCTCTGTTAAATATGAGTAAATTATAAGTTGCCGTTGATGGAACCCAGAACTTCTTCAACAGGTCGGTGTTCCACTAATTTCTATCATAATGTGAAACTTTTGATTAACCATAGGAATTCTCTAACATGCTTAACGCCGCGCATTTTCGACTTGATTTTAACGGGATATAAAAAACGACGGCCTATTAGGTGGGAAAATGGCCGGTCTAACGCATCTTCTCAGTCCAGGGATGGATCAGCGACCGCACGATACGTTAATGGAATCCGCAGAGAAGATGCACTGCGAAGCGTAGTACGAGCGAATGGAACAGTGCATGAAGCGCATGTTTGCCAATTCGGCAGAGATCGATCTCGACAAGAGACTGCAGAGGCCGTCTCCGGCTGAGCTTCGCGAACTCTATCGACGAGATGACGAGATGGCCCGCAAGGAAGCCGCGCGGCAGGGCCTGTGGATTGCTGTCCTCGTCTATATACTGTTCTCGACCACGGACCTGTTGCTGATCCCGGATGTGGCGACCTATACGATCATAGCCCGTTTGACGGTCGGTGTGATTGCGCTTGCCGTCTTCGAAGGCCAGCGACACCTGAAGGTCGGCATTACTTATCTCGACCGCACCAGCGCCATGGCGCTGGTCCTGGGATATGCCGTGTGGATATTCCCCGCGATCCGGACCATCCATACCGATAGCCTGTCCTATTACATGATCTTCGGCGCCATCTTCATGATGGGCGCCAATCTGTTTTTCAGCTTCCGATTCCTGCTATCGGTGATCGCTTCGAGCGCCGTGCTGGCCACTTTCCTGCTGTCTTTGACGGCCTTCTGGCCGACGAATATCTATGCGCTGGCCTTCAGCACGTTCTATCTCTCCTGTTTCGTCTTCACATCCTACGTGAACTGGAAACTGAACCACGAGCGGTACAACGTCTTCCTGAACGCGCTCGAAGCACAGCTGCAGCACAGGGAGGCCACCGAACGCGGCGAGGCTTTGCTGCGGATGTCGAATACCGACTATCTGACGGGTCTCGAAAATCGACGGGCCGTCGACCACAGGCTGAGAAACTATTGGAAAGAATGGCAGGCCAATAGCCGTGGCTTCACGGCAATCCTTGTCGATGTCGACTTTTTCAAGAAATACAACGATTTCTACGGCCATCAGGAAGGCGACCGCTGCCTTATCCATATCGCGGCATCGATCAAGGAGGCCGTGGCGCCCCTTGGTGGCTCGATCGGTCGCTATGGTGGCGAGGAGTTCATCGTGCTCGCCCAGTTCAACGAGAAAGAGCGGGTGGCCTACCTCGCCGAACGGATCCGCAGCACCGTCGAGCAACTGCGCCTTCTCCATGAAGAACGGCGCGACGGCACCTCGGTAGTGACCGTCAGCATCGGGGCTGCCTTCACGAGGGAGCAGAGCGGCGCGAAACTCGAAAAGATCATCCATGAGGCAGACCGCGCCTTGTACGGCGCCAAGGCGAGTGGCCGCAACTGCACGCGCCTGTTCGATCCAAACGATCCCTACAGCAGTGATGAAAGCGAAAATATCGCGGCGCTGTTGAAGATCGCCATTAATCAGAATCTTGTGTCGCTAGTCTATCAGCCGATCGAGGATGTCGCCTCCAGGCGGCAGGACGTAGTCGAGGCGCTCATGCGCCTCAGGACGCTTGACGGCAGCGTCATCCCTCCGAACCTCTTTATTCCGATCGCCGAACGCACTGGCATGATCCTCGAACTCGGCCGCTGGGTGATACGCACGGCATGCCACGATCTTTTGGCGGACAATCATGTCCAGATCGCCAGCATCAATGTCTCCCCGATCCAGCTCAAAATGCCGGGCTTCGCGGCAAGCGTGGCGGCGATCCTTTACGAGACGGGCGTTTCCGGCAGCAGGCTGGCTTTCGAGATCACCGAGGGCCTCGAAATGGAAATGCATTCCGACATATTGAGATGCATCAACGATCTGAAAACGCTGGGGATCAGGATCTGGCTCGACGATTTTGGCACTGGCTTCGCCGGGCTATCATGGCTGCGCCTTATCGACTTCGACACGGTGAAGATCGACCGCTCCTTCCTCCACGGCAGTTCGACCGCGAGAGGCAAGGCCATGCTTCAGGACATTATCGGCCTCATCCGCAACCGTGGTCCCAAGATCCTGGTCGAAGGGGTGGAAACCGAGAAGCAGCTCGCTTTGCTGCGAGAGCTGCGCATCGACTACGCCCAAGGCTATCACGTTGGACGCCCGGCCTTGGCCCAAACCTTTCGCAACGACGTAGAAGAAGGGGTTCGCCCCTCGTCAGCCGCACCGACGTCGTCCGCATGAGATGCACCCGCCTTCCTTAAGCGGGTGCTCGCCCATTGCCCTTGATTTCAGCTAGCGATCAAAATTTGACGCTTGCGGAGAGGACTGCGCTGAAGGGTTCGCCGATCTGGTTGCCGAGATTGGTCGTTCCGATCGACGAGGTATAGTAGGTCTTGTTGAAAATGTTCTTCAGATTGAGCTGCAGCGTCAGCGGCCGTTCCATCTGGAACGTATAGGCGGCGAAGGCATCCGCCACGATATAACCGGGCAGGAAATAGGCATTGGTGTTCATGCCCGCCCGCTTGCCGGCGCCACGAAGGCCCGCGCCGACCTTCAGCGTATTGCTGCCGCCGACCTCACCGAAATCATAGGCAAAGAACAGCGAGCCGGTGTGGCGCGGCACATTGACCAGCTGTTTGCCGGCGTAGGTGGGGTCTTCAAGGACCTTGGCATCCGTAAAGCCATAGCTGGCGATCATGCTGAGCTCGTCGGTGATCTCGCCGGCAATATCGACCTCGACGCCCCGGGCACGAACGAGACCGGCAGTCTTGACGTAGGTTTCGCCGTCGATCACTTCCGAATAGGCGACATTCTTCTTGTCGCTAGTATAGAGCGCGACATTGGCCGTCAGCCCCTCGGCAATCTCGAACTTGCTGCCGATCTCATAGGAGATGCCCTCCTCCGGCGGCAGATTGCCATAATAGCTCGCAATCGAAGACTGCGGGCGGAAGGTCTTGGCGATATTGCCGTAGAAGGAGATGTCCGGCGTCAGCTTGTAGACGACGCCGCCGCGCGGCACCCATTTGCCGCCGTGGCTGTCGGTATTGGTGATGAAGGGGCGGCCTTTGCCGGCCATCAGATCGTAATACTGATAGCGAAGGCCGCCGACGAGGATCCATTGATCGTCGAGATGGAGCGAATCCTGGATATAGGCAGAGGCGGTGGAGATCTGCTCTGTCTGGTCGCTGTCGGCCTTCGAGACGGTCGTGCAAGCCGGCATTTTTCCATAGACCGGATTGTAGATGTTGAAATTCACCGATTGCCCGCAGCGGATGAGGTCGGTGCGCAGCGTATCGGCATAGTCGTAGGAGGTACCGAACAGCAATTCATTGCGCAGGCCACCGACGTCGACATCGCCGCTGAGATCAGCGCGGACGGCGTGATTGTAGATCGTCGAGCCCTGCGTCGCGTCGGCGCGTCGGGTGACGTTACCGGTCTTAGCATTATAGGCCATGACGCGGGCCTGATTGTCGGAATATTCGTTATAGCTGTAGCCGTAATCAAGGCTCAGCTTCCAGTTTTCATTCAACTCGTGCTTGACGTTGATCGTCGCCATGTCCGAGCTGCCCTTGGAGATATTGTAGGGCTCGTCGAAACGGATCTTCGGATCGACATTGACGGCATGGCCGGTATTGAGGTCGAAGATCGTGCCGCGGTCGAAGGGAACGCTGTAATCCTCATGCGTATAAGAGACCGTGACTTCGGTGTCCTCGCCATACCAGGAGAGCGACGGTGAGATGATCCAGTCCTTGGTTTTGCCGAAATTGCGCCAGTAATCGACATTCTTGTATTCGCCGATCAGGCGATAGGCGAAATCCGTGCCTTCGATCGGTCCGGTGAAGTCGAGGCCCGTTGAGCCGCCGCCGAAGCTGGAAGCGGTCCCGTAAATCTCGCCGCTGAAAGTCTGCTGCGGCTTCTTGGTGATGACGTTGATCATGCCGCCCGGATCGAGAATGCCATAGAGCGTCGAGGACGGACCCTTCAGCACTTCGACCCGATCGGTTGTGGCATTGAAGCTTCTCGGCAGCGCTGTCTTCAGGCCATTGGTCAGGATGGAGCCGTCGCGATTGTCGCCGAAGCCGCGGCGGATAACGGAATCCTGCGTACCACCGAGCGTGTTCGACTGGCTGATGCCGCTGATATTGGACAGCGCGTCGTCCAGCGACTGCGCCTTCTGGTCTTTCAGCACGTCCTGGCTGACGATATTGACGGCCTGCGGGATATCGATCAGCGGCGTGTCGGCGCGCGTCGCGGTAACGGTCGACACCGGCTGATACCCCTTGGTCGCACCGTCCTGGCCGCCGCTCTTGACGGTAATCGGCTTCAGAACTGTATCACCCTCAGCCCTGTCACTCTTCTGGGCCGCCACAGCTTCCGATTTTTTCGGCTGCACCACGGCCTCTTGCGCCATCGCCGGATAGGCCGCGCACGCGCTCAATATCAAAAAGGCCGTTCGCACATGATGGATCGTTGCGCCCGTAACCGCCGTCTGCCCCTGCTTCATTCTACCCCCATATCCTTGCGGATATCGTCCAATTCCAGCGCCTGATGTGAAGACCCACGTAACCGTGGGTTTGGCGGCTTATTCTTTTCTTGAATGTAGTAGTCAACTTTTAATTCGATGAATTCTTTCCCACCGGGCGTGGCGGCGTTAAGCACGAATGAATGAAACCCATCCATTTACTCAAGTAGACCATCCGGAAATTCCAGACTTTTCAGCGAGATACGAAAGTTCTCTTATCTTCCGACATCAACCCCGACTGACCTCCCAATCCGTCCTGCGCCCGCCGTCGCGAAGAATCCGCGGAATTTACAACGCAAAAAATTTGACTACTACACTCAGGAATACTTTCCCTCGAACGGAAACAGACGTGAAAGAGTGCATGCGAGAAGGACAAGAAGAGATTTCTGAACGACAGAGCGGAGCGGCCACTCCTCTGCTATCCGTCGAAGGCGTCTCTGCGGGCTACGGCAAGCAGTTGATCCTCGACGGCATTTCGCTGTCCGTTCCGGAAGCCACCATGACCATGCTGGTGGGGCCGAACGGCTCCGGCAAGTCGACGCTGCTGTCGGTCATGGCACGCCTCCTGAAGCCAATGGGCGGAACGGTCAACCTTGACGGCAAGGCACTGCACGCCATGCCGACGCGCGAGGTGGCCCGCAAGCTTGGTCTTCTGCCGCAAAGCCCGCTGCTGCCGGAAGGATTGACCGTCTACGACCTCGTCTCGCGCGGACGCTATCCGCATCAGGGTTTCCTTCGGCAGTGGACGGAAGCCGACGAAGAGGCTGTTCAACACGCGCTGACAGTGACCGATACGCTCGAATTCGCTGGCCGGCCCGTCGACAGCCTTTCCGGCGGCCAACGTCAGCGCTGCTGGATCGCCATGGCGCTGGCGCAGGAAACGCCCGTCATCCTGCTCGACGAACCGACCACTTTCCTCGACCTGCATTACCAGGTGGAAGTCCTCGACCTATTGCGGCACCTCACCCGCGAACACGGGCGCACCATCGTCGCCGTGTTGCACGATCTCAATTTCGCGCTTC
Organism: Rhizobium sp. GW821-FHT14E12; assembly: GCF_058803745.1. Taxonomy (NCBI): domain Bacteria; kingdom Pseudomonadati; phylum Pseudomonadota; class Alphaproteobacteria; order Hyphomicrobiales; family Rhizobiaceae; genus Rhizobium; species Rhizobium sp. GW821-FHT14E12. The sequence goes on from NZ_JBXAPH010000002.1 coordinate 659,590, forward strand.
AATATGCCGACCGCCTGATCTTCCTGAAGGACGGCGCGATTGCCGGCATCGCCGAACACCCCGGCGAATGCAACGCTGCACTCATCCGCGATGTCTTCAACACCGAGGTGGTTCGTCTCGCGCATCCGGAAACAGGCCTGCCCCTTTTTCTTCCCTCGACCAAGGGGGCCAAGAGGGAGCTATGAGTGCGATCTCGGTTTCTGCCAGTTCCACGCCACGGCGCGCTCGTCCGATGCGCAGCCTTTTCGCCCTTATGGCGCTGGCGGCGATCATTCTCGTGCTGGCTTCGATCCATGCCGGCATCGGCGCACGACCGGTGGCGCCGGCAACGCTGCTCAAGGCCGTCTTCGCCTTCGACAGCCATAATTTCGAGCATCAGATCCTGGTAAAGCTGCGGCTCGCCCGGCTTGCTGCTGCCCTTCTCGTCGGCGCCGCCCTCGGCGTCGCCGGGCTGCTGTTGCAATCGCTGCTGCGCAATCCGCTGGGAGAGCCGCATATTCTCGGCCTCAATGCTGGGGCAAGCCTTGCCGTCGTGCTGACCAGTAGCCTGCCGTTTCTGGCCGGCGGCCTCGCCCGCCCGCTGGTGGCGGCACTTGGCGCCGGCTTGCTCTTTGCCGCCGTCATCGCGCTCGCTTCCGCCGGTCGGGCCGGAATGACCATGCTGAAGGTCACCTTCTGCGGCATCGCGCTTTCCGCACTCGCCTCCTCCCTCACCTCGGCAATCCTCATCCTCGATGAAGAGACATTGCAGGAGATGCGGCTCTGGCTTGCCGGCGATCTCGCAGGGATCGGCTATGACCTGATTGGAGCCGCGCTTGCGCCTATCCTCATCGGAATGCTGCTCGCCATCATGATCGCTCCACGGCTCAACGCATTGGCGCTCGGCGATGCCGCAGCGACCGGGCTCGGCGTGCCGGTCAGGAGCACCCGACTGATCGGGCTTGCCGCCACGGCGCTTCTCTGCGGTGCCTCCGTCGCCGTCGCCGGCCCGATTGGCTTCATAGGACTTATGGTTCCCAACGCAGCCCGGCAGCTTTCCGGCGGCGACATCCGGCTCGCCCTGCCGCTTGCGGCGCTCGGCGGCGCGGCGCTGCTGCTTGCCGCCGATATCGCCGCGCGCATGCTGATGAGCCCGCACGAGCTTGCGACCGGCATCATGACCGCCATCATCGGCGCGCCGGTCTTCATTGTCGCTGCCTCGAGGTATTTCCGATGAGCGTCGCTCGGCAGAACGGCTATCATCTGGTCGTACTAGGCCCGCTGTCGCGCCGCATCCACTCGCGTAGTTGCATCGTGCTTGCCTTGCTTTTCCTCTTCGTCGTTGCCACGGCCTTGGCCATGGCTCCGCTCGGCAGCCACGAGGCAGGCTTCAGCGATCTCCTGACTGTGCTCTTAGACCCGGCCCGGGCAACCGGCGAAGGTCATCAGATCATTCGCGATTTCCGGCTGCCACGCATCGTCATGGCAGTGCTAAGCGGCGCGATGCTCGGGCTTTCGGGTGCCGCGCTGCAATCGCTGACACGCAACGGCCTCGCCGATCCCGGCCTGCTCGGTGTCAAGGAAGGCGCCAGCCTTTCGGTGATCACACTCATCCTGTTCATGCCATCGGCCGGGCTTTATCTCAGACCGCTTGTCGGCATGGCAGGCGGATTTCTCAGCGCGCTGATCGTGGCGTCGCTCGCACGCGACCTGACACGCATGCGCTTCGTGCTGATCGGTATCGGCTTTTCCTGGCTGATGTCGGCAGCGCTATCCGTGATCCTGACCACCTCGGATATTCGCGACGTGCAGACGGCCATGGTCTGGCTTGCCGGCAGCCTCAACGCCGTCTCCTGGGATGTCGTGCCGATCGCGCTTGTCTGCGCCGGTCTTGGTGCCGCGATCCTGTTCCTGACCGCAGCCGCGGCCGACGCCGCCGTTCTCGGCGATCCCTTGGCGATCGGGCTCGGCGTATCGCTGCGGCGGCTTTCGATCCTGCGCTTCGTTACACCTGTTCTTCTGACCGCGGCCTGCGTGTCCTGCGTCGGCAGCCTCGGCTTTGTCGGCCTCATCGCACCGCATATGGCGCGGCTGGCGATCCGTGGCGGCGGCCAGACGGCGCTTCTGGCCGGCAGCGCACTGTTCGGCGCGGCCCTGGTGCTGATCGCCGACAGCATTGGCCGCCTTGCCTTTGCACCGCTCCAGCTTCCCGCCGGCATCGTGCTTGCGATCGTCGGCGTTCCCGTCCTTCTGCTTCTGCTCTGGAAGCGCCGCAACCTTCTTTGAGGATTGTCATGTCTAGACGTTTTACCGCCGCTCTTCTCGTGCTCGCCGTTACCGCAGGTCCGCTGCTAGCGCAGGATATCGAGAAGCGCGTTTTCACCGATGATTTCGGCCGCAAGGTCGAGGTGCCGGTGCATCCGCTACGCATCGTCTCCATGCATGATCTCGACATCACCATCCCGCTGATCGAACTCGGCGTGCGCCCGGTTGCGAGCCACGGCCGCACGGGCACCGATGGCAAGGCCTATCTGCGCTCAGGGCCGATCCTGACCGGCATCGATTTCGATAATTCCGGCATGCGCTATATCGGCGCCGTCACCGTCGATCTCGAAGCCGTGGTCGCGGCGAAGCCCGACCTCATCATCACCGAACCCGGTCGCGCGACGCCGGTCGAGCAGCTCGAGAAGATCGCGCCGACCGTCGTCATCGACAATACCGTCGGCAGCGCACCATATATCTACGAGCGCCTTGCCGATCTCACTGGCACGCAGGACCGGCTCGCCATTCTCGACCGGCGCTACCGCGCACAGATCGAAGAACTGAAACAGGTGGTGGATCCGTCCAAGGTCACTGTCTCGGTGCTGCAGGCGCAGAACGGCAAGATCAGCATCTATCATACCTATCGCGCGCTCGGCCGTGTTCTGCGCGATGCCGGTTTCCACTTTCCCGACATTATCGAAAAGATCCCGGAAGGCGGTCGGATCGAGGTCAGCGCCGAGCGGCTGCAGGAACTCGACGCCGATTTCATCTTCGACACCTACCGCTCGGACACCGGCGGCACGCCGGCCGAGGAAATTGCAGCGATGAACAAGGTGCTCCCGGACTATTGCCAGTTCCTCGCCGCCTGCCGCGAAGGGCGCTACATCCTGTTGCCGCGTGAAGAGGCGATCTCCAATTCCTATGCAGCTCTCAATCTGATGGTGTCGATGGTGCAATCTCATGTTGCGGGGCGCCCCGGCTTAAAGCAGCCGCAACAGTGATGCGCCCAAGACTTTCAAAATCGGTAGGAATAGGACAATGTGGCCTCCTTAATATGATTATCTAAGGAAGGTATCTTACCGGCCATGGACGCCGCCTCCAGAATCCAGAAGAAGACCCGCCGGATCGACCGCTTCGGCGAACGACTGAAGAACCGCCGCGCCTCCCTGTCGCCGAGCCTGCTCAGCGTCGTCGATTTTATCGACCAGCATCGCCACGCCATCCTCGGCAAGTCCGCGCTCGAAATCGCCAACGAGACCGGCACCTCCGACGCGACGGTCATCCGCGCGATCCAGGCATTGGGATTCGAAGGGCTGATCGACCTCAAGGACACGCTGGGAGCCCATATCGGCGAAACGGATTCGCCCTCAGAGAAGATGGCGACGACAGCGCGCGAGTTGAACAGCAATGTCGATTCCGCCATCGATTTCGTCATCAACGATCACCGCAATGCCATGGAAGCCCTCTCCGCGCCATCCAATCGCCAAGGCATGACGGATGCCATCGCGGTCATTCTCGGGGCAAAGCGCATCGGCGTTTTCGGCATCGGCGCCTCCGGCGTGCTCGCGACCTATGCCGCCCGTCTCTTTTCGCGCAACGGCTACCCCTCCTATGCGCTCAACCTGACCGGGATCGCACTCGCCGAACAGCTTCTGACCATGGAAGAGGGCGATGCGCTGATCATGATGGCCTATGGCCGGGCGCATCGCGAGGGCATGACGACCATCACCGAGGCCCAGCGCCTCGGTATCCCGATCGTCATGCTGCTGGGGCAAGAAGACACCGTGCTGCGCAAGCATGCCGATGCATCGATCATCATTCCCCGCGCCAAAGTTGAACATGTCGCGCTCCACGGCCCGACCCTCGTCTGCCTTGAATCGATGATGCTCGCGCTCGCGACCGCCGCCCAGGAAACGACGCTGCAATCCCTCGACCGCCTTATCAACCTGCGCAGCTCCATCCGCCCCAGCAAGCGTTGAGGAAATGGTCTTATCAATCTGAAAATAAACACGAATGTCAGATCGGTCTAGGGACTTGGCACCTGTACGATATTCCTAACACTACCAGGCAGCGTGAAAGACGTTGAAGAATGAACCGCTCTCGCTCAGCACACCCGACCTTCGGCGTGAAAACGTCTTCCCGGGCAGCAAGAATGTAAGTTCATCCGCCATGCCTGCAGCAGGCCCGAACGACAGAGCGATTGTATTAAAACCCATATATTCCGTGGGTAATTCGTTCTATGAAGCCTGAAGAAATAGCATGCGATTCCTCGCCCGCTCTGGCCAGCCTCTCTAGTTTCCGCGCCGACAAGGAGTTTTAAACCCATGAACTTTGCCAAGCGAACTTCGGCGACGCTTTTTGCCGCCGCTCTTTCCATCGGTGCGCTTTTCAGCACGATCGCCCATGCCGACGCCACGCTCGACCGCATCAAGGGACGCGGCTCGCTGACGGTCGGCGTCATCCTGTCCGGCGCGCCATTCGGTTATATCGATCCGGCCGGCCAGGAGCAGAAGGGCTACAATATCGACATCGCCAAGGCGCTGGCCGAGAAGCTCGGCGTCAAGCTGGAAACGGTAACGGTCACGCCGCCGAACCGGGTGCAGTTCCTGCAGCAGGGCAAGGTCGATATCCTGATCGCCAACATGCAGTACACCGAAGAGCGCGCTAAGATTCTCGATTATGTGCCCACCCCTTATGACCGCAGCGGCGGTGCCGCCGTTGGCCGCAAGGATAGCGGGCTGAAGGACTGGAGCGACCTGAAGGGCAAGGCGGTTTGCGTATCGCAGGGTTCGAATTACACGCAGCCGCTCATCGAGCAGTATGGCGCCGAAGTGAAGGCTCTGCCCAGCCAGCCGGAATCGCTGCTGGCACTGCAGGGTGGCAATTGCGTCGCCGCCGTCCATGTCGGCGCCACCGTCGGCCTTCTCCTCCAGGATCGCCCGGAAGAATGGAAAGACTACACCATCCTCTTCCCGACCGAACTCGTCCCGTCGGACTCCGTGATCTGGCTGCGCAAGGGCGAGACCGATACGCGCGATGCACTCGACAAGGTCATCCGCGAGCTGCATGCCAATGGCAAGCTGCTCGACTATGCGAAGGCCAACCGGTTGCTCAACACTTCCTATCTCGAGGAAGAGCACAAGAAGCTCGAGAGCGAAGGCAAGTGACGCTTTTCGTTTCTTGAATTAAGGCGGCTCATGGGGAATTCCCTTCTTCAGGCCTTCATAGACTGGACGGGCAAGATCGGGCTCAACTACGAGTTCCTCGCCAGCGGTTATGAGGCGCAGATCTGGCGTGGTGGTTTTATCACCACGCTTTATCTCATTGTGCTCCTGATTCCGGTCAGCCTCGCTTTCGGCCTGCTGTTCGCAGCCATGCTGACATCCAGCCGTAAGCTGGTATCGGCGCCCGTCCGGGCATTCATCGAAATCACCCGCAATACGCCGACGCTGGTGCAGCTGATGTTCAGCTTCCTGGTGCTGAACACGCTCGTCTCCAATGTCCTCGGCGGGGCGCAGAACAATCCGCTCTCGCCCTTTTTCTGGGTCGTGGCCGTCGTTGGCCTGCATGTGGCTGCTCTGCACGCCGATGCCATCCGTGCCGGCATCGAAGCCGTACCGGAGCAGACGGTAGAGGCGGCGCGCGCTATCGGCTTCAGCCGCCTGGAGATCCTGAGGTTTGTGGAAGCACCGCTCGCGATCCGCGCCTCTCTGCCGGCCCTCGTCAACAATCTGATCAATCTGGTGAAGCTCACAACCGTCGGCAATGCGATCGCGGTGAGCGAGATCACCTATGCCTCGATCATGGTCTGGACGCAGCGCGACAACGTCGTCGAGTTGATGATCGTCATCCTGCTGTTCTTCAGCGCCATCAACCTGGCGGTCGCCCGTATCGGCCATTGGGTCGAGAAGCGCCTGGCCGTGCCGGGCTTCGGGGTGGGATCATGACCAACACCAAGATCCTCTCCGCGTCGGCGCACAGCCGGCTGCCATGGTTGTTCGGCGCTCTGATCGCCATTGCCGTCCTCTGGCTGCTTGCCGATCTGTCGCTGCTGTCGACGCTTATCGAGTGGCTGCCCTATCTCGGCAGCGGCTTCCTCATGAACATCCTGATCAGCCTGCTCGCCATGGCGGGTGGCACGACTGTGGGCGTGATCCTCGGCATTCTGGAACTCGCGCCCCTGAAGGTCGTCCGCTACCCGGTCGTCTTCTATGTGCAGGTTTTCCGCAACGCGCCGCATCTCGTGCTGATTTTCGCCACGACCTACATTTTCCCCTTCGAGATCGTGGTGGCCGGCCATTATCTGCCCTTCCCCGACTGGCTGAAGGCGGTGATCGGGCTTGCCATCCCGGCCAGCGCCTATGTGGCCGAGATCACGCGTGGGGCCATTCAATCGATCGCCACGACGCAATGGGAAGCGGCCAAGGGGCTCGGTTTTTCCCGGCTGCAGGCGCTACGCTGGATCATCCTGCCGCAATGCGCCCGCCGCTCGCTGCCGCCCTGGATGAACCTCTTCGCCTCCATCACCATGGGGACCGCGCTCGCCTCGCTGGTGGGGGTTCATGAACTCCTGCACGCCGCCACGGATGCAAGCACCGCCGTTCGCCGGCTGGATTTCACCGTGCTTGCCTATATCGTGGTGATGACGGCGTTCTTCGTTCTTTGCTATCCTATTTCCAGCCTGACGCGCCGCCTCGAGCGTCGCCTGAAAGTATGAGGAGCTGGGCATGAGCCAAGCCGCGACCAATCCGATCGTCGAACTGGCGGACGTGCACCTGTCCTTCGGACCCACAGAGGTGCTGAAAGGGATCGACTTACAGGTGGCGCGGGGCGAGACCGTCTCGATCATCGGCCCTTCCGGATCCGGAAAATCGACGATCCTGCGCTGCATCAACGCGCTGGTGACGCCGCAATCCGGCCGCATCACCGTCAACGGCGCGCGCGTCGATCTGATGACCAGCGAAACAGATAGGATCAAGCTGCGCCAGAAGATCGGCATCGTCTTCCAGCAGTATAATCTGTTTCCGCATCTGACGGTCATTGACAACATCACCCTCGCCCCGATCCGCATTCTCGGCGTCGATCGGGCCGAGGCCGAGCGTCACGCGAAGGATCTTCTGGCGCGAGTGCGGCTTTCCGAGAAGGCGCTGATGTATCCGGGACAGCTTTCCGGCGGCCAGCAGCAGCGCGTGGCGATCGCCCGCGCGCTTGCGATGAAGCCGGATCTTGTCCTGTTTGACGAGGTCACCTCCGCGCTCGATCCGGAAACCGTGGGCGAAGTGCTCGCCGTTATCCGCGACCTCGTAAAAGAGGGCATGACCAGCATTCTCGTCACGCATGAGATGCGGTTTGCAGAGGAAATCAGCGACGTCGTCGTCTTCACCGAAAACGGCCTCATCGTTGACAAGGGCTCGCCCGAGGACATCTTCCAGAAGTCGGCAAATCCACGCATCCGCCGCTTCGTCAACGGGCTGGCTGGCGGGCGTGGTGCTCTGGAAGACGGCGAAGGCATCTGAAGGGATCGATTATGGACAAGGTCTTTCCGCTTACCACGGCCTTTGCCGAGGCCATCGTCTCGTCCGAGCCTCTGAAGGACAAAGCCGCCATTCAGGCAGCGCGCACCGCAATCATCGACTGGTTGGCCTGCGCCTTTGGCGGCGCGCTCGATCGCACGACGCTGATCCTGCTCGACCAGCTTTCCCCCGGCACCGGGGCCGCAGTGATTATCGGACAAGCACGTCGAACCGATGCCCTGACGGCCGCGCTGATCAACGCCCATGCCGGTCATGTGCTCGACTACGACGACGTGCACTCAAGCGTGCGCGGCCATCCGACCACGGTGATCGTTCCGGCACTTCTGGCGCTTGCCTCGGAAACCCGGCTTTCCGCCGAGCAATTGATTGCGGGCTATGTGGTCGGGCTGGAAGCCATGGCACGCCTCGGGCTCTCGCTCGGCACCAAGCATTACGAGAACGGTTTCCATGCGACGGCGACGCTCGGCACGATCGGTGCGGCTGCGGCCGTCACCCATGTGCTTGGCTATTCGGTCGAGGAGACCGCCGTGGCGCTCGGGCTCGCCGCCACTCATTCGAGCGGATTGCGCTTGCAATTCGGCTATGATGCCAAGCCCTACCATGCCGGCATGGCCGCTCGCTCAGGCTTGCTGTCCGCGAAGCTCGCCAAGGCCGGTTTCGGAGGCGCCAGGGATTTCCTCGATAATCCCATCGGCTTCTTCTCCGCCTTCGCCTTTGGCGAAGAACGCCCGCAGGCCACGGTGGAAAACTGGGGTTCGCCCTGGCAGATCGTCGCGCCCGGCCTGACGCTGAAGGCCTTTCCTTGCTGCACGGCAAGCCATCCCGTCGGCGTGATCGGCATTCAGCTGCATCAGGAACGCTTGCGCGCGGAGACTATCGATACCGTCACCATCACCTTCCCGCCGGGCGGCGACGCCGCGCTGGTGGTGACGAACCCGGTGACCGGGATCGATGCGCGCTTCAGCGCCGAATATGTCTTTGCGACGGCTCTCATCGACGGAGCGCTCCGGATCGATCATTTCGGCGAAACGCCGGTGCGCGAGGACTTGATGGCCGTTGCCCGCCGCGTCCGGCGCCGTCATGACGAGACCGCCCCTCGCCTGTCCAGCGATCCGAAAACGCGTTTCGTGATTGCCGACATCACGCTCACCAATGGCGAGCGACTGACCCGTGAGTTCAAGGGCCTGCCGGGCGTCACTGATCCCACGGACAAATTCCGCGGCGCGACCGGCAACCATCCGGCCGTATCAGCCGTTCCGGAACTTGCAAGGACGATGCTGAGCGAGGATGATCTCTATCGGTTCCTCGACGTGCTCGGCCAGCGGCTGACCTGATCCTTTTCCGCAATTCCAAGGCATGAAACCATGAGCAAGACCCGCAAGATCCATCTCGGCCTTTTCCTGCAGGGAGCCGGCCATCACGTCTCCGGCTGGCGCCATCCAGACGCAGAGGCCGGCAGCGAAAACTTCGACCTGCTACGCCGCGTGGCGCAAATGGCGGAAGCCGCCAAGTTCGACATGCTGTTTCTGGCGGACGGCCTGACGAGCGGCATCGACGCGCATCCATCGATGATCGCCCGCTTCGAGCCGTTGACCTTACTTGCCTCGCTCGCCATGGTCACGGACAAGATCGGCCTCGCTGCCACGGCATCAACGACCTACGGCGAGCCCTATCATCTCGCCCGCGCCTTCGCCTCGATCGATCATCTGAGCCACGGCCGCGCCGCCTGGAACATCGTCACAACCTCCTATGCGCGCACCGCCGCCAACTTCTCCAAAAGCCATCCGGAACACGACGAGCGCTATGCCGTGGCCGAGGAATTCGTCGATGTGGTGCGTGGGCTCTGGGATAGCTGGGACGACGATGCCTTCCCGAAGGACAAGGAAAGCGGCGTCTATGCCGATCCGTCCAAGGTGCGCGTACTCGACCACCAGGGCAAGTATTACACGGTCAAAGGACCGCTTAATATTCCGCGCTCCCCGCAAGGTCATCCGATCCTGATCCAGGCCGGTTCCTCCGGTCCGGGCCAGGATCTCGCCGCGCGCACCGCCGATATCGTCTTTACCGCACAGCAAAGCCTTGACGAGGCGCAGGCCTTCTACAAAAGCCTCAAGGGCCGAGTTGTCGGCTTCGGGCGCAAGCCTGAGGATGTGGCGGTGATGCCGGGCTTCCTGCCGGTGATCGGCAAAACGGCGGCCGAGGCTCGCGAGAAGCTCGATGTTCTCAATCGCTGGACGGAGATCAAGAGCGCGATGCCTCTCCTGGAGGAGCGGCTCGGCCACAGCCTTGCCGATTATGATCTCGACGGCCCGCTGCCGGACCTGCCGATCTCGGATCAGTTGCGCAGCCGCGCCGAACTGCTGACCGAGCTGGCACGCCGCGAAAAGCTGACGATCCGCGAGCTGGCGCTGCGCGTCGCCGCCGGCCGCGGCCATCACATCGTCCTCGGCACGCCAATCGAGATTGCCGAGCGCATGCAGCAATGGTTCGAGAACCGCGCCGCCGACGGCTTCAACGTCATGCCGCCCTTCTTTCCGGGCGGGCTTGAGGATTTCACTCGCGAAGTGGTGCCGATCCTGCAGGAAAAGGGCCTGTTCCGCACCGAGTACGAAGGCACGACCCTGCGCGATCATCTCGGCATTCCACGGCCGCCCCTCGGCTGAGGCGCTTCCTTCGGTTCGAAACTATCAGGTTACAAGGCCCGCCTTGCAGATTGGAAGGCGGGCCTTTTTCGACTGATCAGACCCGTGAAGGACCTGCGCCTTTCAGATCGCGCGATGTCGACGCGCGAGCCACCACGCGCCCGACAAACAGAACCAGCACGGCAGCGACCGTCAGGCAGGCGGCGAGGAAGAACATCGGTGCGATGGTGCTTCCGGTGGTGTCCTTGATCCAAGGCACGACATTCTGCGCGACGAAACCTCCGAGATTGCCGATGGAGTTGATGGCCGCCAGACCAGCAGCGGCACCAGCCCCTTGCAGAAAGCGCGACGGCAAGCTCCAGAAAACCGGCTGCCCGGCAAAGATGCCAGCTGCGGCGACGCAGAGGAATGCGAACTGTAGTGTATGATTGGGAATGACCGCCGACAGCACCAGGCACACAGCTCCCGTCAACGCGGAGATGACGATGTAGGGCGTCTTGGATTCAGCCTTGTCCGCCATTGAAGGAACGACATAGAGGGCGACCGCAACGAGCAGCCAGGGAATGATGTTCAGGAACCCGTTGGTGGTGTTGCTGACCCCGAAACCCTTGACGATGGTGGGCAGCCAATAGCTGAGGCCGTAGGCTGCCAGCGGAAAGCCGACATAGCAAATCGCCATCAGCAGAACGCGCGGATTGATCAGAGCCTTGAAGCCATCCGATGCATGCTGCTCCATGCCTGCATTTTCAGCGGCAAGCCGATCCTTGAGCCACTTCTTTTCCTCGACGCTGAGAAAGCCTGCCTTTTCCGGCAGATCGGACAGATAGAAGAAGGTCACGAAACCGGCGATGATGGCGGGAATACCGGTGACGATGAAAACCCACTGCCATCCGGCATGACCATAGAGGCCGTCCATATCAAGCAGAAGGCCACCGATGGGCGCGCCGATCGCGTTGGCCAAGGCACTGAAGATCATGAACAACCCGACCATGGTGCCACGATAGGCCGAGGGATACCAAAGCGTCAGGAGATAGAGGACACCCGGAAAGAACCCTGCCTCGCAGGCGCCAAGCAGGAAGCGCAGGATGTAGAACATGGTCGGGTTCTGGGTATAGGCCAATGCGACCGTGACAATGCCCCAGGACACCAGAATGCGCGCAAACCACTTGCTCGCCCCGAACCTGTCGAGGAGCAGGTTGCTCGGGACTTCAAACAGGAAATAGCCTATAAAAAACAACGACGCGCCCAAGCCGTAGGCATACTCGCTCATGCCCAGGGCGCCAACCATTTCCAGTTTCGCGTAGCTGACATTCTGGCGATCGATATAGGCGATAAGATAGAGAATACCTAGAAAAGGCATAAGTCTCCAAGTGATCTTGGAGATAAGCTGTTTTTCATCAACCACGTCATTTCCTCCCTGGGGCAAAGCTGGACCATGTAGATAGCGCAGCCCGGCGTTTTTCAATCTAAAAGCGATTGAAAAACAAGACGGCCCGCGCGGGTTCCACCTCGCCATCCACTGGCAATGGAGAAAAAGGCGCTACAGCCGGCAAAGCACATCACCGACGACCACCAGACGGATGCACTTTCTAATGAAATGTCTCGTAGGGTGACAATTACCGCATTGGGTTGACCCAAAAAGATCAAGACTAGCATTATGATTGTGGCATTCCGTTCTGCCGCGGGGCAAAAATAACTCCGAATGCCTGCTGGATGCTCGTATGTTTCAGACATGTGATTGCCGTCGGTTAATTTAGTGAAATTTGTCACAGTTTGGCCGGATTCGTTCATGAACGCTCGGGAGGTTGCATGGCGTTTTACCGGCCCCGCGAGGCTTAGGAAGAAGAGTAAAACGCAAACGACAAGAACAGTATTGGGGAGTTGGCGCCGTCAAGGAGAGTGTCCGACAAAGGCTGAAAGCCGGGGGTGTCTATGTCGAATACACGCGACCGCCAATTGGACGGGTTGAGAACGCTTGCCGTCACAATGGTGCTATACGCACATTTCGTCGCGGCCGACGGAAATTTTTGGGGGCATCTCGGTGTCCGTCTCTTCTTTGTAATCAGTGGATTCCTGATAACGCGACTGTTGCTGGACGCGCGCTCCACCGTTCAATATGAGCCGGTCACCGCGCTGAAATCATTCTATATTCGCCGCGCGCTGCGTATATTTCCTCCCTATTTCGCGCTGCTGGGCTTCGTTTGGTTCGTCAACCTCGAGGGCGCTCGCGGTGGCCTGAAATGGCACGCGCTTTATCTGTCGAACTACTGGTATGCCATTCGCGATCAATGGACACCCTGGGTTCTGTGCCACACCTGGAGTCTCAGCATCGAGGAGCAATTCTATATTGCCTGGCCGCTGGTGATGCTGCTGGCACCACGCCGGATGATCGAACGGATCTGCGTTGCCGTCATTGCGTGCTCAATCGCTTACCGCCTCTGTTGGCCGCTGACGGGAACCCCTTCGCTCATGCGCGATCTGCTTCCCTCAGCGTCGATGGACGCGCTGGCAGCGGGCGCGCTGCTCGCAGCTTATCGCGACAGAACCGATGCCTGGCCGCAATGGATGCGGCTGAGCTGGATGCCGCTTACGGCCGCAGCCGTCATCGCGCTATGGCTGAGATCGGAACCCACGACACCGCTGCTCGACTGGACAGTCTGGATCGGCAGCGAAGTTTTCCCGCTCGTACCGCTGGTCATGCTGGTCGGGTGCTGTTCGTCAGGGCTAGGAGCCCCCCTCGGCCGGCTGCTCGAGCTCCCGCCTATAATGGCCATCGGGCGCATCAGCTACGGCATTTACCTTTTCCATCCGATCGTCCTGTCGCTGATCGTCAAGGCGCAACCCTGGATCCCTATGGATGTCTCGGAACAAGGGCCTGCCCGCTTCGTCATCGGCAGTACGGCCACGTTAATGCTCGCCTCGATCTCCTGGGTGATGCTCGAAAAGCCGCTCAACAATCTCAAGCGCTACTTCCCTTACGTGGTCGCGAAAGACCATGCCCTTGCCACGCCAACCGCGATTGCGGGCGGTCCAGACCTCCGATCTCCAATAAGCATGCGAGCTGAATAATGACTGTTCCATTGGTCTCCGTCGTACTGCCCGTCTACAACGGCGAACTTTATCTTGCCGCGGCGATCGAAAGCATCCTGCGCCAGGATCACGAGCGCCTCGACGTCATCGCGATTGACGACGGATCCACCGATCGATCACTGGATATCCTGCAACAGTATCGAAAGGCGGATGATCGCGTCCGCATCGTCTCGCGGGAGAACCGTGGTCTTATCGCAACCTTGAACGAAGGCATGACTCTGGCGAAAGGCGATCTAGTCGCCAGAATGGACGCCGACGACATTTCCTATTCGACGCGCCTCTCGCGACAGGTTTCCTTGTTCAAGCAGCGACCCGAGCTTGCGATGAGTGGCACGGGCATCGACCGGCTCATCGGCAATCGTGTCGTGCGCGGCACGCAAAACCCGATCCATCTCTCAGCGGACTGGCATGTACTGTCGATGTTCTACACCGTCTTCATGCACTCGACCGTGATGTACAATCGCAATGTCATCCCCCAAGGCATGCTGATGTATGACGCGAGCTATGTGCATGCGGAAGACTTCGATCTGTTCCGGCGGATCACGCGAGAGTTTCCGGCCGCCATGATCGAGGAGAGCCTGGTCGCATACCGCATTCACGACGAGAGCGTCACGAACAAGCATAAACGGCAAATGCGCCGGACCCATCTGAAGATCGCCGCCGAGAATCTTCTGCGGGAATCCTTGATCGACGATCCGGACGCTCTCCACGACATCGGTGCGATGGTAACGCCCGACACGGTTCGCCGCGCCGCCGACTGTCTTGTCTCCATGGAAGAGAAAATCGCGGCTCGCGCCGAGGCACCGTCGTCAAGTTATGAAGATGGCGCTTTGTGTTTCTTCTACTTCCTCTACCAGCTCATCGCTGACGAAAAGCAACCGCAACTGACGCACGCATTCCTGACGCGCACCGGAAAATGGCACCTCATCCGGCGCCGAGAACGGTATGGCCTTCGCGCCGGCGCCTATGCGCCATGGTGCAGCCGCGTCTGGAGCGAGGCAAGCACGCAGCTGGACGCGCTGGCACGATATAGGCAATCAGTGCCTGTCAAAGCGGTGCCACCGCTTCAGGGTCTCGCATAGCATGTCCGGGGGACGCCCCGACATAGTGCGAGAGCACACGCAGGAAGCAGCCAAAGCTCCATCCTCTTCCGGAGGGCAGGATCCCGTGGTGAGCTTCATCGTCTGCACCCGCAACCGCGCCGAAGCGCTCGAAGCCTGCATCCGCTCGATCGAGGTCGCCTGTCGCTCACATGCGACGATGGCGAGCGAACTTGTAGTCGTCGACAATGGCTCAACTGACGATACCGCCGAGCGTCTGGCTCATATTGCTTCGACCTCGAGCATGGCGATCATACCCCTGACGGAACCACGCCGCGGTCTAGCCGCCGCCCGCAATACAGGCATGGCGCGGTCGCGCGGCCAGATCCTGGTTTTCATCGACGATGACTGCGAGATCGACGGCCGCTATCTGCAAGACCTGGAGCGGCACTATCTGACCGGGGAGCAATATATCATTCGGGGCGGCCGTGTCGAACTCGGCAGCGCCCGTGATCTGCCCTTTACGATCAAGCGATCGCCGGAACGCGCATTTTTCAGCCCGGACGTCCATCCCGGCGGCTTCATACTGGGTTGCAACATGACCATGCACCGCGAAGTCGCCATGCGCGTCGGTCTCTTTGATGAGCGGTTCGGCGCCGGCGCCGCCCTGCAATCCGCCGAGGATACCGATTATCTGGTCCGCGCCTTCCAACTCGGCATCCCGATCGAATATGTGCCCGACATGACTGTTTTCCATTATCATGGGCGAGATACGCGCGAGGCGATCGAGCGTCTTCACCGGAGCTACAGCCTTGGAAACGGAGGGCTTTGCCTGAAACACGTATTCAAGGCACCGTGGTTGCTTCGTCATTTCTGCTGGACCCTTCGGTCGGCCTGGCAAGAGCTGTTGGGTGGATCTCGTTTTGACCCGGAAGTCTCTCTATCGCACTGGCCAATCATATTCATGAATTTGCTGGGCGCCGCCGAATTCGTGCGTCTCACTGTGACCGTCCGGCGGGAGCAGCCAGACGTAAACCAGATCAAACAGGCAGCCCGTTCGCTGAGGTGATATCCGCTATGCTGAAATTCTTTCTGCCGGGCCTGCAGCTATTGCGCCACGCATTGGGCCGGCAAACGCGCCTGCTTCCGGTCGTGGTCATTTTGGGGCTAAGCAGCGCGGTGCTGGAGGGCGCAGGCATCGGCCTGATTATTCCCATGCTCGGCATCATAGGCGGCCAGAAAGATCCGTCGGGAATGGGCGGCCTCTCCGCCGCCTTCCAGCAGGTAGGATCCAGCCTGGATGATCGGCAGAGATTGCTGTTCATCGCGGCTGCCGTGCTTGCATTGATCACCCTGAAGAATGTCCTGGCCTTCGCCAATACCGTGCTGACCAACTTCATCTACGGCAAAGCCGGCTATGCGATCCGAAGCGCGCTTGCCGACCAGCTTTTGAAGATTGGATATCCGTTCTTCCTGCAAGAAAGCCCGGGGCGGCTACTGAACATCATTTCCAATGAATCTTGGCGAGCGTCGGATGCAATACAGACGGCGCTTGCGGCGATCGTGAACGCATCGGCCGCCATCATTCTTCTGGCCTTTCTGCTGCTCCTGTCATGGCAGATGACGCTCTGCGTCGCCATTGGCCTCGTCCTTGTCCAGATCGCGCATGCGGTCCTGTCGGCCGGACTCAAACTGCCCAGCCGTGATGTCACATCCTTCAACAACGAACTTGCCACCAGAATGCTTCATCTTGTTCATGCCGGACGGCTCATCCGCATATTCGGGCAGGAAGAGCGCGAGAAAGTCATATTCGACGGGGCGTCGAATGCCGTGCGAAAAGCGGGGTTCGTCCTCCAGACCCGTCAGGGCGTCTTGCCGCCGCTGACCGAAGTGCTGCATTCGGTGCTCTTCCTGTCGGTGGTCGTGAGCGCATGGCTTTGGGGTATAAGCTTTCCGATCATCGTTGCTTTCGTGGTCCTGCTCTACAGGCTGCAGCCGCATGTGCGCGCCTTGCAGCAAGGATGGAGCCAGGTGCAGGGCTGGAGCGGCTCTCTGGAGGAGGTCCGATGGCTACTGGATTCCTCCGACAAGCCGAAGCCACCGACGGGACAGGAACCTGCGCATGAACTCCGCCAGCGGATCAAATTCGACCGGGTGACCTTCAAATATCCCGGCTCCGGCTCCCGGCCCATGGTGCTGCGCTCCGCCAGCTTCGAGATCCGCCAGGGTTGCTCGACGGCGATCATCGGCCGGTCTGGCGCCGGAAAGACGACGATCGTCAATCTTCTCTGCCGGTTTGTCGAGCCCGACGAGGGTGACATTCTTATCGACGGATTGCCATTGAGCCGGATCGACCCTACCCAGTGGCGAGGCAGGATTGCGCTTGCCAGCCAGGACCTGGAGCTCGTGGATGGCACAATCCTGGAAAATATCACCTATGGACAAGATGCTTCGCTCGCAGAGGCGGAGAGCGCAGCTAGGCTTGCCGAGGCACACGAATTCATCGAGAAGCTACCCGACGGATATGAAACAGTGGTCGGCTACAGGGGGGCAAGCCTGTCGGCGGGCCAACGGCAACGAATAGCGCTGGCGAGGGCGCTTGTCCGTGATCCCGACATCCTGATCCTTGACGAAGCCACCAACGCCGTGGATGGATTATCGGAAGCGGCCATCGTCGAGACCTTGAAGTCGAGAGCCGGCCGCCGCACGACTATCGTCATCAGCCATCATCGCAGCACTATTTCATTTTGCGACGAAATCGTCATTCTCGGCGACGGCGGCGTCCGCAACCAAACCCCGTTTGCCGCCGTCGCCTCCTTGAGCATGGATCAGCTTTACGAGCATGGAGTGCTCGAGAAGCATTAGGATCCGAGGAAAGAAATGATATCAAATGCGATGCTATGCGCGAATAGGTTCATCGGCATGCTGGTCGTTATTCCCTCTCCCGGGCCGTAAGCATGGGCACGGAGGCGATCAGGTCGCGCGTATAGGGATGTTGCGGCTGATCGAAGAGCCGTTCCACTGGCCCGGTTTCGACAACCACGCCATCCTTCATGACGGCGATGCGATGGCTCATATGCTGCACCACGCCGAGATCATGCGAAATGAAGACCATCGACAATCCCAGCCGTCCCTGAAGATCCACCAGCAGGTCCAGCACCTGCGCCTGCGTCGTGACATCCAGCGCGGACACCGGCTCGTCGCAGATCAGCAGTTTCGGTTCGGCTGCAAGCGCCTGGGCAATGGAGACGCGCTGCCGCTGGCCGCCAGACAAGGTGTTCGGCCGGCGCGCAAGAAGCTCTGGCGACAGGCCGACCAGTTCGATCAATTCCACTATTCTCCGCCGACGCGCCGCCCGGTCGAGCTTCCTGCGCAGCCGCAGCGGCTGGTCGATGATGCGCTCCACGGTGAAGCGTGGGTCGAAAGCGCCGAGTGGGTCCTGACTGATGGTTTGGATGAGACTGCGCAGCGGGCGCCGCTCTGCTTCGGCAAGCCTGCTCCACGGCTTGCCTTCGAAGAGCACGTCGCCGCTTGCCGCGTGGCGCAACCCCAGCGCCACCTTGCCGAGCGTCGTCTTGCCGGAACCGGACTCACCAACGATGCCGAGCGTCTCGCCCCGGCCCACATCTAGTGAAACCTGCCGGACCGCTTCGAGCCGACGGCCGTCGGGCAACTTGAAGCTCACCGAGACATTGCGGATCTCCAAGAGCGGTGTTTCAGCCTCCACGACCTGCCGGCGGATGGGCGCGCCATCGGTTGCACTGAGCCAGCGGCCACGGGTCGCGGCCGTTGGCACGGCCGCCAGCAAGCGGCGCGTATAGTCGTGCAGCGGCGCGGACAGCACTTCCCGCGCTGGACCAGCTTCCACCAATTGACTATTCTGCATCACGACCACGCGGTCGGCGAGCTGCGCAGCAACCGCGAGATCATGCGTGATAATCAAAACGGCATGACCGGCCTGCGCCAGTTCCTTGAAAACCGTGAGAACCTGCCGCTGCACCGTCACATCCAGCGCCGTGGTCGGCTCGTCGGCGATCAGCAGGCGCGGCTGGGCAGCCAGCGCCGAGGCGATCAGCGCTCTTTGCCGCAACCCGCCGGACAGCTCGTGCGGATACTGGGCGGCGCGAACCTTCGGCTCGGGGATGCCGGCGCGGCCGAGCAGTTCCTCGACACGCTCTGCCACTTGCGATCGGGGCAGCAAACGATGCGCCAGGATCGGTTCAGCAACCTCGCGGCCGACCGTGCGCAAGGGATCAAGGGAGACCAAGGCGTCCTGCAGGACGAAGCCAACCTCGCGGCCGCGAAGCTGACGCCAGGACCGTTCGGAAAGGCTCAAAAGATCAAGCGCTTGCCCATCATGGCCGACCAGCGTCATCGCGTCAGCCCAGACCTCGGCGCGAGATCCGGCAAGCCCGACGAGTGCGCGAGCCGTCACCGATTTCCCCGACCCGGACTCGCCGACGAGCGCGAGGATTTCTCCGGCTGCGATTTGAAAGGAAACGTCCCTTACCGCCTGCACCCGCCCGCGCGGCGTCGGAAAGGTTACGCTGAGCCCTTTCACACCCAACAGCACGGGGCTTGAAGGAACAGCCGCGAAATGGCTCCGCAGGATGGATTGATCCAGGTTCAACGGGCTTCCCCCTTCGACAAGAGGTTTTGCAGCCGGCGGCCGAGAAGGGTGATCGAGATCACGGAGATGGCGACCACCGTCGCCGGCAGCAGGCTGGTCCAGGGGGCGATGTCAAGGAAATTGCGGCCGTTAGCCAGCAACGCGCCCCACTCCGGCGCTGGCGGTACGACACCGAGGCCGAGAAAGCTCAGCGCCGACGCGGAGAGGACGGAACTCCCGACCCCGATCGTCGCCAGGATCAGCAGCGGACGGATGGTGTTCGGCACGATATGCCGGGTGACAATCGTCCAGGGATGTTCGCCGAGCGTGACGGCATGCTCGACATAGCCCGAAAGCTTCACCTGCATCACCTGCGAGCGGACCAGTCGCGCATAGGAGGCGACATTGGAAAAACCGACGGCAAGCAGCGTGTTCAATGGCCCTCGCCCAAGCACGGCGATCACTAGCAACGCCAGCAGTATTTCCGGAAAGGCGAGGAGAATGTCGATCAGGCGGACCAGAATGCGGCTGACCGCCCTCGGTGCAAGCGCTGCTGCCGTGCCGAGTAGAATGCCGCCGAGGGTAGCGATCAATGTGGCACCGATGCCGATCGCAAGCGATAGCGATGTTCCGTGCACGACGCGCGAAAACAGGTCACGCCCGAGTTCGTCGGTCCCGAACCAATGCCGCAAATCCGGCGGCATCAGTATCGCATCCGTATCCACCGCTTCCGGATCAAAAGCAGTGAACCATTGCGGCTCCCAGATAGCAACAGTGAGAACCACCACAATGGCGAGTGGAATGAGCAGGCCGGGCGCCAGCCAAGGATTAGCGCCAGCACCGCCATCTTGACGCCGGCGTAGCGCCGCATCGAATAATTCCGCGCTGCTCATTGTGGCACTCTCCGTAGACGAGGATCGATCAGCAGATAGAGGGCATCGACCAGCAGGTTGATGATGACGAAGACGCAGGCCGACAGCATCACCAGCCCCAGCACCAGCGGCATGTCGCGGGTCTTGATCGCCTGCAGCGTGATCTGGCCAATGCCGGACCGGCCGAAGACCGTTTCGGTGAGGATGGAGCCGCCGAGCGTGCTGGCAAACAAGGTACCGGTCAGGGTGGACGCGGCGAGCGCCGCATGGCGCAGACCGTGGCGAAACCGCAGCAGGGTTTCGCCGACGCCGCGGGCACGTACCGTCAGCGCGAAGGGTTGCGACAAAGCCTCTTCCAGACCGTCGCGCAAGACCTGGCTCAAAAGCGCGGTCAGGGGCAGGCTGAGCGCAATCGCCGGCAGCACGAGCGAGGCAAATCCTTCATTACCGGTCACCGGGAACCATTGCAGTTGAAAGCTGAAGAGCGACAAAAGCACGATGCCGATCCAATAGACGGGCGTGCTCAGCAACATCAGCTCAAGACCGGAAAGCGTCACCGCCAGCCCTCGCCTGCGGCCCGCAGTCGCCAGGGCGATGGTTATCGCCAGGCTGAGCGCGATGATGATGGCGCTACCCGCCAGTTGCAGCGTCGGACCGGCAGCCTCCGTTATGACGTCGATGACGGGCTGCCGGTACTGATAGCTCTCCCCGAAATTGCCGAGCAGCGCATTGCCGATATAGCGCGCATATTGCAGCACCAGCGGCTGATCCAGCCCATATTGATGGACCAAAGCTGCCCGCTCGGCCGCATCGACGACATTCTCGCCGCCGGAGAGGATCGAGACCGGGTCGCCGGGAATGAGCTTGACGGCGATGAAGGCGATCGTCGCCGCGCCCCACAACACGGCGACGATCACACCCAGCCGCCTTGCGACGGCATGGATCAGGTTACGGGTTGAGCCAGGCATCATAGAAATTCGGTTTGGCGTTGGTGGCCCAGCTAATGCCGAGAAGCTTCTTGGAGGCGCCAAGCTGGTAGGCGGCGACATAGCGCGGCACAGCATAGGCCTGATCGATGATCTCCGTCTGGATCTCGGCGTAGAGCCGCTTGCGCTCCGCATCGCTCGCGCCGATCGCCTTGCTCAGCTTTTCGTCAAGACTGCTGACGCGGGCGTAATTCGCGCCGTTCGGCGGCGCATAGGCCGAGTGAAACACCGTGCGCAGAATGTCCGGTTCGGCACGCACATAGTTGAGCGAGACAAGATCGTAGTCATTGGCATTGGCGCGGGCGATCAGACCACCAGCATCGGTAGGGTCGAGCTGAAGATCAAGGCCGGCCTGGCGCACCTGATACTGAGCCGCCTGTGCAAGCGTAATATCGGAGTCACCGACCTGGGCGGTGTCGTAGACGTAGTGAAGCGCCAGGCGCTGACCGTCCTTCTTGCGGATGCCATCGGCATCCTTCTCTTTCCAGCCGGCTTCATCGAGCAGGCGGTTCGCCTTCGCAAGATCGAAGCCCCATTTGCCGCCAAGGCGGGGTTCGTAATAGAGCGTCGAAGGCCCGAGGATATTGTCGGCCGGCTTCAACGTGCCGAAGTAGGCCGCCTTCACGGCCGCAGCGACATTCACCGCGCTCTGGAACGCCTGGCGAACCTTGACGTCCTGGAAAGGACCCTTCGAGATATTCAGGAGAAAGGCACTGGTAACGCCCGGGTTCTCCTTCGTCACAACCTGCAATTTGCCATTGCTCTGCACCGAGCGGAAGTTGGCGGGCGGAACGGCATCGATGGCGTCCACCTGCCCGCTCGCCAGAGCGCCGAGGCGAACGGAGGCTTCCGGCAGGTATTTGAAATCGATCTCATTGAAATGAGCCGGCCCCTTGTGGGTGGCGTAGCCGGGTCCCCAATTGTAATCGGCGCGCCGGCTCAGCTTGCTGCCGCTGCCCTTCACGAAACTATCAAGGACAAAGGCCCCGGAGCCGACAACGGTATTGGTCGTGCTGGTCGCCTTTTGCAGATAGGTCGGGGACTGGATCCCCAGATAAGGCAGGCTAAGTCCCTGCAGCAGCGGCGCGAAAGACTGACGATAGCTGATCACTACGGTATTTGCGTTCGGCGCCTCGATCTTGTCGACCGGACCGAGCAACGACTTTGCGTAGCTCGAGGTCGTCTTCGGATCGAGGATGCGATCGAAATTATACTTCACCGCCGCCGCATCGAGCGGCGTGCCATCGCTGAAGGTCACGCCCGGCCGCAGATGAAATGTATAGACCGTGTTGTCACCGTTGATTTCCCAGCGTTCTGCCAACCAGGGCGCAAAGCTGTTGTCCTCGGCCTGGCCGACCAGCGAGTCGACGATGTTGCGGGTAATGACGGCGGTAATCGAACTGCCGGTAATCGACGGATCGATGATGGCTGTATCCGTCCCCAAGCCAACCTTGAGGATGCCACCATCGATGGGCTTGGCGCCCTCGGACGCCGCCCAGGCATGGGGACTGGCCAGAGAAAGGAAAGAAAAAGCAACGACCGCGCGGACGCTGCTTCTTAACGAAACTCCAAAGACTGTACGTCTCATATTCTAAGCCCCGATATTGGAAACGATCAAAATTGACCGGCCCTGCCAGCGTGCAAACTTGCAACGCATCGGCAATCCCGTGCTTAGAATATTGTCTATAAAATTAGTGGACTAAAGGCATTCTGGTTCTTTTGACGCGACGTTCGAAAAATACCGTTTCAATCTTACGCCGCTCATCTATCCACCGAGGGCCGCCATCCGGCCTCCGGTCACAGTGGCTTGACCTGCCACGAAGCAAGGTCCAGCCAGCATCGGGTATTAGGCGACGCGCTCGAAGCGGGTGCGGATATGTTCAATATAATGCTGGCCGGGCGAAGCCGCCTTGACCATGGCGATAGCGGCCTTTTCCGGAACGCCGGCAAACAGACGCTCCTCGCCGTTCTTGAAGCGAATATAAAGACGTCCGTCCTCGGGGTGGAAAGCGACGGATTTAATAATTTTCGATGAAACTGGAAACTCTTTCATAGCGCCCTCTTCTTTGAAACGGTTATGCCATGAAAATCCCAATATCGAGTGAAGTGACCTAGTTAAGGAAGAGTAGTCTGCAACCATCAGTTTTTATCGAATGGCGAAAGCGACAGTTTGACTGGCTAAATCTGACCCTATTTTCGGCTGGCTTTCGGGGGAATTTGATCAATCGCCTAGATGGGGAGAACGAGACGCCGCCTGCCCAGTAGGTGCAGGACTGCGGCCGCGATCAGCGCGACTATCGAAATGCCGGCCGACATGTAGAGCGCACCGGCTTGTCCGAACTCATCGATGACGAATGCATAGATCACCGGCGCCGTGGCGGAGAGAACGAAGCTCGGGGCGACCAGGTTCCCCACCACCGAGCCGTAGCTGCGGGGATCGAACAGGACGAGCGGCAGCGTGCCGCGTGTGATCGTCAGCAATCCGTTGCCGATGCCGTAGAGAGCTGCAAAGACGATGGCCGCCGCCATCGAAGTGCCGGCAAATAGACCCGCAACAAAGGCCACCGGAAGCATCAGGGATGCCAGCAGCGTAAGCGTGAGCGGATCGATCTCGCGGCCGAAAAGTACCTCGCAGAGGCGTGCGACAGATTGCCCGATGCCGCGCGAGGCGGCGATCCAGACGGCTGCCGACGCAGCAAGACCAAGACCGGTCAGGATACCGATCATATGAGCAGACATACCGGCGTTCAGGAAGTTGGCAGGGCCGGTCAGCAATGCGTAGAGCCCGCCGAAGATGAGGACCTCCCGAGGATCGGTTGCGAGCGGCGGAGAATGCGCGGCGGTCTCGGACGAGGCTTCCGTCCGCCCTTCGGGGATCGCCAGATAGAGCGGGATTGTCAAAAGAGCGAGGCCGCCATAGACAGCAACGGCGCCGCGCCAACCGAACGTGATGGCAAGGAAATGACCGACAGGCCAGAAGGTGGCGGAGGCAAGGCCGCCCAACAGGGTGATCTGGGACATGGGGCGCCGGGCCTTGAGGCCGCCGATCCGTGCGAGCGCCGCAAATGCCGCATCATAAAGGGTGAGCCGCATGGCGATGCCGAGACAGATCCAGGCAGCGTAATACCCCATCAGCGTCTCGCAAATGGCGAGCGCGAAACATCCGATCGCGGTCAGCACCGCCCCGGCGATCATCACCTTTCGTCCACCCAGACGATCGATCGAGCGCCCGGCAAGCGGCGAGACCACGCCCATCGCCAACAGGCCTATCGCAAATCCGCCATGGATGATCTCACTTGACCAGCCGAGATCGGCAGCCATCAACTTGTCGAATACGCCGATCAGATAATAAGTGACGCCCCAGGCGACGAGCTGCGACAGCGCAAGGCACAGGATCGTTCTGCCGGAAATCACCGGTCCGCTTCCGGTCCGGCTTGCTCCGGCGCCGTTTCATCGCCCTCACCCAAGGCCCGCTGCATCAGCACCGTATCGACCCACCGCCCGAGCTTGAAGCCGGCGGATTTGAACGTCCCGATGGGCTGGAACCCCATGCGGCGATGCAGCGCGATCGAGCCGGCATTGCCGCTATTGCCGATGACGGCCAGCATCTGCCGCCATGGTCCCTTCTCGCAGCGGGCAATGAGCTCCCGGAGAAGCGCGCTGCCGACACCCCGGCCGCCGAGACCATCCGCGACATAGACCGAATCCTCGATCGAGAAACGATAGGCGGGGCGAGGTCGATAGGCGGTCGCGTAGCTGTAACCGACGATCTCGCCATTCAATTCGGCAACGAGGTAGGGCAGCCCCATGGCGAACACGGATGCCCGGCGCGACCGAAGCTCGTCAACCGACGGCGGCACCTCCTCGAACGTCGCCAGCCCATAGAGAACATGATGCGTATAGATGTCGCGTATGGCCTCCATATCCCCATCGCTGGCATCGCGAATGACGGGCCGATCCCGCTCAATGGGTATGTCTCGATCTTCCAAGGTCTGCTCGCTTTTCATTGCTCAATCTCTTCTCAACAAGCCGTTGTCTTAACGATGCCGCATCATGGAGAACGGCAGATCATGAATGAAGCTTTTGGCGATTATGCGAAGCATAAGGAAAACTTTGCCTATCGACCAAACCGGTATTGCTCCGGAGTCTTGCCGGACAGGCGTTTAAACATGGCGATGAAGGCCGAGGGCGTACTGTAGCCAAGGTCGAAGGCGATTGCCTGTATGGTGCGGCCCATGTCGAGCCACTCGACAGCGCGCAGGAAGCGCATCCGCTGCCGCCATTCGCCCAGCGAGATGCCGAGTTCGCGCTGGCAACGCCGCTCCAGCGTGCGTACCGTCATATGGAACCGCCCCGCCCAGGCCGCGAGCGGCAGGTCGCTTGCCGGATCGGCCTGGAGCGCATCCAGGATCGACTGGATTTCAGCCGAAGCGGCATGCGGCAGATAGGCGTCGTGCGGTGGCGCGATCTCGATTTGATCGAGCAAGACCTCGGCCAGCCGCCGATCGCGACCGGTCTCCGGCACATGGATATCACGCTCGGCAAAATCAACGAGTATCGCTCGCAAGATCGGGCTCAGTTCCAGCGCGCAGGGCCGATCGGAAAAACGCTTGGAACAAGGGGTAGAAATATAAACCGAGCGATAGGCCGTCGCCGTCTCATTATAGGCGCTGTGTTTCCAGCGCGGTGGGATCCAGACGGCATAGTGCGGCGGCGACAGAAAGCGCTTGCCCTCCACATCGATATTCATCGAGCCGTAGGAAACGAAGCTCAACTGACCGAAAACATGCGCGTGCGGCGCCATATAGGTGTCGGGACCAAAATCCTCCGCTCGGAAATAGACATCCGAAGGCAGATCTTCCAAAGGCGGCGGCACGGCGATGGTCGGCATCTGTCAGTCTCGCATTATCCTTTGTCGTAATCGAAGTATATACTGAGAAGGCGACGCGATCTACGCTGGCCTTGAACCAAATGGACAAGGCGGATGAGCTACATCCTTCTCCTCATCACGGCGCTGATCTGGGGCGGCAACGCCATCGTCACCAAGGCATCGGCCGGTGTTATCTCGCCGGCGGAAATCGCTTTCTACAGGTGGGTTGTGGCAATTCTGATCCTGACACCGTTTGTCGCCCGGCAGGTCTGGATGAACCGCGCGGTGCTCACCACCCATGGCTGGCGCCTGCTGATCATGGGCTTTCTCGGCGGCGCGGCACTGCCCTATCTCTCCTACATTGCCGCCCGATACACATCGGCCATGCATCTCGGCATCATCCAGTCGCTGATGCCTCTGTTGTCTCTCGTTCTCGCCATTGGCCTGCTCGGCCACCGGATGACCTACGGCGCACTTGCCGGCGGAATCGTCTCACTCCTGGGCGTTGCGGTCGTCGCCTCGCATGGGCAGATCGAGACCCTCCTCACCCAAGGCCCCAATATCGGCGACGCGATCATGCTGGCGGCAACGGTCTGTTATGCCCTCTACACCGTGCTTCTCAAGCGCTGGCCGAACGGCCTGCCCTTGCTGCAATCGCTTTATCTTCAGGCATGTGCCGCCGCCATCTCGCTGCTGCCGATCTATCTCCTATCCCCCAGGCTAGGCATCAGCGCGGCCAGCCTGCCGCTGATCGCCTATGCCGGCGCCGCAGCTTCCATTGCGGCACCCTTGCTCTGGATGCACGGGATCGATCACATCGGCCCGGCGCGGGCATCGCTGTTCTTCAACTTCGTACCCGTCGTGACCGCCATCCTGGCGATCCCGCTGCTATCCGAGCAACTCACGGCCAGCCTCATCCTCGGCGGAGCCCTAACCATGAGCGGTGTCATTCTCGCGGAGCTTTGGCGTCGACCGCTGACCGATGGAAACCAGGAAGCAGGCCGGCACCGCCTCCAAGGTTCAACCGAAGGAAACTTGCGCAACGGCGAGTGAGATTCCCACAGGCGGAATCTTTACAAGCCGCACTGTCACAAAACTGTCGTATATTCTCATTTCTCAGCATAAATAGATGCTTCGGATGATTCAGTCGTCATTGCCTCTTTCCAAAAAGAGCGAAGAAATGACGAAGGGGCAATCGTTCTTGCCGCGAGGAATCCGTTGCAAACAGCGGCTTTCGAACGGAATGTCCGGTATGGGGATCGAGGAGGATCCTCGCCGGAAATAGGGCTGGGTGCGGTCTGCGCCTGTTGGGAAACTTGGGAGGAAACATGTCCATACGTTTTATCTGCGCTTCAGCTGCGGCGATCGCCGCCTCGTTTTCCGTGACATCGAACGCATTTGCACTGACCGAGCTGCAATGGTGGCACGCCATGTCGGGCGCCAATAACGAGGTCGTCGAACAACTGGCCAAGGAATTCAACGAGAGCCAGAAGGACTACAAGATCGTCCCGGTCTTCAAGGGCACCTATCCGGAAGCGCTGAATGCCGGCATCGCCGCGTTCCGAGCCAAGCAGGCTCCGGCAATCCTCCAGGTCTTCGATGCCGGCAGCGGCGTGATGATGGGGGCCGAAGGCGCGATCATGCCGGCAGCAGATGTGTTGAAGAAGGGCGGCTATACCTTCGACAAGTCGCTGTATTTGCCTGGTATCGTCTCCTATTATTCCAGGCCCGACGGGACGATGCTGTCGTTCCCCTATAATTCCTCCTCACCGATCCTTTATTATAACAAGGACACCTTCAAGAAGGCCGGGCTTGACCCCGAAAGCCCGCCGAAGACCTGGCCGGAGGTGTTCGACGCCGCCAAGAAGATCAAGTCGAGCGGTGCATCGGCCTGCGGCTTCACCTCCACCTGGCTCACCTGGATCCAGACCGAGAACTTTGCCGCCTGGAACAATGTCGCCTATGGCAGCAATGAAAACGGCCTTGGCGGCACCGACGTCAAACTCGAATTCAACACACCGCTCTTCGAGAAGCATTTCCAGGCAATCACCGATCTCGCCAAGGACGGCACATTCCGCTACGGCGGTCGCACCTCGGAAGCCAAGCAGCTCTTCACCTCCGGAGAATGCGGCATCCTGACGGAATCTTCCGGCGGTCTCGGCGACATCGTCAAGAGCGGCATGAATTACGGCATCGGACAGCTCCCTTATTACGACGGCGAAGGCCGGCCGCAGAATACAATTCCCGGCGGCGCCAGCCTTTGGGTCTTCGGGGGCAAGAGCGATACCGAATACAAGGGCATCGCCGAATTCTTCCACTTCCTCTCTCAGACCAAGATCCAGTCACGGCTGCATCAGGTCTCCGGCTACCTGCCGGTGACGATGGCGGCCTATGAGGAAACGAAGAAGTCCGGCTTCTACGAGAAGAACCCCGGTCGCGAAACGCCGATCCTGCAGATGCTCGGCAAAGCACCGACCGCCAACTCCAAGGGCGTGCGCCTCGTCAACCTGCCGCAGGTGCGCGACATCATGAACGAGGAGTTCGAGGCGATGCTGGCCGGTAAGGAAGACGCAAAGACCGCGCTCGACAAGGCCGTCCAGCGCGGCAACGCCGCCATCCAGCAGGCCATCGGCAATTGACGCATTGATGCGGTCCAGCCCGCAGCCACTGAGGCTGCGGGCAATTTCCCTGTGCTAGGAGATCGCCGTGCAGCGCGTCGTCTTTCCCAACAAGATCCTTCCCTATCTTCTCGTCGCTCCGCAGATCATCCTGACGGTGGTCTTCTTTTTCTGGCCGGCGAGCCAGGCGCTTTATCAGTCGATGCAGCGCGAGGATCCCTTCGGGCTGAAGAGCGGCTTCGTGGGGCTCGCCAATTTCCGCGCCGTGCTGTCCGACGAGACCTATCTACACTCCTTGCAGGTGACGGTGGTCTTCAGCGTCGCGACCGCATTGCTGTCGATGATCGTTGCGCTGGCGCTTGCGACCGCCGCCGACAAGGTGGTGCGCGGCCAGACGCTTTATCGCACGCTGCTGATCTGGCCCTATGCGGTCGCACCCGCCGTCGCCGGCATGCTCTGGCTTTTCATGTTCAATCCGGCGATGGGCACCCTCGCCTATATTCTCCGCCGCAACGGCTTTGCCTGGGATCCGCTATTGAACGGCGATCAGGCTATGGTGCTGGTGATCGTTGCCGCCGCGTGGAAGCAGATCAGCTACAATTTCCTGTTCTTCGTTGCCGGCCTGCAGGCAATCCCCAAATCGCTGCTTGAGGCCGCCTCCATCGATGGCGCGCGCGGCAGCCGGCGCTTCTGGACGATCGTCTTTCCGCTGCTGGCGCCGACGACCTTCTTCCTGCTGGTGGTCAACACCGTCTACGCCTTCTTCGACACCTTCGGCATCATCCATGCCGTTACCGGCGGCGGACCGGCCAAGGCGACCGAGACCCTCGTCTACAAGGTCTACAATGACGGCTTCGTCAATCTCAACCTCGGCTCCTCGGCGGCCCAGTCCGTCATCCTCATGGTGATCGTCATCGCGCTCACGGCCTTCCAATTCCGCTTCGTCGAGAAGCGCGTGCATTATGCGTGAGGTAAGCCGATGATCGAAAAACGTCCGGTCGCCAATCTCATCGGCCATCTGATGCTGATCCTCGGCATCATCATCGTCGCCTTCCCGATCTATTACACCTTCGTCGCCTCGACGATGACGTCAGCCGAAATTCTGCGACCGCCCATCTCGCTGCTGCCCGGTGGTCATTTTGTCGAGAACTATGGGGAAGCGCTCTCCGGCGGCGTCGAGCGCGTGGTCGGTGTCAGCCTGCCGCGTATGCTCTGGAACACGTTTGTCGTGGCGGTCGTCATCGCCGTCGGCAAGATCGCGATCTCCTTCCTGTCGGCATTTGCGATCGTCTTCTTTCGCTTTCCGCTGCGCATGGTCTTCTTCTGGATGATCTTCGTGACGCTGATGTTGCCGGTCGAGGTCCGCATCCTGCCGACCTACAAGGTCATCGTCGATCTCGGCATGATCGACACCTATGCCGGCCTGACCCTGCCGCTGATGGCATCGGCAACGGCCACCTTCCTGTTCCGGCAATTCTTCCTGACTGTGCCGGGCGAGTTGCTGGAGGCGGCGCGCATCGACAATGCCGGGCCCTTCCGCTTCATGCGCGATATCCTGCTGCCGCTGTCGAAGACCAATATCGCCGCCCTGTTCGTGATCCTCTTCATCTATGGCTGGACGCAGTATCTGTGGCCGCTGCTCGTCACCAACGACGCGAAGATGTCGACGATCATCATCGGGCTAAGAAAAATGGTGGATTTCGCCGATGCGGCGACGCCGTGGAATTTCGTGATGGTGACGGCGATCCTGGCGATCATTCCGCCCATCGTCGTCGTGGTGCTGATGCAGCGCTGGTTCGTCAAAGGTCTTGTGGAGACGGAGAAATAATGGCTGGGATCACCCTCAAGGATGTCCGCAAAACCTATGGCGGCGGCATAGACGTCATCAAGGGCGTGTCGCTCGATATTGCCGACGGCGAACTCGTCGTGCTGGTTGGGCCTTCCGGCTGCGGCAAGTCCACGCTGCTCCGCATGATTGCCGGCCTGGAAAGCATCACATCGGGCACGGTGTCGATCAATGATCGCGTGGTCAACGAGCTGGAACCGTCGGACCGCGATATCGCCATGGTCTTCCAGAACTACGCGCTCTATCCGCATATGACGGTGCGCCAGAACCTCGCCTATGGGCTGAAGAACCGCAACATGCCGAAGGACGAGATCGAGCGGCGGATTGCCAAGACCGCCCGCTCGCTGGAGATCGAGCAATTCCTGGAGCGCAAACCGCGCCAATTGTCCGGCGGGCAGCGCCAGCGCGTTGCGATGGGCCGCGCCATCGTGCGCGAGCCGGCAGCCTTCCTGTTCGACGAGCCGCTCTCCAATCTCGACGCCAAGCTGCGCGTGCAGATGCGCGTCGAAATCAAGCGGCTGCAGCGATCGCTCGCAACCACCAGCGTCTATGTCACGCATGACCAGATGGAGGCGATGACGCTGGCTGACCGGCTGGTGGTACTGAATGGTGGCCGCATCGAGCAGGTCGGCACGCCCATCGAACTCTATGAGCGTCCGGCCACGACCTTCGTTGCGACCTTCATCGGCTCGCCGTCGATGAACCTGCTGAAGATTACCGAGAAAAGCGGCCTTGCGCTTTCGGCGAGCGCCGGCCCCGTCAGCAGCGACGCGACCATCGGCATCCGGCCCGAAGACCTTCATCTTGCCGAAGCCGGAAACGCCGCCGCCTTAAGCGCGAGGGTGCGTGTCCTGGCGGTCGAACTGGTCGGCGCTGAAAGCTATGTCTATGGCGTCCTTCAAGACGATCAGGACATCGTCTTTCGCGTTTCCGGGCGGTCCCAGATCGCGATCGATGCCGAGCTTGTGGTTGCCGCTTCCGCCAACGCCCTGCATTTCTTCGACGGCGAGGGAAACAGGATAGAACACGCGTAAACGGTTCAAACCTTGGGATGACGCTGCTGGGGAGCGTCGTTTCGCAGGCGTATCGGCTTTTCATGTCACGCTCCGTCATTTATGACGGATTTATGACAACGCATGTTTGGAGCGCCGAAAGTGAACTGGTTTCGTAAATTGATGCCGCGAGAAGATCGCTTTTTTGATCTCTTCGAGCGGCATTCCCGCACCATCGTCGGCGCGGCCGAAGCTTTGAACGAATTGCTGGCCGGCAACGATACGGAGCAGCATTGCCAGCGTATCGTCGCGCTTGAGAACGAGGCCGATGAGATTGCCCGCGAAGTGCTGCTCGCCGTGCGGCGCAGCTTCATTACGCCCTTCGATCGGGGTGATATCAAGGACCTGATCATGTCGATGGATGACGCCATCGACATGATGCACAAGACGGTCAAGACCATCCGGTTGTTCGAACAGACCAGTTTCGATCCCAGAATGCAGGAAATGGGCGCAGCTATCGTCCAGGCCGCCAAGCTGGTCGCCGAGGCAATCCCGCTGCTCGATCGCATGAGCGCCAACTCGGCCCGCCTCAGCGTGCTCACCGAAGAGGTGGTGAAAGTCGAGGGCCGTTCCGACGAGCTGCATGAGCAGGGGCTTAAGGATCTCTTCCGCCGTTATGGCGGGTCGAACCCCATGGCCTATATCATCGGCAGCGAGATCTATGGCGAACTTGAGAAGGTGGTCGACCGCTTCGAGGATGTCGCCAACGAGATCAGCGGCATCGTGATCGAGAACGTCTGATGGAGGCCACCCTCGCCCTTCCGCTGCTGGCGGGCCTGATTGCCGTCGCGCTGTTCTTCGATTTTCTCAACGGGCTGCACGATGCGGCCAATTCG
This sequence comes from Rhizobium sp. GW821-FHT14E12, assembly GCF_058803745.1. Classification (NCBI taxonomy): domain Bacteria; kingdom Pseudomonadati; phylum Pseudomonadota; class Alphaproteobacteria; order Hyphomicrobiales; family Rhizobiaceae; genus Rhizobium; species Rhizobium sp. GW821-FHT14E12. Next base: position 691,826 of record NZ_JBXAPH010000002.1, read on the forward strand.
ATCGCCACCATCGTCTCCACCCGTGTCCTGCGGCCGCAATATGCCGTGATGTGGGCGGCCTTCTTCAATTTCATCGCCTTCCTGTTCTTCGGCCTGCACGTGGCCGAGACCCTCGGCACCGGCATCATCGATCCGGGCATCGTGACACCGCAGGTCATCTTCGCCGCGCTGATGGGCGCCATTGTCTGGAATATCGTCACCTGGATATTCGGCATCCCGTCGAGCTCGTCGCACGCGCTGGTCGGCGGGCTGGTCGGGGCGGGCCTAGCAAAGGTCGGCACAAGCGCGATCGTGTGGTCGGGCCTGCTGAAGACGGCCGGCGCCATCGTGCTCTCTCCGCTGATAGGCTTCCTCCTCGCGCTTCTCCTCGTCTTGTGCGTGACCTGGATCTTCGTCCGGCAGACACCGTTTGCCGTCGACAGCACATTCCGTGTGCTGCAATTCATCTCGGCGTCGCTCTATTCGCTCGGCCATGGCGGCAACGATGCCCAGAAGACGATGGGGATCATCGCCGTGCTGCTCTATTCCCAGGGCTATGGCGGCGGGGAATTCCATGTGCCTCTCTGGGTGGTGCTGTCCTGCCAGTCGGCCATGGCGCTCGGAACCTTGTTCGGCGGCTGGCGGATCGTGCATACGATGGGCTCGAAGATCACCAAACTCAATCCGATGCAGGGCTTCTGCGCGGAGACCGGCGGCGCGATCACATTGTTTGCGGCGACATGGCTCGGCATTCCGGTCTCGACGACCCACACGATCACTGGCGCCATTATCGGCGTCGGCGCTTCCCGGCGGCTTTCCGCGGTGCGCTGGGGGCTCGCCGGCAACATCGTCATCGCATGGGTGGTGACACTGCCCGCCGCCGCTGCGATTTCCGCGCTGGTCTATTGGGTCATGAACTGGGTGGGCTGAACGCCCACCCAAAGGCTCGTTGCCTTTCCCGTGACAGCGGCTCTCTCGGCAGCACACACCAATCGCAGCCGTAGACCTTTAATCTACTTTCGCCGTTCCCTCGCGCTCATCTCGGATGTTTGTTTCAGCACCAGCCCCGAGACCGGTGCTTTTTTCGGCAATACAGGCAACTCCCAGCCTGCCCGCGTCCAATATGAACAATTAATACGCACTCCAAGAGCGCGCTCAAAACTTATGCGAATTTTCCAAGGGAGCCGCTTGACAGGTCGGGCTTGGGAGGCTCTTAATGCGACCATTGATGCAAACATATACCAGTATATCGGTTGACCATCGGAGCGTCGTTCGCCTCGGCCGACACGCAAAAAGCTCCGATCCGTTGAATATGCACCGCCCCTTCTGACAGCCGCAGCCCGGCTTTCGGAGCGATGCCGCAATGCAAAGTAACGTCCGCAAGCCAAACGAAAATCCATAAGGGGAACTTCATGCGACGCCTGCTTTCCATGTCCCTAGCCCTGATCCTCACCGCAAGCGCGGCTCACGCCGCGCCGGTCGAGGGCGGCAAGATCAATCTCATCGTTCAGCCGGAGCCGCCGGGGCTGATGATCGGCATCGTCTCGAACGGTCCAAGCGGACTTGTCGGCGGTGAAATCTATGAAAGTCTGCTGCGCTACGACGACAAACTGCGGCCAATGCCGTCATTGGCGAAATCTTGGGAAATCTCATCCGACGGACTGACCTACACCTTCCACCTGCAGGACAATGTGAAATTCCATGACGGGCAGCCGATGACATCAGCGGACGTGCTGTTTTCTGTGAAGGACTTCCTGCCCAAAACGCTTGCGAAGCATCGAAATACGATGGCCCGCGTGGAAAGCGTAACTGCGCCGGATGACAAGACGGTCGTCTTCAAGCTCAAGCAGCCCTTCGAGCCGTTCATCCGCGCCATGGATTACGGCGCAATGCCCATCATTCCAAAACATATCTATGCGGGCACGGACTACATGACCAATCCGGCCAACGAAAAGCCGATCGGGACCGGGCCGTTCAAATTCGTTGAATGGAAAAAAGGCAGCTACATCAAGCTGGAGAAGAACAAGGACTATTACATCAAGGGCAAGCCCTATCTTGACGAAGTCTACTACCACATCATCCCGGACGCTGCGTCCAGATCGGTTGCCTACGAGACAGGAAAGGTCGATGTCCTGCCCGGCGGATCGGTGGAGAATTTCGACGTCCCCAGGGTGTCCGCCCTTCCCAATACCTGCGTGACACAGAAAGGCTGGGAGTTTTACTCACCTCTTTCGTGGTTGTGGCTGAACAACCGCACCGCCCCCATGGACAATCCGAAATTCCGTCAAGCGATCATGTATGCGCTCGACCGGGGGTTCGCGCGCGATGCCCTGTGGAATGGAATGGGCAAGGTTGCGACCGGTCCCTTTTCGTCCGGATTGCCCTTCTATGCGCAAGGTGGCCCGGAATACCCCTATGATCCCGACAAGTCCAAGGCACTGCTGAAAGAGATCGGCTACACCGGCAAACCGCTTCGGCTTCTCCCCTTGCCATATGGCGAAACCTGGCAGCGTTGGGCCGAGGCCGTGAAGCAGAACCTTGCGGATGTCGGCATCCCGGTCGAAATCGAGGCCACGGACGTGGCGGGTTGGAACCAGAAGGTCAGCAACTGGGATTACGACCTGGCATTTACCTACCTTTACCAGAATGGCGACCCGGCGGTTGGCGTCGAGCGCAATTACAAGTCGGCGCAGATCGCCAAGGGTTCCCCCTGGAACAATGTCGAAGGCTACAGCAACGCGGATGTGGACAAGCTTCTCGAGCAAGCGGCCTTTGCGTTCCCGGCGGAGAAGCGAAAGGTCCTCTACGATCAGGTGCAGGCGAAACTGCAGGAAGACGTGCCCGTGGCCTGGCTTCTCGAACTCAGCTTTCCGACGATCTACAACTGCAAATTCAAGGATCTGATCACCACCGGCATGGGTTTGAACGATTCCCTTCGTGACACCTACATCGAGCAGTGAACTGCTGCGCGAGATATGTCTCGCGCAGCTCTCCCGCAACGCATGGAAACCCTAACCAGGGGGCTGTTATGGTGCGCTTCGTGACAGGACGATTGCTAAAGGCTGCTGTCATCCTGATCTGCATAACAATTCTGAACTTCCTCCTCATTCATGCCGCTCCTGGCGATCCCGCGGCGGTCATGGCGGGAGAGGCCGGCGATACCGACGCCACCTTCCTGCAACAATTGCGGGAGCGTTTCGGACTTGACCAGCCGCTCTATGTACAGCTCTGGATCTATGTCTCATCCGTCATACGGCTCGATCTTGGCTATTCCTACCGCCAGCAGCTCCCGGTCATCCAGCTGATCGCGGACCGCCTTCCGGCGACGCTTCTTCTCTCGCTTACCGCCTTCGTCATTTCGCTCGGCCTCGGCATCCTCGCCGGAGCTGTCGCCTCGGCTCGACAGGGGCGCTGGTCGGATACGATCATCTCGCTGGTGGCACTTATCTTCTATGCGACGCCGCTCTTTTGGTTGGCGCTGATGGCGGTGCTTTTGTTTTCCGTGCAGCTCGGCTGGCTGCCGGGCTTCGGTTACGAGACAGTCGGCGCCGATTACACAGGTCTTACTCGCTCCTTCGATATTCTTTATCACCTCATCTTGCCTGCCTTGACGCTCGGGCTGTTTTTTATGGCCGTCTATGCACGGATGACGCGCGCCTCGATGCTGGAAGTGAGCCGCATGGATTTCGTCAAGACCGCCAAGGCCAAGGGACTGCGCCCCGCCGTCATCCAGCGCCGCCATGTCCTGCGCAACGCCATCCTCCCGGTCGTGACACTGGCCGGCCTCCAGGCCGGGCAACTTGTGGGCGGCGCGGTGTTGATCGAAACGGTCTTCGCCTGGCCGGGCATCGGTCGGCTGATGTTCGATGCGCTATCGCAGCGCGACTATAACCTGCTCCTCGGCGTCTTCATCGTCTCCGCCGCCATGGTGCTTCTCTTCAATCTGATTACCGATGTGCTCTATCGCATCGTGGATCCGCGTATCCGGGTGACGTCATGAAGGATTTCTGGAAACGCTTCTCCCGCAACAAGGGCGCCGTCATTGGTCTCCTTATTCTGTTTGCTGTTATCGCCCTTTCAATTGTCGCTCCATTTCTCTACCCAAAATCGCCCTGGGCCATGGTGCAACGGCCGTTCCTGGCGCCCTTCACCATGGATCGGTTCCCGTTGGGAACCGATCCAATGGGCCGCGATCTCGCCTCCGGCCTCGCCCACGGCGCGCAGGTCTCGCTGCTCGTCGGCTTCGTCTCGACGGTGGTGTCGCTGGTAATCGGCATACCGATCGGCGCGATCGCCGGCTATTTCGGCGGTTGGGTGGACGATTGTCTGATGCGCTTCACCGAATTCTTCCAGAGCGTGCCGAGCTTCGCGCTCGCCGTCGTACTGGTCGCCATCTTCCAGCCGTCCATCGCATCGATCGTGGTGGCGATCGCCGTGGTGTCATGGCCACCGGTCGCCCGGCTGCTGCGTGGCGAGGTGATGTCGCTGCGCTCACGGGAATTCGTCGAGGCGGCGGTACTGTCCGGACAGACGCACGCGACCATCATCTGGCGGCAAATCCTGCCCAACACATTATCTCCGATCATCGTGCTTGCCTCGATGATGGTGGCGGCCGCCATCCTCATCGAGAGCTCGCTCTCCTTCCTCGGGCTTGGTGACCGCAACGTCATGTCCTGGGGCTATATTATCGGTGCGGGCCGCACCGTGATCCGGCAGGCCTGGTGGGTCAGCTTCTTTCCGGGCCTTGCTATCCTGCTCACCGTGCTCGCCCTCAACCTTGTTGGCGAGGGGCTGAACGATGCCCTCAATCCGCGCCTCGCGCGCCGTGGAAAGTGAGGGAACATGATGACCGAAGAGATATCGTTCGACGCCGACATCCATCCGGACCGTATCGAGCGTGGCGAACCGGTGGTGCATATCGACCGGCTGAGCATTGCGCTGCCGGAAGGCGCGGATCGGCCTTACGCGGTGGATCGCGTCAGTTTCCGGCTGCATCCGGGGGAAATGCTGTGCGTCGTCGGCGAAAGCGGTTCGGGCAAGTCGATGTCGGCCAATGCGCTGATGGGGCTTCTGCCCGAAACGGTTCGCGCCGCTCAGGGACGCATTCTGCTCGAAGGCGTTGATCTGTTGCAGCTGGCGCCCGAACAGCTTTACGGCATCCGCGGCCGCCGCGTGGCGATGATCTTCCAGGAGCCGATGTCGGCGCTGAATCCGCTGATGAAAGTGTCGGCGCAAATCGAGGAAGTGTTTGAGGCGCATGGCCTGCTAACCCCTAGGGAGCGCAAGGCGAAAGCGCTCGATCTGCTCACCGAGGTCGGCCTGCCGGACCCGATACGTGCCGCCGGCTCCTACCCATTCCAGCTTTCTGGCGGCCAGCGGCAACGCGTCATGATCGCCATGGCGCTGGCGCTGGAGCCGCAGGTGCTGATCGCCGACGAACCCACGACCGCCCTCGACGTCACCACCCAGGCGCAGATACTGCAACTGATCCGCCGCCTGCAGACTGAGCGCAACATGGCGGTGATGTTCATCACCCATGACTTCGGCGTGGTGGCGGAGATCGCCGACTATGTCACCGTCATGCAACTCGGCCGCATCGTCGAGCAAGGCCCGGCTGAGGATGTGCTCTATTCGCCACGGCATCCCTATACGAGAAAACTGATCGCTGCGATCCCGAAGCCGAGCGGCGGCAGCGTCTCGCAGCCGCAACGCGAGACGCTGCTGTCGGTCGAGAATCTCACCAAGACCTACCGCATGGGTGGCGGGCTGTTTTCGAAGCCGAAATCCGTCGATGCGGTCAAGGGCGTGACCTTCACATTGGGACGCGGCGAGACGCTCGGCATTGTCGGCGAAAGCGGCTCCGGCAAATCATCGGTCGGACGCTGTCTCGTTCGCCTTCAGGACCCGGATAGCGGCCGCGTTCTGCTCGGCGGCAAGGACATGGCGCATCTGAAAGGCGCGGAACTTCGCGGCATGCGCCGGCGCATGCAGATGATCTTCCAGGATCCCTTCTCGTCGCTCAACCCGCGCGAAAAGGTCGGGCGCATCATTGCCGATGGTCCGATCGCCTATGGTGAAAACGAGAAAAAGGCGCTGACGCGCGCCGCCGAACTGATGGAGCTGGTTGGTCTTGATCCGAGGGGCGCGAACCGGTTTCCGCATGAGTTCTCCGGCGGCCAGCGCCAGCGTATCGGCATCGCTCGGGCCTTAGCGCTCGAGCCGGAAATCATCGTCGCCGATGAGGCGGTGTCAGCGCTCGACGTCTCCATCCAGGCGCAGGTGCTGGAGCTGCTGGGCAAGCTCAAGAAGGAGCTCGACCTGTCGCTCGTCTTCATCACCCACGACTTGCGCGTCGCCGCGCAGATCTGTGATCGTGTCATGGTGATGCAGAAGGGTGAGGTGGTCGAACTTGGCACCGGCGCGGACATCTTCACCACGCCGAAACACGCCTACACACAGAGCCTGATTGAGGCGATCCCCGGCCGGGACCGGGAATCGCAGATGATGTCAAAACGTGCTTGAATTTGAACAGACGGCTGAAGCGTCCAAGGAGCCACTGCACATGCGTATCGTGTCCAATTCCATCGAAGGCCGGGACATCGCCTATCAGATGCATCCCAACGTCAACCTGCGCAAATATGAAAAGACCGGCGGCCTGGTGATCGAATCCGGCGACGGCATCTATGTCACCGACAACAACGGCAAGCGCTACATCGAGGGTATGGCCGGCCTATGGTCGGTGGCGCTCGGCTTCGGTGAGAAGCGCCTGGCGGAGGTCGCCAAGGCCCAGATGGAGAAGCTGCCCTATTACCACACCTTCTCCTACAAGACGCATGGCCCCTCCATCGATCTTGCCGAACTGCTCATCAAGATCGCGCCTGTACCGATGTCGAAGGTTCACTTCACCTCCTCCGGCTCCGAGGCCAACGATCTCGCCTGCAAAATGGTCTGGTATCGCTCCAATGCGCTCGGCAACAAGGACAAGAAGAAGATCATCGGCCGCATCAAGGGCTATCATGGCGTCACGATCGCCGCCGCCTCGATCACCGGCCTGCCGCGCAACCACGAAAGCTTCGACCTGCCGCTCGACCGGATGATCCACACGTCCTGCCCCTCCTATGTGCATTTCGGAAAGGACGGCGAGAGCGAAGCCGATTTCACGGCGCGCATCCTGAACGATCTGGAAGAGCTGATCCTTAAGGAGGGGCCTGAGACCATCGCCGCCTTCTGGGGCGAGCCTGTCATGGGCGCCGGTGGTGTTCTGGTTCCCCCGGCCGGCTATTGGGAAGGCGTGCAGGCGATCCTGAAGAAATACGATATCCTGCTGGTCGCCGACGAAGTGATCTGCGGTTTCGGCCGCACCGGCAAGATGTTTGCCTGCGAGACCTACGATATCAAGCCGGACGTGCTGATCGTCTCGAAACAGATCTCGTCCTCCTACATGCCGCTTTCAGCGATCATCATGAACGACGCCTTTTATCAGCCGATCGCCGACGAATCCGAGCGCATCGGCGTGTTCGGCCATGGTTTCACGGCTTCGGGGCATCCGGTTGCGACAGCGGTCGGTCTTGAGAACCTGAAGATCATTCAGGAGCGCGATCTCGTCGGCAATGCCGCGCGTCTCGAGGAGAAATTCCTAGGCCGCCTTGCGGAGCTCGCCAAACACTCATTGGCGCATTCGTCGCGCGGCGTCGGGCTGATCGGCGCGCTGGAAATCAAGCCGTGGAACGATGCCAAGCCCGGCGATGCGGCGGCGGCCGTTTCGGCGGCTCTTGAGGAAGAGGGTGTGATCTCGCGCAATATCGGCGAGGCGCTTTGCTTCTGCCCGCCGCTGATCATCACCGCCGAGCAGATCGACGATATGTTCGACGCGGTCAGCCGCGCGCTCGACACGGTCGAAAAAACAAGAGCCTGATGGGGATTTGATAGTCATGGATACATCGGTCAAAACAGATCTCGGCGAGATGAGCGCAGCGGAGCTGTCAGCGCTATTCGCATCCGGACGGGCTTCCCCGGTGGAAGCGGCCAAGGCCTCGCTCGAACGCATCGAGCGCTTCAATCCCTCGGTCAACGCCTTTGCCTATGTCGTGCCGGAGATGGCTCTGGCGGCAGCAAGGGAATCGGAGGCCCGCTGGCAAAAGAGCGAGCCGCTCAGCCCCATCGATGGCGCCCCGACGACCATCAAGGAGCTGACACCCGTCAAGGGCATTCCATGGCGGCGCGGCTCGGCGCTCGGCTCGAAGGAACCGTCCGACAAGGAATTCCTGATCATGAAGCGCCTGCGCGGCGCCGGCATTACCATTCTCGGCACCACCACCTCGCCGGAATTTGGCTGGAAGGGCGTCACCCACGGCCCGGCATTCGGCAACACGCTCAATCCATGGCGCACCGATCGCGCCTCTGGAGGGTCCTCAGGCGGGGCGGCAGTGGCTGCCGCGCTCAATATGGGCGTGCTACATGAGGGCTCCGACGGTGCCGGATCGATCCGCATCCCCGCATCCTTCTGCGGCGTCTTCGGCATCAAGCCGACTTATGGCTGGATACCGTCCGACACGCCGACAGCCCTGTTCGAACTCGCCCATCGCGGCCCGCTGACACGCACTGTCGAAGACGCCGCACTGTTCCTCAATGCCACTACCGGCCCGACCACGGATGCCATGTATGGCTACTGCCCTACCCCGGTTCCGGACTGGCGCGAGGCCATAAAAGGCGCGGACATCAAGGGACTGAAAATCGGCTACAGCCGCAATCTCGGCTATGCCCAAGTCCAGCCGGATGTCGCCGCCGCCGTCGAGCGAGCCGCGTCCCGCCTTACCGAGATGGGCGCCATCGTCGAGGAGATCGACCCCGGCTTCTCCAATCCGCAAGACGCGTTGCTCGCCCTTTGGTATGCGGCGGAAGCGCGGACGGTGGATCTTGCCAATCCGACCGAAGAGCAGAAGAAGCTGATGGACCCCGGCCTCTTGCGCATTCACGCCAAGGGCAGCGCCTTGACTGCCATCGACTATGTGATCGCGGAGCAGGTGCGAGCCGATCTCAAGGTGAAGATGGCGCGGTTCCACGAGACCTACGATGTGCTGATGCTGCCGACCATGCCGACGACGGCCATTGAGGCCGGTGTCGATTTCCCGGATGGCATCGAAGGCAAGGACTGGTCGGACTGGTCGCCGTTTACCTATCCCTTCAACATGACGGGACAGCCGGCCGTTTCGGTTCCCTGCGGCTTTGACGCGGGCGGTCTGCCGATCGGGCTGCAATTCGTCGGCCCGCGCTACCGCGACGATATCGTGCTGAAACTCGCCGCCGCCTATCAGACGGCCTTTCCGGAAAAACTCCCTTCGGCGCCTCGCGCGCTATAGTGGTATTTCAGCAGAAAAACTTCCCCCTCATGCTCGTGGAGAGGAAGGCCGGTCGAGGGGGGGGGGGGGGGGGGGCCCCCCCCCCTCGACCCAAGGAACACAAAAACAGAGGAAACCCATGTTAAGCAGTTCCACCCGCAATGCCGGTATCGGTGCCGAACTGAAAACGGACGCGGCGGCCATCCCCGCCGATCAAGCCGAAGCCATCGCCCGTGACAAATATGGGCTGGATGGCCGTGTCGAATGGCTGTGGGGAGAGAAGGATTCGAACTATCGGCTGACGCTGGCGGATGGGCGAGACTATCTCTTCAAGGTTCTCAACCCCGCCGAAGATCCCGGCATGACCTCAATGCACAGCCAGGCGCTGCTGCATGTCGAAGCGGTCGATCCCGGCATCCCCGTGCAGCGCATCATTCGCACGCTGGATGGCGAGGCGGATTTCCGCATGATCGACGCGGACGGTGGCACACGCGGCGTGCGGATGGTGACCTTCCTGCCGGGCATCGCCCAGAAGGCCGCGCCGCATTCGCCAAGACAGCGCCGCAATGTCGGTGGGCTGCTGGCGCGCATGCAGATAGCACTTTCCAGCTTCACCCACCCGGCCGCCAGTCACCGCATCACATGGGATATGCAGCACGCCATCGGCGTGCGCGATCTGCTGCCGGTCTTCCCAGATCCGGTGCAACGCCGCCGGTTGGAAGCGGCAATGGACAATTTCGAAAAGCAGATCGTGCCCGTCATGGCCTCGCTCCCCGCGCAGGTGGTACATAATGATTTCAACATGGAGAACATCCTCGTCGATCCCAAGACACCGGAGACGGTCAGCGGCGTCATCGATTTCGGCGATATGGTGCACGCGCCTAGAGTGTTCGATGTCGCGGTGGGGGCGGCCTACCAGATGGGCGACACTGTGGATCCGGTCGAGGCCATCTGCGATTTCCTCGCGGAATATTCGACGCTTGTCAGTTTGAGCGAACAGGAGATTGCGGTGCTCTATCCCGCCATCCTCACCCGCATGGTCATGCGTCTTGCCATCCCGCAGTGGCGGGCCGGGCTCTTCCCGGAAAACCGGGATTTCTATGTCCGCAACACCCCAACGGTCTGGGCGCAGCTCGCCCGCCTCGATGCCATTCCGACCGAAACAATCATTGCGCGGCTCACCGCAGCCTGCCAGCAAGGAAACAGACAGCCATGACGAGCCCCGAAGCCGCCAAAACCGCGCCTGTCATGATCAACGGTTTCGACGCATCGAAACTGGCCACCCTGCCCGAACGCGAACGCCGGATGGTGGAGCGCCGCCAGGCCCTGCTCGGGCCGTCCTACCGACTGTTCTACGACAATCCGCTGCATGTGGTGCGCGCCGAAGGCGTATGGCTTTATGACGCCGACGGAGAGGCGTATCTCGACGTCTACAACAACGTGCCCTCCGTCGGACATTGCCACCCACGCGTCGTGGAGGCGATCGCCCGGCAAGCCGCCGTCCTGAACACGCACACGCGCTATCTGGACGACACCATTCTCGACTATTCCGAACGGTTGCTGGCGACCTTCCCGGACGAGATCGACCGGGTGATGTATACCTGCACCGGCAGCGAGGCGGTCGATCTGGCCTTGCGCATTGCCCGCCACTATACCGGCGGAACGGGCATCATTATCACCGAGAACGCCTATCACGGCGTCACCGCCGCCGCCGTCGAGATTTCACCGTCGCTGGGTTCGGGCGTGCCGCTCGGTCCGCATGTGATTACCGTTCCGGCGCCGGACACCTATCGTGCCGAAGGTCGAGATGTGGCGGACGCGCTTGCCGAGGACGTGAGCAAGGCAATCGCTTTCATGCGCCGCCACGGCATCCGCCCCGCCGCCTTCATCGCCGACAGCATTTTTTCGACAGACGGCATCCTGCCCGATCCGGCAGGCTTCTTGCAGAAGACGCTGGATGTAGTCCATAAGGCCGGTGCGCTTTATATCGCCGATGAGGTCCAGCCCGGCTTTGGCCGTACTGGCTCGCATATGTGGGGCTTCATGCGCCATGGGATCGTGCCGGACATCGCCGTGATGGGCAAGCCGATGGGCAATGGCATACCGATTGCCGCCGCCGTGATGAAGGCCGAGATCCAGGAGCGGTTCGGCAAGGACGTCCGATACTTCAACACCTTCGGCGCCAATCATGTCTCCATCGCCGCGGCCAGCGCCGTACTGGATGTCATCCGCGACGAGCAGCTGATGGAGAACGCCGCGACCACTGGCGAACACATGCTCGCGGGTATGCGGGCGCTTCAAGGGACGTTCGCCTGCATCGGTGATGTCAGGGGCGCTGGCCTGTTCCTCGGGCTGGAATTCGTCAAGGACCGCGAAGGCCGCACGCCGGACGGCGCGCTGGCGCTTGCGGTCGTAAACGGACTGCGCACCCGTCGCGTGCTGATCAGCGCCGCCGGAATCCACGGAAACGTCCTGAAAATCCGGCCGCCCTTGCCATTTTCGCGCAAACACGCCGATATCTTTCTGGAAACGCTGGAGAGCGTGCTTACAGACATTGTATGAAAGACGATACCGGGTCCAACCGAGAGATAAAATGCCAGGGAGAGGAGATCATTCCGGGTGAATGCGCGCATCAAGCGGCCCGAGCCGCGGCCTGACGGCAACGGTCAGCCGAAAGCACAATGGGCCTATAACGTCATACGTGACGCCATCATCACTATGGCTTTCGAGCCTGGGACTATGCTGAGCGAGAAGGAGACCTGCGCAAAGCTCGGCATCTCCCGAACACCCATGCGCGAAGCCGTGCTGCGGCTCGCCCAGGAAGGCCTCGTCAATGTCGTTCCAAGCGGGGGCACCTTCATCAGCAAGATCTCCGTTCGCGGCGTCATCGAAGGGCAGATCGTCCGCTCCAGCCTGGAGCTGCGAATGGTCCGTCTCGCCGCCCGGACCTATGATCCGATTTTCGATAAGGATTTCGATCTCCTGATGTTCCTGCAGGGAGACGCAGCCAAGCGGCAGGACTACGACGAAGCCTTTTCCGTCGACAACGCCTTTCATCAGCTGATCAGCAGGGCTGCGGGCTTTCCCAATGTCTGGCACACGATCCGCAACGCCACCGGCCAGCTCGACCGCGTCCGCCGCCGTGCCTACCCGAAGTCGGGCTATTTCGACGAGGTGGTGGAAGAGCATCGCGCCATCTACGAGGCCATCCGTACCCATAACGAGGACGAGGCCTACAGGCTATTGCGTCAGCATCTCGACGATATCGAACACGTCCTGGCATTCGTCGTGGCGCAAGATCCGGGCATCGTCGTGCAGGAGGAAAACGCCGGTATTCTCGACGCATTGTTGACGCCGAGGGGGTAGAGGCTGCTGCCACGCAGCCTCTACAGGGTGTTTCTCCTCAACTTTTCAGCATACGTGGATCGAGCGCATCGCGCACCGCGTCGCCGAGATAGTTGACGCTCAAGACCGTCAGCGAAATGGCAAGGCCGGGCCACAGCACGCGGGACGGCGTGAGCTGGAGGAAGCTTGCGCCGTCAAAGAGCAGACGTCCCCATGTCGGAAAATCGGACGGGAAGCCGAGGCCCAGAAAGCTCAGAGAGGATTCGGTGATGACCGCCTCGGCAACCCCGAGCGTGGCCGACACCATGATGGAGCTCATGACGTTCGGCAGGATATGCTTCAGGATGATCCGGTATTCCCGCATGCCGCTGCTTTTGGCGGCCATGATGAACTCCTGCTTTTTCATGGTCAGGACGTCACCACGCACGATGCGAGCGGTGTGCATCCATTTCGTGATGCCAATCACGAAGACGATCAGGATGAAAATCCCGGTCTCCGGGCCGAAATAGGCGCGCAGCGTGTCGCGGAACAGCATGATGATGACCAGCAGCAGAGGCAGCAGCGGCAATGCCAGAAACAGATCCGTCAGCCGCATGAGAGGTCCGTCGAGGCGACGGAAATAGCCCGACAAAACGCCGACCAAGGTTCCGAGCAGAAGCGCCAGCAGCATGGCGGTGATGCCGACCGCCAGCGAGATGCGCCCGCCCGCCATCACCTGCGCCAGCATGTCATGGCCAAGATTATCGGTGCCGAAAGGGTGAAGGAGAGAAGGCCCCTGGTTCTTGGCGCGGATGTCGATCTTGTTCGGGTCGACACTGTGGATGAGCGGGCCGACAAAGACGACCAGCAGGATGGCTATGAAGACGATCAAGCCCGCAAAGCCACCTTTATGAGCCCGGAATTGCCGCCATGTGGCGGCCATGATCGAGCGTGGCGGCGCGGTCAAGGCCGTCGTCGGGATTGCTGTTACGTCAGTCATAACGGATCCTCGGGTCAAGAATGCCGTAGAGCACGTCGGCAATCAGGTTGAAGAGAACGATCAGCACGGCGAAGATGAAGGTCAGAGTCTGAACCATCGGGATGTCCCCCCCCTGCACCGCGACGATCAAAAGCTGGCCAAGGCCGTTCACCCGAAAGACCTGTTCGGTGATGATGGCGCCGGAAAAGATCGTCGGCACCCCAAGCGCGATGACAGTCACGACCGGTATCAGGCTGTTGCGCAGCACATGGACCAGAAGCACGGTCTTTTCCTTGACGCCCTTGGCGCGCGCGGTACGGACATAATCCTGATGCAGGTTGTCGAGCATGGAGGCGCGCACGAAACGGCTGATATGCGAGACGTTGTAGAGCGTCAGCACCATGACCGGCAAGAACATCTGCTTGACCTGCGCCGCGAAGCTGGACCAATCCGTCACGCGCAGATTGGTGTCGTAGACCGATGGGAACCAGTGCAAATAAGAGCTGAAGACGACGATCAGCAGCACGCCGGTGAAGAAGGTCGGCACGGAATAACCGACCATGGAGATGAAGGTGCCGATCTGGTCGAAGATCGAATATTGCTTGTAGGCGGAGAGAACGCCGATCGGGATCGCCAGCAACACGCCGAAGAGGTAGGAGAGGCCCACCACCCACAGTGTTTGCGGCATGCGCTGGACGACAAGATCGACCACCGGGCTGCGTGTTGCCCATGAGAGCACCCGCAGTCTGTGGCCATCGCCAAACTGCCAACCGGTGATCTGTTCGAGAATATTCAGCGGCTCGTTGATGAAGAATTGATGCAGCCATCTGAGATAACGGATCAGGAAGGGCTGATCGAGACCAAGTGCTGCGCGGATCTGTTCGCGAACCTCCGGCGGGATCGTCAATGGCAGGTCGCCGGTCGGATTATTGGGCGCGAGGTCGAGAAGAGCAAAAATGACAAAGCTGATAACAAGCAATGTCGGCACGGCAAAGAACAGCCGTCGCAGGGTAAAGTTAAACATCGGAAAGTCTCCAGACCTTCAGGCGACGCAAAACGCCGGCTCCATCTGAAGACGGAACCGACGATCGCTGTATCTTACTTCTTGCGGGACCAGTCAGCGACGTTCCAAAGTTCGGAATCCCAGCCGTTGATCTTGACGCCATCGAGGGTCACGGAGCGCGCCGAAACCTGGCCGCGGTAGATGAGCGGGATATGAGCCCCCTCTTCCGTCAGCATGTCATTGGCTTTCTTGGCAATTTCCGCGCGCTTGGCGAGATCGGCGGTCTTGGAGAGTTCGATGACCAGCTTGTCATAGTCCGGATTGCAATAGCGCGGCATGTTCTGCCCCTGCCAACCATTCTCGGGCGCCGGGATCTTGTTGCACAGCCATTCCGCCAGATATTTCTCCGGGTCCGTGCCGTCGAAATTGTTGGTGTACATTTCTACGTCGGCATAGAATTTCTGGAACGTATCCGGGCTGGCAGGATCGCCGCCGAAGAAGACGGAGGCGCTGACATTGCGCAGTTCCGCAGCGACGCCGATCTGCGCCCACATGTCCTTCACCAGCGCCTGCGTGGCCTGACGTACCGAGTTGGTCGACGTCTGGTAAAGGAAGGAGAGCTTCACACCGTTCTTGGCGCGGATGCCATCCGAACCCTTGACCCATCCGGCCTCGTCCAGGAGCTTGTTGGCACCATCGACATCCGGCTTCAGGCACCAGTCATTCGCCGTCGAGGCATAGACCTCCGGGCCAGGCACGATATTGCAGGTCGGCTTGCCGGCCGCGCCATATCCCGTCTCGTTGATGACATCACGATCGATCGCCATCGACAATGCACGGCGGACAGCCGGGTCCGACAATGACGGATGCGGGCCGGCCTCCTTGGTCGAGCGCTTGTCGCCGAGCGACGGGTCGACGGCGTAGTGATTGATGTTGATACGTTCGACCTGTGACCCAAAGGCCGTCACAAGCTCGCCCTTGCCGGCTGCCACCATGGTTGCGAGAATTTCCGGCTCAACCTGCATGTTCCAGGCATAGTCATATTCACCGGTTTCAAGCACTGCGCGGGCTGCGGATACCGCATCACCGCCGCCCTTCAGCGTTACGGTGGCGAAGGCGGGCTTGGCCGGGTCACGATAGTTCTTGTTGGCCGTGAAGGTGATGACGTCGTTCGGCTTGAATTCCTTGACGACGAAGGGGCCGGTGCCGATCGGGCCGAAATTGGCGGATGTGCAGCCGGGTGCAGCCGCGCCGACGCAATCCTTGAACTGCGCCTTCTGGATGATAGGCGACTGGCCACCGACGAAGGCACCATAGGGGTAATATTTTGGCTCGGTGAAGGTCATCTTGACGGTGTGCGGATCCACGGCCTCTACCGACTTGATGCCCTCATACTGCGCTTTCTGCGCGCAGCCGCCATCCGGCGCGGTGCAGTATTTCCATGTGAACACCACGTCGTCGGCTGTGAAGTCGGTGCCATCGGACCATTTGAGGTCCGGCTTCAACTTCCAGACCATGCTCGTCATATCCGCCGAGATGCCGCCGTTTTCCAAGGTGGGGATCTCCGTCACCAGTGTCGGCACGAGCTTGCCCGTTTCGTCGTAGCGGGCCAGAGGTTCGATGACCATGGACGAGCTGTAGACTTCTTTGGTGCCGCCGGAGAGATATGGGTTGAGCGTCGAAACAGCCTGCCAGAACAGGATCTTCAGCTCGCCATCGCCGCCGCGTTCCGCGTGGGCGGCGGAGCCTGCCATGGCGAATGCCGCAACCACGCTGGCAAGAAGGATATTGCGTCTCTTCATCTTGATTTCCCCTATGTGATTTTTGTGCGTTGCATGATCGACGCGGCATATCCCATATGCCGCGTCGCAAAGGCTCAGTTCCGAGAGTACCCATCCGCCGAAAGGCGACTTGTTGGGACAGGAATCCGCGCTATCGAGATCCCGGCTTCGGCCCGCCACAGGCCGATGTCGCGCCGCTCACTGATTTCACTTGTCATGATGGAATGGGATGGAAGGTCTTTCGGCGGCAGAGGCTGCCGGCGATACCGGAAGGCCGCGTAAGCCACCAGTTGGGCGACCCTTTTGGGTCTTGCACCCCTTGATCGCCCCGACTGATTCAGGCGCAAGTTGTCTGCGACCACTAGGGGCTCTTCGCAAATCGACAGAATAATAACCTCCTGAAATTGCTCAGTTCTTTCTCGATCAGAACTCAACCATTTATGCGCGCAGGAATTCTCTCCGGCCGCCGCCCGCTATTATTGTTCCCGTTTGTCGGCACTCGCGTCAAAGGCGATGCTCAAATTTTGAGCCATCTAAGCACAGGCCTATTTTTCGTTCAAGAATGAAAGTTGAAGCTTGCAAAATCAGATTTGCGTAGCGCAATATACTGCCATATCCCCCTAGACCCGGACGAGCGAGGACGAGAGAATGCCGATATTGAACCGTGCCGCCGAGATGCAGGAAGAAGTTGCCGGCTGGCGGCGCCATTTGCATGAGACGCCGGAGCTGCTCTACGATGTCTACGAAACATCGAGCTTCGTCGCGGAGAAATTGAAAGCCTTCGGCTGCGACATCATCGAGACCGGCCTCGGCAGGACCGGCGTGGTCGGCATCATCAAGGGCAGGCATGGCGACGGGCCGACGATCGGCTTCCGTGCTGACATGGACGCCCTGCCGATCACCGAAACCAGCGGCAAGCCGTGGACGTCGAAGGTGCCCGGCAAGGCGCATTCCTGCGGCCATGACGGCCATACCGCCATGCTTCTCGGCGCCGCGCAATATCTGGCGGAGACCCGCAACTTCAAGGGCTCGGTCGCAGTGATCTTCCAGCCGGCGGAAGAAGGCGGCGCCGGCGCGCTCGCAATGCTCGACGACGGCATCATGGACAAATTCGGCATAAGTGAAGTCTACGGCATGCACAATTCACCCGGCATGCCGGTCGGCAATTTCGCGATCCGCAAGGGATCGCTGATGGCCGCCGCCGACAGTTTCGAGATCACCATCAACGGCAATGGCAGCCATGCCGCCGCGCCGCATCTCTCGATCGATCCGGTGCTGGTATCCGCCCATGTGGTGATTGCCCTGCAGTCGATCGTCTCACGCGGAGTGGACCCGCTGAAATCACTGGTCGTCTCGGTGACCACGACGCATGGCGGTACGGCGCATAACGTCATTCCGAGCTTCGTCACCTTGACGGGAACGGTGCGTACGCTTCTGCCCGAAACGCGGGATTTCGCCGAAAAACGCCTCAAGGAAGTCGCGCAGGCAACCGCGCTGGCCTATGGCGCAACGGCCGAGATCAATTACCACCGCGGCTATCCGGTCACCTTCAACCATGACAATGAAACCGAATTCGCGATCGGCATTGCGGGCTCGGTTGCGGGCGTCACCGGCGTCGACGCCAACGCGGCACCGCGCATGGGAGCGGAAGACTTCTCCTACATGCTGGAATCGCGCCCCGGCGCCTTCATCTTCATCGGCAATGGCGATACCGCCGGCCTTCACCATCCGGCCTACGATTTCAACGACGACGTGCTGCCCTATGGCATCAGCTATTGGGTGACGATGGCCGAGAAAGCCCTCGCCGCATGATGCTGTAGCAGCACACCGGAAAGGCGAGCGTTGTCAAACCTGCGCCGCCTTCTCGAACAATTGAATGAGATGACCGCCAGGATCGCGAAGGGTCAATACACGACCGTGCGAGCCCATATCGCGGAACTCCAGCACATCCACGCCGCTTGCGACGAGCTTTTGCCTTCGGTCATCCATGTCATCGATCTCGAAGACCGGAATGGCACCGGATGGGCTGACCTGCACTCCGGCGGGATATTCCTCGGCCGCCCCGATGGCGAAATTGGTGCCGCCGGCGGCAAACTGCACCCAGCGGCTGCCGTCGGCGAATTTCACCTCCAGCCCCAAGAGGTGCTCGTAGAAATCCCTGGTCGCCGCGACATCTCCTGCAACCAGCCACGTATTCTGCAAACGCTTTACAGCCATTGTTCCTCCCGCTTCAGTACACTGTCCAGCCGGCATCGGCGACGATGCAGGCTCCGTTGATATAGGCGGCGTCTTCCGAGGCCAGGAAGACGGCAACGGGCGCAATATCACCCCCCGTCGCCTGCGGCGGCCGGGTCGGCAAACCCTTCTTTCTCAGTTCCCATCCCGAAGGAGACGGCTCGCTGCCTGATGCAATATTGGTCTTCACCGATCCCGGTGCAATGCCGTTGCAGCGTATGCCGCGATCGCCATAGGCCGCTGCCACTGAACGGGTAAGGCCAAGAACGCCGTGCTTCGTGGCCGTATAGGCAAACCCCGCCCTGCCCCCTTGGAAACTCGCGATGGAACAGGTGTTGACGAAAACGCCGGCGCCGCGTTGCAACATGCCAGGCAGTGCGGCACGGGTGACCAGAAATGGGCCGGTGAGGTTGACATCAAGCACATGCTGCCAGAGGGCATCGTCGGTCTCGTCGACAGGCGCCATGCGGTCGAGCACGCCCGCATTATTACAAATCACCTCAGCTGGACCGAAGCGGGCTTCCACCGCCGCCAGCATGCCGGCAATCGGTTCCGCCTTGCTGACATCGGCAACGTGGGTTGCAAAGCTCTCCGGTGCGCCGATGATCGCCGCCGTCTCCTCCAGCCTTTCGGCGCTGAGGTCGGCGGCGAAGACCCGGGCGCCGGCCATCACGAAGGCCTGCGCCATCGCCCGGCCGATGCCGGATCCGGCGCCGGTGATGATTGTCACTTTTCCATCCAGACGCGTCATGAGGTCATGTTCCCTATTCAATTCAATTGATCATGCGCCGTAAAAACTGCCGGCACGATAGACCAGTCCGGGGCGGCCGGGCTGCACGCGGGCGGCAACCACCGAGCCGATGAAAATGGTGTGGCTTCCCCAATCGAGGGTTCCAGCCGTGCGGCAATCAAACACCGCAAGCGCATCGGCAAGCGCCGGCGCGCCGGTTCGCATGTTCTCCCAATCGCCGAGATCGAAGCGTTTTTCGCCACGAATGCCGTCGCGTCCGGCAAAGCGGCTGGCGACTTCACTCTGTTCGGCAGCAAGCACGTTGACGCAGAAGAAGCCGCTCTCGCAGATCGCCTTGTACCCGTCGGAACTGCGATTGATGCAGGCAAGCAGCGTCGAGGGTTCGGCGGAAAGCGAACAGACGGCGGTTGCCGTCAAACCACGCTTTCCGTCCTTCGAAAGCGTGGTGACGACGGTAACGCCGGCGGCGAATTCGCGCATGGCGGCACGAAAATCGTCCGCGGCCACGGGCGGGTCGATACAGGTATTTGCCGCCGATCCGAATGACATGTTCATTTCTCCTCTCCCAAATAGGCGCTGCGAACGCGGGGATGGTTGAGCAGCTCCTCACCCGAGCCGGAAAGCGTGACCTCACCGGTATCCAGCACGAAAGCATGATCGGCGATCTCGAGCGCGCGGTAAGCGTTCTGCTCCACCAGCAGCACCGTCACACCCTGTCGATTGATGCTTTGTACCGCGTCCAGAACGGTATCGACGATCTGCGGCGCAAGACCCATCGTCGGCTCGTCCAGCAGCAGCACGCCGGGCTTGGTCATCATGGCGCGTCCCATCGCAACCATCTGCTGCTCGCCGCCCGACAACGTGCCGGCAAGCTGGCGCCGCCGCTCGGCAAGGCGCGGGAAGAGTTCCATTATTTCGTCCAGATCCTGCTTGCGCCCCGTCTTGTCCTTGCGCGCGAAGCCGCCGATCTCGAGATTTTCAAACACCGTCATGCGCCCAAACAGGCGGCGCCCTTCCGGGACCTGCGCGAGACCTTCGCGCACCCGCAAATGTGGCGGGAGTGCCGTGATGTCCTCCCCGTCGAGGAGCACGGCGCCGGATCGCACGTCCCGCAAACCGCAAAGCGCATTGAGGATCGTGGTCTTGCCGGCGCCGTTCGCGCCGACGATGGTGCCGGCCGCGACCTGGAAATTCGCGTGGCGCACCGCAGCGATTTCACCATAGGCGACTGTCAGGTTTCTGACTTCGAGGGATTTCATTCGACGGCCACCTTCCTGCCCGCTTGCGGTGCCCGGACGCGACGACTGCCGAGATAGGCTGATATCACCCGCTCGTCGGCCTGGATTTCCGATGGCGTCCCTTCCGTCAGGACTGTGCCGCGATCGATGACGGTGATGCGCTCGGCAACCGCCATCACCACCTTCATGTGATGCTCGATCAGGATAACGGTGATACCGAGCCGGTTTCGGATCCGTTCAATAAGCTCCACGAGGGCCACCCCTTCCGCCGGGTTCATGCCCGCCGCCGGCTCGTCGAGCATCAGAAGCCGTGGATCGGCAACGATGGCCCGGGCAATTTCCAGCCGCCGCTGGTCGCCATAGGAAAGATGCCGGGCAAGCTCGTTCGCCCGGTTTTCAATGCCCGCGAAGGAGAGGATTTCGTGCGCCTTCTCCCTCGCCTCGCGCTCCTCCCTGCGATACCGGGGCGTACCGACAACGGCCTGCCATATCGGGCACGACAGCCGGCGATGCAGCCCAACCAGAACATTGTCCACCGCCGTCATATCCGGAAACAGCCGGACGTTCTGATAGGTGCGGGCAATGCCGTATCGCGCCACGCGATGGGCGGGAAGGCCATCGATCCGCTCGCCGGCGAGATGGATGGTCCCGGCGGTGGGTTTGACGAAAGCGGTTATGCAATTGAACAACGAGGTCTTTCCTGCGCCGTTCGGCCCGATGATGGCATGAATGCTGCCGGCGGCAATGCTCAGATGAACATTGTTGACCGCGTGCAGGCCGCCAAAGCTTTTATAGAGGCCATCAACTTCGAGAAGCTTGTGGACGTCAGCCATGGGCGGGCCCCTTTCCGGCGGAAGCGACCTTGACCGGCCACAGTCCCTCGGCACGGACATGCATCATCACGACGAGCGCCAGGCCGTAGAAGAGATAGCGGAACTCGCCGAACTCGCGCAGCAACTCCGGCAGGCCGATCAAGACGGCCGCCCCCACCAGAACGCCGGGCAGACTGCCGAGCCCGCCGATGACGAGGATCGCCAGCACATTGATCGACACCAGGAGCTGGAACGAAGACGGGAAGACCGAACCGATCAACACCGCGAAGACGGCGCCGGCTGCTCCTGCAAAAGCGGCCCCTACCGTATAGGCGACCAGCTTCGAAGCGACCGGATCGATCCCAAGCGCCTGCGCGACATCCTCATCCTCGCGTATGGCAAGCCAGGCCCTGCCGATGCGCGAGCGTTGAAGCCGCCAGGAGATGAAGGCGACCACGGCGGCCAGCGCCAGCGCCAGATAATAGAGCTCGGCGGGTTGGTTCAGTACGATATCGCCAAGCATGGGCCGCTTGATGCCGATCATGCCTTGTGAGCCGCCAAGGATCGGCGCCAGTGCGTCGGAGAGGACAAGAACCCGAACGATTTCGCCGAGGCCGAGCGTGGCCATGGCGAGATAATCGCCGCGCACACGCAGTACCGGCAGACCGAAGAGAAAGCCAGCCGTGGCGGCCAAGCCGATGGCAATCGGCATGGCCAGCCAGAAGGAGATGTCGGCGATCGCCAGCGGTCCGTCAGAGCAGAGCAAAGCGATCGTATAGGCACCGACCGCAAAGAAGGCGACGAAGCCGAGATCGACAAGGCCGGCAAGCCCGAGTTCGATGTTGAGCCCCATGCCCATCAGCATGTAAAGCGCGACCAGCATGGCGATCTGGGCCACGAAATCGCTGGTGATCATCGGCAGCAGCAGAACCGCGACCAGGAGTGCCGCAAGCCCAAGCCGCGATTGTCCGTTGCGCGGAGACGCTGGCCGCAAGGACCTCATGTAGGACATCAGCGCGGCGGCGGCGATGAGGATGCCACAGGCCAGCGGATTGAGCCCCATGGATCCGAATGCCGCGCGCGCGAGCGAGGCGCCGCCTGGAAGATTTTGTATCGTGGCAACGAGAACATCGCGAAACAATCCAGCGATCAGCGCCGTTGCAAGGCCCGTCAGGATCGCGCGGCGCAGGTTTCTACGCATCTGAGCTAGTCCTGCTCCGGCAAGGGCGAAGACCAGAGAGCCCGCGAGAATGACCGCGAAGGACTGCCATGATGCTCTAGCGAAACCGAAGCTCATGGCATTCAACAACATCGGACTGGCAGCCACGAGGATCGTGCGGATACTGGTCGTCGCGACCACGACCAGCATGAGAATGAGGCAGATGGCGGCGATGAGACCGGCGGCGGCGCCCCAGGCAAATACCGGCGCTTTGGACAGGCCGATCTCGTCTACGGCCTTCGCACCACAATAGCCGGCGACGCATGCGGTGACCGCGAGCACGATCTGCGAGAGGGTGAGCGTGTCCTCGACAATGAAGCGCTTGTCCATGAGGACATAGGCGCCGATCAGCGCGAAGGCCACGGCCGAAAGACCGGCGAGCACGCCAATGCGCAAGGCTTCGCGCACCGCACTCCGGCGCTTGCGCACAAGCCTGTAGGATGAAGTGACGACGTTGAAGGACATGGCTCAAGCCCTCTTCGCGGCAAGCCGCTCGCCAAGCAGGCCCTGCGGCCTGAAGATGAGAATGAGCACCAGCATGCCGTAGCCGATCACATCCTTGAGCTGGTAGGGCGCGGGCAGGCCATATCCTTCCAGCAGGAGGGCCGGCCCGAGCGCCTCGGCAAGCCCGAGAACCAGACCGCCGAGCATCGCGCCGCCAAGATTGCCGATACCGCCGAGGATCGCCGCCGCAAAGCCTTTGATGCCGAGCGAAAAGCCGATGAAGACGGTGATCTGCTTGAAGACCAGCGCATAGAGAACGCCGGCAACGCCGGCCATCGCACCGCCGATCGCAAAGGTGAAGACGATGGTGCGGGAAACATCGATCCCGACCAGGGCGGCCGCGTCACGATCTTCGGAAACCGCACGCATCGCCTTGCCGAGAGGAGTGAGGCGAACCACGGCTGCCAGGCCGGCGAGCGCGATCGCCGCGAAGACAAAAGCGACGATCTGCGGAATGGGGATGACGAGGCCGGCAAGGTTGACCGTTCCCTCCATCCAGCCAAAGGACGGATAGGCGCGGTTGCGGGTGCCGAACAACCCGCGAGCGCCATATTGCAGCACGAAGGATAGGCCGATCGCGCAGATCAGCGGCGCAAGCGAGCGGACATGCAGAAACGGCCGATAGGCAATGCGCTCGATGGTCATGGACACCGCCGCCCCGGTTCCCATGGCAACCGCCAGCACGATGGGCAGTGCCAAAAGCGGCGCGGCACTGGTCAGGCCGGCATCCGCAAGTGCCAGCGCCGCGAACAGGCCGGCAAAGGAGCCGATCATCATCACGTCGCCATGCGCGAAGTTGATCATCCTCAATATCCCGTAGACCATGGTGTAGCCGAGCGCGATCAGGGCATAGACGCTGCCGATCGTCAGCCCGAAGACCACGAAGGAGACGAAATTGGTGAGAGAGTAGGTGCCGGCGGTCACTCCGCCGGCAAGACCCACCAAGACGACCACCGCCACGGCGATACGGATGGCAAGCATGAGATGATCGACCCAAATCGATCTGCGCAGCCATTCCGATATCCCGTCGCTAATCGTCACGGAGACGGCGCGCGCGTTCATGGGTAGATCCGCTTGGGATTTTCGCCGGGCGCGAAGGACGAGGCATCGTCGCTGACGAATTGCCACACGGCATAGGTTGCGGCGCTGCAATCGCCATAGGCATTGCATGAGAGCATACCGGTCAGCCCAGGCACGCTCTTCGAGGCCATCATGGTGTCGAGCAGCGCCTTGCGGCCGATGTAGAGATTGCCCTCGGCATCGGTCTTCGCCGCCGTCTTGATCGCGTCCAGCGTCAGCAGCGTGGCGTCATAACCATAGGCGCTGAAACCGCCGGTGGGCGCTTCGCCGTACTCATCCTTGAACTTCTTCACGAAGACCGGAAACCGTTCCGAGAAGAGTTCGGTCGACGGACCCACGAGGCGAAAGCCGACAATATCCTTGCCCGCCGCCTCGATGACATTGGCACTGAACACGCCTTCGCCACCGATCACCGTCGTCTTGGCAAGATCCGGCACTTCCGGAAGCTGGCGCAGAATGAATCCGATGCTGGAGGTAAAGACGGGCGTAAAGATCAGGTCCGGCTTCTTGGTGGAGATGCGCGTCAACACCGGACGCATGTCGGTATCGGTCGGGGAGATCGCTTCGCTGGCGACGACGGTTCCGCCCTTGGCAGTGAAATCCTTCTCGAAAGCCCTCACCAGCTGCTCGGTATAGGGACTGCCGTCATGGATCGTGGCGACCGTCTTCAGACCGAGCTTCGAGACGGCGTAGTCGACCGTGAAGGAGGCGCTCAGAAGGTCGTTCGGCACGACACGCAGGAAGCCCTTGAATTCGGCCGGGCGATCCGCCGCGGTCAATGCCGGAGCCGTGGCGCCGATGCCGACGCTCGGGATCCCGGCATTGGCGAGGATCGGAAGGCCGGCCCGCGCACCGCTCGAGCAGGTCGGACCAACAACGGCGACGATCTGCTTGTTACCGGCAAGCTTGGTGGCGGCGGTCTGCCCGCCCTCGGCGGTGCATTGGGCATCCTCGCCGAGAAGCTTCACCGGGAAATCCAGCACCTTGCCACCCTGATCCGCGATGGCGATTTCCGCCCCGCGCAATTCGTCGATACCCTGGTTGGTGTCGCCGCCCGATTGCGACGTGTAGCCGCCGATCAGGATGGGATCTCCCTTGGCGATTTTCACGACGCCGATATCGTCGGTCACGGGACCCAGCGTTTCGGCGGAAGATGAAGATACAATGGTCGTCATGAGCAATGTCGTAAGCGACACCGCTGCTGCGAATTCTTTCAACATGTCGTTTCCCTCTGGTTCGATTGTCCCCGTGAGCGTCGTTGCGTTCACGTCATCTGCTGAAATTCCCTGTCTGTCCTTCCGAGGTGTCTTCCTTCCCTACGCGATCTCTAGACGGCTTCTATCGGCCGATCCTGTCGAGCGGACCCAGCTCCTTCTCGACCAGCGGCAGCACTTCGGCACCGAAGCGCTCCAGCGAGCGGCGCGAGCGGGCGACCGGCATGTCGCCGAACTGGAAGAAGCAATTGTAGTGGCTGGGCCAGAACGTCCTGATTTCAGCAATCAGCCTTTCGGCGACATAATGGGCGTCGCCGATCAGGAGATTGTCGCGGAAGACCTCAAGCGGCGGCTCGTCCGGAAAGGGTGCGGCGACCACATGCGAGCCGTCTAACGTCAGCACGTTGCTGCGCAATCCGTGCACCAGCCTTCCCACCCAGCGGGCGCGTTCAGCCGCCTCCAGCGCCTCTTCCTTGCTGTCGGTCACATGGACGTATTGTTGCAGCGCAACCGGCATGGACCTGCCATCCAGGCCGCCGGCCACCCAGGCGTCGCGCACTTTCTCGGTAATGCCGGGAAGCGCCTGCGATCCGCGCCAGCCGGCGGTGACGAACGGGATCCCGCCCCATTTCGCGAGCGCCTTCAGGATCGGCGGATGCGGCGAGGTGCAATAGACCGGCGGCATCGGCTTCTGCTGGGGCCGCACCGTGAAGACGGCTTCCGGCACATCGACGTAGCGGCCCTTCAGCGCCGCGCGCCCTTCCGTCAGGGCCTGCTCGACGATGCTCCAGTATTCGAGGAAGATATCGGTCTTTTCCGTCACCGCGGCGCCATAGCGCTCGAATTCATAGGCTTGGTAACCGGTCCCGACGCCGAGAACGGCCCGGCCGCCGCTCAACTGGTCGAGAAGCGCGATCTCCTGCGCCACGCGCATCGGATGATAGAGCGGCAGCACGACGACGCCGGCGCCGAGCTTGATGCGGCTGGTGATCCCCGCCATATGCGCGGCGACCATCAGCGGCGAAACACTGATCGAATAATTGGTGAAATGATGCTCCGCGAACCAGGCGATCTCGAAGCCGATATCCTCGGCAAGCCTGACCATGGTGCGCGTGTCCTCGATGATACCGCCGATCCCGCCCGGATTGTCGCGCAGGCTCATAAGGTTGAAAATGCCGAAATGCATGTTAAGTGCCCTGCTTTGATTGGGGAAACGGATCAGGCGATGAAGTAGCCGCCGCTGATGGCGACGGTTTCGCCGACCATGTACCTGTTCTTCTCCGACAGGAGGAAAACGATGACATCGGCGACATCTTCAGGCTCGGCGGCGCGGCCGATGGCGGTCTGGGCCGCAAGCTCCGGCAGAAAGCCCGCCGCGCGCGCCTTTTCCGTCGCAATGCCGGCGGGTGCCACGCCGTTGATGAGGATATTGTCCGGCGCGCAGGCCTCGCCGAGGCTCTTGGTCAGGCTGACCACCGCCGCCTTCATCGCCGCGTAGTGGGCGTTCTTCGGATGAGATTTGAGGGCGTCGATGGAGGCGACATTGACGATGCGCCCGCCGCCATTTTCCTTCATATGCGCGATAACGGCGACGGATACGGCGTAGAGGCCACGCACATTGACCGAGAAGCTGAAATCCCAATCCTCATCGCTGATGTCGAGGATCGGCCGTCTTGGGTAGACGCCGGCGCAATTGCACAGGCCATGAACGCGACCCGCTCTGGCGACGACATCGCCGACGAGTGCGGCGGCGCTGGCGCGGGTGGTGATGTCGCCGATGATGGCGAATGCCGCGCCGCCGGAAGATTCGATTTCGGCAACCACCGCGTCGGCAGCCTTCGGATCGATGTCGATGATCGCGACACGCACGCCTTCCGCCGCAAGCCCGAGCGAAACGGCCTTACCGAGCCCGCTGCCACCACCCGTTACAATCATGGTCTGGTTCTTCATGATACCCCGCTTGGCCGGCCTCACCTTGCCGGTTTCGAATGTCGATGCGGGACTGTCTCCGGTCTTTGGACAATCGGCAAACGATCTCTTCTCATGACCCGATAAGCGCAGACGCTATGACAGGGCTGACTGAAGCTGTACTGTCGTGCACATTAGATAAGCTAATTTGTGGGCCGAACGATCCATGCCTATCATTTAGGCTACTTGGCGAATGCCGGAGAAAATCAAATGCCGTCCGCGCCATGACGCAGGCCGGGACTAGGGAAAGAGACAAATATGGTCAAGCTCGGCCTCTTTAACCTGATGGGGCTTTACGACAGGAACACGTCGCCGGCCTCCGTGCTGAAAACGACGGTCGACGCGGTGAAGATGGCCGAGGATTTCGGCTTCGATGTCGCATGGTTTGCCGAGCACCATTTCACCAATCATTCGATCTGCCCCTCCTCCATGCTCATGGTTGCCCATTGCGCCGCCGAGACCAAGCAGATCCGGCTGGCGCCCGCCGTGCTCGCGCTGCCTTTCTACGATCCGCTGCGCCTGGTGCAGGAGGCGGCCTTCACCGATCTTCTGACGCATGGCCGGCTCGTGCTCGGGTTGGGTTGCGGCTACCAGCCGCACGAATTCGAGCGGTTTCGCGTGCAGCCGGAAGAGCGGCATTCGATCATGCTCGAAGCCTGGACGATCCTCGAACAGGGGTTGACAGCCGGTGTCGTCGAATTCAGCGGCAGGCACTTTTCGATCCCGCGTACCGAACTCTCCATGCGCCCCTTCGGCCTCGCCATGCCGGATGTCTTTGTCGCCACCAGCCACCCCGATCCGATCGCGCGCATGGTCAAAGGCAATCACACGCCGTTCATGAGCTTCGGCCATCGCGGCCTGAGCGCGGCGCGCAGCTTCAAGGACAGGATTGCTACAAGTTGGGCCGACGCCGGCGGCAATCCGGACACGATGCCGCTCGCCGTACAGCGCTATGTCTACGTCACCGAGGACCGCGACGATGCGCGCCATGCGGCGCAGTGCGTACGCGACCTCGCCCGCGCGGCCGTGCCGCTTTCGACGGCCGACCCCACGCGTGACGGCCCGTTCCTGCGCTTGATGCCGCTTAACGACGAGCCGCCGCTCGACGATTTCCTCGATAATGCCGTTATCGGGCCAGCAAGCTATTGCGCGGAAAAACTTGCCGGGGAAATCGAGGCCCTCAAGCCGACGCATCTTTCCTGCTTCATGGGCTTTGCCGGCATCGGGCGGCGGGAAACGCTCGCCTCGATCGAGCGTTTCGGCTGCGATGTCATCCCCCAGCTCGAGGGCCTCGTGGAACTGCGCAATACGACGTTAAGGGATGCCGCATGAACGAACGCCCCTTCGGAACCAAGTTGCTGGGAGAGGCGATCGAGATCGCCACGAATGAGGCGGTGCCGACCGCACCGCAGGACTGCCAGCCATCCGGAGGCTCAGGGCGCCGCATGAATCGACTGCCGCCGCTCAACCTGTTTCGCGTCTTCGAGGCGGCCGCGCGTCACGGCAGCTTCACGGCTGCCGCCGACGAGCTTTGCGTAACCCAATCCGCGGTCAGCCAGCAGATCCGCCAGATCGAGGATCTACTGGATGTGCGGCTGTTTCGCCGCCTGCCACGCCGGGTCGAGCTGACGCGCGAGGGCACCCAGCTTGCAAGCGCCGTGCATGAATCGCTTGCCCTGCTGGCCCGGGCCTGCGAGCGCATCGTCGACCCCATGGCGCCCACGGTGCTGTGCATCAACGCGCCGCCGGCAATCGCCTCGCGCTGGCTGGTACCGCGCCTGAAGCGTTTCATGCAGCTCAATCCGCAGATCAAGGTAACGCTGCTCGCCTCCAACGACACGGTGAATTTCGACCGCCAGGATATCGACATCGCCATTCGCTGGGGTCGCGGCGACTGGCAGGGAGCAAGAGTGGAGCGTCTCGGCCCCGACAAGCTGTTCCCGGTCTGCAGCCCCTCCGTCCTGCGCGAGGGGCCTCCGATCGTCAACCCCGGCGATCTTGCCCACCATACCCTGCTGCAGAACATGAATTCCAGCCTCTGGGCCACATGGTTCGCGACCGCCGGCGTCGCCAGCGTCAATTTCGATGAGACGCTCTATTTCAACGATGCCGGTCTGTTGCTGGATGCAGCGGTGCAAGGCCAGGGTATTGCGCTCGCCAACCACATGCTTGTCGAAAACGACCTCAAGAGCGGACGTTTGATCCGCCCTTTCAATATCGAGATACAAAGTGGCGAGAGCTACCACATCCTGACCAGCCCGGATTTTTCCGAGAAAGCCGCCGTCGCAGAATTTCGCCAATGGATCCGCGCCGAGGGTGCCGAAGCGGGCTGAAGCTGCGACGAAAGAACTTTAGCTATTTATAGGTGATCGTGTTCCCGGCCCTGGGCCGATTGAAGAAGTGGCGGTCGAAACTATAGCCGTTCGTTCCGGTAAAGCTTGCAAACAACGCCGAGACCGGCGTCGTCAAGGTGTATTGCACCCGGGTTAGGACGACTTGCACGCCCGCTTCCTTGATCTGGGAGGGGACGTCGATCGGCGTTGCCGCCCCATAGGTCAAGGCAGATGTATTGAGCGCGGCAGACCAGTTGACCGTGGCGTTGCCGCTTTTGCTGATATCATCCACTGCAATCGTGATCGTGAGCCCTGTGGTGTCATAGGGCTGCAGGATAAAGCTGGCACCGGAAAGAATATTGGCGACGTCGGACTTCGTCCAGGCGCCTTGCTGGGAAATCATGTCCCCCGTGGTGGAGGCGATCTCATCGATCTTCCGGCTGACGGTGAGCGCATGGCCGAGATCGACGGTTCCCACAAGCAAGAGCAGCAGGATCGGCAGGACGATTGCGAATTCCACACCCGAAGTGCCGGACCGGTCACGCGCCAGACGGCGAAGGCAGAACGCGGCAAACCGGTGGATGGGCAAGCTCCGTTTCATCATCAAAAGGGCTCGTTGCGGAACAGAACGGAGGATCCCAGCAAATAACGACCGTCGGCCATCTTGTTGCTCGAGAAGGTGAAGAAGTTGACGACGGCATCCCATGGCAAAAACGCCTGAACCAGAATGTAGTCGCTGCCCTTGCCAATATTATAGGTCTCGGTCACGGCAAGATTACCGCTGGCATTGATGGGATTGGCACTGGTGGCGGACGACAGAGCCGAGAGAACGTCAACCTTGACAAGGAGATTGCTGGAACAACTGAACGCTAGAAGCATATCGTCGCAGATTTTGGCCTTGAAGGCGGCTTGGGTGATCTTAGAGGAAGCAACCTCTCCGGTGCGGATCATTCGGGAAATCTTTTGAACCGATGCGTCCATTGCTGAATTCACGAAAAACATCACCGATATCTCGATGATCGCGAAGATCAGCATGAACAGCGGCAGGGCCAGGAGCGCAAACTCGATCGCGGCCACGCCTTTCCGGTCAGCGAGGAGGCGGCGGAACGATGCAAATGGCCCAGCACGCATCATTGGGTCAGCCGAACGGAGGCAAGATATTGCGTGAAGAGTGCCGACAAGCCGTTCGTAATGTCCGTCGCAGAGGAGGCAGACATGAACAGGCTTTTCGAGGAAGCGCAGTCGGACAACGCATAGGGGATGTAGTCGCGTCTTGAGATGCTGGTTGGCACGCCGCTTTCCATCGTGCCGCCCCAGGTGCTTTTCCAGTTGGCGCTCGCCATGGTCGAGCCGACGGTTGCGTTGTAGCCCCAATCCGTGGTGATCGGCAGATATTCGGTATAGAGAACCGCCATGGTGGCAGACTGTTTTTTGATGTAATCGCACCAGGCCGGATTGAGCGGCGCCACCTTCGGCTGAGTTTTCGCGCCACTGGTTACCCATTCGCGCCGTGATTGGACGCCATCGGTCAACAGGAGCACCAATTTGAGTGGCGTAGCCGAAGAGGAACCGTCCCCGCCCGTTCCGACTTTATTCTTCAAGGCAGCCAGAGAGACATCAAAATAGGTATAGGTCGTCGACGTTGCGCTTGTAAGGTCCGAATCCACGCGATTACCAGCGGCAGTGGTGTCCAAGGTTGGCGCCAAAACTTCCGTAATCGTATCGCCCAGACTATACAGCCCAACCCTGATTCGCTCATGATTGGTGTCGGAGGCACTGATCATGTTGATCACTTCATGAACAGCATCCACGGCAACATCTGCGCGCAGCTTGATTTTCTTTTCAGAACTATAAGCATAATTGTTGGCGTATTCCGCACCTGCGACAGTTTGCTTATCGCCGTCATGGCAGGCGAACTGACATCCGATGGCCTTATACATGGCCTGTTGACCCGCGGTCGTCGCTGCTAGGAGCATCGATGGGGATTTGTCGATCACGATATAGACGTTGAGGTAGGATGATGCCGGTCCCTTGACGGCGCTGGCGACGCTGACGGGGACGGTATTGATATTGGCGATCTTCATCAGGGTCGTGGGAACAGTCCCGCTCGCCGTCGCCGTTATGCGATGGTTGGTCGTATCGATTTCGATATCGCCGAGAGAATAGCTGCTTTCCGTCTGCGCATGGAACCAGTCGGAAACCTTCTGCTTGAGGGCGGCCGCATCACCAGCGTCGACATTCTTGACTGCGGCAATCAGCGCCGCGTCGAGATCGCTCTGCATACTCTGGCGGACATTGTAGGCGCGGATATAGTCAAAGCTGGCACCGACCGCGAGCAACATCGGCACCATGGTGAGGGCAACAACGATCGCGACATTGCCGCTGCGGTTCCTTCCCAAGGCGCGCAATATAGCGAAGAATCGGTTGTTTAAAATATCCCGCTTCAAGAACCACCATCACTAAAATTACAAAAAAGTGATGAGTATCACGGACACACGAAAGTTAATCTTTCATGGATTCTTGCTATAACTGGACAAGATCGCAATCATTGTGCATATTTTTCTGCGTAATTTGGATATCATTTCGTATTTTGTATCTTAGTAATGATATATACTTATCATCTATAAGTAGAGTTAGATAAATCGAAAATATTACCGGCAGCTGCTTCGATGTAAAGATCGCTCAATTCGCACCGCCCTCCACCATCCCTACGTTAAGACCATCAACCCCAGGCTCCCGGGTCGATAATGTCGGACTGTATTGCGCACGCATCGCATCGGCCGACTGCCGGACGACTTCGGAAATCTGCAGGAACTGCTTGGCCAGTGGGCTTGTCTTGCGCCAGATCATGCCGATCGTTCGCGACGGCTGGACGTTCTGAAAACGCGCAACGGACACTGACGCCGAGCGCGTCTCCACCCCAACGGCCATTTCCGGGATCAAGGTGACGCCGATGCCGGCGCTGACCATCTGGACCAGTGTCGACAAAGAGCTGCCGTCCATCAATTCCCGCGGCAGTGCCGACTGTATGTTGCAGAACGACAAGGCCTGATCGCGAAAGCAATGCCCCTCCTCGAGCAGAAGCAGCCTCATCTCCCGTAGTGCTTCACGATTGGGTACTGGCTTGCCCTCGTCCTCGCCAGGCCGGACCAGCACGAAATTCTCCGAGAACAGCGAAACCTCGGTCAGCGAAGGCTCGGAGACCGGCAGGGCAACAATCGCCGTGTCGAGCCGGCCCTCCGCCAGCTCCTGCACCAGCTTCGAGGTCAGCGTCTCGCGCACATGAATCTCAAGGCCGTCATGCAGGCGGGTGAGATTGCCGATGATCGCCGGCAACAGATAGGGTGCGACCGTCGGGATGATACCTATCCGCAGCCGTCCCACCAGCCTGTCCTGCGAGGCCCGCGCCAGATCCCCCAATTCGTCGACCGAGCGCAAGATTTCGCGCACGCGCAGTGCAAACGCCTCTCCAAAGCTGGTCAGCCGAACCTGGCGCGCGCCTCTCTCGAAGAGCTCCGTACCGAGCGTTTCCTCCAACTCCTTGATTTGCATCGACAGAGCGGGCTGGGAGATCGCGCAGATATCGGCCGCGCGTCCGAAATGTCCCTGTCGTGCCAGGGCCTCGAAATAGCGAAACTGCTTCAGTGTCAAGTTTGTCATAACCTCACCTTATCGCGACGATCAGAAAATCCAACTTAAATTAATGAAGCCGCTTCGGTATAGTCTCGAAAGCAGAGGTGGAATGCGTCACTGTCACATACGGCTCATACAGTCGCGACAGACCGTGCGCAGATCATCGATGTCCGGACTATCCAGAACGCTGACGCCCCAAGCACGTTCGCCTCAGGACGGTCTTTTTCAGACCAGCTCAATTCAAGGAATCTCAAGGGAGAGAAATATGGATACGAAAGTCGACAACGCGGGCAAATGTCCCGTCGTGCATACGCACACGGCCCACGGCGGCAGGTCGAACCGGGACTGGTGGCCGAACCAGCTCAACCTCAGGATTCTCCATCAGAACTCCTCCCTGTCCGACCCCATGGGCACGGCGTTCAACTATGCCGAGGAGTTTAAGAAGCTCGACCTGGAAGCCCTGAAGCAGGACCTCCATGCGCTGATGACCGATTCGCAGGAATGGTGGCCGGCCGACTTCGGCCACTACGGCCCGCTTTTCATCCGCATGGCCTGGCACAGCGCCGGCACCTACCGCACTGGCGATGGCCGTGGGGGCGCCGGAGCCGGTCAGCAGCGTTTCGCGCCGCTCAACAGCTGGCCTGATAACGTCAACCTCGACAAGGCCCGCCGCCTGCTCTGGCCGATCAAGCAGAAATACGGCAACCGGATCTCCTGGGCCGACCTGCTCGTCCTCACGGGCAATGTCGCACTGGAATCGATGGGCTTCAAGACCTTTGGCTTCGCCGGCGGCCGCGCCGATGTCTGGGAGCCGGCGGAAGACGTTTATTGGGGCTCCGAGGACACCTGGCTTGGCGACAAGCGTTACTCCGGCGACCGCGAGCTCGAAAAGCCGCTCTCCGCCGTGCAGATGGGCCTGATCTACGTCAACCCGGAAGGCCCGAACGGCAACCCGGATCCGCTTGCCGCAGCCCGTGACATCCGTGAGACCTTCGCACGCATGGCCATGAACGACGAGGAAACCGTCGCCCTCATCGCCGGCGGTCATACCTTCGGCAAGACCCATGGCGCGGGCGACGCCGCACATGTCAGCGCCGATCCCGAGGCGGGCGATATCGAGGAGCAGGGCTTCGGCTGGAAGAGCAGCTATGGAACGGGCAAGGGCGGCGACACGATCAGTAGCGGCCTGGAAGTCATCTGGACAACGACGCCGACGAAATGGAGCAACAACTTTTTCGAAAATCTCTTCGGCTTCGACTGGGAGCTGACGAAGAGCCCGGCCGGCGCCCACCAGTGGACGCCGAAGAATGCCGGCGGCGCCGGCACCGTGCCGGACGCGCACGACCAGTCCAAGCGTCACGCACCGGCCATGCTGACCACGGACCTTTCGCTGCGCTTCGACCCCGCCTATGAGAAGATTTCCAGGCGCTTCTTCGAAAATCCGGATCAGTTCGCCGACGCCTTTGCCCGCGCCTGGTTCAAGCTGACCCACCGCGACATGGGTCCGCGCGTGCTCTATCTCGGCCCGGAAGTTCCCTCAGAAGAACTGATCTGGCAGGACCCGATCCCCGCCGTCGACCACCCCCTGATCGACGCCAAGGATATCGCCGATCTCAAGGGCAAGATCCTCGCATCGGGACTGCCGATCTCGCAGCTGGTCTCCACCGCCTGGGCTTCGGCGTCAACCTTCCGCGGCTCGGACAAGCGCGGTGGCGCAAACGGTGCACGCATCCGTCTTGCGCCGCAGAAGGATTGGGAGGTCAACCAGCCGGCGCAACTGGCGACCGTGCTCGCAACGCTTGAAGGCATCCAGAAGGCGTTCAACGACGCCCAGTCTAGCGGCAAGAAGGTGTCGCTCGCGGATCTGATCGTCCTTGCTGGTTCTGCAGCCGTCGAAAAGGCGGCGAAGAATGCCGGTCACGACATCGAGGTTCCCTTCACGCCGGGCCGTACCGACACCACGCAGGAACAGACCGACGTGGAGTCCTTTGCCGTTCTGGAACCGATCGCCGACGGGTTCCGCAACTATCAGAAAGGCGAATACACCATTTCGCCCGAGGAGTTGCTGATCGACAAGGCACAGCTGTTGACGCTGACCGCGCCGGAATTGACGGTTCTGGTCGGCGGCCTGCGTGTGTTGAACGCCAATGCCGGACAATCCCAGCATGGCGTCTTCACCAAGCGCCCTGAAACGCTCACCAACGATTTCTTCGTCAACCTGCTCGACATGAGCACGGCATGGAAGGCCTCCCCGGACTCGAAATATGTGTTCGAGGGACGCGACCGCAATACGAATGAAGTCAAGTGGACCGGCACGCGTATCGACCTCGTCTTCGGCTCCAACTCGCAGCTGCGGGCACTCGCCGAGGTCTATGGTCAGGGCGACACGCAGGAGAAGTTCGTCCGTGACTTCGTGGCGGCCTGGACGAAGGTGATGAACGCCGATCGCTTCGATCTGATCTGATCCGGACCTAAATGCATTTGGGCGCGGCTGAATCCCAGCCGCGCCCGATTCCATATATTGGAAGCTTTACTGCGGATTGACCGCTCGGCTAGCCAGTCGGAAGGGGCTGGATATCGTTGCGCCGATGGCATTGAAGACGAAGGCTCCGGCCTTTCCGACCGCGTTCGTTTTTCCATTCGTGCCAGCATCAAAATTCGGATTCATCGACGCCAGAGCGATGAAGCGATCATGATTACCGGGATCGGACGCTTTGAGCTCTGAAATGTCGATCAATCGGACACCGGCCTTGACCGCCGCCTGCCGGACGAATTCATCCCTGACATCAAGCGCACCGACGCGGGGCACACCGCTTCCCAAAAATGTCGAGGCTTCCAGCGCGCGGTCGTCCCGCGAGACGAGCACCGTCAAAGGAGGAGACATTTTGCCGATGACATTCAGCTGCGAGATAAACACATCCGCATCGATATCCGGCGCCGCCAGCACCACAGTCAGCTTGGCCAGCACATCCTCGCGGCCTTCCAGTTTCAATTGCCTGAGAGCCTCGGTGGTCAACCAGCCGCCCATGCTATGACCGAACACCATGACTTCGCCACGCTTGCGATCCCTGGTGATATCCACGAGAAGCTGCGTCAGATTATCCCGGGAAAATGTGGCTGAATCCTTGTCGGCTATATAGCCCGCTAAAGCTGCCTGCGACGGCCATGAGAACAAGATCGGCACGGCCGGGAGATTTGAATCCGCTCTTAACTGGGCAAGCCGAAACAGGGATTCCTGAAAGTTGTAATTATAACCGTGGACGAAGACGACAACCCGGCGCTCTTCGCCCTTGTCGGGAAGCGTCTTCAAAAAACTCTCCCGGTTAAGGACGGCCTGGCCGGTGACCGCGAATGTCTTCTGCGGGTCCGGTTTCGGACGGGGCCATTCTATCTGACCGCTCTTATGCGTCGGAGGGATGGAGATCGTGAAGCGGGCGTAGTTCGTTGAAATCGACCGTCCGTTCGTGAAAATATTCTGCGCCGGATCTTTTCTTGGCCTGGTCGTTGCCGAATAGACCGTGAACGTATTCGTCGTTGCGGGCGCTTTGGAGACCGTTTCCAATACCTCAGGTCCTGGGCGGCCCGCACATGAGGTGAGCATGGCCATTATCAGAAACAGGCTAAATCTTTTCATTCTTCGGCCTTTACGCCCAGTTACCACGCAAGGGCATTAGCATGCACAGGGCTGCTATTCAAACGATTCATTGACTCATGCGTCAACGAATTGAAAACGGCCATCGAGAGACCGCTGCTCTACTCAAGCCTGATGCAAGGCGCCGGCAAGGCTTTCATCATTTTTCAAGCTGCAGCAAAATCCACTTTATAGGCTGTTCAGATGAGGGAGATACTTATCGAATTTCAAGCTGCGAATATTACTATTTCTCTTCTGAATAATACTGAAGGCACTCGCCATTTATTATTAATGCTGTACTCTGCATCGTGCCATCAAGACCTGTCAGCTCGAATAGGACGCGCGCATGCAAATGAAAGCTGAGTTGCCGAGCGGGAAAGAACAAGCACCAATTCACAGCCGCATAAAAATTCTTTATATTCAACCCGGTACTAGCTCTTTTGCCGGCATTGAGCGCGTCGTCGATACGATATGCTCTGCCCTGTCCGAAAAATATGCGGCCGATTTCGAGATTGACGTCCTCTACACGTCGCAGCACAAAAACCGGCCAGCCGGAAAGCAAAGCTACAATACGATCGATAGAATTGCGCACAACAGACGAGAATTGGTGTCTATCTTAAGAAGCGTGTTCAAGAGCAAGGACTACGGCTTGATCGTCGTCCCGCAGATCGAGCCGACGGTCATCTGCATGATGGCTTGCCTCGGAATCCGAAGGAATTTCGCCATGCATCTGCATGGCAATCCACGGTTGGAACCGAGCCACCTGAAGGCCAAGATCCTGTTCTTCCTGATGAAGATCTATTTCATCAAGCGCCTGTCCTATGTCTTCGGCACATCGCCGAAGCAGCTCGAGTCATTCAAGGCAATGTTTGCCAGCAAGACCCCGCAATACTGGCTGCCAAATCCCGTCAGAAAATTCGATGCCGGAAGAATAAAACCTCTTGAGGACGTAAACTGCGTTACCTTCGTGAATGTCGGCCGATTTTCCTATCAAAAGGGGCAGGATATCCTGCTGGACGCATTCGCCGAACTCTGCAAGGTTCGCAAGAACGTCAGACTGAAGGTCGTCGGTTATGGCGCGGGAGAGGCCGAACTGCGCGATCAGATCAGACGGCTGGAACTTGATGATGTGGTGAGCATCGAGCACCACCCGGACAATCCGCAGCCGGCCTTGTCCACCAGTGACGTCTACGTATCGACATCGCGTTGGGAAGGCTGGTCGCTGGCGATATGCGAAGCCTTGAGGTTTGGCCTGCCGGTCATCTCGACCGACTGCGAATTCGGTCCGAGCGACATTCTCGTCGACAGGCGTCTCGGACGCCTCGTTCCGGTGAGCGGCGGCGATGAACTGGTCAAGGCGATGATTTATTACTGCGACAACCTGCAGGATGAATTGTCCCATGCAGAATTCAGGCAGAGCTTCATAGACAGTTTCGACACAGAGCGGGTTGTCGATGTGCATGCGGACGCCTTGCGGGTTGCCGCGAAAGAGATTTCATAGGCCTTGGTGACGATCGCCGACGAGGCAAATCGATGATACGTTATGCATAAACCTGCATATAATCGACCCGCATATGGGTTAGCCGGTCTTCCGGCTTCAGCGGATTGGGGAACGGCACGTCCGACCGCAAGGCAAGGGTAAGCAGCGGCCAGAACACATCGCCGCCCGCATCCATCTCCGCCGCGCGCCCCAGCGTCCAGTCGATCGGCTGCTGGGTTTTCGGGTCACGAATCTGCTTGCGCTCGAAGTAAAAGCGGCAGCGGGCGCCCTCAATGAGCAGGCCATAGCGGAAATAGCCCGTGGTGATGTCGACGCTGGTCGGGACGCCGATGCCCTCATGATGCTCGCCCGGCTTGCCCCATTCGTGCAGATATGCGCCATAGAGATCGTGTTCCCATCCCTTCTGTTCGACGATATCGAGTTCGACGCTCGTCTGCGGAAAGAGAATGCTCCTGCCGTTCATCAGCCAGAAGGCGGGAAAGCTCAAGGGGTGGGCGGGAAACCACATGCGCGCCTCGAAATACCCCTGCCGCCACCCTTTGAGGATCGTGCCGTCGGACTTGGCGGTTTGGATATTGCCGGAAATCCATTGGTATTCAGGCAGGTTATTGCCGTAATAGCTCGGCACGTTCATCTGGCGTCCAATATACTGGGCCGAGATTTGCAGCGCCTTGCCGTTGCTCGCTGATGGGTCGTCCACGATCGCATAGGGATTGAATCCCTCTTCGCCATCAATCCGGCTGAAGGCGGATCGCCCGTAGAAGCCGGTATCGAAAGTGGTCGCCTTGGGACCGGCATGCCAGATCGTCGTATCGAGCGCTGTAAACCCTTCGTCGAAGATAAGGTTGCGGCCTTCGGTCGGATCGGGAGCCTCTTCGGCGGAGGGCCGATTGTTCGTCAAGAGCAGTCCACCGGCGGCGGCAAGCGAGGCAGCTCCTATCAGGACGTTGCGCCGAGACGTTGCGATCGTCATTTCCTGTCCTCTGTTGATCCTGTCGCGCGCTTCGATGCCACGTCGCCAGCTAGGCGGCGGCTTGTGCGACTTTCGAGCTCGGTTCAAGGGCGCCCGCATAGACATCCATGGTCTCGCGAGCGACACGGTCGATCGTCATGCGTTCGATCCGTGTCTGGCTCTTGTCCTGCCATTCCCCGATACGACTGGGGTCTTCAAGCAGGCCGCAGAGCACTGCCGCCAGCGCCGGCGGATCGTGCGGCGGCACGAGAATTCCGGCCGCGCCATATTCCAGCAGTTGCGGAATGCCATCCACTTTCGTCCCGATGACGGCGCAGCGCGCCTCGCGCGCCTCGGAGAGGACCAAGGGGGCCGGGTCGGCGTGGGATGGCAATACGAAAATGTCGGCGCCCACCATCCAGGGGAAAGGATCTTCCTTTGCGCCCAGGAATGTGACGGCCGCCGCGCAATCCATCTTCGCGACCGTCTCCTGATACTCTGCGTGGAACGGCCCCTCCCCGACGATGTAGAGCCTCGCCGTCGGATGCTTCTCATGCGCGAGCCGGAAGGCTTCGAAAAGATCGGGGAGGCCCTTTCGAGGGTGCAGACCGCCGACAAAGAGGATGCTCGGAGACCCGAGAACGACGGGCAACGGACTGCGGTTTTCGATACGCGCCGAACCGATCGTGCCATTGAGGACGACACGAAGCTTCGATGTCGGGATTCCGCGCTTCAGCATTGACGCGCCGACGGCCTCGCTCACCGCGATCACGCGCGTTCCGAGACCCATCAGGATCGCGCTTTTCTCGAATTCATTGTGGACCGTGGTGACAAGCGGGATGCCGGCGACTTTGCAGATCGGCCAGGCCAACACGGCGCTTGTCATCATATGGGCATGAACGATCTCCGCCCGCCATGCGCGAACATGTCTGCGCAATGCGTACGAGGATTTCAGCAGGTTGAACGGTTTTCTCTGATGATCGATCACCACTGTCGTGACGCCGTGTCTGTGGAGCAGCTGATCGAAATCGCCACCACCGCTCGCGACGCAGACATCATGGCCAAGCTTGGCTTGCGCACAGGCCAGATCGACCGCCGCATGGACATGTCCGTTCAGCCTGTTCGTGTGATTGAGAATATGCAAAATCCGCATGAAACCGCACCCAATACCATTGTCGACAAATACAAATTTTTCGATGCCGGAATAAATCTGGGTTATCGCTCAATATTCCCGGCTATATCCCGCCAAAATGTCAGCCATCATCAAGATTTTAAGCCTATCCGGCACATGCATATGCTTCATTTTTCCACGACCGCGCGGAAAACTATCTAGACAATTTGCTTGACGCGGAGCGCTGCCTCGGCCTCCACTGTGGAGGCGCGTGCGGTCGGTTGATAGTTGAATCCACCCTGACGTCCGAGAGATTCGAGGCCGAACGCCTGGAGTTGCCGAATAGCTTCGGCGGCGTGTTGAGCAGCGCCTCGACTATAGATCGGATAGGCCTCTTCCAGGACATAGCTTCCTTCCAGCTTGAGGTCGCCTTGGAACAGTCCATTGGCGCGGACATGCTCCCTGAAGTCGTCCTCGGCCTGCTGTACCGAGCCGCCGGCGTGATTGCCGATGACCTCAGCCGTGAAATATTCACGACCGTCGGCGCAACCATAAAAGTCGGAATACATCGTCAGGCGCTTCCACGCGCCTTCGTGGGAAAAATTATAGATGATCGACTGACGAAACCCGCGATCGCCGGAGAAGCTGAAATAGAGACCGATGAGCGTGATCGTGTCGAGCTTTCGCCCGGAATCGAGCCCGCATAATTCTTCCGCCCTGTGAATAGGAATGGTCGAGATGATCCGGTCGCATGCGACAATTCTATCTTTGAGTTGCAGATGAAATTGGTCCTGGATCTTGTAGATCCTCAGCATTTCAGCAGCCAAATGAAACGCGGCGCCGTCTTTTTCCAGCCGATCGGCAGCGGCTTTGTAAAGAAATCGAAATCCCTCCTTAGGGCGCGCCATTTGCCGATTGGTCGGGCCTTGCCGTTTCGGCTTCAACACGCGGGAAATAAGATTCTGAATGGAGGCATGCTCGCTGATCCAAAGCATCCGCTTCCGGGCGAGATCGATATCGATCCCATCCGTCGCAACCCCGTAGAAGCGTCTCATGTAGGATTCCAGGCCGGAGCGATGGAGCAACCGTCCACCAATCCAGTAGCGCGCGAACTCTCGTGCATTGCGCATTTTCCGCTGGAACAGACGGGCATAGATCACGGACGCGAAAATCCGCGCGGTTTCCAGTAGTCCCGCACCGAAAATATCGTCTCGAACTGAAATCGGATAGGTGGTGATCATCCCTTGAGGGTTCAGCCGTGCCCATTGCGGATTGATCGGCACATATAAAGGCAACAGCTCGGGAAAGTGCTCAAGCAGGGGAGAATCGTCCTGGAAAATCAGGCTGCCGATATCGAAGGTGTATCCTCCGGAGGACCAGTCGATGTGGTTTCCACCGATATGGTCATATTCGTCGACGATGAGAACCCGGGCATAGCCCTGCCGCAGCAGTACCGACGCGGAAACCAGTCCTGAAATACCGGCCCCAAGGACGACGGCATCAAACCGTTCCGCCTCGGTGACGGGGTCGATGATGGTCTGATGGCCTGCATCATTCATGGAGTCACCCTCACCTCCAGCCGTTTTGCAAGCGTAGATTATCTTTTGAGATATTGGAAGTTGAATTCAAACATATAATCTAAATAATTCGGATATTACAGTGCATACTAATCCTCTCTGGGAGAAAAATGGAACATAAATTCAGGTGATTTCCTTTATATTTCCGAATAGTACTTGATATATTTTACTCTATGCTGCTAGTCTATGCTTCAAATCGATATCGAACCATTGTTATAAGCAGTTCGATATTGAAAATCATATCTTGCTTGGAAAAATCGACTGAATTCGGTGCACGCCGAGGGGGTGTTTAGTGCTACGGCGAAGCCTCGACGATTTCTATCAGCATGCCGACGAAATCGAGC
Source organism: Rhizobium sp. GW821-FHT14E12 (assembly GCF_058803745.1). Lineage (NCBI taxonomy): Bacteria > Pseudomonadati > Pseudomonadota > Alphaproteobacteria > Hyphomicrobiales > Rhizobiaceae > Rhizobium > Rhizobium sp. GW821-FHT14E12. The sequence goes on from NZ_JBXAPH010000002.1 coordinate 734,333, forward strand.
TGATTTCTACCGACGTGTTCGACACGCTACTGTTGCGCCGTGGAAAGTCGCAGCGTTCCCGGATCGCTGCGGGTGAAGCGCGTTTTGCGCATCTCCTAAGAGATCGTGGCCTGTCCATCGGCAAGAACGAACTTGTCAGAGCTCGCCTCCTTGCTCAGAAATTTGCTTACCGCGCGCTCAATGCAGGCGGTGGTACAGGTGAAGTTCGCCTCACCGATATCATCCGCAGCCAACTGGCGTTGCTCGGCCTACCGGAAAGCCTGACAGAGGAGCGCCTCGCCATAGAACTGGCCGTCGAAAAGACGTCTCTCTCGGCAAACGCAGCGCTCGCCACCTTACTGAGGCGATATCGACAGGCAGGCGCCCGAATTGTCGCTGTGAGCGACACGGGGCTTTCCACCGACCACCTTGCCGAATTGATCAACCATTTCCATGGTCCGGGGTTGATCGACAGGATTTATTCAAGCGCCGATGCCCAGGCGAGCAAACGCTATGGCGGGCTGTTCTCCATCGTGCTTGAAAGCGAGGCCGTTTCTCCATCCCAGGTTCTGCACATCGGTGACGATGTGACGGCCGATGTCCGGATACCCGGCGCAATGGGGATCAAGACGGTTCACCTTCCAAGAAGCCGTTTTGATCGCTACGCCTCGCGCGCGGACGGCGCAGCCACCGAAGCGGTCAGACAGATCCGCCAGCGCCTGGCGCATCACGGCCAGGATATTCCGGCGCCAAACGACAAGGTCTCCTTCGGCCGAGAGGTTTTCGGGCCAATCGTCGCGGAGTTCTGTCTGTTCATCTGGCTATATGCCACGCAGGCAAAAGTTGGCGGCGACACCTCGCTGTTGTTCTGCGCCAGAGGCGGCATTGGCATCAGGGAGGCTTTCGAGCGGGTTTTGCAGGCGCTCGGCCTGCCGCTTGACCTCAAGCGTGACAATATTCTGATTTCAAGGCTTGTCGCCGCGCGTTCGGCGATCATGACCAGGAGCCCAGCAGTACTGGACGAACTTGGCCGGGAGTTCCAGAACGGGAGCTTCGCGGACGTCGCCCGCGCCTTGGGTGGACAGAGCTACGAATTGCAGGAGCCTTGGCAACAGGTTTTCGATCCAAAGCGATTTTTCACGCTGCTCGATAGCCGTGTCGGCCAAGCGGTGCTGGATGACATTCGCAAGCAGAACGACCTGTTCATTCGCCATCTCGATCAGATTTCGGATCAGGCAAAACGCATCGTTCTTTGCGATACCGGCCTTTACGGAAGCACCCAGCGACTGCTGGGCGCCGGCCTTCCCGATCGCCGGTTCGAGACCATCCAATTTGCGCGCTGCAATTACAAGGGACTGAGCGAAGACCATTTTCCGATGGTCGCTGGCCTCGTCGTTGAGCAGAACCTGTACAATCCCTTCAAGGTGGAAACCGTGATCCTGCGCTACTGGCAGATCATCGAGAGCCTGTTTGAGCCTGCCTTGCCGTCCGTTCGTCAGTTCAGCGAGGATGCCGACGGCATTGTCGTCGCCAATTCCGGCGATATCCGGTATGGCAAGCTGGATCCGGCGGCGGGTAATCCGCTTCTGTCCGGAGCCCTGCAATATATCGATCGGATCAGTAGCGGTGCGCAGGTCTTGCGTGACGCCGATTGTGCCTGGTTGCGCCTGAAGCAAGCCATCACCAATCCGAGCCGGATCGATATCGTCGCACTCGGTGTTGGCGCCCGCTCGGTCGACTTCGGCCGTTCCGACGTTGTGCATGTGCTCAATCGTCCGCAGAACGCGGCTCTCTCCAAGAAACTGATGTCGGTCAAATCGCATCTGTGGCGCGAGGGTGCAATTGCGCGCGACTTCCCTCTGCTCAAACCGCCGCTGCTTGCCGCGCTTGAAATGGCGCATGTGCTGCGAGGGGTTTCGGCTCGCCTATATCGTTGAATTTTATGCCAAGGACATGTCCATGACTATTGTAACGCGTCTTAAGCATGGTTCCGTCGAAGCACAACCAGAAGAGCTTCCGCCCACCATGGAACGGCATGGAGCCAATGTCGGGTTACCATGGCGATGGGCGAGGTCTTAGAGGTTCAGGATGCTCGCGTTCAAAGCCTTCAAAGGAGCCGGCTGGCTCATCGTGTCACGCTTCCTCGGGCGCATCATCGACTTCTTCACGCTTCTGTTCCTCGCTCGTATCCTGACCCCCGCCGATTTCGGTCTGGCGGCGCTAGCAATGTCGCTTGTCGTCGTCGTCGACACCGTCCTTGAGGTGCCGGTGACGCAGGCTCTGGTCCGGCTGAACGTCATCGACAAGAGCCATCTGGACACCGGTTTCACGCTGAGCGTCATGAGGAGCGCATTGATCGCGCTCATCGTCATGACCGCCGCCTGGCCCTTTTCGATGTTCAATCACAACCCTCAACTGATCCCGCTGATTGCCATGCTGGCATTAGGCCCGATCGTGAAAGGGTTCTACAGTCCGGCAATGGTGCATTTCGCCCGAAATATGGGCTTCCAGCAGACCTTCATGATGGAGTTTTCCGGAAAGCTGTGCGCTTTCGTCGTCTCCATCATCATCGTTTTTTCCGGAGGGGCCTATTGGGCCATCGCGGCCAACTTCGTCACCAATTCGATAGCGGCCGTGGCTATGTCCTATGTGCTTGCCCCATACCGGCCGGCGCTCTCGCTGGCGCGACTATCAGACTTTGCCGGCTTCGTCGGCTGGTTCAGCTCCGCGCAACTGGTCTCGGCGCTGAACTGGCAATTCGACCGCTTTCTGATCGGCGCTGGCACCGACAGCACCACGCTCGGCCGCTATGCCGTGGCGAGCGACGTGTCTGTGGTGCCGACGCAAAGCCTGATCGGTCCGGCACTGCAGCCGGTGATGGCTGCCTTCTCGCAGATCAACTCGGATCCTCAGCGAATGAGATTGGCCTTTCTCAAGGCCGCCCGTTTTGCAATGCTGATTTCGGTGCCCGCCTGCGTCGGGATCTCGCTGACATCGGACCTTGTCACCGATCTCCTGCTCGGAGAAAAATGGAAGGATGCTGCTCCTCTGCTGAGCATGCTTTCATTGGCGGTGATCCCGATACCCTACTTCCAGACACTGTATTCGGCCAGCCTCGCTCTTGACCGCCCTCATATTCTCTTCCGGCTGAATGCCATCGACCTCTGCTTCAGGATTGTTCTGATCTCGATCGGCTTCTATTTCTTTTCGACCGGCGGTGTCAGCGTGGCGAGGGTTATCCTCTCGGCCATCATGTTCGCATTCTACCTGAACGACGCCCGGCGGCTGTTGGGGCTTGGTATCGGAGCGCAGCTGAAAAACATATGGAAGATCGGCCTTGCCGCGATCGTCATGGTCGTGTGGGTTCTCATGCTGCGAGACGAGCTGGCGGGACGGTCCTGGAACCATGTCCTGGAGCTTGCCCTCGTCGTGGCGACGGGTGCGGCGGCCTATGTCGGGACGCTCTTTGCCCTCGGCGTACGACTGATCGCCGGACGTGGACGGCTCGAACTGGCTGACCGTCGTCGGTGATCCCCTACCTCCCAATCCGAGGTCGGGCTTATGGGTGTTACAGCAGCGACTGAATCATCCCGAGGGTCGAGCGCTTGCCTCCATTCAGCCGATAGGCAAGCCCGCCGCGTGCCCGTCGGTTTGGGAGCACCATGGTCAGCAACCAGAATGCGGCGACGGTCGCCTTGGTCTTCATCGGATAGGCCTCCCGCCAAAGCTGGCGAAGCAATTCAAGCAGACGCCCGATCGGTGGGCGCCGCCCTTCGGCTATCGCCAGGTAGAAACTGCGCTCGAGATAAAAATAGGCCCGCTCGGGCTGAACCAGTTCGTCTGCCCGACCATACTGCGCCAGAATCCGCCGCAGGTGGCTCATCCGCTGGACAAAGCGGTTCAACTCCCCACGCAATGAAGCCGGCTCGACAGCTCGGCCCAGCCCGGAAATGTTGCGGCCATGAACGCGGTAGCGGCCCAGTTCATCAGACAGGCTCACGACATCGCCCATGAACGGCGCGGCAAACAGGATCACTCCATCCACCGCGCGGTCGTAAGTCATCTCTCGAAGATGTTCGCACAGGTCACGCCTGAACACGTTTCCGGATGTCGGCGGGGTGGTGTAGACGCCTGTGCGCAGCACGAGATCGGCAATCGCTTCACGTTCACGGAACGCTTTCAGAGGCGTTGCGGCACTTGTGACATCACCTCGGTCATTGATCCGGGTCAGCGAGAATTGAAGCTTGGCAACGCCGCTGTCCAGCTTCGAAATGATCGTTGCGAGCGAACCTGGAGCCAGTTCGTCGTCCGCATCCAGAAACAGAACGAACGGCGCCTGCGTCCGCTCCAATCCGTAAAGACCTGCCGCCCGTTGCCCGCTGTTTTCAATGCGATAGGCGGTCACGCCCTCACCCTGAATGACGTCCCAGGACGAATCGGTCGAGCCGTCGTCGATGACGACGAGCTCGCAATCGTCGCGGCCCTGTGAAACGACGCTACGGATCGCCTTCGCCACATAGGTTTCATAATTCCAGCAGGTAATAACAACGGCGATTTTCGGAGCTTCCATTCTTGTCATGCCTTTGCCCGGTTGATCACAGTGCCAATCACATTGGCGCCAGAGCGTCGCAATTGCTGTAAAGTGTCGTTGACTTGTTCTGTGGTCGTCCGCCCGGCACTGGCGACGATCAGAACCGCATCGGCGTGAATCGCCAGCGCCTGCGCATCCGTCGAGTCGCCGACCGGCGGCAAACCGAGAAGCACGTCACCCCTGGCGCGGGCTGCCTCGACGACACGCGCGACACGCCGGTCGCGGAAATCGACATAGAGATTTGTCAAGGCATTCGCGGAATGTATGGGGAGCACGGCAATGCCGTCATCGTCTCCACGCCCATTCCCGAAGATCACCTGTTCCGGCCGCATGTCGGCAACGAGTGCATCGGCCAACGACGTTGTCGGCAAAGCATCGGGACCATCGTCGATAAGGTCGATCTGCCCCATCTCGGCATTGAAAAGCGTCGTATGCCGACCGCTCCGGCTGATGAATTGCGCCAGGCTCAGGCACAGCGTCGACACGCCATTGCCGGCTTCCCAGCCCGCGACCGCGATCACGATGCCTCGTTCGTTGCGAATGGCCGAGCAGGCGATCTCGATGGATGTCCTGAGATCGCGTATCGCCACGGCATAGGCGCTGCCGGGCAGGTTGACGACGAGGGACGTTCTGCTGCTGTACGGGCCTCGCCTGAGGCTCGCCCGGCTTGCCGCGTCCGGCAAGGTTCCGAGACATGGTATCCCCGTGTCCCGCACCAGATCCTTGGCGTTGCGAACCTTGCGATCCAGCGCCAGGTTGAGCGCAATCAAGGAGAAGCCGGCGAGCAGCCCGAGAACACCTCCAAGCGCCGTGATCAACGATGCGCGCGGCGCCGACGGGCTCAATGGCGGCAGCGCGGCGCCGATAATGCGGGCATCGCCGTCCGGCGTCGGAATGGCCGGCAGCTTGCCCTGCTCCATGGCTTCCGTCGCAGCATCCACTTGCGCGGCCAGGGCATCGAGGCGCCATTGAAGCACCTCGGTTCCCGCCTGGGCCATCTCCGCCTTGAAAGAGACCGCTTGCAGGATATAGCCCGACACGGCCGCATTGGCGACACGGGCGGCAAGGGCCGGATCGGAAGATGAGTAACTGATTTCCATGACATAGGATTGGCCAACCCGGCGGACGTCCAGACGCTGAGCGAAATTCTGGAATGCCGCTTGACGCGCATCGGTGGCGGGGGGCGCGATATTGCTTGCCGCAGCCACCCCATCGGGCCGGGCTGTTTTGCCAGTCTCCGATGTTACCGCACCGGTTCCTGTCCCCGGCTCGCTCAAGATACGACGCATATTGCTGACGATAAGATCGAGCATCCGAGGCGGCTGCGGACCGAGCTCCGCACTGTTTTGCAGATTCAAGCTGTCGAAAACTGCCGAGAGCAGGCGCTCCGAACGGATAATCTGAAGCTCGCTGTCTGCCCTGTTCAGGTCGAGATTCTGCGCACCACTCCCGTCCTGACCCGAAGCCAAGGTCGCGCGGCGCGGTTCAAGCAGCAGCGTCGCTGTTGCCGTATAGATCCGCGGCAGGGAATGGGCATGGAATGCCGCCAGACCGATCCCGACGGCCGTGCATAGGATAAGTTTGGTTTTGTGCTGCAGGGCAAGCGCGCACATCGATCGCAGGAGGGCGACCGGTCCTTCATTGGGGTTTTCCGTAGGAGCGTCATCGAGCCGCCAAAGCCGGGACGAGCGTTCCAAAAGAGACGGATTGTTCTGCGTCATCTAGTCGTCACCTCCGACTTAAGTTGCCCCGTGCTGTTTTTCGCTGTCAGCCCTGCCGCGCGCTCGGGTTCCAAGCGGCCGCGAAGAAGATCCGCGATTGCGATCAGATTGCCTCTGGCCCGTCCGCGCCTGTCGACGAAGGGTTCGGGCCATGCCGCGCGTGTAAAATTCATGGCCATGTTGCAAATGATGTGGTTCGCGACCTTTGCGCCCGTCATCGTGCCTTTTCGCAGCATGTAGATGGGATTTACGATCTGCGAATAGCCAAAGCGCTCGCCGCTTATCCGGCCGTTCTTCACCCCCATATGCACGCCGAATGCTTCCGCGCATTTGACGAAACGACCGCCGCGCTTGGCAAGCGCCGCGGCAAAATCTCGATCCTCCAGCCAGCCGTAGAGCACGAGACGCTCGTCGAAACGGGTCTCTCCGATGGCTTGCGCGCGGAATGCCATGTTGCAGCCATAGGGACTGTAGGGCTCGATCCAGCTCCAGTCGCTCGGCGTAGCAGCCTCCACCAAGCGCAATGCCTCTTCGAAACCGATGCCTGGGCCGTTGACACCATCAGCAAGCACCCGCCCGGTAAAGCCGACGATCTGGCTGTCGTCACGAAACGACCTTGCGGCGGCGGCAAGCCAATTCCTGTCCGCAATGAAATCGTCGTCGAAGAAGGCGACGATCTCGGTCTCTTCCGGCAGGCTCAGAAGCGCCGTATTGCGCTGTGTGGTCAGGCCCGGCAAACCGGTCACCACCGTCACTTCCGAATGCCCGACCAGATCGCCCGCATCCGCAAGATCGATGCAGGACACGATAACGGCCTCAGGCTTCAGCGTTTGCGTGGCAAGCAGATGGCGGACCGTGGCGCTCACGACACCAGGGCGCCCGCGCGTGGCGATGACGACGGCCGTGCGCGGAACGCTCGCAGTGACCGGTCTATAGGTCTTCGGGTGCGCTGCCGGCCGCTCAAGCAGTTCCATATAGCCGGCGGCCGTCTGCAACCAGGAAAAATGCCGGACTTGCTCATATCCCTTTCCGACCAGCTCGCTGCGCAGCTCCGGCGTCTCCTTGAGCGCGCGGATATGCCGGATCCAGGCGGCCGGGTCCGAGGGTGAAGCGAGCAGAGCGGCGTCGCCGCAGACTTCCGGCATGCTCGCGGTGTACGACGCGATGACTGGACAACCGTGTGCCATGGCCTCGACGATCGGAAGGCCGAAACCTTCCGTCAGCGACGGAAAGGTGAGGCAGAGCGCCCTTTCGAGCAGATAGGCCAGATCGTGGTCCGACACGCGGCCGATCAGATGGACGTTCGATCGCTGCTTCAGAGCGCCGGGTACGAAGATCTCGGCACCACCACCGGCAATCACGATATCCACGCCGATCTCGTCAAGCCCGGGAGCCGCATCGACGAGCAGCGCGAGGTTCTTGTGACGCGCCCTGGAGCCCAGAGCCAGAATGAACCGGCGATCGCTCTGCCCAAAGGTTTCGGCAATTAAGCCCGGCGCCATTTGCGCGAGCGCCGGGTCCCAGCTCAAAGCGTGCTCATGGCCGTTCGGAAGCACGGCGATGTCCTCGATCCGGATTGGCAGATGCCGGGCGATCTGGCGCGCCGCGGCATGGGAAACCGTGGCGATCCGCGCGGACCGGCGCACGAGAAGCGGCTGCAGCGTCTGATAAACCATCCGAAAGGTACGATTATAGCTCTCGGGAGCCGAGAATACGTTGGCATCATGGATGCAGACGATTTGATCGGCCTTGGAGGCCGGCGCGGTGTTGCAGAGGTTGAGGAGCCGACCGGGCCACTGGGAAGGCAAGGTGATCTGCTCCCAGGGGTGCCCAGAAAGAGGTCCCGACTGGATCAGAGGCATATGACTGAAACCCGGGTTTGGCGTCCCCGACGGAGCAATGATCGCCGCCCGCGCATCCGCCGCAGCGAGCGCCTCATCCAATGCGCGCACGACATTCGACGCATAACGCTGCACGCCCGTTGCGTTCTGCGTGAAGAAGCGGCCATTGACCGCGAAGAGGGCAGCGGCATTCATATGGTTGCTCCTATCGGACGACTGGCGCGCACGACCTGTGTGCCGCGCTCCGGTTGGGCCGAGGCCATGGCGGCCAACATGCAGAAGAACAGGCCCTGATCGATGACCGGGCTCACCAGCATGTCGCCGACCAGCAACCCCAAACAGCCGTTGCGCGCTGCGAGGCGCGCGTCGGCCATGAAACTTCCCTGGACGCCACGCTTTTTGATCAATGCGTCGAATGCGAAAGCCAGATAGAAGATCGTTCCGGGAACGCCGACATTCGCAAGCAGCGCCAGCAGGAAACTGGAGGTACGGGCTGTCCCGAGACCAACCCCCACTCCCAGACTGTCGAAGACATTTTGGATTGCGGCCATGTTCCAGGAATTGCGTTCAATCCCGGAATCGGACGTGGATTTGCCGAGGGCCACGATGTCGATGTAATTATAAATAAGCTTCGACATGTCCGGGTCGATCGCGGCCAGGAGGCCAACCGCCAACGACACCAACGGCACAAAGACGATCGCGACCGTGGCGGTGCGGCTGGTACTCTTCCGTCCGCTGACCTGCAAGGCGGTTGCAAAAAGGATGAGCACCATGACCGGAGCGCCGACGAGCCCGGTCGACGACGTCGACATCACAACCAGCACCAGGGATATGGCGGCGATCGGGCCGCTAATGTAGGGCCGGCGACCGCAAAGCCAGAGCGTCCCGGTAAAAGCGAAGACGCCGAGCGTTGAGCGGGCAAAGGAGGATGCCTCGGTAAACGACCCAACGATGCGCTTCACGCCGGCAATCTGGTCATCGGTATGAAGCGTGTATTGGGCGTTCCGCATGAATGCGAGGATACCTTGCGAGCCTGTCGAATAAGTACCGATGTCGAGCAGTGCGAAGACGGTGTTGGCGACGCTATAGGCGAGCAGTCCGGCGAGAACGGCTTGGAAGCCACGATAGCTTGATGCGACCGCAACCGTCATTGCGAAGCAGATGAGGTTACCGACCATGTAGACGCTTTGCGTGAAGTTGCTCGATACCGGCACCAGCGGTACGGTGGACCGCGTATCGCCGAAGACCGTGGTTCCGAGCGGCACGATCTGCGTCACCCCCGTCAGGAGCCGTGGCGCGAAATAGGCGCTCATCACGCCATAGACAACCAGAAGTGCAAACCAAAAACCGGGTTCACCAGGGCGTAGCGCATGGACGAACGCCCCTGCCGTCCGCTCGCGCGTAATGACGCCAAGTACGAGGAAGCCGAGAAGAACATGGCCCGGCTGAATGTTCGCCGAACCGATGAACATTGCCGCCGCCGATCCAAGCACCGCCGTCACCGCCAGCATCACAACCGTCGCCCCGTTGCCGAGAAACAGGCAGAGCAACCCACTCAAGATGGCGACAATGCCGATCGGCTCGATACTCATGATATTGCCTCCCCGCATTCTCGCCGCGCACGCACGGGCAGGCAAAGGAAAGGCTCGCCGGGATGGATGTTCCGACCTATCGTGTGTTGAGCTGCGACATTCGTCCCGGGCAGCGGCATGGAAGTCTACTCTGCCAAAACGAGAAGCGAGTAGCCGCCAAGCAGCCGCACGGCCAAATCCGGATTGATGGAAAAGAGCAGCTTTCGCGGCAGTCGCATCAACGCGCTGCTGAATGCCTGATTGGGCAACTCCAGACGACTTGCCGTGTACTTATAGTCAATGACCGAGTATCCACAGTCCTTGAGCGTGGCAATTGCCGTATCCTTGAAGAAGTAATGCAGATGCCCGACATTGGCGCGAAGCTTGGTTATCGGCCATGCACGCAGCACCGACTGCACTGAAAGATCCAGCGGAATGTGGAAGATCTTGTAGCGGCCGCAGGGCCGCAGATCCTTGATGAAGGAAATATAACTTTCCACATGCTCTATCACATCGGCAATGACGACAACGTCGTAGTGGCTGTCTTTTTCCTCGACGACGTTCGCTAGATGAAAGGAAACGTTGCTTTTCTCTTTCGTCTTGGCGCGCTGATAGGCATGGGGAGAAATCTCGTAGCCCGCAAACTGGACCGTTGGAAAGCTGCGGGACAGATTGAGAAGAATCTCGCCCGTGCCACAGCCGACCTCGCAGAGGCTATCAAAGCGAAGCCCGTTTTTTCTGATGATCTCCTCGATCTGGCGCGCTTTCCAAGGAGAATCCTCTTCGTGCCAGGTGGGGTTCAGTTCAGCATACTGATCGGAAACATAAATATCCTGCAAAACTGACTATCCTTATACTGAGATACTAAGTTCAGTTCTGGCAGGCCGTCACGGAAAGCAGCAACGCGGCCGCGAAAAGCCGCCGGTTACTTCCGCTCGTCAACGGCGTACCGTCTCAAGTCCCTACTGGATTATCCCGGCGTCGCGCATGAAGCGTCGCGACAGCTCAATAGCTGCCTCGCGAGGACAGAACCGCTGGAATGGTCCTGACCATAATCACCATATCGCCCCACAAACTCCGCTCGGCCACATAGCGTGCGTCGAGTTCGACACGCGCATTGTAGCTGGTGTCGCTGCGCCCGCTGACCTGCCAGAGACCGGTCAGGCCAGGACGCACCTTCATATAGTCGGCAAAATAGGCGCCATAGAGCTCGGCCTCGCTCGGAACGATCGGACGTGGGCCAACAAGGCTCATTTCTCCCCGAAGTACATTCAGGAGTTGAGGAATTTCGTCGACGCTGTTCTTGCGCAGAAGCTTGCCGAACGGCGTGACTCGAGGATCATCCCTGAGCTTCCGCGTGGCCTTCCATTCAGCCATGGCGGCAGGATGAGCCTCGAGATGCTGCGCAAGCACTTCCTCGCTGTTTGTGACCATCGTTCTAAACTTGAGGCAGGAGAACAACACCCCGTTCCTGCCGACGCGCCGATGGGACAGGAAGATCGGCCGGCCCTGCGTTACCAGAAGGATTGCCGCCACCATCAGGATCATCGGCAATAGTACCATCAGAGCGATCCCAGCCAAAATACTGTCGATGCAATACTTGGCGGAATCCGACGCGACACGAGTGGTCGAGCTCCTTGAAGTCGCCAAACCCGCCGAAACACCGGCCCGTCGTCGCATCCGCAGACTATCCAGTGTGTCTAATTCGCTTCTCAGATCAATTTCCCTCATCTGCTTGCTCCATACTCGAAAGATATAAAGAAATACCGCCTGATATGCTCAGACATCGCCGATTTCGGAATGTAGAGTTACGTTAACAAATAATAAATAAATTGACAATGTCTTTATTGCGACGCAATATGTGTGTATCAAACACCAACAATTGTGTTAATACAGAAAGAAAGTTGGTGTTATTAAGTCTAGTTTTTAGATTTTCAGTTTTATATATTTGAATTTATTCATATTCAATTGGAACTTAAGTTCGTATCATTGTTCTGTACTTGATTTGGGGGACCCTAACGATGGCGGGCACGACTGGGCGGCCGACGGCGCCGTTGGTTCTGACTGAGGAAGAGCGGGCGTATTTGAGGCAGCAGGCTTCCCAGGAAGAGGCGGCCGCTCGGTCTATGTCCGAGCGCTGCCGGATCATTCTGCGCTGCGCCGACGGTATCGCCAGCAAGGCGGTGGCCGCGGAACTGAATGTCCATGAAAACACCGTCGGCAAGTGGCGGCGGCGCTTTCTGCGGGATCGCATCGAGGGGCTCTTCGATGCCGACCGCTCAGGCCGGCCGCGCACGATCAACGATGATCAGATTGCCGCCGTGATCGAACGTACTCTCAAGTCGACACCCGAGGATGGAAGTCAGTGGTCGATCCGTTCCATGGCGGCGGCAACAGGCTTCTCGCACACGACGATCCGGCGGATCTGGGCCGCGTTCGGACTCCAACCACATCATTCGCAAACATCTCAGCCGTCGAGCGTTCCGCCGTTGATCGATAAGGTCTGCGATGTCGTTGGGCTCCATCTGGCGCCACCCAACCGTGTGCTGGCGCTCAGCGTCGATAAGAAGAGCCATGGACGAGCGCATAATCATGGGCAATCCGGCCCATCAATGATGCCGGACCAGGCGGAGCGGCACATGCATTCCCAGGCGCAACCAGGTGTGCCCCCCTTGCTTGCAGCGCTTGACCTCATCTCCGGCTTCGTGATCGGCAATTACGATAAGCGGCACAGGGCCACAGAGCTTCTCGATTTTCTCAGACAGATCGATGCCAGCGTCCCCTTCGATCTCGAAGTCCACATTATCATGGATAACCATGCAACCCATAAAATTGCGGCTGTCCGATCCTGGCTCGCCCGCCATCCTCGTTATCATGTCCACTTCACCCCAACATCGGCTTCCTGGCTCAATCAAGTGGAGAGCTGGTTTGCCGAACTAGGCCGCAAGCAATTGCAGCGTGACGTCCGCACCTCAACCAGCGAACTGGAAGCCAATATCCGCGCATTCGTCGAAAGCCACGCTGAAAGCTTCAAACCTTACAGTTGGACGAAGCCAGCCGATGAGACCCGCTCCTCGGCGAAGAGCTTTCGATTGAAGACAGCTCAATCGCAATATCGCCAACTTTAAATTGATGCAAGCAGACGAATAATACATAAAATTACCCAAGAGATCTGCGCGTAAACTTTGAATTTGTTATTTTGTTTCCGGAGTACTTCATGCGCGTTGCAATCATACATTATTGGCTGGTTGGAATGCGTGGAGGAGAAAAAGTTCTGGAGGCCCTTTGCAGAATGTATCCGTGCGCCGACATCTTTACACATGTCTATGATGCATCAGCCGTTTCCGACGTCATCAAGCAGCACAGGATCCACACGACCTTCATCGACCGGCTTCCCGGCGCAAAGAAGCTCTACAAGAAATACCTGCCTTTGATGCCGATGGCCCTGGAGCAGATGGACCTCAATGAATACGACCTCGTCATCAGCAGCGAGTCCGGACCTTCCAAGGGTATAATACCAAGTCCGGCGGCGTTACATGTTTGTTACTGTCATTCGCCGATGCGATACATATGGAACATGTATAATAGATACTATGATAGTTCGGGCCTGATGACCCGGCTGATGATGCCGCCGCTCGCCCATTACTTGAGAACTTGGGATGTTGCCACGGCCAATCGAGTAGATCACTTTGCCGCCAATTCGGCGACGGTTGCTCAGAGGATCAAGAGCTACTACCGACGGGATTCCGAGATCATTCATCCCCCGGTGGACACCACTGCCTTTCACCCGGTCCCCTCGTCTGAGGTCGGCGACCATTATCTGATGGTGGGCGAACTGGTAAGCTACAAGCGGCCCGACCTTGCGGTGGAGGCCTTCAATCTCATGAAAGCGAAGCTCGTCGTCATCGGCGGCGGTGAAATGCTCGAGCGTATGCGCAAGATAGCAGGACCTACCGTGACGATCATGGGTCCTCAGCCATTCGATGTCCTGAGAGAACAGTATTCGCGCTGCAAGGCGCTTATCTTTCCTGGCGAGGAGGATTTCGGGATCGTGCCGGTGGAAGCCATGGCGAGCGGGCGGCCTGTCATCGCATTTGGCCGCGGCGGCGCGACCGAAACGGTGGTGGCGGACAAGACGGGCGTCTTCTTCGACATACAGACAACCGAAGCCATAATCGATGCTGTCGAGCGCCTGGAGCGAATGGATTTCAATCCGGCGGATGCCGTTGCCCGCGCCGCCGAGTTCAGGACGGACGTCTTCATCGAGAAATTCAAGTTTTTCGTCGGCAAATCAATCGGTGAGCGCGCCAATGTCGGTCATTTGTAGAGGGTCGCGGCTGGTGCCGGACAGGAGTGGAACGTCATGCGATCAGATGTTGCTTTAACCCATCGGCAAGCGAGCCACGCGCCGGTTATCGTTCGTGCCAGGCCTCGCCGTTTTTCGGCTTGCCGGCTCTCCTTTCTGGCTGCGATCGCCCTCTTCGAAATACTGGGCATTTCCAGTGCCTGGGCAGATGACTATGTGCTCGGCCCCCAGGACAGACTGAAGATCCGGGTGTTCGAATGGCGGCCGATGGCCGGGGCAGCGGTCGAGTGGGCGCCGCTCACCGGGGAGTTTGTCGTATCGCCGGCGGGCAACCTGTCGATGCCCATCATCGGGACAGTGCCGGCGGCCGGCATGACCCTTGAGCAAGTCTCCGACTCCATCGGCGAGCGCTTGAAGACGCAAGTCGGCATGCAGAAGCGCCCCAATGCATCTGTCGAGGTCGCTGAATATCGTCCGTTCTTCCTCACCGGGCTGGTGACCCGGCCGGGGAAATATAGCTACAGCCCCGGCCTCACGGTCGTTCAGGCGCTGAGCATGGCGGGGGGAACCTTTGGATTGATCGACCCAAATCTTGTCGGCCTACAGCGTGACGCTCTGGTCGCTCGCGGCGACCTCAGGACCCTGGAGGTCGAGCGCCTCAGCCTTCTTGCCAGACAGGCGCGTCTGGACGCCGTCACACAGGACCAACCCTCGATCACCTTTCCGCCGGATTTGACGACGCGGGCAAGTGACGCAACGGTCGATCGCATGATGAGAGAGGAGCAGGATCTCTTCGATACGCGCCAGCGGTCGTTGAGTACCGAGATCGACGCCCTCAATCAGGCCAAGCTGCTTGCAACCAACCAGATAGAGGCGTTGAATTCCAAGGCCGTCTCGCTTGCCAAGCAGATCGAGCTTGCCAACAAGGATGTGGGGACGGTCAGTAAACTGATTTCGCAGGGATTGACCGTGTCGTCCCGCGAGCTCGGGGCCAACCAGAACCTGGCGCAGCTCCAAAGCCAGAACCTCGACGTTGCACTCGCCAATCTCAAGGCCCGGCAGGACATTGCAAAGGCAGACGGCGACATTGCCGATGCCAGCAACCGCTACCGTGTCCAGGCATTGACCGAAGCGACAGAGGTACGCGACCGCCTCGCCTCCAACAAGGAGAAGACGATAACGACGCGCGGGCTGCTTGAGAATATCCAGGCGCGCGCTCCGGCGGCGGCGGCAAACATGGCCGCGGACGATACCCAGCGCACGCTTGTCACGACCATCGACCGCATCGTCAACGGCGCATTGCGGACCATCGTCGTCGGCGATAATGATCCGGTCGTCCCGGGGGATGTCATTCGCGTGGAAGACCAAAAGACGGCGCCTTCCGAGCAGGCCACGAACAACAGCATCAAGCCCGCCATTTCCCCCTGAGCCCTGATTTTTTCGCTCGAAGATTGCACACATGCGGCGGCGGCGTGAGAGCGAAAAATCCGTGTCGTCGCGGCAACTCACGTTTATCGTGTGATCCGATTAGCACTCAGTTCGCTTTATGATAGCGAAGCATGCTTCAGGCTGTATTGTTATTGCAAGGAAGTCCAGTAACTTCCCCGAATTACTAGGCTTGGCAATGATTTCGGCTTGTTCTACGAGCGGAGATAATTGATACTGGCAGCAATACCAATCTCGATTCTGGATTGGATGCTCGGAGTTGAACGTTTGATGGCATGGGGCCTCGTTCTTTCATTTGCTGTCGGTGCTTTATGCGCTCTAAGAGTGCCGATCCTTCACTTCACCATCATAGTATTGGCTATCGTGGTGGGCTACGCGGTGATGAATATCGGCACAGCGAGCTCAGCAATCGAGATTTTTTCATGGGCCGCACTTTTGGCCGTCATCCTTGAAGCCGGTTACGTTTTCCCGCACCTGTTGTTCTACGTCGTCTATGTGAAATTGCTCGGGCGTGATCGTCGGAGGTCTTCTGGTATAGGAACCGGTTTTTTTAACTATAGCCCGTTTCGCGGACACCAAGACGAGATGTTGTCATCGGCACCGGAACGTGTGAATGCCGAGACGAAAGCCGGGCCGCGAATTCAAGATTGAAACGGTGAGCGTGCTCAGCTGACGGGAACAGCGCACCACCTGATATGAAGGGCAACAGCCTAAGAGGCACATCATGCCCTATGGAGTGAGTCCGGTGACCTGAACGCGGCGGTTCTGTTATTGCGGACAGAGGACGATCCAAGGACCGCCCTCTCCCAAATGTGCACCGTCCAGCTATTTGGCTACATGCCAAACCTTGCCAATGCCATCACCGGTCATGTCTCCGGATTTTTTATCGCCGGCAAAGGTGTAGAGTGGCTTACCACCATAGGCCCACATTTGTTGACCGTCCGCATCCTTGACCAAAGACCACTCGCCCTCTGCCTTGGCCTTGTCGGCAGTGCGAAAGGCTGGCCACTTCTTCAGGCAATCCTTATCGCAGTTTGATTTTCCGGGGGCATCCTTATCGAAGGTATAGAGGGTCATGCCCTTTTCGGTGGCCATGACCTTGCCCATTTTGGTGTCGACCATCTTGACGGGCTCGGCCGCCAGAGTCGGCAATGCCGTTGCGGCCAAGAGGCCGATCGCGATCAGCAGCGTTTTCATGTTTTCCTCCCATTCGGGAGTGCCGACGAAATGCCGGTAGTGCCCGATATAGCCATATGGAAACGTCCGGTCGCGACCGTAGTTCCATTAAACGGCTGGACAATCGGCACAACGGAAATTGCCGCGCTATGCGTAAAGGGATGATATTGGGTGATAGGCCTGGCCATCACGAGTACGTGCACGGGATTCCTCCCACTGCCTTATCGATCCGTGTTATTGTCCGCTAACGTGCATAGCAGCAGGCGCTGTCTTGAGCGACGACGTCCATACCGGGGAAGGCTTTCGCACCGCGAGCCTCCGGCCCCTGAGGACATCAACCATGACCATCCTCCCATCCCTACAGCCTGAAGGCGGGCTTAACCTTGCGCTGGCGGTGATCGCTTCATCGAGCGCTCCCCTGTTGCTTCTCGACGGCGACCTGATGGTAATCGCCGCAAGTGCATCGTTCTATCAGGAATTCCAGATCGAGCCGGTCGCACTGCCCAACCGCCAGCTGTCAGCCCTGGGCAATGGAGAGTGGAATGTGCGGCAATTGTCTTCTTTGCTGCACGCCACCGCCGCCGGGGCCGCCAGTGTCGACGCCTATGAAATGGACCTCGATCGTGAGGGCCAGACATCGCGGCGCCTGGTGTTGAACGCGCAGAAGCTCGATTACGGAGATCCCGCCCATATCCGGCTTCTTCTTTCCGTCTCCGATGTCACCGACGCCCGCCTTGCCGAAAAACTCAAGGATGATCTCCTGCGGGAGAAGGCAATCCTTCTGCAGGAGGTCCAGCATCGGGTGGCAAACAGCCTGCAGATCATTGCCAGTATCCTCATGCAAAGCGCGCGAAAAGTGCAATCGGAGGAAACCCGCACACATCTGCAGTCGGCGCATAGTCGGGTGATGTCGATCGCTGCCGTCCAGCAACAGTTGGTGGCCTCAAGACTAGGCGACGTTGAGCTCCGGTCATACTTTGAGCAGCTCTGCAAAAGCCTTGGCGCATCGATGATCCAGGATCCGAAGGAGCGCTCCATCGAAGTCAATGTCGACGACAGCAAGACCAAGGCCAACGTCTCAGTCAGCCTCGGCCTCATCGTCACGGAATTGGTGATCAATGCTCTCAAACACGCCTTCCCCGGCCATCGCAATGGCAAGATCATCGTCGACTATCACTCCAACGACACGCAATGGTCGATGTCGGTGCGCGACGACGGCATCGGCATTCCTGCGGACCCGGCAGGCTCCAAGCCCGGTCTGGGAACGGGAATCGTCGAAGCGATGGCAAAACAACTCGATGCCGAGTTCACGACGATCGCCGCCAAGCCGGGAGCAAAGGTGTCTATCGTCCACATGTGATCAACATCTGTCTGCCAATCGTGCAAGCCGCCGGTATTTCCCCATCATGAAAGATCAATCCATGACAATCGCGAATGAGGCAGTGCCTGCCTATCGTTGGTGCCCGCTCGAACTGGCGCCGGAAAATGACTTCGTGGGATTTTCGGGTGACAGGATGATCGGCAGGGTTTTCCTCGAGCCGCGGCCGCGTTTCAACGGTCTCTGGCATTGGTCGAGCACGACCGGATCCGATCCCGGCCTCGAAGTCCTGCGCCAAGGCTATGCCGCATCGGCGCAATTGGCCATAGAAGCGGTTCAGGCCTCATACGAAAATGCAATGGGCATCAGCCTGGTTTTTCGGCAAAAGGACAGGGCCGATGAAAACCCCATGGATCACAGCGGGATCATCTCAACGCCGTAGTGCTTCACCTTCGTGTTCAATTTCGGTCATCTGCCTCACGGGCACGTTCAGGGTTTCACGACCTCGGCAAGTTCGCTTTGTGTAAGTCTCACCTCAGTCTCTCCCGGTGTCTCGTCCGGATGCGAAAACTCCATACCCTCCGTTTCGGGCATATCGAGTGCTTGGGTCGTGTTCATGATTCCGACCGCGACGCGCCTACCGCGTTTCTTGACGGTTGCTTCGACCATTCTCTTCTTGGACATCGGTTTATAGCTCCGTTGGTTGACTATCATAGTGATGCAGGGATGCCGTCTGGCGTACGGCTCCGATCAGGGATTGGCGCCGCCTTCGTTGTCCCACCGTGCCAACGATCCGGCACTGGGCGACTTGGCGTTATGAGAGCGCACTTCGAAATCAGCCCTTAAGGCGTCGCTAGCAATCAACGCGGGATCGGACATCTCCATCACCCCACGGTCCAAATCTCGGCGGTCTCTGTCGACTTCTATGACCGTATAGAGTCTCTCGTTTCGAAAAGCGCTTGCTCCCATCGTTGCAACGCTTTCGCCTGGCATGGATTTGGCCTTCATGAAGTTGCCGTCAAAGGCGGCCGCCACCACACGCGCATCGCCTGTTGTCCGTGCCGCGACCAACATCTTGCCGCGCCAGGGTGCAATATCCCAATTGGGATCATTGAAGGCCGCGATAGGCACCAATTCGTAGACGCCGAGCATCTCGCCGCGTCCCACAAACGTCGATGACTCTCTGGCTGCGTCGCGCAATTGAGCCTGGCTTTCCACCGATTGCCCGGCAGCGTTGCTACTGGTTCCCTTGAACGGTTCATTTCCGCCCGTCACGACGTTGTTCGACATTCGCATGTTCCTTGTGCGGCATCGCCAATGGTTGCGATATCCAAGGAAACGAGTGGGTGGGCCGGATAGTTCCGGCCGGGTCCAAAGCATGTGCTGGCGCGCAGGCTCCTCCTGAATTGAGTAGGCGTTGGCGGGGACGATGCGTTCGCATGGCGGCTGCGACGGCGAGCTTCGACAGCCTTCTAGCGGGGCGATACGGCACCCTCCATATTCATCAATTAAAAAGCGAAATTTTAGATATTTTAAATTGTTATTCTTGAAGTAACGTATGTACTTGTGGTAGATTGTGCTTAATTGATTATTATCACACGAATATATAGTAAATTTTTGGCAAGATAATCTATTTATAAGACAGAATAATTGTGGCTGTATCTATGAAGATGCTACTCGCCATCTGTGTGCGGGGAAGCAAAACTGATCGGGCGCCAACATGAGCAACATAGTCACGAGCAGAAAACCTTATCATGCATCAGCCGGTGGATCGGGATGCCATCCCGTGGACACCTACGTCGGGCAACAAATTCGCCTTGCGCGCAAGACGCAGCGGATGTCTCAAGAGGCTCTCGCGAAATGCCTCGGAGTGACATTTCAACAAGTCCAGAAGTACGAAATCGGCGCCAATCGCGTCAGCGCGTCGAAGCTGTTCGAGATAGCGACGGCCCTGCAAAGGCCCGTTTCCTATTTCTTTGAAGGGTTTGTTAATGCGGCGGAAAGGGATCCGACGGACGTGGAAAGAGAAAGCGTCACGGTCATCCAGCATACCGCCGAAGGCCGGCGTCTCGCGAAGGCGTTCGTCGCGGCAATGCCACAGGTTCGCAAGGCGGTCGTAGGCCTGCTGGAATCGATGGAGTAGCGCTGGATCATTGGGCAAGCGCGAACTGCAATGGGTATTTTGCGACCACTATCCGGATAGCCGCTTGCATGTCTGGCAACCTCTTATGTCAACAAGCCCGCTACCGCCTGCCTATCCTTGATCAACCGTGACGGCAGACTGACGGTGACCGACAATCCGCCAAGATCCGAACGGGTGAGTACAAGCTTGCCGTCGTAAGCTTCCACCAGATCCTTGGCGATCGCGAGACCAAAGCCGGTGCCGGTGATACTTTCGTCAAGGCGCCTGCCGCGTCGAATGAACGCCTCTTTCACACCTTCCGGCAGGCCGGGTCCATCGTCATCGATGATCAACTCCACACCACCCTGCTCCTCCAGCACAGACAGACGAACCCTCACCTTCCCCCTCGCCCATTTCCGGGCATTGTCGATCAAGTTGCCGGTGATATCGGCAAAATCTGTCTCGTCTATCGCCAACCACACCTCCGGCTGCTCGAAGAGTTCGAACTCGATCTCCCTGTCAACCGTCAGGCGTTGCATGACGGAAATGATCTTCTTCAGATCGGCGCTTGCATTCAGAACGCCAACCGTATGAGCGGCCGCCAAGCTTGCCCGGGTCTGCGCCAGCGTACGCTTGATCTGCGCTTCCATGCGGCCAATCTCGTTGCGGATCGCGGTCGCTCGCGCCGGCATGCCCTCTTCCGCAAGCGCGCGCGCCGTCGCTTCAAGCGCCGCCAGCGGGGTCTTGAGACCATGCGCCAGATCACCGGCACGGGCTCGTGCTTGCGCCAATTGCGTCTCGCGCGACGTCAGCAGGCCATTGAGGTCGTCGACGAGAGGCTGGACCTCGTGCGGGAACTGGCCGGTTATCTGCCGCGCGGATCGGTCCTGTACCGCCATCAACGCAATGCGCAGATCATGCAGCGGCCGCAATCCATACCGCAGAAACGCCACGACCGCACCGATCAAGGCGACCGACAGCACCCCAAGAGAAGGCGCCATGGCATAGAAGAAGCGCCAGCGCGCCGGCGCAAGTTCGCCGTTGTCGAGCGCCATCACGATATCGACCGTCTGATCGCCGGTTGCCGACGTAATCGAGACCGACCTCTCGACGGCCAGGAGCTGACTGCCGTTAGGCCCCGACATATCCGTCGCGCGACCCGCTTCTCGCGGGCGAGAGCGAACCCAGGGCAGATCCTGTTCCCACAGCGATTGAGAGCGCAGTTCCACCGTGCCGTTGCGGCCGACCTGCCAATAGAAGCCGCCATTGGGCACGCCAAAGCGCGGATCCGTCGGCATCTCATCAAGAACCAGCTGGTTGGACGCGTTTATATCGACCGCCGCCAGCAGGACTCGCAATTCCTCGTCAATTTCGGAAAGCGCCAGAGCCCGCACGGCCAACCCGGAAATGGCATTGATGCCGATGCCGGCAAGAAAGGTCGCCACGACGATCGCCACCGCCGAACCTAGCAATAACCGCCCTCGCAGCGAGAATGGCGTCATACCGACGGCACCTCGCTCGGGATGAGATAGCCCTGGCCACGGCGGGTCTCGATCACCGTTCCATCGAATTTGCGCCGAAGGCGCGCGACAACGACTTCGAGCGCATTCGACAGAAGCTCCGTCTCCTCGTCATAGATGCTGTCGGCAATCTGCGAGCGTGAGAGTACCGTGCCGGCATTGTGCAGGAGATAGGCGAGCAGGCGGTATTCGAGCGCGGTGACCTGAACGGGCTGGCCGCGAAACGAAACCGTGCGCTGGCGCGTATCGAGCTCCAATACGCCGTTGGAAAGGATGGGCGAGGACTGACCCGCCGCCCGGCGCATCAGGGCGCGTACGCGCGCCAGAAGCTCTTCCATCCGGAATGGCTTGGTAAGGTAATCGTCCGCCCCGGCATCCATGCCGTCCACCTTGTCGCGCCAGCCGTCACGAGCGGTCAAGATGATCACCGGCATGCCGCGCCGACCGGCGCGCCAGCGCCGCAGCACCGTCAAGCCGTCGAGTTTCGGAAGGCCGAGATCGAGGATAACAAGGTCAAAATGTTCGACATCGCCGCGATACCACGCCTCCTCGCCGTCGGTGACGGTCGAGACGATATAGTGCTGGTCTTCCAGACAACGGCGCATGTCGGATACGATGGTGGGCTCATCCTCCGCGATCAGGATCCGCATCGTCAGTGTCTCTCAATCACGGCGAGCGTCGAGCCGTCCAGCACGATGTCGCCACGTTTTCCATCGGCTCTCAGCACGCGCACCGCATAAGCCTGATGCCCCGCGCGGCGTATCCGTTTGATGCGCAGGACCCGTCCCGGCATTTCTCGCGCGACGACGGCGTATATGTCGCGCAACGGCCGCAGGGCCTCCGCCGCTTCGACAGAGGCATTGTTGTGCGGATTGGCCGAGGCATTCACGCTTTCGAAGCACAGCAAAGTCGCCGCCAAAAGAACAGCCAGCCAGCGGGGCCAGCCGGCTCTTTGCCCGTAGATGCACAACGCCATTCATCCTTCTATCGACACTGCCACGCAGGCAAGGCCCGCGGCTGCCTTAGCATAGCTGCGCCAACCTTACAGTTCGCTGACAGCGCCAGTAAGAGAGCTGCAAATTGAAAGGTATATAAGCATCAACGGATCGAGTCCCGATCGTGTCAACACAAGTGTCGCAGAAGTTACATGACTATCCAGATGTCGTCGATTACCTCAAATGCCAGCCTGTCCGTGTTCTCCGGCAATATCCGACCTGAGTTCATTCGCGACGAGACACTGGTGGACATATTCAAGGCCACAGTTGCCCGCGCACCCGACAGAACGGCACTTGCTTTGATCGGAACCGATCAAACGATGACCTATGCCGAGCTCGACCAGCTCTCTGATCGAGCCGCCCGTGCCCTCAGCTTGCGCGGCATCGGCCCGGGTGACTTCGTCGGCCTGTGGTTCCAACGCTCCCTCGAGCTGCACGTCGCACTTCTCGCGATCCTCAAGGCGGGCGCTGGCTATATCCCATTCGATGCCGCCGCACCCGCGGACCGTGTGGCGACGAGTCTTGCCGATTGCGGCGCCAGATGGCTGTTGACCCATGACGGCCTGGCGGCACTCGCGCCGGCTTTCGACGGTGAAACCCTTCTCCTGAAAACGTTGCTTGCCGATGACATCACGGACATCGTACCGCGCGCTGCTACCCACGACGACCCCGCCTACGCGATCTACACGTCCGGCTCCACAGGCAAGCCAAAAGGGATCGTGATTTCACATCGAAACATCTGCCATTATCTGAGGGCAGGCAACGATATCCTCGGGATCAACGGATCGGACATCGTCCTTCAGCAAGCCTCGGTCGCCTTCGATCTCTCGCTCGAGGAGATATTCGTACCCTATCTGGTCGGTGCGACCCTGAAGGTGGCGACTGCGGCTGTCATGGCCGAACTGGATCGGCTCGCCGACGTGCTCGAAGCGGAAAAGATCACGGTCATCGACACGGTGCCGACGCTGCTCACCATGCTGGAGCGCGATGTCGAAAGCCTGCGCGTCATCATCGTCGGCGGCGAAGCATGTCCGCCCGCGATCGTCAGCCGCTTTTCGCGACCTGATCGTCGCCTGATCAACACCTACGGTCCGACCGAGACAACGGTCGTGGCAACCTACGCCGAACTCGACCCGTCGCGACCGATCACGATCGGCTGCCCGATCGCCAACACGACGGCCTATGTCGTCGACGAAAACCTGGCGCTCGTTGCGCGCGGCGATACGGGCGAACTGCTCATCGGTGGGCCGGGCGTCGCGGCCGGATACCGCAACCTGCCGCAGCTCACCGCCTCGAAGTTCGTTGCCAACCCCTTTGCACCTCACGGCGACCCGGTGCTCTATCGCAGTGGCGACGCGGTGCTGATGGACGAGGAAGGCCAACTTCACTTTCTCGGGCGCATCGACGATCAGGTGAAGATACGCGGATACCGCATCGAACTCGGCGAGATCGAAACCGTCATCGGCGACCTTCCGGAAGTGAAGACGGCCTCGGTGGTGGTGCACCGGACGCCCGATGGCGAAGACATGCTGGTCGCCCATGTCGTGGCATCGGGCAACGTTTTTGACCGTGAAAAGGCGCGTGCCGCCTTGGCCACCAAGCTGCCGCCCTACATGGTTCCTGGCGCCTGGCATAGCCATGTCTCGCTGCCACGGCTGGCCTCCGGCAAGATCGACAGGAAAACGCTTGCCGCAATACCGCTGGCAAACGATCAGACGACCCAAACCCAGGAGCCGCCCCGCAGCTGGGCCGAAGCGCAGCTCCTGAAGGCAGCAATCGAAGTGTTGCGCGTCCGCGTGGTCAACTTCGAAGCCGATTTCTTCACCGAACTCGGTGGCCACTCCATGCTGGCTGCACGGTTCGTGTCCGAGGTCCGCAAGATCAAGCCGCTCGCCGGCATCGCCCTGCGCGACGTCTATGCCGGTCGCACTCTCAGAGGCATCGCAGCAATCCTGGAAGCCGGCATCGATCATTCTTCCGAGCCGGATCGCGTCGACTTCACGCCCGTTCCCTGGCGCCGGCGCTTCCTCTGCGGCCTGGCTCAAGCTGTCGTGCTGCCCTTCATCATCGCACTTGCCACGCTGCAATGGATCGGCCTGCTGCTGGCCTCCATCCTGCTCATTCAGGATGGCGTTCCGATGTGGAATGAGATGCTTATTCTCGGCGCCATCTATGTCGGCCTGAACCTTGGCGAGAAGCTGATGGTCGTCGGCCTCAAATGGCTCATCATCGGCCGTACCCGTCCGGGCGTTTACCCCTTGTGGGGTAGCTATTATTTTCGCATCTGGCTGATGCAGCGCATCGTCCAGCTCACGGCGCCCAAATTCCTCAAGGGCTCGCCGCTGATACGCGTCTATATGCGCGCGCTTGGCGCCGATGTCAGCCGCAACGTAATGATCGATGAATTCGAAGAGGGTGCAATCGATCTGGTGCGGATCGGCGCCAGATCGAGCCTTGGCGTCAAGCTCAAGCTCGCAAACGTCGAAGTCATCGGCAATCAGATCCATGTCGGCACCATCGATATCGGCGAAGGCGTGCAGATCGGCAATGGCTGCGTGATCGGCCACAACGTCAAGATTGGCGATGGCGCTGAAATCGGCGATCTGACGGCCATAGCGGCAGGCACAAATGTCAAAGCCCATACGCGTTGGGATGGTTCGCCAGCTCGCCAGACGTCGCAAGTGGAGCCCACCTCCGATCCCGCTCATCCCGAACTTGGGGCCGTGGCGCGCGCGTTTCAGTTCGCCAGCTATTTCGTCGCTTACAATCTGAGCCTGGTCATCGGGCTCCTGCCGATCTTTCCGGCCTTCTTCCTGTTCTCCGCCGTGCAGCGCATGCTGTCGCCCGGCACTGATGAACCTCTTTCCTGGTGGATGGTCACCACGCTCGCCTGGCCCGCGGCCCTTGTGCTGATCGTCGTGTCGATGGCCGTCGTCGTCGTGCTGCGCTGGGCGCTGCTGCCCCATGTCGTGCCCGGCCGCTATTCCATCTTCGGCAATCTCTATTTCCGCAAATGGGTCGTTGGCCTGACCACCGAGGCGATGCTCGAAACCCTCAACTCGCTCTATGCCACCGTCTTCATGCGCAACTGGTATCGCCTGATGGGCGCCAAGATCGGCAAGGGTACGGAAATCTCGGCAAGTTTTGCCGGCCGCTACGATCTCATCGAGATGGGCCGCGACAATTTCATCGGCGACGAAACCGTTTTCGGCGACGAAGAGATCCGGAACGGCTGGATGATCCTTGAGCGCCTCAAGACCGGCGACCGCTGCTTCTTCGGCAATTCCTCCGTCATCTCGCAGGGCGCGGTGATCGAGGATGACGCGCTGGTGGGCATCAAGACGCGTTTGCCCGATAGCCTGCATGTCAAGGCCGGTGAAACCTGGTGCGGCAGCCCGGCCTTCCAGTTGCCAACCCGCCAGAAGCTGCAGGCAGCAGCGGCCAGCACCTATGCGCCACCGTTGCGCATGCGACTCGTACGCGTGGCGTTCGAAGCCATGCACACCTCGCTGCCGACGGCCATCCTCATCGTCATGGCGATGGCAACCGCCAATCTCCTGGCGAATGCCGTCGATGACGGAGCCTGGGGCCGGTTATTCTGGATGCTGATGGCAACGGGACTGGCGACGTCCGGCATCCTCTATCTGGTGGCGGTCGCGTTCAAATGGACCTTGATCGGCACCTACAAGCCGATGAACAAGCCAATGTGGTCCTGGTGGGCGATGCGTACGGAGGCCGTCGCGGTCTTCTATGGCGGGCTCGCCAGCAAGGCACTGCTGGATTATCTGCGCGGCACGCCGTTCCTACCGTGGCTGCTCCGTCCCTTCGGCACCAAGATCGGTCGTGGCACCTGGATCAACACGACCGATATCTGCGAGTTCGATTGCACGGAGATTGGCGACCACGCTGTTCTCAATATGGGCTCCTGCCCCCAGACACATCTCTATGAGGACCGCATCATGAAGGTGGGCCGGATCAAGATCGGCGCTGGGGTAACGATCGGCTCCGGCAGTACCGTGCTGCATGATGCGAGCGTCGGGGATTTCGCCGAAATCGGTCTCCTGACCTTCGTGATGAAAGGCGAAACCATTCCGGCGGGGACATCCTGGGCCGGTACGCCCGCCCAGGCGGTTCATGCCACGCAAGACGCGGTACCCGCAAACGAAAGCGAGGCCCTGCCCTCCGCCGCAGCGTAAGCGCCTGTCGCGACAACGCCTCTTCGCTGGATCACCCTGATCGTGGCAGACACCATCACCGTTCTCGTTCACCCGGTTTCGGGTGGGCGGGACGTGCCATTTTGGCCTCGCCCAAAACGGTCGCGGTTTATTTACCTGAGCTTTCCCCTGCCACAAGCGCTTCGAGCCCTACTGGATCGTCGGTGGTGATCTGATCCACCCGAAGCGCAAGCAGACGCATCACTTTCGGCAATATTTCATATGTTGCCGCGCGAATGGTGTAGGCATCGATCTCCAGGCCATGGGCATGAAATGCCCCGATCAGATCAAACCCTTCGGCATCGGCGAACAATATCAGCTCGTGGGCAAGATATATCATTCGCGCGCGCGGGGACGCCGCGATGGCACCGGCAACAAATCCTGTGAAATCCCGGCTTTGCCGTAACCGCGCGCTCGCGCCATTGTGGCAGGGATCGTAGCCTATCGGCATAGCGGGGACCGCTTCCGATAGCCGCTCAACCGCTTCGGCATCGCCGGCGGACAGAATGACGGACCGCGCGACCGGAGCAATCGCCTTCGCAAAAGCGGCAATATCGCCTTCGCCTATGCTGGAGGACGGCGCCTTCAGGTCCAGTTGCAGCACCGCATCCGGCGAATAGCCGGCGTCACGGATGAGCGCCGCCAGGTCTTCAATCAGCAGGATCGGGTGAGCCGTCCGGTTTCTATCGCTATCGCGCAGACGCAAATGGGCAAAATCTTCGCGCGTGGCAGAGGCAAGCGGCCCCTTGCCGGTGGTCGCCGGATGCAGATCCTCGTCATGCAGCACAACGAAACCATCGCCGCCGTAGCGCTGCAGATCGATCTCCATGCTGGCGCCGATCGCCATCCCCTCGATGATCCGTGCCTGCGTGAATGCGATGTCACCAGCGAAGCGCCGTCCGCGATGCCATTTGAGGAGACAGCGATGGCCATCCAATTCAATGTGGAGGCCGCGGCGATCAGGTGTTGTGGAACTGCTTTTCGTCATTTTGGTCCGGCTCCGCATTCGTTCGGCGAGCGAGCCTGCTATCACGGAGATTATGACAGGACGACGTCGCCTGTGTCGAAAATGCCATAGAGAGCACCCATTCGCACGACACGGTCGGCGATAACGTTTTCGGCGCCGCACACCGACACAAGAAGGTCTTCCCTATTTGGCCTCAAGAAGTTAAGTCGCTCTTTTTCTTATCAGAAGCTGAATATTTATGTTTCGTTAACCCGCTTGCCTTAGCAGCCCACACCCCGGCGTTTACGCCGCGTCGCATGCAAGGAATTCATGAATGGCCCCCCACTATCAATCCTCCACCCCGGAGATCTTCCAACGCAAGATCTCCGACTTCTGTACGTTGCGGCTGGCGCCATTATTGCAACAGCGGACGTTCGAAAACGTCCGGGCCTACATGATTGGTCTCGTTCAGTTTCGATCGAATCCCCCCACAAGAGCCGGAAAGATCGATTGGCAGGCGATCGCCCTTGCTTGCGACATGGAGAGCGAACTCACGACCGAAGTGAAACGCGCGGTTCAACCGGGTTTCGATGCCATCGCCCGCTATCTGGGAATGAGCAAGCCAAGCAAACCAAGCCCGAGCACCGCCCTTCCCCGTCGTCCCCCGAGCAAGCGGGGCAAGAGTACCGGTGCGAGCAGCTCCCAGACACCGAGCAGCTCTCTCAGAAAGCCGAAAGCCACATCTCCGGACAGACGATCGGCACCACTCATAACGATACCGAATCGCAGCCGATGGGCTCCATGAGGTCACACCCCTGGAGATACTCAACCGGGGACTAACTTGGGCCGAAAGGCCCGGCTTATATTCGTACCAATCGGGATGGCCGAAAGCTGTTCCGACCATCCCAATCAACAAGTTCGCTATTTCAGATCAAGCCCTTCAGCCTTGCATGCCAAGGCTTCGGTTTGTCTTGTTCGGCCTCATGCAACTTCGGCCGACAATCGCTCGAAAATCGGTATCAGCCGAGGGTGACGGCCGGCGGGAGGATGCTGGATTTCAACAGCGCGGCCTATTTTCTTCTGCCGCTTCAGCCATTCGCGCAGTGTTTCCGCGCAGGTGTGGTCGAGATAGTGCAGGTCCCCGCCAGCAATCCGCACTTTGCGGCTCGCTGGAAGTGTCTCCAGCATATTCAGGAGGACCGGCACATCCTTGCATGTCGCCACCCCGGCGAGAGCGACATGGACCACGTCCGCATCCTCTGACCGGTCAATGGCAAGTTTGCGGCGCAGATGCGGGAAGACCTCCAGGATCGACAGCGCTAGGCCAAGCGCAACGCCGACAAGCAGGTCCTGCACGACGACCATGGCTACGGTCGCCGCCCAGATCCCCACCGGCACCCAGCCGTGATGATCGAAGAGATGGCGCACATGATGGAGGCTGATCAACCGCCATCCAGTGACAAGCAGCACGGCTGCCAGCGCCGTCAACGGCACAAGGCCGAGCAATTGCGGCAGAAGCGCCACAAGCCCGAGGATCCAGACGCCGTGCAGGACCGCCGAAGCTCGTGTCCGCGCCCCGGCCTGGATATTGGCCGAAGAGCGGACGATGACGCCGGTGATCGGCAGAGCACCGAGGAAACCGCATAACGCATTGCCGATGCCCTGCGCGAACAGTTCCTTGTTGAACCGCGTCCTGACGCCGTCATGCATGCGATCGACGGCAGCGGCTGATAGTAGCGTCTCGGCACTGGCGATGACCGCAATTACCAAGGTCGTGACGATAATGCCCGGCTGTACCATTTGCCGGAAGCTTTCCATCGTCGGCAGTGAGATACTCTCGATCAATGAGGCAGGCACCTCGACCCTGGCGATCGGCAATTGCAGGGCAACGGTCAGCACCGTTCCCGCCGCAACGCCGACAAGCGCGCCGGGCACCAGCGTCAATGATTTCGGCCGGAATTTTTCCCATCCGATCATGGCAAGCAGGGAAATCAGACCGACCAGCAAGGCGGCGGCCTCCTTCGTCAGCCCAGTTCCCCAGAGGCGCCCGATCGTCCTCTCCATGGCGGTGACGTTCTCGATGCCGCCAGCCGCCGGCTGGGCGCCCATCAACACATGCACCTGTCCGAGAATAATGAGGATGCCGATGCCAGCGAGCATGCCGTGGACGACAGCCGGCGAAATTGCCCGAAACCAGGAGCCGATCCGGAGGAAACCGGCCAGGATTTGCAAAAGCCCGGCGACAACCAGCACCGGCCCGAGCATGGCGATCCCATATTGCTCGACAAAGCTGAAAACGATCACGGCAAGACCGGCGGCGGGGCCGGAGACCTGCAGCGGCGACCCAGCCAGGAAGCCGACCACAATGCCACCGACGATGCCGGAAATCAGGCCCATCGCCACAGGCACGCCGGAGGCGACGGCAATGCCTAGGCAGAGCGGAATGGCGACGAGGAAAACGACCAGGGAGGAGGCAAGGTCACGGGAAAGCGTAGAGCTGTTGGTCATGGAGCTACTCCGCAACAAGGGCAGCAGCAGACTGCGGCGTGACACGCAGATGACCGCGACCGGTCACGGCGACCGGCAATGGCCGGTCCTCATGTATTTCGGTAAAGCGCGCGGCTGCACCATCATAGACCTGCACCTCGCCGGTTTCGATATCGAAGAACCAGCCGTGCAGCGTGACGTCGTTGGTCGCAAGCTTGGCCGCAACGGAGGGATGCGTGCGAAGATGGTTCAGCTGGACCACGACATTCTCCATGGCGACGGCCCGCACCTTTTGGCGTTCGGACAGGTCGGCCGGATAGGCCTCGCAAACGATCGAGTGAGCGGCATAGCTGTGTTTCAGCCAGGCAGCGACATTCGGCATCGGCTTCAGCAATTCCGGGCAGCATAGCCCTTTCATCGCGCCGCAATCGGAGTGGCCGCAAACGATGATGTCACGGACTCCGAGCGCTACGACGGCATATTCGATGGCAGAGGAGACGCCGCCATTTGCGGTGGAGAACGGCGGAACGATGTTGCCGGCATTGCGGCATACAAACAATTCCCCCGGTCCCGACTGTGTGATTGTCTCGGGCATGACCCGGCTGTCCGCGCAGGAAATCATCAAGGCCTGCGGCTGCTGGCCCTCCTGCGCGAGCCTCCGATAAAGCGCCGAATGGTTCGGAAAGACCGCGCCGCGAAAGCTCGAGATACCTTTTAGCAAGTCATTCATGTCTGGTCCTTTTGCTCAGGGGCCGGACGGAAGGCTGGGGGTGCACCCTAGCCCGGCAAATTAGCACATGCATATTTGTGCAAGTGCGAAATAAGAAAGGGATGCCGTAAAGGAAATGGCCGGAGCGCCCATTCGTCGGCGTTGCGGCGTCAAAATAAAGTGAGCATATCGTGAGATGATTTTGCTTGATCCATGAGCCGCTGCTTCGAGGCGAAGCGCTACCGGGAGCAAGCAGGTCAATTGACGGTGACGCTCTTCCAGCCGCCGTCATAGATCCAAAATTTGTGGTTGGTCGTATCGTATTGCATCGGCACCATACCGTTCACCGGGGTCGGTACGCCTGTGGGAGCGCCGGCTGTTGCAGGTATGTATGGGAACCCGGTAGAGGCATTGGTGGACAATGATTGCTGCCCTACTTGGACGCTGCCGCCGGACGGATTAAGCGCCAGCGGCTTTGTTAAGGCGTCCGCCTGAATGCTTTGAAAAACAAAGAGATCATTGACCGGATCATACCCCATGCCGAGGCGTTTTTCCGGAGAGGCAAAGTCGGCGATGTAGACATTGCCGCTGTTGGCACAGGTGTTGCTCCCATAGGCGCAGGTTTTCCAGGAGGCATTTGCGGCAGATGCCTGCGCTCTCAGTGTTCCAGCGAAATCCCATGGGTAAGCGGCAAAGGGGTTTCCATATCCAACGCCATGCGCGCCTTTGCTAACGATCTGCAAGCCAGTAATCGTGCTGTCGATGCTGTATGCGGCGTTAACGCCGCTCAACGGGCCGGCCGTGATCAGGCCCATCATATTGTTCTTGGTGGCTCTGCTCGTTGCTTGAATGGCAACGCTTTGATTTTTCCCCGACAGGCTGAAGTTGTTTATCGTCAGGTTTTGGACCCAGGGCGCACCCGAGGTATCGATGAGCAGGGCGGGATATGCCGCCAATCCGGCAGCACTCGGGTCCGTGCATTGCAGATTATTGAATGTCGCCGGCCCCTTGATGTTCACACAGTACTTATTGGGATTCTTGACCAGGACGTTCGACCAAACGGAATCATAGGCGTAGAAATCGCTCCATATCCCATAGTTTTCAGCATTATAGACTGCGATGTTGCTGTAAACCGAATTTGGGGAATAGGTGGCAAAGCCAATTCCGGATTGGTCCAGATGACTGTTTTTCGGGTCGATCTTGGCACCGTACGAGGAGATATTGCTCCAGGTCCCGTACGCTCCCCCGCCGATGTCGTTGATGAAGCCGACATAGGATTGAACGTCAATTGCGTTGGAGATAATCGCGCCACTGCCGGCGCCATTGTCTATCCCCGCGCCATTATGCCCCAAGATAGGACCACTCGTTTCATCGCCGGAGCCGCAATTCGAGGTATGAATATTATCGAGAATTACAAAGGAAGGCCTTGCCCAGACACCCACGCTGCCCTTCATGGCGCCGATACCAATGCAATTATTATATCCCTCGCTGACCCGTAGGTTCGTGCCGTGAAACCGATCGGCCTGGATCACGAATGCAACGCCGCCCCAAGGATTGCTGCCGAAATATGTTGGCGTCGTATAGGACGCTCCCTTCGGCAGTGCGTCTATGCTTAGATTGTCAATGACGGTGCCGGGTGCCGAAGCGAGTACATCAACGACGGGTGCAGCAGGGGAGCCGCTTGGCGCATTCCACTGAATGATGGTTGCGCCGCCCTGTCCTTGGATTTCCGTGGTGGAAACAATTTTCAAAGTGCTTGTCGCCGTGTTTAGGCAGAATGTTCCCGCAGGTAAAATGAGTTTTCTGCCAGCGGCTGCCACGACAGCTGCGTTCAGCGATTTCGTTGCATCAATCGCGCAGGAAGGGTCACTTACGAGGCCATAATCCAGCGCGTTCACTGTTCCCGTGGGCGATGGAACAACGCGCTGAACCTCAGCCGCACTTGATAGCCTGCCGGAGTTCTGCAGATCCTCGGAGACACCACTGGAAGGAGCGATTGTGCAAAGCAAAAGGCACGCATGGGAAAATTTGAAGTGGAGAATTGTATTTCTCATAAAAATCACCTCCCCATGGGCAAACGGTTCGCTCCCACATCCTCCACAGTTCCAGCCAGTGCACGATATTGGGGGGTGCAATATCCGCAATACAGACGGCGTCACACTTATACGATATGATACCGCCATGCCTTCAGCGATGTGAGCTTCGGCGGGATCAAAGCGGACCGCCATCGATCTCACCCAATTGCAGGATCAGAAAATACAACTATACAAAGCAGCCAAGCGCGACAAAAAACTAAAAGTTGACAAACATAATAAGAACGACTAGGGTCTGAAAGTCGATATTTGCTTGCTGAGCTTTGGTTACCGCGCGTTTAGCACCGCGCCCTGAACGAACCTTCCTTTCAAAAATCGTTATCATCATCCGCGACGCATTGGCGTCGTGGTTCTTTAATATTGCTATGAAAGGGTTCATCATGACCA
This sequence comes from Rhizobium sp. GW821-FHT14E12, assembly GCF_058803745.1. Taxonomy (NCBI): domain Bacteria; kingdom Pseudomonadati; phylum Pseudomonadota; class Alphaproteobacteria; order Hyphomicrobiales; family Rhizobiaceae; genus Rhizobium; species Rhizobium sp. GW821-FHT14E12. The sequence continues at coordinate 767,755 of NZ_JBXAPH010000002.1, forward strand.
CTGGCACAGTTAAATGGTTTAATTCCACCAAGGGCTTCGGTTTCATTCAGCCTGACGACGGCGGCGCTGATGCCTTCGTTCACATCTCTGCCGTCGAGCGCGCCGGAATGCGCGAAATCGTCGAAGGCCAGAAGATCGCCTACGAACTTGAGCGTGACAACAAGTCGGGCAAACTGTCCGCTTGCAACCTTCAGGCTGCTTGAATTGAGATCTGCTTTCCTTTGACCGCGGATGTACCGGCACTGTTGAGAGCATGATACCAGCGAGGTCAGGCAAGTTGCCTGGCCTTTTTTATTGACGCCCGCCTAGCGGCCCTCAAATTCAGGACGCACCATGACAGAGAAACACAGCAAATCTCGCCAGCAGGCGGAAATTGCGTTCGGTGATGCGCAGTCGCAGTTCTTTGCGCGCAACAGCGCGGTCGACGAACTTGACTCGCTTGTCCGCGCACGGCAGGAAAAGACCTTGCGGCTGCGGGAAGCCCGCGAAGCAAAAGAATCCGAGACGCGGCTGAAAGTGGCCACTGCCCTTGCCGCAAAACGCGCAGGAAAAATCTGAGCTTCGGCTCAGAAGACCAACAACCAGGACCGAGCCTTGAAAAACGCCAGAAACAACGAACTTTCCGATCGCCGCGGTGCGGCCAAGGAAGCGAAAGCTGCTCTTCTTAACGCCTTTCGCGCTGCAAAAGATAGTAACGATCCCAGCAAGCTTGCCAAGCAGGCAGAGCGCCAGGCCGTTGCCGCCGCCAGGGAAAAGCGACACGCCGAGCAGCAGCGGGCAAAGCTCGAAGAACGCGAGCGCCTGCAGGCTGAAGCCATAGAACGTCAGGCTGCCGCTGAAGCCGCCGCCAAAGCCGAGATCGAAGCACGCGAGACGGCCGAGCGTGACCGCATCGCTCGCGAGATCGAGGAAGAAGCCGCCCGGAAGGCTGAGCGCGACCGTCGCTATGCCAGTCGCAAGGCGAGACAGGCATAACGCCAAACAAGCAGACCGGCAACCGCTCGCGCCGCCGAGCCGTTGCCCTTGGAGCACGGGGTTGCCCCGCGCTCCAGTTACGACCGAATACCGAACAATGACCGCCGACCCGCCATCATCTCGCCGTAAGCCCGGTCAGACGAGCCTTAACGCGCCTCCGGCGTTACACATTGGCCGATGCTCCCGTTATTTGCGTCACTTTAGCGCCCATCACATCAAGATCTTCTAATATCCCCTTGACGTAGCAATGGGAGTACATAAAGCTAAATTAGAAGTAGCTGGATTGGGGGCATCGCATGCGGGGGCATCCACTCATCGAGTCGGCGAATGACAGTCTTTCTCCAATAGTACCTATAAGCCGCGTAGACATATGGCTCATCAAGGCCACGCGGTATGATGACAATGGCTATCCGATCCGCTGGATCCGCTCCGCCATTCCCTCCAATTCGCTCGCCTGTGTCTGGGCCTTGGTCGATGATGCGGCGTCGCGCGGCGTGTTCGGTGCGGGGATCGATGTACAGGTCCACGCCATTGACGAAACAAATACGCGGGTCGATATTCCTGCCATCCTGAAGAGCCATAGCACCGAGGGAACACGGGCTATCGTCATGCTTGTTGGCGTACAGACCAACCAGTATCCTCGGGCAATGGATATCGCGCGCCCCTTGCGCCAAGCGGGTGTGCCGGTCTGTATCGGTGGTTTCCATGTCTCCGGCTGTGTCGCCATGCTCGGCGAAGATGCCGAGGAGTTGGCTCTGGCCCGGGAGCTGGGCGTCAGCCAGTTTGCCGGTGAAGCCGAGCCCGACCGTCTGGATGCCGTGCTGCAAGACGCCTTGGCGGGCACGCTGAAGCCACTCTATAACCATCTCAAGAAAGAGCCCGTCCTGCCGGGTTCGCCGGTGCCGCTGCTGCCGGGGCCTATCGTGCGGCGTTCCTTCACGCACTGGTCGAGTTTCGATCTTGGCCGCGGCTGTCCGTTCGAGTGTTCCTTCTGCACCATCATCAATGTGCAGGGGCGTCATAGCCGCTTCCGTACGGCAGACGAACTCGAGAGGATTGTCCGCCTGAACGCAGCAGCCGGCGTCACCAAATTTTTCGTAACCGATGACAATTTTGCCCGCAACCGCAACTGGGAAGCCTATTGCGACCGGTTGATCGAGCTGCGCGAACGGGAGGGGCTGGAGGTTCGCCTGCTGATCCAGGTCGACACCATGGCGCATCGCATCCCGGGCTTTATCGACAAGGTGGTGAAGGCCGGGGTGAGACTGATCTTCATCGGGCTGGAAAACATCAACCCCGACAATCTGGAGGCAGCCAAGAAACGCCAGAACCGTATCGAGGAATATCGTGAAATGGTGCTGGATTGGAAGCGGCATCCGGTGGTGGTCAGCTGCGGCTACATCATCGGCTTTCCGGCCGATACCCGGGAATCCATCCTGCGCGATGTCGATCTGATCAAACGGGAACTGGCAATCGACGTCCTCTATTTCAACATTCTCACTCCTCTGCCCGGCAGCGAGGATCACAAGAAGATGAAGGATGCGGGCGTATGGATGGACCCCGACTTCAACAAATATGATCTCAATCACCGCGTCACCCATCACGCACGCATGAGCGACGCCGAACTCGACGCCGTTTTTCACGAAGCCAGCGCGCGCTATTACGACTTCGAGCATATGGAACGGGTGTTCAAGCGCCGGGTACAGCTCAAGAACGGCATGCGGCTGACGACGCTTTACAATCTGATTGCCTATCGTGAGGGACCACGGCGCGAGGGCGTTGCCTTCGCCGAATTCGGGCTCGGCCGCATCATCGACCGCCATGAGCGGCGCTATGGCATGCCGCGCGAAAATCCGATTCCCTTCTACGCCCGCTATGCCTGGCGCTTTGCGCGCACCATCGCGGCCTATGCCTATACCTATATCCGGCTGCGTCTCACTGTCGCCAAAGCCTGGCGCGCCTGGGGCCGTCAGGATCTCTTTCCCTATAGCGACGAAGCCATCGCCGCCGTCGACATGCGCAATGATCCCCTGGTGCAGGAGACCGCGGCGCGCAGCACGGCCTATACCAAGCGCCGCCAGGAAAACCGGCTGAAGGCTCGGCTTGGTGAGGGCACCTACACCGACCAAGGCACCGAAGTCGCCGGCCGCTGAATTAGACCGCTTCTGCGAGGGGTCCGATCCGCGATTCACGCAGCCGGTCGATTGCGCCCGAATTACCGATGTTGTCGCACGCTCTCGATGAAGCGCCTGACGACCCCGGACGGGGTTTCGTCCCGGTAAGCCAGATGTAGCGGCGCGACCAGACCCGCCGCCTTCTCAATCCGAAAATAGACGATGCCATTCGCTTCCAGACGCGCCATGGATTCAGGGATGATCGAAATCCCGAGGCTGGCGGCAACGAGGCTCAGTGTCGACAGCAAACGCGGCGCCTCCTGACCGATCCGTGGGCTAAAGCCAGCCGCGCGGCATGCCGCGATGATGCTGTCGTAGAGTCCGGGGCCTGACGGACGTCGGTAGAGAATGAAAGTCTCGTTTGCCAGGTCGAGAAGCGGGATGCGCCGCGAGACCGCCCCCGTCGCCAGAGGATGCTGATCTGGCAGCGCCACCAGCATTTCCTCGTCAAGGATCGGCTCGATCACCAGTCCCGCCGAAGCGTCGACCGGCGAGCGGACGAAGGCGACGTCAAGCCGCTGCGCCCGCAGAGCCTCGATAAGATCTCCCGTACTGGCCTCCTCGAGAGCAAGTGACACATCCGGCGCCGATTGCTTGAGAGAGCGGACCATCGAGGAGACCAGCGGATGAAACGCGGCTGAACTCGTGAAGCCGATGGCAAGATTGCCCTGCTCGCCGCGCGCCGAGCGTTGCGTGGCCTCAATGGCGAGATCCACATCCGCCAGAATGATGCGCGCTCTGTCCACCAGGGTTTGTCCGGCGGCGGTCAGCGCCATTCCGCGCGGCAGGCGATGGAACAACGGCGTGCCGATCATGGTCTCCAGCGCGCGGATCTGCTGGCTGAGCGGCGGTTGCTGGATACCCAGCTGCTCTGCGGCGCGGGTAATATGCCCGGCGTCCGCAACAGCGACGGCATAGCGAAGATGGCGAAGCTCGATCATATCCATATGCATAACATATGGATGGCTCACTATCCATATATTGGACGTTGGTTCGCGCGAGGCTTATCCTGTCGTCAGAATTTAGAGACGACACGACAGGATAGATCATGGCAATTTCTGCTCCCCCTGACATCGTCGAGCGTGACACGCCGACATCGACCGAACTGTTCACCGGCTTCCTATTCCTCGGCCTGATCGGGTTTGGCGGCGTGCTGCCGCTAGCGCGGCGAATGGTGGTCGAGGAACGTCGCTGGCTCAGCGGCGAGGAATTCACCGATCTTCTCGGCCTGTGTCAGTTCCTGCCGGGCGGTAATATCATCAACATGTCCGTCGCCATCGGCCTCAAATTTCGCGGTATTGCCGGAGCCTTCGCCGCACTTCTCGGGCTGATCGCCGCGCCGACTGTGATCGTGATTGCGCTCGGCATGCTCTATGATCGCTTCTATGACGATCCTCATATCCGGCATCTGTTCGCCGGACTGGCCGCCGCCGCCGCCGGCCTCCTGGTGTCCATGGCGATCAAGATTGTCCTGCCCTTACGCCGCAAACCCGTTGCCATCGCGATTACCGTCCTCTGTTTTTTCGCTATCGCAATCCTGCGGCTACCGTTGTTGCCGACCATGCTGGTGCTTGCGCCGCTTAGCATCCTGCTGACCTGGAGGCTGCAATCATGATGGCGACGCTTCTTGCTCTGACCGTGATCTTCACGCAGCTCTCACTGCTGGCCTTCGGCGGCGGCAACACAATCCTGCCCGAGATGCAGCGGCAGGTCGTCGATATCCATCACTGGATGTCGGCCCAACAATTCGGCGCAATGTTCGCCCTCGCCCAGGCTGCTCCCGGCCCGAACATGATGATCGTGCCGCTCGTCGGATGGCATGTGGCTGGCGGCGCCGGCGTGCTGGTGACGTCGCTGGCCAAGTTCGGACCGTCTTCGCTTCTGACCGGGATTGCCCTGCATGTCTGGGAACGCTTCAAGGACAACCCCTGGCGCCGCATCGTGCAGGCCGGGCTCGTGCCGATGACGGCGGGCCTCGTCACCGCCAGCGCATCTGTCATCACCGAGGCATCAGCCCAGGAATGGATATTGGCGCTCATCGTCGTCATCGCTGCCTTGGCAACAACCACGACCCGTATTCATCCGCTGATCGTGCTCGCCGCAGGTGCGCTCATAGGCCTGAGCGGCATCGGACAAATGTGAGATCTGGCAGCATAAAACATCCTGAAAGCATCTTCGCATGTAGCTAGTCTGCATCGCAGCACGCCCACGTAAAACGTCGCCATAGCGCATCCCTCCGTTCAGGACGGATGCGCTAATAATGCTTGAGACCAAGCACATAACCGCGTCTGCGTTCATAACCGAACCAGCCTGTGGCGCCGGGCGCAACCTTCCGACGACAATATCCAACCTGCGCAACCACGATACGCAACGCGACACAAAAGTCGAAATCTACCCTGACCACGCTGGCATTGACGCGTGCATGCCCCAATTTCGGTAGGTTTGTAACCAACCGGAGATATCTGGAAACATTTCAGAAATGTTTTGGAAAAGAGATCTGCATTTCACATCCGATCTGTGTGCGGGCCAAACGGCGCGCAACGATCTGCGCGATGCATGACGACAATCAGTGAGGTTTTGGATTTTGAAGTCGAACGTTCGGAAATTTGTGTTTCACGATCTGCAGAAAATCGATGGCTACATTGATCCGCCAGACGCCCTGGTCTTCCTGTCACTGATCGGAAAACAGAATGAAGAGAACTTGTCCGGCGGTCTTGCCGAAATCGGCGTCTATTACGGCCGCTCCTACTTTCTGTTGCGAAAGCTCAGCGCGCCAGACACCAATGTGCTCGCCATCGACCTTTTCGATATCGAAGCGGATGACGCGCAGTACCAACGTTTCCTCGACAATGGCAAATCGCTGGGTATCCCCGTTGACGAGGAACTCGTCATATCCGGCGACAGCACCAGGCTCGATCCACAGGCGATCACCGACAAGATCGGCCAGGTTCGCTTCTTCAGCATCGACGGCGGACATCTGCTGCATCATGTCGTCGCCGACAGCCGCCTCGCGAAAAACGTTCTGGCGGATCACGGCATCATCGCTTTCGATGACACCTTCAATCCCGCCTGGCCTGAGGTCACCATCGGCGTCTCGGATTTCCTGCGCAGGAACAGCGATACGTTCGCGGCTTTCTGCATGACGAAATATAAGACCTATGTTTGCCGCCGGGAGTTTCACGATCTCTATCAGGCGACAGTCAAGGAGGCCTCGCATCTCAGGCCGTTCGAACAGACCGAGATGGATTTTCTAGGCTCCAAGGTCATCCGGCTGCACAACCCCATCAACCGCCGGGTTGCCTACGAACTCATGCAGCGATTGGGCATGAGCGCGCTGTCCGAATGGGCCTATCGCCATGGGTAAGCACTGGAGGCCGCGTGATCTGCACGCGGCCACAGGATAAACGAAAAGGCCTCTTGCGCCGGCCTATGCCGGCAAGCGGCTTCGTGCTTTCTGGTTTTGCGCTTCCTGCGCCGACTTCAACTGTGCCTTGGTGTACATCAGGGCATGAGCCGCCAGATCCTCGCTGTCGTCCCACAGGTTGCGCCAGATGCCGAGTATCCCCTCAAGTGGCTGACCGACGACCCGGGACGAAAAGGATTCGAAGGTGATCGGTCCGTTGTAGTTCGCCTTCACCAGCGCCCGGAATACGCTCGCCAGATCGATCGAGCCCGAACCCATATAACCGCGATGGGAATCGCCGGTGTGGAAATAGCCGAGGTAATCGCCCGTCTCGATGATCGCCTGCGAGATATCCGATTCCTCGATGTTCATATGATAGACATCGAGATGAACCTTGACGTTCGGCGCGCCAATGCGCTTACACATTTCGACGCCTTGAGCCGCCGTGTTGAGGACATTGGTCTCGTAGCGATTGACCACTTCCAGCCCCATAATGACGTTGCTGGCTGCCGCCTTTTCAGCGACGCGGCGAAGGATATCGACGGAATGGCTGATGCCGTCGGCGGTCGGCGGCACGGCATATTTCTGGAAAGCGGAATAGAGAATACCGGCGATGTGGGTCGCGCCGAGATCCCGGGCGAGCGCCACCGCGCGCTCCAACTTGGCTTCGCCCCGCTTCATCTTATCGGGGTCGTTGCTCGAAATATCCTCCTCCGCTCCCATCCCGAATGAGAATGTACACCCCAATCCATGTCTGTCGAGTTCCGCCCGCGTATGGGCCGGATCGATCTCGTTCATATCCATCGCCGAGACTTCGATCAGGTCGTATCCAGTTGCGGCAGAGCGGGCGATCGCTCGGCTGCTCTCTTCCCTGCTCCAGCCCTTTTCCCAGACGAATGCATGCACACCGAGCTTGTTCATTGAATGTCTCCTCCTCCATCTCCGGCGGCGCCTCAGGTTCCCCGCCGCACGATCAGCCACCCCAAAAAGTGCTAACCGGAGCAATATTGACACGCTCGAACGGAAAGTCTAGCTTTTCATAAAACGTTTTACGGGAGGCTCGGCACCGCCGGGAAAGCACGTTGAAGCGCAGACCACCGGTTTCGATCAAGACAGTTGCCGAGCGCGCGGGGGTCTCCCCCGCCACGGTTTCGAACGTCTTGAACGCAAAGCCGAGTGTGGCGCCCGAGCTGATCGAACGCGTCCGCAGTGTGGTGGCCGAGCTGGGTTACGTGACCGACAGCGCCGCCTCTCGTCTGCGCTCCGGCAAGCATTCGCTCGCTGGTGTCGTGGTGCCGGATCTTTCCAACCCGATGTTCGGCACCTTCGTTTCCACTCTTGAGACACTCGCCAGAGAAGATGGCTTCGATCTGCTGGTCGTCAGCGCCGCGAATGATGTGGAGCAGGAGAAGGAGCGCCTGCACGCCATCCGTTCCTGGCGGCCCGCCGGCCTGATCGTCATTCCCTGCGACGGCGCGCTCAGCGATCGGACACCCCCATCCATGCATATGCCGATCGTCGTCGTGGACCGCTTGCCGGACGAGCCGGATTTCGACCTCATCGCCGTCAACAATGCGCAATCGGCCGCCGCGATCAGTGCCCATCTCTCGGAGCAAGGCTATCGGTCCTGCACGGTTGCTGGCAGCATGCTGTCGATCAGCAATATTCGCGAACGCTGGGAAGGTGCCGCCTCGGCCGCCGGGGGCATGGCTCTCTCCATGCTCGAAGTCGGGCTTGAGGCGAAAGGCATTCGCCAGCAGCTGCACGAGACGCTGACGCAGCGGCGGCCGGAAGCGCTTTTCGCGCTCGACCATATCACAGCACTCATCGCCTACCAGACGATGACCGATCTCGGTCTTTCAGCGCCTGGCGATCTTGCATTTGCCTGTTTCGACGAAGCCGAATGGATGCGCCTCGTTCGGCCCGCAATTACCACCGTCCGTCAGCCAATTGAGGAAATGGCAACGGCCGCCTGGCAGCAGCTCTCCCGTCGAATGGGAGGGAATGCCGACCCCGTCAGGACTTTGCGCCTGGCGTGCTCGGTGGAGGTTCGCGGCTCGACGCTGCGAGAAGGAGGGCGGTCGAGCACGGCTGCTTGAAATAAAACGGAGGAGGAGAACATCATGAAAATTACAAGACGCAGTCTACTCGGCACGCTGACCGGCGGAGCCGTGGCAGGGGTCTTCGGCTTGCCGAACCTGACGATGGCGCAGGCGAAGCAGGTTCAGGCCGGCATCGTGGTGAAGATCGGTGGCATCCCCTGGTTCAACGCCATGGAGATGGGCATCAAGAAGGAATCCCAGGCCCTCAAGGCGAATGCATGGATGATCGGCCCGACACAGGCCGACGCCGCCCAGCAGGTCCGCGCCATTGAGGATCTGATCGCCCGCAAGGTGGACGTGATCGGCGTGGTGCCGAACGACGCAGCCGCCCTGGAGCCGGTACTCGGCAAGGCAAAGGCTGCCGGCATCAAGGTGATCTCGCATGAGAGCCCCAACCAGAAGAACAATGATTGGGACTTCGAGCTGACCACCGTCGAAGCCTATGGCGAGCAGCACATGGATCTGATCGCCAAGGAAATGAAAGAAGAAGGCAAGTATATCGTCTATGTCGGCTCCCTGACCGTGCCGCTGCACAATGCCTGGGCCGATGCGGCGATTGCCTACCAGAAGAAGAAATATCCGAAGATGGAGATGCTCGGCGATCGCTTCGGCGTTGCCGAAAGCCTCGATGACTCGATCAAGACGACGCAGGACCAGCTGCGTGCCCATCCCGATCTGAAGGGTATCCTGACCTTCGGATCGCAGGGGCCGATCGGCGCCGCGAAGGTGCTCGACGATCGCGGCAAGGCGAAGTCCATCGTGCTCGTTGGCGGCTTCTCGCCCGGCCAGGGGATCAAATATGTCAAAAGCGGCGTGATCCGCGGCGGCTATATCTGGAATCCGCTGATTGCAGGCCAAGTCTTCGTGCAGCTCGCGACCTTACTCGCGGCTGGCAAGGAGATCACCGACGGCATGGAGCTGGTCGAGGTCGGACCCGTCAAGGTCTTCCCCGACAAGCGCCTGATCCAGGCACAGAAGCTTGAGTCCCTGGACAAGGAAAACATCCAGCGATTGGCAGATCTGGGGCTTTAAGCCCCCGCCTTGCCAAGAAGGCGACGCCGCCGGAGGGATTTCAACGCCCCTCCGGCCGGTGTCTCCTACGCGATGACCGAGCCGAACATGGGACTTTCCGATGAGTGCACAGGATCCTTTTTTGCGTCTCAGCAAGATCACCAAGCGCTTCGGTGGCGTGCTGGCGCTCGACGATATCGATTGGGAGGTCCGGGCAGGCGAAATCCATTGCCTGGTCGGCGAAAACGGCTGCGGCAAGTCCACCCTGATCAAGACGGTGGCCGGCGTGCATCCGCCGACATCAGGCGAGATCGAGATATCAGGCAAGTCCGTTCTGCCGCTCACCCCGTCTTCAGCGCGCGCGCTCGGCATTCAGGTCATATTCCAGGACCTTTCGCTTTTTCCGAACCTCACCGTCGCTGAAAACATCGCCATCGAAAGCCATCTGAAAAGCGATCTACGACCGGTGTCCTATACCCGCATGAGAAAACTCGCGCTTTCGGCTTTGAAACGATTGGATTTTCATCTCGATCCGGATGCCGCAGTTGCGGACCTCTCAGTCGCCGAACGGCAGATCGTCGCGATCTGCCGGGGCATTGCCGCCGAAGCGCGACTGATCTTCATGGATGAGCCGACCGCATCACTGACGCGCAGCGAGGTCAAGCGGCTGCTTGCCATCGTCGCCCGGCTGAAGGCCGATGGCATCGCCGTGGTCTTCGTCTCGCATCGGCTGGATGAGATCGTCGAGATCGCCGAGCGCGTCACGGTCATGCGCGACGGCCGCAAGGTGGGGACGTATCCGGCGTCCGAGGTCGATCAGCGGCGCATTGGGCATCTGATGACCGGGATCGATATTTTCCAATCCGTCGTCGCTCGCGACATGTCCGCCGAAAAGCCGCTGCTCGAGGTCTCCTCGCTCAGCCGCCGTGGCGAATACAAGGACATCAGCTTCACCATCCGACAGGGAGAAGTACTCGGCATCACCGGTCTCCTCGGCGCGGGGCGGACAGAACTTGCGCTCAGCCTTTTCGGTATGACCCGGCCGGACAGCGGCACGATGACGCTTGATGGCCGCAAGCTGTCGCTCCGCTCCAACCGCGACGCTGTGAACGCCGGCATTGCCTATGTCTCGGAGGACCGATTGAGCCTCGGCGTCATTCTCCGCCAGTCGATCGGCGACAATCTCATACTGGCGGTGCTGAAAAGCCTGCGCGGTCGGTTGGGCCTGATACCGGACCGCAGCCGGCGAGCGCTCGCCACAGAATGGGTGAACCGCCTGGCGATCAAGATACCCGGCCTCGACAGGCCGGTTGGAACTTTGTCCGGCGGCAACCAGCAGCGCGTGGTCCTGGCGAAATGGCTGGCGGCAAAGCCCAAGATCCTGATCCTCGATAGCCCGACGGTGGGCGTCGACATCAAGAACAAGCAAGGCATCTACAAAGTCGTCGCCGACCTCGCCCGGCAGGGCGTCGGCATCCTGATCATCTCCGATGAAGCCGCGGAGGTCTACGCGACCTGCGATCGCGTCCTGCACATGCGCGCCGGCCGCATCGTCGGCGAGGTCGTGCCCGGCCAGACCAGCGAACATGAGTTCGAGGAGAAAATCTATGCCTGAGATGCCGGACATCAGAAAGCTGCAGCGCCGTCCCGAGGTCTGGCTCGCCCTGGTGATCATCGTCGCCATCATCGCGCTCAGCGCGACGGCGCCGGGTTTCCTCACTCTGGCCAACGTGGTCGACCTGCTGGAGACCTATAGCGTCCAGTCGATCATGGCGATGGGGCTTTTCGTCGTGTTGGTCTCTGGCGGCATCGACATCTCTTTCGCGGCGACCGCATCGGTCGCCCAATATGTGACAGCACTTCTGGCGACGCAGTCGGGACTACCGCCCTTCGTCTGCATCGGACTTGGCCTATCTGTCGGCATCCTGCTCGGCTGCATCAACGCGCTGCTAATCCACTTCATCCGCATCACCTCGATCATCGCCACCATCGCCATGATGAGCGTGTCGTTCTCGCTCCTGATGTATTTTTCGCAGGGAAAATCCATCTACACCCTGCCGGACTGGTGGACCGAGCGCATCGTCTTCTGGGAGCACGAGGCGCCCAATGGCGACCTGACGCGCATTACCCTTCCGATCGTGGTGATGCTGGCGGCAACGCTGTTTACCTGGTTCTTCATGACCAGAACGAAAACCGGACGGCAGCTCTATACGATGGGGGGAAATCCGGAGGCCGCCCGCCGCATCGGCGTCAATATCGCAAAACTGCAATTCATCGCCTACGGCTTCCTCGGCTTCATGGCAGCGGTCGGCGGGTTGTTGCAGGCGCACCGCGTCGGCGAAAGCGTGCCCAATGCCATGTACAATACCGAGCTCTCCGTCCTGTCGGCTGCCGTGCTCGGCGGCGCCAGCCTGACCGGCGGCATCGGTACCGTGCCGGGCGTGCTGCTCGGCATCGTGCTGCTCGCCATCCTGCAGAACGGCCTGAATCTTCTCGGTGTCTCCTCCTACTTCTTCCAGATCGTCATCGGCCTGACGATCCTGATCTCCACCTCGATCACGGTGATCAGCGCGCGCAAGCGCCGCCGCCTCAATCCGATAGGAGACGTGGCCCATGGCTGACTCGACCCAATCCGCAACCGACAACCTGTCCTCCCTTGTCGCGAGGATAAAGGACGGCAAGCCCGGCCTGCTCGGATTGCTGCTGGCTCTGGTGATCGCCTTTTCGCTGACGATCCCCGGTTTTGCCACTTGGGGCACCCTAAATTCCTTCGCGGTGCAACTGCCCATCCTCGGGCTTCTTTCGCTGGCGATGGTCGTGCCGCTCATCACCGGCGGCCTCAATCTGGCGATCATCGCGACGACCAATCAATGCGCGCTGTTGATGGCCTGGATCATGCGCAGCATGACGACGGCGGACTCGTCTTCGGCGCAAGTCCTCGGCGTCATCCTCCTGGCGCTTCTGGCCGGCCTTCTGCTTGCGCTGGTGATCGGCGTCGTGACCGGCACGATCGTCGCCTATACCGGCGTGCATCCCATCCTCGTCACGCTCGGCACAAAATCGCTGATCGACGGGATCAGCATCTATATGACGCGCGGCGAGGCCCTCTCCGGCTTTCCGCAGTCCTATTCGATCGTCGGCAATTCCGCGATCGTGGGGATACCGGTGACGTTCATCCTGCTGGTCGTCGTCGCCGTGATCGTCGGCATCATTCTCCGCAAGACACCGTTCGGCATCAGCTGCGCCATGATCGGCTCCAACATGGAAGCTGCCCGTTTTTCGTCGATCGATACAAGGCGGGTTCTGGTCGGCGTCTATACGATGTCGAGTGTGCTGTGCTTTGTCGCCGCAGCCGTCTCGCTTGCCGTCTTCAACTCGGCAAGCGCCGACTATTCGCAATCCTACCTGCTGGTGACCATCCTTGCGGCCGTGCTGGGCGGCGTCGATCCCTTCGGGGGGTTCGGCAAGGTCTCCGGGCTGATGATCGCCCTCGCCATCCTGCAAATCATCTCCTCGGGCTTCAACCAACTCGGCATCAGCCCTTACCTGACGACAGCCATCTGGGGCCTCATCCTCATTCTCGTGATGGCGGTGCAGACTGCGTACCCCTATCTCACCTTCTTGTTCGGGCGACATAACAGACGTGCGGACCGCCCATGAGAACCATCGCCGTTTTCGATACCGGCAAGACGAACATCAAGCTCTCTGTCACCGACGAGGCCGGCGGGCTGATCGAGACATTATCGACACCGAATACCGTCCAGGACGGCCCGCCCTACCGGCATCATGACCTTGCGGCCATCGAAGCCTGGCTGCTCGACAGGCTCGCCACATTGGCAGACCGCCACGACATCGACGCCATCGTCTGCACCGCGCATGGCTCAGGCGGGGTGCTGGTCGATGACGAAGGGCCGGTCATGCCGATGATCGACTATGAGCAAGCGGTCCCAATGGAGGTCGACCAGGAGTATCGAGAGATCGCGGGATCGTTTCGCGAGCGGGGCAGCGCGGTCATGCTGGGCGCCGCCCATCTGGCGCGGCAGATGCTTTGGCTGGAGCGCGGCTGGCCGGATGCCTTCGCGCGAGCGCGGCATTTTCTCGCCACTCCGCAATATTGGGCCTGGCGGCTGTCGGGCATCGCCGCCTCTGAAGTGACGAGCCTGGCGGCGCAATCGCATCTCTGGTGCTCGGCGGATGCCAGACCGGCAAGGCTGATCGAAGCGAGGAACTGGCAACGGTTAATACCGCCGTTGCAGCCGGCTTGGTCGACACTAGCAAACATCAAGCCGGAGATTTCCAGACGGACAGGATTGAAGCCGACAACGGCGATCCTGTGCGGCATCCATGATTCTTCCGCGAATTTCTATCAGTACCAGGCGGCCGGTCTCAGTGATGTCACCGTCGTCTCCACCGGCACCTGGATCGTGGCGATCAGCGACCGCTCCGGCCCTGATTTCGATATCGAACGTGCCGGCCTTTGCTGCAATGCCGATATCAAGGCCAAGCCCCTTCCCGGCATGCTGACCATGGGAGGCCGGGAGTTTGCCATGGTGGCCGGGGACGATGATCGTCCGACGAGCGCGGACGACCTCGCGCACCTGATCGAGACGCGCACGATGGCACTGCCCTCCTTCGGCAGCGATGACGGTCTGTTTCCGGGAACGTCGCGAAAAGGTCGCCTCATAGGTCCACTTGCCGACCATCGGGACCTGCGCCATGCGCTCGCCCTGCTCTATGCCGCGCTTCTCACGGACAGATGCCTTCGGCTCGTCCAGACGTCGACAGTGGTTTTGGACGGCTCGTTCGTTCGCGACCCGCTCTACGGCGCTCTTGTCGCCGCGCTTAATCCGGACCGCCGCGTGTTCGTCAACGCTGATCAATATGGGACCGCGACAGGCGCCGCCCTGCTGGCGTCCCATGAAACACGGCGGGCGCCAGCCCCCTTGGCCCTTAAAGCGGCCGTACCCTTTTTACACCCCACCCTTGATGAATACCGCGAGCGCTGGCTGCGCGCGGCCCAAACTGGAGGACAAGATGATGGACTATGACGATCGCCGCCAAAGGGAGGCCATGGTTGAAACCTGCCGCAAGATGAATGCGAGTGGCATCAATCAGGGAACCGCCGGAAATGTCTCGATCCGCAACCCCACCGGCTTCCTGATCACGCCGACCTCACTGCCCTATGACGACATGAAACCCGAGGATCTCGTGCAGATGAATTTCGACGGCACCTATGAAGGCCGCCGTCGCCCATCGTCCGAATGGCGCTTTCATCGCGATATCCTCGCCGCGCGCGACGACATCGATGTCGTGCTGCATTGCCATTCGGTCTACGCGACGACGCTCGCCTGCCATCACAAGACGATCCCGAGTTTCCATTACATGACGGGTGTTGCCGGCGGCACGACGATCCGCTGCGCGAAATACGCGACATTCGGCACGCAGGCTCTGTCCGACAATGCGCTGGAAGCTCTTCAGGATCGCCTCGCCTGCCTGCTCGGCCAGCATGGCCAGATCTCGCTGGGCAAGACTCTGCCGTCAGCGCTGGCGCTTGCCATCGAGGTCGAGACGCTTTCACGGCTCTACGTGCAGGCCCTGACGCTCGGCGAACCGCCTGTCCTGCCGGATGAGGAGATGGCGCGCGTGCTACAGCAGATGAAGAATATGAGCTATGGCCAGGCGCCGGATCTCGACGGCGTCAATGACATCGCCCGGCCAAAGCGGGCCTGACCGCGCATCTGTCCGGATCTTTTCAGCAAACGAGGTTAGAGGTTGCCTTGCAGGCGACCTCACCACTCCAATTGACGCACGCCGTCAATCGCATCACGCCCTTTGCGGATGGCAAAGGCCGGGGCTTCGGCGGCACGGTGCAGGATATAGCGCACACCATGGATGCGTGAGCGATCCTCCGGCGGCTCAGGCACGTAAAGCGCCTGCTCCTGCAGATCCTGGGGCGGCTGTTCGGCCTCGGAATATCCGACGATCATCGGATCGCGAGTATCGCATTGCGGCATGCAACGGTCGAACGTCGTTACATCCGATGAAGCGACAGTTTTGACGCTCGTAACCTTAGCATGAGCTACAACCCGCTTGACCGGCGTGGTCACTTTCGCAGTCGCCGGCCTGAAGGTCGGCGTCGGCAGCACGGCCGGGCTGGCGTCGATGGCCGACTGAAGATCGTTCGCCGTCGCAAAGTTCCTGGCATCGGCAACCTCGATCGCACCGCGTCCGGTGACGTCGACCGACGACATCAGCGGCGCTTCCGCCTCCGTGCGCGCAACCGCATAAAGTCCGGCAACCGTCACTCCGCAGACGAAGAGGCCGACGCCAACTTTTCGGGCCAGCTCGCCTGCGGCAGCAGGCACTTTGGTTTGCTGCATGCTCATTGCTCTCTCCATTCGACATTTGTCTAAGGTGAGAGTTCACACCACAATTGCGGCACCCCTTTTGCCGAAAAGTGGCCGAGAGCAGGCGAATTGCAAAGAAATGTTGTCGACGTGTCTCGGGCTGGCGCCTTTTGCTCAGGACGAGCGACCTTGTCTCACGTTGGCGCGGTCGGAAACATTGAAGCCCAACCGCTCCGAAATCTCGTCCACGGCGCGAAGAAGGCTGTCGAGATAGCTTTCCCGGTTTCTCAAGCCATCCTCTTTCGGTGCCACCAGGCAAAGCGTGGCGATGCATCGCCCGTCTTCCTGCTTGATCGGCGCGGCGAAGCAATGGGTGAAGTTTTCCACTTCACTGTTGAAGGTGAAATAACCGTCGATCGACGCCTGACGAACTTCGCCGATGAAACGGCTCGGGTCGAGCTGCTTGCCGCTCGGCAGGACAAAATCCTCCGGCGGGATGAAATCGAGTATCTCGGTGTCGCTGAGGTGGGAAACCAGCAGGCGGCCGGATGCTGTCCACGGAATTGAAACGAGCTCGCCGACATTCGAGGAAATACGGAACGGACGGATGCCCTCGCGCATCATCGCGACGGTGTATTTGTTGCCTTCCAGCATGCACATCTGCGCCGTTTCGCGCGTCTCCTCGGCAAGCCGCGTCAACAGGGTATCGGACTCGCGCATCAGGTCGAACTGATCCGCATAGGCCGTGCCGAGAAAATAGAGCTTGCGCCCAAGGAAGACCCGGCCATCACCGCCCTGGTAATCGAGCATGCCGTGGCGCAGGAGAAGATTGACGAGTTCATAGATCGACGAGCGCGGTGCGCCGATCTCGACCGCGATTTCGTTCGGCCGCATCGGCTGGCGCCTGGTGCGCAGAAACTCAAGAATCTCAAAGGCACGATCAAGGCCGCGCGTCCGTCGCGATACGATATCGTCTGCGCCATCAGCCATCAAACATGCTCCATTTCCGGGGAATAGGCGCGACCGTGACAGTCGCGCCCGAACAACTCAACCTCTATCGGCGCGATAGGCAACGCAATCGACTTCCACCTTGCAATCGACCATCATCCGGGACTGAACACAAGCGCGGGCCGGCGGGTTCTTGCCGAAATACTCCGCATAGACGCCGTTGAAGCTCCAGAAGTCGCGGGGATCGTCAAGCCACACGCCGACGCGAACTACATCCTCGATGCCATAGCCGGCTTCGTGCAGGATGGCGATCAGGTTTTCGATGGCCTTGCGGGTTTCCGCTATGATGCCGCCGCCGACGATCTCACCCTTTTCCATCGCAACCTGGCCGGAAACATGCAGCCAGCCATTGGCTTCGACCGCACGGGCAAAAGGCAGGGCTTGCCCGCCGGCTCCGGTTTCGCCGGCACCGTAACGCTTGATAGTCATATGACATCTCTCTTTTCTTCTGGATTCTATGTGTCAGCAGGCGGCGCAAGGCCGCCCGTCATTCAGTTGAAGCTGGACGTCTTCAGGAACTCGGCCAGTCGTTCGGTCTTCGGCTTGACGAACATTTCCTTCGGATCGCCCTCCTCGCCGATAAGGCCCTGGTTCATGAAAATGACCCGCGATGAGACTTCGTAGGCAAAGCGCATCTCGTGGGTGACGAGCAGCATGCTCATGCCATCGGCGGCAAGCCCCTTGATCACCTGCAGCACCTCACCGACCAGTTCGGGATCGAGCGCCGAGGTCACCTCGTCGAACAGCATCAGCCGAGGGGTCATGGCAATGGCGCGGGCGATTGCCACGCGCTGCTGCTGACCGCCGGAAAGCTGGCCCGGATAATGATCGGCGCGGGAAGCCAGGCCCACCCGGTCGAGCCATTTCTCGGCAACCGCGCGCGCCTCGTCGCGGTGCATCTTCTTGACTTTGACGAGCCCCAGCATGACGTTGCGGGCAGCCGTCATATGCGGGAAGAGATTGAACTGCTGGAAGGCCATGCCGGTCAGCGCCCGCTGGCGCGCTATGTCCTTCTCGCTCTTGCGCCGGCGCGCACCACCGGCGTCGTCGTAGCCGATCGGCTCGCCCTCGAGCAGGATCCGCCCGCCCTGGAATTCCTCCAGCATGTTGATGCAGCGGAGCATCGTCGTCTTGCCCGAGCCGGAGGAGCCGATGATCGAAATGACCTCACCCTCCTGCATGGTGCAGTCGACACCCTTCAGCACCTCGACCGGGCCGTATTGCTTACGCAGCCCCTGTATTTCGAGAAGTATCTTGCTCATGATAATCGAGCCCTCACGACGGAACGGCGGTCTTGCGCTCGACATATTTGCCGAGACGCTCGATGCCGTAATTGATGACGAAGTACAAAAGCCCCGCGAAGAAATAGAACTGGAGGCTCATGAAATTACGCGAAATGATTTCCTGCATGCGCAGCAGCAGCTCGGCGACGCCGATGACGGACAACAGCGTCGAAGCCTTGACCATCTCGGCCGCGGTGTTCACCCAGGCCGGCAGGAACTGGCGCAGCGCCTGCGGCCAGAGCACATAGGCAAAGGTCTGGCGAAAAGTGAGCCCGATCGCCTTCGCCGCCTCGGTCTGCCCCTTCGGGATCGCCTGCAATCCGCCGCGCACGATCTCGCCGACATGCGACGAGCAGAAGACCGCGAGCGCGAAGATACCGGCCTGGAATGGGCCGAGATCGATCCCGATGGTCGACAGGACATAGTAGCTGGCCAGAACCAGGACGAGGACCGGCGTTCCCCGGATGAAGTCCGTATAGGCCCGCACGAAAAAACGCAGCACCGGATTGCCATAGACGAGGCAAAGCCCAACGAGGACGCCAAGCAGCGAGCCGACGACGATCGCAAGCAGCGAGATCGACACGGTTAAGCCAAGCCCCTTGAGAATGGCGAGACGCGCGATCCAGAGCTGATCGAGAAAGGCGGTAAAATCGGTCATGACATCACCTCGGAACGGCAAGGCGGCGCTCGACGACGCGCATCAGCGCGGCCAGCACGACACAGGTGAAAACATAAAGGCCGGAGGTCACAAGCCATGTCTCGATGACGCGAAAGCTTTCGACATTGATCTTGCGCGCCTCGAAGGTCAGCTCCGGCACGGCAATCGCCGCCGCAAGAGACGTATCCTTGAAGAGTGAGATCACCGTCGATGAAAGGGAGGGCAACACATTGCGGAACATCAGCGGCGCGATGATCGAGACGCGGATCTGCATCGGCGTCAACCCGATGGCAAGGCCGGCCTCAGATAGTCCCTTCGGAATGGACAGCAGGCCGGCACGAAAGACCTCCGCCAGATAGGCACCCGAATAGATCGAGAGCACCGCAATGAAACTCTGCACCTTGCCGATGCGAAAGCCCATCTGCGGCAAGGCGAAATAGGCAAACAGCACCAGCACGAGGATCGGCAGATTGCGGATGATCGTCACGTATAGTGCCGCGGGCCGCCGGACCCAGCCGCTTTTCGCCGTCAGGGCAAAGGCGACGAGCAGGCCGATCAGGGCGCCGATCAGGATGGAAACGAAAGCCAGACCGAGGCTCAGCAGCAGACCTTCGAGAAGCTGATCGAAGCTGCGCCAGACGGCGGCGAAATTGAGCGTATAACCCATGGCGCAATCCTGCAATCAAGGGTGAGGAAAGGACGGAAGGCAACCTTCCGTCCTCGACGACATCACTTGTATTCGACCGGGAAGCCGATCTGCGGCGGTGTCAGATCCTTGCCGAACCACTTCTTGTAAGAGGCGGCATAGAAATCGAACTCGACGCCGGTCATCGCCTCATGCAGGGCGGTGTTGACGAAGTTCAGCCAGTCCTGGTCCCCGCGCTTGACGCCACAGGCATAGGTCTGCGGGTTCCAGCCGTAGCCGGCGTCCTTGTAGCGGCCCGGGTTCTGCGTCATGTACCAGGCAAGCGACGACTGGTCGGTTGCGACCGCGTCAGCACGGCCGGATTCCAGCGCCTGATAGATCAGATCCACCGATTCATACTGGTCGACGGTCGCCTCAGGCAGAGCGGCATGCACCATCGCCTCGGCATAGACGTTCTGAAGCACGGAGATCGTGACGGACGACCCGGCGGCCTTGAGCGCGGCATAATCCGCATATTTGCCATCGGCCTTCAGCATCAGCCCGACGCCCTCGCGATAATAGGGGATGGTGAAGGCGATCTGCTGGGCGCGTTCGCCGGTGACGGTCATGAACTGGCAGGTCAGGTCGACCTTGTCGGTGGTGATGTTCGGGATACGCGCGTCGGAAGATTGGTTGACGAATTCGATCTTATCGGGATCGCCGAACAGCGCTTTAGCGACGATGCGGCCCATGTCGATGTCAAATCCCTGAAGCTTGTCGTCGGCGCTCTTGAAGTGCCACGGCGCATTGGTGCTGCCGGTGCCCATGACGAGATGGCCGCGCGCGAGCACCTCGTCGAGCTTGCTTTTCGCCTGCTGCGCGGCGGCGGGCATTGCGGAAATAAGGAAGGCTGTGGCCAGCGAAAGCAGGCTGGCGCGGAGTGAGACGGTCATGACGTTCCCCTGTCGGATGGTTGTTTTTAATGTCCAATATTATGGACATATGTCCAGTTTATTGGATTTACGTATTCAGCGACGCAATTTGGGAATTGTCAAGTGTCGGGAGGAGCAGAATCTGCGCGCGCAACTGCAACTGCACTCGTGCCCTTCATAGACACCAGCAGGAGGCACGCACGGAGCGTACCGATTTCAATCGATAGTCAGAGGTGGTTTGAAACGGCCCGGATTACATCCGCTTGCCGTCAGGCGGTCTCGCCTTCGATCAGCTCAAAGCCAAGATCGACGGTTTGCGACGGCGCGTCGTCGAGCACGAGCTGAGCGGCGACCTGCCCCACCGCCACGCGCGGGGTGCGGATGGTCGACAATGGTTGCGGCGTCACCCTTGCCATATCCAGGCCGTTGTAACCGAAAATGGCCAGTTGCGACGGAATGGAAATGCCGCGTGCCATGCAGTGGAAATAGCCACCCAGCGCCATGTCGTCGTTAGAGAAATAGACGGCATCCAGGTCCGGTATGCGCTCGAGCAGCCTTTCGAGGCCGAGCCGGCCAGCTTCGACCGAGGAAGGACCGGCATGAATTTCGTGGCCCGCAAGCGGCTTGCCTTCGGCCTGTAGCGCGCTGCAGAACGCCGCAAAACGTTTGCCCGCGCGCGTGTCGCGCACCAAATCATGGCCGACATAGCCGATGCGGCGATAGCCGCGTCGCAGCATGAACTCCGCGCTTGCGCGCGCCGCGGCGGCATTTGAGAAACCGACCGCGAGGTCGAGCGCCGTACCGTCGAGGTCGAGCAACTCCACGACGCGACAACCGCTCGCGCGCAGCATTTTCGCCGTACCCTCGCTGTGTTCCAGGCCAGCCAGCATGACTGCCGAGGGCCGCCAAGCGAGCATGGCTGCAACCATCGCCTCTTCCCTACCCGGATCATAGTCCGTTACCGCGAAGACCGATTGATAATGGCTTGCCTCCAACACGCCGCCCGCTCCGCGCAGCACGTCCGGAAACACGATATTGGAAAGCGACGGGATGACGAAGGCAACGAGGCGCGATCCCGCCGAGGCGAGCGCTCCCGCAATACGGTTGGGCACATAGCCGAGGCGTTCGACCGCCGCCATGACACGATCATGCGTCTTCTGGGAAAATGAACCATGATTGCGAAGCACGCGCGAGACCGTGCTCTCCCCCACTCCGGCCGCTTCGGCTACCTCTGCAAGCGTGACCGTGGGCTGAAGCTTGATATTCATGTTTCCCTGAAAGATCCATTTACGGTTCCGGATCACAGCGGCACGGAAGCTCGTGTTTCTCATGGCTATTTTCCACTCCCGCTCCTTTAACACAAGATTTTTGGCAGCGCCGCCAAATTCATGTTGGCAGCGCTGCCAAAATGCAGTAACGAGAAATGGCAGCGCTGCCAATCTTGAGGCGTGCGGCCGGAAGAAGGTTCTGGAGGGACCCCGGCTTTTCCATTTGGAGGAGGACATCATGACATTTCAAGCGCAGGCCGCAGCCCAGGGCGAGCGCGCCGCCAACCCGGTCGAAGACCGTGCATACCGCAAAGTCTTTTGGAGAATCGTACCCTTTCTGGTGCTTTGCTACATCGTCGCCTATCTCGACCGCGTGAATGTCGGCTTTGCCAAGCTGCAGATGTCGAGTGAACTCGGCCTGTCGGAAGCCGCATACGGGATCGGCGCCGGCATCTTCTTCATCGGCTACTTCCTGTTTGAAGTGCCGAGCAATGTGATCATGAACAAGGTCGGCGCGCGGGTATGGATCGCCCGTATCATGGTGACCTGGGGCATCGTTTCAGCTGCCTTCATGTTCACCACCTCGGAAACCGTCTTCTATATCCTGCGCTTCCTGCTCGGCATTGCCGAAGCCGGCTTCTTTCCGGGCCTGATTTTCTATCTCACATCATGGTATCCGGCTCGCCACCGCGCCAAGATCATCACGACCTTCATGTCGGCAATCCCCGTATCCGCCATCTTCGGCAATCCGCTGTCCGGCTTCCTCATGGATAGCTTCCACGGAACGCATGGCCTTTCCGGCTGGCAGTGGATGTTTCTGATCGAGGCCGTTCCGGCCGTGTTGCTCGGCGTACTGGTCTTCTTCTATCTTGACGACAAGATCAGCGATGCCAAATGGCTGACGGCCGACGAAAAGTCTGTTCTGACCGCCAACATCGAGGCTGAGGACCGCGCCAAATCGTCAAGCCCGCATGATGTTGCAAGCACCCTGCGCGACGGCCGCGTCTGGCTGATGTGCCTGATCTATTTCTGCTTCGTGCTTGGGCAATACGGCCTGAACTTCTGGATGCCGACCATCGTCAAGGCGAGTGGCGTTGTCGGAAACTTCAATATCGGGCTGGTCTCGGCCATCCCCTATATCTGCACCTTCATCGTCATGATCGCGCTCGGCCGCTCCGCCGACCGGCATCGCGAACGCCGCTGGCACCTGATCGTACCCGCCCTGATCGCCGCGGTCGGCTTCATCGCCGCGACCGCCAGCACCAGCACGACATTTTCGATCATCGCTCTTTCGCTTGCCGCGGCGGGCGCCATCAGCTGCGCACCCTTGTTCTGGTCGCTACCGACGGCCTTCCTTGCCGGCACCGGGGCTGCGGCAGGCATTGCCTGGATCAACTCGGTCGGCAATCTCGCTGGCTTCCTCGGTCCGTTTCTGGTTGGCTATCTCAAGGACTTCACCGGCAGCACCTCAGCCGGCATGTATCTCCTGGCGGCAGCGCTCGTCATCGGATCCATCGCCGTGCTGACCGTTCCGGCAAAAAGCGTCAATCGCTAGAATGAAAGGTCCTCCGGCTTCAATCGCCGGGGGACCGCACACCCCAAGACACCGCCCAAAGACATCGCAAGGATATGGACATGTCATCCCTAGCTGAAAACTCGCAACACCAGCCTGTCGCCGCCGTGATCGGTTTGGGATCCATGGGCCTCGGCATGGCGCGGTCCATGAAGCGCGCCGGCCTCGACGTCGTCGGCTACGACATATCGGCCGCCGCGGTCGATCGTTTCGTCAGTGAGGGCGGACGGGGCGCCGCAAGCCCGGCAGCGGCGGCAGAGGATGCCGACATCGTGGTCTCCGTCGTCGTCAACGGCGCACAGACCAGGGACGTCCTCTTCGGCGCGGGCAATGTCGCAGGCACCATGAAGCGCGGCGCAGTGTTCATTTCGTCGGCAACCATGGATCCGGCAGTCGCCCGCGATCTGGCGGAACGTTGCACGGCACTTGGCCTGCACTATCTCGATGCGCCGATCTCGGGAGGCGCGGTCAAGGCGGCCAGCGGCGAGCTGACCATCATGGCATCAGGCACCAAATCAGCCTTCGATGCCGCCCGCCCGGCGCTCGACGCCATGGCCGGCAAGGTCTACGAGCTGGGCGACGACGCCGGCACCGGCGCGGCCTTCAAGATGATCAATCAGCTTCTGGCCGGCGTGCATATCGCCGCCGCCTGCGAGGCGATCACCTTCGCAGCCAAGCAGGGTCTCGACCTCGACAAGGTTTACGAGGTGATCACCGCTTCGGCGGGGAATTCCTGGATGTTCGAAAACCGGGTGCCGCACGTCCTTGAGGGAGACTATTCGCCGCGCAGCGCCATCGAGATTTTCGTCAAGGATCTCGGTATCGTACAGGACATGGCCCGTACCGAACGCTATCCGACCCCGCTCGCCGCCGCCGCGCTGCAGATGTATCTTGCCGCGTCAGGTGCCGGCATGGGACGTGACGACGACGCCTCGCTTGCCCGGCTCTATGCGCAGCTTTCGGGCACGGTTCTGCCGAACACATGAGCGACGACACGCGCAAGTGATAAACGGAGACAATCAGCATGCCCGTCTTTGCGGCCAATCTGACGATGATGTTCAACGAGTGGCAGTTTCTCGACCGTTTCGACGCGGCGGCGGAAGCAGGCTTTACTGCCGTCGAATACCTCTTTCCCTATGAATTTGCGCCGGAAGCAATCGCGGAGCGGCTTGAGCGCAACGGATTGACCCAGGCGTTGTTCAATATGCCGCCCGGCGACTGGAATGGCGGCGAGCGAGGGCTTGCAGCCCTTCCCGATCGCTTCGAGGAGATGAAGGCGAATGTGGAGAAAGCGCTCGACTATGCCGAGGCAACCGGCGTCAAGCGCCTGCACCTGATGGCCGGACTGGCCAAGCCCGAGGACGCGGAAGCTATTCGCGCCTATCGCCGTTCCGTCGAGTATTGCGCCGGACGGCTTGCCGAAAAAGGGCTGGACCTGGTGCTGGAGCCGATCAACGGGCGCAACATGCTGGGCTACTTCCTCAATGATTTCAATCGTGCACGAGCGCTGATTGGGGAGTTGGGCCGACCCAATCTCAAGCTCCAGTTCGACATCTATCATCGCCAGATCATGCATGGCGATGTCGCGATAGCCTTGCGCGAGATGATGCCGATCATTGGCCATATCCAGACCGCAAGCGTGCCCTCCAGGCAGGAGCCCTACAGCGAGGAGCTCAACGACGCCTTTCTTTTCGCCGAGATCGACCGGCTCGGCTATGAGGGCTTCATCGGCTGCGAATATATTCCGCGAAACCATACGCTCCACGGCCTCGGCTGGTTTGCACCGTTCAAAAGGATAAAGGGATGACACTCTTGCTCGCAGCGATTGCCGACGACTACACCGGTGCGTCGGATCTTGCCAATACGTTCACGAAGAACGGCCTGCGCACGGTGCAGACGATCGGCATTCCCGATCCCTACCTGATGCTACCCGATGTCGATGCAGTCGTCGTCTCTCTCAAGATCCGCTCGGTCGCGGCACAGGATGCTATTTCCGCGGCAAGCAAGGCCGAAACCTGGCTGCGCGCCCGCGGCGCGATCCATGTCCTCTACAAGATCTGCTCGACCTTCGATTCCACCGACGCCGGTAATATTGGTCCGGTAACCGATGCGTTGCGCACGGCGGGGGGCGGCCCTGTCATCGTCACCCCCGCCTTCCCGGAAACCGGCCGCACCGTCTATGCCGGCCATTTGTTCGTCAACGGCGTGCCGCTTAACGAGAGTCCGTTGAAGGACCACCCGCTCAATCCCATGCACGACGCCAACCTTGTGCGAGTTCTTGCGCGGCAATCCTCCGGTAGCGTCGGGCTCGTCGATCTCACGACCGTCGCCGGCGGTCCGGACGCCGTCAACGCAAGGCTTGCGGCTCTTCGCGAAACCGGCGTGACGGCCGTCATCGCCGACGCCGTTTTCGAAAGCGATCTGGAAACCTTGGGTGCTATCGCACTGGAAACGCCGCTGTCCACAGGCGCTTCCGGCCTCGGCCTTGGTCTGGCGCGAGCGCTCGTGCGCTCCGGCAGGATCTCGCATCCGGCGCAAGCAACCGAGGATGCGATCGGGCCTGTCGGCGGTCTCGCCGCCATTGTCGCGGGTAGCTGCTCGACGGCAACGCTGCGCCAGCTTACCGATGCCGAACGTTCGATGCCCGTTCTGCGGCTCGACCCTGAAAAACTGCTTGCGGGACCGGACGAACTCTCAGCCGCAATCTCCTGGGCGGGGGACCGGATATCGGCTGGGCCGGTGGCGATCGCCGCGAGCGCCGACCCGCAAGCCGTCGGCCGTGTGCAGGCGCGCTATGGTCGCGAGGCCTCCGGCCATGCCATCGAACATGCCACATCGGCTATTGCCGCCGAACTGGTGTCTCGCGGCGTGCGTCGCTTGGTCGTGGCCGGAGGCGAGACATCCGGTGCTGCCGTTGACAGGCTCGGCATTCCCGCTTTCCTGATCGGCCCGGAAATCGCGCCGGGGGTGCCCGTTCTCCAAACGGTGGGAAATGCCCAGGGGAATATGCTACTCGCCCTGAAATCCGGAAACTTCGGCGGCGACGACTTCTTCGCCGCCGCACTTTCCATGATGCATTAGGCAATCGAGGTAGGGACACCATGACCGAAGAAGCGGAATTGCGCGACAAGATCGCCCGCATGGGCGCGCTGCTCTACAATCGCCAGCTTGCCCATGGTAGTGCCGGCAATCTCTCCGTCCGCCTCGAAGACGGTTCGATCCTTGTGACGCCCACCAATTCAAGCCTTGGATTTCTGGACCCTGCCCGGATATCCAAGGTTTCTCCCGCCGGCGAGCTTCTCGCCGGCGATCCGCCCTCGAAGGAAGCATTCTTCCATCTTGCGGTCTATGAAGAACGGCCAGCTGCGCGCGCCGTCGTGCATCTTCATTCCACTTATTCGGTGGCCGTTTCCTGCCTGTGCCATGACAATACCGACAATGTGCTGCCGCCGCTGACCGCCTATCATGTCATGCGGGTCGGCAAGCTCCCGCTACTGAAATACTTCCGGCCGGGTGACAGAGCCCTGGCGGAAGCCGTGCGCCTTGCCGCCCGTGACCATCGCGCCATGCTTCTCGCCAATCACGGGCCGATCGTTTCGGGCAAGACATTGGAAGAAGCGGTCTACACCTATGAGGAGCTGGAAGAGACATCCAAGCTCTTCTTCCTATTGGGAGACCGGAAGACCTCCCCCCTTTCCCTCGAAGCGGTCGCAGAACTCAACAAGGCATTTCCAAGCTGATTTGAGCCGTCGGAAACAAAGACCCTCCCGGCCGAATTTAGGTGAACGGCGTATTCACGCCATGTTCACATGCGCAGAGTCATTCTGGAAACACTCGATTAACCGAGTCGAAGATTTGCATTTCAAGACGCATCGCGTCGGAGGTGATCATGATGAAGAAGACAATTCTCACGGTTTTGCTCGCAGCTACGGTCGCCGGCAGCGTGTTGGCCCCAGCCGGCTTTGCCCAGGCGCAGGAATATGGTCGGTACCGCGATTGGAACGATGGTCCGCGGCGCCATCATCACCATAATGGCGGTGCCATCGCTGGCGGCGTCGCCGCCGGGCTTATCGGCGGCTTGATCGGCGGCGCAATCGTCAATGGCGGCGGCGGTGGCTATGGTTACGCAGCTCCTCCTCCGCCTCCGCCGAGATGCTGGAGTGAAAGCCGTCCGGTTCAGAACGAATATGACGACGGCTGGCATTATGAGCGGATGCGCGTCTGCGATTAAAGACCGCTAATCTTAACGTCTAAGCATGAGGCGCCGACACCATCGGCGCCTTTGTCGTTTAAGCCTTTCAGCCGTCAGCGGCTGGTGGGATCGCCACCGCGCCGAACAAACGGGGATTGCCCCGTCAGCTCGGTCAACGCCCGAAACAGGAAGCGTGTTTCGAGCAGATTGAATATTCTCAAAAGAGTTTCCACCGCATCGATCGGTTTCACCAGGAAATCCTTGGCGCCGAGCGACAGAGCCCTGCGCCGAGTTTCGATCGAAATATCAGCCGTCAGCACGACGATGGGGATAAAGGACGCCGGCCCCGTCAGCCGGGAAAAGGCGTCCAGAAGCGCAAAACCATCGATATGGGGCATCATCAGATCGAGCAGGATGATATCCGGGTTCACCTCGTTGAAAAGCTGGACAGCATCCCTGGGATCGGTCGTCGTCGTCACCTTCTTGAAGCCTTCACGGCGCAACAGGCGCTCCAGAAGAGCGACATTGGCGGCTTCGTCGTCGATGACCAGTACGCTCGCCTCGGCGGCGATATCGATTTGCGGGTTCATTGCGCCATAACCTCGTCGAGCGTCTGAAGGAACTGCCTTATATCGAGCGGCTTCGCAAGAAAGCGCGTCGCACGCTCTTGCAGCACGCGCTGCCGCATCGCTTCCGTCGCATCGGCACTGATGACGATCACCGGTATAGCCCGCGTCTCACTATCAGCCCTTAGACTTTTCAATACCTCCAGGCCACTGATATCCGGCAGATTGATGTCGAGCAGGATAAGATTCGGCCGATGCTCGCGCGCCAGCGTCACTCCGAGACCGCCCAGCATCGCCGGAATGACCTTGGCGCTGCAATACCGCGACAGCACATTTTCGATCAGGTTCAGACTGGCGGGATTATCCTCGATACAGAGGACGACATCCAGTTCACGCTTGCCCGCGAGAGGAGCCGGAGACTCGGCGGTCGGACGCGGTGCGACCAGCGACGACGGTGCTGCCGGCGCAAAGACGGTGAACGTCGTGCCCTCAGCGCCGGTAGAACCAAGCTCCAGTCTACCGCCCATCGCCTGCATCAAATGCTGCGACAAAGCGAGCCCCAACCCTGTCCCCGACGTGGCATTGCTGTCTGCCCCAAGACGCTCGAAAGGCTGAAATAGCCGCTCCTTCTTGTTCGGAGCAATGCCAAAACCAGTATCGTGGATGTCGATGGCAAGCATATCGCCGCCCACAAGCCGGGTAGACACACGCAGCGTTCCTCCTTCGCGATTGAATTTTATCGCGTTCGACAGAAGGTTCAGAAGCACCTGGAGGAAACGTCGACGGTCGACAGTGACAGCAGCGCCGGCGGCATGATCGATCTCGACGGCAATGGAGACCTTGCGAGGCGCGGCCAGCGGGCGGGCAAGGTCGACGGCCTCCCCGACGATCTCGCCGGCATCCAGCGTTTCGATATAGAGCTCCATCCGCCCGGCATCGATGCGGGCCAGGTCAAGCAAATCGTCAAGCAGGCTGAGAAGATGCCGGCCGGCCCTCAGAATCTGCGCCAGACTTGCCTGCGTTTCAGGCTCGTTCAGATCCATTTCCAGAATCTGGGCAAAGCCGAGAATGGAGTTGAGAGGCGTCCTGAACTCATGGCTCAGGCGCGAGTGAAAGGCGCTTCTGGCCTCGCTCGCCTGCTCGGCTTTGTATCGCGCCGCAAGCAACTCCTCTTCATTGCGTTTGCGGTCAGTGATATCGCGGGTGATCTTCGAAAAACCCCGGGGATTGCCGTTCTCGTCGTGCAGCGCGGTGACAACGACATTCGCCCAGAAGTGCGAGCCGTCCTTGCGCACCCGCCACCCCTCATCTTCAACGCGACCATCGGCCTCCGCCCGCTCAAGCTCCTGGCTTGGCAGCGTATCGCGAACCTCCGGCGGATAGAACCGCGAGAAATGCTCGCCGATAATCTCGTCGGCTGTGTATCCCTTGATCCGCTCGGCGCCCGCATTCCAGCTGACCACCCGCCCCTGCTGGTCGAGCCCGAAAATTCCATAGTCGTGGACGCCATCGACGAGGAGGCGGAAACGCTCCTCGCTTTCACGAAGCGCGTTTTCGCGTTGCCTCAGGAGAAGGCTCGCCTCGTGAAGCGCTCGCGAGAGCGCACCGAGTTCGTCTCGTGCTTGTTCTCCTGATGTCACCGGTTGCCCCATTGCCAGAAGGCCAGCCGTCTTTTGCAAGGAGGTGACCCGCCGGACGATACCGTTCGACATCAGAATGATCGCCACCACGCAGCCGACCAGACCAACGATCGCGCCGATGATCGTGATCCACTGGGCTCTGTCGCGGATGGCATCGGCTTGCTTCGTCCGCTCTTCAAGAAGCGCATCCTCGCGCTCGCGCATCTGCTGAATGCGAGAGCGCAGCTCGTCCAGCACCACCTTGTTGTCCACCAGCGTCCGGCGCATGTCGTCATTGATCGACTGATTGCTCCCACGGCCTTTTTCCAGCAGGTCGTTGAGGCCAGCAAGCTTTTGGAAGACCAGCGGCTCCATGCCGTCGAGGCGCGCGCGCTGCTCGGCGTCGGTTATCAATGGCCGCATGGCGGCAAAAACGCTTGGGAGTTCGGCATTGGCCTTTTCGAAGGGCGCGAGAAACGCCGCATCTCCGGTCAGCAGATAGCCGCGAACGCCCGAAGCGCCCTCCGCCAGGAGCGCATGCAGCTCCAGAATGTCGGACTGGATGGCGAAGGTCACGCGCACATAATCTTCGGCGCGACGGCTTTCCCGATCGGCCAGGAACACCGATCCGAGAGCGATCAGCAGGCAGATCAATGGAAGGGCGATCACGATCACTCCCTTGCGGGCGAGGGGTTGATCGAGGAAACGAAGGGAGAGGCCCGTCTTGTCGGTCATGTCGCCACTCGTCAAAGCTCGTCCTTTCGCAGGAGACCCGCCTGGATCGCCAGAACCGCCGCCTGCGTGCGATCATTGACCCCGAGCTTGCTCAGGATGCGCTCGACATGCACTTTCACCGTTCCCGGTGAAATCGACAGTGCTCGCGCGATGCCCTTGTTGGTTTCGCCCGTGGTCAGGCTACAGAGAATTTCGCGCTCCCGGTTCGTCAGTCTCTCAATGACCGTCTCCGCCGGCGATTCACGATCTATCCTCGCCAGCATCTTGCGCATCAGATCCGCGTCGAAAAACGCCTGTCCGTCCAGCACGATATCGATGGTGCGCAGCAGGCTCTCGCGGCTGACATCCTTGAGGAGATAGCCGCTCGCTCCGACCTTGATCGCCGCACTGAGGTAGTCGATGCTCTCATGCATGGTGAGCATGACAATCTTGGTGTCCGGCGCGATTTTCCGAATTTCCGCGGCGGCACCCAGACCATCGAGCGGCGTCATGCGGATATCGAGGAGGATGAGATCCGGGCGCAAGCGATCGCACAACTCGACCGCCTCCAGCCCGTTCTGTGCCTGACCGACGATGTCCAGGCTCCCCGATGTCGCAAGGACAGCGGCAATCCCGGAGCGCGCGAGATCATGGTCGTCGGCAATGACGATCGATGCAGTCTTCATGGAGAGGATTCCCGGTTCAAATCAGTCGGCACTTCCGCCAGCAGCCGGGTTCCAGCGCCCGGCGCACTCTCAATCGACAGGGTTCCGCCGACCAGCGACAGACGCTCGCGCATCGCCGGCAGGCCGACCCCGTGTCCCCTCTCCGGCCTGTGATCGCTAGCCGCAAAACCGCGCCCATCGTCGGATACCGTCAGCGTGACGATCCCTTCCGCGTTTTCGGCAAGTTCAATGCGGACATGCTTGCAGGCCGCATGTTTTTCCGCGTTGGCGAGCGCCTCCTGGGCAACGCGATAAAGGACAATCTCGACGGCGCGCGGAAGCCGTGTCTCGCCGAGATGATCGGAGAAGGAGACATGTTCGATCCGCATCGAATCCAGCTTCGCCCGGATCGCCGCGGCAAGACCGAGATCATCGAGTTCGGCCGGCCTGAGATCAGCGATGGCATGCCTGATATCGCCGACACAACGGCGGGCGAGATCGATGCAGTTGGTCAGCTTCTGCGCGGTCTGCACGTCAATATCCGGGCCAACCGTTGCTGCTTCCAGATGAAACAGCAGGCTGACGAGACTCTGGGCGACACCGTCGTGCAGATCATAGGCAACGCGGGCGCGCTCTTTTTCCTGGGCGCCGATCATCTCACCGACGAGATGGGCAAGCATGGCCTCGCGGCTCCGCAGCGCCTCGGTGAAAGCTTCGCGGTCCTGCCGCCGCCTCTTGTCGTTGAGAGCCGCCAGAAGCTGATCCGCAACGATTTTCAGTGTTTGCTGGTCCTCGTCAGGGGTCAGGGCCTCTATCTCGGGTGCAAGGGATAGGGAAATATCGGGATCGTTTCCCTCAAGGTTGACGGTAAAAACGATCCCCAAGAGCGGTTGCGACCCACCGCGTTCGTAACCAATGGCCTCAGTCGCCGGATCGCCGGGAAACTCGATCCGCGCGGCGGATGCGCCGCAGAAGGAACAGACAAGGGCAAGCACCTGCCGGGCGGCGATCTCGAAGTCCATTGTGTCGAGGATGTTTCGCGCCTCGACGATCAGCCTCAGGCGCGCGGCCTTCGCTTCAGACTCCCTATAGAGCCGGCGCAGTTCTCTCACGGGAGATTCTAGGTTTTCCACTGTCTCTGGTCTCTAGCATGGGCCGGCGCCTGATGCCCCGGTGTCGTCTTAGATAGACATTCCGTAAGCCGATGAACATACGCCAACCGGCATATCATTTCACCGCCAACCAGCAGATCGTTTCAGCATTTGAGCAGACTTATCTTCAGGTCACCGGCGATGAGGCCGGGGAAAACAGTCAAAATTGGAGATACCCCTTATGTATAAACTTGTCATGGTCGCCGCCGTCGCTACTGTCCTGGCTGGCCAGGCAATGGCCGCCGAATGCACGCCGATCACCGAAAAGCAGGTGGAAGGCCTCTTCGACCGCTGGAACACATCGCTTGCAACGCTAAGCCCGGAGAAGGTTGTCGAGAACTACGCCCCCGACGCGGTTCTCCTGCCGACGCTCTCCAACAAGCCGCGCCTGACGCAGGAAGAGCGGATGACCTACTTCACGGACTTCCTGAAGAAGAAGCCGCAGGGCAAGATCGACAGCCGCACGATCAAGATCGGCTGCGACAAGGTGATCGATACCGGCACCTATACCTTCACGCTTGGCGACGGCACGAAGGTACCGGCCCGCTACACCTTCACCTATAAGTTCGAACATGGAAAATGGCTGATCACGTCGCACCATTCGTCGGCGATGCCGGAAACCCATAGCTAACACCGGGCCGCATGACGCGTTCCGATGCGCCTGAAACAGGGCGCATCGGAAATGTACCATTAAAGTCTGATATCAAACATCAAATCTCTGGCGTCGTGGACAGCACCGCTTCCTTGAGCGCCTGCGAATAGGGGTGTTGTGGATTGTCCAAAACGGCTCGCGCCTGCCCTTGCTCGACAATCTCGCCCTTCTTCATGATGACGATGCGATCGCTGATGTAATAGGCGGTCGCAAGATCATGCGTGATATAGATGATCGACAAGCCCAAATCCTTCTTCAGCTGGCTGAAGAGATTAACGATCGCCATCCGGAGCGACGCATCGACCATCGAAACCGGCTCGTCGGCGACCAGAAGCCGCGGTTGCGGTATGAGCGCGCGGGCAATTGCCGTGCGCTGCAATTGTCCGCCCGACAGCTCATGGGGAAACCGGCCTTTCACCTCGGCCAAGCTTAGGCCGATATGCTGCAGTGCTCTATCCGCCATGCGCTCGATTTCCTCGCGGCTTGGTCGCTTGCCATCAGGCGCAAAGCTCCGAGCCGTCTCGAAGAGATAGCGATCCACCCGCTTCAGCGGATTGAAGGCTTCGAACGGGTTTTGCAGCACCGGCTGGACTTGCCGCATGAAAGCACGCCGCTCGACCCTGCCATGAACCGCGACGGGGCTGCCCCGG
Organism: Rhizobium sp. GW821-FHT14E12; assembly: GCF_058803745.1. Taxonomy (NCBI): domain Bacteria; kingdom Pseudomonadati; phylum Pseudomonadota; class Alphaproteobacteria; order Hyphomicrobiales; family Rhizobiaceae; genus Rhizobium; species Rhizobium sp. GW821-FHT14E12. The sequence goes on from NZ_JBXAPH010000002.1 coordinate 801,323, forward strand.
AAATCCAGCCGTCCCTCCGTCGGCGCCGTCTGCCCGAGGATCATCGCGGCAATGGTCGACTTCCCCGAGCCGGATTCGCCAACGATCGACAGGATCTCCGGCTCCTGCCCGAGCGTCAGGCTGACGTCCTTGACGGCGGTGATATGGCGCCCGCCGAGCAGGCCGCCCTGCCGGTAGATTTTCGTGACATGCGAGAGCGAAAGCAGATCGTTCAAACCCGTTCTCCCGTCACCGCAAAGCAGGCCACGCGCCGGTCCGGCTCGACCTCGACCATCGGGGGCACCTCGCGGCTGCAGATATCCATGCGCTTCGGACATCTCGGATGAAAACGGCAGCCTTCCGGCGGCATGGCGAGATTAGGCGGGCGCCCTTCCAGCGAAGGCCGGGAGCTTGCATCGCCGATCCGCGGAAGGCTCGCGACCAGATGCTGCGTGTAAGGGTGCAGCGGCAGATGGAAGAGCTTGCGGGTCGGCGCTTCCTCGACCAGGCGGCCGGCATAGACGATGCCGATGCGGTCGGAGACGGCGGCGTGAACGCCCATGTCGTGGGTGACGAACAGGAACGAGGAGCCCATGTCACGCTGGATCTCGCGGATCATCGTCAGGACGTCACGCTGCACGATGACATCGAGGGCCGTCGTCGGTTCGTCGGCGATGATGAATTCCGGTGTCAGGATGGTGGCAAGCGCAATGGTCATGCGCTGGCGCATGCCGCCGGACAATTCGTGGGGATAGGCATCGAGAAGCTGGGGATCGAGCTTCAGCCGCTGCAGGTGGCTCGCGACCCGCCCGAAAAAGGCGGATTTCTCCACCTTCATGTGGCGAAAGGCAAAATCCGTGAAGGAGTGGCGAATGCGCCGCACGGGATTGAGCACGTTCATCGAGCCCTGCATGATGTAGGACAGATGCCGCCACCGGAGCGCCGCCCTCGCCTCCGGCGTCATACCATAGATGTCCTGCGTGCCGCCGTTGAAATGAAAGGTGACACTGCCCTCTACAACCCGCAACGGCGGACGGATGGCGCCGGCGATGGTCTTGATGAGCGTCGTCTTGCCACTGCTCGATTCCCCGGCGACGCCGTAGATTTCGCCTCGGCCGATCGTCAGGCTGATATCATCCACGGCGCGCACCTCGCGATCGACGCCGTAGAGGAAGGCTTTGTAATAGGCTTTGAGATTCTTGACCTCGACCACAGCATCCATGACCTAGCCCCCCATCCGGTTCAGCCGACTGCGCGGATCGTTGTATTCGTTCATCGACATCGACAGCAGGAAGAGCGCCGTAAACAGCACGACGATGGCTGCGACCGGTGCAGCGACCCACCACCATATTCCAGCGATCAGCGCCGAATGCGCGTTCGCCCAATAGATCATCATGCCCATTGTCGGCGTTTCGATATCCGTGAAGCCGAGCACCGACAGCGTGATTTCCATGCCGATCGACCAGATCATGTTGTTCATCGTCGTGGCAAAGACGATCGGCAGCACATAGGGCAGATGCTCCTGGACGAGGATCTTATACATGCTCATGCCGGAATAGACGCTCTGGGTCGTGAACGGCCGGCTCTTGAGACTGATCGCCACCGACCGGATCAGGCGCGCATCGTAAGACCAGCCGAGCGAGGCCATCACCACGATGAGCACGGTCCAGGTCATGCCGTCCTTGAGCACGAAGTAGAACAGGATCAGCAGCGGAAACTGCGGAATGACCATGATGCTGTCGTTGATCGCCATTAGCACCCGGTCGACCACACCGCCGAGATAACCCGCGACGAGACCGACCACCAGTGAGATAATGCGCGACAGGAAGGCCACCCCGATGCCGAAATAGAGTGTGTTCCTGAGAGCGGTGGTGAGCTGCCAGAAAACATCCTGGCCGCGCGAGGTCGTGCCGAGCCAGTAATCGCCGTCAGGCGGCATGTCGGGCGGCAGGACATAGATGTCCGAGGGACCGTAGGGCGAGAAATAGGACAGGACTATCAGCACGACGATCACTGCGAACAGCAGCAGGCCGCAAAGGAATTCCGCATTCTGGCGAGCGAGGTCGCGAACGATGGTGAACATGGCCTACTCCACCCTGATGCGCGGGTCGATCAGCGGACCCAGAATATCGATGATGAACACCGCCGCGGCAACGCCGGTGATGGACAGTGCGCTCAGCCCGAGCACGAGGCTGTAATCGCCGGCATGCACCGCTGAAATCAGCAGGTTTCCGATGCCGGGATAGCCGAAGACGATCTCCGTGATGATCGTGCCGTTGAAGACCGCCCCCAGCGACATGGCAAGGCCGGTAAACTGCGGCACCATCGCGTTGCGCGCTATGTAGGACCGCAGAATGCGGCTCTTCGGCACCCCGCCGAGTTCGGCGAACGTCACGTAATCCTCGGTGATGATGTTGGAGACCAGCGCCCTCATGCCGATCAGCCAGCCGCCCGTGCCGACGAGGATCAGCGACAGCGCCGGCAAGATGGAGTGTCTCAAGATGTCGAGAACCAGCGAAAAGGACAGTTCCAGATTGGTATTCATCTCGTAGCCGCCATTGATCGGCAGGATCGGCCAGAGATAGCCGAACAGGATGATCAGCACGAAGGCGAGGATGTAATAGGGGATCGGCTGCATCGCGATGAAGACGAGGCTGACGGCTTTGAGCACCATGCTCTTGCGGTAATAGCCCGCGAGCGCGCCTATCGTGTTGCCGAGGATGAAGGTGAACAGCGTCGCAACGGTCATCAGCCCGATCGTCCACGGCAGCGACCGCAGGATGATGGTCGAGACGGGCGTTGGAAAGGCAGAAAGAGACGGTCCGAGATCACCGGTCGCAAGACGCGTCCAGAAATGCACATATTGCTGCCAGATCGAGCCCTCCATGCCGTAGAGTTCGCGAAGCGACTGGCGCATGAGATCGACGGCGCGAGGGTCTGACTGCCCCATCTGCTGGATGGCGGCGATACTCTGCTCGACGGGATCGATCGGCGTCATATGGGTGATGAAGAAGGTCGCGGAAATGCCGAGAAAGACAACGAGCAGGAACTGGCCAAATCGCTTCAATACGAAAATGGGATAGGACGCCATACCGTCGTTTTCCTTGCTGCTTGCGCTTCATCACTTTTCAAAAAAAGAAGGTCGCCGGACTCGCTTAATGTCCGGCGACAGGTGCCTGACGCGGCTGACGCCGCGTCAGGGTTGGGAGGAGTTATGGCTGCGCCGGCTTCAGCTTGACCATCATCAGCCGGGAATTCGCCCAATTGGGAACCGGGTCGGTGTAGGGGTCGGCGATCGTCGGATAGCCTTTCCAGTAGGTGGTATCCATCGACGTGAAGACGTTGTAGGACATCAGCGGAATGGTCGGCATTTCACGAGCGACGAGCTTCAGATAGTCCTTGCCAAGCTCGGTGCCCTTCGGATCGTCAGCACTGACCCGACGGATGCTCTCAATGATCTTGTCGAGCTCCGGATTGGACCAGCGTTGCCAGTTGCGGGCCGACTGGTTCTCACCCTTCTTGGCAACGAAATCCGAATGCCAGCTGTCGAGAAAGAACGACAAGTCCGGATCGCCACCCCATGTTTCAACGCTCCAGGAGATGATGCATTGGAAGTCGCCAGTGGCCTGCACCTGCCCGATAGAAGAGGTCGGTGTGGCCTTGGAGTCGATGCCGAAGGCTGCCCATTGCTGGGCGATCAGGGTGCCTGCGCGGGTGAAGACCGAGCGCGTATCGCCTTCCACCGTCAGGCGGATCTTGAAGGGCTGGCCGTCCGGCGTCATCCATTTGCCGCCAACCTTCTTGAAGCCGGCCTTTTCCAGGAGTTCGGTCGCCGCCTGCGGATCGGGCTTCCACCAGCCATAGCCGAAGGCCGCGCTGATGGCCGCCGGGTCGGTCGGAATCTGATCCTTGTATTTGGGCTGCTTGCGCAGCATATCCGCGACCTGCTGGCCGATCGTCGGATCATATGGCTTGATCTTGCGCTTGCCGGTATCGACTTCGAAATCCTTAAGCCAATCCTGCAACGGCGCCTGATAATCCTTCATGGCTATCGCCGTCGGCGGAACGCCAAGCGCTGAAAGAGTTGCTGCTCCCCGATAGCTCGCCATGTCGACTGCCTTGATGTCGATGAGGAGTGCGAGCGCCCAGCGAACGTCGGCGTTCTTGAACAGCGGATCCTGCGTGTTGAAGATCACCGCCGGCAATGTCGGATCGGGATGGGCGAAGGGGAACCCCGGGAACCAGCTTTCGCTCGTCTTCGATTTCTCCTTCAGCGTGAACATGCCCTCGGGCGTGTTGTCGTGAATGATATCGAGATTATGCTCCAGCTGGGCGATCGTACGTTTATCCGGCGGACCTGGATCGACGTAAGTGACATATTTCGGACCCGGTTCGCCGAGGCGGGCGAGCGAAGTGCGCTGCCAGTCATCGCGCTTTTCCCAAGTGTACCATTTTCCCTGCGGATCAAAACTTTTCAGCTTATAGGCGCCGAGCGACACCGGATTGGCGAAATCGTAACGAACCGGATCGGCAACTTTTTCGAAGACATGTTTCGGCATGATCCAGGCGCCGTTCCACCGCACGGTGAAGATGGCATGGAACCGCGAATTCGGCTTCTTCAGCTTGAATACGACAGTATAGGGATCCGGTGCCTCGACACTGGCGACCTGCACGGAAAAGGCAGCGCTCCAATTCATGCCCGGATGATCCATCTGGGTCTTGACCGTATAGACCACGTCATCGGCGGTGAACTCGACGCCGTCGCTCCAGTAGAGCCCCTTGCGCAGCTTCACCGTCATCTGGGTAAAGTCGTCATTATATTGTGGCTTGTCGGCGGCGAGCGAATTGTCCCAGGCAGAACCACCGAGCCCCTGTTCAGGGTCGATGTACCAAAGCGTATCCATCGTCAATTGCTGCAGGCCGGTCGAAACACCGCCGCCGCCATTGACCCAGACATTGAACCAGCCGGGATTCTTGATCGTCCCTTCCGGGTTCTCGACGATCAGCGTCTCCTTGCGTGGCAAGGTAGCATAATCTTGTGCCGTAGCCGCCGCGACCAGGCCGAACGTGGCCAGCGCGACACCAAAAGCAAGCTTCTTCCACTTCTGCATGATCTCCTCCCTAGTTATCCATCGGACGGCATACCAAACAAGGTGAGGCAAGCCGTGACTTTCAAACTCCCTGCGTTAGCCGGACCTTGAACACTTGATGTCCAAACCGGCTCGCAACAGACCACCGTACCGACATGCATCGCCTCCTCGCGACATGCCGAACGTCATTGCAGACCGGGACGCGTTTTACCGCGTCCCGGCAACCAGCTGTCATACAGACAGCCGGATCACGTTATAGGACAGTGGCTTCAGCGTAGCGCGAAGCCGGCCATCCTCGATCTTTGCGTCACCCGTCTTGGCGGGAACGACAGCATTGGGCCGGGACGCCGTATTGACCGCCTCAAGCTTCTCGTGAACCATCTCGTACTGCTCGACGACGCGCGCACCGGGGAAACCTTCCAGCCGGGTATCGAGGTCGAGCGCCGAGTCCAGATGGCGGTTCACGGCAAACAGGGTGACCGTATTCCCCGTGGCATCGTGAACGGCGGAGACATCGAGATAGGGCACATCGTCGGCCTCGTCGCTGTCGTAGGTCGGGCCGTCGGTGACCAGCCGAAGCGCGAAACCGCGGCCGTATTTCGAGGCGAAATACAGCGGATAATAGATGGTCTGCCGCCAGGCGGGACCGCCATCTTCCGTCATAATCGGCGCGATCACGTTCACGAGCTGGGCGATACAGGCGATACGCACGCGATCGGAGCGCCGGATGAATGTGTTCAGAATGCCGCCGACCTGAAGAACGTCCTCGAAATTATAGACGTCTTCGAGGAGGTGCGGCGCGTCCGGCCATTCGTCGCGCGCAAGGATATCCTTGTCCTGCTGGTTCGAGTGATACCAGACGTTCCATTCGTCGAAGGAAATGCCGATCGTCTTTTTCGAGCGCTTCTTCGCCTTGATATAGTCGATGACGCCACCGATCGTGCCGATATAGCGATCGAGCTTCTCCGCCTTGGCGAGATAGTTGAGTGTGTTCTTCTCGCGATTGGCGAAATACATGTGCAGCGAGATATGGTCGGCGCTATCGTAGCACTGCTCCAGAACCTGCGCTTCCCAATCCGGATAGGTCTTCATTTCCGAATTGGACGAACCGCAGACGACCAGCTCTAGCGACTTGTCGAAGCCGCGCATCGCCTTAGCCGTCTCATCGGCCAAGCGGCCATATTCGTAAGCCGATTTATGACCAACCTGCCAAGGACCATCCATCTCGTTGCCGAGGCACCATAGCTTCACGCCATGCGGATCGGCCCAGCCATGCTTGCGGCGCAGGTCCGACCAATAGGTCCCGCTTGGATGATTGCAATATTCAAGGAAGTTGCGTGCGTCATCAAGGCCGCGCGAGCCGAGATTGACGGCCAGCATCGGCTTGGTGTTGGCCTTCTTGCACCAATCGACGAACTCGTTGACGCCGATCTGGTTGCTCTCGCGGGTACGCCAGGCTAGATCGAGCCGCACGGGGCGATCCGAACGCGGGCCGACACCATCTTCCCAATTGTAGGCTGATACGAAATTGCCGCCGGGATAGCGGCAGTAGGGCGAATTAAGCTCGCGGACCAGTTCGATAACGTCCTGACGAAATCCGTCCGCATCCGCAGTCGGATGGCCGGGCTCGTAGATGCCCCCGTAGATCGCCCTGCCCAGATGCTCCAGAAACGAGCTGTAGAGCCGATCGTCGATATCGGCAATCCGGAAATCGCGATGGATGACCACTTGCGCCTTCACTGCTATCCTCCCGTATATATCAGATATTTCGTTCTTATACCTAGATGCTGATACACTTTTGGCAAGCCGTCAACGCCAATTTATGCGTCGTCCAAGCTAAAAAATCATCTTGCACTGCGGAAAATTTAGACAAAAAATAGCAATTTCAATGAATTATGTAAAAATGACTGGAGACCGCCATTCCATAGGAATGCCGGCTATATATCACAATTTGTGATTTGAACTTACGAAAGATCAATCCGCATCAGGATATCGCGACCGTAATTGCCGAAGCCGCGGCCGAATATGTTCACGCCACCCGTGTGGCGTGCATCCTCGGCGATGCCAATCCTGAGCCGGATCGAGGAATGCTGGCTGATGGCAAGGTCGTCGATGGTGACGTCCGACGCGGCAACGCCGTCGATGAATGTACCCTTTTTCGAGATCCGCCAGGTCTTGAGCTTACCATATTGGGAGCCCTCGAGTTTCCACCAGCCCGGCGTGAAAGCACCGCGCTTGTCGCCATAGTCGCCCGGCGACATCCATGTGCCGACGGCAACGCCGTTGACCCAGATCGTGATGTCGGAGGGCCAGTCCGGATTGGTTCCCGGAACCTCGGAGGAGAGCTCCATCGAGAACTCTATGGCATTGACATTCTTGTTCAGGATCTTGGCATTGTTGGGAAATTTATATTCCACATGGCCGCGTCCGAACCAGAGTAGACCAGCCTGCATGCGCTGCGGATCAAGGAAATAGTCGGGAACATCGAGCAGGCCGATCACGCCCTCGGTGGAGCAAAGACCACACGGCGCATGGGTCTCGCAGCTCGTATAAAGACCGATCGGCATTGCCACCTCGATCACATCCTCGTCGTGCTTCAAGGCAGCATCCTCGAAGCTCACAAGAATCTCATCGTAAAGTGCGGAGCAGATCTTCTGGTATCCCTTGCGGGCTTTTGCCGCCTTGGTTTCAACCAGCCCGGCCTCTTCCAGGATCATGATTCCGGTCGCAACCGTCGACTGCGGCAGGTCCAGAGCCCGTGCGATTTCATTGACATTCAGCGGGCCTTTGGAGCACAGCAACCTGAGCATGTCCACGCGCGCGGGCACTGAGAGCGCCCGCAACGCCGCAGCATTTTCACCGGCATAGATCGTTAGAAAGCCGCGTTTCATCGTTTCCTGCGTGCCCCATCAATTACCTTCATTTATATCAGCATTTCTGATTTAACAAGACCGTCGATGAACAGGGGTGAATTTCGAGCCTGTCGGATTAATCTCCTGCGTGTGGCTGCCGCGGCCCGGCTGACTGTGAGCTACTCAGCGCTCACAATGTCGGCGTCTTGGATCGAGTCAAAATTCTGGCCGAAGTCCTGAGCCACGTCCGCTCCCCTCGCCCAGGCTTCCGCCTGGCTCATCAGGGCGACCATTTCCTTTTTCAACACATGCGATCGCAGGATATCGATCGCATGATTGGGGTTGGTACGCGGATTGTAAAAGGTCTCAATATCCTCGCCGGCCTCGCGCCTTGCCATTTCCAGGCGCGCTTTCAATTCACTCACATCGGCTTTCACCGCAAAGTACCGTCTCATCGCTTCGATAAGGCTCCGGTCGCTTTCGTTCGGCGTCATCAATTTTCCGTCTCGTTATTGTCGATCCGGCGCACTGATCTGATTCGAATGGCGAAATCTGGATGACGGTGTCGCTTGCAACAAAGCGGCCATGGATGGAGCCCAGACGGCAGCCGGCATTTATAAGATTTTTATATCTTTCCCCTTCCCGCCGTCTCGAACCTTAATGCGGTTTGGTTGCATATTGACATTAGAGACATCTAAAGGATGATCTCCATACCGGGAAGAAACGAAAGGCGCCTTCTTTGAAGGTGCCTTCGGTCCATTTCGGTGTTCCACAAGAACAATCAAGGATCAACGATCGATGATGGACATTCTTCTTATCGGGATCGGCGTTTTATTTTTCATTCTGTGCATCGCTTATACCAAAGCCTGCGACAGCCTCTAGTCGGAGAGACACAAATGCTTCTGGATTATATTCTCGGCGGCGGAGTGACACTCTTTCTCACCGCCTACCTGATCTACGCCCTCATTCGCCCTGAGCGCTTTTAATTTTTAGCGCCAGATAGGGAAAGTTACCCCCATGACCTTCAATGGATGGCTTCAGATCCTGATCTATATCGGGATCCTCCTTGTGCTCGTCAAACCGCTCGGCGGTTACATGACGCGTGTCTTCACGGGCGAGCGCACACTTCTCTCCTACGTCCTCGGTCCGCTGGAACGGGGGCTTTATCGCATTGCGGGAACGGATGAGCGCGAGGAGCAGCACTGGACGACCTATGCGATCTCCATGCTGCTGTTCAGCCTCGCCGGCTTCTTCTTGCTCTATATCCTGCAGCGGTTCCAGGCGAGCCTGCCTTACAATCCCGCAGGCATGACCTCGATCGGCCCGGAGCTTTCGTTCAACAACGCCGCCAGCTTTGTGACCAACACCAACTGGCAGAACTACGGCGGCGAAAGCACGATGTCCTATCTCGTGCAGATGGCCGGTTTCACCGTCCAGAACTTCGCCTCCGCCGCAACCGGTATCGCGCTCGCCATTGCGCTGATCCGTGCCTTTTCGCGCGCCTCCGGCAAGGCCATCGGCAACTTCTGGGTCGATCTGACCCGGGCGACGCTCTATGTCCTGCTCCCAGCCTGCATCGTCATGACATTGGTCTTCGTTTATCTCGGCGTGCCGCAGACGCTCGGACCCTATGTCAACGCCACGACACTCGAAGGTGCGCAACAGACGATTGCCGTCGGTCCGGTTGCCTCGCAGCTTGCGATCAAGATGCTCGGCACCAATGGCGGTGGCTTCTTCAACGCCAACTCCGCTCACCCTTTTGAAAATCCGGATGCTATCTCCAACCTGATCCAGATGCTGGCGATCTTCGCCATCGGCGCGGCGCTCACCAACGTATTCGGACGCATGGTCGGCAACCAGCGTCAGGGCTGGGCCATCCTCGCGGCGATGGGCACGCTCTTCATCGCCGGCGTCATCGTCACCTATTGGGCTGAGGCCGCCGGCAATCCGCTGGTCCATGCACTCGGCGTCCAGGGCGGCAATATGGAGGGCAAGGAAGTCCGCTTCGGCATCGCCATGTCGTCGCTCTTCGCGGTCATCACCACGGCTGCCTCCTGCGGCGCGGTCAACGGCATGCTCGGCAGCTTCACGGCGATTGGCGGCATGATCCCGTTGATCAACCTGCAGCTCGGCGAAGTCATCGTCGGTGGCGTCGGCGCCGGTTTCTACGGCATCCTGATGTTCGTCATCATTGCCATCTTTGTCGCCGGCCTGATGGTCGGGCGCACGCCGGAATATCTCGGCAAGAAGATCGAAGCCAAGGAAGTGAAGATGGCGATGCTCGCCGTGCTTTGCCTGCCTGCCGGCATGCTGATCTTCACCGCGATCTCCGTCGTCCTGCCCGGCGCCGTCGCGGCCATCGGCAACCCAGGTCCGCACGGCTTCTCGGAAATCCTCTATGCCTACTCGTCGGCAGCAGCGAATAACGGCTCGGCCTTCGCCGGTCTCTCCGCCAATACAACCTGGTACAACATCACGCTCGGTATCGTCATGCTGATCGGCCGCTTCCTGGTCATCATTCCGGCGCTGGCCATTGCCGGTTCGCTGATCGCCAAGAAGACGGTTCCCGCCTCTGCCGGCACCTTCCCGACGGACGGTCCGCTGTTCGTCGGCCTGCTGGTGGGCACGATCCTGATCGTCGGCGGCCTGACCTTCTTCCCGGCACTCGCGCTCGGCCCCATCGTCGAGCATCTGTCGATGATCGCCGGCCAGGCCTTCTGAGGATAAGCGCAATGACGCAGCCACTCATGCCCAGGCTTCGAAAGCTCATCGATCCACGCCCCTCAGACAGGGGGCGTGGCCCGGCCCGAGCGACCTGTGCTTCCGATGCCATCCTGGTGGCGATGGTCACGCTGTTCCTCGGCCTTGTCGTCTTCGGTTTCTTGCTTGGCTGACCGGGCAATCCCGGTCTGCCGTTTCCCTCTTCACGCTGGAGTCTCTTATGAGCCAGTTAAAATCCGCGAGTATTTTGGATTCTCGCATCCTCGTTCCGGCCGTGGGCGCCGCTTTCCAGAAGCTGAACCCGCGGACGCTTGCCAAGAACCCCGTCATGTTCGTGGTCGCCGTCGTCTCGGCGCTGACCACCGTGCTCTTCCTGCGCGATCTTCTGACCGGCGGCGGCAATCTCGGCTTCTCCCTCCAGATCAACATCTGGCTCTGGTTCACCGTGCTGTTTGCCAACTTCGCCGAGGCCGTCGCCGAGGGTCGCGGCAAGGCACAGGCTGAATCGTTGCGCAAGTCGCGCACAGAAACCCAGGCGAAGCTTCTCTCCGGCAACAGCCGCACTGACTACAAGATGGTGCCGGGCACCAGCCTGAAGGTCGGCGATGTCGTGCTGGTCGAAGCCGGCGACATCATCCCCTCCGATGGCGAAGTCATCGAAGGCGTGGCCTCGGTCAACGAAGCGGCGATCACCGGTGAATCGGCGCCTGTCATTCGCGAATCCGGCGGCGACCGCTCGGCCGTCACCGGCGGCACGCAAGTGCTCTCCGACGAGATCCGTGTCCGCATCACCGCTGCTGCCGGCTCGACTTTCATCGACCGCATGATCGCACTCGTCGAAGGTGCTGAACGTCAGAAGACCCCGAACGAAATCGCGCTCAACATCCTGCTCGCTGGCATGACGCTGATCTTCGTACTCGCCACGGTAACGATCCCGAGCTTTGCCGCCTATGCCGGCGGCTCGATCCCAACTGTCGTCCTCGTCGCCCTGTTCGTAACGCTGATCCCGACCACCATCGGCGCGCTCCTCTCCGCCATCGGCATTGCCGGCATGGACCGTCTGGTCCGCTTCAACGTGCTTGCTATGTCCGGTCGCGCTGTCGAGGCCGCCGGTGACGTCGATACGCTGCTGCTCGACAAGACCGGCACGATCACCCTCGGCAACCGTCAGGCTACCTCGTTCCGCCCGGTCAAGGGGGTGACGGAGCAGGATCTGGCCGATGCGGCACAGCTCGCCTCGCTGGCCGACGAAACGCCTGAGGGACGCTCCATCGTCGTGCTCGCCAAGGAGAAGTACGCGATCCGTGGCCGTGACATGACCAGCCTGAAGGCTACCTTCGTGCCCTTTACTGCCCAGACCCGCATGAGCGGTGTCGACGTCGAAGGCTCCTCCATCCGCAAGGGTGCGGTGGACGCTGTTCTGGCCTACGTCAGCGGCAGCGCAACTACCGCCTCCAGCGCCGGCGCCACGGTAATCTCGCGCACCAGCAGTGAGACCGTCCGCGAATTGCAGGCGATTTCAGACGAGATCTCCAAGGCCGGCGGCACGCCGCTTGCGGTTGCCCGCGATGGTCGCCTGCTCGGCGTCATCCAGCTCAAGGACATCGTCAAGGGCGGCATTCGCGAGCGCTTCGCCGAACTGCGCCGCATGGGCATCCGCACGGTGATGATCACCGGCGACAACCCGCTGACAGCCGCCGCCATTGCCGCGGAAGCCGGCGTGGACGACTTCCTCGCCCAGGCAACACCGGAAATGAAGCTGGCGCTGATGCGCGAGGAGCAGGCGAAGGGCAAGCTCGTCGCCATGTGCGGCGACGGCACCAATGACGCCCCGGCGCTTGCCCAGGCAGACGTTGGCGTCGCCATGAACACCGGCACGGTTGCCGCCCGCGAGGCCGGCAACATGGTCGACCTCGACAGCGACCCGACGAAGCTCATCGAGATCGTCGAAATCGGCAAGCAGTTGCTGATGACCCGCGGCGCGCTCACCACCTTCTCCATCGCCAACGACATCGCCAAATACTTCGCCATCATCCCGGCGATGTTCATCGCCTTCTATCCGCAGCTGAAGATGCTGAACGTCATGGGGCTGGCAACGCCGCAAAGCGCCATCCTCTCCGCTATCATCTTCAACGCTCTGATCATCATTGCGCTGATCCCGCTATCGCTGAAGGGCGTTCGCTATCGCCCGATCGGCGCCGGCGCCCTGCTCAGCCGCAATCTCTTGATCTACGGCCTAGGCGGCATCATCGTGCCCTTCATCGGCATCAAGGCCATCGACATGGCGATCACCGCCATCGGCCTGGTCTAAGGAGTCTTTCCCATGCTGAAATTAATCAGACCGGCCATCGTCATGATCGTGGTCACCACCGCCGTCACCGGCCTTGCCTATCCGCTTGCCATGACAGGGATTGCCCAGGCGCTCTTCCCGCATCAGGCGAACGGCAGCCTGGTGGAGAAGGACGGCAAGGTGATCGGCTCCAGCCTCATCGGGCAGAGCTTCACCACCGACCGCTATTTCCACGGACGCCCGTCGGCGACGACGGGTGCGGACCCGAACGACGCGACCAAAACAGTTGCCGCGCCCTACAACGCGGCCAACTCGATGGGCTCCAATCTCGGTCCGACCAGTTCGAGCCTGATGACCCGTATCAAGGGCGATGTCGCAACGTTGCAGGCACAGAACCCGAATGCGCCGGTTCCGATCGATCTGGTCACCACGTCAGGTAGCGGTCTCGATCCGCATATCTCGCCGGAGGATGCCTATTTCCAGATCCCGCGTGTCGCCAAAGCGCGCGGCCTGGATGAGGCCAAGCTCCGCGCGATCGTCGACGCCGCTGTCGAACCCCGCGAACTCGGTGTTTTCGGTGAGCCCGTCGTCAACGTCCTGGCATTGAACCGGGCGTTGGATGCTTCTATGACTCAATAAGACCAAGAGGTTGAGGCGGCCATCACCGCCTCAATTATCGCCCGTCGAGAAAGATCGATCGATGCCAGATGATAGCCGCGACACGCTGAACAGGCCCTCTCCCGACGCGCTTCTGGAGAAGGCTCGGCAGGAAACGCGCGGCCGTCTGAAGATCTTTCTGGGCGCCGCACCCGGCGTCGGCAAGACCTACGAAATGCTGCTTTCCGGCAAGGCCAAGATTGCCGACGGCGTCGATGTCGTCGTCGGCGTGGTCGAGACCCATGGCCGGCGCGAGACGCAGGCTCTGCTCGAAGGCTACGAGATCATTCCCCGCGTCAATGTCGATTATAAGGGCCGCGCGCTCGACGAGATGGACCTCGATGCCATTCTCAAACGCCGGCCCGGCCTCGTGCTCGTCGATGAACTCGCCCACTCCAACGCCCATGGCAGCCGGCATCCGAAGCGCTATCTCGACGTCAAGGAGCTGCTCGATCGCGGCATCGACGTCTATACGACGCTGAACATCCAGCATGTCGAAAGCCTGAACGATGTCGTGTCACAAATCACCCGCGTTCGCGTCCGTGAAACCGTGCCGGATTCGATCATCGACATGGCCGACGATGTCGAGATTATCGATCTGACACCCGACGACCTGATCAAGCGCCTGCATGACGGCAAGGTCTATGTGTCGAGAACCGCCGAGCGGGCGCTGACCAATTATTTCACACCCGGCAATCTGACGGCGCTACGCGAGCTGGCGCTGCGGCGCACGGCACAGCGGGTCGACGACCAGCTCCTGACCCATATGCAGGCGCATGCGATCCCCGGCCCATGGGCTGCGGGCGAACGTGTGCTGGTCTCCATCGATCATCATCCGCGTTCCGCGTCGCTGGTGCGCTATGCCGCCCGCATGGCCTCGCGCCTGCGCGCACCCTGGGCGGCCGTCTATGTCGAGACCAACCGGGCGATCAGCCTGACCGAGGCGCAGCGCGACACTATCGCCGCGACGCTCAGGCTTGCCGAGCAGCTTGGCGGTGAAGCCATCACCATTCCCGGCCGCGAAGTCGCCGAAGAGCTGCTTCGCCATTCCGCCAGCAACAATGTCACTCATATCGTCATCGGCTCGCCGAAGGTCGGTACCTGGCGGGATTGGTCCAGGGCTTCGGTCTCCTACGAACTGATCCGCAAGGCCGGCGACATCAGCGTTCACGTCATCTCAGGCACTGACGCAGAGGCGTCGAGGGCGAGCCATGGCGTCAAGTCGGCACCCGTGCCGACGCCGTTCCAGTTGCGTGGCTATATCCTGGCAACGCTCTATGTCGCCGTCGCCCTCGGCTTTTGCGTCATCCTCGACCAGGTGCTCGACGTCCGAAACCTGGCGCTGGTCTTCCTGATGGCGGTGCTCGCCACGGCTGTCACTCAAGGCTTGCGCCCGGCGCTCTATTCCTGCCTGCTCGGCGCGCTCGCCTTCAACTTCTTCTTCCTGCCGCCGCGCTATACGCTGACGATCAGCGACCCCGAAAGCGTGCTTGCCTTCTTCTTCTTCCTCGGCGTCGCCATCATCGCCAGCAATCTGACTGCAACCGTGCAGCGGCAAGCGGCATCGGCGCGACAGCGGGCGCGGACGACGGAAGATCTTTATCTTTTCTCGAAGAAACTCGCCGGCACCGGCACGCTTGATGACGTGCTCTGGGCAACGGCTTTCCAGCTCGCCTCGATGCTGAAGGTGCGCGTGGTGCTGCTACTACCCGAAGACGGCACAATTGCCGTCAAGGCGGGCTATCCACCCGACGATACGCTCGATGATGCCGATATCGCCGCAGCGCGCTGGGCCTGGGAACATAATCATGCAGCCGGACGCGGCGCCGATACGTTGCCGGGCGCCAAGCGCCTCTATGTGCCGCTGCGTACCGGCCGCACCGCCGTCGGCGTCATCGGCCTCGACAGCGACCGTCGCGACGGTCCGCTTTTGACGCCGGAGCAGCAGCGGCTTCTCGATGCGCTTGCCGATCAGGCAGCACTTGCCATCGAGCGCGTACAACTGGTCGCCGACGTCGACCGCGCCAAGCTGGCCGTCGAAGCCGACCGGCTGCGTTCGGCCCTACTGACCTCGATCTCGCACGACCTAAAAACACCGCTTGCCGCCATTCTTGGTGCCGCCGGCACCTTGCGCGACTATCTGGAAACCATGTCGCATGAGGATCGCGTCGATCTGCTGTCGACGGTGGTCGATGAATCCGAACGGTTGAACCGCTTCATCGCCAATCTGCTCGACATGACCAAGATCGAGTCCGGCGCGATGGAGCCGAATTATGCTCTGCATTATGGTGGCGATATCGTCGGCAGTGCGCTCCGGCGCGGGGCGAAAATTCTCGCCCGACATCGCGTTGAAACGCAGATGCCGACCGATCTGCCGATGGTGCGGGTCGATCCAGTGCTCTTCGAGCAGGTGCTGTTCAATCTGCTCGACAATGCCGCCAAATACGCACCCGAGGATTCCACCATCCGCCTGGAGGCCTGGGCCGATGTCGACAATGTCGTCTTCCGGATCATGGACGAAGGCCTTGGCATTCCGCCAGCTGATCTCGAGCGCGTCTTCGACACCTTCTATCGTGTCCGCAAAGGCGATCAGGTGCGGGCCGGCACGGGCCTTGGCCTTTCCATCTGCCGTGGCTTCATCGAGGCCATGGCCGGTACGATTACCGCGGGCAACCGCACGGACCGCCAGGGCGCGGTCTTCACCATTCGCCTGCCGAAACCAACAGATCTCCCCAAGCTGGATGAATTGAAATGAACACGACCGCCGTCAAGATACTCGTTGTCGATGACGAGCCGCCGATCCGCAAATTGCTGCGTGTCGGCTTGAGCGCTCAGGGCTATCTGGTCAACGAGGCCCCGAACGCCGCGGCGGCAAAACTGTCGGTACAGGAAGATCGGCCCGACCTGATCATTCTCGACCTCGGCCTGCCCGACAAGCCCGGTCATGACCTGCTGCAGGAATGGCGCGAGGATGGGTTGGAAATACCGGTCGTCATTCTCTCGAGCCGAACCGACGAAGCCGGCATCGTCAAGGCGCTGGAAACCGGCGCCGACGATTATGTCACCAAGCCTTTCGGCGTGAATGAACTCGCCGCGCGCATCCGCGTCGCCCTCCGCCACCGCCTGCAGCAGCAGGGCGAAAAGGCGATCTTCCAGACCGGCGGCCTGTCGCTCGATCTTGTCAAGCGCATCGTCAAGGTCGACGGCAAGGAAGTGAAGCTCTCGCCGAAGGAATACGACATTCTGCGGGTGCTGGCGCAGCATGCGGGCAAGGTGCTGACGCATCAGTTCCTGTTGAAGCAGGTCTGGGGACCGGCGGCGGATGTGCAATATCTACGCGTCTACGTCCGCCAGCTCCGGCAGAAGATCGAACAGATTCCGGATCAACCGCAATATATCACCACGGAGACAGGCGTTGGCTACCGCTTGCGCGAGCCGGAATGAAGCCGTGATCCCTTGGCTGCGTGCTAAACAGCGCCTCGTCGCAAAGACCGACGAGGCCAAGTCATGTCCGAATTATCGATGCCCGAGCCCGAGAGTGACCATGGACCTTTCCACCATCATCCTGCCCGAACATGTCTTCGTCGGCCTTTCGGTGCCGACAAAGTGGCGGGCGCTGCAGCTTCTTTCGTCGAAGGCGGCCCATTGCCTTGGCTTGGATGAAGCCACAGTCCTGCAGGCATTGGAGGGACGGGAAAATCTGGGAACGACCGGCATCGGCAACGGCATAGCCGTTCCGCATGCGGCGATCGCCGGAATGACGCGACCGCGCGGATTGATGGTACGTTTTGGCCAACCCGTCGACTTCCAGGCGATCGACGATGTGCCAACGGATCTCGCCTTCGTCCTGCTCTTTGGCGAAAACGGCCGCAGCGAATATCTGAACGTGCTCGCCGCCATCGCCAGGCGGCTGAGAGCCGAAGGCGTTCTGACGGCCATGCGACAGGCAAAAACCGCCGACGAACTCTACTCGGTTTTCATGTCTGACTCGATTTGATAGGATACTAACTGCCGGCTGCAGCCAAAGCGCGGGAATGTGATTTCACATTCCTTGATTATATGGGATTCCGTTCTATGTATGCGCGCCAAGCGGGAACAATCTTCGTTACTTTATACGACCAAGTTGATAGGGTTTAGTAACAACGAAGGAGGTCACCCATGCAGACGATAAAGCTTTCCCGGCTTCTCGCCACCGCAGTTCTCATTGGCAGTTTCTCGCTGGCTGGCGCCATAGCGCCGACATGGGCCGCGGACAAGACGCTTCTCAATGTTTCGTACGATCCGACGCGCGAACTGTACAAGGACTTCAACGCAGCCTTCGCCGCAAAGTGGAAAAAGGATACGGGTGAAACCATCAATATCAAGGCGTCGCATGGCGGGTCGGGCGCGCAGGCTCGCTCGGTCATCGACGGCCTTGATGCCGATGTCGTGACGCTGGCACTGGAAGGCGACATCGACGCCATTGCCAAGGCCACGAAAAAGATCCCGACCGACTGGAAGACCAAGTTCCCCAACAACAGCGTTCCCTACACATCGACGATCGTCTTCCTGGTGCGCAAGGGCAATCCGAAGGGCATCAAGGACTGGTCCGATCTGGTCAAGGACGGCGTCGAAGTCATCACGCCGAACCCCAAGACCTCGGGCGGCGCCCGCTGGAACATCCTGGCAGCCTGGGCCTGGGCCAAGCAGGCCAATGGCGGCGATGACGCCAAGGCGCAGGACTATGTCGCCCAGCTTCTGAAGCATGTGCCGGTGCTCGATACCGGTGCCCGTGGCGCAACCACGACCTTCGTCCAGCGCGGTCTCGGCGATGTTCTGCTCGCCTGGGAAAATGAAGCCTATCTGTCGCTCGAAGAACTCGGCCCGGATAAGTTCGAGATCGTAACGCCCACCGTTTCGATCCGCGCCGACCCGCCGGTCGCCGTCGTCGACGGCAATGTCGATGCCAAGGGCACCCGCAAGGAAGCAGAGGCTTACCTCAACTACCTCTATTCCGACGAGGGCCAGAAGATCGCGGCCAAGCATTACTACCGGCCGATCAAGCCGGAAGCTGCCGATCCCAAGGATATTGCCCGGTTCCCCGCATTGAAGCTTGCAACCATTGACGATTTCGGTGGATGGTCTCAAGCTCAGCCGAAGTTCTTCGCCGATGGCGGCGTCTTCGACCAGATTTACAAGCCGGGACAATAATTCTGAATGCATGCAATAACCCGCAAACGGTGGCGGTTTCGGCAGCCGAGTGTCATTCCGGGATTCGGATTGGCGCTCGGCGTTACCTTGACTTGGCTCATCCTGATCGTTCTCATCCCGCTCACGGGATTGCTGTGGAAGAGTAGTTCTCTCGGCTGGTCCCAATTCTGGGCCATCGCGCTTGATCAGCGCACGCTCAATGCCTTGCGCATGAGCTTTGGCGGCGCCTTCATCGCGGCGATCGTCAATGCAGTCTTCGGGCTGATCATGGCCTGGGTCCTGGTGCGCTATCGCTTTCCGGGCAAGCGTATCGTCGACGCCATGGTCGACCTGCCCTTTGCGCTGCCGACCGCGGTTGCCGGTATCGCGCTGACGACGCTTTATGCGCCGAACGGCTGGATCGGGCAGTTCCTGACGCCGCTCGGCATCAAGATCGCCTTCACGCCCGTCGGCATCGTCATCGCGCTGATCTTCGTCGGCCTGCCCTTCGTGGTGCGTACGGCGCAGCCGGTTATGGAGGAGATCGACCGCGAGGTCGAAGAGGCCGCGGCAACGCTCGGCGCAAGCCGTTTTCAGACGATCACCCGCGTCCTGCTGCCCGGCCTGGCGCCAGCCGCCCTCACCGGTTTCGCGCTCGCCTTTGCGCGTGCGGCCGGCGAATACGGCTCGGTGATCTTCATCGCCGGCAACAGACCTTATGTCTCCGAAATCGCGCCATTGCTCATCGTCATCAAGCTCGAGGAGTATAATTACGCAGCGGCGACAGCGATCGCGACGATGATGTTGATCATCTCCTTCATCATGTTGCTGGTCATCAATCTCATTCAATCCTGGAGCAGAAGGAGGTACGGCTATGGCGCATGATGCCCCCTCCTCTGCCGACGCGGTTCATTCGGTCATCACCGAAAGCTGGCTTGCGCGCTGGATTTTCGTCGCTATCACGCTCGCCTTCCTGACGCTGATGGTAATGATGCCGCTTGCCGCCGTCTTCGTCGAAGCCTTCCGCAAGGGGGTCGAACAGTTCTTCAGCTCGCTGGTGGATGAAGAAACTTTCGCGGCCATCCGGCTGTCGTTGATCGTTGCCGGCATCAGCGTACCGCTCAATCTTGTCTGCGGTGTCGCCGCCGCCTGGGCGATCGCGAAGTTCGAATTCAAGGGCAAGGCGTTCCTGACGACCTTGATCGATCTGCCGTTCTCAGTGTCGCCGGTGATATCCGGCCTGGTCTTCGTACTGCTGTTCAGCTCGAACAGCACGCTCGGCCCCTGGCTCCAGAGCCATGGCATTCAGATCCTGTTCGCGGTTCCTGCCCTGGTTCTGGCGACGATGTTCGTCACCTTTCCCTTTGTTGCCCGCGAATTGATCCCGCTGATGCAGGAACAAGGAAATGCCGACGAAGAGGCGGCCCTGTCGCTTGGGGCCAATGGCTGGCAAACCTTCTGGCATGTGACGCTGCCCAACATCAAATGGGGCCTGCTTTACGGCGTTCTGCTCTGTAACGCCCGCGCCATGGGCGAGTTTGGTGCCGTGTCGGTCGTCTCCGGCCATATTCGCGGCGAGACCAACACCATGCCGCTGCAGGTCGAAATTCTCTATAACGAATATAATTTCTCGGGGGCCTTCGCGGTAGCCACGCTTCTCGCCCTGCTTGCCCTTGTCACACTTATACTAAAGACGCTGCTGGAATTGCGCTATAGCGATGAGATCGCAGGCAGCCGGCGTCACTGAGGGAATTGTTAATGGAAGTTCGCGTTCAAAACCTACGCAAGGAATTCGGTCGCTTTCCGGCGTTGCATGATGTCTCCCTGGATATCCGCTCCAGCGAACTGATCGCGCTGCTCGGCCCTTCCGGCTCGGGCAAGACGACGCTTTTGCGCTTGATTGCCGGATTGGAATCTCCGACCGAGGGCCAGATCTTCTTCGGCGAGGAAGATGCGTCGAGGAAGACTGTCCAGCAGCGCAATATCGGCTTTGTGTTTCAGCACTATGCGCTGTTTCGCCATATGACGGTGCTGGACAATATCGGCTTCGGCCTGAAGGTCCGCTCCGCATCGCGCCGCCCTCCCCGCGCCGAAATCCATCGCCGCGCCGTCGAACTGCTGGAACTGGTGCAGCTCAACGGTCTTGAGAAGCGCTATCCAGCCCAGCTATCCGGCGGCCAGCGGCAGCGCGTGGCGCTGGCACGCGCCATGGCGGTCGAGCCGAACGTGCTGCTTCTCGACGAACCCTTCGGCGCGCTGGACGCGCAGGTGCGCAAGGATCTGCGCAAATGGCTGCGAGAGATCCACGATCGTACCGGCCATACCACCGTTTTCGTGACACACGACCAGGAAGAGGCGCTGGAACTGGCCGACCGCGTCGTCGTGCTCAACAAGGGCGCGATCGAGCAGGTGGGCACGCCGGACGAGATCTACGACACGCCCAATTCGCCCTTCGTCTACGGCTTCATCGGCCAGTCCAATCGGGTGAAGGTGCGCGTCACCAATGGCGAGATCTGGTTTGAGGAACGCCCGCTGGGCTTGAGCACGCCGCACGAGCCCGATGGCGAGGCCTATCTCTATTTCCGCCCGCACGATATCGAGCTTCATGAGGGCGATGGCGGCTGTATCGCCGGCCTGCTGACCTCCAGCCGCCGCGTTGCCGGCACTCGGCATATCGAGATGAATATCGGCGAGCAGCACGAAACCATCGAAATCGAGCTCTCGCCGGACAAGGCCGACGCGCTTGACCGTAACCGCATCGCCTTCAAGCCAACGCGCTGGAAATTGTTCCGCAACGTTGATTGAAACGCTCTAGCGCCTCAATCCTCCGGATGCCCCGCTGCCGCAAAGCCGCCGCCCTGGTAGATGACGGCCGGATCGGTTGGGTCTTCCGGAGCGGCGTTTGCCAATATTTTCTCGCGCCAGGCCGCAGCGCTGTCCTGCGGCTTCCAGCCGAGGAATGCGGCATTGCGGTTGTCCCACCACTGCTCGTCATTGTTGGAGGCGCCGTAGACGATCGTGTGCCCGAGGCGGGAGGTCTCGAAGGCGCGGCCGCAGAGCGACAGAAAATCGCGAACGCTGAACCACGTCGCCAGCATGCGCGAGTTGCGCGGCTCGGGGAAGCACGAGCCGATCCGCACCGACAGCGTCTCCTGCCCGAACTTATCGAAATAGAGGCTCGCCACCGCTTCGCCATAGACTTTCGAAACGCCGTAGAGTGAATCCGGGCGTGTCGGCACGGTGCTATCGATGCGCTCGTCGCGGCGGTAATAGCCGATCGTATGGTTGGAGCTGGCAAAGATGATACGCGGCATGCCGGCATGCCGGGCGGCCTCATAGAGATTGTAAAGCCCGATAATATTGCCCTGCAGGATGAGATCGAAGCCTTTTTCGGTGGAGACCCCGCCGAGATGGATGATGCCGTCGACACCCTGGACCAGCGCATCGACACCGCCACGGTCGGCAAGATCACAGGCGACGAAGCGCTCGTTCGGGCGCAGATCGTCCACCGCGACAATGTCGGAGAGCACGACGTTTTCGGCGATCTCTGAAAGAAGCGGTCTCAGCGCCTGACCGACGCCGCCTGCGGCTCCGGTCATCAACAGGGTCTTCAGCATGGGTTTCCTCCCTATGGGTCTCGTCGAAGCGGAACCTATAAGATGGGCTTTCGCTCGTCACCAACTATCCGTACCGTCCGCGCTTGAAAAGCTGGAGATGCGGGATGCCGCGAGACGCCCGAGCAAGATCGACTGAAAGATTGAGGTGGATAGGTCTATTGCCCCGCCTTCGGCGCCACCGTCAGCTCGGAACCATAGGCTTCGCGCAACTCTGTCTGTCCCGCCACCCGGTCAGCCGCCTTATGGAGCAAGACTGACGTATAACCTTCCTCTAGGGTCGCCTCGATCAAGGTGACATCGGCATTTCCCGGATTGTCCGAGCGCTCGAACCAGTCGACGGAATGGTGCAGGAAATTCATTTCGAACGCCCTGTTGGTAACGCCATGACCGACGATGATGACGTTACTCTTGCCATTCTTCGCGTCGTGCATGACGGTCTGAAGGAACAGACGGACGCGCTGCGCCACATCGGCCCGGCTCTCGCCGTCCGGCGGCCGTGCGTAGAACTTCCCACTATTGTTGCGCAGTCTGGCCCATTTTTCGAACTCCTCGGGAAACTTCCGTTTCTGTTCGGCATGATCGTAAATTTCGGTGAAGAGACCGAAATCCTGTTCCCTCAAAAGGTAATCTTCGCGAACATCCTCGACCAATGTGTTCGGCAAGGCTTCGAGCAGGGCATCCTTGCTCTGTCGTGTCCTCAAGTAGGGTGAGTACCAGATGCTCTGTTTCCGCAACTCAGTGGACGGCAATCCCTCCAGATAGGCAGCGATCACCCGTCCGGCCTCTAGCGCCTGCCGATAGCCCCACTGCGTCAACGGAACATTATGATCACCGAACTGCCGGTAGGCCTGATCGCTGATGTTGCCAAGGGATTCGCCGTGTCGAACGAGAAAGATGCGCATCAGCAGTCCGCATTGTCGGATGAGGATTCGAGGTCATCATGGATGGGAAGTGCATTGCGCGCAACGGTTTAGCCTGTCTGCGCCCGGATGATTTCAAAAGCCTTCGCATTTCAGGCCGTTGCGGCGCGCGCCTCTGTTTCGGCCCTCAGCGTCTCAAGGCTGACCACGGCCTTGATCGGCAGGTGGTCCGAGGCTACACGCGCCAAGGGTGAATCATGGACTTCGACGGTCGAGATCAGCCCGCTTCGGTTGGCCATGATGCGGTCGAGAGCCAAAAGCGGCAGCGTGGACGGAAAGCTCGGCACCGCCGGCGGCAGCGGACCGAAGGCAGCCTGGAAAGTGTTGAGCGACGAGCGATCGCCAAGCCGCCATTCGTTGAGATCGCCGAGCAGGATGGTCGGCGTGTCGTTATCCCTGCTCATCAGCTCGACGATCAGACGCGCCTGCTGGGCGCGGGAGCGGAGCAGCAGCCCGAGATGGGCGGCGATGATCCGGAGCACGCCACCGCGGGCCAGCTCTATCTCGGCAAGCAGCGCGCCGCGCGGCTCGAGCCCAGGCAGGCTGATCTGGTGCACATCGCGCACCGTGCCCTGCTTGAACAGCACGACATTGCCGTGCCAGCCATGCGCCTTGCTGGCGCCCGCCACCGGCACGGGAATAAGCCCGGTGTCGCGCTCAAGCCGGCGCAGATCGAGCAGGCCGGTGCGCTCGCCGAAACGGGTATCAGCCTCCTGCAGGCCGATGACATCGGCATCGATTTCATGAATGACCCGGCTGATCCGATCCGGATCGAAGCGGCGGTCGGCGCCGACGCATTTGTGGACATTGTAGGAGGCGATCAAGGTGCCTTCCGGACGCGTCCGGTCGCCAGCCTGCCTTGCCCGCGACGTCTTTCGGTTCTTCAGGGACTCGAAGATGCTTGTCCGGAGATTTTCGTTCTTTTTTCGCATCTGTCCGCTGGCCGTTTCCGTTCTCAAAGCCCCCCGAGCTGTGTCCTCGTCAGTATATGAACCGATTGCCGGGCTTGTCATGTGAAAAGGCTTGTAGCCGGGAACACAGCTACGTCATTTTCCTCAGAGATAGGGCGAACCGAGCCAGAGGATTTTCTCGATCAGCCGGACGATGAAGGGGCGTGCCCGAAGCTTGGCGAGGTCGACCGGCTTTGCCGTTTCAAGGACGGTGCCGATGCGGGCTTCGATCGCGCGGGCAAAACCGTGGTCGATCACTTCCAGATCAACCTCGAAGTTCAGCCGCAGGGAACGAGGGTCGAGGTTGGAGGAGCCGACATAGGCCCAGGTGCCGTCGATTGCCATTAGCTTCGAATGGTCGAAGGCACCTCTAGCGCGCCAGATTCGGCAATAGTCCTTCAGCATCTGGTCGAACTGTGCCGTCATGGCGCGATCGACCAGCACGAGATTGTTGGCGGCCGGCACGACGATATCCACTTCAACGCCGCGTCTTGCCGCCGTCACCAGGGCGCTGATCAGCTCGCGGTCCGGCAGGAAATAGGGCGACATGATGCGGATGGAGGTGCGGGCGATCGACAGCGCACCGATGAGCATCTTGTGGTTCGTCTCAAGGCTGCGGTCAGGTCCGGAGACGATGACACGCATGAAGACCGGCGCTCCCGGCTCGCTCGCGGGCGTCGCGATTCGCCAGTGATCGCCGCTCAATACTTCGCCGGTCACAAAACGCCAATCTTCGGCAGCGGTGTTGAAAAGGTCGGCCACGGCCGGGCCGGTAATGCAGAAATGCGTGTCATGGGCGTAATGATCAGCGGCGAACTCCCGGGTAAAACCCTGGCGGATGTTCATGCCGCCGGTAAGGGCGATGCGCCCGTCGACGACCAGGATCTTGCGGTGGGTGCGCAGGTTCGCATAGGGCAACCGCAGGCCGATGATGACGTTGCCGTTGAAGACATAGACCTCAACACCGCCTTTGCTGAGATAGCCCATGATGCTCGGGACTGAATAGCGGGCACCGACGGCGTCGATCAGCACGCGCACGCTGACGCCGCGCTTGACGGCGGCGATCAGCGCATCGGCGATACGCAGGCCGATAGGATCGCGATCGAAAATATAGGTCTCCAGCAGGATGCTACGCTCGGCGCCGTCGATAGCCGCTTTCATCGCCGCATAGGCGGCATCGCCGCTTTCCAGCATCTCGACGGTGTTGCCGGTGCTCATCGGATAACGCGACACGCGGTCGCCGAGCGTCTTCATCGATCCGAAGCGTTCGCCGAAGGTTCGGCGCACGATGTCGCCCTGCGCGTCGAAACTGGCGAGCTCGCCCGCGGCATCCTTCTGGAAGAGAACACTGCGTTGCGAGCTCAGCGATGCCCGGCGAATGCGGTTGATGCCGGCGACGGCATAGAGTACCGCCCCGACGATGGGCGACAGGATGATGACGCCAACCCAGCCGATCGCGGCACGAACATCCTCCTTCGTCATCGCCGCATGAATGGCGGCCACCGTCCCCATGGCGATGGACAGGACGGCGAGGAATTGGCCCCAATGGGCGATCAGCAAATCGAACATGAGAGGAGTATAACTTTGCGCACGAAAGCTGCAATCAGCCGTACGCCTCATCCGCATGGCTCGACCAGTAGCAGTGGGGATGTGGATAGGTTGTGCATTAGATATTTTTAATTGAACGAAGATCGCGCTGTGGTCATAGTGATGCTTCGGCCGCTTCGCTACCGTCCGTTGCGGGACATCATATTGCTGGTGCGAAGCGCCCGGCGTGGTTCGAGAGTCGAGACGCATGGATTTTCTCCATGGCTTATCTGAGCCAGCGTCTCGAGTGCTCGGGGGAGGCATGCAAGCCCGCGTTTCAAGAACGGGTATTTTCATCAACCAATGTTCAATGATGCGAACGGAGATCGGCAATGTTGGAATCGCGGGATGAATGGATCGAGAAACGTGCCTATGCCATATGGGAGGCCGAAGGTTACCCTTCCGGCCGCGATACGGTTCACTGGGAACAGGCAAGCAACGAACGTGTAATCTTCGAGAAGAGCAAGACGAAGAAGGCAAAAACCTCCGTCACGCCCAAAGCAAAACGCCAAGCGACAATTACCGAGGCGCTGGGTCTGCCGGCCAAGACCGCACCGAAACGGGCAGCGAAAAAGGCGGTCGAAGCGAAGGTTTAAAGCGGACTTCGCCTTTCATGATCCAATCCATGCAATGAGCGGCCCGGCATTAATCACCGGGCCGTTTTCCTGACGCTCCCGGCCATTGAAATTCGCGGCGATTTCGACCAGTTGCCTGCTAGGCACAAACAGATGTCATACATCGATGCTATCAGGTGAAGAGTGAGCTTCACCATGAACGATAGGTGTTCGGATTACATGGGGCATGTCTGTTCCGACCATTGCCACGGCCGGTCGCCATTTCATGGCTGCACCGATGTGATGCCATGACATCACTCCTCATTCTCGCAACCCTCTATCTTCTAGCGACGCTTGTGGTGATCCTCATCATCGACCGCTCCGTCGGCATCATGTTTCCCGCATCGGGCAAGCAAAGGCGTGTAGCCAATCGCCGGCCGCTTCCGGATGTGTCGAAGCAATCATCTGCATCCCGCTGAGATCGGAACTTTTTCCATGGCGACGGGTTGGTCTCCTCATCTGCAAAGAGGAGAAAGACCATGCCAAGAGGAGACAAATCCGCTTACACCGACAAGCAGAAGCGCAAGGCCGAGCACATCGAGGAAAGCTACGAAAGCCGTGGCGTTTCCGAGGATGAGGCCGAGCGCCGCGCCTGGGCGACCGTCAACAAGGAAAGCGGCGGCAAGAAGTCCGGCTCCGGCCGAGGGCACCCTGAAAACCATGCATCGTCCGAGAAGGGCGGCCGGATCGGCGGAAAAGCCTCCGCGAGCCGCCCTGCCCCCGAACGTTCGGCATCCGCGAAGAAAGCGGCCGCCACCCGCAAGCGCCATGAGCAACAGGCTCACCATTAGCCTGGCATTTGCGGAAAGCGGCTATACGGCCCTATCCTAGAAGAAATGGTCGCAGGTCCAGCCCCTTCCGTTCCGCCACGCCGATGCTAAGCTTCCATGACGATCGAGCAGACATAGCAGGCGGCACAAGAGACCGGAGGATCTTCGAATGGCCTATGAGCTCTACTACTGGGATGGCATCCAGGGCCGTGGCGAATTCGTGCGCCTCGCCCTTGAGGAGGCCGGCGCCGATTACATCGACGTCAGCCGTGGCTCGGCGAGTGAGGGCCAGGGCATGCGGGCGATGTTTGCCGTGATGGAGAGCAGGGCGGAGGCGCATATCCCGCTCGCCCCGCCCTTTCTGAAAGATGGCGATCTCGTCATCCCGCATGTTGCCAATATCCTGATGTATCTAGGTCCCAAACTCGGCCTCGCGCCGGAGGATCAAGGCGATCGCCATGTGGTCAACGGCCTGCAACTGACGATCACCGATCTCGTCGCCGAGGTGCACGACACACACCACCCGATCGCCACCTCGAAATATTACGAGGAACAGAAGCAGGAAGCCAAGGCCCGCACCGCCGAGTTTCTCGACAATCGCATGCCGAAATTCCTCGGCTATTTCGAGCGCGTCCTGGAGCAGAATCCGAAAGGGCCAATGCATATATTCGGCAACCGGCTCACCTATGTCGATCTGTCATTGTTCCAGGTGTTCGAAGGGCTGCGCTATGCCTTTCCGCGCGCAACAGCGCATCTGAGCGACGAGTATCCGCATCTGGCGGCTTTGCGCGAGACCGTTGCGAGACGACCGAACATTGCCCGCTACCTCACATCCGAGCGCCGCATTCCCTTCAACGAAGATGATATCTTCCGGCATTATCCCGAGCTGGACAGGAGCGCGGCATGAGCGAAGCAAGGTTGCTGACCGTATTCTTTCCGGCCTGCTGGAGCATCTGGGGACTGATCTGGGCTGTCGCAGCGTTCAGTGTCAAGAAGACGACGCGGAGCGAGGATCCGTTGTCACGGTTTTCGAATACCGCCCCGATCTGGATATGCGGCCTCCTGCTGCTGGTGCCCCCAGCCCGGCTTGGCCCACTCTCTTTCCAGATCGTTCCGCAAAATCTGATCTATTACGGCATCGGCGCGGTGATGACCGTTGCAGGCCTAAGCTTTGCCGTATGGGCGCGCTATCATCTCGGCCGCAACTGGAGCGGCGTGATTACGGTCAAGGAGGATCATGCGCTGATCCGCACCGGCCCCTACGCCATCGTCCGTCATCCGATCTATACCGGCCTGCTGCTTGCCATCATCGGCTCAGCACTTGCGCGTGGTGACATCGCCGCCTTGCTGGCGATCGCCTTCATGCTCTACGCCGTCCTGCGCCGTGTCGACATCGAGGAGCGCTGGATGAGCGAGACATTCGGGCAGGCCTATGTGGACTACAAGGCGACGACACCGGCGCTGTTTCCGTTCGTGTAATAGAGGCTAGCCGTTCAGAGGCTTCGCAGCTTCGAAGAAATCGGCCCATGGATCGGCGAAGCGATCGTTCAGCCGCGAAGCCGCATTCTTGACGGTGAAGGAAGCCGGACCGATCTTCTCGGTCAACTCATCCCAGGCAAGCGGCATTGAAACCGCCGCCCCCGGCCTTGCGCGTGTCGAATAGGGCGCGACGGCGGTATTGCCGCGGCCGTTGCGCAGATAGTCGATGAAGATGTGGCCGGTCCGCTTCGCTTTCGCGGCAACCGAGAGATATTTTTCCGGGCTGTCGGCGCTCATACCATGGGCCATCGCTTCGGCTACGGCCTTGACATCCGGCCATGTCGCCTGCGGTTTGAGGGGCGCGACAACATGCAATCCCTTGCCGCCCGATGTCTTGACGAAGGAGGCAAGGCCCATCTCCGCAAACCGCGCCTTTATCTCCTGCGCGCCCGCAATGACTGCGCTCCAGGCGACATCGTCACCGGGATCGAGGTCCATGATGATCATATCGGGCTTTTCCCAACGAGCCGTCGTCGTACCCCAAGGGTGAATTTCAAGGGAGGCGGATTGGACGAGCGCGGCAAGTCCGTCAAAATCCCTGATCCGCAACAGTTTTTCACCATCCCTGTCCTCAGGATCGGCGATTTCCTCGATGTGCGGATTGATGCCCTTCCAGGCATGTTTTTGGAAGAAGCGCGGGCCTTTAATGCCGTCGGGGCAGCGCAGCAACGCCAGCGGTCGATCAACAATGAAAGGTGCCATGCGCGGCCAGGCGAGCGCGTAATAGTCGACAAGATCCTGTTTGCTGACGCCATCATCCGGCCAATAGATCCGCTCCGGATGCGTCAGTTGCACGGAGGTCTTCGCAAGGTCCAGTATGGGCGTCTTTGCCATCCGCATACGCTCCGTCATCGGTGCTACGCCGGGCACAGATTATCATTGCCCGGCGCTAAAAGTCGATTGCCGGCGACGCCTTACGGCATCAGCTGGCCGCCATTGACCTCGATGACCTGGCCGGTGATGTAACCGGAAAGGGTTGGCGAAGCGAGGAAGAGGTAAGCGCCGACGCAGTCTTCCGAGGTGCCGACGAAGCCCATGGGAATGGTCTTGCGCTGCAATTCCATCTGCTGGTCATTGGTATAGCGCTCATGAAACGGCGTGGCGATGACGCCCGGCGCCACGGCATTCACGCGGATCTTGTCGCCAACGAATTCCTTGGCGTGGCCATGGGTGATGGTCGAGACGAAGCCCTTGGAGGCGGCGTAGAGGATCGCGCCGTTGCCACCGCCATTACGGGCGGCGATCGAGGTGGTGTTGATGATGAAGCCGCCCTGCTTCTTGAGGTGCGGGTGTGCGGCGCGGGTGGCGGCAAGCACCGAGCGAGCATTGAGGTTCATCACACGCTCGTAATGTGCGTCGGTCATCTCGGACGTCGGCACGCGGCCGAGCATGCCGCCGGCATTGTTGATCAGGCCGTCGAGGCCACCGAAAGCTTCCGCCGTTTCGTTGACGACGCGCTCGGTCTCGCCCTCCTGCGAAACGTCACCCTGGACCAGATGCACCTGCCCGCCGGCGGCGGCGATCTCTGCGACGAGCTTTTCGGCCGGCTCGCGGCTGGCGTTGAAGTGGATACCGACCTTCATGCCCTGCTGCGCGAAGGCGCGGGCAAGGGCCGCGCCGATGCCGGTCGAGGCGCCGGTGATCAACACCCGCTTGTCGGCGAGGTCGGGAATACGAATGAATGCGAGGGATTGCGCAAGTTCTGTCATGACGGCTCCTCCTGAAAGTCGATAATAAATCATACGATGAAATCGCGACTGTAATATCAGGCGGAAGCGCGGCACGGCAATGCGCGCGAGGCAAACAAAAACAGGCCGCCCGGAACGTTCCGCACGGCCCGCCGTCAATTCATCGTGAGGGGATCAGACCCGCTCGAGCGCGATAGCGATGCCCTGGCCGACGCCGATGCACATGGTCGACAGCGAATAGCGACCACCGGTTTCCTTCAGCTCTAACGCCGCCGTGCCGGTAATGCGGGCGCCGGACATGCCGAGCGGATGGCCGAGCGCAATGGCCCCGCCATTGCGGTTGACGCGGGCATCGTCGCCGGCAATGCCGAGTTCGCGCAGGACGGCCAGCCCCTGCGAGGCGAAGGCTTCGTTGAGTTCGATGACGTCGAACTGTTCCTGGCGCATACCGAGACGGGCCATCAGCTTGCGCGACGCCGGGACCGGGCCGATGCCCATCACGCGCGGCGGCACGCCGGCGGCAGCGCCGCCGAGGATGCGGGCAATCGGCGTCAGGCCATATTTCTTCACCGCCGCTTCCGAAGCGATGATCAGCGCCGCAGCACCGTCGTTAACGCCGGAAGCATTGCCGGCGGTGACCGTGCCACCCTCTTGTCTGAAGGGCGTACCGAGCTTGGCCAAAGTCTCGATCGTCGTGGCGCGCGGATGCTCGTCCTTGCCGACGACGATGGCGTCGCCCTTGCGCTGCGGGATCGTCACCGGGGTGATCTCCTTGGCGAGACGGCCGTTCTCCTGTGCAGCTGCCGCCTTGGCCTGCGAGCGGACGGCGAAGGCGTCCTGGTCCTCGCGGCTGACCCTATAATCCTCGGCAACGTTCTCACCGGTTTCCGGCATGGAATCGACGTCATATTGCTTTTTCATCAGCGGATTGATGAAGCGCCAGCCGATGGTGGTGTCGTAGATCTCCGCATTGCGCGAAAAGGCGCTGTCGGCCTTGGGAATGACGAAGGGCGCGCGCGACATGCTCTCAACGCCGCCAGCAATCATCAGCTCCGCCTCGCCCGCGCGAATGGCACGCGCTGCGGCGATGACGGCATCCATACCGGAGCCGCACAGGCGGTTGATCGTTGTGCCGGAAACCGAGACCGGCAAGCCGGCGAGCAGCGACGACATGCGCGCGACGTTTCTATTGTCTTCGCCCGCCTGGTTGGCGCAGCCGTAGATGACGTCGTCGACGGCTTCCCAATCGATCGAGCCGTTGCGCTCGATCAGTGCCTTCAAGGGCACCGCGCCGAGATCGTCGGCGCGGACCGAGGAGAGCGAGCCGCCGAAACGGCCGATGGGCGTGCGGATATAGTCACAGATGAAGGCTTCGGTCATAGTCTTCTCCTTAGAGCGCCGGCACGACGAGGTCGGTAACGGGGCGGTCGGTATGGAGCGGAGCGCCGGTCATCGCCTGCAGCTCGTCCATGGTCATGGCAGCCAGCTTTTCCCGCACGACGAAGCCGCCATTAGCGATATCGATGACGGCATGGCTCGTATAGACGCGGGTGATGCAGCCGACGCCGGTCAGCGGGAAGGTGCAGGCGTCCACCAATTTCGGCTTGCCGTCCTTCGTCACATGTTCGGTGATGACGAAAACCTGCTTGGCGCCATGCACCAAATCCATGGCGCCGCCAACGGCAGGCACGCCCTTGGAGCCGACGCGCCAGTTGGCAAGGTCACCATTCTGGGCCACCTGATAGGCACCGAGGATCGCCACATCGAGATGACCGCCGCGCACCATCGCGAAGCTATCGGCATGGTGGAAGAAGGCAGCGCCGGGCTTCAAGGTCACGGCCTTCTTGCCGGCGTTGATCAGGTCCCAATCTTCTTCACCCTCGGCCGGAGGCTCGCCGAAATCCAGGATGCCGTTTTCCGTGTGAAAGATCGCCTGGCGTCCTGGGGGCTGGTAGCGGGCGACCATTTCCGGAAAGCCGATGCCGAGATTCACATAGGCGTCGTCTTCGATGTCCTGCGCCGCACGCCAGGCG
The DNA here is from genome assembly GCF_058803745.1 of Rhizobium sp. GW821-FHT14E12. Taxonomy (NCBI): domain Bacteria; kingdom Pseudomonadati; phylum Pseudomonadota; class Alphaproteobacteria; order Hyphomicrobiales; family Rhizobiaceae; genus Rhizobium; species Rhizobium sp. GW821-FHT14E12. Next base: position 833,799 of record NZ_JBXAPH010000002.1, read on the forward strand.
ATCTGGGCGTTGGAGAGCTTGATGTCGTCGCGTGTGTCGATGGTCATGCGTATACCACTCCGGCCCGAATGAGGTCTTCTTCCTGTTGCGGATTGGCGACTTCGACGACGCCGTTGACGAAGATGCCGGGGGTAACGATGTGCTCGGGATCAAGCTCGCCGGCTGCGACAATTCTTGAGACCTGCGCAATCGTCCTGGCAGCAGCCATGCACATCAGCGGATTGAAGTTGCGGCCGGCCTTGTTGTAGATGAGGTTACCATGCACGTCGCCAACGTATGCTTTGACAATGGCAAAATCGGCTTTGAGCCAGCGCTCCTGAACATAGTTGCGGCCATCGAACTCGGCGATGACCTTGCCGTTGGCAAGCTCGGTGCCATAGGCGGTCGGGGTATAGAAGGCCGGGATGCCGGCGCCGCCGGCGCGGATGCGCTCGGCCAGCGTCCCCTGTGGCACTAGTTCCAGCTCGATTTCGCCCGCCAGATAACGGTCGGTGAAGGCGCGTGGATCGGAGGAGCGCGGGAAAGAGCAGATCATCTTTTTGACCATGCCCGCATCGATCATCGCCGCAATGCCGATACGCCCGTTGCCGGCATTGTTGTTGATGACGGTCAGGTTCTTTGGGCCTTTGTCGATCAGCGCATGAATGAGTTCAATCGGGGCGCCGGAGCCACCGAAGCCGCCGATCATGATCGTCGCGCCATCGCCAATGTCCGAGACGGCCGCCGCCGTGCTCGCAATTGTCTTGTCCATGCGGAAACTCCCGTTTGCCATTGCGGGCGGATAAAGACGGCCCGTCCTCTCCCCTCGAAATAGATCAGCCTAGGCTGGACGGCAATTGATTTGTGCGGTATCTGATATTTGTTCATATATCGCACAAATCAAAGGCGAATTTGGAGGGCATCATGCGGGAAACCGATTTCGTAAGCGGCTTTGCGCGGGGCCTGAAGGTCGTCGAGGCTTTCGGCGAGACGCAGCAACGCCTGTCGATCGCCGAGGCGTCGAAGCTGACCGGGCTCGACCGCGCCACTGTGCGCCGCTCGCTGCTGACCTTGGCCGAACTCGGCTATGCCGTCTATGACGGGAAATTCTTCACGCTGACGCCGAAGATCCTGCGGCTCGGCCATGCCTATCTCGCCGCCACGCCGCTGCCGACGATCATCCAGCCCTATCTCGATCAACTTGCGGAACAGGCAGGCCACAATGCCTCGGCCTCGGTGCTCGATGGTACCGAGGTCGTCTATATCGCTCGCGCCTCGCAACGCCGGGTGATGTCGATCAATCTGACGCCGGGCAGCCGCCTGCCCGCCTTCTGCGCCTCCATGGGCCGCGTCCTGCTGGCCGCCCTGCCGGAGAGCGAGGCGCGCGCCATTCTGGCGCGGACGGACCTCAAGGCGAATACGCCGAATACAAAGACGGACCCGGAGGAGCTGATGGCCGAGTTTCGCCGGGTACGGACTGAAGGCTATGCCGTTATCGACCAGGAACTGGAAATCGGTCTCTGCTCCATCGCCGTTCCGGTGGAAAACGATCGCGGCCAGACGGTCGCAGCCATCAACATCGGCGCCCCAGCCGCCTATGTCGCCGCCGCCGAAATGGCGGAGCGGTTTCTGCCGCTGCTGCGGGAGACGCAAAGGGCGTTGAGATTGGTTTTGCGGTAACCTTCATGCCTTCTGGGGCCATCCTCGTGGTTCGAGACGGCCCTATGGGCCTCCTCACCATGAGGATGGAGCGAGTAGCGTCTCTGTGCAGCTTGCAGCTCTTCGGCAGCAGAACGATGGGATGAGCCCTCATGGTGAGGTGGCGCGCAAGCGCCATCGAACCACGAGGGCAGGTGGCTGCCCGCGGTCCAGATCGCCTTGCTCACACCCCAAGCCTTTCCCGCTCGGCAACGCGCCAGACGCGCGGCGTCTCGCCGGTCTGTTTCAGGAAGAAACGTGAGAAATAGGCGGGATCGGCAAAACCCAGGCGATAGCCGATTTCCTGCACCGAACCGAAGGTGAAGACCAGTTCGCGCTTGGCTTCATCGATCAGTTTGCGGGCGATCAGTTCGTGGATAGCTTGACCTGTCTTTCCGCGCACGATGCGGTTCAAATGGGTTGGTGAGATGCCGAGGGCTTCGGCGTAGAAAGCCGCCGGCTTATGAGAGCGGAAATGCCGCTGGATCAGGCCGTATAATATCTCCATCCGCCGCTCGCTTTCGTCGGACGCACCCTGCCCTTCTCCCCCCTGCTGCGAAAGGCGGGCGGTCAGGAGCAGTGCCGATGTCAGATAGGCTTCGAGCAGATCGTTACGGCCACCACGCCGGTTGGCGAATTCTTCGCCAAGCCGCCTCAACGTTCCGGCAACGTAGGCCGCGTCCTCATTGTCCATATCGAGCCGCGTCAGATGCGGCTTGGCCAGCCATTCGCCGAGCCGGCTGCGGTCGCCAGGCGAAGTCTTGAGGTGCGAGATCAATATGGTGATGACGAAGCCGTCTATATCTCGCGAAAAACGGAAGCCGTGGTTGAGGCGCGGCGGCACGGTGATCACGGCGGGCGGCATGATCGCGTGGCTTTCGCCGTCGAAGATCGCGTCGCCCGAGCCGGCGTCTATGTACAAGATCTGAAAGAAACTCTCGTGGCGGTGCGGTCGGATTTCCCAATGATGCAGGCTGCTGCGAGAGGGTATGGTTTCGCAATGCAGCCAGAAATCAGGCTTCCGGCCGGTATTTTCACCGTAAAGTTCATAGGTTGGCACGGGTCTCGACATGGCTCCCTCCCTTCACTATGTTCGATTTGTGCAAGTTTCCGGGTGAAATGTCCATTGTTACCACCCTCTCCGCCGCGCAGAATTCTACAAAAGACGAAGCGCGGGAGGAGACCATGCGTACTCAGGTTGCCATTATCGGTTCAGGCCCTTCCGGCCTATTGCTTGGCCAATTGCTGACCGAAGCCGGCATCGACAACGTCATTCTCGACCGCGCCGGCAAGGATTACATTCTCGGCCGCGTGCGCGCCGGCGTGTTGGAGGAAGGCACGGTCTGGCTGATGGACAGGGCAAAGTCCAGTACGCGCCTCCATGCCGAGGGCCTGCCGCATGACGGCTTTTCGCTGGCGTTCGATGGCCGCGATCACCGCATCGATCTTCACGGCCTGACCGGCGGTAAGCGCGTGATGATCTATGGCCAGACAGAGCTGACCCGTGATCTGATGGCACGCCGCGAACAAAGTGGGGGACTGACGATCTATGATGCCGCCAACGTTTGCCCGCATGAATTCGAGGGCGTAGCTCCCCATCTCACTTATGAGAAAGACGGCGTCGCCCACCGCATCGACTGCGATTTCATCGCCGGTTGCGACGGCTTTCATGGCGTCAGCCGTAAGGCAGTTCCGGAAAAATCGATCCGAAGCTTCGAGAAGATCTATCCCTTCGGCTGGCTTGGCCTGCTTGCCGACGCCCCGCCTGTCAATCATGAATTGATCTATGCCAACCATCCGCGTGGCTTTGCGCTCTGCTCGATGCGGTCGATGACGCGCAGCCGTTATTACATCCAGTGCCCGCTGGATGAGAAGATAGAGAACTGGAGCGACGACCGCTTCTGGAACGAGCTGCGCCGCCGCCTGCCCGCACACCATGCCGAGGCCCTGATCACCGCGCCCTCGTTCGAGAAATCGATCGCGCCGCTGCGCTCCTTCGTCACGGAGCCCATGCGCTTCGGGCGCCTATTTCTCGTCGGCGATGCCGCCCATATCGTGCCACCGACGGGCGCCAAGGGCCTGAACCTTGCGGCAAGCGATGTCCATTATCTCTTCTCAGGCTTGGCGGAGCATTATCATGATCGCTCCAATACCGGCCTGGACGCCTATTCCGCCCAGGCGCTTGCCCGTGTCTGGAAAGCAGTGCGCTTTTCCTGGTGGATGACGACGATGATGCATCGCTTCCCCGACACCGGCGATTTCGACCAGAAGATCCAGGAGGCGGAGCTGGACTACCTCACGCACTCGCGCGCGGCGTCGACCGCTCTTGCCGAGAACTACGTCGGCCTGCCCTATTGAGGCGACTTAGCGCTTCTTCGCAACCTCGTCGGCCGCCTCGCGGATCGTCTGCATCAGGATCGACAGCGGCATGCTGGGAATGGCATCGGTACGCATGGTGAGCCCAACTGGTCCCCTTGTCTCGCTGGTGTCGATCGGCAGCAGGCTGAGCAGACCATCCTCGACGTCGCCAGCGACGACTCCGGTCGAAATGATCCAGACGGCATCGCTGGAGCGCACGAAGGCGCGACCGAAGGAATCCGATACCGTCTCAATCTGGTTCGGCAGGCTGGCGACGCCGTTGGAAATCAGAAAACTCTCGACGAAGGGCCGGATGATCGAGCCGCGAGGGGGCATCAGGATCGTGTATTTGCCGAGATTGGAAAACAGCGATTGCCTGGCCTTCAGCAGCGGGTGCCCTGCCCGCACCGCGAAGACGACCTGCTCGGAATAAAGATGCTCGAAGGAAAAACCTGCCATCTTGTCTGGGCTGCTCAGGCGTCCGACGACGAGATCGAGATCGCCGACGCGGAGCTGCTCCAGAAGCACGGCATTCTCACCGGTGACGATCTTGATGCGGCTCCAGGTTTCTTCCTTCAGGAACAGTTCCATCGCCCGCGGCATGATCCGCGTCGACACCGTCGGCAACGCGCCGATCCGGATCGGCGGCGCCTCGCCGGATCGCTCCTGCGAAACGGAATCGAGGCCCTGCCGAAGCGCCGTCAGCGCAGCACCCGCATGGCGCAGGAAGACTTCGCCGTAGCGGGTGATCTTGATGCCGCGCCCGTCGCGCTCGAACACCGCGACGCCCAACGCCTCCTCGAGTTCGCGGATGGTCTTGGTCACCGCCGGCTGGCTGACATGCAGGAGACCGGCCGCCTTGACCACGCTTTTCTGCCGCGCGACCTCGACAAAAGTCTGGAGATGGCGGAATTTGACGCGCGTGTCGATCATGGTAAAAATAACCTTTTGGTTATCGGAAAGCCATAAAATATCATTTTACTTAACCAGATTAAATCTACAATCTCGCTGTCGAGGAGATTTCCAGTGCAGTTCGCCCGTATCAACGACGTCACGATCCATTATCAGATCATCGGCGCTGCCGGTGACAAGCCGGTGCTTGTCTTTGCCAATTCGCTCGGCACCGACTTTCGCATCTGGCGCGACGTGATCGTGCGCCTCGCCGGCGATTTTGCCATCGTTCTCTATGACAAGCGCGGGCACGGCCTCTCCGATATTGGCCAGGTGCCCTATGCGATCGAGGACCACGCCATCGATCTCGCCGGACTGCTTGATCTGCTCAATGTCAAGAACGCCATCATTTGCGGCCTCTCGGTCGGCGGACTGATCGCGCAGTCGCTCTACCAGCGCCGTCCGGATCTGGTGCGGGCGCTGATCCTTTGCGACACCGCCCACAAGATCGGCACCGCCGACAGCTGGAATGCCCGCATCGCACAGGTCGAAGCTCATGGCATCGAATCGATCGTCGACGCGGTCATGGAGCGCTGGTTCACGCCGGCCTTCCGCCGCCCGGAAAACACGGCCTTCGCCGGCTACTCCAACATGCTGACCCGTCAGCCAACGGCTGGCTATGCGGCAACCTGCGCCGCACTGCGCGACGCTGATTTTACCGAGCCAGCGAAGAAGATCGCAGTGCCGACCATTTGCATCGTCGGCGATCAGGACGGCTCGACACCGCCGGAGCTGGTGTTGTCGACCGCCAAGCTCATTCCGAACGCACGCTATGAAGTGATCAAGGACGCCGGGCACATTCCCTGCGTCGAACAGCCCGAGGCGCTAACCGCCGTCATTCGCGCTTTCATCGATTTCGCCTTGCATGGAGAAAAGGCCCATGAATGAACCCAACGCCCCGTCCGAGCGCTATCGCCAGGGCATGGCAACCCGACGCGCCGTTCTCGGCGATAGTCATGTCGACCGTGCGCAGTCGGCATCGACGGAGTTCGACCAGCCTTTCCAGGAGCTGATCACCGAAGCGGCGTGGGGCCATGTCTGGTCGCGTCCGACGCTCAGCAAGCGCGAGCGTTCGATCGTCACGATCGCGCTTCTGGCAGCGCTCGGCCAGGATGACGAAGTGGCGATGCACGTCCGCGCAACGATCAATACCGGCGCGACACGCGACGATGTCCGCGAAGCGCTGCTGCATGTCGCAATCTATGCCGGCGTGCCGGCGGCCAATCACGCGATCAAGATCGCCAAGCAGGTTTTCGAACAGATGGACGCCGAGAAGGCGGCCTGAAGCGAGGCAACAATGTCTGACAAAAGCAATAGCAGGCCGGAAACCGGCGCCTTTTTCGGTCGCGATCGGGCCTGGCATGCGCCGGCTTTCACGCCGGGCTACAAGACCTCGGTGCTGCGGTCTCCGCAGCGCGCGCTCCTGTCGCTGGACGGCACGATCTCCGAAATCACCGGCCCGGTCTTCGGGCATTCCATTCTCGGCGAGCACGACAACGACCTGATCCACAATTTCGCCAAGCCTGGCGAAAGCGCCATCGGCGAGCGCATCATCGTGCATGGCCGCGTGCTCGACGAGCGCAATCGGCCGGTTCCGGGGGCTCTGCTCGAATTCTGGCAGGCCAATGCCGGCGGGCGGTATCGCCACAAGAAAGAGACCTATCTCGCCGCCCTCGATCCGAATTTCGGCGGTTGCGGCCGCGCCATCACCGACGAGGACGGCCATTATGCGTTCCGTACGGTTCGCCCCGGCGCCTACCCCTGGCCGAACGGCGTCAACGACTGGCGGCCGGCGCATATTCATTTCTCCGTCTTCGGCCACGGCTTTGCGCAACGGCTGATCACGCAGATGTATTTTGAGGGCGATCCGATGATCTGGAAATGTCCCATCGTCGGCACGATCCCCGACAAAAAGGCGATCGAGCAGCTGATCGCGCCGCTCGACTGGGGCAACACGATCCCGATGGACGCGCGCGCCTATAAGTTCGATATCGTCCTGCGCGGACGCCGCTCGACCCTGTTCGAAAACCGGCTGGAGGGGAACTGATGCTGCAGGAACTCGGCTACCTCAAGGAAACCCCGTCGCAGACGGCCGGCCCCTATGTCCATATCGGCCTGACGCCGAACTTCTGCGATATCCGTGGCGTCTATGATGTCGATCTCGGCACGTCCATGGTCAACGACAAGACACTGGGGCAACGCATCACGGTCAAGGGCCGGATTTTCGACGGCGCCGATACGCTTGTGAAAGATGCCGTCGTCGAAATCTGGCAGGCCGACAGCGCCGGGCTTTACAACAGCCCTTCGGAGATGCGCGGCACAGCCGATCCGAATTTCACCGGCTGGGGCCGCTGCCCGACCAGCGCCGAAGACGGCGTCTTCTCGTTTGAGACGGTGAAGCCCGGCCGCGCGCCCTATAAGGATGGGCGCAAGATGGCGCCGCATATCACGCTTTGGATCGTGGCACGCGGCATCAATATCGGCCTGCACACGCGGATGTATTTTCCCGACGAGGCCGAGGCCAATGCCGAGGACCCTCTGCTTGCCCGCATCGAGCATCGCCAACGTGTCGCCACCCTGATCGCCAGCCAGGAGGGGGCGGTCTATACGTTCGACGTGCATTTGCAAGGCGACAAGGAAACGGTTTTCCTCGATATATAGACCATGAGCATTTCCGCCTTCGACCATCCGTTTCTCTCCGGCCTCCTCGGCGACGAGGAGATTTCCGCTTATTTTTCAGCGGAAGCCGATATCCGCGCCATGCTCGCCTTCGAGGCAGCGCTTGCGAAAGCCGAGGCTAGGCATGGCGTCATTCCGCAAGAAGCGGCTGAGCGGATCGCGGAGGTCTGCGGCACCTTCCAGCCCGACACCGCCAGCCTGAAATCGGCGACCGCCACGGACGGCGTCATCATTCCCGATCTCGTCAAGCAGTTGCGCAAGGCGGTTGGCGGCGATGCGGCGCAGCATGTGCATTTCGGCGCAACCAGCCAGGATGTCATCGATAGCAGTCTGATGATCCGTCTCAAGGCGGTTGCCTTTTTGTTCACCGGTCGTCTTTACGCCATCACGGTTGGGCTCGAAAAACTCGACAAGCAATGTGGTGCGAACCGGCTGATGGGCCGCACCCGCATGCAGGCCGCCATTCCGATGACGGTCTCCGACCGGTTGCGCGCCTGGCGCACGCCGCTCGACACATATCGAGACCGGCTGACCCAGGAGAGCTTCCCTCTCCAGTTCGGCGGCGCGGTCGGCACGCTGGAAAAGCTTGGATCGAATGCCGCCGCTGTCCGCGCATCGCTGGCGCAGGAACTCGATCTCACCGACGCACCGCAATGGCAGAGCCAGCGGGGAGGCCTTGCCGAGTTCGCCGGCCTGCTCTCGCTGATCTCAGGCAGTCTCGGTAAGATCGGCCAGGATGTCGCTCTTCTGGCGCAGACCGGCGAGGAAATCGAGCTTGCCGGCGGCGGCGGCTCCTCGGCCATGCCGCACAAGCAGAACCCGGTCGCAGCCGAGACCCTGGTCACGCTTGCCCGCTTCAACGCCGTCCAGCTCTCCGGCATCCATCAATCCATGGTGCATGAGCAGGAACGCTCAGGTGCCGCCTGGACGCTCGAATGGCTGCTGTTGCCGCAGATAGTGATGGCAACAGCAGCGTCGCTGCGATCGGCGCGGGAATTAATTGGGAACGTGAGGCGGTTGGGAATAAATTCTTGAGCTGAAATTCAAGAAACAAACATAACCCTGGCATTATCGATGCGAGCGTTTATTTCATTTTACATCACTATTTCGTATGCCAGATTGACCGCAGCAAATTTGCGTAAAAGCAAACTGGCCCGGGGAGCAGGCCAGCAGGGGAGGAGAAACTATGAAACGGATTATTCTGGCCGCGATCGCGGCTGTCGCCATCAGCGGTGCCGCCTATGCCGACACGATCAAGATCGGCGTCATCGGGCCGTTTTCGGGGCCATTCGCCCTGCAGGGCAAGAATTTCAAGGCCGGCATCGATGCCTATATGGCCATGCATGGCAGCAAGGTTGGCGACAATGAGATCGAGGTGATCTACCGCGACGTGCCGCGGGCCGATCCGGCGCAGTCGAAGTCGTCGGCGCAGGAATTGGTGGTCAAGGAGCATGTGCAGTATCTCGCCGGCTTCTATTTCACCCCGGACGCCATGGCGGTGACGCCAATCCTCAAGCAGGCCAATGTGCCAATGGTGATCTTCAACGCCGCGACATCGGCGATCGTCACCAAGAGTCCGCTGGTGGTGCGAACCTCGTTCACGACCTGGCAGACATCGACACCGATCGCCAAGGTCGCGCATGACGGCGGCGTCAATAAGGTCGTCACCGTCGTCAGCGACTACGGTCCCGGCGTCGATGCGGAAAACGCCTTCAAGGCCGGTTTTGAGAAGGTCGGCGGCCAGGTGGTCGAAGCGGTACGCATGCCGCTGTCGACCAATGATTTCAGCCCGATCATGCAGCGCATCAAGGATTCCGGCGCGCAAGGCGTCTTCGCCTTCCTGCCTTCCGGCCCGACCACGCTCGGCTTCGTCAAGGCTTACAATGAAAACGGCCTGAAGGGCGCCGGCATCAAGCTGTTTTCGCCCGGCGACCTGACGCAGGAATCCGACCTACCGGCGCTTGGCGACGCAGCACTCGGCATGCAGACGACATTCCACTATGCGATTTCGCATGACTCCCCGGAAAACAAGGCCTTCGTTGCCGCCGCCGACAAGGCGATCGGCAATCCGGCCGAACTCACCTTCCCGGCAGTCGGCGCTTTCGACGGCATGCACGTTATCTACAAGATGATCGAGGCGACCGGCGGCAAGCAGGATGCCCAGAAGGCCGTCGACGCGGTGAAGGGTCTCTCCTGGGTCAGCCCGCGCGGCCCGGTGACCATCGATCCGGAAAGCCGGCACATTACCCAGAACATCTATCTGCGCGAAGTCGCCAAGGCCGCCGACGGCACCTATTACAACAAGGAAATCCAGACCTTCGAAAAGCAGGGCGACCCCGGTTTGGCGGCGGTGAAATAGGTTCGCTCTTCCTCCGCCCTTCGACATGGCTAAGGAACGGGCGGCTTGCGTCCGGTCCCGCGGCAGAAGATTAAGGTAAGAGCAGAAAGCAAACGGACCAGCCTGCCCCATGCAAACCGTGTTCAGCATTGCAGTCGATGCCCTCGCCTACGGCATGGTGCTGTTCGTGATCTCCATCGGCCTCTCCGTCACCATGGGGCTGATGCGCGTCGTCAATCTCGCGCATGGCGCCTTTGCCATGATCGGCGGCTATATCGCCTCCTATGCGGCGCGGGATCTCGGCCTGGGTTATGCCGCCGCGGTTTTGCTGGCCGTGGTCGGCACGGTGATCATCTCCATCCCGATCGAGCGGCTGCTCTATCGCCGGATTTATGGCGCGCCGGAGCTGACGCAGGTGTTGATGACGATCGGCATTACCTTCTGCATCATCGGCATCGCCAATTATGTCTTCGGCCCGACGCTGAAGACCATCCCGTTGCCAAGTGAGCTACAAGGCTCCGTCGATCTCGGCTTTCGGACCATCGGCACACATCGCATCTTCGCAATCATTTGCGGGCTCGTTGTCGCGCTGGCGCTATGGTTCATCATCGAGAAGACTTCGTTCGGGGTGAAGCTTCGCGCCTCCGTCGACAATGCCTCGATGGCGGCGGCTCTCGGCGTGCGTACCGAGATCGTCTATGCCGTCAGCTTCGCCGTTGCCGTCGGGCTTGCCGCCTTCGGTGGCGTCGTCGGCGCCGAACTGCTGCCGGTCGAGCCCTATTACGCCCTGCGCTACATGGTGACCTTTCTCGTGGTCGTCTCGGTCGGCGGAGCCGGTTCGATCGGGGGCGCGCTGCTTGCCTGCCTCATCCTTGGCGGCATCGATACCACCGGCCGCTATCTGATGCCGGAATATGGCGAGTTCTTCTTCTATCTCGCCGTCATCGCCATCGTCTGCGTCTTCCCGCGCGGTCTAGCCGGAAGGGCGAAGTGATATGGCATTGACCATGGATCGAGAGACCATCGCCGCCAAGAGTAACCGTCTCGCGCTCAGGCGCGATGGCATTGCCATAGCGGTCATCCTTGTTCTGGCAGCCGCCGGTTATCTGCTGTTCCCCGACAATCTGGCGCTCCTGACACGGTTGATCGCCATTGCCCTGCTTGTCCTCTCTCTCGATCTGGTCACAGGCTATTGCGGTGTGGCCACACTCGGTCACGCGGCCCTGTTCGGCGCCGGCGCCTATGCAGCCGGCATCGCCTCAGCGCATTACGGCATCAACGATCCCCTGCTGATGACACTGGTGGGTATCGTTGCCGGCGCGGTTGCGGGGCTGATCTGCGGCATCGTCATTCTGAGAGCGCATGGCCTGCCGCAACTGGTGCTATCGATCGCGCTGATTTACCTCTTCCACGAATTCGCCAACAAGGCATCCAGTTGGACGGGCGGCAGCGACGGGCTCTCCGGCATCTCCACCGACCCGCTGTTCGGCCTGTTCGAATTCGATCTCTATGGACATACGGCCTATTTCTATGGCGTGGCATTGTTAGTGATCGTCCTGATCCTGCTGCGGTTTCTGGTACGCTCACCCTTCGGCATGCTCTGTCGCGGCATAAGGCAGGACCCCCTGCGCATCCGCGCCATGGGCGTCTCGCCCAAGGTCATGCTGATCAAGATGTATATGATCTCAGGCGCCGTCGCCGGCGTTGGCGGCGCGCTGAACGCGATCTCCACCCAGGTGGTCGGGCTCGACAGCCTCTCCTTCACGCAATCGGCCGAGGCCCTGGTCATGCTCGTGCTTGGCGGCACCGGCTCGCTGTTCGGCGCGCTCGCCGGCACACTGGTCTTCATGCTGTTCGAGGATTATGTCTCCGCCGCCAATCCCTTCCATTGGCTGACCATCGTCGGCCTGTTGCTAATCCTCGTGGTGCTGTTCGCGCCGAAGGGCATCTATGGCACGGCCGCGGCCTATCTCGCGCGCCGCCGGGAGGTCCGCTCATGAGCGCAGTCTTCGAGGTCAATCATCTCAAAAAGGCTTTTGGCGGGCTGACGGTAACCAATGATGTCAGCTTGTCGATGGCGCCGGGCGATCGCGTGGCGCTGATCGGGCCGAATGGTGCTGGCAAGACCAGCTTCGTCAATCTGGTCACCGGCAATCTACGGGCGGATGCTGGCGAGGTCAGTCTCGGCGGCGAGAGAGTGACCAAAATCGACGCGATCGGCCGCGTCCGGCGCGGGTTGGTGCGCTCCTTCCAGGTGACCCGGCTTTTTCAGGATATGACGCCGGCGGAGCATGTGGCGCTGGCCATCCTGCAGCGCTCCGGCCGCTCCGGACGCATGTTCGGCAACTTCCTCGCCATGCGCGATGTCATGGCCGAGACCGGTGATCTGCTGGGCAAGCTCGGCCTTGCCGATCTCATGCATCGCAAGGTCAGCGAAATCGCCTACGGCCAGCAGAGATTGCTGGAGATCGCCGTCGCCATGGCGCTGAAGCCGAAAGTGCTGTTGCTCGACGAGCCAGCCGCCGGCGTGCCACAGAGCGATACCGGCCGCATCGAGCAAGCACTGGCCGATCTGCCCAGCGATCTTGCCGTACTGATGATCGAGCACGACATGGATCTGGTCTTCCGCTTTGCCAAACGCGTCGTCGTGCTCGCCGCCGGCACCATCATCTTCGACGGCTCGCCCGCCGACGTCACCAAGGATGCGCGGGTGCGCGAGGCCTATCTGGGGAGCTACGCCAATGCCGGCCACGCCGCTTGAAGTGGAAAACCTCTCGGCCGGTTATGGTCCGACCCGGGTGCTGGAAGGCGTGTCTTTCTCCGTTCCCGCCGGCACACGGCTCGCCGTGCTCGGTCGCAACGGCATGGGCAAGACGACGCTGCTTGCCACCCTTGCCGGCCAGACGCGCCGCTATGACGGCAGCATCCGCCTGGGGTCTACCGATGTCACCGGCCTGCCGAGCGCCCGGCGAGCGCATCGAGGTCTCGGCTACGTGCCGCAGACCCGCGATGTCTTTCCGACGCTGACGGTGGAGGAAAATCTCTCCGTCGGTTTGAAAGGCCGCCCCAAGACCGCGCTGCAGGAAGCCTACGACATGTTTCCGCGTCTCAAGGAGCGGCGCAAGAACCTCGGCAACCAGCTTTCCGGCGGCGAACAGCAGATGCTGTCGACCGCCCGCACCATTCTCGGCCGTCCGTCGGTGCTGCTCCTTGATGAACCACTGGAGGGTCTCGCCCCCGTCATCTGCGAGGAGCTGATGACCGCCTTCACCAATCTCGCCAAGACCGGCGACATGACCATCCTGCTAGTCGAACAGCGCATCCAGAGCGCCCTGGATTTCGCCGATCAGGTGATCATCCTCGAACGCGGCCGGCTTGCCTGGCAGGGAACGCCGGGTGCGCTTTCTGAGGATCACGAGACGGTCGAACGCCTGCTCGGTGTTGGCGGTCTGCACTAGGCGATTTCGCGGACACCGGACGCATGGGAGCATCCTCCCGGCGGCGGATAGAACTTTGCCGAGCTATCATGCTTACAAGAGGAAAGCCGGGCTCAAACCTGCCGGACGACGGTGCCAATCACATTGACGAGAAGACGAGCGGCGGTCAGGGCCGAGAGACCGTCGATGTCGGCGGGAGGATAGAGTTCGACAAGGTCAAACCCTGAGATCCTTGCCCGCCTGCCAAGGCCCGCAATCAAGTCGATCACCTGCGTATAGGTGAGACCGCCGGGTGTCCGCGCCGCCACGCCCGGCATGATACTGGGATCGAGGCTATCACAGTCGAGAGTGACGACGACCCGCGCTCCCCCGGGAATATGCCGGAGTGCGGCTTCGACGCCTTGGGCATGAACCTCGCGAGCGGTCACGAACCGGCTGCCGTAGTGCCGCGCCGCTTCGATATCGGTTAGGCGCGCGCTGCCGACACTACGGAGGCCGACCTGCACGATGCCGGCGACATGCGGCATCTCGCTCGCACGGCGCATCGGGCTCGAATAACCGTGGCGCTCGCCATGCACCTCGTCGCGCCAGTCGATATGGGCGTCAATCTGCAGGATCCAGACCGGCCCGTGATCCGCAAACCCGGCGGCGAAGGGAATGGTCACGGAACAGTCGCCGCCGAGCAGGATCGGCACAGCCGGCAATGCCAGGATCTCGCGTGTCTTCACCTCGATCCGGGTCCGATTGCCGACATTGTCATGCATGATGGTCTCGACATCACCGGCGTCGATGCAGCAGGCTGGCTTGCCGTCGAACAGCGGGCCGCCGAGATCGAAATCCCAGTGCTCGACAAGCGCTGCATCGTCCTGACTCGCAGCGCGAATGGCGTCGGCAGCCAAGGCATGGCCGCTGCTGTCCTTGCCAGCATAGGTGCTGCCGTAACCAGCTCCGAAGATCACCGCGCGCGGCATGCGGCCGTCCGCAAGGCGATCGGGAAAGTCGAGAAAGGGACGTGAAGCGGTCATTTCTGGATTGTCTTGACGATGATCTGGCTAAGAATTCGATGTTGAGAATGCAGGATCGGATTGTGTGCGGATGCCCGCATCTTCTCAACTCTGGTTCTCATCGATGGAGCATAACACAGATATCATCTCCGCTGTGCGTGCGGAAACCATTAATCCCGATTTGGCGCGAAGCGTCGCATTTACCCCTGCCGGGGCCAGTTCCGATTCACTCTTGACGATAAAACATCGACGATTTATCGATATTTTATCGGTGAATGTTCGATCGATTTTGATGGAGGCAGTCTTGTCAGGCAGCGTAGCGGGTCATTGGGATTTCTGGATCGATCGTGGCGGTACTTTCACCGACGTCGTGGGACGTGATCCCTCGGGAGAACTGCATGCCCGCAAGGTCCTGTCGGAAAATCCCGAGGCCTATCGCGATGCTGCCGTCTATGGCATTCGCCTGCATCTCGGTCTCTCGAATGGTGAGCCGATCCCGGCCGGCCTCATCGGCGAGGTGCGTATGGGCACAACAGTCGCCACCAATGCGCTGCTGGAGCGCAAAGGCGAGCGGCTGGCGCTGGTGACGACCAAGGGCTTCCGCGACGCGCTGCGCATCGGCTATCAGGAACGCAAGAAGATCTTCGCGACCGAGATCATCAAGCCGGAAGCGCTCTACGACGATGTCGTCGAGCTAGATGAGCGCGTGCTGGCCGATGGCGCGATTGAGCAGGCTCTCGACGAACGGGCTGCGGAAGCCGCGCTGCGGGACCTGCGCGCCAAGGGCTATCGCGCCGTCGCCATCGTCTTCATGCATGCCTATAAATTTCCCACGCACGAGGCAGCCGTTGCCAGGATCGCCCGCACTATCGGCTTCGAACAGGTCTCCGTCAGCCACGAGGTCTCGCCGCTGATCAAGCTGGTCGGCCGAGGCGATACGACTGTGGTGGATGCCTATCTATCGCCGGTGCTCGGCCGTTACATCGGTCAGGTTTCCGACGAGCTTGATATCGCCCGCACAGGCGCGCGCGTCATGTTCATGATGTCGTCGGGCGGTCTGACGGCCGCCGATATGTTCCAGGGCAAGGATGCCATTCTCTCCGGCCCGGCCGGCGGCGTGGTTGGTCTCGCCAAGACCGGCGAACAGGCCGGTTTCGGCAATGTCATCGGCTTCGACATGGGCGGGACGTCGACGGATGTGGCGCATTTCGATGGCGAATACGAGCGTGCTTTCGAGACGGAAGTCGCCGGTGTCCGTGTCCGCGCGCCGATGATGCTGATCCATACGGTCGCGGCCGGTGGCGGCTCGATCCTGCATTTCGATGGCGACCGCTTCCGCGTCGGCCCGGATTCCGCAGGCGCCTTTCCCGGCCCCGCCTGCTACCGCAACGGCGGCCCGCTCGCGGTCACCGACGCCAATGTCATGACCGGCAAGCTGCTGCCGGAATTCTTCCCGGCGATCTTCGGGCCGAACCAGGATCAGCCGCTCGATGTCGAGAGAGTGCGCGGCAAATTTGCCGACCTCGCAGCCAAGATCGGCGACGGCCGCAGCCCGGAAGAAGTAGCGGATGGCTTCATCCGCATTGCCGTCGCCAATATGGTCGAGGCGATCAAGAAGATTTCGGTGCAGCGCGGCTATGACGTGACGCGCTATGCCCTCAACTGCTTCGGCGGTGCCGGCGGCCAGCATGCCTGCCTGGTTGCCGATGCGCTCGGCATGAAAAGCATCCTCCTGCATCCGATGTCCGGCCTGCTTTCAGCCTACGGCATGGGCCTTGCCGATATCCGCGCCACGCGCCAGAAAGCACTCGGCGTGCCGCTCGATGCGACAGCACCGACCGCCATCGCCGTGCTGGGCAAGGAGCTGCAAAGCGAGTGCCTGCCGGAACTGGAAGTCCAAGGCGTGGCACTGGCCGACATCCGCACCGTCCAGCGCGCCCATATCCGCTATGCCGGCACGGACACGATGCTGGCGGTGGAAGTGACCTTTCCCGAGCTCGACCATCCCGCGCGGCTGCGGGGAGAATTCGAAGTGCTACACAAGCGCCGCTTCGGCTTCGTCGCCGAGGACAAGCCGCTGGTGGTCGAGGCTGTCGAAGTCGAGACCATCGGGGGAGCAGCGGCCGAAATCGATCTCGAACGGAAAGAGGCGGGCAAGGGCGAAGCCGCTGCTACCCGCCGCACCTCATTCCATTCCCAGGGTGAAAGCCATGACGCAGCCGTCGTGCTGCGCGAGGCGATCCTGCCCGGCCAGACCGTGACCGGACCGGCCATCATCATCGAGCCGAACCAGACCATCGTCATCGAAGACGGCTGGCAGGCGAAGCTGACGGCGAAGGATCACGTCGTTCTCACCCGCATCAAGACATTGCCACAGCGCACCGCCATCGGCACCAAGGCCGATCCGGTGATGCTGGAGATCTTCAACAATCTCTTCATGTCGATTGCCGAGCAGATGGGCGTGACGCTGCAAAACACCGCCTATTCGGTCAATATCAAGGAGCGGCTGGACTTTTCCTGCGCGGTCTTCGACGCCGAGGGCAATCTCGTTGCCAACGCGCCGCATATGCCGGTGCATCTCGGTTCCATGGACGCCTCGGTCGCGACTGCCATCCGCGAGAACCCGGTCATCCATCCCGGCGACGTCTTCCTGATCAACGCGCCTTACAACGGCGGCACGCACCTGCCGGACCTCACCGTCTGCACGCCGGTCTTCGATGATGCCGGCAAGGAAATCCGCTTCTGGGTCGCCAGCCGTGGCCATCACGCCGATATCGGCGGCATCTCGCCGGGATCGATGTCACCGCTTGCCACCCATATCGAGGAGGAAGGCGTCTATATCGACAATTTCAAGCTGCTCGATCGTGGCCGTTTCCGCGAAGCGGAATTGTCATCGCTGTTGCTTGGCGCGCGTTATCCCGTGCGGCAGCTGGCGCAGAACGTCAACGATCTGAAGGCGCAGGTCGCCGCCAATGAAAAGGGCGTCTCTGAGCTGAAGAAGATGATCGTCCACTTCGGCGAAGATGTGGTCGACGCCTATATGGGCCATGTGCAGGATAATGCCGCCGAAAGCGTGCGCCGCGTCCTCGACCGCTTGCCCGATGGCGAATTCAGCTATGAGATGGATCAGGGCTGCAAGATCGTCGTCAAGATTTCGATCGACAGGGATAAGCGCGAGGCAACGGTGGACTTCACCGGCACCTCCGAGCAGCGCGCCGACAATTTCAACGCTCCGCAGCCGGTTACCCGCGCTGCCGTGCTCTATGTCTTCCGCGTTCTGGTCGAGGCCGATATCCCGATGAATGCTGGCTGCCTGAGGCCGGTCCGGATCATCATTCCCGAAGGTACGATGCTGACGCCCAGGTATCCGGCCGCCGTCGTTGCCGGCAATGTCGAAGTGAGCCAGGCTGTCACCAACTGCCTGTTCGGCGCGGTCGGCACGCTTGCCGCCGCCCAAGGGACGATGAACAATCTCACCTTCGGCAATGAAGTTTACCAATATTACGAGACGATCTGCTCCGGCGCGCCCGCCGGCCCCGGCTTTAGCGGGGCCGATGCAGTTCATACGCACATGACCAATTCGCGCCTGACCGACCCGGAAATCCTCGAAACCCGCTTCCCCGTGGTACTGGAAGACTTCCACATCCGCCCGAATTCCGGCGGACGCGGACAGTGGAATGCCGGCGATGGTACGCAGCGCACCATCCGCACCCGGGAAAAACTGGAATTCGCGGTGCTCTCCGGCCATCGTCGCGTCGCACCCTTCGGCGTCAACGGCGGTGAGCCAGGCCAGACCGGGCGCAATTATGTCCGGCGCAACGACGGCGCGATCGAGGAACTAATCGGCTCCGCCCATACGGTGCTGGAAACGGGCGAGGCCTTCACTGTGGTCACGCCGACCGGCGGCGGCTACGGCAAGAAAGACCTATAGGAGCGCTCTTTGGACAAGTCGAAAGAACCAAAATCTCCGCGTGACCTGATCGTGTCGTCCGCCCATCTGGCGGTCGGCACCTCTCCGGCCCTCTCCGAGCTCGAATACGGATCGATCCTGTTTTCGCACGCGTTCAATCGCTGGATGGTGCGTTGTATGGCGGCGGCCGGCGTGCCCGGCCTCTCGCCGATTGAGATCCTGATCATTCATTCGGTACGGCACAGGGACCGGCCGAAGACACTCTCCGATCTCTGCCTCGTGCTCGACATCGAGGACACGCATGTCGCCAACTACGCCGTGAAAAAGCTGGAGGCCGCCGGCCTCGTCAAGACCGGCAAGAGTGGCAAGGAAAAACAGATCCAGGTGACCGACAGGGGCCTGGAGGCGCTCACACGCTATTCCGAAATCCGCGAGCGGCTGCTGGTCGAGGCGACCAAGGTCTCCGGCCTGTCGCAGGACGATCTTTCTCGGATCGCGTCGCATCTGAGGACGCTGTCGGGCTATTACGAGCAGGCAGCCCGGTCGGCCGCGACCTTGTAATCGTTTTTAAAGGCACCTGATGCCCTTCTTCTTCGAGGCCATACTTGGCTCTCGAAAGATTATCTATTCCGCCTCCGCGTACCTATATTAAATCAGTGCGATCTGTTGTTGAACGTCAGCCGAGCACTCGCGCCAATGAAACGACGGGATTTTGTTTTCACAGCAGCGTGACTTTTGTGAAAATTGCTGGCTTCGCACGGTAGGAAAAGTGTGCTTACGTTGACGGAAAGGGGAATGGTGTCAAAACTTCTATGAAAAACGATAGTTTCGAGCTTAGATTCTGGGGTGTACGGGGAAGTATCCCTGTATCGGGACCGGAATTCGAGCGTTACGGCGGGAATACGTCCTGCATCGAGTTACGGCATGACGGCAGGCGCATTATTTTTGACGCCGGAACCGGAGCGCGGGAAGCGGCATCGTCGCTCGCCAAAGATGGCGTGCACGAGGTCGATATCTTCTTCACCCACTCGCATTACGACCACATGATCGGCCTGCCCTTCTTCAAGCCTATCTACGATCCCGGGGTCAGCGTCGATCTCTGGTCGGGCCACCTCGCGGGCAAAACGACGACGCGGCAACTGATCGGCCAGTTCATGCGGCCGCCCTGGTTTCCGGTGGAGCCGGATATCTGTCGCGCCACCATGGGTTTCCGTGATTTTGCGGCCGGCGACACGCTGAAACCGCACCCGGGCATTGTCATCCACACCGCAAAACTCAACCATCCGGGTGGCTGCATTGGTTACCGGATCGAATGGGGCGGCCGGATCATCGCGCTGGTCTACGATACCGAGCATGTGAACGGCCATATGGACGAAGCCGCCCTTTCACTGATGGCCGGGGCCGATCTCGCTGTCTATGATACGACCTACACCGAGGCGGAGATGTCGAAGCATCAAGGCTTCGGACATTCCACCTGGCAGGAAGGTGTCAGATTGGCGAAAAAGGCGGGTGCGAAGCGCCTTGCGCTTTTCCACCATGCGCAATGGCGCACGGACAAGGACCTGGACGATATGCAGCGCGATGCGCGCGAAAGCTTCCCCGGCGCCTTTGCCGCTTTCGACCGCCAGATGCTCGAGCTTTAAGCCACGAAATCGCCGACCGGACGCCAGTCGATGGCGGCATGGCCGGCCGTTTCCTGAAATAGCGTGTCGATGAAATCCCAGGCGAGCGCATCATGGACGAGGTGATGCGTGAGGATGCCGATCGGCTCGTCATTGCCGCCGAAGCGGTTTTTGAGCTCGCCGACCAAAACCTCCACCAGTTCCCCATGCGGACGCCCGCCGCGCGTGCCGTGCCAGTCCATGATATCAACATGGGTGTTGACCAGGGCGATTGGCCGCGGCTTTGCCAGCCCGTAGACGGAAACGGCGCGATAGCCGAAGGGGGCAAGCTCCGGCAGCAGCGCCTTGTCGATGCGGTTCCACGGCGGCACCAGCATCGGCGCGAATTGCCGGGGGTAAAGCTCTCTGAGCTTATCGAAACCACGGCGGAGTTCGTCGAGCACGATCGCCTGCGGGCGATGCAGGCCGAGCTCCTGCTTCTTCGCCTCATCAGGCGCATAGTTGCGATGCGTCCAGCCATGGACAGTGACGGTCACCGCTTCCTGGCGCGCCAGGCGCTTGGCGAGCGGCTTGCCGGTAGGTTCGGGAATGACGGCCAGAGCCATGGGAACATCGTATTTGTCCGAGAGTGCCAGCAACTGGTCGAGGGCGGCGGTCGGCTCGATGGCGTCGTCGTCGCGGAACCATAACTTCGCCTTTCGCCCGGCCTCGGCCCAGCGCTGCAACTCATCGCGCAGGGGCTGCCATTCAGCTCTATCTCGCATAATAGGTGTCTCCCAGATATTTCCGCAGAATGGTCTCAAGTCGTTTCGAGGCCGCGGTCAAGGACCTCTCCTCGTGAACGAAACGATGGGCCGCCTTGGCCATCGCTTGCCGTCCCTGTTCGTCGTCTAGCAACCGTGCGATTGCATCGGCATAGGCTCTCAGATCGCCTTCGGGCGTCAGAATTCCCGTTACCCCATTCATCACCACTTCCGGTACGCCGGCGGTTGCTTGCGCCACGACCGGCAGGCCTGCCGCCTGCGCCTCAAGATAGGCGAGACCATAGGCTTCGCCGCAGCCGGGCCAGACATAGATGCCCCCTGCCCGCAACTGCTCCACGATCTCCGGTGCTGTACGTTCCCCGAGCCAGGTGATGCGGTCGCTATCAAAACCGGCAAACAGCGCTCGCACCTCCGCCCGCATCGGTCCATCGCCGATGACGGTCAGTGTCCAGTCCCGATCGGAAATCAGCTCCAGTGCCTGGGCGAGCATCACATAACTGTCGAATTTGTCGCCACGGCGCAACATCGCAACGGTGACCAGCCGATGCGGCGCAGGCTCAGCGGCCAGAGGTCCGAAATGCGCGGTGTCGATGAACGGCAGAAAGCGCTCGTATCGCCCCTCTGGGATGGCGTCGGCAAGGCCGATCCGATCGCGCTCGGTAAAGCACAGATTGACAGCGGCCTGCCGTACGGCGTCGGCAACGAGGCGCTGGTTGTCGCCCCAGCCATTATCGTCATGCCGCCTGCCATAGGAAGCCTCGGCGGTGACATAGGCGATCCCGAGGCTCGCCGCGACCTTGGAACCGATCATGTCGGGCGTCTTGTAATAGGGATGGTAAGTGAACCAGAGGTCCGGCGCAGTCTCGCCGCGCCATTTTTCCAGCAGCCTGTCGATTTCCGCTTCCGCTTTCCGGGCGATTTCGGCGCGTGGCCCCGCCTCCGGCGTCGGCGTGAAACTGCGCAGTTCGGAGGCCAGTTCGACCTGGTGTCCTGCCATTTCGAAGGCCGCGATGATCATCCGCGCCATTAGCCGGTCGCCAGACGGCACCGGATGGTTGGGCGATTTCAGAGGGGCGTAGAAAGCGATCTTCATGGCACGGGCCAATAGTTGACGATTAAGTGATAGTTTGGCCCGAAAATGTGACGGGAGACGCCCGAATTCCGGCGGGTTGCTTGACAATTAAGGCCCTGGCTTCAACGACCGCATTCTCGACAGCATGCGGCATTGCAGCTAGATGATTAGGCGATAACTGTTTTCCGTTCCCTTGTGAACGGGCAATGTAAATTGGATTTGATGACCACAGAGGCAAGAAAACCCATCATATCCGATCGTCTCGTGCGCAAATTCCGGCTTGGCTCCGGTTTGATCATCTTCGTTTTCGTGATCATGCATCTGGCCAATCACTCCCTCGGATTGATCTCGCTCAGCGCTGCCACCGAGGCGCAGCATTGGTTCATGGCGATCTGGCGCAACCCGGTTGGCACCGTTCTTTTCTACGGTGCATTGATCGTCCATATCCTCCTCGTCCTGCGCATGCTCTACAGGCGCCGCACGCTGGTCATGCCGGCGGGCGAGGCTTTCCAGATCGTTACCGGCTTGCTGGTGCCCCTGCTGTTGATCGACCACATCATCGCCACCCGCATCGTTCATGAGATCTATGGCTATCACGACAATTACCGCGCCATCGTTCGCGGCCTCTGGGTCACTTCACCACTCAACGGCCTGCGCCAGTCGATCGTGCTGCTGCTTGTTTGGCTCCATGGCTGCATCGGCATTCATTTCTGGCTGCGCTATCGCGCCTGGTACACGGCCATCGCACCGGTCATGCTGTCCTTCGCCATCACCCTGCCGGTTCTCGCCCTGCTCGGGTTCGCCGCGATGGGAAAGACGGTATCGCACGAGGCGGTACAGGATGACGAGCGAGGTCTTCGAGGCGGCTACTACAGCGATGTGCGCAGCCTAGGCGAAGCCGGCTCCTTACCGGGCAGCCAGGTAAGCATTACCCTATGGCCGTATCGCGCCGGCTTTTATGGCGCGTTCAGCATGTCGATCCTCAGCCTCTTCGCCTTCCGCACCCATCGAAGACTGCGCGAGCGGCAGCATCAGGTGGCGATCCGCTATGCGGGCGGCGAAGTCGTGCATGCGCCGCGCGGCTTTACCGTGCTCGAAGCAAGCCGCCTTGGCGGCATCCCGCATTATTCCGTCTGCGGCGGCAAGGGACAATGTTCCACCTGCCGCGTCCAGATCATCGAGGGCGCGGACAATCTGCCACCACCCGAAGGGCTGGAGCAAAAGACACTGAACCGGATCGGCGCCACGCCGGATGTCCGCCTCGCCTGCCAATTGCGCCCGACGGGAAACATCAGCGTCGTGCCGCTACTGACGCCGATGGCGGAGGCGGCCATTCCCGTCTACAGCCAGACGGCAAGCCCCGGGCGCGAGCGCGAGATCGTCGTCTTTTTTTGCGACCTGCGCCATTTCACCGCGCTCACCGAGGCACGCCTGCCCTTCGACATCGTCTTTCTGCTCAACCGTTACTTTGCCATCGTCGGCCGCATCGTCGAGGAGAATGGCGGACGGATGGACAAGTTCATCGGTGACGGCGCCATGGCGCTGTTCGGCCTGCGCACCACGCCGAAGGAAGCCAACCGGCAGGCGCTGAAGGCGGCGGCGGAAATTGTCCGGGAAATCGACAAGTTGAGCGCGGAACTGGCCGATGACCTCGCGGCGCCACTCGAAATCGCCATCGGCCTGCATACCGGCTCGGCGGTGGTCGGTTCGATGGGCTATGGCAACGTCAAGAACGTGACGGCGATCGGCGATACGGTCAACGTTGCAAGCCGTCTCGAAAGCGTCGCCAAGGAATTCAACCGCACGCTTGTCTTCTCCGAACCGGTGGCGGGCCTCTCCGGCGTCGATATCGCCGGCATCGAAAGCCGGGAGATCGCCGTTCGCGGCCGCGGCGAGCCTCTGCGCGTCTATATCGTTCGGAAGGACGAAAGTGCCCGCTTTGCATAGACCGTTCAGGCGTGTAGGGATGGCGCCAGATGTTCGACCGTAAGATTCTGACCGTTAAATTCTGGAAGCGTACCCTTCGCAAGACCAGGGATCGCGTCGCCACACGCCTGTTCGACACCCGCCTCGGCCGCGATATCCTGATCAGCGCCATCGGGCCGCGCGTGCAGACCATGACGGTGGATTGCGGCGATCATGTCATGAGCTTCTCGCCGACCGATTACATCGGCCGCAAGGTGTTCCGCAAAGGGCATTTCGAGCGCGACCATGTCGACCGGCTGCTGACGGTGCTGCGCGAGCGCGGCCTGCTGCGCAAGGGGACGGTGCTGCTCGAACTTGGCGGCAATATCGGCACGCAGACCTGCTACTTCGCGCTCAGCGGCGCCTATCGCCGCATCGTCACCGTCGAGCCCGACCCGCGCAATTTCCGGCTCCTGTCGGTCAATATCACCGATAACGGGTTTCAGGATCGGGTGACCGCCGTCAACTGTGCCGCCGGCGACCGCGATGGACAGCTCGATTTCTACCTGAACCACAAGAACCATGGCAAAAGCAGCGCCTTGCGCCAAAGCCCGAGCGACGAGAAGATTTCCGTGCCGGTGCGGCCTGTCGCCGATATTCTCGGCGAGGCCGGCGTCGAACCAGTCGATGTCGGGCTGATCTGGATGGATATCGAGGGCTACGAGCCCGTTGCCGTCAGGTCCATGCAGGCGCTGATGGCCCTCAGGGTGCCGCTCTACATGGAGTTCACACCGGCCTTTTACGGTAAGGAACAGACATCCGCCTTCATCGTCGATCTCTCCGGCTACTATACAGAATGCCTCGCTTTTTTCGAGGATCGCACCGTGCCGATGAAGGTCGCCGACCTGCCGACCGGAGGCGAGCAGTTCGACGTCCTCTTTTTGCGCTAGCGCCTATCGGCGCCGATAGATGAAATAGCGTCCCGCCTTCACGCCCGGTGGCAAAGGCAATGGCTCGAGATCGGGATGATCGAGGGACAGACCGCTGACGGCGATACCGCGTGGAGCCAGCACGCCCACCATGATCTCGGGCAGCCAGGTCAGGGTCACCGCGTCCTTCTCCTCATAGCCGGTGCCGATATCGGCATGGGCAAGCGAGGCGCCGATCCCGATGAAATCCCTCGCGGTATCCTTGATCTCGCCGAGTACGAGATTACCCGCTTCCGGCATCGAAGGGCCGTAAGCATTGGCGGCGCGGTCAAAAGCGACGATGCGGCGGTCGGGGAAAAGCTCGCGCAGGTGATCGAAGGTACGACCATTGCCGAGCCCGAGCTCCAGCACGGGACCGTCGAGTGTTTTAACCTCATCTGCAATTCCGTTGAGGATGTCGCGTTGCGCGGTCAGGCGGCGGATGAAACTATCCAGGCGGCTCATCGTATATGTCTTGTCCTTGGCATCGTGGTGTCTCTCCCGCAGCCGGAGTAGCATGGCGCATGTCGCCGCGTCGACCGCCCGCTGGTTTTTCGATGCGATTACTATAGGGATAGGTTGTTGCGGCGCGCATGTAAGGGAGATGTGTCATGACCGATCCGAACGACGATTTCTTCCGTGCATTACCGGTTTTCACCGATTTCGAGGGCGTGACGGACAGCGACAATTACCGGCCGCTTCCGGATGACTGGTTACTGGCGGTGGCCGATATCGTCAGCTCGACCAATGCGATCGCTTCTGGCCACTACAAATCCGTCAACATGGCCGGCGCCAGCGTGATTTCCGCCGTGCTCAACGCGCTGGACAAGGGCGATTATCCCTTCGTCTTCGGCGGCGACGGCGCTCTGGTCGCCATTCCTCGCTCCGGCGAAGCGCGCGTGCGGGAGGCGCTCTCGGCGGTGCGGACCTGGGTGACGGAGGAGTTGCAACTCAACCTGCGCACCGCGCTGGTGCCCATGGCGGATGTCCGCGCCGAAGGACTGGACGTACGGGTCGCCCGCTTCAGCCCCAGCGATTTCGTGTCCTACGCCATGCTCGCCGGCGGTGGTGCGAGCTGGGCGGAAAGGCAGATGAAGGCCGGACGCTTTGCCGTCGAAGCGGCAGCACCGGAGACGCGGCCGGACCTGACCGGCCTTTCCTGCCGATGGAATCCGATCAAGGCCCATAATGGCGAGATCGTCTCGATCATCGCCGTTCCCGATCAAGCAGGCAGCGGCCCGGAATTTCGGCGCCTTGTTGCAGATATCATCGCCATTTCCATAGAGCAGAACCGCGATGGTCATCCCGTACCCGTCGAGGGACCGAAGCCGGTGCTTAACTTCCTGGGAGCAGAAATGGAGGCGCGGGCGACGGGGCCGAACGCTAATCGCTGGCGGCGCAAACTTGCGATCGGCGCACAGATCGTTCTCGTCTGCATCCTCGACAAGTTGGGCATCCGCACGGCGACCTTCGATGCCAAAATTTATCGGCGCGACCTCGCCGCTAATTCCGATTTCCGCAAATTCGACGACGGCCTGAAGATGACCATCGATGTCGACGCTGCACGTTTCTCTCGCATCGAAGCGCGGCTGCGCGCGGCCGAGGCGGAGGGCGTGTGCCGTTATGGGCTGCATCGGCAGGACAGCGCGCTCATGACCTGTTTCGTGCCGACACCGCTGATGCGCGACCATATGCACTTCATCGACGGCGCCAGCGGCGGTTATGCGATGGCGGCAATGGCATTGCGGGACAAGCTGCAGACCGACGAGGCTGCGACCTTGCCGTCACCCGGCATGCCGTGACGATTTTGGCCGAGTACTGTTTTTTCTCAGGCCTCGTCATTTCTGACCATTGTTTCAGCGAGATGAGAACCTTATCTGAAAGAGAACAAAACGAGAGTCGGCAGACTTGCCGGCCCTCTTTTCCAATGCGCCATATGTCCGCCAGGATGCGTAGAAGGCGCGAGGAAACCTTTTCACGGCGTCGGCGCAATTCGCAATTTCGAGGGGAATGTGCCGCCGCCAGTCGCATGTTCCGCTCATCCAACCTGCGCCACTAGGCTTGGAAACGACATCGCCGCCACGGCTATATGTGATACGGTCGGTGGTGCGTTGTCGGATGAGCATCTTTTTGATCGCAAGGATAGGCCGTGGGGACGATGACAGTTCATTCGAGTGTTTCCGATATTTTTCTGGACAAGGTCGCGGAATGGCTGACCCAGGCAGCGCTGACCGGCGAAGACCTGGAGACCATCGTTCGCGGTTTCTGCGAACGGATGGCGGCTTCCGGCCTGCCGATCGCCCGCGTGCACCTGACCTTTTCTATGCTCCATCCGCTCTATGACGCGCTCGGCTTCACCTGGCGGCGGGCCGGCGGGTTGACGATCGAGGGCTACCGGCACATGGACGACAAGCCGGAACGCTTCGTGCAGAGCCCCTATTATTATCTGCTCTCGAACAATCTCCTGCATCTGCGCCGACGGATCGATGTCGACGGGCCGCTGGAATTCCCGGTCTTCAAGGATTTGCGCGAGGAGAAGATCACCGACTACATCGCCTTCGTGCAAACCTTCGGTGCCGGTTCGGCCCAGGGAATGATGGGCTCCTGGTCGACTGACAGCATCAGCGGCTTCAGCGAGGAAATGATCGGCGCGCTGATGCGTATGCAGAACCACCTGTCGATGGCCGCCAAGGTGGCGGTTCTCGGCAAGCTCGCCAACAATATGCTGACCACCTATCTCGGCGGCGACGCCGGCAAGCGCGTGCTGAACGGCCAGGTCCGCCGCGGTGATGGCGAGACGATCCGCGCCGCCCTCGTCATGGGCGACATGCGGCAATCGACCGTGTATGCCGAGAAGGAAGGCCGCCAAGCCTATATCGATACGCTGAACGAGTTCTTCGACGCCATCGCCGCACCGTTCAACCGCAACGGCGGCGAGATTTTGAGCTTCCTTGGCGACGGCTTTCTTGCCGTCTACCCCTGCGGCCGGCACAAAGATCCCTCCAAGGTCGCCTGCGAGGCGGCGCTATCGGCCGTTTTCCAGGCGCAGAGCCGGGTTACGGCGTTGAACAAGGATCGCCAGACGCGCGGCCTGAGCGAAGTCCGCTACGGCATCGGGCTCCATGTCGGCAACGTTATGTTCGGCAATGTCGGGCTGAAGGACCGGCTGACCTTCTCGGCCTTTGGCGCTGCCGTCAACGAGGTGCAGCGGCTACAGTCGCTGACCAAGAAATATTCGACGGAAGTGGTCGCGAGCCAGGCTTTCTCCGGCTACACCGGCAGCGAATGGGTGACGCTCGGGGAAGAGCGGCTGCGCGGCGTCCGGCAGCGTTTCACGGTCGTGCATCCAAAGGCTAACGCCGTGCTCAACGGTACGACGGAAGTCTTTGACGATGCGGCCATCGATGGCCTATCGGAGGCCGAACAGGTCATTCTACTGCACCGGGATGCCAAGAAGTTCGAAAACCGCCCGCAAGTCGAAAAATTTATTCAATGATAATAAGGCATGCTTAGTTAAGCATTTCCCGATAGATCATTGGAAGAATGACAGTTTTTTTACTGTTCAGGTCTTGCTTTGACCAACTGGACACCCGTTATGGCCTACGTTAGTGTGCCGAATGGGGCCGTATAAGGTCGTGCAATCGGGACTACACAGGCATGACGTCAGGGACTGATTTATTGCGTATCGAGAACCTCGACGTCTCGTTCTCGATTTACGGGGACAAGTTGCGCGTGGTGAAAAACGCCAACCTGCGGGTCCTCCCCGGCAAGGTGACGGCACTGGTCGGCGAATCCGGCTCCGGCAAGTCGATCATCAGCCAGTCGATCATGGGCATCCTGCCGACGCCCGCGCAGGCGAGCGGCCGTATTCTGTTTACCGATCCGCTCGACGGCCAGACCACCGACATTCTGCAACTGCCGCGCGACGGCATCGCCATCCGCCAGATGCGCGGCGCACGCATGGCCAACATTTTTCAGGAGCCGATGACCTCGCTGTCGCCGCTGCATACGGTCGGCAACCAGGTCAGCGAAGCCCTGCGCATCCACAACCCTGCCCTCAGCAAGGCCGAGCAGCGCGAAAAGACCGAGGAGATGCTCAGTCTCGTCGGTTTTCAGAATCCTCACCGCACCTTCGACATGTATCCGTTCGAGCTGTCGGGCGGCATGCGGCAGCGCGCGATGATCGCCATGGCGCTGATCTGCAATCCGGCGCTGTTGATCGCCGATGAGCCGACGACGGCGCTCGACGTCACCATCCAGGCACAGATCCTCGGCCTGCTACGCGGCCTGCAGCAGAAATTCAACATGGCCATGCTGCTGATCACCCATGATCTCGGCGTCGTCGCCAACATGGCCGATGAAGTCGTGGTCATCTATCACGGCGAGATCATGGAAGCCGGGCCGGTCGAGACCATCTTCCGCAAGCCGCAACATCGTTATCTGAAGGCGCTGATGTCGGCGGTGCCACATTTCGACATGAAGCCGGGCGAGCGGCTGAAATCGCTGCGTGATGTGCCGGTCAATCTCGGCACCTTCTCGGGCAAGAAGAAAATCGCCAAAGCCAATACCAACGCCACGGCGGCGCCGGACGTGCTGCTTACGGTCCGCAATCTCGTCAAGACCTATACCTCCAAGGGCGGTGGGTTGTTCGGTCGCCGGGAGGGGACGAGGTTCCGCGCCGTCGACGATGTCAGCTTCGATATCCGCCGTGGCGAATGTCTGGGGCTCGTCGGTGAAAGCGGCTGCGGCAAGACGACGGTCAGCAAGATCCTGATGCGCGCCGTCAGCGCCGACAGCGGTTCAGTCAGCTTCGACGATGGCGACGGCAAGATCGACGTGCTGGCCGTCAAGGGCGACGAACTCATGGATTTGCGCACGAAGATCCAGATGGTGTTCCAGGATCCGGTTTCCTCCTTGTCGCCACGCATGACGATTCGCAATATCCTGAGCGAGCCTCTGGAAATCCATCGGCATGGAGACAGCGACGAGCGCAAGGAGAAGGTCAAGGGGCTGATGCAGGCGATCGGGCTCGACCAGCACTATCTGAGCCGCTATCCCCATAGCTTTTCCGGCGGCCAGCGTCAGCGCATCGGCATTGCCCGCGCTCTGGCGCTCGGGCCGAAGCTCCTGATCCTCGACGAGCCCGTCTCGGCGCTCGATGTCTCCGTACAGGCACAGATCCTCAATCTTCTCAAGGATTTGCAGAAAGAACTTGGCCTCACCTATCTCTTCATTTCGCACAATCTCGCCGTCGTCGACTACATGGCGGACCGTATCGCCGTCATGGCCCGCGGCCGCATTGTCGAAATCGCGCCGCGCGAAATTATTCTTCGCGATCCGGTCCATCCCTATACACGCTCGCTGCTGGCCGCCGTCCCCTTCCCCGACCTCGACCGGCCGCTTGATTTCTCGGCGCTGAACAGCGAAGGTCCGGCCGCCAAGCAGAGTTGGGGGCCGCATTTTGCGGAAGAAGACGGCGGCGACCTCACCTATGCCGATCTTGGCGGCGGTCATTTCGTGCGCGCTCGCCGCGGCGCCGATGTTCAGGAATTGCGCGCGTGGTAACCCGTCGAACCTTCCTTGGCCTGATGGCCTCCAGCGTTTTGCCATTCCCTGCCCTGGCCGCGGAAGTCGACAACGAGCCGGATTATCTGGCGGACTGGCTCCGCTCCGGCCAGATGCCGCCGCTCGTCAAGCGCCTGCCGAAATTTCCGCGTGTCGTCAACGTCAAGGCGCTGGGCCGCGCGCCCGGCCATTATGGCGGCACGGTACGCACGATCATCGGCAGCCAGAACGATATTCGTTTCATGACGATCTACGGTTATGCCCGCCTTGTCGGCTATGACCGGACCTTGACGCTGCAGCCTGATATTCTCGAATCTTACTCCGCTCTCAATGATTGCGTTTTCACTTTCAAGCTGCGCAAGGGGCATAAGTGGTCGGACGGCCGACCCTTTACCTCGGATGATTTCCGCTATTGGTGGGAAGACGTCATTCTCAACAAGGAGCTGACGCCGGGCGGCGGTGCGCTGGAGCTGCGCCCGCATGGCAGCCTGCCGCGCTTCGAGGTGCTCGACGAGTTGACGGTGCGCTATTCCTGGGATGAGCCCAATCCGGATTTCCTGCCAAGCCTGGCCGCACCCCAGCCGCTGATCATCTCCGGCCCGGCGCATTACCTGAAGCAATTCCACAAGAAATATCAGGACAGTATCCGGCTTGCCTCGCTGATGCAGGAATCCCGTGTGCGCAAATGGCAGGACATGCACATCAAGAAAGGCCGCGCCTACAGGCCGGAAAATCCCAAGCTGCCCGTGCTTGATCCTTGGCGCAACACGACCGCGCCGCCGGCGGAGCAATTCGTTTTCGAACGCAATCCCTATTTCCACCGCGTCGACGAAAATGGCCTGCAACTGCCTTATGTCGACCGTTTCGTTCTGAGTATCAGCTCAGCGGCGATCATCGCGGCCAAGACCGGCGCCGGCGAAAGCGACCTGCAAGCGACAGGCCTCGACTTCAATGACTATACCTTCCTGAAGGAGGCGGAAAAGCGCGATCCAAGCAAGATCAAGGTCAATCTCTGGAAATTGACGCGCGGTTCACGCGTCGCTCTGCTGCCGAACCTCAACAGCGCCGATCCCGTCTGGCGCGAGGTCTTGCGCGACGTACGCGTGCGCCGGGCGCTATCGCTGGCGATCGACCGGCACGAGATCAATATGGCGGTCTTCTATGGTCTGGGCACCGAAAGCGCCGACACGGTGCTGCCGGAAAGCCCGCTCTACAAGCCGGAATATGCCGCCGCATGGATTGCGCATGATACGGATCAGGCCAATGCGCTGCTTGATGCCGCCGGTCTCGACAAGCGCGACGAGGACGGCATCCGCCTGCTGCCGGATGGCCGGCGGGCGGAGATCACGGTCGAGACACCGGGCGAAAGCACGCTCGACACCGATGTGCTGGAATTGATCACCGATCATTGGCGCAAGGTCGGCATCGCGCTCTTCACCCGGGTCTCGCAACGCGACATCTTCCGCAGCCGCGCCATGGGCGGCCGCATCATGATGTCGATCTGGTATGGCCTCGACAACGGAGTGGCCACCGCCGACATGAATCCCGGCCAGCTCGCACCGACGATGGACGATCAGATGCAATGGCCTCTTTGGGGCATGTATTATCTTTCCCGCCAGACACAGGGCGTCGCGCCTGATGTGCCGGAGGCGGCGGAGCTGGTCAGGCTTCTTGGTGAATGGGGAAAGGCGGCCTCTTCCTTCGAGCGCGCCGAAATATGGCATAAGATGCTGTCGATCTATTCCGAGCAGGTCTTCTCCATCGGCCTGATCAACGGCACGATGCAGCCGATCCTGCATGCCTCGCGCCTGCAGAACGTGCCGGAGAAAGCGCTCTACGGCTTCGATCCAACCTGCTATCTCGGCGTCTACATGCCCGATACCTTCTGGCTGAAGGAGGATCCGGCGCATGCTTAAGTATATCCTCTGGCGCATTGCGGTGATGGTTCCGACGCTGATCGTTATCTCGATGCTGGTCTTCACCATCATCCAGCTACCACCAGGCGATTTCTTCGAAAGCCAGATCGCCGAACTTCGCGCCCAGGGCGAAAGCGCCAACCTGCAGGAAATCGAGGCCCTTCGCCACGAATACGGGCTCGATAAACCCATGGCCCTGCAATATGTCTATTGGGCCGCGGGCATGCTGCATGGCGATTTCGGCTATTCTTTCGAATATCAGTTACCGGTTTCCGAAGTCGTCGGCGACAGGCTGTGGCTGACGATCCTCGTCTCGATGACGACGATCCTGCTGACCTGGCTGATCGCTTTCCCCATCGGTATCTATTCCGCCACCCATCAGTATAGCTGGGGCGATTATGGCCTGACGTTCCTGGGGCTGCTCGGCATCGCCATTCCGAACTTCATGCTGGCGCTGATCCTGATGTATTTCGCCAATGTCTGGTTCGGCGTCTCGATCGGCCACCTGATGGACCAGAAATACCTCTCGCAGCCGATGAGCTGGGAAAAGGCGCGCTCGATCCTGTCGCATCTGTGGATTCCGGTCATCATCGTCGGCACGGCGGGTACGGCCGGCATGATCCGCCGCCTGCGCGCCAATCTGCTCGACGAGATGCAGAAGCAATATGTCATCACCGCCCGCGCCAAGGGGCTGCATCCCCTGAAGGCGCTGGTGAAATATCCATTGCGCATGGCGCTGAACTTTTTCGTTGCCGACATCGGCTCCATCCTGCCGTCGATCATTTCCGGCGCGGAAATCACCGCCATTGTGCTGTCGCTGGAGACAACCGGGCCGATGCTGATCAAGGCGTTGCAGAGCCAGGACATGTATCTCGCCGGCTCGTTCCTGATGTTCCTCGCCTTCCTGAACGTCATCGGCGTGCTGATCTCCGATATCGCTCTCGGCTTCCTCGATCCACGTATCCGCTTGCAAGGCAGGAGCACAAAGTGACCGCACCCCTGCCGCGCCCCGGCGCCCCATTGGAGCACTACGTTTCGACCGCCGCCTTCGATCCGGATCAGTTCGAAGCCATGTCCGCCGGTCAGGCACGCTACTACCAGGCCTCGCAAAAGCGGCTGATGTGGTGGAAATTCAAGCGGCACAAGCTTGCGCTTGCCTCCGGCATCTTCCTGATCCTACTCTACGGCACGATCCTGATTTCGGAGTTTCTGGCGCCGTACGGTCTGCATACCCGCAATGTCGAATATATCCACTCGCCGCCACAGGCGATCCATCTTTTCGACCAGGGCAAGTTCGTCGGCCCGTTCGTCTATGGCCGCGCGATGACGCTCGATCTCGATACGCTGCGGCGGGTCTATACCGAAAACTCTAAGGATGTTCAGCCGATCCGTTTCTTCTGCCGTGGTGACCCCTATCGCTTCTGGGGCCTGGTGGATTCGGATGTCCATCTGGTCTGCCCCGCCGTCGGCGGACAAATGTACCTGCTCGGCACCGACCGCCTGGGCCGCGACGTATTGTCCCGGATCATCTACGGCGCACGCATCTCCCTGACGATCGGATTGATCGGCATCGCCATCAGCTTCGTGCTCGGGATCGTCATCGGCGGCCTCGCCGGATATCATGGCGGCATCTTCGATCTACTGGTCCAGCGCGTCATCGAAGTGCTGCAATCGCTGCCGAGCCTGCCGCTATGGATGGCGCTTGCGGCGATCATGCCGGTGAGCTGGAGCCCCATCCTGATCTACTTCGGCATCACCATCATTCTCGGTATTCTCGACTGGACGGGGCTGGCACGAGCCGTCCGCTCCAAGCTCTTGTCTTTGCGAGAAGAAGACTATGTTCTTGCTGCACAGTTGATGGGTGCGAGCTCGCCCCGCGTCATCGGCAGGCATCTTGTGCCCGGTTTCATGTCGCATCTGATCGCGACGGCGACGATTTCGATCCCCAGCATGATTCTCGGCGAAACCGCGCTGAGCTTCCTGGGCCTCGGCCTTCGCCCGCCGATCACCAGCTGGGGCATTCTCTTGACCGAAGCTCGCGGCGCCAGCGTCATTGCATTTTATCCCTGGCTCCTTTTCCCGATGGTGCCGGTGATTTTGGTCATTCTGGCGTTCAACTTTTTAGGAGACGGCTTGCGCGACGCGGCCGATCCCTACAAATAGCGGAAAGCGTGGCCCCGAAATGGATTGCAATTCGAAGAGCGGCCGCGGACGTCGTTTGCAGAGAACCCGCGAAAATGACTTTCAGTCCTGAGGTTTTGCCCATGAAGCGGCGCTTAGAAGATGCTCGAATCCTCATGTATAGCCACGACACCTTCGGTCTGGGTCACCTCAGACGGTGCCGGACCATCGCGCATGCGCTTGTCGAGAACTATCGTGGACTGAAGGTCCTGATCATTTCTGGCGCGACGATCGCCGGCGCTTTCGATTATCGAGCGCGAGTCGATTTCGTGAAGGTGCCGAGCGTGATCAAGCTGCGCGACGGCGAATATACGTCGATGGCAAGCCATGTCGATCTTCAGGAAACACTGAAGATGCGTCAGTCGATCATCCGTCACACGGCGGAAACCTTCCAGCCGGACATCTTCATCGTCGACAAGGAGCCGATGGGCCTGAAGGGCGAGGTCGAGGAGACCCTGCACTATCTGAAGGCGCGCGGCACGACGCTGGTGCTCGGCATGCGCGACGTCATGGATGCCCCGCATCTGCTCGAAGCCGAATGGAAGAAGAACAGCGTGCTGCAGAAGATCGACCAGTTCTACGACCGCGTCTGGGTCTACGGACCGCCGGACTTCCACGATCCGCTGGTTGGCCTCGACGTTCCGCCGGGCGTGCGCCGGAAAATGGAATTCGTCGGCTTCCTGCAGCGCAGCGTCTCCACGCAAGGCGCGAAGTCAGAGCATGTGCCCGATGAAGACTATCTTCTCGTCACCACCGGCGGCGGCGGCGACGGCGCCGATCTCGTCAATGATGTCGTCAGCGCTTTCGAGCAGGACAACACGCTGCAGCACAAGACGTTGATCGTGCTTGGCCCCTATATGCCGGCCAAGGAGCGCATTCAGCTTCTGAAGCGCGCAAGCAAGATTGCCTGTCTTCAGGTGATCGAGTTCGACAACAAGATGGAGGAGCTGATCGCCGGCGCCAAGGGCGTGGTCGCCATGGGCGGCTACAACACCTATTGCGAAATCCTGTCCTTCGACAAGCCGGCGCTGATCATCCCGCGCACGAGGCCGCGCGAGGAGCAGCTGATCCGCGCCCAGCGGGCAAGCGAGCTCGGCCTCGTCGACATGCTGCTGCCGGAAGAGTCCGCCGATCCGAAGCAGCTTGCCGCCGCGCTGAAGCGCCTGCCGACCCGCGCGCCGCCGTCGGCGAGCAGCGAGAACATGCGGTTGGAAGGGCTGGTGCATATTTCCCGCATCGTCGGCGAATGGTTCGACGACCGCGAGCAATATCCGCCGCTGTCGGTCGTCGCCGAATAGAGCATCGGAACCCATCGATGCGCAAAAAGATCCTGGTGGTCCTCAAGGGCTACCCCCGCCTGTCCGAGACCTTCATCGCACAGGAGCTGCTCGGCCTAGAGAGGGCCGGCTTCGACCTGACATTGATTTCGATGCGCAGGCCGACGGACAAGAAGCGCCATCCCGTCCATGACGAGATCAAGGCGCGGGTGGTCTATCTGCCGGAATATCTCCACGACGAGCCGCTGCGCGTATTGCGCGCCTTCTTCGCGGGTATCGGCAAGCCCGGCTTCAAGCCGTTGCTGAGGCAGTTCTGGGCCGACCTCAAGCGGGACATCACGCCGAACCGCTTTCGCCGTTTCGGCCAGGCACTGGTATTGGCGCATGAATGGCCGGACAACGGCGAATGGCTGCACGCGCATTTCATCCATACGCCGGCCTCGGTGACGGCCTATGCCAGCATCATGACCGGCATTCCCTGGACCTGCTCCGCACACGCCAAGGATATCTGGACCTCGCCGGACTGGGAACTGTCGGAAAAGCTCGGGCGCGCCCGCTGGACGGTGACCTGCACCCGCAGCGGCTATGAGCACATGCGCGATCTGACCTCGATGCCCGATCATGTGCATCTGAGCTATCACGGCCTCGATCTCGCCCGCTTCGGCCCCTTCGCGGATGAGCATTCCGGTCGCGACGGCTCGCAGGCCTCCGATCCCGCCTTCCTCCTCAGCGTCGGCCGCGCGGTCGAGAAGAAGGGTTATGACGTGCTTTTGAGGGCGCTGGCGTTGCTGCCCGCCGATCTCCACTGGCGCTTTACCCATATCGGCGGCGGCGATGGACTAGCGAAGCTGAAGGCCCTTGCCGACACGCTCGGTATCGCCGATCGCATCACCTGGAAGGGTGCGCTGGCGCAGGAGGATGTGCTTTCCCATTACCGTCAGGCGGACCTCTTCGCGCTTGCCTGCCGCGTGGCGGCCGATGGCGACCGCGACGGCCTGCCGAATGTGCTGGTCGAGGCATCCAGCCAGCGCCTCCCCTGCCTGTCGACCAATATCTCTGGTGTGCCGGAACTGCTGACTGACGGCGAAAACGGCTTCGTCGTGCCGCCGGAAGACCCGCAGGCACTGGCAGCGGCACTGGAACAGGCGATCCGTGATCCGGCGCTACGCCGCCGGCTTGGCGACGCTGCCGAGAAGCGCGTGCGCGAGCATTTCGACCATCATTCCAGCATTCGGCAATTGACGCGGCTGTTCGAGGAGCAGTGGCAAAAAGAAGAGCAATGGCGGAAATCGGCATGACAGCCCCCCATACGTCGTCTCCACGCGTATTTTTTTATGTTCAGCACCTGCTCGGCATCGGTCATCTTGCTCGTTCCAGCCGCATTGCCAGCGCGATGGCAAAGGATGGCTGTCAGGTGACGGTCGTCACCGGCGGCGCACCGGTGAGCGGTTTTCCCGGCCCGGATGTCACGTCGGTCGTACTCCCGCCTGTTGTCGCCAGCAGCGCCGGTTTTTCCGGCCTTGCCGATCAATCGGGCAATGCCGTCGGCGAAGAATTTCTCTCTGCGCGCCGCAACCTCTTGCTGGAGGCTTTCCGCGACGCCGCGCCCGATGTCGTCATCATCGAGGCCTTTCCCTTCGGCCGTCGTCAGATGCGCTTCGAGCTGCTGCCCCTGCTTGAAGCCATAGCATCGAGCAATCCAAAGCCGAGACTCTACAGTTCGGTGCGCGATATCCTGCAGCAGCAGAAAAAGCCGGGACGTGACGAAGAGACCGTGGGCCTGTTGCGGGATCATTTCGACGGCGTGCTCGTGCATGGCGATCCGAGCTTCGTCCGGCTCGAGGAGACCTTTCCGCTGACGGCAGCCATTGCCGACAAGATCACCTATACCGGCATCGTCGCGCCGCCTCTGCCGCCAGAGCCGGCCGAGATCTTCGACATCGTCGTTTCCGCCGGCGGCGGCGCGGTCGGGCGCGACCTGATTCGTACTTGCCTGGAAGCGGCCAGCCTGATCGCGATCGATCGCCGCTGGCTGCTGGTGACCGGGCCGAACCTGCCGGAGCAGGACTTTGTCGCTTTGACCGGGGATGCGCCCGGCAATGTCGACGTCGTTCGCTTCCGCAAGGACTTCCCGTCTCTGCTCAGGGGTGCGGAGCTGTCGATCTCGCAGGCGGGCTACAACACGGTCGGCGATCTCCTCGTCACCGGTTGCCGCTCCATCCTGGTTCCGTTCACCGCAGGCGGCGAAACCGAACAGTCCGTGCGCGCCGAGAGATTGGAGAAGCTCGGGCTGGCGCTGGCCTTACCGGAAGCGGGACTGACGACGGATCAACTCGTCGAGGCCATCGACAAGGCGCTCTCTCAACCGAGGCCTTCAACGCTTGATATCGACCTCACCGGCGCCGAAAAGACCTCGGCGATCATCCGTCAATTATCGTGAAATTCGGGGTGACGGTCTGTCACTTCTCCTCGTCGTTTTGACCCCCTCGTTTTCCGCAATCTTGTGATATAAAATGAGAATTCAATGAATCGGGGGGAACCTGGACGAAAGACCGGGGGCGTCCCGTTTTCGATATGGGGCCGCGCATCCAAAATGAACTCCTCCCGCACCTCTGCAACATCGGCGCTGGCATTGACGGCGAAGACTGTTGAATTTGGAAGCATGCAATAAGCGATGGAAAAAAGTCTAGCGCGTTACATCTGGTCGAATACCCGGCTGGAGCAGATTTGGATACTGACGATCGTCGCTGCTTCGATGATCCCCTACTTTCTGTCTTTCGACCTGCCGAAGCAGATCGTCAACGGACCGATTCAGGGCAAGGGTTTCGAACATCCAGGCGACACCCAAACCTTCATGCATATCGCCTTCGACCTGCCTCTGATTGGCCATGTCGAGGTATTCGAGGGTCTGCATCTCACCCGCTTCTGGATGTTGATCGCACTCAGCCTGGTGTTCCTGGCGCTCGTCGTCCTCAACGGCCTCTTCAAGCTCTATATCAACACCTATAAGGGCCGGCTTGGCGAACGCATGCTGCGTCGCATCCGGTTCGAGCTGATCGACCGCGTGCTGCGTTTTCCACCGGCGCATTTCAAGCGGGTGAAGCCGGCCGAGATCGCCACCATGATCAAGGATGAGGTGGAGCCGATGGGCGGCTTCACCGGGGACGCTTTCGTGCAGCCGGCCCTGCTCGGTGGCCAGGCGCTGACTGCGCTCATCTTCATCATCATGCAGAATTTCTGGCTGGGCATGATCGCGGCCGCCATCGTCGCCGTGCAGGCCATCGTCATTCCGCGCATGCGCAAGCGGCTGCTCGAACTCGGACGCCAGCGGCAATTGACCGCGCGCGAATTGTCCGGCCGCGTCGGCGAGATCGTCGAGGGTATCGGCACGATCCATGCCAACGACACGTCCAACCTGGAGCGTGCCGACATCGCTGCTCGTCTCGGGCTGATCTTCTCGATCCGCTACGATCTCTACCAGTGGAAGTTCATGGTGAAATTCATCAACAACTTCCTCGCCCAGGTCACACCCTTCCTGTTTTATTCGATCGGTGGTTTTCTGGCGCTGCAGGGCCGGCTCGATATCGGTCAGCTTGTGGCCGTCATCAATGCCTATAAGGACCTGCCGGGGCCGCTAAAAGAACTCATCGACTGGGATCAGTCGCGCCAGGACGTTCAGGTCAAATACAATCAGGTGGTCGAGCAGTTCAGTGTTGACGGACTGATCGACCCGAAGATCCAGCTTGTCTCGCCGGCTCCCGCCGGCCGCATCACCCATCCTCTGGTCGCCACCAATATCACCGTGGTCGATGACAGCGGTGCCCGCGTGCTCGATCACGTTTCCGTCGAAATCAATCCCGGCGAGACGGTGGCGATTGTCGGCGAAAGCGGCGCCGGTGGCGAATATCTTGCCGAGGCACTAGGCCGGTTGGTTCGCCCGGATACGGGCCGTACCACCATTGACGGACGCGACCTGCTGGAATTGCCGGAATCGCTCACGGGACGGCGCATCGCCTATGCGTCGTCAGACACGTTCTTCTTCCACGGCACGCTGCGCAGCAATCTTCTCTATGGCCTGAAGCATGCACCCCTGACCGCAGTCGCTTATGACGAGAAGACGGCGAACAAACTCAAATGGCAGATGATCGAGGCGCGTCGCGCCGGCAATCCGGAACTGGACCTTAACAGCGACTGGGTCGATTATGCCGCCGCTGGCGCGACGGGTCCAAACGATATCTATGCCGTCATTCGTCCCGTTCTCGATATCGTGGCCATGTCCCAGGACATCCTCGACATGGCGCTGCGCTCGGCTGTCGATACGGAAGCGCATGAGGATCTCACCTCGCGCATCGTCGAGCTGCGCCAGGCGCTACGGCTCAGGCTGAAAGAGGAAAATCTCGAAGAGCTTGTCGTACCTTTCGAATTCGATGCCTACAACCCGCAGGCGACAGTCGGCGAAAACCTGCTGTTCGGCACGTTGAAGCGGCCGCAGATGACCAACCGAAAGCTCGCCGCGCATCCCTATTTCCAGCAATTGTTCACGGAGACCGGCCTCAACACCGACCTCTACGACATGGGCCTGGAAATTGCCGAGAATGCCGTCGAGCTCTTCACCGACCTGCCGCCGGACCACCCCTTCTTCCAGCAGCTCACCTTCATGACGCCGGAAGATATTCCGACCTACGAGGCGCTGTTGCAGAAGCTGAACGGCAAGGGCTTCTCGGCCGCGTCATCCGACGAACGGTCAGCCATCATCCGCCTCAGCTTCTCCTATATCGAACCTCGTCACCGCTTCGGCCTGTTGACCCAGACGCTGATGGAGAAGATCGTCACGACGCGCGCGAAGTTCTACGAGCACATCCCGACCGATCTCGCCGAAGTGATTGAGCGGTACGACCCCGAGCGTTTCACCGCCTCGGCGACATTGATGGACAACGTGCTGTTCGGCAGGATTGCGCACCAGCAGGCAAACGCTCCGGAGCGCATTCATTCCATCATGTACGACGTGTTCGAACGGCTTGGCATGCAGGACAGCGTGCTGTCGATCGGGCTGGATTTCGACGTTGGTTCCGGCGGCAAGCGGCTCACCAACGTACAGCGGCAGAAGCTCAATCTCGGCCGCGCCCTGCTGAAGCGAGCCGACTACATCATCTGCAACCGCCCGCTGCCGGCGCTCGACCATCGTATCCAGGATCAGATCCTCCGCTCCATCCTGACTGAACTCGAAGGGAGCGCGGATAAGCCGGCACTTATCTGGGTGCTGTCCAACCCGAATTTTGCCGAGCTGTTCGATCGCGTTCTGGTCTTCAACCATGGCAGCCTGGTTGAAAGCGGCACAACGACCGATCTTTTAGAAAAAAACGGGATGTTCAAAGAACTATTATCGTAATATCCTATCGCGCGGGGATATCTGGGGCCTGAAACCGGGGATTTGAAGCTCATGCTTCTGAAGGACGAAGTTGAAATGCTGAAACGGGTGCCGATTTTTGCGCGCATCGCACCCGCGAAATTGAAGTTGTTGGCATTCACCTCGGATCGCGTCAGCTATAATGCCGGACAGGCGCTGTTTCATCAGGGCGACCAGGGCGACGCGGCCTATGTTGTTCTTTCAGGAACTGCTGATATTCTTGTCGATAGTCCCGCCGGCGAGATCAAAGTCGCCGAAGTCGACGTCAACTCCATCGTCGGCGAGATCGCCATTCTCTGTGATGTCTCCCGTACCGCCACCGTCAAGGCGACATCGCGGCTGGAGGCGCTGAAGATCAGCAAGGAACACTTTCTGAAGCTGCTCAGCGATTTCCCCGAAATGGCCGTCGAAATCATGCGTGTCCTCGCCGACCGCCTCAATCACACCACTTCCGAACTCACCGCCGCCCGCAGCCGTCAGCAGCAGCCGCATTCGATGTCGACGCATTGAGATCGAACTCCGCCCTTACCTTTTGAGGTAGCGCCAAGTCCTCATGCGAGGAGCAGATCCTATGCCGCAAGTCCCATGCGGGTGCGATGGGATGTGGCTTGTCGCGCCGGTCATGGATTCCAATGCCAGATCAAGGTTCAGCTGATATTTCGTCTCC
Organism: Rhizobium sp. GW821-FHT14E12; assembly: GCF_058803745.1. Classification (NCBI taxonomy): domain Bacteria; kingdom Pseudomonadati; phylum Pseudomonadota; class Alphaproteobacteria; order Hyphomicrobiales; family Rhizobiaceae; genus Rhizobium; species Rhizobium sp. GW821-FHT14E12. Next base: position 875,497 of record NZ_JBXAPH010000002.1, read on the forward strand.
CGCTCTCCTCCACGCAAAAGCGTGGGCAGAGGCGTATGAGCTAATCGACCTTCAGCTTTCTCCCTTGGGGCTGAGAGCCATTGAAACACTGGATCTTGGGGCGGGGGATATTATCCTCGATATAGGATGCGGCACCGGGCAAACTCTTCTCCAACTCGCAGAGCGCGTCGGAGCAGAAGGCCAGGTGATCGGGGTGGACCTGGCGCCGTTGCTTCTGGAAATCGCCAGTCGGAGAAGCGAAGCGCTTAGCCAGGTGAGATTGATCCAGGCAGACGCTCAGTCCCTGGATCTGCCGTCCGAGAGTGCGGATGCCGTGTTCTCTCGCTTCGGCGTCATGAGCTTCAAGGATCCGGTCGCCGCGTTTGCCAATTTCCGTCGAATTCTCAGACCGTCAGGCATGCTGGCATTTACTTGCTGGCGCTCCCTGGAGGAAAACGAGTTGGATCACCTCCCGCTCTCAGCGGCGGGATTACAGTCGTCTGTCGATGAGAGCCCCTTCAGCTTTGCCGACCTCGAATATATTCGCCGCACTCTTGAGGCTGCCGGGTTCGAAGAGATCATCATCCAATCGCACAATGAGAAGGTGTCCAGCGGAGATCTGGAAGCGATGACTTGGGTGCTTCTGAAAGTGGGGCCACTCGGAAAAATCGTTCGTGAAAATCCCGCTCTTCGGGCAACTGCCGAACCTCTGTTGCGGAAAACCCTCGCCGCATTGGGGGAGCCTTCGAGGGTAGAACTTCTGGCGTCCGTCTGGATCGTGACTGCGCGAGCCGGAGCGGCACCCCGGCAGCAGATCCTGTCGGCCCCATAAAGGCTCGAATGTCGAAGTCAGCCGGCACATTTCGCAGCCGATTGTGCCGTTCTTTTGCCTACCTCTCCGCAGACGCTATAGGCCCGGTGTAATTTGATGATCTCGACGCTCTATCCGGAACGCATTTTGCAATGGTTATCAAAGTATGTGTGCTTTGGAGGTAATGCGTTTTGAAACGGGACACTTTGCGGCCCTTCCCTGCCGTGACACTGGTGATGCAGGGTGCCGGAGAATATCGACGTATCGATTCGGTACAGTCCGCCACCAAGACGCTGCTGGAACATTGGCCGATCGAAGACGGCGAAGAGTATCTCAGCGCGATAAAAATATGCCTCGACGCGATGATGGGTACAGTCGACCCAAGCGCCGCACGCGAAGCGCTGATCAAGGCGGCGGCGGAAGCCGGGGTCTCCGTAATGCAGTGAGGCGCCATGGCCGCCTTTGCGGACCATGACGCATTCGATTAAGCGGGACGGCCAAAGGGCGAAAAGCTCGCCCCGCCAAGGCCCTCTTCACGCCCCATCAAATCAGCCCGCGACCAGCCAAATTGCGCATCAGATGCGATACTCCGAAGGTCCAGGGCGTGCATTCCGTCGACAGCAACACGCGGTTTCGGAGCGCTCCGAGCCTGTCGTTGGAAATGGTGACGATGTCGCCGATCTTGTGGGTGAAACCTTGTCCCGGCGTGTCACGATCCTCCACTGGGGCAAAGAGTGTGCCCATGAACAGCACGAAGCCATCCGGATACTGATGATGGCGACCGATGGTCTGGGAGACGAGGTCGAGGGGATCGCGGCTGATTTCCTTCATCGACGAGCGACCGTGCAGGACATAGCCGTCCTCGCCTTCGACCTTGAGATCGAGATCGGCATTGCGCACGTCATCGAGCGTATAGGTTTCGTCGAACAGGCGGATGAAGGGACCGATCGAGCAGGAAGCGTTGTTGTCCTTCGCCTTGCCGAGCAGCAGCGCCGAGCGTCCTTCGACATCGCGCAGGTTGACGTCATTGCCGAGCGTCGCGCCCCTGACACGACCTTTGCTGTCGACGGCCAGCACGATTTCCGGCTCGGGATTGTTCCACTTCGAAATCGGATGCAGACCGACATCGGCGCCCGGCCCCATCGAAGACATGACCTGCGACTTCGAGAAGACCTCGGCATCTGGACCAATGCCAACCTCGAGATATTGCGACCAGACACCCTCTTCGATCAACGCCGCCTTGACCTTGGCGGCTTCCGGCGAACCGGCCTTCAGGTTGCGCAGACTGTCGCCGATGAGCGCCGTGACCTTGCCGCGGATCGATTCCGCAAGATCCGGATTGCCGGCGGCGCGCTCCTCGATAACGCGTTCGAGCATCGAGCGGGCGAAGGTGACGCCGCAAGCCTTGATCGCCTGCAGGTCGATGGGGGCAAGAAGGTGGATGGCCGACGTGTTGGCCTTGATGGCGAGCAGGTCATCGAGCCTTGCGACCGTCTCGCCCTTCTGCGCACGAACAAAAGCGACCGGGTCGTCCTTTTCCAACAGGTCGCGCATGGTCGGCGCCTCTTTCGAGGTGATGTCGTAGAGCACACCGTCGCGAACGACGACAAGGGCCGGCCCCTTCAAATCGGGGCGCCAAACGCGCCCGACAAAGGTGCCTGTGCTAAAAATGCCCGAACTGGCCATGTCTTTGCTCTCTCCCAAGATTTGCCGTCGTTTCTAGCGCAGTCAGATCGGCTTTTCCATCCGATATCGGCTTGGAAAATAGAGGTTTTTGGATTTTTACCTTCTTCGGGAAGGTTAAATGGGCAAGGCCCCGCAGCGATGCTGCGAGGCCCTTCCGGCCGCAAAAACCGGGAGAGAGTGGTTTCAGGCGGCCTGAACCTTGCGGGCGCCACGCGCCCATTCCGGCAACCAGTCGCCGTGCGCGGCCAGCAGATCGTCGGTAAGCGACCAGATCTGGTCGAGATCGAGCTCGGCGGCCGTATGCGGGTCCATCATTGCCGCGTGGTAAATGTGCTCACGGTTCTCAGTCATCAAGGCCTGAACCGTCAATTCCTGCACATTTATGTTGGTGCGGATGAGCGCGGTCAGTTGCGGCGGCAGATCGCCGATGAAGGTCGGCTGGATACCGGAGGCATCGACCAGGCAGGGAACCTCGGTGGCGCAATTATAGGGCAGCGAGGTGATGCAGCCATTGTTGCGCACATTGCCGTAAATGACCGAGGGCTCGCCGGTCCAGACCGAGTTGATGATCGAGGAGGCATATTCCTTGGATTGCGTGACCTCGATCTTGTCGGCATTGCGATATTCATCGGCCTGGTTCTTCCAGCGCGCGATCTGCTCGATGCAGCGTTTCGGATATTCATCGAGCGGAATGCCGAATTTCTCGATCAGGTCCTCGCGGCCTTCCTTGATGAAATAGGGCGTGTATTCGGCGAAATGCTCTGAGCTTTCGGTAACGAAATAACCAAGCCGCGTCAGCATTTCATAGCGCACCTTGTTCGGGCAGCGCGGATTCCAGCCGGGCTTGGGGGCGCGTCCCTCGCGATAGCCGCGCACGAGATCCGGATAGAGATCGCGGTAGGACCCATCCGGCTGGCGATGCTCGAACTTCAGGTAGAAGGCCATGTGATTGATGCCGGCCGAGCGGTAGCGGATCTCGTTGTAGGGAATATCGAGATCGTGAGCCAGTTCCATCGCCGTGCCCTGTACCGAGTGGCAAAGGCCGACCTGCTTGATGGTAGGGTATTTCTCGGCGATCGCCCAGGTGTTGATCGCCATCGGGTTGACATATTGCAGCATCACCGCCTCGGGGCAGACGGCGAGCATGTCCTCGCAAATCTTCCAGAGATGCGGCACGGTGCGCAGCCCACGCATAATACCGCCGACGCCGAGCGTATCGGCGATCGTCTGGCGCAGGCCGTATTTCTTCGGCACTTCGAAATCGGTCACCGTGCAGGGCTCATAGCCGCCAATCTGGAAGGCGACGACGACGAAATGGGCGCCGTCCAGCGCCTTTCGCTGATCGGTAAAGGTCTCGACGGTGGCCGGCGCACCAAGCGTCGAGGCAAGCTTGCGCACGACGATGGCGCTTTCTTCCAGCCGCTGCGGGTTCAAATCCATCAGCGCAAATCTTGCGCCCGCAAGGGCCGGGCGCTGCAAAACATCGCCGATGATATTCTTCATAAAGACGGTGGAACCGGCGCCGATAAAGGTGATCTTGGGATTGCCTGTCATGTAAAATCTCCTGAATGCTAGGAAGCTACCTCGAACGCCGCTTTGACGAGGCGTTCGGTGTAAGCGGTCTTGGGATGGGAAAGAACGTCGTCGACCGGTCCTTCTTCCACGATCTTGCCGTGCTGCATGACGATGACGCGATGGCAAAGGGCGCGGACAACCTTGAGGTCGTGCGAGATGAAAAGGTAACTCAGGCCCCGCTCATCCTGCAGCTTGCGCAGGAGGTCGATGATCTGTGCCTGGACGGAGAGGTCGAGCGCCGAGGTCGGCTCGTCGAGCAGGATGAATTCCGGCTCGAGCGCGATGGCACGGGCAATGGCGATGCGCTGGCGCTGGCCGCCGGAGAACTCGTGCGGGAAGCGCGACAGGATATTCGACGGCATGCCGGCACTCACCAGCGCTTCCTTCACCCGCTCCAGCCGCTCGGCCCTGTTGGCGCCGATATTGTTGACCACCAGCCCCTCGGAAATGATCTGGCCGATGGTCATGCGCGGGTTGAGCGAGGAGAATGGATCCTGGAAAACGACCTGCATGCGTGAACGCAACGGCCGCATCTCGGCGCGCGAGCGACCCTGGATCGCCTGACCGTCGAAATAGATCTTGCCGCTATCGGCATCGATCAACCGCAGCAGCGCTTGCCCGAATGTGGTCTTGCCGGAGCCGGATTCGCCGACAAGGCCAAGCGTTTCGTGGCGGCGAAGCTCCAGGCTCAGACCACCGACGGCGACAAGCTCGCGCAGATCCGGCTTAAACAGGCCGCCATGGCGCAGCATGAAGGCGACCTTCACGGACTTGCCCTCAAGGATGGTGCCGCAATCCGGCGGCAGCGGCTTTGCCTGCCCTCGCGGCTCGGAGGCAAGCAGATGCTGCGTATAGGGATGCTGCGGATCAGCGAAAAGCTCTTCCGTCGTATTGTGCTCGCGCATCTCGCCATGCTGCATGACATAGACATAGTCGGAGAACTGCCGGACGACCGTCAGGTCATGGGTGATCAGGATCACCGCCATGCCGAGCTGCTTTTGCAGGTTGCGGATCAAGTTCAGGATCTGTGCCTGAACGGTCACGTCGAGCGCGGTCGTCGGCTCATCGGCAATCAGCACATCCGGATCATTGGCAAGCGCCATGGCGATCATCACGCGCTGACGCTGGCCACCGGAAAGCTGGTGCGGATATTGTTTCAGCCGCGCCTCCGGATCGGGGATCTGCACCTGCTTGAGCAGGTCTAGCGCCCGTTTTTCCGCCTCGCGCCGGCTAACCCTGCGGTGGACGCGGATCGCCTCGACGATCTGGCCGCCGATCGTATAGATCGGGTTGAGCGAACTCATCGGCTCCTGGAAGATCATCGAGATGCGGTCGCCACGCAATTGGCGCCGGGCGCGTTCGGAAAATTTCAGGACGTTCTTGCCGTCATAGTTGACGCTCGATTTTTCCGAGACCACAGCACGCTTAGTGAGCAGCCCCATGATCGTGCGGGCGGTCACCGATTTTCCCGAGCCGGATTCGCCGACGATCGCGATGGTTTCGCCGCGATAGAGCTGGAAGGAGATGTCCTTGACGGCATCGACGATACCGTCCTCGACCTTGAATTTGACTGCGACATTGCGGGCGTCGATGACGGGCGACACTGTTTTGCCGGCGGCATCGAGCCTGATGTCGGGAGCGAAGGGGTTGACGAGTGTGAGGGCCATGATCCGTCTCCTCTCAATAGGGGTCGATCGCGTCGCGCAAGCCGTCGCCGAGCGCATTGAACGCAAAGACGGTGACAAGCACGAAGGCGACGGGCGAGAGGATCCAGGGATAGGAGCCAATGACCGAATAGGTGGAGGTATCCTGCAGCATCAGCCCCCAGGAGATCAGCGGTGGCTTGACCGCAAAACCGAGGAAGCCGAGGAAGGATTCGAGCAGCACCACGCTCGGGATTGCCAGCGTCACGGCGACGATGACGTGGCTCATGACATTCGGAAAGATGTGCTGCAGGATAATGCGCCGGTCGGTCGCCCCGACCGCCATCGCGGCGCGAACATAATCTATTCTGGCCAGGGCCATGGTCTTGCCACGCACCTCACGCGACATCTGTGCCCAGCCGAGCGCCGACATGACGATGATAACGAAGGCGAGGAAGACATTGGTCGGCGCCGTCACCGGGATGAGCGACGTCAGCGCCAGATAAAGCGGCAGTTGCGGAAAGGCGAGCACCAGCTCGACGAAGCGCTGGACCCAGGTATCGAAGGCGCCCCCGAAATAGCCGGACACCATGCCCACCGTCGTGCCGACAACCGTGACGATGAAGACGACGGTCAGCGCGATCATCAGCGAAATGCGCGAACCGTAGATGGCGCGGGAGAGAACATCGCGGCCGAACTTGTCGGTACCGAGGAAATGCACCGGCTGCCCATCGGTCGAGCCGAAGAGATGGCGGTCGCCCGGGATCAGGCCGAAGAGCTTGTAGGGGGCTCCCTTGACGAAGAAACCGAGCAGGCGTGGATTGTTATAGTCCGGTCCGACGACCGGCTGGAAGGTGACGGGATCGAGCTCGTCGGTCTCGGCTAGCGCATAGACGCGCGGCTGGAAGACGAAATTACCATCCTTGTCGTGAAAGCTGATCACCTGCGGCGGCGCAAAGCCGGTATCGGTTGCCTTGGGATCGTCAGGTGAAATGAATTCGGCAAAGAGCGCCATCAGAAGCAGCAGGATCACGAGGATCAGGCCGCCCATGCCGGTCCAGGAGCGTTTCAGACGCCGCCAGACGAGCGCGATATAGCTCTCATTGCCGCCTCTCAGCGTTACTTTTTCTTCAAGCGGCGGTGGGGATGTGCTGAAGGCGAGCATCAGTGGATCCCTCCTTGTTGGCGAACGCGGGGATCGAGCAGGGCGAGCAGTACATCGGCAATGATATTGCCGACGATCAGCGTCGCCGACAGCACCAGCATGAACGTGGCGGTGACATAGACGTCGCCGACCGCCATGGAGCCGACGATCGCCGGCCCGACGGTGGGCAACGCGAAGATGATGGCGGTTTCGATCTCGCCGGTCAGCATGTAGGGCAGCACCACGCCCTGATACATGACGAGCGGATGAAGCGCATTCGGCACGGCATGGCGCATGACGACGGCGCCGCCGGACAGGCCCTTGGCCCGCGCGGTCTCGACATATTGCGCATTCAGTGTGTCGAGCAGATTGCCGCGCATGACGCGCATATTGTAGGCAAGCCCGCCGAAGGTGGCGATCGCCACGACCGGCCAGACATGTTTGACCAGATCGACGAACTTGTCCCACGACCATGGCGCACCGCCATATTGCGGCGAATAGAAGCTGCCGATCTCCGAGACGTTGAGCTGGAAGACCAGGATATAGACGATGATCAGCGCCATCAGGAAGCGCGGCACCGTCATGCCGAGGAAGGAAATGCCGGAGAGCAGGCTGTCGATCCAGCTATATTGCCGTGTCGCCGCCCATATGCCGAAGCCTATGCCGAGGATGGAAGCCAGGATATGGCAAACGAGAGCGAGCAGCAAAGTCCGCGGCAGACGCTCGCCGACAACCTCGCCAACCGGCTTGTTGTAGAACATGCTGTAGCCAAAATCGCCCCTCGTGACGATGCCGCCGATCCAGTTGAAATATTGCACCACCATCGGCTTATCGAGCCCATGCTCCTGGCGATAGGCCTGCGCCTGGGCGTCGGCCTGGGCAAAGGAGGCACCGCCCTGGTTCATCAATTGCGAGCGGATATAGTCGGCATAGTCTCCGGGCGGCGCCTGGATGATGGCGAAGGTCACCACGCTCAGGATCAGGAGCACCGGTATGGCTGAGGCTATGCGCATGAGCAGGAATCGCAACATGGAACGGTTCGCTCTCTTATTGCCGCCGGTGGTCTGCATCCCCATGGGGATCGCACGGACCGGCTGTGTTCACATTTACCCGGCTGCACCGCGATGCAGCCGGACTTTTTGACGTTGGTCAGACAGCCGGCCTATTGGCCGATTGCTACACTCACTTGACCGGACCGGCGCTGCCAGGTGCGCCCGGCAGTTGTTCGGGGAACAGCTCGTATTTCCCCTGCTTATCGGCAGCGACCCACATGCGTTCGCGGATGATGGAATCTTCAGCCCAGTTGAACATGAAGATCGGCGTGCCCGGAGGAACGTTCGAGAAGCGCTTGTTGATGATCAGCGCGCCGGGATACTCCGTCAGGCCGATATTGTAGAGGTGCCCTGTCGAGAGCTTCTGGTACTGTTTCATCAGGGCCACGCGCTCGTCGCTATCCTTCGAGGCGGTGAACTTGTTGACGACGTCGACCATCTCCTTTTCGAAGGGCATCAGGTCCAGTTCGCCGCTTTCCGGCGCACGGTGGTTCCAGCTGGTGCGCGGGCCGACCGGCGCAAGCTGTTCGGTATTCTGCACGACCGAGGCCAGTTCCGTGCTGTTGCGCCGAACCATCCAGTCGAAGCGGCCGCTATAATTGGCATCGTCCCGCTTCGGCCCATCGAGCGCATTGATGATGACGCGAATTCCGAGTTTCTCCATCTGGCCGACGACACCTTCGGCAAGGCTCTTGTCGGTGGTGTAGTCATTATTGACCAGCAGGGTGACTTCGACATTCTTACCGCCGGCCGTGCCTGCGGGGAAGTTGACGATACCGTCGCCGTCGGTATCCTTGAGACCGGCCTTTGCCAGCTCCGCCTTCGCGCCAGTGAGGTCGAACGGATAATAGACGGTGGATGCGCGGTCGTAGAAGCTGGTACCGGATGACAGGCCGCCCGGATAGATCGCCGTGAACGGACCCTTGACCAGGGAGTCGCCGATCGCCTTACGGTCGAGCGCCATGGTCACGGCCTTGCGGAAGTCCTCGTTGCGGTTCAGCTCGCGAACGGCTTGTCCGCGCGCATCCGGAGTGCCCCAACCATTGGCGGAAAAGTTCATCTGCAGGTTATAGCCGATGAGGCGTGGTCCAAAGGCGAGACGAGCCGGGGCATCCGGCTGGGCGGCGCGCTTCAGCGAAGCGACGAAGTTTTCCGGCTGTTCCAGATTGGAAAGGTCGCCGGAGCCGGCAACGGCCTGCACGTCGCGATCAGCCCAAGTGGAGAGCTTGTAGTCCAGCTCGTTGAGATAAGGGAGCTGATTGCCCTTCTCGTCGACCTTCCAGTAATAGGGGTTGCGGCGCAGAACGATGATGTCGTCGGAGCGGTATTCGACCGGCACCCAGCCGCCCATCACCGGCATGTTCATGAATTCCGGCGGGAAGGCATTCTTGAACTGGTTGTAGGTGTTCTTCGAATATTTCGGATGCTGCGGCTTCAGGATATGCGACGGGCCTGGGCAGAAATTGGGATAGGCCATCGTGTAGAGATATTGCTTCGGGAAGGCATCCTTGAAGGTCCACTCGATGGTATAATCGTCGACTTTCCTGAGCGTCGTCCCCTCGCCGAAGGCCTCCGGCGACGCGCCGCCGCCAAGCGGCGAGACGTTCGGATCGATGACTTCGTCTTCCCAGTAGAACATGATGTCATCGGCATTGAAGGGCACGCCGTCCGACCATTTCGCACCTTCGATCAAGTGCATGGTGAGCTTGTGGCCATCCGGCGACCATTCCCAGCCCTTGGCGAGATTCGGCAGCGGTTCGGTATCCTTTGCCTCGACCTGGAACAGCGGTGCTGTGCGCGTCAGGCACTCGGACAGGGCGATATCGATGCCGCCCCAGCCTTGTGTCTGGCCGGCGCCGTAGTTCCAGCCTTCCGGCCGGCCGCCGATGACATGGCGCAACGTGTCGCCATAGACGCCGATACCGTCAGGCATGTTGCCGGTCTTGTAGACGAGCGGCTCCTTCGGCAGGCGATCCTTGACCGGCGGCAGCTTGCCGGTCTTGACGAACTTCTCAGTGACCCAATCCGGCTCATGATATTCCGGCAACGCCTTGAATTCCAGGATGGAGTCGCGCGGCACATATTTGATCTTGCCTTCCGCCGGGAAAACCGGCGGCACCGGCGGCGCGGTCGGTTCGGATGCGTAGGCGCTCATGGCAATTGCCGACGTGGCAATCGTCAGCGCCGCTAAAATGCTGATCGGTCGAAAATGTCTCATCGTTTTCTCTCTCCCCTTACTTATCGCGAACGTCCCGATGGGAACGCCGCACTCCTCCATCGAACGGGAAACCAGTTGGCTTGATGCGGCGGGGCCTTCCTCCTGAAAGCCCCGCCACGACCACTATGTCCCAAATTTTCATGCGCTAGCCGGCCTGTTTCAAAGCCGCTTTCTCCGCTCTCAATTCCTCGATCGAGCGGACGTTGCGGCTGGCAGCACCCTTCCAGTCACGGGTCTTCACCTTGGCCCGCGACAGGCGATCCTTAGCGCCCTCGACGGCATGGGCATATTGCGGCAACCAGCGTGCTTCCGCGACGACCATTTCGTCAACCATCTGCCAGACTTCTTCCGGCGTCGAGACGGCGCCGACCAGCGGATCATGCAGAACGGCGAGCTTCAGCAGATCAAGATCGCCGCTGATGGCGGCATGGACCGACATGCGCTGGACATTGATCGAGGAAATGCAGGTGGCGGCGCAGGCTTCCGGCAGCGTGATGCCGGCGACCATGTTGATGCCGAAACGATCGACGAAGCCGGGCGACTCGATGATGGCGTCAGCCGGAAGATTGGTGATGACGCCATTGTTCTTGACGTTGAAGTGGCCGCGATAGACGCGATTGGTCTCCAATGCCTCGAGAATATGGCTTGCGTGTTCGTTCGAGCGTCGAGCCGGGTCGATGGGCTGCGACGCGCTGTCGAGGATCTGCTGGAATTCGGTCTCGAACCAGTTGCGGGTCTCGGTGGAATGGCGGAGGTAACCGCCCGTCTCGCCATGGATCCAGTCGGACATGTCGATCCACTTGTTGATCTCGTCCGGCCGCTTGCGATACCAGGGCAGATATTCTGAGAGATGGCCGTTGCTTTCGGTGGAGTAAACGCCGAAGCGCTTCAGTACATCGATGCGCAGCTTTTCCTGCTGCGAGAAGACCGGATGTGCCTCGAATGCGGCGACCAACTCATCCTTGCCGATCTTGCGGCCATTGAGGCGCAGATCGACGAACCAGGTTTGGTGGTTGATGCCGGAGCAGATATAGTCGAGCTCCGCCTTGTTCTTGGCACCGAGAACCTCGGCGATCTGCTCGGCGCCATGCTGGACGCCATGGCAAAGACCGATCGTATCGACCTTGCCGTATTCGATTGCCGCCCAGGTGTTCATCGCCATCGGGTTGGCATAATTCAGGAACTTCGCGCCGGGTTCGGCAACCTCACGGATGTCCTTGCAGAAATCGAGAATGACCGGGATGTTGCGCTGGCCATAGAGAATGCCGCCGGCGCAGATCGTATCGCCGACGCATTGGTCGATACCGTATTTCAGCGGGATGCGGATATCCTCGGCATAGGCTTCGAGCCCGCCAACCCGCACGCAGCTGATGACGTAGCGCGCACCGGAGATTGCCTTACGGCGCTCGGTGGTGGCCGTTACCCGCGTCGGCAGCTTGTTCGCCTCGACGATCCGATCAAGGATCGCCTTGATCATCGTAAGATTATGCTCGCTGACATCGGTCAGCGCGAATTCGACGTCCCGGAACTCCGGCACGCAGAGAATGTCGGTGAACAGCTTTTTCGTGAAGCCGACGCTACCGGCACCGATAATGGCGATTTTGAAACTCATGATCCTCACCTTGAAGTCGATCGAACAATCAGCAGCGGAAAAGAGAATGGTGTTTTCGTCCCATGATCGCACGGCGTCGGGCGAGAGGGCGAAACGAGCATTTTCTCCTCCTCCTGCCGGTCCTCATCGGCAGGTACATGCTGTTTTCTGGCGGGATTATGCCTATAATCGCCGGATGGACCAGAGAACAATTATGCTTTCAAGGGTAATTTTGTGCTGCAAGATTTGATCGCCAACGGCCAAACCATGCGGACTGTTTCGCTGCCGCGCGGCCGCCACCGGCTGCACGCCATGCCGACCAGCGCCGGCTACGAAATAAGGGATAACGAGGTTTACGATTGGGATGGACGCCGGCGCGGCCTGACGCCGTTCACCGTGCTGCAACACACGATCAGCGGCAGCGGCCGGCTACGTTACGAGAACCGCAACTACCGGGTCGGTCCCGGCGATACGTTGCTGGTGATGGTGCCGCACAATCACCGCTACTGGTTGGAAAAAGACGAGCGCTGGGAGTATTTCTGGATATCGATGAATGGCGAGGAGGCCCTGCGCATCCACCGCCTGATTCTCGCCGCCGGCGGACCGGTGCTGAAATTGCAGCCGGCGACGATCGATCATCTCGCCGATTGCAGCCTGCGGCTGGTACGGGGCGCCGCGACACCGGCCTCCGCTTCGGCGGTGGCTTATGAGGCCGCGATGGCGCTTTATGACGATGTCTTCGGCTCGCACGCCGTCGCCGCCGATCGTTCCGCCATGCAGGCAGTCATCGACTATGTCGCTGCCAATCTCGACCAGCCCCTCCCCGTCAGCGAGCTTGCCAGGGTCAGCGGCCTCAGTCGCGCCCATTTCTCCCGCGTCTTTGCCGATAGCGAGGGCCTGCCACCAGCCGAGTATGTCCTGCAACAGCGCATGCAGCGAGCGGCCAAGCTTCTGACCAAGGCGGCATTCATTCCGGTCAAGGAGGTGGCGATCATGTCGGGTTTTGACGACGCCAATTATTTCTCGAAAGCCTTCCGCCGCATCTACGGCATCAATCCCACCGAATTCCGCACCACCGGCATGTATGCGGCCGTGCGCAGTCCTGGGGACGACGGCAGAGGCGCGAAAGGCAAACAGCCGAATCACCCTTGATGGTCCTGCGGCATGCCGCCGCAGCATGTCTTCCAATTAGCGCTAAGAGCCTAACTTTCTTGACATAACGGCCGCAGAAGTAAGCTCGGAGAAGGTTGGTCGAAAACGTTTTCGGCAGAATTACCGATCTCGCCTCCGATTGCGTTGCGCCATGGCTGGGGGCCTGTATAGATATCGCCCGCCGCGGCCATGATCGCGTCACGGCCGTGCCTCTTTGTCTAAGCAACATCTGTTCGTCCCGGGTGAGACGGGCTCTTCTGATAGGATTGAATATGCGTTCTGTTGTCGCTTTCAACGAATCCTGGACTTTTCACGAAGGCTTTTCGGCCGCCGACGCCGGCCGCCGCCAGGAAGGGCAGCCGGTCGCATTGCCGCATACGGCGGTCGAACTGCCATTCAATTATTTCGATGAGAAATCCTATCAGCGCGCCTTCACCTATCAGAAAATCCTGCCCTGGAGCGCCGACTTCGCCGGGCGCGAAGTGTCGCTCGTTTTCGATGCTGCCATGGCAGACGCAGTCGTCTATCTCAACGGCGAAGAAATCGTCGCGCACAGGGATGGCTACACGCCCTTCGAAGCGCGGCTGACGGGCCGCCTGAAGCAAGGCGACAACCTGATCACCGTCAAGATCGACGGTAGCGAGAACCCGGAGATCCCGCCCTTTGGCGGCCGCATCGACTATCTCACCTATGCCGGTATCTATCGCGATGTCTGGCTCAAGGTTGCCGCACCCGTCTCGATCACCAATATCAAGGTCGAGACGGGCAAGGTGCTGGACGATGTGAAGTCAGCAACCGTCCGCTGCGATATTGCCAATCCACAGGCCCTCGCCTTTAGCGGCACAGTGACAGCCAATCTCCGCACGCCGGACGGCAAGGTGCTGGCATCTGCCACCGCCGAGACCTCGAGCGGCAGCGTAAGCTTCTCCTTCGACAATCTAGCCGGCATCTCGCTGTGGGACCTCGACAGTCCCGTGCTCTACACGCTTGAGGCCGAACTGAAGACTGATCATGGCGCCGACCGATATTCGACGACATTCGGTTTCCGCACCGCCACGTTCACCGATGAAGGCTTCCTGTTGAACGGCCGCAAGCTGAAGCTGCGCGGTCTCAACCGTCACCAGGCATTTCCATACGCCGGCTATGCCATGGGCCGCTCGGCGCAGGAGCGCGACGCCGAGATCATGAAGCAGACGTTGAAGTGCAATGTCGTACGCACCTCACATTACCCGCAGTCGAAATGGTTCCTCGACCATTGCGACCGTATCGGCCTGCTGGTCTTCGAAGAGATCCCCGGCTGGCAGCATATCGGCGGCCAGGAATGGCAGCAGGAATCGATCCACAACGTCCGCCGCATGATCGAGCGCGACTGGAACCATCCGTCGATCATCATCTGGGGCGTGCGTATCAACGAGTCCCAGGATTCGCATGATTTCTACGCCGAGACCAACCGGCTGGCGCGAGAACTTGATTCGACCCGCCAGACCGGCGGCGTGCGCTACATCACCGAGAGCGAAATGCTCGAGGACGTCTACACGATGAACGACTTCATCCTCGGCAACGAGGAATTGCCGGGCGCCAATCGCCCGCGCACGCCGCTGCGGCCGCAACAGGAAAATACCGGCCTGTCGAAGAACGTGCCCTATCTGATCACCGAATTCGGCGGCCATATGTATCCGACGAAGATCTACGATCAGGAGCAACGTCAGGCCGAGCATGTGCGCCGGCATCTGGAGGTGCTGAACGCGGCCTATGGCGACCCTTCCATTTCCGGCGCCATCGGCTGGTGCATGTTCGATTACAATACTCACAGCGACTTCGGTTCCGGCGACCGCATCTGCTACCACGGCGTCATGGACATGTTCCGCGAGCCGAAATTCGCAGCCTATGCCTATGCCAGCCAGTGCGAGCCTTCCGAAGATGTCATCATGAAGCCGGTGACGATCTGGGCGCGCGGCGAGCGCAATATCGGCGGCGCGCTGCCACTGATCGTGCTGACCAATTGCGACGAGGTCGAGCTGCGTTACGGTTCGCTCACCAAGCGCCTCGGTCCTGATCGCGAGAGCTTCCCGCATCTGCCGCATCCGCCGGTCATTTTCGACCATCGCAATTTCACCCCGGACGAACTCGGCGTCTGGGGCATGGAATGGGAAGACGCGCACTTCACCGGCTACGTCAACGGCAAGCCGGTCGCGGAGCTGCACATGATCGCCAATCCGCTCCCGACGAGGCTGGAGGTGCAGGCCGACAGCCTGACGCTGCGTGCCACTGAGCGCGACACCACCCGTGTCATTATCCGTGCGCTCGACCAGGCCGGCACCCGCCTGCCCTTTCTCAACGACATCGCGACCATCAAGGTCACCGGCCCCGCCAAGCTGATCGGGCCGGAGGCCGTGGCCTTCCAGGGCGGCACAACGGGTTTCTGGTTGCAGGCAACCGGCGAGGCTGGTGCGATCACCGTCGAGGTATCTTCGGCGCGCTTTGCAAGCCGGACTGTGACATTGACAGCGGAGTAACACGTCGAAGGAGCGGCTGCGATGCGAAATATCCGCACAATCCTCAGCCGCTCCGACGCGACCTATGGTCCTAGTAATCCGGCGTAGCTAACATCCGACATGACGATGGCAATCGTCCGATCGCCAGCGTGACCGTCCGACGATGACACGGCTGATTATAGCCGCTCTCTTCCAAGACTAGAGCCTTCCAAGCCGCAAACATGACATCCCGCATGTCCGATTTTGGAGCACTTTCCGGTGAAAACGTGAAAGTTGCGTACTTTTTGTATTTATACGCAGGATTGAAAAAGCACTTGCGTTCCGGCGTCGGCATTGCTTAACTCCACTTATGGATGCGGCATCGCCAATAGCATAGATGCATACATGTCCTGTCGTGTGCACGCGACGAAAGAATCATCATCGATCTTGTTTTTCCGCCACCCCCGGACGGAAAACTTGATGGCGCCGATGTGCTGTCAATGTCGCCGAGCCACCGTTCGCGCGATCGATTATTCATGCGGCCAACTTTTACAGCAGGCGAATTAACACCGTTGGCCAGATCGAAAGGGACTAAAGTCATGGCTCTCGTCGCAATCGAACTTTTGCAAGATCAAACAACGACACTGAACGCCAGCAACTGGACATCCACCAATACGCTGCAATTGAACGTGGTCGCCAGCTCCACTTTGATAATCGACAACATCGACGTCAATCTGACCAATATTATCGGCGGAGGCGTACTCTCGAACACCGTCATTCAATTGGTCAATGCCGGCAACGTCACGGTCAATCCCAGCCTTCTGACCTTGGGTGTGGGATCCGTCATGAGCTATCAGATCGGCTTCAACTCGACGCTGACGATCAATTCGGGGCTTTTGAGCGTCGGCCTTCTCCAGGCGACGACTATTGACTTCACCAACTCAGGTGGTGGTGGACATTTTATCTTCACGCCGCCGGTGATCGGCCTCTCTGTCAGCGGCCCTCCGACGGTCACCAATGTACGCATCGGCGATCGCATCACCGTGGTGGGCTCAACCTCCATCGGGCAATCGGGGAACGTGATTTCGTTCTATGCCCCGGCGCTCCTAGGGCTTCCCGTCCACTTGATATCCTATACTATCCCGGAGGGTGTGCAGTATCTTTACCGCCCAGGCGACGAGACGCTGACGTTTACCTCCAACTGCTTTTTGCAGGGCACGCGGATCGCAACGCCCACCGGCGAAGTCCTCGTGGACAGCCTGCGCGAAGGCGACGAGGTACTGACCTTGGAGAATGTGGCCGCACCGGTGAAGTGGATTGGACGCCGAACGATCGATCCGAAAATGGTGGACAATCCGCGGGAGCACCTGCCGGTGCGCATCATAGCCGGCGCCTTGGGGGACAACATTCCACACAGCGATCTCTTTGTTTCACCTGACCATTGCATCTATGTGGCCGATACGCTGATACCCGCAAAACTGTTCATCAACGGAACGACCATCTCGCAGATACTCACCCTGCAGCCCATCACCTATTTCCATATCGAGCTTGAAGCTCATGATATCGTTTGGGCCGAGGGTGCTCCGGCTGAGACCTATCTGGACCTGGGCAACCGGCAGACATTTCTCGAGCCTGGCGTTCTTCTCTTCACATCGCCTGCGAAAGAGCAGGCCTCATCGCGCTATCCCATTGCCTATGAAGGCTTTGCGGTCGATCAGGCGAGGATGCTCATTGAAAGCCGCAGGCAGGCACTTGGCATCTCCGAGGAGGAGACCACGGCGGCTTAAATGCAGGAAAATGGACGCCGGCTCTCTGCTTTTCAGACCGCCGGCCCCTCAATCTCGCTCGCATTCTGCGGAATGGATTGCAGCAGCGTTTGCCGTGCTGAGGCCAGATGCTTACGGCAGGCCATGTCGATCCGCTTCAGATCACGCGATTGCAGCGCTTCGATATAGTCGAGATGCTCGGCGATGGCGCGTGAATTGCGCACGCGGGCGAAAGCCTTGTTCCATTGGTAGTGATAGTGGAAGACAATGGCGATTGCGTCGTAGAAATCGGCGATGAAGCGGTTCTTCGAGGCACGATGGATGAGAAGATGGAATCTTTCGTCGAGCCGCGAGAAATCACGGTAGCGCTCATCGAAATCCTCTAGCAAATCATAGTGCTCCTGCTGGATGACGGCCAGATCCGCCCACGCCGGATGCTCCGCTGGCAAGCGCCCAAATTCGGCCGCCGAATGCAGCTCGAACATTTCGCGCACGTCGGCAAGCTCCAGCGCGAATTCGCTGGTGAAGCCCTTCAGGATCCAATGGCTGTTCGGCCGCTTCTCGATCAGGCCGAAACGGCTGAAGCGAATGAGGAATTCACGCACCACCGACGTTCCCGTGCCGATTTCGCGTGCCAGTTCCAACTCGTTGATCTGCATGCCCGGCTGCGCTTCGTCGGAGAGAATGCGCAGCATGAAACTGCGCTCGATGATGTCGTGCAGCGAATTGGTTTCTTCCTGCGGAAAGAAGTCCGCCTCGGTCGGCTGGCGCAGCACGGTCTTCTGCCGCTTGTTCCAGCGGATGATACCAGCGTCACTTAGACGCATCAGGATGGCGCGCGCCGTGCTGCGGCTGACGCCGAGTTCGGCTGCGATTTCAGGCTCGGTCGGCAGGGCGGCGTCCGGCTTCAGACCGGCGACGTAGCGGTTATACGCATCCTTGAAGAGCGTGTTCTGTCTCGCCATTTCCTCCCTCGCTTATCATTCGCTGCTCTCTATCGGCGGCGATCTCTGTAGCCTGCTCGGATAGCAATCAAGCGCGGGAGCACCACTTGTGTGCGTCGCTCCCTCCTCCCCGGAACCGCCGAATGATTTCCTCGTTGACTTCAAAATGTTTATTGTAGATAAAAAACAAAAGCAATCGGCAATGGCCCGGGAGAGGCTCGCCGAACTGCAAGATTGTTCTGGGAGAGAACTTTGAACAGCCAGCCTTGGATCCTTCTGTCGGAAGGCGACAATGTCGCGGTGGCAACGGCGGCCATTGAGCCCGGCGTCGCGGTCGCCAACGGTGTCTCGACGCGAGGCAAGATCGACCCCGGCCACAAATTCGCCATCCGCGACATCCCTCTCGGCACGCCTGTGGTGAAATACGGCCAGGCCATCGGGCGCACCACCGCCGAGGTCAAGGCGGGCGATCACGTCCATAGCCACAATCTGCATTTCGAAAACGATCGGCTGGCGGCAACGGCCAATGCGGCGCCGGAGGAAGCGACCGAGGCCGACAAGGCCCGCACCTTCATGGGCTATCGCCGCGCCGACGGCCGGGCCGCGACGCGCAACTATATCGGCATCATCGCCAGTGTGAACTGTTCCACCACGGTTTGCCGCGCCATCGCGGAAGAGGCAAACCGGACGCTCCTGCCGCACTATGACGGCATCGACGGTTTCGTGCCGATCGTGCATGACCAGGGCTGCGGCATGAGCTCGACCGGCGACGGCATGCAGACGCTGCATCGCACGCTTGCCGGCTATACACGCCATGTGAATTTCGGCGGCGTGCTGATGATCGGCCTTGGCTGCGAGGTCAACCAGTTGACGCTCTATGGTCAGAGCGGCGCCGGGGCCAGCAAGCGGCACTTCAATATCCAGGATGCCGGCGGCTCACGCCGCGCTGTGGCGCTTGCCATGGGGGTCCTGAAGGAAATTTCGGAAGACGTCGGTCAGGCCCGACGCGAACCGATCTCGATCAGCGAAATCATCGTCGGCCTGCAATGCGGCGGCTCGGACGGTTTCTCCGGTATCACCGCCAATCCGGCGCTAGGTGCAGCCGCCGACCTGCTGGCCGCTGCCGGTGGCACGACGATCCTGTCGGAAACCTCGGAGATTTACGGCGCCGAGCACCTGCTGCGAAGCCGGGCCGTCAACGACGAGGTCGCCGCCAAGCTCGACGCGAAAATCGACTGGTGGGAAAAGTATGTCGCGCTGCACGGCGCCTCGCTCGACAATAACCCCTCGCCCGGCAACAAGCGCGGCGGGCTGACCACCATTCTGGAAAAGTCGCTCGGGGCTGTTGCCAAGGGCGGCAGGTCACCGCTGACTGCGGTCTATGGCTATGCCGAACGGGTAACGGAGCATGGGCTCGTCTTCATGGATACGCCCGGCTACGATCCGGTTTCCGCAACAGGTCAGGTTGCCGGCGGTGCCAATATGATCGCCTTTACGACCGGCCGCGGCAGCTGTTTCGGCTCACGTCCGGCACCGTCGTTCAAGCTGTCAAGCAATTCGGCGCTCTATCATTCCATGGAAGAAGACATGGACATCGATTGCGGCACCATTGCTACGGGAGAGGCGACGATATCGGGCAAGGGCCGCGAGATTTTCGAACTGATCATCGAGATCGCGTCGGGCAAGAAGACCAAAAGCGAAACCTTCGGCTACGGCGATAACGAATTCGTGCCCTGGCATCTTGGGGCGACGTTGTAAGATAGTCAGTGCATTCCACGCCGTTGTGCCGGCCCTCTGACAAGCCAGGCGGGCGGAAACCAAGCGATTAATCATCACAAGGGAGAGGTGATGAAGAAGAGAAGAATCGGCAGGACGGACCTGGAGGTCACCGAAATCAGTTTCGGTGCCGCGGCGCTCGGCGGTCTTTACCGCGCCTGCCCTCGCGATCAGGCCATGGAAACGCTGCAGACGGCATGGGATAGCGACATCCGCTATTTCGACGTCGCCCCATGGTATGGTTTCGGTCTCGCCGAACGATATGTCGGCGATTTCCTGCGCGGTCAGCCGGAAGACAGTTATGTGCTGTCGACGAAGGTCGGGCGATTGATGCGACCCGTTCCGACCGACAAGGTGCCCAATTACGGCTATGTCGATCCCCTGCCCTTCGATGCGGATTATGATTATTCCTATGACGGCATCATGCGCTCGGTGGAGTTCAGCTATGCCCGCCTCGGCCTCAACCGCATCGACATGCTCTACGTCCATGATATCGGCGGCTACACCCACGGCAAGGCGCTGAACGAGCGCTATCTCGGCCAGCTTCTCGGCTCCGGCATCAAGGCGCTGGAGGAGCTGAAATCATCGGGCACGATCAAGGCCTATGGTCTCGGCGTCAACGAAGTCCCGGTCTGCCTCGACGTCATGCATGCGGCCGATATCGACTGCATCCTTCTGGCCGGCCGCTATACGCTGCTTGACCGTTCGGCGGTCGCGGAGTTGCTGCCGCTTTGCGAAAAGAAGGGCACGTCGCTTGTTGTCGGCGGTGTCTTCAACTCCGGTATTCTCGCGACCGGCCCCGTACCCGACGCACACTTCGACTATCTTCCGGCTACACCGGATGTCCTGGCGAAGGTAGGGGCGATGGAAGAGATCGCCCGCCGTCACGGCCTGCCGCTTGCAGCACCGGCCATCCAGTTTCCGCTACGCCACCCGTCCGTGGCTTCGGTGCTGATCGGCACGGCAAAAGCATCTAGTCTCACCCGCAACATGCAGCTCGTGGAGCCTGAGCTTCCGGCAAGCCTCTATGCGGAGTTCGACGGATTGACCCTGGTCGCGCCACCGTTGGGAGACGGCGCCGTTCGGGTCTAATGAAGAAATAAGGAGCTATCGAGTCGTCGGGAAAGGCGGCTTGAAAGAGGAGGAAAGCCTGTTTTGGCGGGGTCGGTTGTGTGCCGCTCCGCGATGCGTGAACCATCTGGTGTTCACGGTACCGAGCCGCAAGCGTTCAACGGCCGGTGTGCAGGAGAAGAGCGCGTTGAGAGGAGAAACCAATGACCATCGCCAAATCCCTTCTGTCCCGCCGCACCTTTGCCGGTCTTGCCGGCGCGGCCATGATTGCCGTCGCCATGCCGGCGCAATCCTTCGCGGCCGAAGTGACGATCCCGATCATCGTCAAGGACACGACATCCTTCTACTGGCAGATCGTTCTCGCCGGCGCCCGCAAAGCCGGCAAGGATCTTGGCGTCAAGGTGCCGGAGCTGGGTGCGCAGGCTGAAACCGACGTCAACGGTCAGATCAGCATTCTTGAAAACGCTGTCGCCGGCAAGCCGGCCGCAATCGTCATCTCGCCGACCGAGTTCAAGGCGCTTGGCAAGCCGGTGGACGAAGCAGCGAAGTCCGTTCCGATTATCGGCATCGACTCCGGCGCAGACTCCAAGGCTTTCAAGTCATTTCTGACGACCGACAACACGCAGGGCGGCCGCATCGCCGCTGATGGGCTTGCCGCCGCGATCAAGGCAATGACCGGCAAGGAAGAAGGTGATGTCGTCATCATCACCAACACGCCCGGCGCCGGTTCTCTCGAACAGCGCCGCACGGGCTTCCTGGATCAGGTCAAGACCAAGTATCCGGGCCTGAAGGTCGTCGCCGACAAGTATGCTGACGGTCAGGCAACGACCGGCCTCAACATCATGACTGACCTGATCACGGCAAACCCAAAGATCGTTGGCGTCTTTGCCTCCAATCTGATCATGGCGCAGGGTGTCGGCCAGGCCATTGCTGAAAACAAGCTCAGTGACAAGGTCAAGGTCATCGGCTTCGACAGCGACGACAAGACTCTCGGCTTCCTCAAGAGCGGCGCCATTGCCGGCCTCGTCGTTCAGGACCCGTACCGCATGGGTTACGACGGCATCAAGACCGCTCTCGCCGTCTCCAAGGGTGAAAAGGTTGAAGCCAACGTCGACACCGGCGCCAACCTCGTGACCAAGGCCAACATGAGCGAGCCGAAGATTGAGGCCTTGATCAATCCGAAGGTCAAGTAAAGCCTAGAGGCCGTGCCCGATCTGTCGGGCGCGGCCTTTTCGCTCTAGAATCCAAAAAGTAGAGCGTGATGCCAGAGGGAGGAGACCCATGACGAGCCTTGAAGAAATCAGCCATCGGCACGATGACACGATCAAGACGGAAGCAAGTCGCATTCCGGCCGGCTCGCCTATCCTCGAACTCAAGGGATTGCAGAAGCGTTATGGCTATGTCGAGGCGCTGAAACCTGCGACGATCACGTTCCTGGCCGGCGAAATCCACGCCATTGTCGGTGAAAACGGAGCCGGCAAATCGACGCTCATCAAGCTTTTGACAGGCGTCATCACCAGGACGGACGGCGAGATATTCTGGTGCGGCCATCCGGTCGCCCTTGCCAATCCCAATGAAGCGATCGCGCGCGGCATCAACGCCGTGCACCAGGAGGTCGTCCTTTGCCCGCATCTGACGGTCGCCGCCAATCTCTTTCTCGGTGACGAAGTCAATCGCTTCGGCCTGATGCGCAAGAAGCAGATGGTCGCTATGGCCCAGACGGTGCTTGACGACCTCGGCTTCGGACTGCCGGCCGCCGACCTCCTGAGCTCTCTCACCATTGGTCAACAGCAGTTGGTCGCAACAGCAAGAGCCGCCATGCGCGGCACGCAATTCCTGATCTTCGACGAACCGACCGCCTATTTGACGCGCAAGGAATCGGCACAGCTGTTCAAGCTGATCCGCCGGTTGCAGAGCGAAGGCGTGACGATCGTCTATATCAGCCATCGCATGGAGGAAGTCTTCGAGCTGGCCGACCGCGTGTCCGTGCTGCGCGACGGTACCCATGTCGGCACCCGCCTGATTGCCGAGACCAACGACGACGAACTGATCAAGCTGATGATCAATCGCTCAATCGAACAGATTTACCACAAGGAAGAGATCCCGATCGGTGAGCCCATCCTTGAGACGCGCGGCCTTTCCGGTCCTGGTTTCGAGGATGTTTCCCTGACTGTACGGGCCGGCGAGATCGTCGGGCTTTATGGGCTGATCGGCGCCGGCCGCAGCGAATTCGCGCTCGGTCTCTATGGCCGTCAGCCGGTCTCGGCGGGTGAAATATACTGGGAGGGGCGTAAGGTCCAAATCCGCAACGAACGTGACGCGATGGAGCTCGGCATCGCGCTCGCGCCGGAAAGCCGCCGCGATCAGGGGCTCTGCCTCAACCTGCCGATCGGTCTCAACATCAATTTGCCTGTGTTTAAGCGGCTGAGCCGCGGTCCGATCATCAACAACAAGAGCGAGGCTGCTAACGCCGATAAGCAGATTCGCGATCTCAGCATAAAGACGCCCAGCCGACGGGTTCTCGTTTCGGCGATGTCCGGCGGCAACCAACAGAAGGTGGTCATCGGCAAATGGCTGAGCCATGGCGCCAAGCTTTTCATCTTCGACGAACCGACGGTGGGTGTCGATGTCGGCACCAAGGCGGAAATCTATAGGCTGTTCGCCAAGCTACTTCGCGACGGCGCGGGCATCATCGTCATATCCTCCTACCTGCCCGAGGTTTACGAGCTTGCCGATCGTCTACATGTATTTCGCCATGGCCAGCTGGTCGCCAGCCATGATTTTCACGCCGCCACGCATGAGGAAGTCCTCGGCGAGGCCATCGGCGTCTGAACGATAAAAAATCGAAAGAGGAGAACAAGAATGGTCGCGAACACGACAGAAGGCCCCGCCGTTGCACCGCGGCGTAAGATGAGCATCCTCTTCAGCCTGACGCTGATCCTGCTCTTGATTGCGCTATGGGTCGTGCTCGGCTTCTCGACAGACGTGTTCTGGACGCAGCTCAACATCACCAATCTGGCGCGCCAGGGGTCGATGACGGCCATCCTTGCGCTTGGGCAAACCTTCGTCATCATCACCGGGGGCATCGATCTTTCCGTTGGCGCAATCGTCGGCTTCTGCACCGTCGTCGTCGCCTGGCTGCTCCAGGCCGGAGTTCCGATCTGGGCTGCTATCCTCATTACCCTGTTGTTCGGCGTTCTGATCGGGGCATTCCATGGCTTCGGCATCGTGCGCATGGGCCTGCCGCCCTTCATCATCACGCTGGCAACGCTGACCTCCCTGCGCGGCATCGGCCTGCTGATTACCAACGGTTCGAGCATCAACATCGTCAATGACGCTTTCACGAATTTCTCGGTCGCCGATTTTCTCGGTATTCCGAGCCTGTTCTGGATGGTGATCGTAGTGGCGATCCCCGCCTTCGTGTTCCTGCATTTGAGCCGTTGGGGCCGTTATCTTTTCGCCGTCGGCTCGAACCGCGAGGCGGCTCGCCTGTCCGGCGTCAACGTCAACGGGATGATCTATCTTGCTTATATACTGTCTGGAACCTGCGCCGCCTTGGTCGGCGTTCTGCTCGCCTCGCGCATCGCCATCGGCAATGCGACCCAGGGCGATGGCTGGGAGCTGCAGGCGATCGCATCGTCGGTTATCGGCGGCACCAGTCTGTTTGGCGCGATCGGTTCCGTCTATGGCCCGCTGATCGGCGCCTTCATCCTGGCGACCATCAACAACGGCGCGAACCTGTTGAACCTGAATTCCTTCTGGCAGCGCATTATCACCGGCGTGCTGATCATCGTGATCGTCTATTTCGATCAGTTGCGGCGCCGGCGTCTCTGACGATATTCGGCACTGGCTATTACTGAAGCGGGCGGCAATCCGGGCGAGATCATCTCGCCTCAATTGCCGCCCATTCAATTTTGTTAGTTACTGGTCACTTCGCGGGTCAGTCTGGAATCCCAGGGGCACCAATGATTTCCGGGAAGGAAGGCGCCGCCGGCTTCATCGAGATGATCCTCGACATAGACCATATTCGCGTCGCAGACTTCGATAGCCATAGAGAAGAATCTTATGGTCTGTGGGTCCAGATAGAAGCTGAACCTCGGATTGTAGGGCTGAGTTCTCTTGACGATCCTGCCATGGACATGAATTTCGTTCTTTTCCTCGCCGGAAAGAATCTTCAAGGCATGGTCGATCGTCTTTTCATCCGTCAACTCGATGATGAATTCCTGACCTGGTGACGAGGGTTGTGTAAAGGCAAAATAACGGGGCATATGTTTCCTCCATATCGAGTTGAAAGGATGTTGGATCACGCTGCTTCCGGTCATGGAAGCTCCCGTTAATTAGTTTACGCTAAATCAACTTCAACCCACAGATTTTATTGGGTTTTGGCTGATTTTAACAGCAATCGCCGTCAGGAATTAGCCATATCGAACGGCCGATGGCCACGCCACGCACAGCAAAATGCGCTCTGCGACGCCGGCAATCCGATCAAATCATCAGGAGATCGTTCTTGGCGCGAATTTTAGCGCTCCGAAGCCCGGCCAAAAGCGCCGTCAGCCGGCAAGTTAAGGGCATGACACCCCGCTCGCCCGGCGAATGACAGCTGGCGCCGGTTCAACAGCAGACTTGCCCTACCCCCGTCATGCCGGCGAAGGGCGCGATCTTTGCCAGCTCAGGTTCTTCAAAAGATTGCGCAGCGGCTTCTCGACCAATTCATAAGCGCAGATGCCCAGCAGCACGCCTGAGACGAGACAGATGAATGTTGAGACATCGGAGGGTAGCTCCGTGCGCGCCATCAATTTCATCACCACCGAGACCGCCAGCGTGTGCCAGAGATAGATCGAATAGGAGGCGTTGCCGAGATAGGTCAGTAGCGGAATATCCGGCAGCTTTCCGTTTCGCTCCAGCGATACCGTACCAAGCACCAATGCCATGGCGAGCGGCCCGCAGCTCAATTCGTTGAATTCGAGATGCAGGAGCTGGATAGCGGCAAAGCCCGAAAGAGCGACGACGATCAGGGCAAGTCCCAGGCCGGCCTTCGGTATTGTCCCGGATAGCCATAGCTCGGCAAGGAGGATGCCTACGACGAACTCCAGAATGATTGGCCGCGTGTAGGTGAGGAGCAATGGCGATTGTGGGCTGAAGATGACGCCGGCGATGACGAAGGCCGCGAAGACACTGGCTATGCTGAAGAGCCGTATACGACGCGACAGGAGCAATGCTGCGCCGAATATAGCGTAGAAGAACATCTCGTAGTTCAGCGTCCATCCCTGCACCAGCACCGGCCAGATCATGCCGTTGCTCGGCGAGCGCTCCGGGATGAAAATCATCGAGCCAAGAATATGGCCGGTCGTCAGCCTCATGTTCGGAAACAGACCGGCGACTGCCCCCGCGATCATGATGGCGGTAACGATCCAGTAGGATGGGGCGATGCGCTGAACGCGATCGAGCAGGAACCGCCAGGGCGTCACGGGCCGCCGCTCGCTGATCGTCCACATGATGAAGCCGCTGATGACGAAGAAGACATCGACACCGGCCGCGCCGATCTGAAAATGACCGCCGCTGCGCTCTGCCGCATGGAAAAGGACAACCGCGATCGCGGCGACGGCGCGAAGATATTGGATGCTATAAAGAGTTTTCATCTGCTGACCTGAGCTTCCCAGTTTGCAGGCGGCCCAAGTTCCATTCGATCATCGGAGACGAGCGGAGCCATGCGCGGCACTTGCGCCTTCATCGTCAGCTTTCCTGCTATAAAGTACAGCAGGAATGAGCCGACCTGGTAGGGGTTGAGAATGTCGATCTCGACGAAGGCGCGGATCAAAAGCAGCGTCGCCACACCGAACAGAACATAGGATTCATCGTTTCTGAGATCGTTGAGAAACCGCTTGAGGTGGCCGATAACCGCCGTCAGCAATATCGACACCAGCAGAAAGACGCCGATCAAGCCGGTTTCGACCGTCGTTTCGATGAAGGTATTGTGGAAATGGAAGCCGGCGCGGGAGGTGATGTAGAACTCTTCCCACAGGCGTTCCGGCTCGGAGAAGCCTTGTACCCAATAGGCCTGATAGCCGATCCCGAAGAAGGGATGCAGCGTGGCAGCGGCTATTCCCTGTTGCCAGAGATAGGTGCGACCGGTCAGCGTCGAGTCCTTGCCGAAAGCGCCGAGCACGAGATCGACGGCACCGAGATAGACGCCGGCCACGACGAGAATGACGCCGGATATGGCTGCGGTCGCAAAGAGTTTTTTGCGCTGTCGCGGCGACAGAAACAGGATGACGCGCATGCCGATGCTGAGCATCACGACCAGCCCGGTGACCAGCACCGAGGTTGCCGATTGCGAGGCAAGCAGACAGTAGGCTGCCATGAGGCCGACAACGCCTGCTCCAAGCAGCCAGATGCGGCGCTCACCAAGGATGAAGACGGCGGCGAAAGCGAAATAGATCCCGAGCGAGGCATAGAAGCCGAGCTGGTTCTTCGAATCGAAGGCACCGACGAAGCTATAGGTACCGTCGATCGCATCGAGGGCATAATAGCCGAACAGCAGCGAATAGAGCAGCACGATACTGGCACCGGCAATGGCGCCGCGCGTCAATGTGCGGATATCGAGCGTACGCACAGCGATCAGCGCGCAGATGATATGCGTCATATACTGGATTGCGGCGCGGGCGGTGACCGGAGGCACCACCGACCAGAAGATGGAGAGGCAGGTGAAAACGCCGAATGCAAAGATCCAGAGCTGTTTTGAGTAGCTGCCGAGCACGCGGCGATAATCCATCAGCACCAGTGGAAACCACAGTGCGTAATAGACGAGAATGGCAGCCTGCCCGAAGCGGGAGGAATAGGCGAAGGCAAAGAAAGAAAGCGCAATCGCCACCATGCCATAGGTGGCGTTGCTGCCCGGATGAATAAAGGTCGATTTGCGGATCCGCATCGACTCTCCTTATCGCATGGCTAGACCGGCACTCACCTTGATGAGATCACCGGGCAGGACCAGGGTATTCTCCTGGGCCGGGATTTCCTTCGCCTGACCATTCTCATCCCGTATGATGGTATAGACGACGTTCACGCCCTGCCCGCCGGCATCGATATTGCTGGCATCAGCCGATTGCGCGACCGCCTCCTGCATCAGCGCCTGGCTGGTGGAGAGCTTGAGTTGCAGGGTTTCCAACTGGGTGTCGGTGTCCTGCAGATCCTGCGCGAGCGAATTCTGCCAATCGTTGCGCACCGTATTCTCGTCCTGAGTGGCCTTGCTGATGCTCTGCTTGGCGTTCAGCGATGCCGTGTCGGTATCCAGCAGGTTGGTCTCCACGTCGGACGCGCGCTGTTCGGCCGAGATCCTGCGCGAGGCAAGTTCCAGTCCTCGTTCCGCCAGGCTCTCGACCTTGTCGCGGTCGGCCTTGGCAAGATCGAGTTGGCGGCTGAGCGTATCGGTCTTCTTCGCCAGCGCCTCGACTTCGCTTTGCAGCAGCACCTTGAGATCCGCCAACGCCTGCAGCTGCGTTTTCATACGCACGCTACGCGTCTTCATCAGGGCCTCTTCGCTGGCAAGCAGGTCGGCCGATTGCGGCAGCTTTTGCAGGTCCGGCGAAATATCGATCTGCTCCTTGCCGGCGACTTCAGCCAAAAGACGCGCCTGGCGCATCAGCAACCGGCCGCGTTCGGCCATGAGGACGACCGCATCGCCCTTGGCATTGATGAAATCGCGCGCGAAGCGCTGGCCGGCCTCGGCGCGGTGCATACCGCCGCCCAGGCTCACCGCCTTCAGAACGGTCAGGTTGGGCACAAAAGGATATGAACCAGGGTTCTGGACCTCGCCGGAGAGATAGATCGGACGAAACTGCGAAAGCTCCACGGAAGCCGAGGGCCGGTCGCGCAGACCGAACTGCTTCTGCAATCCGAGGCCGATCGCTTCGGCTATCTCATCCGTCGTCTTGCCGGCGGCCGGCATGTCCCCGATGAAAGGAATGGAAACCGCGCCGGAAGGACCGACCGTATAATCACCCGACACCACCGACCAGTCGCGGATTGTGCCTTCTGCCGTCTGCCATTCGGCAACGCGAATGCTCAGTTTGTCCATGACGCCCAGGTGATATCCGGGAAGGCTATCGGCACGGGCATTGCCTGATACAACGCACAGGCTGAAGAGGACGAGAACGGCGCAACGAAAAGGTGTGGTTGCGCCAACGAGCCTACCAGAAGGCTTAATTTCAATCATGCAGGATCTTCCCTGTTATTAGATCGCAGCCCCACATGTGCGGGGAAACCGCAGGAACCTTCCCCGCGGTATCTGCTTCGTCGTCAGTAGCTGCCGCGCGAAAGGCAAACCGCAGGAATGGTTTTGGCGATAATCATCATGTCGCTGCTGAGCGACCAGTTTTTGACATAATGCGTATCGAAGGCGACGCGGCTTTCGTAGGAGACGTCGTTGCGGCCGCTGACCTGCCACAGACCCGTCAGGCCGGGGCGAGACTGGAGGTAGTAGATCGCGGATGTTTCATAGCGCTCGAGCTCGTCCTCGACGACAGGACGGGGACCAACGACACTCATTTCACCGCGGATAATATTGATGAGCTGCGGCAATTCGTCGAGGCTCAGTTTACGAAGCACCGCGCCGACGAGGGTGACGCGGGGGTCGTTTTGCAGTTTGCGCGTTGCGCGCCATTCGTCCATAGCCCGGGGATTGGTCTGCAGATAGGCCTGCAGCACCCTGTCGCCGTCGACGACCATGGTGCGGAACTTCAGGCAACCGAAGGTCTTGCCGTTATGGCCGATGCGGCGATGGCCATAAAAGATCGGACCCCGATCCGAAAGCTTCACCAGGAGCATGAGCATCAGGAAGAGGGGGCTGATGAGGATCAGCCCCATCAGGGCGGCTGTAACGTCGAATCCCCTCTTGAGGATTCCACCCGTTGGCGGAAAGACGTCGCTTTCCGTAGCGCTGAAAAAAGCCGATGTGGCCGATCTCGTCGCAGACTTCATAGAGATGACTCCATTCATGTTGGCGAATTGGTCGGAAATGTCTCGGACGCGTAGTTAGTGCAGTGCAGCGAGGAGTGTAGGATGGGATTGGGATTTTTTAAGCCAATTTTTTATGGCAATGCCGATTCACGGTACGGTTCTACCGCCAACGTGGTCGGAGGCCCAGGTTCAGCCATCCAAAAGGCCACAAGTTTTCAGTCTACGTACTGTATAAACACCAGAAGAATTCGTATATAACGTTTAAAGATATAGTATGTTATAATGTTAAATTCATAATATTAGGATTCATACCTCTTGCTTCTTCGAAAGAAGCTTCAGTCACTCTTGAACGTTCCTGAAAAATCCTGGATTCCGATTGAAAATATTGCAATGCAGCAAGATATTGCGACGCACATGACAATCGAAACGATGACCGGACTTTGTAATAAAAGTTGATTGAATTGTTTAAAATCTAAATCGATCGCACTAATCGATTAGCAGTACGAAAATTGTATGTGAATTTTTTGCGAACAACTTTTGAGGGAGTGCCGAGAGGAGAAAAAAGATAATGAATGCAATTGTACTGATTGTGGAGGAGTAGTTTTAACGGGCGCGACATAGGATCCGTATCAATTCGTAACGCATTGTCGTCGCTTGGTTGAATCTAAATGAATCATAAAATATATTTAAGTCCTGGGTCTACTGAGGGAGGCAAGACCTTGATTACTTTTATGCAGATATTCCTGGGGAGGAGGTAATGTCCATGTATGCACCTCGCGTCTTCATCAGCATGGCGGGCACTCTGGCCGTATTCGCCATTGCGACTTATTTCCTGACGCATTCACTTTCGATCACCTTGATCGAAACTGCGATTTGCGCAGTCCTGTTACAGATCGGTTACTTCGCGGGCGTTGTTTTCCTGGTGTGGAAAGAACGCAATGCGAGGAATGCGTTGTTGAATGAAGGCTCGGCTGTAATGCCGCTACGTGAAGGTGACAAGGTTAGCGGCCTGCCCGCTGCCAACCTCAATCGTTCCGAACCCTTCAACCCCTGACGCCGCCATTTGGCGCATCTTTTGGTGACCATGTGGTTGCCGGATGGCTGTTGTCGTCCTAAGTCTCCAACAGAACCATGGAGGCTGACTTGATCGACAGTGCCGAAAACAATGTCTGCGTAATCATTGCCGCGAAGAATGCCAGCGATACCATCGGTCTCGCCGTGGCTTCGGCGTTGCGCGAGCCGGAAGTGGCCGAGGTCGTCGTCATCGACGATGGTTCGACCGACGGCACGGCTGCCGCCGCGCGTCAGGCCGATGATGGCAGCGGCCGCCTGATCATCCAGGAATTCGTGAAAAATCGCGGACCGGCGGCAGCCCGCAATCACGCGATCGAGATTTCGCGCGCACCGCTGATCAGCATCCTCGACGCCGATGATTTCTTTTTCCCAGGGCGATTTAAGCCGCTGCTTGCCAACAATGATTGGGATTTCGTCGCCGACAACATCGCCTTCGTCGATGCCGACACCGTTCCGACTGCCTATACCATGCTCGATCATTTCGATCCGAAGCCGCGCTTC
Organism: Rhizobium sp. GW821-FHT14E12; assembly: GCF_058803745.1. Classification (NCBI taxonomy): domain Bacteria; kingdom Pseudomonadati; phylum Pseudomonadota; class Alphaproteobacteria; order Hyphomicrobiales; family Rhizobiaceae; genus Rhizobium; species Rhizobium sp. GW821-FHT14E12. The sequence goes on from NZ_JBXAPH010000002.1 coordinate 906,909, forward strand.
CTGGATCTGGTCGCGTTTGTCGAAGGCAATATTTCAAAGCGGGGTGTCCGGCGCGGCGAGATCGGTTTCCTGAAGCCGCTGATGCGCCGTGCGTTTCTGGATAAGCATGGGCTGCGCTACGACGAGGCGCTGCGTCTCGGCGAGGATTACGATCTCTATGTGCGGGCGCTTGCCAAGGCCGCGCGCTACAAGATCATCCATAGCTGCGGCTATGGTGCCGTGGTGCGCAGCAATTCCCTGAGCGGTCAGCATCGCACCGACGACTTGCGACGGCTCTATGAGGCGGATCGGGCGATCCTTGCGGCCGGCGGACTCTCACCGATCGATGCAGCCGTCATCCGCCGCCACGAGCAGCATATTCGCGGACGATACGAGCTGCGGCATTTTCTCGATATCAAATCGAAATCGGGCATGGGGGCAGCGGCTTCCTACGCCCTGGGCAAGCCAGGTGCGATTCCAGCCATAGCCGGCGGTATTTTCGCCGATAAGACCGAGCGCTTCCGCAAGGGCGGCAGCGCGCCAATCGCCCATTCGGGCGCAAACGGCCTGCGTTATCTCCTGCAGGCCGTTCCCGAATAATTTACAGGCGCGTCAGAGGTAGTCGCGCCGTACACCTTCAATCACCGACATGAAGCGCTCCTTGCGACCGGCAAGGGCCGCGTCGGTGCTGAGCTGCGGCTTTGCCTTGCTGGCCTGCCAAAGCGCCAGCGCCGAAGGTACGGCAAGCGCCTGCTTCGCCATCACGCGCAACGTGGTCTGCTGCGGATCGGCTAGCACGGTCTCGCCATGCCGCTGCTTCTCCAGTTCACTGGCTGCCTGCTCGTCGCGTTCGAAACCGACGCCCCAGAAACGGGCGCCCTTGGCGATTGCTTCGGCGCGGGTCGAAACGGGAATATGTTTCGGCGCGTAGGTAACCCCGAGAGAGCGTGCCCAATCGTTCCATTTGAAGCTGTTAATCGCCCGCGACGTGCTGACGGCGATCCACGGCACGCGGAAGGCATCGGCGAGGATCGCGCCATGCATGGATTCGGCGACGATGAGCTCGGAGGTAGCGATCTCGCGGATCACGGCCTTCGCCTCGCCGCGCGGATCGAGATAGGAAAGACCGACGGTCTTGCAGATATCCTGCCAGAGCCCGGCGCCCGCCGACTCCCAATGCGGTACGAAGGTGTGGCGCTTGGTCTTCGGCAGATTTTTGAATTCCGGCATCTCGGTGACCATGACGGCCGGGTCGATGATGCCCATATCCGCGGGAACGCCAACTTTTTCAGCCGTCAGGGGGCCGCGGACACACCGGATATCCCATTTGCTCCTGTCGCTCATGTCAGGAAGCGTGCCATAGCCGAAGCCACTGCCGATCACGAGCTTCTGACCATCGGGCGGCAATAGCGATGTGTTCAAGACGGTGCCGACACCGACAAGCAGTGTTTCGTCATGAACGTCACGCAGGCCGGGGAGGAGAAAATCCCAGAGCCAGAGATTAAGATCGTCACCGAAATTGCCATGGGTGGATTCCCAGTGGAACGGCTTCATACAGGACTCCTTGCTGATCTAGACCGTAGCTGCACATGCATTGGCTCTAGAATGTGGCATGAACAGCTTTGCTGCAGTGCGAAAACTAGGGCGTAAACTTGCCCGCGGCAAGCTGCATTGCACTCTGCAATATGCCGGGGTCGCGCCAGGCCCATTTCGCTAGTAGTCCAAGTTGTGGCATTCGGCGATGACGCAACTGCCGCGCCTGGCTCCACAGCGCCTGCTGACGGGCGCGGTTTTTGCAGGCGCGAATGGTCGCAATGTCCTGCGGCCGGCGCAAAAATCTCTGTTCCAGCGTGTTGAGCGCCGTCCAGGTATTGAACTGCTGGCGCAGGAACTGCGGGGAGTCATTATCGATGCTGTGAAAGATGTTCATGCCCTCGCCGCGCAAGGCTCCGGCGTCTTCGCAAAGCAGCACACGCTTGGCGGCCAGGATGCAGTCGCAGAAAAACAGTACGTCCTCGGCCGCCAGCCGCAGCGAGGCCTCGAAGCGGATTTTTTCAAACAGCGGCCGGCCGATCACCATGCAGGAAAGGTGCAGGAAGCCCCAGTCCTTCAGCATCTCGCTGGCGATATTAGGGATTTCGATGATGGCGGGCGTGTCGGAGAGACGCACGGCGTTGGGCAATTTCGCCAGTTCGTCCATGCCGAAATGATAAGAGAACCCCTCGCCGCCGCTGATCGAGTCCCAATAGCAATCGGCATTGTGGCGCGTCAGTGCCTCAAAAGCATTGCTCAGATGTTCCGGCGCCCATTCGTCATCGGAATCGAGGAAGGCGACAAAGCGGCTTGCGGCCGGCACATTATCGAGGCCAGTATTGCGCGCACCGCCCGGGCCGGCATTGGCTTGGCGGATGACTGTAATGCGCGCCCGCTCGTCGTTTCCGAGCGATTGAAGTTCACTTTCCGCCGCAAGCGGCGATTCATCATCGACGACAAGGATATCGAAATCCTGAAACACCTGCCTAGATATCGACCTCAATGCGCGCTGCAGAATGCCTGTCTGTTTCTGGTAGAAGGGAATAACAATCGTAATTGACGCCATTTTTTCGCCTTACGTTTTTCAACAAAGAGTTTGCGACCTCCTCCCAGGGTCGCGGCCATGCATTTTTTCGACAATCTCCATCGCTGATTACAGCCGCTCCCAAGAGATAGGATGTCGCAATGACCTCAACAGTTAGTGTCCGTTCGATAACGAACAATGTCGGATGGAGCGTTTTATCGAAGACAAGTACCTTTGGATTGAAATTTGTGACCGTGCCGATCCTGGCGCGCATCCTGACTCCCGAGGAATTCGGTGTCGTCGCCGTGGCGCTGACGGTCGTGCAATTTCTCTCCATGATCGGCGGCGCCGGGCTCACCTCCTCTCTCGTTATCCAGGAGAAGGAGGACATGCTGACCATCCACTCCGTTTTCTGGGTAAATCTGGCCGTATCGACGCTGATGGCCGTGGTTCTCTATGTCTTCGCTGATTTCTTCGCAGCATTGTTGGGCGCCAAGGAGGCAGCCCACCTGTTGCGCATTATGGCCTTCATGATTCCGATCCAGCTCGCCGCCGATGTCGCCTATTCGATCCTGGCGCGGCGGATGAATTTCAGCAAGGATGCGGTCTGGAGCATGATTTCGGAGTCCTCCGGTGCCTTGGTCGCGGTCGGTCTGGCCTGGTTCGGATTTGGTGTCTGGGCGCTCGTTGCCCAGCTTTTCGTCTCCGGCACCGTTCGCCTCGTCGGTCTCTACGCCGTCTCCGGCTATTTCCCCCGGTTCGCCTTCTCATTTAGCCGCATCAAGGGACTGACGAAGTTCTCCTTCGGTATGATGGGCTCGGAAATCGCCAATTTCGTCACCTTCCAGTCGCCGATGGTGATCATTGCCCGTTATCTTGGCCTGGCCGATGCTGGTGCCTATTCCGCCGGCAACCGCTTTGCCAGCATCCCGAACCAGGTCGTGCTCTCGGCCGTCATGGGCGTCTTGTTTCCGGCCTTCAGCCACATGATGCATGACCGCAAGCGCCGGTCGGACGCTCTGATGCTAAGCACGCAGGTCACCACAGTGCTGCTGGCGCCAATGATGTTCGGGCTGTGGGCCATTGCCGAGCCGGCCATGCTGGTGCTGTTCGGACAGAAATGGGCCTATGCCTGGCCGGTGCTCGGACTGCTGGCGCTCTCCAAGGCGATCCTGACGCCCTGCAGCACCTTTATTCCGTATCTGAAAGGTGTCGGCCGCGGCAATGTCCTGTTCTGGTCGGCCGTCGTCCGCGCCATCGTCACCACCGCCGCTGTCGCCTACGGGGCAATGACGGGGGATCTGATCAACGCCATGGTATGGCTCTGCATCGTCAGCGTCATCACGTTGATCTTCTATTCCTGGGCGGTTTTCCGCGCCGACGGCACGCCATTCTTCCAGGGCCTCTACGTCAGCAACCGGCCGATGATCACCGCCCTCATCATGGCGCTCATCGTTCGGTTCATGCTGGATCACCTGAAGGTGGTGATGCCGAGTGCAGTCCTGCAGATCATCGTGGGCTCGGTGGTGGGCGGCGCAATCTACCTCGCTTTTGTGCTGCTGACGGAGAGAGCGCTTGTGCGCAAAATCCTGGAACTCGTCCGTTCACGCAGAATGCCGAAGGCAGAAGCTCAACCTGTAGCTGAGTGATTCTGCCGTGTTTTCGTAGAGAACTTGCACCGCTGCCGCATTATGATCACGTTTGCTCACGGATTCTGTGGCGGTGCAAAAAAATGTTCACCTATTGCGAAAAAAACGATGGCGGCGCATCATCGCGTTAAAGATCGTTTCACGAATTATTTCAGCGTACTTAAATCCTTTTAATACCAGAGACTTCCACAAATATCGGGCACCTGAATCGCCTGTTTCACCGCCGTTTTTGCCCCGGAATTGCGGCTGCCGGGAGCCATTCAGTCTTGTTTTTTGCTGCACTGCCATATTTCTTTTCGTGAGATCGCCCTAGGTTATGCGTGTGGGCTCTAGTCTGCTCTGGTTGAAACGGTCGCAAGGGGGGAGCGACCTGGAAAAGGGGTGACGGACATCGTGAATGTGACTGCCAACGTGTCTTCGCGGATAAATCTCATGCGTATCGTGCTCATCTCGGGCATCATATTTGTGCATATCCCATTCGATACGGATTCCAGCCCGTTCAACGGTGCATATGGGCTCTTCGATTGGTTCCGGGTCTTCCTGCGCGATAGTCTCTTTCGCGTCGGCGTTCCCTGCCTCAGCGCCATTTCCGGCTATCTTCTTTTCCGTCACGGCACGGCAAAGCTCGACTATGCCGAGACCATTCGCCGCAAGGCGAAGACCGTTCTCCTGCCCTTCCTCTTGTGGAACAGCGCCTTCTTCCTATTCGTGCTGGCCTTGCAGTACTTCGGCATCGGCGACGGCTTTCTGCCGGATATTTCGAGTGCCAGCCCACGTACGCTGTCGACGCTGCTGTTCGCGATTGAGGGCACGCCGATCAACTTGCCCCTCTATTTTCTGCGCGATCTCTTCGTCTGCATCCTGCTGTCGCCGCTGCTGGCGATGCTGATCAGCCGCTTTCCCGTGTCGACGCTGGTGGGCTTGCTGCTGCTGGCGGCATTGCCGATCCCGCTCGGCATCGTGCTTCGAAATTCCATCCTTTTCAGCTTCGGCTTCGGCATCTATCTCAGCCTCTATCGCGTCGACCTGACGATCATCGACCGGTATGCCGAGGTGATCGGCCCGGCCTTCGTCGCCCTGGCGGCTCTGCTGGCCACGGCCGCCTACCTCACAGGCCCCAAGCTTCCGCTGTGGCTCGAAATTGGCCGCAATCTCATGGTGCTTGTCGGCATTCCCGGTTTCTGGGCGCTGTCGGCAATCTTCATCAGGAGCCGGCTCGGCCAAAGCCTGGCGGGAACCGGCGGCCTGAGCTTCTGGGTGTTCTGCGCCCATTACCCGCTGCTGTTTTGCCTCTGGGTTCTCTGGAACCGCGGCGGCAGTGAGATCTATCCGATCTTCTATCTCCTGGCCTCCGCCATCACCCTGATGGCGCTGCCCCTGACCAACGGCCTGGCGCGTTCCGCCCTGCCGGCCATCTACAACCTGTTGACTGGTAGCCGCACACGTTCGCGCGCGGAGACCCCAGGCGACCGCCAACGTCAGCAGGCGACTTCAGAGCAAAGGTGACACATGACGAAAAAGACCGCCCATGCGCGCAGACTTAGCCCTGTTTCACTGGGCCTTGTTTCACTGGCCATCTTGAGCGCCGGTCTTGTTCCTTGCGTGGTTTCCGCGCAGGAGGACCGGCCGAACGGCACCTCCTTCGTCGACAATTTCGACAGGATCGACAGCAGCCGCTGGTACATTTCGGATGGCTGGAACAACGGCCCGCACCAGAACTGCACCTGGTCGAAGAAGCAGGTCAGCCGCCAAGACGGCATGCTGCAGCTTCAATTCACCCAGGGTAAGACCGGTGAGCGCGACTATGCCTGCGGCGAAATCCAGACCACCAAGCGTTTTGGCTACGGCACCTACGAGGCGAGCTATCGTACCGCCAGCGGTCCCGGCCTCAACTCGGCGTTCTTCACCTATATCGGTCCAACCGACAAAAGACCGCATGACGAGATCGATTTCGAGGTTCTCGGCAAGAATGCAGGACAGGTCCAGGTCAATCAATATATCTCCGCCAAGGGCGGCAACGAGAAACTGGTTCCGGTCCCCGGTGGCGCCGATCAGGGCTTCAACGACTATGCCTTCGTCTGGGAGAAGGATCGGCTTCGCTATTATGTGAACGGCCAACTGGTCCAGGACGTTACCGACCCTTCGAAGATACCGACACATGCCCAGAAGATCTTTTTCAGTCTTTGGGGCACGGACACGCTGAGCGGCTGGATGGGCAAGTTCGCCTATGGCGGCAGCCCGGCGACCATGCAGATCAAACGTGTTGCCTTCACCGCGGAAGGCGACAAGTGCCAATTCCCAGAATCGATCGCCTGCAAGCTGAATTGAACCAGTCCGGCTGCGACACAAACGAAACGCCTGGCTTCGACCGGGCACGAAAACGGAAGTCTGAATGCTGCATATTCTCTACTTCGTCCACGATCTTGCCGACCCCGCCGTCCGCCGGCGGGTGTTGATGCTGCAGGCGGGCGGAGCACGAGTGACATTGGCGGGCTTCCGGCGTGACGACAACGCGCTGGCGGCCGTGCACGGTATCGAGCCGATCGAGCTCGGACGGACGCGCGATGCGCAATTCACGCATCGCATCGCGGCCGTTGCCAAGTCCGCGCTGAAATTGCGCGGCTCGTTGCGTTCGGTGCAGAAGCCAGACGTCATCATCGGCCGCAATCTTGAAATGCTGGCCTTGGCCAATCGGGCGAGATCGATCTTCGGCGGCGATATGCCTGTCGTCTACGAGTGTCTCGATATCCACCGGCTGCTACTGCGCAAAGACACGCTTGGCGCAGCCCTTCGAGGGGTGGAGCGTCATTTCGGGACGGACGCCGCGCTGCTGCTGACCAGTTCACCTGCCTTCGTCGAGCGTTATTTCCGCCCTCAATCCGGCCTCGATCTGCCGATCATGCTGCTGGAGAACAAGGTTCTGGCGCTCGATGGCCTTGACGATATGGCCGCTCCCTCCCCCCGGCTGCCGGGCAAGGGCGAGCCCTGGAAGATCGGCTGGTTCGGCGCTCTTCGCTGCCGCAAATCACTGGCGCTGCTCGATGAATTTTCCCGCCGGATGGACGGGCGTTTCGAGATCATCCTGCGCGGCCGGCCAGCCCATTCGGAGTTCGACGACTTCGATGGCATCGTGCGCGATGCGCCTTTCATGCATTTCGGCGGCCCCTACAAGAACCCGGAGGACCTCGCGACCATCTATGGCGAGGTACAATTCTCCTGGGCGATCGATTTCTTCGAAGAAGGGCTGAATTCAAGCTGGCTGCTGCCGAACCGGCTTTACGAGGGCGGCCTTTATGGCGCCGTGCCGATCGCCATGGACGGAACCGAGACCTCACGCTTCCTGGCGAGCCGTAAAATCGGCCTGACGCTCGACAAGGCAAACCCCGCCCACCTCGTCTCCCTCATGAGCGACATGAACGAGGAGCGCTATCTCGCCGCTTTCAACACCGTGGCTGCGCAGGACCGCCGGCAATGGATGACCGACCGTGCCGACTGCCAGGGACTGGTGCAGCGGCTCGCTTCCCTGACCCGCACCAACGAGCAAACCGCCGAATTACAGGCACTCCCACAACTGCATCGCAATAGAGGTGGATTGCAATGAAAACTGGAGACCCCAAGCAAATGCGTTGCCTGATCGTCATCCCCTGCCTCAACGAAGAGAAGCATATCGAGCCGCTGATCGCCAAGCTCGGCGGCGCTCTGGACGAGCTTGACGCCAGGATCGTGGTTGCCGATGGCGGTAGCACGGACAGGACGCGGGAGATCGTCACGGAGATTGCCGGGGCCGACCCGCGCGTGCTCCTGCTCGACAACCCGAAGCGGCTGCAGAGCGCTGCGATCAATCTCGCCGTCGAGACCTTCGGCAACGATTACGACTATCTCATTCGCATCGATGCCCATGGCGACTACCCCGCCGATTATTGCCAGAGACTGGTCGAGGAGGCCGACGCGACCGAAGCGGATTCGGTCGTCGTCGCCATGCGTACCCAGGGTTTCAGCGCCTTCCAAAAGGCGACGGCGGTGGCGCAGAACTCCAAGCTCGGCAATGGCGGCTCGAAGCATCGCGAGGGCGCCAAGGGGCATTGGGCCGATCATGGCCACCATGCGCTGATGCGCGTCCCCGCCTTCCGCGCCGTCGGCGGCTATGACGAGACCTTCAGCCATAACGAAGATGCCGAGCTCGACTACCGGCTGCGCAAGGCCGGCTATCGCATCTGGCTCACCGACAAGACGACGATGACCTATTATCCGCGCGCCAGCATTCCGACGCTGTTCCGGCAGTATCTCGGTTACGGCCGCGGCCGTGCACGCAATATTCTGAAGCATCGCAGCATGCCGAGCGTTCGCCAGATGCTGCCGCTGGCCGTCGTGCCGATCTTTATCGGCGCTTTCCTCGCCATCCTCAACTGGATCGCGGTCATTCCCATCGGCCTGTGGGCCTTTGCCTGCATCGCCTACGGTTTCTGGATCGCCCTTGGCCAGAAGAACCCATACGGACCGCTTGCCGCCATCTCCGCCATGGTGATGCATTTCGCCTGGTCGATGGGCTTCTGGCTGGAAGTCCTGAAATTCCGCGGACGCAAGGTGGTGTCATGACGCAAAGCCTTGAGAGCCCGCGCGTGAAGATCGATATCGCCGTGTGCACCTATCGTCGTGCCGAGCTGGACCAGACCTTGTTGTCGCTGGCGGTCTTGACCGTGCCGACCGGCGCCCTCGTTCGCATTATCGTTGCCGACAACGATGTGACGCCGAGCGCGCAAGACCGCGTCGAGGCCATGCGCGCGGCTGTACCCTTCGAGATTGCCTATGTGCATTGCCCGGCTTCGAATATTTCCATTGCCCGCAACGCCTGCCTGGAACACGCGACTGGCGACTTCGTCGCCTTCATCGATGACGACGAGACGGCGTCGAAGGATTGGCTGACGGAATTGCTGGTGACAGCGGATACGAGCGGGGCCGACGCGGTTCTCGGACCGGTTCGCGCCGTCTATCCAAACGTGGCGCCGGGCTGGATGCGCCGTGGCGATTTCCATTCGACCCTGCCAGTCTGGGTCGCGGGCGATATCCGCACCGGCTATACCTGCAACGTGCTTTTGCGGCGCAAGGCGCCATCGCTTGCCGGTCGCCGCTTCAACCTTGCGCTTGGACGCAGTGGTGGTGAGGACACGGAATTTTTCGCTCACATGCACCAGGCGGGCGGGCGCATCGCCTTTGCCGAGGATGCCTTGGTCTATGAGCCCGTGCCGAGCGGGCGCGCCAAGCTGTCGTGGCTTTCGAAGCGGCGCTACCGCATGGGGCAGACGCATGGGCGGATGCTTCTTGAGGTGGCGGCGGGCCTCGGCCGCTGGAAGGCAATCGCGATTGCCGGCACCAAGTCCGCCTACTGCTTCGCCGCCGCCACGCTTCTGTCCCCCTTGCCGATACAGCGTCATCGCTATGGCCTGCGCGGCATCATGCATGCCGGCGTCGTTAGCGGCCTGTTTGGCGTGCGCGAAATCGAACAATACGGAAATCTGGAGAAAGCGCCGCAATGACGGATTTCATCCCTGATGTCAGCTTCGTCATCGCAGCCTACAATGCCGAGGAGACGCTGGAGCGTGCCATCGACAGCGCGCTGGCGCAGGGCGCTGTGAGCATGGAGGTCATCGTCGTCGACGATTGCTCCAGCGACAGCACCCCGGACATCGTCAATAATCATCCGGACCCGCGCGTTCGTCTCGTTGCCATGCCCCGCAACGGTGGTCCAGGCGCTGCGCGCAATGCCGGGCTGGATGCGGCGCGCGGCCGCTGGGTGGCCGTGCTCGATTCCGACGATGCGCTCCGTCCGGACCGCATGGCGCGGCTGATCGCCCGGGCCGAAAAGGCCGAGGCGCAGATCGTGATCGACAATCTCGACGTCATCCGGGGCGAGAACGAGGCCGTTGGCGCCATGTTCCCCGAAGCGATGCTTGCGCGCATGCCGATCCTGACACTCGCGAAATTCATCACCTCGAACATGATTTTCCAGTCCGAGCACAATCTCGGCTACACAAAGCCGGTCTTCGAACGGGCCTTCCTGGAAATGCACCACCTGCGCTTCGAGGAATCCCTCCGCATCGGTGAAGACTACATCTTTCTCGCCTCCGCTCTCGCCAGAGGCGGCGTCTGCGCGGTCGAGCCGACGGCGGGCTACCTCTATTACATCCGCGATGGTTCGATCTCGCGGGTGCTGAAGCGGCAGCATGTCGAAGCGATGATCGACGCCGATGCCAAGTTTTTTGCCGAACATCCTTTTGGTGCCGCCGCCCTCGCCGCACAGCGACGACGGACGCGGAACCTGAAGGACGTACTGTCCTTCCTGATGCTGATCGACAGCCTCAAGGATGGCGCCCTACCGGCCGCGCTGAAGATTGCATGCCGCAATCCACGCGCGACCCTCCACCTGCGCATGCCGATTGCAGCTCGCTTTCGACGTCTCGCCACCTCCCTTCGGGGTCGTGGCGAAACGACCGTCCTCACGGGCGGTGAAGTGGCGGCGGCCCCGCAAATCTCCTCCTCCCTCCCCAGTTTGGGCGCAGGCCCTCACTCTAACAAAGGATAGAGCCATGGACCGTAAGCTTCCTGTGAGAAAAGCAGTCATTCCGGTTGCCGGCAACGGAACCCGTTTTCTGCCAGCCACCAAGGCAATGCCGAAGGAAATGCTGACGATCGTCGATCGTCCGGTGGTGCAGTATGCCGTCGATGAAGCCATCGAAGCCGGCATCGAGCACATCGTCTTCGTGACCAGCCGTAACAAGACGTCGATCGAAGACCACTTCGACGACACGCCGGAACTGATTTCCTCGCTGAACAGGGCAGGCAAGACGAAGCAGGTGTCCGAACTGGAGCGCCTTTTGCCGCGCGCCGGCTCCGTCAGCTTCACCCGCCAGCAGTCGCCGCTTGGCCTCGGCCATGCCGTGTGGTGCGCCCGCGACCTGATCGGCAACGAACCCTTCGCGCTGCTTTTGCCCGACATGGTCTGCCAGGGCGTGCGCGGCTGCACCGCTGGCCTGATGGATCTCTATAACGAAGTCGGCGGCAATGTCGTCGGTGTCGAGGAATGCTCGCCTGAAGAAACGTCGAGCTACGGCATTATCGGCAGGGGAGCGCCGGTTCGCCATGGCTTCGGCGTGACTAAAATGGTTGAAAAGCCGCATCCTTCGGAGGCGCCTTCTAACTTTTACCTTAATGGGCGCTATATTCTGCAGCCCGAAATCTTCGATATTCTGGCCCGGCAAGAGCGCGGCGCCGGTAACGAGATCCAACTCACCGACGGCATGCTGCGCCTGTCTGAAACACAGGGGTTCCATGCTCAGGCCTATAATGGACGGACTTACGATTGCGGATCGAAGCAAGGCTTCATCGAGGCGAACGTCGCCTTCGCGCTCGCGCGTGCCGATATTGGCGGTCTCGTCTATGACTCGATCCGGAACCTGGTTCTCTCGCACGAAGCGCAGATGAACGCAGCTTAAAGCAAATCACTCCGCCTGCGGCCCCGGCGGCCGCAGGCCCCGAGCCGTCATTCAATTGGGCTTCTCCGACAAGGTGGTCGCCATGCATCAGAAAAATTTCACTTTCCACAGCGCTACCCCCAAAGCGGAGGAGCAGGATGGCTTCATTGACCTTGATCGCCTGATGGCGGTGGTGATCCGCCGCATCCGCACCATCATGCTCGGCGTGGCCGTCTTCGTTGGGCTGGCGATCGCCTATCTGCTGGTCGCCACCCCGGGCTATACGTCGGCGACGCAGATACTGCTCGATGAAAACATGACCAAATATGCGGAGGATCAGCCTCCGCCGGCCAGCAGCCAGCAGGCCGACATGGATATTGCCAGCGCCGTCGAAATTCTCAAATCCAACGAGATGGCCTTGCGCGTTGTCGATACGACCGGTCTCATCGACAACGACGCCTTCGCCAATCCGCCGCAGTCGCCAGTCGCTTTGATCAAATCCGGCGTAAAGCTGATCGCCAGCGTCTTCAAACCCGCAAAGCCTCCCTTGACGCCTGCGGAAGCACGGGAGGCGAAACGTCAGCTCATCGCAGCCACGCTGCAGGACGCTCTCAAGGTCGAGCGTGTCACGCGCAGCTCCGTTATTCTGGTATCCTTCACCTCGACCGATCCGATACTGGCGGGAAAGATCACCAGCGCCTATGCGGACGCCTATCTGACCGACCAGCTCAACGCCAATTTCGATGCGACGGAGCGCGCATCCGTCTGGCTGCAGGAACGGCTGAACGATCTGCGCCAGCGCGCGCAGATGGCATCGCTCGAAGTCGAGAAGTACAAGGCCGAGAATGGCTTGACCTCGACCGGCGGCGAGTTGATGTCGGAGCAGCAGATCTCCGATCTGAACAAGCAGCTGATCATCGCCCAGGCCGATACCGCCAGCGCCTCCGCCCGCTATAACCAGTACAAGTCGATCATCGACCAGGGGCCGGACAATGCGGTGAAGAATGCGACGATCTCGTCCAGCCAGTCCGGCAACAGCGTCCTGCAGGACCTGAAGACCCGTTATCTTGCCGTGCAGAAGCGCGAACAGGATGTGACGCAGAATTTCGGCGCCGACCATCCGCAGGCCGTGGCCTTGAAAGCCGAGCGCCAGGACATTACCCGTCAGATCTATGAGGAACTCCAGCAACTGACGGCGAGCTACAAGAATGAATTTGACGTGGCGCAATCGCGCGCGACATCGCTGCGTGGCAGCATCGAGGGCATGGTCGGCAAGAATTCCGAGGCCAACAAATCCCTCGTGCAGCTGAACGAGCTGAACCAGAAGGCGACGGCGCTGAAGACGCTGTACGAATCCTATCTGGGCCGCTTTGAAGCCGCGGCGCAACAGCGGTCCTTCCCGATCGCCAAGGCGCGCGTCATATCCGCCGCCGGCGTTCCGACGGCGCCGTCAAGCCCGAAGAAGACGCTCGTCATGGCGCTTTCGATCATTCTCGGCTTGATGGCCGGCGGTGGCTTTGCCGCATTCCAGGAATTCCGGGATCGCTTCTTCCGCGTCGAAGCCGATGTGCGCGCAGCGCTCGGGCTCAAATTCCTGGGCTACCTGCCGCTGCTCGGCCAACAGGGCTTCCCGAAGAAGAAGAACAAGCGCAAGGCCGGTCCAGTGCCGGCAATGGCAACGGCAACTGCCGACGAGGGCGAAAGCGGGGTTGCTTTCGAACGCATCATGCGTGTCTCCGTCGAGGCGCCGCGTTCGATGTTCGCCGAGACCCTGCGAAACGCCAAGCTTGCCAGCGATGTCATGCTGCAGGGACGTGCGGATCGGGTGATCGGCGTCGTCTCGGCGCTGCCGGGCGAAGGCAAGTCAACGACGGCCGCCAATTTCGCCGCCTTGCTCGCCAGCAGCGGCAAGCGGACGCTGCTGATCGACGCCGACTTGCGTAATCCGGGCTTGAGCCGGACACTGAAGACGCCTCCTCAGGTCGGCCTTATCGAAGCTGCTCTCGGCGAAGTGCCCTGGGCAAGCGCTGTCAAGGTCGATCCGCGTACCAAGCTTGCCATCCTGCCGGTGGTGCTGCGCGATCATCTGCTTCACACCAGCGAGCTTCTGTCCTCGCAGGGCATGATGACGCTGATGGAAAACGCACGTAAGATGTTCGACTATATCGTCGTCGATCTTGCGCCACTCGGACCTGTCATCGACGCCAAGGCTTTTGCGCCGCAGGTGGACGCCTTCCTGCTCGTTGCCGAATGGGGCGCGACGCCGACCAACCTTGTCAGGGATTTGCTGGAGCAGGAGCCGCAGATCAACTCGCGCGTCCTCGGCGTTATCCTCAACAAGACCGACATGTCGGAACTGGCGCGCTATAGCGAGTTCGGCGCCACCGAACGCTACCGGCAGAAGTATGTCAGTTACTACACCGAAGACCATCCGAAGACTCAGGTAGAGGCGTAAAAGCCTCTACCGACCAGAACCCTTCGACCGTGACTTGGCCAGGGCATTTTCACGCCAGATCGTGAAGATGCCCGCGCCGACGACGATGACGGCCCCGATGATCATATTGATGCCGAGCGTCTCGCCAAAGATCGTGACGCCGATGATGGCGGAGAAGACGAGCTGTAGATAGGTGAGCGGCTGGATCACCACCGCGTCGAGAAGATCATAGGCGCGGATGAGGAAATAGTGGCTCGTCATGCCGGTAAGGCAGAGCAGGCCCATGAAGACCCAGTCGGACGGCAGAAGCGGCGTCCAAAAAAATGGTCCGACAGTGCTCATCGCAACCGCCCCCACAACCCCGGTATAAAAGAAGCTCGTCATCGACGAATCCACCCGGCTGACATAGCGGGTGATGACGACATAGAGCGAAAACACCAGGGCGCCCGCCAGTGGCACCAGGAAGCGGATATCGAAAAAGCCGCTTTCAGGCTTCAGGATCAACAGAACCCCGACAAAGCCGACAGAGATTGCCAGCCAGCGCCGCCAGCCGACCTTTTCACCGAGGATCGGCACGGACAGCAGCGCCACGATCAGCGGGCCGGACGAGAAGATCGCCTGCGAATGCGCAAGGCCGACCATGACGAAGGACGAAATGGCGATGACGATCTGCAAGGCGAGCAGCAGCCCGCGAACGACCTGCAGGCCGGGTTTCCTGGTATGGACGGCCACGCGCAATCCGCCCGGCGAGCGCGCCGCCAGCGCGATCGCAAACAGCATGAACCCCCAATAGCGGATCATCGCCACGAAAAGCGGCGGATAGGCGCTGACAAGATGTTTGGAGATGCCGTCCTGTATGGCGAAAATGCTGATCGCCAACAGCGTGAAGACATAACCGGCAGTGTTGGATTTCATTTCGGCTCAAAGGAAGATTGTATGCGGCCCCGGAAGCGTCGGCTGACTCGACGCTGGCAATGACAATAGGCCATCCGATCTTTCAATCATAGGCTTTAGAAATGGTCCCCACGCACGAAATATGCGTATCAGCTGTTTTTCGTACCCTCGACAAAGGCAGCAAATCCTTCGATGAAGACAGCGAGATTATGCTTCACTTTCTCGTCGACAATTTTACCGTCCGCATCGAAAACGTTGCCGGCGCGCGAGACCATCAACCGCCCACCGAACCACGGATTGGTGCCAAGCGTTCGCAGCACCGGCAGCCAGGCATTCTGGCTGAGGATCGTCCCGAAATTGCCGGGCGAAGCGCCGAGAATGGCGACGGGCTTTGCCCCGAAGACACGGGAGATATCGGTCGATGGCCGGCTCATCCAATCGATGGCATTCTTGAAAACGCCGGGAAGCGAATTGTTGTATTCCGGCGTAAACAGGATCAGCCCATCGGCGGCGGCGGCCAGCTCCTTGAGCTCGGTGACCTTCTGCGGAATCCCCTCGGCCACCTCGAGATCGGCGTCGTAAAGCGGTACGCCGTGAATGGTGCTGGGGAAGAGTTCGACGCCTGATGGCGCCAGCTCGACAGCAGCATGCAGCAAAGCCGTGTTGAAGGAGCCTTTGCGGAGGCTACCCGATATGCCCAGAATTTTCATCGCACTCCCCCCTTGATAATCGCATAATGAGAGTTTGTCGTTCCGATCCGCTCGTCAAGACCAGAACACGCATTTGATCTCCGATCAGGCGGCCAGAAGCGACTTCAGTTTGACGTGACTTGCCACCAGAGCCTCGGGATCTGGATGCGCGCGGGCCGCGATGAGCATTTCGGCAAGGCGGATATCGCGGGCGACAGCGTTGCCGTGACCGATGCCGCTCGCTGCAAGAAGCCGCCCGGTATCGTCGAGATGAAAGAGAATGAAGGCTCCGTCGGAGAGATCGCGCCTCAGCGTCGTCGTCGCGCCATCGGCGAGGCCGGCGATCTGCAGCGTCAGATCATATTGATCGGACCAGAACCACGGCACGGCGGAGATGCAGCTCCCTTCGCCAAGCATGTTGCCGGCGGCTAGCGTTCCCTGCTCCTGCGCATTGCGCCAGGATTCCAGCCGAATCCGCCGCCCGCCGTAAAGCGCGAGCGGGAAAGAGCAGCAATCGCCAGCCGCAAAGATATCGGTTTCAGAGGTTTCCAGCCGCTCGTTGACTGCGATGCCATTTTCGATGGCGAGGCCGACTTTTTCCGCCAGCGCAACATTCGGCAGGGCACCGATGCCGACCAGGACAAGGTCGACGGAAATGATATCGCCGCTTGCCAGGCGGACAACCGCGCCATCGCCCCCCTCTTCGAGGGCAACGATAGTCTCACCGCAGCGGATATCGGCGCCTTCTTGCCGATGGCGCTCTGTTATGACCTCGGCAATCTCTTCCGGCACGCCTCGCTTCAGGACGCGCGGCAGGCCCTCGATGACAGTAGCTTCCGCGCCAAGCTTGCGCGCCGTCGCCGCCAATTCAAGACCGATGAAGCCGCCGCCGATGATGGCGATGTGCTGGCCGGGATGAAGGGCCGATCGCAAGGCGCAAGCGTCGGCATGGGTGCGAAGCGCGCGTATACGCTTGCTAGTCGCGCCAAGGCCCGGAAAGGGCCGCGCAGATGCTCCGGTTGCCAGCAGCAATTTGTCATAGTGCAGCTTTTCTCCGCCGGCGAGCGTGACCACCTTGGCAGTCGGATCGATGTCGATCACATCAATGCCCAGCCGCAAGCCGATACGCTGTTCCGTATAACGCTCCAATGCCGCCACGAATTTCGGTTCGGCTGCGTGGGCAAGCCCTTCCTTCGAGAGCGGTGGGCGTTCATAGGGCGCGACCGGTTCGCCACCGACCAGGGTGATGTCGCCTTCAAAGCCCTTTTCTCTGAGCGCAAAGGCGGCGCGCGCGCCGCATTCCCCTGCCCCGACGATGACGAAATGCGGCATGGTCTTCTCCTTACACCGCAATGAAGACTATGCCGCCTTCGACCTTGACCGGATAGGTCTTGAGGTTGACGCAGACGGGCGCACCCTTGGCCTCCCCGGTCCGGTAATCGAAACGGCCATTGTGCTTCGGACATTCGATGATGTTGTCCATGACCAGTCCGTCGGCGAGATGAATCTGCTCATGCGTACAGAGACCATCGGTCGCGAAGTAGTCATCCTCCGGACTGCGATAGATGGCGAAGGTCCGTCCGCCATGGTCGAAGCGCATCACGTCTTCTTCGTCTATCGCATCGGCTGCGCAGACCTCGATCCAATTGCCGCTCATTCCTGCCTCCCTGTTTGTAGTTTTTTGCCAGTTATTGTGCCGCTTCGGGCAATGCGCCGTGGAACTCTTCCCGATAGGGCCGCGCCGTCGGCGGCAGCTCGCGCTTCAGGAAATAATCCTCATTGCGAAGCTGCCGGAGAAAGGCCGGGATCATTTCACGATAACCCGACCATATGGACGGATTGGGCTGCGGTAGATCATGCTTGATCATCGCATGCAGCTTCGGCAGTGCGTGATAGGGCACCATCGGGAACATGTGATGCTCCACATGGTAGTTCATGTTCCAATAAATGAAGCGGCTGATCGGGTTCATCAGCACCGTGCGACTGTTCAGCCGGTGATCGATGACATTGTCGGCAAGGCCGCCATGTTGCAGCAGGCCGGTCAGCACATGATGCCAGGCGCCATAGAGCCGCGGCAGGCCGATCAGCACCAGCGGCAGGATCGAGCCGGTATAAAGAACCGCAACAATCGTCACGACATAGATGGCCGTCCAGATGCGGGCAATGCGGATCGCCTTCGGTTGCTCCTGTTCGGGGATGAAGGTCTTTTCCTCGGCGCTGACGATGCCTCCGGCATTGCGGATCATATCCAGCATGCCGTAGGCAGCATCGAGAATGCCGAAGAAATTCAGGACCAGGCGCAGGAGATCCGGCGGCCGCATGACGGCGATTTCCGGGTCGCGGCCGACGATGACGGTATCGGTGTGATGCCGTGTATGGCTCCAGCGCCAGGTCACCGGATTGCGCATGATCATGAAGCAGGCGATCTGGTAGACCGCGTCATTCATCCAGCGGGTCTTGAAAGCCGTGCCGTGGCCGCACTCGTGCCAGCGGCTATCGGAGGCCGAGCCATAGAGCACACCGTAGGAGAGGAAGAAGGGAGCCGAGAGCCACGAGCCCCAGAAATAGATGCCGAGGCCGGCGAAGACGAGCATGCTGCCCAGCCAGACGACCGTGTCGCGAATGGCGGCTTTGTCGGAGCGCTGCATCAGCGCCTTCATCTCCTTGCGGGGAATATCCGTGTGATACCACTCCGCCGCCGCCAGCCCGGTTTCGACGGCCCGCTTGCCGCTCGGGCCAAGCAAGCTGTAATCGCGTTTGATTATCTCAGTCATCTCTTCCTCCCGCGACACGCATGAACGGCGCGCCGCACCTCATGCCGAAAAGGATAGGCCGAGTTTCTACTTGCCTCAATGCGGGAATGATGGAATCTATCAAAAGCAATCATTCTACGATGTCATTACTGATAGAACACCTCAGGAGCCGATATGCGCCGCCCGACGATTTCCGATCTCGCAAAAGCATCCGGCGTCAGCGTCGCGACGATCGATCGCGTGCTCAACGGGCGGCATCGCGTCCGGGAAGAAACGGCCCGGCGCGTCTATGAGGCAGCCCAATCGATCGGCTATCATGCGGTGGGCCTGCTGCGGCAGCGCGTTTTTGAGGACCTGCCGCAATACCGGCTGGGCTTCGTGTTGCAGAAGCCGTCGCAGCCCTTCTATCAGGCCTTCGCCAAGGAGATTGCCGCGACGGCGCAGACGGTCGCGACCGCACGTATCCATGCGCAGGTCGATTTCGTTGCCGCGTCGACACCGTCAGCGATCGTCGAAAAGTTGAAAGCCATGGCGGCACGGACCCAGGCCGTTGCGCTTGTCGCACCCGATTATCCCGCGGTAACCACAGCAATTGAGGAACTGAAGGAAAAGGGAATCCCCGTCTTTTCACTCCTATCCGACTTCGCGACGGGCGTGCGCGAAACCTATATCGGCGTCGACAATCGCAAGGTCGGGCGCACGGCTGCCTGGACCATCGCCAAGTCGGCGGATCACCCAGGCAAGGTCGCCTGCTTCGTTGGCAGCCATCGCTTTCACGGCCACGAGCTGCGCGAGATCGGCTTTCGCTCTTATTTTCGCGAGAATGCGCCTGATTTCGAGGTGTTGGATACGCTGATCAATCTGGACACTGCGGAGATCACCCATGAGGCGACGCTGAACCTTTTGCAGAAACACCCCGATCTCATCGGTTTCTACGTCTGCGGCGGCGGCATGGAGGGCGCGATTTCCGCCATCCGCGAGGAAGGGCTTGCCGGCAAGCTGGTCGTCGTCGTCAACGAACTGACGCCCGAATCGAAGGCGGCGCTTGCCGACGATGTCGTCACCATGGTGATCGGCACGCCTCTCCCCTCGCTCTGCAAGGAGCTGTTTGGCTTGATGATCGGCGCCGTCGAGCGCGGCGAGGCGAGCATGCCGGGGCAATCCTTCCTGCCCTTCGATATTTTCATCTCGGAAAACATCTAGCCCGAATTGATGGAATCCCATCATCGCACGGGTATTTCTATCATCAATGATAGTCGATGCAATCGCTCGGTGATGGATCGTCCGCGCGATTCTGGGTAGTCATCTGTGGCATACACGGTCGAGCAATTGTCCCGCCGGCCAATGAGGAGGAATACCCACATGAGCTCCATTCGTTTCGCACTCAATCATATGTGCGCGCCGTCCCTATCCCTTGGCTCCTTCTTCTCCACGGCGAAAAGCCTCGGCATCGACAGCGTCGAAATCCGCAATGACCTCTCCAGCAACGCGATCATCGACGGCACGCCGGCGGCGACCGTCAAGGCGCTTGCGGCACAGCATGGGCTGACCATCATTTCGATCAACGCGCTGCAACGTTTCAACGAATGGAATGAGGTTCGCGCCAAGGAGGCGGCCGAGCTCATCGACTACGCGCGCGATTGCGGCGCCAAGGCGCTGGTGCTCGTTCCGGTCAACGACGGCAGCGGCCGTGAGCCGGAAGTTCGTCAGCGAAATCTTCTAACCGCATTGACCGCGCTGAAGCCGTTGCTGGATAAGGCCGGGATCATCGGCCTGGTCGAGCCGCTCGGCTTCGAGATCTGCTCGCTAAGCTCGAAGACGGAAGCCGCCGCCGCGATCGAATCCCTCGGCGCCCAATCTACCTTCCGCCTCGTCCACGACACGTTCCATCATCACCTTGCCGGCGAGACGGCCACTTTCCCGGAGTTTACAGGCTTGGTCCACATCTCCGGCGTCAGCGATCCGACTGTCGCGATCTCCGATATGCGCGACCCGCATCGCATCCTCGTCGACGCCAGTGACCGCCTCGACAATACTGGCCAGATGCGGGCGCTGCTGTCCGCCGGCTATGCCGGCCCCTTTTCCTTCGAGCCCTTTGCGCCCGATGTGCATGCGCTAAAAGAGCCGGTGGAGGCGTTGAAGCAAAGCATGACCTATCTGTCCGCGCAGGTTTGATGATAGCGACGCGAGATTCCAACCGGATCTCGTGGATCAATCGTGTGAATGTGGCCCATGATCGTGTGGGCCATGTTCCGACGGAATGAGATGCAAATTCCCGAAGCGCACACCGCGTTGGGTCACCACGCTGTCGGCGAAGGATTTGATCTCCCCGACTGTGCCTTTCAGCACCGAGACCTCTAGACAATCATGTCCGTCGACATGGACATGCAGCGTGGAAACCGAAAGGTCATGGTGATGATGCTGCGTTGTCGTCAGGCGGCGAGAGAGATCACGGGTCTCGTGTTCGTAGACATAGGTCAGCGTGGCGTAGCACTTCGTTTCACTGCTGACGGCTACCTGTTCGCGGGTGACGGCATCGCGCACAAGGTCGCGCAGCGTTTCCGAGCGGCTGGCATAGCCGCGCTGTTCGCTGATCTTGTCGATCGTCTCCAGAAGATCGTCATCGATGGTAATGGTGATGCGCTGCATCTCTTTCCCCTTTTGCGAATGCCCTGACTAGAGGAAATTTCGGCGGCAATTGCAACGGCGTCCGCCGCTGGTCATTCCCTACCCCGGAAGCGGCGCTGATAAGCGGGATCGTAAAGCGAGCTCTCGCGGAAATCGTCGGCGGTGAGCGACGGGCCGACGAAGATCAGCGCCGTGCGCTCGATCGGCTCGGCCGCGACCTTGGCCTCGATCGTGGCGAGCGTGCCGCGCAGGATGCGCTCGTCTGGCCAGGAGGCCTTGACGACGATCGCAACCGGGCAATCCGCGCCATAGATTGGCGTCAACTCCTCGACCACCTGCCCAAGCGCATGGATCGCCAGATGGATGGCAAGCGTCGAACCCGTTGCACCGAATTTCTCCAGCGTTTCGTTGTTCGGCATCGGCGAGGCGCGGCCGGAAACCCGCGTGAGAACAAGACTTTGCGCGACGGCGGGAATGGTCAGCTCACGCCCGAGGGCAGAGGCGGCGGCTGCAAAGGCGGGAACGCCGGGGGTCAACGTGTAGGGGATATCGTGCTTTTCCAAACGGCGGATCTGTTCGGCCACAGCGCTCCAGACCGAGAGATCGCCGGAATGCAGGCGCGCGACATCCTGACCGGACGCAGCCGCCTTCAGATATTCGGCCTCGATTTCATCCAGTGACATCGGTGCTGTGTCAACGATGCGGGCGCCCGGCGGGCAATATTGCAGGAGTTCCGGCGAGACGATCGAACCGGCATAGAGGCAGACCGGGCATTTGCCGATCAGATCCCTGCCGCGCACGGTGATCAGGTCAGCCGCACCCGGTCCTGCTCCGATGAAATGCACCGTCATTCCGTTCCCTCATTTCTCATTCTTTGACCCAGGACCACTGTGTCACCGGCATCGCCGGCCGCCAGCCGGTCATGCTGCCGATGGGCGCGGCGCGGGCGATATCGATGCGGATCAGCGAGCCGCCACGCCGGGCATGTTCGGCAAGCAAGATCGCCTCCATCTCGGTCGTCACCGCATTGGCAACCAGCCGGCCGCCTTTTTTCAACCCATCGATGGCCGCTTCCATGACGCCAGCATCGCTGCCACCGCCGCCGATGAAGATCGCATCTGGCGTGGGCAACCCGGCAAGCGCATGCGGTGCCTGCCCCTCGACGACGGCGAGTCCCGGAACACCGAAGCTCGCGGCATTATTGCGGATGCGGGCAGCACGGTCACTGTTGGATTCGATGGCGATGGCACGCATGGAGGGATCGGCGAGCATCCATTCGATAGCGATCGAACCTGAGCCGGCACCAATATCCCACAGCAATTCGCCACGGCGCGGCGCGAGCGTCGACAAGGTCATCGCCCGGATTTCTCGCTTGGTGATCTGGCCATCATGCTCAAACAGGTTGTCGTCAAGCCCGACGGTGAGCGGCAGGACGCGCGCGCCCTCACCCGCTACGACCTCGATGCAGCAAACGTTCAAATCATTGATGCCGGAGAGCACAAAATCGGCGGCTTGCTGCGTGGAAACGCGCTCGTTCGGCCCGCCCAGAGCTTCAAGAACTGTCAGCATCGATTGGCCGAAGCCGTTTGCTTGCAACAACCTTGCAAGATCAGCCGGCCCCTGCCCGTCTGAGGTCAGAGCGAGGATCTTGCGGCCTGAATGCAAATGCGGACGGATAAGATCGAGTGATCGGCCATGCAGCGATATCGTTGTGACATCCTGCAAGGGCCAGCCGAGACGCGCGGCGGCAAGACTAAAGGAAGACGGTGCGGGGATGACCGTCATTTCCGAGACGGGGACATGTCGCGAAAGCGTCGCGCCGACGCCGTAGAAAAAGGGATCGCCGGAAGCCAAAATGACGATCGGCTTGCCGCGTAGGGCCAGTATAGTCTCGATGGATTTCTCGAACGGGCTCAGCCAGGCACGCGCCTCGCCCTTGATCAAGGGCCGCATGAGCTCGATATGCCGCGCGCCGCCGAAGACGAAGGGGGCTGATGCAATCAGCCGCTTGGCCTCGCCGCCAAGCCCGGCTGGACCGTCTTCGCCGATGCCGATAAGAGTGAGCCAGCGTTGAGCGGAAGGTATCTCAGACATGGGCGGAACCCGCATTCTGATCTTGGGTGGCACGACGGAAGCCCGCCGGTTGGCACAAGCGCTGGCTGCCCGCGCCGATCTCGATATCATCCTGTCGCTGGCGGGCAGGACCGCCGATCCGGCTCCGCAGCCGGTTCCCGTTCGCACCGGTGGCTTCGGAGGCGCCGAGGGGCTCGCCCGCTATTTGAAGAATGAGCGGATCGATCTGCTGATCGACGCGACCCATCCTTTCGCGGCGCGCATTTCCGCCAACGCCGTCGACGCCGCCGGCCGCACTGGCATTGCCGCTTTCGCACTCCGTCGGGCCGCCTGGTTGCCAGTCGAGGGTGATCGCTGGCGCATGGTGCGAAGCGTTGCCGAGGCGATTGCCGTGCTCGGCTCTTCCCCTCTTCGCGTCTTCCTGGCGATCGGCCGACAGGAGGCTCATCAAGCCAATGCCGCGCCCATCCATCATTATTGGGTGCGCAGCGTCGATCCGGTCGAGCCGGTTCTGACGGTGCCTGATGTCGCCTATATCTACGCCAAAGGCCCTTTCCGTCTGGAAGACGAACTGGCGATGCTGCGGCAATACCGCATCGATGCGGTTGTCGCCAAGAATAGTGGTGGCGATGCCACCTATGCGAAGATCGAGGCTGCGCGGCAATTGGGTATCGAAGTGATCATGGTCGAGCGCGCGCAGGCGGCCGGCTGGCCAGCTGTCGAAACTGTCGAGGCTGCCCTGCACCGTATCGATCATCTCACCTCTTCCTTGATGAAGCGCGGCGTGTAGACCAGATCGGGCTTTCCGTCGCGAGCGATGACGCGCGTCTCGGCAGAGCCGATGATCACGCAGGTCGCCATATCAGCATGCGATGCCTCGGCCTCTGCAAGCCGCGCAATCACGATGCGCTCATCCGGCCGACCAGCGGCGCGGCCGAAAATGACCGGCGTTGCGGCCGGCAATACCTCCCGCAATATCTCAAAAGCTTTGCCGAGCTGCCAAGGGCGTGCCTTGCTGATTGGATTGTAGAGGGCGATCACCAGCCCCGCCTGCGCAACCGAGCGAAGCCTGTTCTCGATGATAGTCCAAGGCTTCAGATTATCGGACAGCGAAATGGCACAAAAATCGTGTCCCAGCGGCGCACCGATGCGCGCGGCAACGGCAAGCATGGCGGTAATGCCCGGGACCACGACCAGATCGACATTGCGCCATGCGTCCGGCCCATTGTCGATCGCCTCGCAGACTGCCGCAGCCATGGCGAAGACACCAGGATCGCCACCGGAGACGACGCAGACATTGGCACCTGCCACGGCGCGCTCCAGCGCGGCCTTGGCGCGATCCAACTCTTCGCGATTATCGGAGGCGTGGCGGATCTGATCCGCGCGCAGCGACAGCCGATCGAGATAGGGGCCATAGCCAAAGAATTCGGTGGCATCAGCCGCAACGGCCAGAGCCTCCGGCGTCATCTGCTCCGGATTGCCCGGGCCTGTACCGATGATCGAGAGACGCCCGCTCATGGCTTGCCTTCCCAACCGGGAACGAGGATCAGCGAGAAATAGGGCGCTTCGATATCGGCCCTGCTGGCAAGCGGCGTCATCGCGCCGTTCATCATCGTGCCGCGCTCGACATAGATGGCCTCTTCGAGCCGTCCGGCAGTCTCAAGCGCACGACGGATTTTCGGTAAGTTGCGGCCGACCTTCATGATCACGGCCGCATGGGTATCGCCGAGACGGCGGGCCAGCTCGCCTTCCGCCATCGTACCGGGCAACACGGAAAGAACATCGTCCCCCTGCACCATCGGCAGGCCTGCGAGCGACCAGCAGCCGGACATGGCCGTCACGCCCGGAATGACTTCCGTCGGAAACCGGTCGGCAAGACGCACATGCAGGTGCATATAGGAGCCATAGAAAAGCGGATCGCCCTCGCTGAGCACCGCAACGGTTTTCCCAGCCCTCAGATGCGCCGCGACGATCTCGGCCGAGGCGTCGTAGAAGGTGGTGATCTGGCGGCTGTATTCCGGCGCGTCCTTGTCGATTTCCGTGGTCACGGGGTAATAGAGCGGCAGGAGCGTCACGTCGGCTCGCAGCAGATCCTCGACGATGGCGCGGCCATTGCCGCTCCGCCCCTGCTTGGCGAAATAGGCGACGACGTCAGCCTGCTCCAGCGCCTTCACGGCCTTGACGGTCAGGAGATCCGGATCGCCGGGGCCGGTGCCGACACCGATCAGCCGGCCGGTGGAATGCGCGTTCATAGGCCGGGCCTCGCCAATGCATTGAGGGCAGCCGCGGTAATGGCACTCCCGCCAAGCCGGCCACGGACGATGGCATAGGGAACGCCATAGGAATTTTCGGCCAGCGCATCCTTGGATTCCGCAGCCCCGACGAAACCGACCGGCATGCCGATGATAGCGGCGGGCTTCGGCGCGCCATCGCGCAGCATTTCAAGCAGATGGAACAGCGCCGTCGGCGCATTGCCGATGGCGACGACGGAGCCGGCCAGGCGGTCGCCCCAAAGATGCATCGCGGCCGCCGAGCGGGTATTGCCGGTCGTCTTTGCCAATTCGGGCGTGCGCGGATCGTGCAGCGTGCAAATCACCTCGTTGGCGGCCGGCAGGCGGGCGCGGGTGACGCCATGCGCGACCATCTCGGCATCGCAAAGGATCGGCGCACCACGCGAGAGGGCTCCGCGTGCGGCGGCGACGAAATCGGGAGAGAAGACAAAATGCTCGGATGCTTCGACCAGGCCGCAGGCATGGATCATGCGAACGGCGACATCGGCCTCCGCTTCCGAAAAGCGCGACAGATCAGCCTCGCTGCGAATGATCGCGAAGGAGCGCTCGTAGATCGCATTCCCCTCGCGGATATAATCATAGT
Source organism: Rhizobium sp. GW821-FHT14E12 (assembly GCF_058803745.1). Taxonomy (NCBI): domain Bacteria; kingdom Pseudomonadati; phylum Pseudomonadota; class Alphaproteobacteria; order Hyphomicrobiales; family Rhizobiaceae; genus Rhizobium; species Rhizobium sp. GW821-FHT14E12. The sequence continues at coordinate 932,908 of NZ_JBXAPH010000002.1, forward strand.
CTGGCATTCCTACCCCTGTCGTAGCGCTGTAACGACCGCATCGGCGCCAAGCCGTGTAAGACAGTCCTCCGCCGATTCGCCAGCACCTTTATTATTCCGTACCAGCCGGTTCATCCGCGCGAGTACCGATTTCAGCTCTTGTTTTCCGATGTAGGCCACGGGCTCGCTCGATGCAGACCCATTTACGACAATCCCGTAGCCCGTTGGCGCACCAACAATTGTAAGCGCTGCCTTGCCCGGATGAGCGCAGCCTTTGCGGCAGCCGGAGAGATGCACGATCTGCGACCCATCAAGCAACTGCGGTGCCATATCGAGCACATCCACAGCCGCCGCTTTCGTGGCGTAAAAGGCAGAAGCACAGGCTCCCGTTCCGGAACAGACATCTATGTGGTTCGACGGATCATCCGCACGCGTGCGAAAGCCATGCTTAGCCGCTATCAGCTGAATATCCTGAGCCGCTCGATCATCAAGACCCAGCACCAGCAGGGCATGCTCGGGTGCGGTCCGGATTTCATTTGCTCCGGCAGCTTCAGCGATGTCGAGGAAGTTCAGAACATCTCTGGCATGGATCTGTCCGAAAGATGGACGCAGGCCAAGAACGAGGTTGTTGTCGCCAAGATGATGAATGCCGATCGGCGAAATAGGCCGGTCGGCCGCGCTGAATGTACGGTCCTGCGTCGAAGGAAATCCTGCCCGCAGACTGACCACATTGAGATCGCGGCCGCGTGCGTTCGGCCCAAGATGGGCCAGTGTTTTCAGCAGCTCGATAACAGCCGGGATGGACTGTTCGGCGGACAGAGAAGCGAGAACCTTCGCTGTCTGTGCCGTTCCGCCTATTGCGAGGCTCCATACGATCGAGCCGCCGTCAGTTCTTGTAGCCCTCAACCTTATATCAGCCGAGATCGCATCCAGCGTCAGCCGCCCACCACCATCGATGATGATGGTCAGCTTGGGAGCCAACACCGGTTGAGGATCGAGCGCTGTGATCGCCCGACGAAGCCGCATGGCCAGATCCCGGGCGCTGGCAATCTCCCGCGGGTCCAGCCCGCTGAGCGGCGGAACCTCGATGGCAATTCCGCTCTCCGGCACGATGCCGGCACGATCGATGTCTGCTGCCAGACCAGCCATGCTGTCCGTCGTCATGCCGCGCAGTTGAAGATTGCCGCGTGCCGTGATCTCGATCAGCCCGTTGCCATGCTTCGCAGTCGCCTCGGCGAGCGCTCGAAACTGCGCGATGGTCAGGCCCGGCGTTGTCGGACGCAGCCGCACGAGCAAACCGTCGCCAGTCACCATCGGAGCGCTAAGCGATGGGCAGGCGCCACGGGCCATAGACGACGGCGCGGGAACACAGGCAAGGGTATCGGCCGCCTGCCGCGAGGCGACGTCGTGCCTTTCCGTCCTGTACCTGTCGGCTACCGCCATGAGACAATCCTTATGAAGGATAAGATCGAGACTATAACCTTCTTAAGCGCAGTCTTTTTTCTTATGATATTCAATATGTTATAGCAATATCCAAGTAGGCTCAGCGGATGATTTGCACTCGAGATCCCACCAGGACACCACGGAATATGCGTTACGCAGGAGTTGCCCAGGCCTCTCACTGCTCTTCCAATATTCCGTCTGGCAACGAAACCGCTTTTCTGTTTGCTTTTGATTTCCAAACTCACACTTGAATACCGGTCCATGTGGTAGCTGAGGTCCGTTCTGATCACAATAGCCGACAGCAGCAACGGACCGAGATCAATTTGGGAGGTGATGTCAGGTTAGCTCGGTCAAATACTCTTCTTGGGATGCCGGCTGGATCAGGCCGATGTCCCGGTGACGACCTTCCAATGTGCCATCACTGCAAGACGATGCAGAGCGGCCCGCGAGCGAAATCGCTGCATGACCCGCTCGCGCTTTCGCAGACGAAGATGCGAGTTTTCGGCGCGGTTGTTCAACCCCTTGTGTGATCGATGCACGACGGTTGGCATCAACTGCCGCCGTGCTGCGCCATAAGAACACAGCTTGTCGGTGACGATCCGCTTCGGCAGACCGCGCTGCAGCAGCTCTTCGACCATGCGCAGGCTCAACGGAAAGCGAAAGTAGAGCCAAACCGCTTGGGCAATTACAGAAGACGGGAAACGATGGCGTTTGTAGCTGACAGGATTCCGGATCATGGCGCCAGCTAACGACCATCACATTCAATCGGAATTAACCTGACATCACCCTCGTGCTTTCCTCTTCTCGGAAAGCAGTCGCTCTCTAGAATTTGCCCGACTTTTAGGATGCCGCAGTTCCACGATTACCGCATGTGGATCGGACGCCTCTGTGGCTTGCACCTATGACACGATCTTTTCCTTGCAGCTCACACTCGCTCGACAATCATCTCCGCCGCTTTCTCGGCGATCATGATGACCGGCGAATTCGTGTTTCCCGAAACGATATTCGGCATGATCGAGGCATCAACGACCCTCAGTCCCCCAATCCCATGAACGCGCAGCCGGGCGTCGACAACCGCGCTTTCGTCACTCCCCATCTTGCAGGTGCCGACAGGGTGAAAAATCGTCGTCGCAATGTCGCCTGCCCTTCGGATCAGTTCCTCGTCGCTCTGGAACTCCGTGCCTGGCAGCATTTCCTTTGGCGCGAAGGCCGAGATTGAGCTTGTCCGCATCAGGCTGCGGGCATGGCGGATCGATTTGGCCGCTATGATGCGATCACGGCTGGCCGACAGGTAATTCGGTCTTATATCCGGTGTGGCCGAGGCGTTTGGACCAGCCATATGAACCGTTCCCCTGCTCTCCGGACGGAGGTTGCAAACCGATACGGTTACGGCCGGATAGCGATGCAGCGGCTCGCCCAACCTGTCGGTGCTGAGAGGCTGGACATGATATTCAAGGTCCGCCGACGCCAGGGATGGATCGCTCTTTGCAAAGATGCCGAGCTGGCTGGGCGCCATGGAAAGCGGACCGGAGCGGCGAAAAGCATATTCAAGCCCCATGCCTGCGCGAGCAAAAAGGCTGTGGTAGAGCTGGTTCAGCGTCCTTGCGCCCTCGATGCGAAAGACGGTGCGGATCTGCAGGTGATCCTGCAAATTCTCGCCGACGCCGGGCAGCGAATGAGCCACGTCGATGCCTGCGGCCCGTAATATGTCGGGTCTGCCGATCCCCGAAATTTCCAGTATCTTTGGCGAATTAATCGCTCCGGCCGAGAGAATGATGTCTCGCCCGGCACGCGCCACATGCAGCCTGCCGTTCATTCGAAAACGGACGCCGGTGGCCCGGAGGCCATCGAGTTGAAGTTTTTCCGTTTCCGCGCCGGTCAGGACCCTGAGATTGGGCCTTTTCATCGCCGGGCGTAGGAAGGCCTTGGTGGTGTTCCAACGCACTCCGCCGCGCTGATTGACCTCAAAATAGCCCGAGCCCTCATTATCGCCGCCGTTGAAATCATCCGTCTTCGGGATGCCGAGTTCCGCCGCAGCCTCCCGGAACGCATCGAGGATCGGCCAGGAGAGGCGCTGCCGCTCCACACGCCATTCGCCGCCCTCCCCATGCAGGGCCGATTTTCCGCGGTAATTGTCTTCGGACTTGAGAAAATACGGCAACACATCGTCCCAGCCCCATCCGGCATTGCCCGCCTGCCGCCATCCGTCATAATCGGCGGCTTGGCCGCGCATGTAGATCATTCCGTTGATCGAGGAGCAGCCACCAAGCAGCTTTCCGCGCGGATAGGGAAGCGATCGGCCGTTGAGTCCGGGCTCAGCGGCAGTCTTCATCATCCAATCCACCCGCGGGTTGCCCATGCAGAAGAGGTAACCGATCGGGATGTGCACCCAATGATATCGGTCGCTGCCGCCTGCCTCGAGCAACAGCACACGGTTTGCCGGATTTGCGGAGAGACGGTTGGCCAGCACACACCCGGCCGACCCCGCTCCGACGATGATGAAGTCATAGGAACCGGCATCTGCGATCGCCTCGTTCGAAGATCCGCTCATTTCATGGCTCCTGCTACCTGATCGGCCCCTGAGGCAAGGCGTCGCCAGATCGGTGCCATCGCCTCGGCGATATCGCGGTAAAGGCCGTAACGCCGCTGATAGTGAGCCGCGAAACCTGCGTTCGGAACATAGTGACGCTCTATCCGCACCATTGAGGTCGCGCCTGCGGCAAAGTCCGCGAAGATACCGGCGCCTGTTCCTGCGGCAATCGCCGCCCCAAGCGCACCGGTTTCGCGTGAGCGCGCAATCGACACAGGTAGGCCCAGAACGTCGGCAAATATCTGCGGCCAGATCAGGCTGCGGGAACCGCCTCCGGAAAGCACCGCTTCGTTGAAAACGGCTCCGGCCCGGCGCATTGTCTCTATGTGCTCACGGTGACCGAAAGCGACGCCTTCGAGGACAGCACGCACGAGATGCCCCTTCGTATGCCAGCCGGCAACGCCATAGAAGCCGGCGCGGGCATTGCCGTTCTGCTGCGCGCCATAGAGGAACGGATGATAAATCGGGTCATCCGCAGCCGGCTCAATAGCGGCGGCGAGTTCGCCGCAGAGATCGAAAGGTGAGCGGCCATCCGTCGAAGCGTCGGAAAAGAATACCCGCACCAGCCATTCAAGATTTGCCGCCGACGTGGCGCTCGACTCGATCGCCATATAGCGCTCCCGGTCGAACGTGGAGGACATGAAGACTGGCCCGGCCAGTTGCGGCCTGTCGATGATGACCTGATTGATGCTCCAGGTTCCCGCAATGATCGAGGCGGCACCCGTTCGCGTGACGCCGGAGCCGACGGCGGACGCGATGACATCGAACAGACCACCGACAACGGGCGTGCCGGCGGCAAGCCCGGTTTCGATGGCCGCCTCCTTCGTAATCTCCCCCGCGATATCCGCGCTTTCAATCAACGGTGGCAGAAGCTTCATGCAGTCGCCAAGGCCATAGGCCTCCATCAACACGCGATCGTAGCGGCGATTGGCGACATCAAGCAGTCCACAGCCGGTCATATCAGACACTTCGCTGACCCGCATGCCGGTGAGCCGATTGACGATGAAGTCCTTGCACAGGAAAACCGTGCCGATCCTGGCGAAGGTTTCCGGCCGATGCCGTTTCAGCCAGGCAAGCAAGGTCGGCGTCTGCGACGGCCACGGCCGCTGCTGGCCGATCGGATAGGTGCGGTCGCCAACGCCTTGCGCCTGCCATTCCTCGACGAGAGCAGCCGCACGCGTATCGAGCGATTGAATCCCGAGCAGCGGCTGCCCGTCACGATCCAGCGCGTAAAGTCCGTTTCCGTGACCTGCACAGCCAACGGCGACAATATCCTCGGCTCGGATTCCCGCCTGCTCTATGCAGCTGCGGATGACCATACGGGCGTTGGCCCAGAGTTCGTCGAGCCCGCGCTCGACATGCCCAGGGCACGGCATGCGGCTGTGCCCCTCCGCTGACGCGGCCGCGATTTCATTGCCGTCACCGTCGAAGATGACCGCCTTGATGACGGTGTTGCCGGCATCGAGCCCCAATAGATATTCTGCCATGCCGAACCCCTCCCAAGGCTCCCGTCTTCATTGTCAACCGCGCTGATAAAGCGCGAAAGCGTCTTCACCACCAGCATCATCATGTATGATCGCCATCAGCCCGCGCACGACGGCGCCCGGATTGGCGTGTTGATAGATATTGCGCCCATAGACCATGCCCATGGCGCCCTGCCGCATCAAGGCTGCCGATTTATCGAAGACGGCGCGAAGGTCTTCCTTGCCGCCGCCGCGAACCAGAACCGGGCAACGGGCAGCCTCGACAACCCTGTGAAAATCCTCCGCATTGGTGGTCGGGTCCGCCTTGACGATATCGGCCCCCATCTCCCGCGCCAATCGGGTCAGGGTGACGATCTTGTCCGCGTCGCCGTCGACCATATAGCCGCCGGCCTTATCCACCGGCTGCATCACGAGCGGCTCGATCATCAGCGGCAGGCCGTATTTGTCGCAGTCCGCGCGCACGCGGGCAATATTCTCAACGCATTGGCGAAAGAGATCGGGCTCGTCGGGAAGCATGAAGAGATTGACGACGACGCAAGCTGCATCCATCTCGATCGCGCCGATCAACGGCTCGGCTGCGTTCTGGAGCACAGCCCACATGTCCCGGTGACGCGTGCGGTTATAAGGATTTCCCATGTCGATGCGCATGACCAGCGCCGGCTTGTCCTTGGCGGCAATAGTTTGCAGCAGGTCGGCCTGGCCGTAATTCATCTGGATCGCATCGGGTGCCGCCGCCGCCAGGGTCTTCACGACCGCCGGCATGTCTTCGAGGCCGTTGAGGAAGGACGGCTCGTTGCAGACACCGTGATCGATCGCCACGTCCAGGCAGCGACCGCCGTTGAACAGCCGGTTCATCCGGACTTTGCTGTTGCTTCGCATTCCATGCTCCTTTGTTCGTTCCGGTCTGTAAGGGTGCTTTCGGTAACGCCATGGCGTTCACGCAAAAGGGTGAGAAAACGGTTACGCTCGGCATTCCGTTCTGCCGGCGTCCAGCCTTTGTGCCCCACCAGAAGATCGAGCACCGCGTCCATCATCTGCTGGGAGAGATTGCCTGATATCGCAAGCGTTGTGCGCCTTAGCAGCAGGTCATCAAGATGCTCCGCCGCTTCGTTGCGGATGAGAAAAAGCAGTTCGCGCTCCGAGTAATCCGGATGCGGCATGGGTTTGTCGGGTGCCATGACAATGAAACCAGCGAAGGCTTCCGCTTGTGTGCCGTAGCGGCCGAAAAGCGCCGCCATGCGAGAACCCGGAACGCCCTTTTCCGCGGCCACCTGAGCGATCCAGGCAGCACGATCGAGCGGAAATCGCCGGCCGCCGCCGATCGCCCGGTCGGCTGTTGAAATGCGCCGCTCCTTCCCCAGCCGCTCCAGAGCGAGATCGGCGGCGAGTTCGCCGAACGAACGAAAAGTCGTCCATTTGCCGCCGATCATGCACACGACCGATGGGCCACCATCGGCGGCATCCACGACCGTGCAGAAATGATCGCGCGGGATGCGGCCGGTAAAGCTGTCGGTGCTCGCCGGCAGCGGACGGACGCCCGAGAACTGGAAGCTGATCTCTTCCGGCCTGATTTTAATATCGGGAAGCACGAAGGACAGGGATTGCAAGATGTAGTCCCGCTCGTCCGCCTCACATCGTACGCTATCGGGGTCATCAATGCGGATGTCGGTCGAACCGACCAGAACCTTGCCCAGGTAAGGAAACAGGATGCAGATCCGACCGTCCTCGTTCTCGTAGTAGATCATATGGCCGGCGAGCGCATTGTAGAGCGCCGTATTGTCGATGATGAGATGAGATCCCTTTGTTCCACCCATCAGAGGAACGGTCCGTGTTTCGGGTTTAAAGAGCGTGCCGTTGGTAATGTCGATCCATCCGCCTGTTGCGTTGATGATGAGTCTGGGTTCGATTGCCGCCGAAGAGCCGGTGATAGTGTCCTGCACGAGATATCGGCCCTCCCCCATCACGCGGATGTCCGCGTAGTTCAGCGCCCTCGATCCCGTGGATAGGCCATCATCCAGCAACTCGACGCCGAGGCGTTCCGGGTGGCTGACCCAGGCGTCGTAGTAGGTGGCGGAACTCTTGATGTCGGAATTGAGCGCCGGCCACTTGGCGAGCGTGCTGCGCCGGCCGCGAAACTGATGGCGCGGCATCATCGCCCGCTTGCGCGTCAGGAAATCGTAGATGCTGAGCCCTGCCTTGATGGCGATGGCGCCGCGGCGGCTGGGTCGACGGGAGAGCCCCAGAAAACGGACGAGACCATTGCCAAGTCCGGAGAAGATATCGAAGACCGGCACGGTCGTCGGCAGCGGCGCGACATAGTGCGGAGCATTGCGCAGCAGCCTGTCACGCTCGACGAGCGATTCCTGCACCAGCTTGAACTCGCCGTTCTCGAGATAGCGAAGGCCGCCATGCACCATGCGCGACAATGCGGCGCTCGCCCCGGAGCAATAGTCGTGCTTCTCGACCAGAAGCACGTCGAGCCCCTGCAACGCCAGCTCCCGGAAGACACTGATGCCGTTGATGCCGCCGCCGATGACACACACGTCCACCTTCGGGCTCCGGCGAAGCCCGTCCAACGTCTCTTCACGATTCATGATGGTGATCCGTTACCTGTCCATATCGGTCAGTTTCGCAGAAATGGCTGCATCGATGGCTGATTGGTCATCCGCGTCCAGCCGGATGGTTCCGGCCTGGGCATTGTCGAGCGCCTGCGCGGGATTGCGCGCACCGCAAAGAGCAAAGGTGACACCGGGCTGGGCAAGTGTCCAGGCGATGACAATCTGGGCAATGCTCGCCTTGTGCTTATCGGCAACCGGCCGGATGGCACTGGCAAAAGCCAAAGCCTTTTCGCGGTTGGAAACGGAGAAGCGCGGATTGTCACGCCGTTGATCGTCGCCGGAAAAGACCCTGTCAGGTCCGATGGCCCCGGACAACAAACCGAGCGCAAGCGAAGAATAGCTCAACGTCGAAACACCGCCCGTACGGGTCAACGGCAGCAGGTCGCTCTCGATCTCCCGGTCGATCATGCTGAAGCGCTCCTGGATAGCATCAAGCCCACCAGTCGCAATATAGGCTTCAAGCTCCGTCGCTCCGACATTGCTGGCGCCGATCGCCCGGATTTTGCCCGACGTCTTCAGGTCCTCCAGCGCCCGCATCGTCTCCTCGATCGGTGTCGTGGGATCCTGCCAGTGGGTGATGTAGAGATCGATGTAATCGGTGCCGAGGCGCCGCAGGCTTTCCTCGACTTCGTGGAAGATCGCGTCGCGGCCAAGGTAGCGGTGAACCGGCCTGCCATCCTGATCGAAGAAATGTCCGCCCTTGTCGGTGTGCCATACGAGGCCGCATTTGGTGGCGATAACAGCCTTGTCGCGGCGACCGGCAAGCGCTTTCCCGACGATTTCTTCCGACCGGCCGAGGCCGTAGGCCGGCGCAGTATCTATCAGCGTGACGCCGGCATCCAGTGACGCCTGGATCGCGGCGATCGATTCCGCCTCGTCCGTGCCGCCCCACATCCAGCCGCCGATCGCCCATGTTCCCAAGCCAACCGCCGAAGCGCTGACGTCTGAGCCGCCTATCTTGCGTATCAATTGTTGTCCGCTCATGCGCGTTGTCCTTCGCCATTTGCCAGCGCCAGAACGCGCGCGCCGGTCGCTTCATCAGTGACCAGCGTATCGAGATGATGACCGCGCATGACGCTGAGGATCGGGCCTGCCTTGTTCGGGCCGCTTGCCACACCGATCTTCGTCGGGATCGACGCAAACTCCGGAAGGGTCAGCGAGACGAGGGAGCGGTTGAGGCTGTAGTCGCAAACGCCGCCCCGGTCATCGAGCAGATGGGCGAGCAATTCGCACGAGGCACCGGAGCGCTCGATGGCCGCACGGTCCGTGCTCGAAGAGGGATGCAGGTCATAATAGCTGGAATCGTCGGAGAGAATGGAGCCGATGCCGACGACCGCGACCTTCGCCTCGCGCGCCTGCCGGAAGACATCGGCAACGGAGCGCATGTTGATCAGCATGTCGCGCTCGGCGGCGCTGTCGGCAAAGAGAGGCGCGTGAATCTGAAACGAGTGGCCGCCGAGGCGATCGGCCATCATGGTCGAAACGTGGTTCACATCGGTATAGTGTTTGCCCTGGACGCAGCCCGTTGCCGGGATGACGGCGACATCGAAGCGGCGCGGCGCCTGAAGACCGGCAACGACAGCACTGACACCCTTGCCGCCGGTGATGCAGATCGTATCGCCATCGGCAATCTGCTCGAGAAGCAGACGGGCCGCCGCTTCGCCGACCGTCTGCAACGTGGTCTGCAGATTGTCGGATACCGTTGGCACGACGATGGCGCGGCTGATGCCACCAAGGGCAAGAAGCTGCTCCTCCATGTCGACCAGGGGCTCGACGGGGGATTTGATCTTGATCTCGACCAGGCCGAGCTGACGGCCGCGCTTGATCAGCCGGTTGACGGTCGCATGCGAGAGGCCGAGTTGGTCGGCGATCTGCGCCTGGGTCAGGCCCTCAAGGAAGTGCAGGACGAGAGCCTGGTGCATCTGGCGTGCGATGACGATCTCTTCGCGAGGCGCAGATGGGGATTTCAGCTTTGCAATCGGCATGTCAGGCAGCCTTCCGCTTGTGAAGGAAATGGTCGATGGAAACGGCAGCGAGCAGAATGCAGCCTTTGATCATGTCCTGCCAATAGACGGATACATTGAGCAGGATCAGCGAACTTGAGACCACCGACAGAAGCGCAATGCCGAGGATGGCGCCGAGGATCGTGCCGGAACCGCCGCTCAGGGACGCGCCCCCGATAACGGCCGCCGCGATGATATTGAGCTCCATTCCGACGCCGAAGGTGGGGGTCGCAGCGCCAAACCGCGACATGTAGATGACGCCGGCAACACCCGATAGCGTGGCGCAGAGGACGGTAACCCAGAACTTCACCTGGTTGGTCTTGATGCCGGAATAGAGCGCCGCCTTCTCATTGCTGCCGGTATAAAAGACCTTACGGAAGGCTGTTGCCCGGCGCAGCAGGAAGTCGAAGATGGCGACCACGGCGACGAAGATCAGGATCACATAGGGTACCCCGTAAAACGTGCCTTGTCCGACGGCCTTGAACGAAGGCGGTAGCGTGAACAGCGACAGCGGCGTTCCCTTGGTAATGATGAGGCAGATGCCCCGCACAATGACCATGGCGGCCAGCGATGTGATGAAGTGGTTGAGGCCGATGACGGTGACGAAGAAGCCCATGGCGCAGCCGATCAACGCACTGGCGAGGATGCCGATCAGCGACGCGCTCCAAGGATCCAGTCCCATCAGGAACAGCGATCCCGACAGCACCATCGAGAAGCAGACGACCGACCCGACCGAGAGATCGATACCCCCGACGATCAGAAGGATCGTCATACCGACGACGACGATGCCCTCGACCGAGAATGACATCAGCATCGCCCTGAAATTGCCGAGCGTCAGGAAATGCGGGGAGGCAAAGCTCATCAGAATACAGAGGGCGAGAATGATGGCGATTAGCCCCGCTTCCCGCATTGTTCCGAGCCGCCGCCAGGAAGAGGTACGCTCCCTCGTCACCGCCAATGCGTGATCTGTCATTGCCTTGTCCCCCGTTTCTGCCTTTTTCTCAGACGGCATGCTCTGATGCCTTCGTTGTGGTGTGTTGTCCGGTGCCGATGCCCGAAGCGAGCCGCATGATGGCCTCTTCCGTCATCGCTGCTCCTTCGAGCTCGCCGGCGACCGTGCCTTCGCGGATGACGATCGCCCGGTCGCAAAGACCAAGAAGTTCCGGCAGTTCCGACGTGATGACGACGATGCCGATCCCGGAATGCGAGAGGTCACGCAGCAGGCGATGAATTTCTGATTTCGCGCCGACGTCGATGCCGCGGGTCGGCTCGTCCATGAGGATCACCTTCGGATCGACCGCCAGTTGTTTGGCAATGGCGACCTTCTGCTGATTACCCCCGGAAAGCGAGGATACCGGCATGTCTATGCCCCCCATGCGGACGCCGAGACGGCGCGCAAGTTCGCCTGCCCGCTTTGCCTCTGCCTTCGCATTTAAGAGCCCGAACCGTCCGGTCAGCGACTTCAAATCGAGAGCGGCGATATTTTGCGCGATCGACAGGTCGAGAAAGACGCCGGAACCCTTGCGGTCCTCGGACAGGTAAACGACACCTGCTTGCACAGAATCCGCATAGGACGTTAGCCGGAGCGCCTTACCCTGCAATCGAGCCTCGCCTGCCGTTGTCTGGCGCAGCCCGCAGATGCCTTCGGCAATCTCGGTCCGGCCGGAGCCGATCAGGCCGCCGATCCCGAGAATTTCACCCTTGCGCAGTTCGAAACTGACATCGTGAAAGCGCTTGCCGTCGCCAAGATTTTGGACGGAAAGAATAGTTTCGTCGCTGCGCTCCGCCGCGGACTGTTTTTCCGGATAGAGCTGGGTGATTTCGCGGCCGACCATGCGGCGCACCACATCTTCGGCAGTGATAGCCGACACCCGTTCCGTCGAGACATAGCGACCGTCACGAAAGACAGTGACGCGGTCGCAGAGATTGAAAATCTCCGCCATGCGGTGGCTGATATAGACGATCGAGATGCCATGGGCCTTCAGGTCGTTGATGATGCCAAAGAGCACTTGGGCTTCCGCTTCGGTCAGCGCGGCCGTCGGCTCGTCAAAAATGAGAATTCGGCAGTCGAGCGTCAGCGCCTTGGCGATCTCGACAAGCTGCTGGCTGGAAATCGAGAGATCGCCGACCTTCTGGCGGACATCGATGGGAGCAAGCCGGTTCATAACGGCCTGCGCTTCGCGCTCCAGCCTGGCAAAATTCATGAAGGGCGAGCGGCGCCGGTTCGTTGTCGCCATGAACATGTTCTCGGCAACGGTGGCGTCCGGGCAAAGCGCGATTTCCTGATGGACCAGACCGATACCCAGCGACTGGGCGGCGGCTGGAGACGCGATCTTCACGGACGCGCCGTCGATGAGGATCTCCCCCTCATTTGGCTGCAGCACGCCGGCGATAATGTTCATGAGCGTCGACTTGCCTGCACCGTTTTCGCCGCACAGCGCGTGGACCTCGCCCCTTTCCAGGGCAAATGTCACATCCGTCAGTGCCTTGATGGCGCCGAAGCGCTTGCTGACATTGCGTATCTCCAAGACCGGCGCTGGCGTCATGACATCCTCTCTCTTCCCTTACCGTCCCTGCATCGGCTGTCCGGGATTTCCTCATCCCGGACAGCCGCTTTGCAAGGTCTACTCCTCGATACCCTTCGTACCACGGCGCTTCAGGTACTTATCCCAATAGAAGTCGTCGGCATTGGCGGCTGTCACGATCGACAGGCCGTTATCGACGAAGGGAATGCTCATCGGGTTGAAGCCGGAACGCTTGGCGTCGTTCATCGGGTCAATCAATTCCGGATGCTTGGCAAACCACAGCATCATGAAGCCCATATAACCCTGCATGCCCTGGTTCGGGTTGATCGAGCCGAACACTTCGCCGGCCTTGATCATATCGAGAATATTGGCGTTGACGTCGGCGCACATCACGAGGATCTTGCCGCCGCTTTCCTTGTTGGCCTGGGCCGCGCCGATGGCCGAGTTTGCCTCCGGCATGAACACGGCATTGAGGTTCGGATGCGCCTGCACCAGGCTCATCAGACCCTGATAGGCCTTGTTGGGGTCCTGGTTCGATGCGGCCCGTCCGACGAGCTTCATGCCAGGATATTTTGTTTCCATCCGAGCGATGAAAGCCGCGATGCGCTTGTCGTGATTGTCTTGCCCCGGATTTTCCAGAACCGCATATTCACCCTTGCCGCCAAGTTTCTCGGCGATCGCATCGGCCGCATAAGCGCCTTCGCGATTATTGTCCGAGGTGATGAAGGATATACGCTTAGAGAGAGGCGAGTCCGCCGCAAAGGTGACGACTGCCGTGCCCTGATCGACCGCGCGATTGATCGGCTCGATGAAGGGGTCGGAATTCATCGGATGGACAAGGATGCCTGCCGGGTTCTGCGCAAGCGCCTGATCGAAAGTGGCGATCTGCTTGTTGACGTCATATTCCGGCGTACCGGTATAGGCGGTCTCACAGCCAAGCTGCCGGCCGGCCTGCTTGAACATTTCATAGACCGGGAACCAGTATTCGACACCTGAAACCATGACGTTCATGACGTATTTTTCGCCCGGCTTGCAGCGAAACGGATTTTCCGTTTCAGCCGCTGACGCAGCTGCGCCTAATGTCGCGACAGCCAAAACAGCCATCGCTGTCGTGCCCAGAAAATTGCGCAAAGTTCCTCCTCGAGGCTGACGCCCCTCCCAAAAAGTCGATGGCGCACAGCGCGCCTTGTTCGTGAAACCGGACTTCCTCCTCGAACCCCGGTGACTGTAGTTAGCCCCGGGGAAATCGATATGTCAATATAATTCACATAATGAAATATATTTCACACCGGAGACCCAGCCAGTCGCTCATTGGGGCCACATTGCCTAAGCTCGTTGGCAGGATCTCGCTGCGGAAGCGCATTCAGGGAAACAAAAGAGGCTATAATCGCATCGATCACCCGTGCAACCGGAAAGACCGACGCAGTGCCTGCGAATGGCTGGTTCTGAAGAGTGCCCACGGACCGCAAGCCACCGCCGCGATTGGCCAATCGCACCGTACCCGGCTCCTCAGTTGCAACGCTGGTCATCCAGGCGGCAGGGCTCGATCTGGTCGAATTACGCGCCTCGGAATCAGGCCTGTTCTCCAACCCACCGGGTATGGACTGCCGCCGGAATATCGTCCCCATCGAACCGGTTGAAAACGCGGCCTGTCGCCTCGTCGGCTATAACCGGCGTGGCAGGAGCGCCCAAGCCCGGAGTTCATTCGTCTGAGGGATGAAGCCCTGGGGCTTCTGGGTGTGGAAGCGACTCATCCGTCACCAAACCGCAGAAAAGTTGAGGCCAAGGAGGAGGGTGGTCTCAATGACCAGCCGCTTCTTCGGATCGACCTCGACGTCTGCGGTTTCGAGCAAGCGATCCACTTCCGGGTTTGAATATTTGGATCTGTTCGCGAAAGGGACGCCCGGCTTGAAACTCTTCGACCAATAGGGACGCTGGATCCCCACCGTCGGGTCGTACAGATTGCTCATGCCCTCAATGGCGATGTCAAAGCAGCCGAACTTTTGTCTAATTGCAGAATCTCTTCCAGAATACCGCTCACGTCGAATTCACCTCACATCGCCGGTTCACGACAGACGTCTTGCATTGAAAAGAAGCTCGCGAAGCGGTGCTTCCGTGCCAAACAGCGTCAGAAGACGATCTTCCTCATTCTTTTCCAGACGATAGCGACGAGCAAAGGCGAAGACACTCCAGGGAGCCTCTTCCATCTTCGGTGTATCCGCTTTCCTCATTCCTTCTTCTGGATATTGACGCATCGCACATCTCCATTCTTTCGGCGGCCGGCGATGCGGCGTTGACAGAAAGGAAAGATCGCCAACGCGGTGCAACTTGAAACGAGCCATCGACGTTCATTTCCACGACGGCCTCAATATTGTCCATAAAAATAGTAGACAAAAGAAATAAGCATCTTTCCCTACTGCCCACCAGGAAAAATCCGTTCAACCATTGCGCACGCATGCGAGCGTAGTTTCCTGGCATTCCGACGGCGCTTAGGCCCAGCGGCGACATCCTGCCAGTATGCAAATGCGAGGCAAAATCGTTCGTTTTTCGCTGAGCGGTGCTTAGGCGATAACAGGATAATTCAGACGTTGCGCTTCACGCTCAAGATCGGCCAGAGGCTGGTAGTCCGCATCGGAAAGGACGGCAAACCCTTTGAGAGACAGGGTGTCGCGTGCTTCGGCAATCGCCGGTTCGACCGCAGCTTTTTCGAGCGCGCTACGAAGTTTGACAATCTCCTCCTCCGTGGCGCCTAGCCGGGTGATGAACGGAAGCCCCGGCCCTTTGACGGTCTCCGCAAGGACCCGCACTCCGGAAAGCCGCTCCGGATCGAAACGCAGCGTATTACCATAGGTAACACAGTCGATCGCGGCCACATCGGCGAGACCAGCGGAAACGGCGGCGATGCTGTTCAAATGTCCGCCGGTTTCGATGACCGAGGAGAAGAAGTGACCATTTCTGGCAAACGGTGCGATGGAGGCACGAAGCAGGTTGACGCCGGAATTGCTGTCGGGTTCGTTGATTGCCGCCTTGGCGCCGCGCAGGTCTTCCAGTGAATGCGCTTCGCTCTCCTCTCGGACGACGACGAAGCTGCACTTTTCGGGACCGTTGCAACCTGGGTGACCAAAGATCGGAGTTGCCACCAGCCGGACCTTGCCACGCAAGTGCTTGACGTAGGGATAGCCGCAGGTCTGCGCCAGCAACAGGTCCGGATGAAGCCATGCTTCGTTGTATTGGACCCGATCGTCCAGCGATTCCGGAACCCCGTCGACGCCTTCCTTGCGCAGCTCATCTCGAAGGAAGCTCCAAAGCGCTGTCGTGGCTTCTGCCACCGGTGGCGGACTGACATACATCGCAAGGCTTGCAAGGCGCATTTCTCACACTTTCATAGCTCGAAAGAGCAGATCTGACAGAATATCTGAAACGAGCCTAACGGCGCCTTTTTTACTATCTCCGGCCCTGACAGGCGAGCCTCCGGGCGGCAAGACTATACGCTCATGAGTGACAAGGATGCGTCGGGTCGTCATGCGGCTTCAAGAAGAACCGGCGCATGATATCCCAATAGCCGTTATAGACGAGCCCGCCATTTGAACGAATGAGGGTTTCACGGTTGTCGCGATAGATCCGCGGCAAACGATACCACGGTATGCCGGGCTTGCGATGGTGAAGGACATGCAGATTATTGTACAGGAAAAGCAAACCGAAAAGACGGCTATTTTCGACAATCGCGGTGCGTTCGTCGTGGCTTTCAGCGTATCTGTGCTCAGCGTAAGATCTGAGCCGCGTCATCGCTGCACCAACGTAGACGAAGCCGAAAAGATAAAGCCAAAGTGGCATGCCGCAAATGGCGGTTACCCAAAAAATGACCACAGCGACACCGAGGCCATGAGCTGCCCACATACGTCGCCGGCCTGGCTCGTTTGCAAGGACAAGGCGCCATTCCTGCGCCAGAAAGCTTAGGATCATCACCGCCGGACCGATGGTCAGCCTGCCGAACAACGTCGTATTCCAAAGCGCCAAGATTCTTCCGGCAGCCCCGAGCTGCTCCCAGGCGGCTCGAGTGAAATACGAGGACTCAGGATCTTCGATCGGGTCGGTAAGATGCTCGTCGCGGTGATGCTCGAGATGGCTTTCCTTGTAGATCGTATAGGGAAGCCAGAGCGAGAGCGGCAGCCAACCGATGGCGTCGTTCACCCAGCTTAGCCTGGTCGGATGGCCGTGAATGACCTCATGTTGAAGTGAACCATGCCAAGCAATCAACCATCCCCCGACGACCACCACCAAAGCCAGCGGCAACGATTGCCACCACCAAGTCACCGTTAGGAAACCACCATAAATAGCGACCGAAAGCGCAACGGTCGGCCACTCCGGCAATCGCGCAGCGGGGTGTGCTCCGCCCACGGCCTTTGATCTATCGAGCATGATGTATTTTCCCCTATCAATTCCGACAGGTTATTTGAGACGGGTTCGTTTTAGAAAATAAAATCTACTTATTTTATCGACTTACGTGGAAAAAAGCTTTCGGTGCAGGGCCTTAACATCGACAAGCAATACGCCCTGGTCGATGGGCTCGCTGCGGCAGCCCCTCGAACGGCAGGCATGTATCTGGTTACGGCCCCGAAAATCTGTTTGCCGGACGAGCCAAGCCCAGGCGTTCACGCAGCGTACCGGGTTCGTATTCGGTACGGAAAAGACCACGTCTTTGCAGTTCGGGAACCACCTGAGTCATGAAATTCTCCCAGTCTTCAGGCAAGAGCGGAAACATGAGATTGAAGCCGTCGGCCGCACCCGAAACGAACCAGTGTTCCAATTCGTCCGCCACTTGGCGCGGTGTCCCCGCGACGAGCGGCACGGAACCCGTGTTGGCGATCTTGCGCGCCAGTTGCCTGATCGAGAGCCCCTTATTGGCCTCGTTCCGGACAATCGCCAGCCAGGTTCTCCAGCCATTGTAGCTGGCCTCTTCGGGCAGGTCTGGCACAGGACCGTCGAGAGGGTAGATAGAAAGATCCGTACCGGCCCAGCTCGACAAGAGATCGACAGCGACCTCATCAAGCATCAGCGATTCCAGGTATGCCTGCTTTTCCTGCGCCTCGGAGGTCGATGAAGCCACGATCGGCAGGATGCCCGGCAGCAGCTTGAGGCTTTCGGCTTTGCGTCCGTATTTTGCCAGCCGGTCATTGAGGTCGGCGCGATAGGCAAGCCCTTCCTGCTCATTGCGAACGACGGCGAAATGCAAATCTGCTTGCGCGGCGGCGAGTTCCTTGCCGGCATCCGACGAGCCGGCTTGGACAATTACCGGATGCCCCTGCGGCGGGCGCGGGACGTTAAGGGGACCTTTGACCTTGAAGTGCTTTCCATGATGGTTGAGGGCGTGCACATGGTCGCGATTGGCGAAAACGCCCAAGCTTTTGTCGATCACCAGCGCATCATCTTCCCAGCTGTCCCATAGAGACTTCACGACGTCGAGGAATTCATTGGCACGCTCATAACGTGTCGCATGATCGATGTTTGAATCGCGCCCGAAATTAACCGCCTCTTCCTCGAGTGCCGACGTCACCACGTTCCAGCCCACGCGTCCCTTGCTGATGTGGTCGATCGAGGCAAACATTCTGGCCGTGTTGAAAGGCTCTGTGTAGGAAGTGGATGCAGTAACCAGGAACCCAATGTCCTTGACGACAGCGGATAGGGCGGAGACGAGCGAGAGAGGCTCCAGCCGGGGATTGGCATAATGGGTCAATCCGCTTCCGTAGGTATCCCAAACGCCGAGATGGTCCGCGATAAAAATTGCGTCCAGCTTGGCGCCCTCGGCGATGCTGGCAAGCCGGCGGTAGTAGTCGAGATCGAGAAATTCGTGACGAGGCGCGCGCGGGTGCCGCCATGACAGGCGGTGGTCTCCCTGCGGATTGAAGAAGAAACCAGCCAGGATCATGCTTTGGCGCGACATTCCGCACTCCATTTCGGGGTTCAGGATGGTAAGCTAGTGCAGCGCCTGCTTCCCAGCACGCGCTTTGTGTGGACAATTTAGGCAAGTTTACATTCCGGTAAAAACGATTATTTCTTCCAGAATGAAAAGCTCAGCTTAACTTTGGTGCATGCATGACTGGTGTTCTATCTCTTCGAGGTCTGCAGGCATTTGAGGCCGCCGCCCGGTCAGGAAGCTTCGTCGCGGCCTCCGAAGAGCTCGGGATTTCGGCGGCCGCCGTCAGTCAGCTCATCCGCGCCCTCGAAGAGCAGGCCGGACGCAAATTGTTTCACCGCGCCAACAGGCGTGTCGTGCTGACGGAAGCAGGAATGGACGTGTTCCCGCAACTTCTCAACGCCTTCGCAGACCTGCGCAGCGTTGCACGCGAACTCGACGGGGGCGACCATCGGTCCTCACTGGTGATATCGGTGGCGCCGTCTGTGGCAATGGGGTGGCTATCCGCGCGCCTGCCGGACTTTCTTCGCTTACACGGCGCGGTCGATATTTCCCTGCGAGGGGAAGATGACCCTGTGCCATTCGAACGTGAGCGGATCGATTTCCGTCTTTCTTATGGGCGCTCGCATTACCCACAGCATCACGTTGAAGACCTTGTCACTGACGCCGTCTATCCGGTCTGCTCGCCCGCATTCCTGGACAAATATGGCGGGTCGCTCTCCACCGAGAGCATGCTGGGGGCGACCTTGATCCACACGGACTGGGGACCTTCCGCCGCATCGTTCCCGTCATGGAGAACCTGGTTTGAAAAAGCAGGCTTGACACCGAACCGCCAGATGCAACGCGGTATTACGGCGAATTCATCGATGGCGGCGATCGATTTCGCTTGCGGCGGTCTGGGTATCGCGCTTGGTCAAGGACTGTTCTGCGCCGATCTAGTCGAAGCGGGCCGTCTGGTTGTGGCTACGAAACAAAGAATCCTGCTCGCAAATCCGTATTGCATCAACCTACCTCAGCGCAGCGCAAACCGCCCCATGGTGACGTCGTTCAAAACCTGGTTTGCGGCACAGTGCGTGCGGTGTGTTGAATCGCCCGCGCTTGTCACATGACCTGATGCATCGATAAAACCGTGCATCACAGATGGATCGCCGAGGAGCGCGAAACATTGCTCGTTCCAAATATTGCGGGCGAGTTGCAATTCCGACCAATCCTATCGACGCCTTAGAATGCCATGGCACTATCGCACAACTTGAAGGCATGTTTTTCTATCACCCCGCAAAAGTTGATGATTTTCGACCACTTCACCCGTGGGTCAGTGCTATAATCTCCTAATGATATCATAGATTTGCTCGCCTGCCGGAGTTGGGGTCACTCACGTTCTTTCGGGTAATTTCATGCGATCGCGATTTGACCAGCCATCTGCGGAGAACAAGACCATTTAAAATGCTGCCGCTTAGTTTCTCTAAGTATAATCGTCCTAATCGGCATCATATCGAGGTCCACCGTGTCTGCTGGACTGACGCGATGCTTGGGACGGCAGAGCTCATCAAAGACCGATTTTTTCACCCCAATGACATTTAACAAAACGGAGTAGCTTGCATGACATTCAAGATCATCACCGCCGTTGGCGCATTCGCGCTTATGGCCCTTTCAGCCGCGTCAGGACTGGCAGCAGGCGATCCGCTGTCAGCAGCCCCTGCTGTGCGAAGCGACACCACGACCATCGTCGTCGGTTCCGCGGATTTTCCTGAAAGCCAGCTATTGGCCACGATCTACGCCAAGGCGCTGTCTGCAAAGGGTGTTCCAGTGGAAACGAAGCTGAACATTGGCAGTCGCGAGGTATATATTCCGGCGCTGCTCGACGGATCGATCGATCTTCTGCCGGAATATGCAGGCGCGACATTAAATTATCTCGATAAAAACGCCACCGCCCACTCGCCGAGTGATGTCGCCGCGGCCCTGAAGGCGGCCCTGCCGAAGGGAATCTCAATGCTGACGCCTTCCGCAGCGCAGGATTCCGACAGCATTGCCGTGACGCGTAAAACAGCCGAGAAATACAAGCTGAAGACGATCGCTGATCTTACACCTGTCGCCTCACAACTCGTGCTTGGCGGTCCGCCGGAATGGAAGACGCGCAAGGAAGGCCAGATCGGCCTGAGAGATCTCTACGGCATAGAGTTCAAGTCGCTAAGAGCGCTCGATGTGGGCGGACCTTTGACGCTTGCGGCACTCGTCAATGACCAGGTGCAGGTTGCAAATCTATTTTCGACTGACCCGGCAATCGCCGAAAACGACCTCGTTGTGCTCGAAGACGTCAAAAATCTCTTCTCTGCTCAAAACATCGTTCCGGTGATCGCCACGCCCAAAGTCAACGACGTCGTAACCAAGACGCTCGATGCGGTCTCTGCTGCTCTGACGACCACGGATCTTGTTGTCATGAATGGCCGCCTGGCCAACCATGACAGCTTCGATGCCGTGGCCGGCGATTGGCTTGCGAAACACAAGCTGGACTGAGTGCAATCAGGTGGGGCGCGGCGTTCGGCGCGCTCCACGCATGGTCGACTGTACATGTTCCAGAATTGACACCAGATCATCAGCGACGATGAATGTCAGTGGCGTCTTGATCCCAAGTGCCATTCGCACCGCGGTGGTTGGTGAATTGGCTGGAATATTCGCAGATTGCCTGGAATCCGTTAACGGCCATCTCGCTATTTCTTGCCCAGATGAAGCGCCGCCGCCATATAGGTGCCATGACGCTTGATTCGAAGATATTCGTTGGCCTGAAATCCTCTCGTAAGAGGGCTGCTCCGCAGAGCGAACCCACCGGTCCCAGATGCCAATGGGACGGCTGCGAAAAGAATGGTCTGCATCGCGCGCCGGTGGGGCGGGATGCAGAAGGCCTATATCTGCTCTTCTGCCTTGAGCATGTGAAGGAGTACAACAAGGGCTACAATTTCGTGACGGGTCTATCTGACAAGGACATTGCCCGCTATCAGAAGGAAGCGGCCGCTGGCGGCCGTCCGACCTGGGGGACCAGCGTCAGGCAGGCTTCAGAAACTCCGCTCCCAGGCAACGTCCGTTCTGGTTCTGCAAAGGCATTGAATGCCCGCAAAACTGCCGCCCAGCGTAAGGCGCAGAAGGCTGATTTGCAGATACGCAAACTCAAGGTGCTGGAAGCCAAGGCATTTGAGACACTCGGTCTTTCACCGGATGCGACCCCGGAGGAAATCAAAAGCCGCTATAAGGAAAGGCTCAAAATGCACCATCCCGATGCCAACCAAGGCGACCGCACTTCCGAGGACGAACTTCGAGCATCGATCGAAGCGCATAAGATCCTTAAACTGAACGGATTTTGCTGAAAGGCGCCTTCCATTTGGTTATTTGCATGATGCTGCTCCTTAAGCAACCGGATGGCATCCTTCTGATATCAGAGCTTGAGTTTGCCGTTCTACAACGAACCCGGAAGACTTCGAAAAATAATGTCTCTGTCGTCAAGCCTCACAGCATGAAGGAACACGGACGACTTGGGCCGTTTTGAACTTCCGATCCCGTCATTTCGTTGAACCGACGCGCTTTAACGTTGCATGACAACCTCGTGCAGTCGCTGTTGCGCTGCCTGGGAGGACATATTCGGATCATTGAAGAAGTCGCCAAGGATACCGATCCAACCCTCCGACATTTGGGTGGGCATTGCCATGGACTGAGCGCTGACCACGCTCTTCTTCTCGGCGATCATCTGCAAACCAAGCTGGCCGCAACGATCGAGCTTGCCTGGATCGACGTCAGTGCGTACCGGCAGGGAACCCTTGATGCGGCTGAAGGCGACCTGATTGTCCCGATCTAGCACCATGCGTGCAAAAGCCTGCTGTGCCTCTGTGGCTCCCTCGCGGTTGGTCAACGGGAAGGCGAAGGCATCGATCACCATGAAGTATGCAATCGCGGTGCCTGGCACCAGACTACAACCGAAATCCTTGTCGACCGTGTAGCCACGGGCCACGAGCTCGCCCTTGGCCCAGTCTCCCATGAACTGCATGCCGGCCTCGCCTCGCCCAACAGCTGCGGTGGCGTCTGCCCAGGTCTTGTTCGCTCGCACGGCCGCAGGCTCGGCATATCGAGACAGACGGCGCAGCATCTCCAGCGCCTCGATCATCCGCGGATCTGCGACCATGTCTGGGTCACCGCTGATGACCCGGGCATACCCCTCCGGTCCCAGCTTGTAATACATGATGTCGTTGAAAATCAGTGATGCTTCCCAGCGACCTCCACCGAGAGCAATTGGCAGGCGACCATTCGCCTTGATCTTGTCGGCGGCCGCAAAGATCTCGTCCCAGGTTTGCGGTGGCGCCAAACCAGCCTCATGGAAAACAGCCGGACTTGTCCAGAACCAGTTTTCTGCATGGATATTGGTCGGCGCAAAGTAGATCTTGCCCTTGTAGGTGATGCGGTCGAGCACAGTGGCGGGGAGAACGTCGCGCCAATGGTCTGCCTGAGCCACCTGGTCGATGTCCCGCACAATCCCCATTTCCGGAAGTTCGCGTGAGCCCTCATTGGCGTTCCACTGCATAACCGCCGGTGCGTAGCCATTTGCGATACGCTCGCTCACGACCCTCTGGACTTCCACCTTGTTCTTGGTCGGCATATCGGCCCATTGATTGCCTCCCGCGATCCATGCCTGCCTGAAGACGTTGAGCGCGGCCGCCTCACTCCGCGATACCCAAAAATGCACGACGTCAACCGCCATCGCCTGATCGGCAGCCGCCGGCTGACCTTGGCACAGGTTCGCAAGCACAATGGTTGCCGCGAAACTTAACGATCTGACCTTGGACTTCATCGCAGTCTTTCCTTTGGCATGAGAAAAATCAAGCAGCCGTTTCCGGGGAATAGAGTGGCTGGCTCCCCGCCAACCATCCGGCTGTCCGGCCGGCATCTTGCCTCGCCGCAGTACTCTTTTTAGAGCGAGTGAACCTCTTTGGCAGGAGAGTGCCTGCCATGGCCGCAGGCTGCGGCTTGGCGAAGAGGTAGCCCTGGCCGATCTCGCAGCCGGCGTTTAAGAGGAACCGTCGCTGAATTTCAGTCTCGATGCCTTCGGCGACACAGCGCTTGCCCAAGTTGCGGGAGAGATCGACCATGGCGCGGATGATCTGCTCGGACCGGATGTCGGTACCTATGTTGGCGACGAAGCTGCGGTCGATCTTCAGTTCGTCAAAGGGAAAATCTCGCAGATGCACCAATGAGGCAAATCCAGTCCCAAAGTCGTCAAGCGAGATCGACAGGCCGTGCTCCCGGAAGCGCGTGACCGTCCCGAGAATCTGGTCGGCGCTGCGATTGAGAAAGACGTCCTCGGTCACCTCTACCGCAAAATCGTGCCAGTCGAGGCCGTTCTCCCGAATTGCATCAAAGAGCATTTCGTAACCTTCCTCGCCGACCAGCAAGGCCTCGGGCAGGTTGATGGCGATCGGTCCGGGTATCAGTCCCTCGTCCTTCCATGCCCTAAGATCATGACTGACGATCGTCACCACCGCACGGGTCATGCCACGGATAAGATGCGATCCTTCCATCAGCGGTAAGAAACGGCCCGGGGCAAGTATGCCGAGTTCGGGATGGTTCCAGCGCACAAGTGCCTCGAAGCCAAGATGCTCGCCGGTTAGCAGGCTGACCTTCGGCTGGTAATGCACAATGAATTCGTTGTGATCGGCCGCGACAACCAGGGCAGCGGACAATTGGTTCGCCTCGAGCCGCAGCGCAAGCGATGCTTCGTCGAAGATGACCACCGAGCTGCGCGCGCTCTTCGCGGCGTAGAGTGCAAGGTCGGCGACGCGAATAAGGCTTGGCTCGTCCGTCGCATGGCTTGGTACAAGAGCGCCGCCGACGCTGGCCGATATCTGAAAGGTGTGGCCCTCGAAAAGAACCTCCGCAGCAATCGCTTCGATGGCTCGGTTGGCGACTACCGCGAGCGATGCTGCGTCGGCAATCCCGGGCAGAAGCACGGCGAACTCGTCGCCGCCGAGACGCGCGACAACGTCGCTCGAACGGAAGGTGCTCTGAAGCGCGGTTGCAACATGACGCAACACTGCATCACCGGCAGGATGTCCAAAGTTGTCGTTGATGTTTTTGAAGCGGTCAAGGTCCACAAGGAGCATGGAGAACCCGGTTTTGTTCTTCTCCAAGTCACTGAATAGATTACCGAGAGCGCAATTGAACGCGGATCGATTGTCGAGCCCGGTGAGCGAGTCGGTATGGGCAAGTTGCGTCAGCTGGTTCTCGAAATCCATCGTCCGACGGTGTTCGTTCCGCAACTTCTTCAACAGTGGGCTAAAGAGAAATGTGCTCGCTAAGATTAGCGTTGCTGCTATCAATGCGAGAAGAGCAGAACTGATTTTCTTGGCGTTATCAATGCTGATGTCGCTGCGGTCATGAGCGCGGTCAATAAGGTCGCTGAATTGGCGGATCAGGACACTGTCCGACGAGACGGCAAAGTCGATTGGCCCCCAGAAGGTATAGCGTTGCCGCCGATCTTCTTTCGAAGCAGCGGCCACTCTATCGGCACGATCAAGAAAATCGTCAAGTCGCCGACCGAGCTCGACACGCAGTTGCTCTGAGGTCTCATCGCGAGGATTGAGTTCCTCGAGAAAGTTCTGCCCGATCTTATGGTGCAATTCCTCTAGCTGCCCGCTCGTGGTTCGAATTTTAGCAATGGCCCCGTGGATGTCATCGATCATCGGCGCGATGATATAGTCCGGCAAATCGGGATCGGCCGAGGCTCGCATCAGTGCTCGCGTCTGATTGGCAAGCTGCTGAAACCGGATAAACTGGCTGCTCGTGAGGAAGCTGATGTTTTGCTGCAAGGAATGACGATCGAGGGCGATCATGACCGTTAGATATGTGGCCCCGATGAGAAATGTCATAACCACGACGGCGTTGAGATAATGTCGCCCTATAGATCTGATATATTTTTCGACTGAATATTGCGTTTTGGTCAGCGGGTTTGGCAGTTTCAGAATCATATTGTTGAATCCCTCGTAGACGCTCGCATCCAGGCAGTTGTTCTGTGCCCCCTTACATGTTCGTCGCGTGCAGCTTCGCTATGTTCCATTCCCTACAGCCTGTTCCAATGTCTTGCCGCCATCTGGTAGACCAGCGCCTGAATTCACCCGCAATCCGATTTCCGTGGCAGGAAGCGTCGAAGCCTCCAGTCGCTCTAGGCGGCTAGATTTGCGTCACCGTCCTGCTCGAACATACGTTCGAGGTTCAGGAAACAGATCATACTGTCGTGCTGGGCGATGATGCCGTCGGAATAGCTGGTGCCGCCGGGCACGTTCATGTTGGGCACCGGCTGGAGCAACGCTGCATCAATCGTCAGAATGTCCGAGACGCTGTCAACGACGAGCCCCATCGCCACGCCATTGATCTCGGCGACGACGATGGCGCTGCGTTCTGTCGGCGCGATGCTTTTCATGCCGAGTTTCAAGGCAAGGTCGATGATCGGGATCACGACACCGCGCAGGTTCATCACACCGACAACGTCAGCCGGTGCATGGGGTATCGGTGTTGCGGCAGCCCATCCGCGAATCTCGCGGATGGCTGTGGTCTTGACGCAGAACTCCTGCTCGTTGAGCCTGAAGGCGATGATCTCCAGTGTCTGGCCGCTAGGCTGGGTATTTTGATGAAGCGCGCTCATCAAAATTCCTCCCAGCTTTCCTTCGCCGCGGCCGCCGCACCGCCATAGGCTCTGGCAACGTCAGCGACCATTTTACGCGCTGGGGACGTCACGGGCTTATGACCGGGGAGAACCTGGACGGGAGAACCCTTCACGGGGGCGACCTGGTGACGCACTGCCACGCTTGGCACTTTGTTGTCCCCTGCGCCAAAGTTGAACTGGGAGATCAGTGCGTGCAGGCGTCCCGCTTCGCTGGCAAGTGATGCGCTGGCCGCGTTGGTCTCTTCCACCATGGCGGCGTTCCGCTGGGTGACCTGATCCATCTGATTGACCGCCGTATTGACCTCGGCAAGTCCGGTCGATTGCTCCCGTGCGGAGGTGGCAATCGCATCCATATGATGGTTGATCGTGACGACATATTCCTCGATCGTCCTGAGTGCCCCACCCGTATCTCGAACCAGCTGGACACCACTTTCCACTTCGCTGGTGGAGGTGCTGATCAGACCTTTGATCTCCTTGGCCGCTTTTGCAGAACGTTGAGCCAGTTCGCGCACTTCTTGCGCAACCACGGCAAACCCCCTGCCCGCCTCGCCCGCCCGGGCCGCCTCTACGCCGGCATTGAGCGCCAGAAGGTTGGTCTGGAAAGCAATCTCGTCAATGACGCCGATAATGTTGGAGATCTGTTTTGAGGACTGCTCGATGCGCTGCATGGCATCGACAGCACTGGCAACGACCTTGCCCGACTGCGCAGCACTCGTGTTTGCCTGGACGGCCACCGCACGCGCCTCATCGGCCCGCTTGGAGGAGTTCGAGACATTGACGGTGATCTGATCAAGCGCCGCAGCCGTCTCCTCAAGCGAGGCTGCCTGCTGCTCGGTCCGCTTCGACAGATCGTCGGCACTCCTGCTGATCTCGCGTGTTCCGGTATCGATCGAATTGGTCGACTGGGTAACCGAGCGCAAGGTCTCGCCGAGCTGGGCGACCGCTGCATTGAGGTCATGGCGAAGAGATTCGAAATTCGGCGCGAACGGCTCTGTCAACGCGAACGCCAGATCGCCGGCAGCCAGCCGCTTCAAGCCGAGAGCGAGGCCGGATGACGCCTGCTGCATCTCCTCTTCCGCAATCCTTCTCGCTTCAACACTACTGCGCAGAAGCTCCTGCTCGCTAGATTGTCGCGTGGCCGCAGCCTCGGCTTCAAGCTCGCGTGTCCTCAACGCATTTTCCTTAAATACCTGCACGGCGCGGGCTATCAAACCGATCTCGTCAAGACGTGCCGTACCTTGCGGCGAAACGGTGAGATCGCCGTTCGCGAGCTGCTCAATTGTTCTGGTGATCTCGACCAAGGGTTTTGCCAGCGCACTGCGGACGACAAGGAAAGCACCGATGCTGAATATCGCCAGGCCGCCAAGGATCATCCAATACGTGGTCACAATGGCCCTGTTCGCCAGGTCTGTAAGGTCCTCGTTGATCTTGATCTTCTCGCCATCGGCGGCCTGCGTCATACCATCGATGGCATCGATGACCGGATCGAATGCAGGTTCGCAACTCGACATGTAGCTGGCCTGTGCGGCGACGAGTTCTGCTTTTGACGTCGCCGTTTCGCCAAGCTTGGCAGACTCGGCACAAGCCTCGGAAAACAGCGACGAGGCCTGGCTCGCAATCTTTTCATAAGCATCGGCATTTTTTGGATAGGCAATCTTCGCGGCGTTGATCTGCTCCACGAAGTCTTTCTTTGACTCTGCAATCTCTCCGAGAGCGTCTTTACGCCTGTCATCGTCCGGGGCTATCGTGAGGCCGGCTACGGATCTTCCAGCGGCAACGAGCGCGCGTCCCGCGCTGGCCAGGTGAAGGGCGGCCTCTGCCTGATGCTCGCTGGCGCTGCTATATCCCGCTTCGATGACACGCATTTTGGCTGTTGCAAAGACGACTGATACAATCGTTAACGTTGCAAATATTGCAAGCATCAAAGCAAGTTTGGCCTGAAGCTTAAGGTTCCTGAGGAAATTCATGTCTTCTCCCAACGACATGGGATTGGAGGCACAGATATGTGCGGCCAGTTGCCCCTATAAGACTATATTTTCTCAAATGAAAATATATATTGAATCGAAATTCAGATAGATAATACCGGTGTATTGCCTTATAAATTTTTACATTATTATATATAATTCATAAAATAGTGACGTTCACTATTACGTTGCTTTAATATAGCAATTTATCCTCTATAAATTAGATATTTCGCATAAATACCAATAAGCAATAACAATAGATCGAGGAAATCCAGAATGAATCGAATGAGTCATTCTGAATGTAAGCGTCATTTTTGAGGATTGACTGCGTCATGCAATCACAATGCGCGCACTATACTACAGATGCGGTTTTTATCGCCGGCGCCGCGCAGAATTATTCGATATAGCGAACTTTCGCACTATAGCTAAACCGAATTTCTTTAATAAACTGCTATCTGAAAGTTCTGGGTGCGTTGGAATATATGAACGCTGCGCACTTAGGATATACGTGCGTATTTCGGATAAAATATGCCGTCCCTCAGCCATAAGAGCCACGATTTTCCGCCCACGTCATTGCTCTGGACGAAGCGAGCTGCCCATCAGCCGCAGCTCAGGGAGCGTGGCATCCGCGTCAATGCCGTGAGCCCCGGGCCGGTCGAAACGCCGATCCTCAGCCAATTCCGTGCGGTCCTCGGCAACGAGCGTGTCGACAGCGACATCACCCGCGTCGACCCCGCCGCAACCTTGGCCGATATCGCTCCCGCCATTCTCTTCCTTTGCTCGGACGGTGCGCGATCCTGATGAAGGTTGCCGACGAATTCGTCGCCAAGCTCGCGGCGCGGGCCGCGAAACTCCCGGCGGGTGATCCGCGCGGCCATGTCGTGATGGGCTCCCTCATCAGCCTCGACGCCGCCCAGAAGATGGAAGCACTGATTGCCGAGGCCGAGGGCGCAAAGCTGGTTGCCGGCGGCAAGCGGACAGGCACGGTCGTCGAGGCGACCCTTCTCGATCACGTCACCCCTGACATGCGTGTCTATACGGAGGAGTCCTTCGGGCCGGTGAAGCCGATCATCCGCGTGGCGGACGAAGACGAGGCCGTGCGTGCCGCCCGTTTCAGCCGATATTCGCGTGTGAAGGCGGCGGCATGGAGCTTGCCAAGACTATCTGGCCCTGTTTCTCCAACGAAGAAGCCGCTTCTCCACGATTGCCAGGAACAATGACGACAAACATCCGAGAGCGGCGAGCAGGATGACGCCTGCATAAAGGTCCGGCGCCCGGAACGCCCGCGCGGCAAGCAGGATCCAGTTTCCGAGCCCGTCCCGACCGGCAAGCATTTCGCAGACGATCGCGACGATGAGCGCCACGGTCAGTCCCAGCCGCATACCCGCCAGAATATCGGGGCTGGCGGAGGGCAAGGCGATCTTCATGATCGTTGCAGTCCGTGAAAGCCCAAGGGCTCGCCCGACCTCATAAAGCGTCGGCTCGACGGAAGAAAACCCCTGTATCGTGGAAAGCAGCACCGGCCATAAGGCGCCAAAGGCGACGACGCTCAGGACCATGGCGTCGGTCAGGCCAAGGATCGCGATGGCGACCGGAATGATTGCGGATGCCGGCAGCGGACGCAGGAATTCCAGCATCGGGCCAAGATAACTGCGCAAGGCTGGCGACGTGCCGACGGCGGCACCAAGCACGACCCCGACCAAGGATGCGACCAGCCATCCCCAGAACATGCGCTCGATCGTCGAAAGAAGCTTCGTCAGGAGGTCGCCGGTCGCAAAGCCTTTTATCATCGCAGTCCAGGCGCGATCAGGTCCCGGCAGGAAGACCGGCGAGATAAAGCGATGGTCGGCAATCCACTGCCACAGGAGCACCAGCAGGGCGGCAACCAGCAGACCCGAAAACAGCGATAAAAGCCGGTCCGCTCTCATCAGCGCGTCCCCGGCATGGCTGCCCGCCCGGCATGACGCTGGAGGACGCCGAGCAGCCAATTGAAGCCATAACCGACGATGCCGACCCAAAGCAGGTAGGCAAGCATGAGATCCGGCCTCAGAGCTTGCTGGGCAATGAGAATGCCATAGCCCAACCCGAGCGGATTGACGGCGATCTCAACCGTCACCGCCACCACGAGCGCGATGCCCGCGGCAAGACGAAACGCCAGCACGATGCGCGGCAAGGCGGCAGGAAGAATGATCTTCCATATTCGATCCAGCAGAGAGAGCCGCAAAGCGCGCGACACTTCCATCAGGCGTGGTTCTATTCCCGCCAGGGCGGACCGCGTCAGGATCAGCATCGGCCAGATGCAGGAGAATGCGACGATTGTCATCTCCATGCGAAATCCGAAACCGAAGACCAGCAAGGCGATGGGCAGCAAGGCGACGGAGGGGATCGGGCGTATCGCCTCGATCGACAGTTCCAGCGCACCATTAAGAAATGGCACGAGACCAAGGAGAAGCCCGAGGACAAGGCCGATGACAACACCCAGAAGCAGGCCTGCGAAAGCCATTGCCAGCGTCTCCAGGGTCGCCATGACGATCGAACCGTCGGCAACCGCACGGACCAGCGCCACAAGAACGGCGCTCGGCGGCGCCACGGCATCACTGCCGCCGCTCGACAGGCGGGCCGCAATTTCCGCGACGATCAGCAACGCCAGCGGAACCGCCAGGGCTTTCATCGTCGCCCTCATCTCTCCGCCTTTTCGATGAAGGCGAAGAGCTCGCGGCGAAGCTTGAGAAACTCCGGAAGCTCCCGGGTAGCGAGTTGGCTGCGCGGCCGCGGCAGGGGAATATCGAAGACCCGGCCGATACGGCCCGGATTCGGCAAGAGCCCTATGACCTTGTCGCCGAGATAGATCGCCTCCTCGATATCGTGCGTAACGAAGAAGACCGTGGCGCCGGTCTCCGAAACGATAGACAGCATTTCGTCCTGCAGGCTCTGCCGGGTCATGGCGTCCAGCGCGCCGAATGGCTCGTCCATCAGGATGACGTCGGGCTTTTGGGCGAGGCAGCGGGCAATCTGCAGGCGCTGCTGCATTCCTCCCGACATCTCCGTCGGATACCTGTCCGCGTGCGAGGCGAGCCCCACCTTGGCAAGGAGTGACATGATCTGCTCCTCGCGCTGTCGCGCCGGCACGCCAGTCGCCTCGAGCGCCAGCGAAACATTGCCGCGGGCCGTTCGCCAGGGAAGGAGCGCCTTGCCGTAATCCTGAAACACGATCGCGACATCGCGGCGTGGGCCGTCCAGCTTCTGGCTCAGCACCTTGACGCTGCCGCTGTCCGGTCGCACAAGCCCACCGGCCATTCGGAGCGCCGTGGTCTTGCCGCAACCCGATGGGCCGATCACGCAGACGATCTCGCCCTTGTTGACGGAAAAGCTCAGATCGGAAATGGCCGCGCGATTTCCATAGGAAAGGGAAACGTGTTCGAACTCGATGCTGTGAAACTGTGATGCCAGGGAGATTGTCATTTTACCGTGTTCGCCTGTCCTGAATCATAGACGACATCCAAGGTATGATGGAGGTGTGCGGAGAGACGGGCGACCGCCGTTTCCTCGTCCCGCGCGATCGCCAGGTCCGCAAGCTCCTGGTGCTCCCAGAGGAACCAGCTTTTCTCCCTGATCGCACCCATCATCGCGCGGCGATAGCGATAGGCCTGCAGATAGAGGCTGTCGTGCAGCGCCAGCATCCGCTCCGAGCCGCAGGCAGCGATCAGCGACCTGTGGAATGCCTTGTGGAGCATGTCGAACTCCGGATTGCCATCCTGCATCTGCTCGGGATTGTTCTCCACATTGCGGCGAAGGCGATGAAGGGCAGCAAGAATCCCCGCTTCCCATTGGTCGTCCCCCTTCTGCATCGAAAGCCGCAAGGCCTCGGCCTCGATCAGCTTGCGCAGATTCGTAATGTCCTCCAGATCCGCGCGCGAGACGCTGGCAACGCGAAAGCCGCGCTGCCCGACAACGGAAATCAGCCCCTTGGACACAAGCCGGGAAAGTCCCTCGCGCAGCGGTGTCGCGCCGATGCCGTAATGGGCCGACAGCGCATGGATCCCGAGACGCATTTCCGGTTTCCAGCGTCCGGCAAGGATGTCTTGCTCGACCAGGCTGGCCGCCTGTTCGCTCAGGGTGTCGGCGGCTGTCCGCTCGCCGTCATCCTGTTCCTGCCACTTGCTTTCCCGTGCCTTTGTATCTGTCATTTTTGTATAAGCTTTGCCACATCCGGTTTCGATTGAAGCATGCCCTGCTTGTCCATAACGTCAACCCACCATCCAAGCTCTTCAGCCGTGAGATTGGGGTCGGCAACGGCAACTTTCATCGATGAGAGTACGTCCAGTGAGATCTTCGTGAAGCGGGATATTGCCGCTTTTGCCTTGTCGGGCTGACCGTTGACCACCGTCGATGCCTCGGCGATCGACTTGCGGAAGGCGGCGACCGCATCCGGGTTGGCATCCGCCCACTCGCGCGAGCCGGCATAGAGGATCTGCGGACGCTTCTCGGGCAGGGATTTGAGGAAGTAGGCGGCAGCCGTACCGGTGCCGCTCGAAATGATCCGCGACATGATCGGATCGGCGGAGACCACGGCGTCCACCGCACCTGACTTCAGCACGTCATTCATGGTCGGAAATGTGACCTCGACGAAGTTCACCTGTTTGGGATCGACGCCGTTATCCATCAGCCATTTGACGAACAAGACCTGAAGAAAGGCACCGATACCAGGCGCTCCGACCTTCTTGCCGATGAAATCCTTGGCCGTTTTGATCGAGCTTCCCTTGGCAACGACGACGCCGGCCGCCTCCGCCGTGGAATCGGCCGTCGAGGACGCCCCGCTGACCGCGACAAGATCCAGCCCGCCATCGACGGCCTGAAGAAGGACCGAGGGCGTCGGCCCGCCGATCTGGATCGAGTTTGAAAGCAACGCTGCCGGAATATTCGAGTTGAGGCCGATAAGGACGAGCTGAACATCGAGCCCGTTCTTCTTGAAGATGCCATCCTCTATGGCAATGGCGGCACTGGCGCAGTCGGTCGTGGCCGTGCAGCCAACGGTGACTTTTGCGTCCTCTGCCATTGCGACGCCGGACATGCATAGCGTCGCCACGGCAGCTGCCGCGACAGCCGGTACAAAAGTCCTCATCTCAATTCCTCCCAAGACAGGTCTTTTCATATACATATTTTTCGTTTATCGATATAAACACAGAATATATATATTTGCAACGAGGTGATGCCATGAAACTCGCTACGTTCCGAAACGGCAATAGCGAACAGCACGTCGCGATCGTCCTAGACGCGGGCCGCTATCTGTTCGACCTGACAACCGCATCCCGCCGTCAAGGCCAAGATGCGGAAACATTTTCCACGATGCTGTCGTTGATCGACGCCGGCAAACGCGGATTGGATGCCGCGGCCTTGCTCCTTGAGAAATATGGATCGGAGGAAGATCTCTCGGTCCCGACCGACATGGTCGACCTTCAGGCTCCGCTGCCGTTGCCCCGGCAAATGCGCGATGGAATGAGCTTCCCGCTGCACATCCGCCAGTCGCCCCGCGGCATGCGAAAGCTCTACGCGAACGGTAATGCCCAGCTCATAGCGGAGATCGATGCCGAGCCCCTGGCGGAGCTGCCCGCCCTCTACCGCGAATTGCCGATCTACTACATCACCAATCGGATGATCGTGGGCGGCCCGGGTTCGACCGTTGTCTGGCCGCGTTATAGCAAGGTGATGGATTACGAGCTCGAGTTCGGTATCGTCACCATGAACACGGCGGCAGACATCAAGGCCTCCAATGCGCGCGAACACATCTTCGGCTTTACGATCTTCAACGATTTTTCAGCGCGCGATCAGCAGGCCAAGGAAATACCTGGCTGGCTGGGACCGGCGAAGGGAAAGAGCTTCGATGGTGCAAACGTCATCGGCCCCTGGATTGTGACCCCGGATGAGATAGGCGACCCCTACTCGCTGAAGGCGCAGGCAAGAGTGAATGGTGAAATCTGGTCCCAGGGAACGACAGAAGGCATGTTGTTCAGTTTCGAGGAGATCCTGGCACATATGTCGCAGAGCGAGACGATCTTCGCCGGCGAATTCATCGGCTCGGGCACGCTCGGCAACGGCTGCGGGCTCGAGCACGGCCGGTATCTGTCTGACGGCGATACCGTCGAGCTGGAATTCGAAAAGATCGGTGTACTCAAGAACAAAGTGATCCGCCGGGACTAACGGACGGATTCAAGGGAGGAAATGAAATATGGCGCAATCCATTATCGATCTGTCGGTACCGATAGCCAACGATATCCCGGCGGATCCTCCGATCCAGATCCCGCATATCGAATATATCGACCACAAGCAGAGCCTTTCACAGATCCTGCCGTTCTTCCCGGGCCTTGCCGCCGAAGACCTGCCGGACGGTGAAGGCTGGGCGGTCGAGCGCGTTACCCTTACGACCCATAACGGCACCCATCTCGATGCTCCCTGGCACTATCATTCCACCATGGATCACGGCCTGCCGGCGCTGACGATCGATGAGATCCCGCTGGAATGGTGCTTTCAACCGGGCGTCAAGCTGGACTTCCGTCACTTCGAAGACGGCTATGTCGTCACGGCAAAGGATGTCGAGGCCGAGCTTGAACGGATCGGTCACACGCTGAAGCCGCTGGAAATCGTCGTCGTCAACACGTCCGCCGGCAAACGCTTCGGTCAGGATAACTATGTCGCCAGCGGTTGTGGCATGGGATATGAGGCGACCATGTATCTTCTGGAGCGCGGCGTGAAGGTGACCGGCACCGATGGCTGGAGCTGGGATGCGCCCTTCGTCCATACCGCCCAAAAATATGCGTCAACCGGCGACGCCTCCCTGATCTGGGAAGGCCACAAGGCGGGACGGCACCGGGGCTATTGCCATATCGAGAAACTGCACAATCTCGAAGCGCTTCCCTCGACGGGCTTCAAGATCAGCTGCTTCCCCGTCAAGATCGAGCGCGCCTCCGCCGGTTGGACACGGGCCGTCGCCATTATCGACGGCTGAGGGTAAGGATATGGCTGGAGAGCATGAGAGATTGTGTGGCACACATACTGCCGAGCAGCTTGTCGATGGCATCCTGATCATTAGCAAGTCGCACTTCACTCTAGAACCGATTAGGCGACGCTACCGGATGAACATAACGCCAGATTATGGAACTTTCGACCGCGAAAGTAATGTCGACTCTGGCATCTGAGACGGCGGAATGTTGGTGATTAAAGCGCGATCGCGCGACACATCGGACCTCTCCATCCCATTTTCTAGCTAAACCAGGAAACAAGCTCTGCGCCATTGGAAGCTCCCACCCGCAACATCAACCGTGCACGGTGCGATTCAATCGTTCGCTTCGAGAGCCCTAGCTCCAGCCCGATCTCCTCGTTCGTTTTGCCCTGAGCAACGAGCGCCATGATTTGCCGCTGGCGCGCTGTAAGCTGCAACTGGCCGGCGTCGACGGACCGGTTCATCTTCTGGAAGCAATATAAAGCAAGAGCAAAAGGATCGTTCGGTTGAAGGGTCCGCCCGTTGACCTGGCACCAGAACCGCGCACCGGTCTGATGGTTCATAACGCGCTCGTCATAGTATGACTGTCCGCCATGGAGGTGCTCCTGCCACATCCGACCGGTCCGGGCGAAGTCGGAGATTTTCGGGTAAAGTCGTGCGAAACTCTGATCGACCAGATCCTCTCGTTCATAACCGAAAAGGCCCGCAAAAGCATCGTTACAGTCACGAATGATCCGGTAGGCGGCACAGACCATCGGCACCGGAATATCGCTTAGCGAGAAGCGGAAAGATGGGGCTTCCTTGTCCCGAGCGGTGCGGAGTTCGATGGGAGACATGCAGTATAAATACGGCTAACCTACTCTCGAATTCAAGAGCTAGATTTTTGAACAAACCTGACATGCAGACTGGGAGGAAGCAGATAGATGGATAAGGTTTATAGCGACACAAAACAGGTCCTGGCCGGCCTTCTCAAAGACGGCATGGTCATCATGGCCGGCGGCTTCGGTCTGTGTGGCATTCCAGAGGCGCTGATTGAAGCGGTTCGGCTTTCCGGTGTGAAAGACCTGACTGTCATCTCCAACAATGCAGGTGTCGACGGAATTGGTCTGGGCCGCCTCTTGGAGAGCCGTCAGATCCGCAAAATGATCTCTTCCTATGTCGGCGAGAACAAGACTTTCGAACAACAATATCTCGGCGGCGAGCTCGAGCTCGAGTTCAATCCACAGGGAACTCTGGCAGAGAGAATCCGGGCCGGCGGCGCCGGTATCGCGGCGTTCTACACCAAGACAGGCGTCGGAACCGTTATTTCTGACGGCAAGGAAATTAGAGAATTCAACGGTGAGCACTACGTCATGGAGCAAGGGCTGGTCGCCGACCTGGCGCTCGTTCATGCCTGGAAGGGCGATGCCGAGGGCAATCTCGTTTACCGAAAAACCGCGCGTAACTTCAATCCGGTGATGGCAACGGCAGGCAAGGTTGTCGTCGCCGAGGTTGAATCCCTGGTCGAGAATGGACGGATCGGGGGCGATCTCATCCATACGCCCGGAATTTTCGTCTCCCGGATTGTCGAGGTTCCCGACGTGATAAAGCGGATAGAGCAGCGCACAGTCAGAAAACCCCAAGTGGAGGCTAACCACTAATGGCTTGGAATCGTGAACAAATGGCAGCTCGGGCTGCTCGCGAATTGCAGGATGGCTTCTACGTCAACCTTGGGATCGGCATTCCAACATTGGTGGCAAATTACATCCCGGCTGGCATCGACGTTCGGCTGCAGAGCGAAAACGGCATGTTGGGGATGGGTCCCTTTCCCTTCGAGGGAGAAGAGGATGCGGATCTGATCAATGCCGGAAAGCAAACCATCACGGAACTGCCCGAAAGCAGCTACTTCTCGAGCGCCGATAGCTTCGCGATGATCCGGGGAGGCCATATCAATCTGGCAATTCTCGGTGCCATGCAGGTCGCCGAGAATGGGGATCTTGCGAACTGGATGATCCCGGGAAAGATGGTCAAGGGAATGGGCGGCGCGATGGATCTTGTCGCCGGCGTGCAGCGGGTTGTCGTCGTCATGGAACACGAAGCCAAGGGTACGTCGAAAGTGCTCAAAGAGTGCACGCTGCCGCTGACGGGAAAGCGTGTCACCGATCTTCTGATCACAGATCTGGGGGTCTTCTCCGTCGCCAGACGCGGTGAGCCGCAGATGGTCTTGATCGAATTGGCAACCGGCGTGTCGATCGAGGAAATTCAGGCGAAAACGGAAGCTGATTTTACCGTCGACTTGCAGTGAGCACTGTAAACTTAACGCTCTGAAAACAAGATCTTGGAGTGAGGCCTTGGTTCACGCGGTGTGAAGACGTGCGATTTGACGCCAAGTACCCAAGGCTGCCGCTCGCAGTTCGCGATGGTGGGCAGATGGAATATCGTGGCGGGAAACGTGAAAGAGGTTGGCGATCGGGTCGTGGATGGAAACGAAAAGCTGAAGCTGTCGCGCTGATTTAAAGCGCTTCATGATCCTCTCCCGTCGTCGGATCGGCTGATGAGAGTTTTCCGCCGGATTGTTCAGGCCTTTGTGCGAGCGGTGTTCGACACCGGGCATGATATCGCGTTTTGCTGCGCCATAGGACCGGAGCTTGTCGGTGATCATCACACGCGGCGAACGGCCTTGCCCTTTGAGAGGCTTTCGCACCAAACGTTTTGCAGCCTTGGCATTGCGAC
The DNA here is from genome assembly GCF_058803745.1 of Rhizobium sp. GW821-FHT14E12. NCBI lineage: Bacteria > Pseudomonadati > Pseudomonadota > Alphaproteobacteria > Hyphomicrobiales > Rhizobiaceae > Rhizobium > Rhizobium sp. GW821-FHT14E12. The sequence goes on from NZ_JBXAPH010000002.1 coordinate 970,836, forward strand.
GGCTTTGCACCAGCACATCGAGAACAAAGCCGTTCTGATCAACGTCGCGCCAAAGCCAGTGTTTCTTTCCACCGACGGTGATGACAACCTCATCAAGATGCCATTTGTAGCCGAAGCTGCCGGCTGATCGCTTCCGGATATCATTGGCAAAGTGCCTGCCGAACTTCCCAGCTCAGAGCCGCACGGTCTGGTGAGAGACGATGACGCCACGAGCTGCCAGCATATCCTCGACCATCCGCAGGCTGAGCGGAAACCGGAAATAGAGCCAAACGGCCTGGGCGATCACCTCCGCAGGAAATCGGTGGCGACGATAAAGAGGATCACGGATAAATCTGGTCATCCCACCAGATCGCACATTTTGATCGATGTGCGGTTAACGTTACGATGCCCTTCGTCCCTATGAAGGACATGTCCTGACATAATCCGCATCGGCGGGCAGATAATTTGGCGCTCTGCGCCGCCTCATGCCTGATCGTCGAAATCCTGGCCCTTGCGAAGCAGATAGATATCCATGATCCAGCCATGCCTTGCCCGCGCTTCCGCACGGGTCGCCACGATACGATCCGACACATCGGCAAGCCGTCCGGCGATGGTGATCTCATCCTCGGTGCCGAGATAAGCGCCCCAATAGATATGGGCATCGGGATCATCGATCTTGCTGAAGGCCTGCTCGCCGTCGAGCATGACGACGGCGGTTTCGACCATGCCCGGAAAGCTTTCGGAAAGCCGACGGCCGGTGGTGATCTGCACCGGCTTTCCAACGAGGTTGAGCGGAATACGGTGACTCGCCGTCAGCGCCTGGATGCTGGTGATGCCGGGAATGACGCTATAGTCGAGGGCAACCTGCCTGCGCGCGCTGACCCGCTCGATGATGCGGATCGTACTGTCGTAAAGGCTCGGATCGCCCCAGACCAGAAAGGCGGCGCTGCCGCTCTCCGGAATATGACCCTGGAACAGCCGTTCATAGGTTGCCGAAAGTTCCGCGTGCCAGTCATCGACGCTCTGGACATAGCTGCGATCCGCCGTCTGGCGCACGGGCACGGCATAGTCGACGACGCGGATACTCTCCTTCGTGACGTAGCGCTCGCAAATCTCCCTGCGCACCTCGACAAGCTCGGCCTTGGCTTCGCCCTTGCTGGGGATGAAGATGACATCGACCTTGTTCAGCGTATTGATCGCCTGCACGGTCAGGTGCTCGGGATTTCCCGTTCCGATACCGACAATATAGATGTGCCGCATGTCCACGCCCTCGTTCCATGGGCTGTGTGCCGGAAGCGGGGGGCTATTTCAAGTGCGATGATGGAGCCCGAGCCTCACGCAAAAGAAAGAACTTTGTGCTCGCCCACTGTTGCGTAACGCCAGCGCCCGGAATGGATTTCCTTCGGCAAGGTTCGATCCAGAAATCCCCGCAGTTTGGTCAATGTTGCGGGCTGGTCTGAAAACGTCGTCAGGAACAGTTTATTCTGAAAGATCAGAAATGGGGCCAAGCGACGATTTGCAACCTCCATGTATTTGTAAAACCCCTCGGTCACGGTCGGCCAATGCACTCCCAGGAAGTCATCCAGAAGCACAATGCCACCGGAAACGAGGAGTTCCTGAGCGATCTCCATATCGTTGACGACATGCGCAACCGTGTGTCCACCATCCACGGACATCAATCTGACACCCTTTGTGCCGAGCCGTTCGCGCACTGTCGCCGGCGTAAGCGACATGCTGTCTGCCGAAATCGCCGTTACACGAGGTTCAAGCTCCGGGAAGAAATTCTGCAGATGCTGCTCGAAAATCGTGAGTGAGCCCTTGCCGCTATGATCAAGGTTCTTTTGTTGATCCTCGAAAAGATCGACGGCGACGCAGTGCTCGGTATCTCTCGACGCTGCCGCAAGCAGGAAGAACAGCTTACCATGGTGGACGCCGATCTCGAGAATGTCGCCCTCCACCTTGTCAGCCTCGTGAAGCTCGCGAACAAACTTCAGAATATGCGGAATTCTATCGCCGACCCATCCATGAACATCCTTCCAGATTAGTCTGAGTGCTGCATCCAAGACATCAGTCTGGCCATCACTAGCCGTTATCAACATGTATCATCCCCCGCACGGGTTCGTGCAACCCCCCCGATTTGCATAAACCATTCTTGTCGAGCATCATCGTTTCAGAGTGACGATGACGCAGATACCAATATCGACATAGCGTGGCATGAATGCCAGCCGGAAACCGTCCGGCCTATACGCATTCCGAACGTATATTCATCACACTATCTTGAGTAGATTCATCACAATTAATGTATAACCTGCCTTATTCTTCAATATTTCCGATCATCTCGCCTTTATTATCGGCACTCACTCACCGCCTCGTTTGAGGCAATTGTCCGATCGGCGCGGTGATCGCTTGCCGGACGAACCTCAAGCCCCCAGCCGGGCAACGGAGCGTCCCGCGGCGCGGCCGGAAAAGAGGCAGCCGCCCAGGAAAGTCCCTTCCAGCGCGCGGTAGCCGTGCATGCCGCCGCCGCCAAAGCCAGCGGCTTCTCCGACCGCATAAAGGCCGGGAATGATGTCGCCGCGACCATCGAAAACGCGGGCTTCGAGATCGGTTTCCAGACCACCCAGGGTTTTGCGGGTGAGAATGTTGAGGCGAACCGCAATCAGCGGGCCGTGGGCAGGGTCAAGAATCGGATGCGGCTTGGCGGTGCGACCGATCTTGTCGCCCAGATAGTTACGGGAATTGTGAATGCCCATGATCTGGGCATCCTTGGAAAAGCGGTTCGCGATCTGTCCGTCGCGGGCGCGAATCTCGCGATCTATCTTTTCCAGCTGCAGCAGTTCCGTTTTGACGAGGCGGTTCATACCGGCCACGAGCTCCGGCAGGCTATTGGCAACCACAAAGTCCTCGCCGTGCTGCTTGAACGCCTCCACGGGCGCGGGCGCCGTCTTGCCAAGCGCGCGGCGTATCACCAGCTTCCAGCTTTTGCCGGTGAAATCAGGGTTCTGTTCGGATCCGGAAAGCGCGAATTCCTTGCGGATGATGCTCTGGTTCAGGATGAACCAGCTATAGTCATAGCCGGTCGACATGATGTGTTGCAGGCTGGTCAGGGTATCGTAGCCGGGATAGTTGGGTTGGGGTAGCCGGTTGCCCCGGGCGTCGAACCAAATCGACGATGGGCCGGGGAGAATACGGATCCCGTGGTTCGGCCAGATCGGCGCCCAGTTCTTGAGGCCTTCGGTATAGTGCCACATTCGGTCGCGGTTGATGAGACGTCCGCCGGCGTCCTCGGCAATTCCGATCATCCTGCCGTCGACATGCTTTGGAACGCCCGAGACCATCGTCTGCGGCGGCTTGCCCAATCTCTCCGGCCAGTTTTGGCGCACGAGGTCGAGATTGCCGCCGATGCCGCCCGACGCCACAATGACGGCACCACCGGTCAGTTCGAAATCGCCGACTTCCACCCGCGAGGTTTCCATGCCACGGCTTGCGTCGCTGTCCTCCAGAATGGCACCCGAAACGCCGGTGACACTACCATTGGTGACGGTCAGCCTGTCGACGCGATGCCGCCATAAAAAGCGGATCAGGCCCTTCTCCTCAGCCGCTCGGGCACGCCGTTCGAATGGCTCGACAACCCCAGGCCCTGTTCCCCATGTGATATGAAAACGCGGAACGGAATTGCCGTGCGAGGTCGCACTGGCCCCTCCACGCTCTGCCCATCCGACGATCGGAAAGATGCGGTGGCCCATGGCGCGTAGCCAGCTACGCTTCTCACCGGCTGCGAAATCGACATAGGCTTCCGCCCAACGTCTTGGCCAATAATCCTCGTTGCGATCGAAGCCTGCCGTGCCCTGCCAATCCCGCCATGCGAGATCGCGGGAATCCTTGATGCCCAGCCGGCGTTGCTCCGGCGAATCGACGAGAAACAATCCCCCTAGCGACCAGAAAGCCTGTCCGCCGAAATTCTGCTCCGGCTCCTGATCCACGACGATCACCTTGCGACCCGCATCCGCAAGTTCAGTCGCTGCGACAAGACCCGACAGGCCGGCTCCCACAACAATGGCATCGGCAGACAATTTTTCCATCGCATCCTCCCAAAACGCGAATTTCTCTTACTATAGTTGTATCGTAGGAAGAACCGTACGAAGGCAAGATTGATGGCCGATATGTTCGATTAAAAGGTCTCTCTTCACCAATAATCTGCAGCGCTTTAGGACCAGCTTTCCTTGACCGCCTGCATGACGACATTGGTCGATGTGCTCGCCACAAATGGTAGGCTTGAGATCTTTTCGCCGAGCACGATGCGGTATCGGCGGATATCCGACGTCCTGACCTTGAGAAGATAATCGAAGCGGCCAGCGATCATGTGGCACTCTTCTATTTCCTTGATCTTTTTGACGGCATTGTTGAAGCTGAGCAGAGCTTGCTCACGCGTATCCATCAATTTCACCTCGGCAAAGGCGACATGATCGAGGCCGAACTTGGCGGGGTTGAGAATTGCCTTGAAGCCGTCGATGTAACCTGTGTCGATCAGTTTTTTCAAACGCGCCTGGCAGGGTGTCTTGGAAAGGCCGACACGCTCGGAAAGATCCGTGATCGACATGCGGCCGTCTTCCACGAGCGCATCGAGGATCTTCTGATCGAACTGGTCTATTTCACTGGTTTTAGTCATTTCTATAGGCAATCCCATTTGAAATAGCGGATATTGAAGTTCAATATGACTGCAATTTCGTAAATTCAAGGCAGAACGCCCTTTCGGGCTAAGATATAGTCTCTCGAAGCAACCGGAGCGTCCTTCCGGCCAGGCAACAGACGCCTAACAGGCGATCGGCATTTCAGACCATTGCACCTCGAGGTTACCATGACAGCCACCGCCAAACTTGCCGATCAGCCGACACCGCCGCCCGCCCCGCCATTCGCACAATTCGCGCCGCCGATCCGCGAACAAGGTCCTCTCCGGCGGGCAATCACCGATGCCTACCGGCGTCCGGAGACGGAATGCCTGCCACCCCTGCTCGAGGCAGCAACCTTGCCAGCCACCGTCCGGGATGCCGTCAAGGAGACCGCCCGCATACTGATCGAAGCTCTTCGCGCCAAACACAAGGGAACCGGCGTCGAAGGTCTGGTGCATGAATATTCGCTGTCGAGCCAGGAGGGCGTGGCGCTGATGTGCCTCGCCGAAGCCCTGCTTCGCATTCCGGACACCGCCACGCGCGATGCCCTGATCCGCGACAAGATCGCCGACGGTGACTGGAAGTCGCATCTGGGCGGCGGTCGCTCTCTGTTCGTCAACGCCGCCACCTGGGGACTGGTCGTTACCGGCAAGCTCACCTCGACCGTGAACGACAAGGGGCTGTCGGCCGCGCTGACGCGGTTGATCGCGCGCTGCGGCGAGCCGGTCGTTCGGCGTGGCGTCGACATGGCCATGCGGATGATGGGCGAGCAATTCGTCACCGGCGAGACGATCGACGAGGCGCTGCGGCGCGCCCGCACGCTCGAAGCCAAGGGCTTCCGCTATTCCTACGACATGCTGGGTGAGGCCGCGACGACGCAGGCCGACGCCGAACGTTATTATCGCGACTACGAAGCCGCCATCCACGCGATCGGCAAGGCTTCGGCGGGCCGCGGCGTTTACGAAGGCCCCGGCATCTCCATCAAGCTGTCCGCCCTGCATCCGCGCTATGCGCGCTCGCAGACCGAAAGGGTGATGGGCGAACTGCTGCCGAAGGTGAAGGCGCTGGCTCTTCTCTCCAAGAGATACAATATCGGCCTCAACATCGATGCCGAGGAGGCCGACCGGCTTGAGCTGTCGCTCGACCTTCTGGAAGAACTCTGCCTCGACCCCGATCTTGCCGGCTGGAACGGCATGGGCTTTGTCGTCCAGGCCTATGGCAAGCGCTGCCCCTATGTCCTCGACTTCATCATCGATCTCGCCCGCCGCTCGGGGCACCGGCTGATGGTCCGTCTGGTGAAAGGCGCCTATTGGGACGCCGAGATCAAGCGCGCCCAGGTCGACGGCTTGGACGGCTTCCCCGTCTATACCCGCAAGGTCTATACCGACGTTTCCTACATCGCCTGTGCCAAGAAGCTGCTGGCGGCAACCGATCTGATCTTCCCACAATTTGCCACGCATAATGCGCAGACACTGGCGACGATCCATCACATGGCCGGCAGCGATTTTTCCGTCGGTAAGTATGAATTCCAATGCCTGCATGGCATGGGCGAGCCGCTTTATGAGGAAGTCGTCGGCAGCGACAATCTCGATCGTCCCTGCCGGATCTATGCGCCCGTCGGTACACATGAAACACTGCTTGCCTATCTCGTCAGGCGCCTGCTTGAAAACGGCGCCAACTCCTCCTTCGTCAACAAGATCGCCGACCCCGCCGTCCCGGTCGCAGACCTGATTGCCGATCCGGTCGAAGTGGTGCTCTCGATGCAGATCGTCGGCGCGCAACACGACAAGATCGCCCTTCCCGCCGATCTGTTCCATGACGTCCGCAGGAATTCGGCCGGTATCGATCTGTCAAACGAAACATCGCTCGCGGGCCTTGCCAAGCGCCTGGTCGCATCGGCGGCGACGGAATGGGTCGCCAAGCCCCTGCTCGCGGATGGGTCCGCACGAGGAAAAACCCGGCCGGTCCTCAATCCCGCCGATCATTCCGATCTTGTCGGTCATGTCACCGAATTGGCCACCGATGATGCGGCCATCGTGATGCGTCTTGCAGCTGAAGCGGCTGCGGAATGGGCCGCCGTCAGCCCAGCGGACAGGGCGACTCGGCTGGAACGGGCGGCGGACCTGATGCAGGTGGAGATGGAAACGCTGATCGGCCTGGTGATGCGGGAAGCCGGAAAATCCGCGGCCAACGCCATCGGCGAAGTCAGGGAAGCCATCGACTTCCTGCGCTACTACGCCGAACAGGCGCGCAAGGTGCTGAAACCCGATAGCGTTCCGCTCGGCCCGATCGTCTGCATCAGCCCGTGGAATTTTCCGCTGGCGATTTTCACCGGTCAGATCGCGGCCGCGCTTGTCGCCGGCAATCCGGTCGTCGCCAAGCCGGCCGGCGTCACGCCGCTGATCGCCGCGCAAGGCGTTCGCATCCTTCATGAAGCGGGAATTCCGCGGGGCGCGCTCCAGTTCGTGCCCGGTAGCGGCCGAACGGGTGCTGCCCTCGTGGGCGCCCCGGAAACATCAGGCGTAATGTTCACCGGGTCGACGGAAGTGGCCCGGCTCATCCAGGCGCAACTCGCCGAGAGGCTGTCGAAATTCAACAAGCAGATCCCGCTGATTGCCGAGACCGGCGGCCAGAACGGCATGATCGTCGATTCCTCGGCGCTCGCCGAACAGGTCGTCGGCGACGTCATCGCCTCGGCTTTCGACAGCGCCGGACAGCGCTGCTCGGCCCTCCGCGTTCTCTGCTTGCAGGAGGAGATCGCCGACCGGACATTGACCATGCTGCGTGGTGCGCTCGGTGAATTGTCGATTGGCCGCACCGATCGGCTGGCTATCGATATCGGTCCCGTCATCGATGACAACGCCAAGCAGAGCATCGACGGGCATATCGAAAGCATGCGCGAACTTGGCTGCAAGGTACAGCAACTCGACCTTCCACCCGCCGCCGCAAAGGGGACATTCGTCGCCCCGACGATCATCGAGCTGAAGAACCTGGCAGATCTCAAGAAGGAAGTGTTCGGGCCGGTGCTGCACATCATCCGCTACCAACGCAAGAAGCTCGACAAGCTGATAGATGCGGTGAACGCCTCGGGCTACGGTCTGACCTTCGGGCTGCACACACGGCTTGACGGGACCATCGCGCATGTCACTGGGCGCGTGAAGGCAGGCAACCTCTACGTCAATCGCAACATCATCGGCGCGGTGGTGGGTGTCCAGCCATTTGGCGGGCGCGGCCTTTCCGGCACCGGGCCGAAGGCCGGCGGCCCCCTCTATCTTCGCCGGCTGGTCGCCTCCCCGACCGAGCCGCTTCGGGATGCGAGCGTCAAGATGGATCAGGCCGCAAGCGACTTCCTCACCTGGCTCGACGGCAAGGGAGCACCCCAAACGGCCGAGCGGGCGCGAGCCATTGCCAGCGGGTCATCGCTGGGCCTCAACATCGAACTACCCGGCCCCGTCGGCGAGCTGAACCTTTACCAACTGCATCCTCGTGGGAAGATATTGCTCGTGCCGCAGACGGCGCTGGGCCTCTGCGTTCAGCTTGCGGCAGCCCTTGCCACCGGCAATTCCATCGTGGTGGACGCCGCCTCCGCGCTTCAGGACGAGCTTCGCGGCCTGCCGGAGAGGGTCGCAAGCCGTATCGCTTGGTCGAACGATTGGGCAGCGGATGGCCCCTTTGCGGGCGCGCTGATCGAAGGTGACGCGGACAGGATAAAAGCAGCGGTGCAGGCGATTGCAGCTCTTCCGGGACCGTTGGTTCTTGTCCAGGGCGCATCGAGCGACGAAATCGCGAAAGGGCCTGATGCCTATTGCCTCAACTGGCTGCTGGAGGAGGTGACGACCTCCATCAACACAGCCGCAGCGGGCGGGAATGCGAGCCTGATGTCGATCGGATAGTGCGCGTTTACGCGCCGATCAAGCAAGCGATCACGGACCATCTCGATGTCCGTGATCGCGGTTCACTAGCGGAGCCTCAGCCCTCGACCGTCTCGAAACGGATCTTCTGCGCACCTTCCCACAGGGTAAGACGGCCAAGTTCGGGCAGCTTGTCGAGGTTGGACGTTACCGTGATGAAGTGATTGCCGGCAAGCTGGCCCATCTTCGAGGAGAAATCGACGCCGCCATAGGCAAGCAAGATTTCGGTTTCGCTGATGCCGCCCGGATAGAGGAGGATATGCCCCGGTGCCGGATGGCTGGTATGGTTTTCATATCCGACGCCGAAATCGAGGTCTCCTAGCGGAATCCAGACGCCCTCGCCCGACCAGCGGACATGCACGATCTGGCCCTCGAACGGCATCTGCTTCAGGAAAGCCTCCGAGGTCTTCGGAGCTTTCGCAGTTTCAAGTACGGCATCGAATTCGAAGGGGCCGGCGGTAATTTTTAATTTCATCGGATGTCTTTCCTTGCGTTGGTAATGTCGTTTATCGGTCCCGTCTGTGCGGAACGATATTTGCCGTGTCCCTTCGAACCGACCAGCACGCCGTCATCGACCATGATCTTGCCTGCGACGATTGTGGTCACCGGCCAGCCGTTGATCTCCATCCCCTCATAGGGTGAGTAATCGGCACCGTCATGCAGGTCCGCATGGCGGATTGTGCGGGTAATGGCTGGATCCCATATGGCAATATCGGCATCGGCGCCGATCGCGATCGTGCCCTTCTGCGGATAGAGACCATAAGTCTTGGCATGGTTCGTCGAGGTCAGCGCCACGAAGCGCGGAAGATCGATCCGGCCGGTCATCACGCCCTGTGAGAACAGGATCGGAAGACGGGTTTCGACGCCCGGGATGCCGTTCGGAATATGCCGGAAATTGGTGCTGCCTTTCGGGTTCAGCTTGCCGCGCTCATCCTCGTAGCGAAACGGGCAATGATCTGAGGAAAAGAGTTCAAACACACCCGTCTCGATCCCGCGCCAGCAATCGGCCTGCGCTGCCTCGTCGCGCGGCGGCGGCGAGCAGACGAATTTGGCGCCTTCCCAGTCCATTCCGTCAAGATCCTTGGCGGTCAGCGTCAGATATTGCGGACAGGTTTCGCCAATGACCTTGATGCCGCGCGCCCGCGCCCTCATGATCTCCTCCATCGCTTCGCCATTCGAAACGTGAACGATGACGATCGGGATATCGACGATCTCGGCAAGCGACAGGGCGCGGTGCGTCGCCTCACGTTCGACGGCGATCGGCCGGGTCGAGGCGTGAGCGCGCGGGGCGACATCGCCCGCCAGCTCGTGCTTGTCGATCAGGAAGCGGATCGCATCCTCGTTTTCGCAATGGACCATGACGGTGGCGCCGGTGCGCCGCGCCACGTCGAGCGTTCTCAGGATCTCCCCGTCGCTCAACCGCAGGCCCTCATAGGTCATGAAGACCTTCAGCGAGGTGTAGCCATCCGCGACCAGTGCCGGGATCTCCTGGCCGAGAACCGCTTCCGTCGGATCCGAGACGATCAGGTGGAAGCTGATATCCGTATAGCATTCGCCGTCCGCGAGCTTGTGATAGGCCGTCAGGGCTTCACGCAACGACATGTCCTTCTGCTGCAGGCAGAACGGCATGAGGGTCGTGTTTCCGCCGAAGACCGCCGACAGCGTGCCGCTGGCAAAATCATCGGCCATGACGATACCGTCGCCAGATGGCTGCGAGATATGCACATGGCTGTCGATACCACCCGGCAGCACGTACTTGCCCGACGCGTCGACGATGCGCTCAGCGCCTGAAAGGTTTTCACCGATCTGGACGATCTTGCCGTCGCGGATGCCAATATCGGCCTTGAACACGTCGGACGCGGTCGCAACCGTGCCGTTCTGAATGATGAGATTGAAATCGGACATGGATCGCTTCCTCAGTGTTGCAGTATCTTGCCGAGGAACGCTTCCGTCCTCGGATTATGCTTGCCGGCGAAGAATTCCTCGCTGGGGCGGTCCTCGACGATCTCGCCCTGATCGATGAAGATCACGCGGGTGGCGACGCGGCGGGCAAAGCCCATCTCATGGGTGACGACCATCATCGTCATGCCGTCCTTCGCAAGACCGGTCATGACGTCAAGCACTTCGGAAATCATCTCCGGATCGAGCGCCGAGGTCGGCTCGTCGAAGAGCATCGCCAAGGGGTCCATGGCGAGTGCCCGGGCAATCGCCACACGCTGCTGCTGGCCACCGGAAAGCTGGCTCGGATACTTGTTGGCATGATCGGCAAGCTCGACGCGATCGAGAAGCTGCATGGCCTTAGCTTTTGCGGCCGTCTCGCTGCGCCCGAGCACGATTTTCTGCGCCAGCATCAGATTGTCGATGATGGTCAGATGCGCGAAAAGCTCGAAATTCTGGAAGACCATGCCGATGCGGGTGCGCAGATTCGGCAGATCCGTCTTCGGATCGCCCACCTCGATGCCGTGGACGCGGATGGAGCCCTTCTGGAAAGGCTCCAGTCCGTTCACGCATTTGATCAGCGTCGATTTTCCGGAGCCCGACGGGCCGCAGACCACGACGACCTCGCCGCGATCGACATTGACGGAGCAATTCTTCAGGACTTCGTAATTGCCGTAGAATTTGGAGACGCCACTGATTTCGATCATGAGCGGCCTTTCGCGAAACGAGTGATGGAAAAAGGTTGCAGTGCTCTGCCGGTCTCTCGGCCAAGGACGAGTTGGGCGGTCAACTGGCCGACGATCGGGCCGAGCGTATAGCCGTTGGATGTCACGGCGCTGAAATAGCCGGGCTGCGACGGATGCTCGCCGAGGATCGGCGCGCCGTCGATATTGATGTTCATCGCCGCCCAGCTGCGGATGATATGCAGCTTGCGCAGCGCCGGGACCACATGCTGGGCAACCCAGAGATTGCCTTCGAGGCTCGACAGCAGCGGCCTTGGATGCTGATGCACCGGGTCGAGGCCGGCCGTCCAGCCGCCGCCGATGATGAAATTGCCGTTGGCCGCTTGCTTCAAGGTCAGATGACGGTCGGCATGAGCGACGAGGCAGGAGATCAGGGGCGCGGCAGCTTCCGTCACCACCATCTGCAACGGCGCGCCGAAGACCGGAATATCCAGGCCGAGCATCGATCCGATACGCGACGAGAAGGCGCCGGCCGCATTGACGATACGTTTTGCGCGGATCGTGCCGCGCGACGTGGTGACGTCGAAGCCGGATGGAACGGCTTGAATGCGAAGGACTTCGCATGTCTCGAAGATGTGGGCGCCCTTCGCTCGCGCCGCTTCAAGAATGTGCTGGGTTGCGACCAACGGATTGATCTTGCCTTCCTGCGAACAATAGGCGGCACCGACAAAATCTGGCGACAGGGCCGGTTCCAGTGCTCGCAATTCCGCCTGGCCGATCAGCCTGCAATCAATGGCGGCCCGCTGCTCGACGCCGACTTTCTCGGCTAGGAAGCGCATATGCGCCTCGGTCTCGGCAACCATCAGACCGCCCGTCACCTTCATTTCGAAATCGCAGCCAAGTTCATCCTGCAGGGCTGCCCAAAGGGCGATGGAATCGCGCTGCAGAGGCAGCGTCTGCGCCGCCGCGCTGCCACCGCCTTCGGCGCGGGCGCCATGATCGAAGGAGAGGAGCTGCGCATGCAGACTACCCGCATTGCCGCCCGAGGCCAGCGAGTTCGGAAAGGCGCGCTCCAACACGGTGACCTCTTCGCCTTCACGGGCGAGAAAGAGGGCCGTCGATAGCCCGGCAATCCCTGCCCCGATGACCAGCGTCGAGGTCTGCGACAGCGGCAGCGGTTCGCGGCTTTCGAGCGGCGGTTTTTCGGGCAATAGCGCCCGCCTATGGCCACCCCACTCGGGCTTTTCGACCGCAAGCGCTGCCAGCGGCACCGGCCGCAATGGCATTTGCGGCGCCAGAAAGCCGCGTGTCTCTCCGGACGTGCGAGTTTCTCCCGCGACGGCCGCGATCGCGTGGCCGCAATAACGGCTCTGGCAGCGCCCCATCCCGGCACGCGACAACCGCTTCAGCGTCGCAATATCCTTGGCGCTGTTCTCGCCAAGCGCCCTCAGCGTGCCGTAGGTGACACCTTCGCAGCGACAGATGACGGCATCGTCAGGTGGCAGTTTGTCGTCTATCGGGCGAGCTGGTTTGAAGACCGTCCAAAGCATCGCCTGAAAGGCCCGATGCCGCGCCAGCCTGCGTTCGGCGCCTGCGTCGGGCGTGACGTCGAAGCCCAATTTGCGCGCCACGGCAATCCCGGCAAGCCGGCCTTGCGCCATGGCAATATGCGCGCCACCAAAGCGGGCGGCTTCTCCGACCACATGGATATGGGCAAGCGTGGTCTCGCCATCATCCCTAGTGATGGCAACGAGATCGCCATCGATGACCTCATGGCCGCAACCGAGCAATCTGGAAAGTTCGTTCGAGGACGCAAAGCTGCCACCGATCAGAACGGTATCGGCCTCAAGTCTCGCTTCGCCGTCCGGTCCGTTGACCGTGACGGCCTCGACGCCGGCTTGCCCATCCATCAATGCAATCCGGCTTTCCCACAGAATCGGAATACCGGCCGTCCGCAAAGCGGCGACCTGCCGCAACCCGCCGATCGCAAGCGCTTTGTCCGCCGCCAGAAGCTTGAGCGCCGCCAGCGGTTGTTTCCACGGCGCGGGAGCGGTTTCCACCAGCGCGACGACGGAGCCGCCGGCCTTCCGGATCTCATTGGCGACTTGGATATTAAGGGGACCGTTGCCGGCAACGACAATCCGTCCGCCGGGCACCGTGCCGTAGCTTCTCAGCAACGTCTGCGCCGCACCAGCGGTCATGACGCCAGGGCGTGTCCAGCCGGGAATGGCCGGCGGCCGCTCATAGGCCCCCGTCGCGATCACGATCATTCTGGGCTTACAGTAAAAGGCGCCTTGCGGACCGTAGCAGGCAATCTTTGCGCCGGTCTCGCCATTCTCCGCGCCCCAGACGAGCGTTCCACCAATCATCGACACCCCGGCGGCTTGGGCTTGCCGGATCAGGTCGGCACCCGATCGGGCCTGCTCATCGTCGCCAAGACGCAATGCCGCCTTCGACGTCGAGGGCTGCTTGAAATATTGTCCGCCAGCGATAGCGCGCTCGTCGACCAATGTCACGCTCGCTCCGGCGTTCGCGACCACCTCGGCGGCAGCCAGGCCAGCTGGCCCGGCGCCGATCACCAGCACGTCCATCTCGAGACAGAGGATCTCCGCCGGCACCTCGCAGAGGTCGGCATGGTCCGCCGTGGGCGCCGGCTTTGAAGCCGGCCGGCGCACCTGCATTCCTTCCGTGATCGATGTCATGCAGGCACGCTGGCTGACCCTGCCATCGACCGTGACGAGGCAATCGTGACATGCGCCCATGCCGCAAAAGAGGCCACGCGCCTCGCCCTTGAGGCCTCGCGAGAAATCATGCCGCCCACCAGCCTCGATCGCCGCGGCGATCGTCATGCCACGTTCGGCATGGAAAGCCACGCCGTCGAGGAAGAACTCGACGGGTGGTTCCGATCCGGAATGCGGGTTGGCATGCGAGGCGGACATTACTCGATCCTCAGGTGCTGAACGTCAGACCAAAGTCCGAAACCAGCTTTTTCATGGCGGCATCCTGTTCGGGCGGCAGCGGCAGGCGCGGCGGCCGTGGCGTGCCGGCAGCAAAGCCCATATGCGTCAGCAGCGCCTTCGAACCGGCGACATAGGCCTGCCCGCCGACCGCCTGGATGATCGGCAGCCACTTCAGGTAAAGCGCGCGCGCCTCATCTGTCTTCTTTTCATCTGCAGCAAGCTCGAAAATACGCACCATCGGTCCTGGCGCCACGTTCGAAGCGACGGCGACCCAGCCTTCCGCTCCCATTACGAAGGATTCAAAGCCAAGAATGCCGCCAAAGACAGTCATATTCTCGCCCGCCAGACGGATGATGTCACGCACCCGCGTCACTTCGAGGGTGGATTCCTTGATATAGTCGCAGCCCTTGATCTCTGCGATACGCTTCACCAGCTCCGGCTTTAGGTCGACATTAGCCGTTGCCGGGTTGTTGTAGACCATGATCGGAATGGAAATCGCCGATGCGACGGTGCGGTAGTGATGGACCAGCTCGTCATCCGTCGGCGTGGAATAGAAGGGCGGAATGATCATGACGCCGTCGGCGCCCATGGCTTCCGCCTTTTGGCTGAGACGAACACATTCGCGCGTATCTTCCGCGCCGGTGCCGATCAACACCGGAACACGGCCAGCGACGGTTTCGATGACCGTGCGTGCCACGCCATCGCGTTCCTCTTCGCTCAGCGACAGGAACTCGCCGGTCGACCCGAGCGGGATGAGGCCATGAATGCCCTCGCGGACCTGCCAGTCGGTAAAGGCGGCCAGCGCCTTCAGATCCACGGCGCCGTTCGCATCCAACGGCGTGATCATCACGGTATAGACACCGCGAAACTTCCTAGTCATGTCTGATATCCTGGTTCTAGCGCTTTTCGGTGACGGAAAGCCGTGAGTTGGTGGCTTGACCGAAGCGCTTCTCGATATGGTTCTGGACGAAATCCCAGAGCGTGGTCAGAAGAAGATAGTAGATGGCCGCCACCGCGAAGAGCTCCAGCACCATGAAGTGTTCCTGGATGAGCACCTGGGTGCGCCTCAGAAGTTCCTCCATGGAGATGACCGAGGTCACGGAGGTCGTCTTCAACAGGCCGTTGACGGAGTTTCCGAGCGGCGGGATGATCACCTTGAAGGCTTGCGGCATGACGATATGGCGCATGATCTGCCGTTCCGTCATCCCTAGTGCCCGGGCGGCGCGGGCCTGCCCTTCCGGGACAGCCTCGATGCCGGCACGGATGATTTCCGCGAGATAGGCGGCTTCGTTGAGCGCGAGCCCGATCAGGGCCGCCTCGATCACGGTGAAGCGAATGCCGAACTGCGGCAGCGCCGTATAGAGAGCGATAAGCTGGACGAGCAACGGCGTGCCGCGAAACAGCCAGATGTAGATCTTGGCGAGTGTCTTGGCCAACCGGAATGGTGATCGCCGCATCAGGGCAAGGACAAATCCGAGGATAAGACCCGCCGTCAGCGACACGACGGTCAGCCAGATGGTCGTGAAGACCCCACCGAGGATGAAGGGATTAAACAGGTATCCGAAGAAACCCGACCAGCTCCAAAGCGTCATGAACGTAACTTTCTGCTCAAGGCGAGCGCGGAAGATCCGCGCATCGCCATTCCGATGAACCGATCAGGCCGATCAGCGGCCGGGACCCTTCACGGAATAATCACCGGACACCATAGGCAATCCGTACTTGTCGAACAGCGCCTTCAGCGATCCGTCGGCCTTCATTTCCTTGAGCGTCGCCGATACGGCATCGGCAAGCGCCGGGCTCTTGAAAGCAACAGCGACCGGTGCGGGATAGAGGCCGCTCAGAGCACGCTTGAAGTCGCCGCGCGCATCATAGTCCTTGGCGACGGCATCGATCGACACCACGCCATCGACCTGGCCGGCACGCAGGGCCTGATAGGCGAGCGCGAAATTGTCAAAGGTCTGGATCGTCAGGCCCTTCTTGCCGGCATCGCGCAATTCCTTGTCGAGGAGGCGCGTCTTGGTTTCTTCGAAGCCACCGATTTCTACGCCGATCGTCATGCCATCCAGATCGTCCTTGCTGGCGACCTTCTTGGTCGAATTCGGCGCGATCGAAACGCTGATCGCCTGATCCTCGTAGGGGATCATCTGCATGATCTTGGCACGCTCCTCGGTGAAGAAGATGCCGGTGTTGATCATGTCCCAACGGCCAGCCTGCAGGCCGGGCACCATGGCGGAGAACTCGATGCGGACATATTCCGGCTCGAGGCAGAGACGCTTGGCGATCTCGGTGCCGAGCTCGACGCGCATCCCCTTCAGGTCACCGCTGGAGTCGATGAACTGCAAGGGCGGCAATGTCGGATTGGTTGACATGGTGAGCTTGCCGGGCGTGATCAGCTCGCCGGCCGCAACCTTCGGCGTGCAGGATTGCGCAAGGGCAAACGATGTTGTCAGGGCTAGAAATGAAGCGGCGAGAACGCCGCGGGACAATTGAATTCGGAGCATGATGACCTCTGGAGCTGGTTTTCTTATTGGCGTCCCAAAGTTTGCATTCATCTGGGATCCCACTTTTATACAAAATTTTACCACTGATGCAAGAGCTGCTGCTGAGACCCCTCAGTAATTTGTAAGAACGCCCTGTCGAACGGCTTCAAGATGGCGGGCCATGGCCTGCCGCGCCGCATCGGAATCATGCGCCGAAAGGGCGACCAGGATAGCCCGATGCTCGGCAACGCCGGGCTTTGCTCGGACCACCGCCATCTGCCTTTCGAAAATCGTGGTATAGCGCCGCATCTCACCAATCGTGGCTGCCATGAAGGGATTGCCGCTGGCGGCGGCGATCGATCCATGCAGCGCATCGTCAAACTGCCAGACGAGTTCCGGATCCGGATCCGGCTCGGCCTCGATCGCATCGAGCATTGACGATAGCGACGCCAACTCCTCCTCGGCTATATGCGGAGCCGCCAGGGCAATAGCGCTCGGCTCGAGCAGCATCCGCATCGCCAGGCTGTCGAGATAATCCTTCAGCGTTATGACCCGGACGCAAAGCACGCCCTTGTCGTTGCGGACCAGCAGGCCCTCCCCTTCGAGGCGGCCGAGTGCGTGGCGCATCGGAGAGCGCGACACGGCATGCTTGCTTGCAAGCCGCCTTTGCTGCACCACCGACCCACCCACCAGCCGGGCGGAGAGAATGTCGGCTAAAAGCAGACGATAGGTTTCGTCGGCAAGGCTTGCCTCTCCCTCGTCGTTCAGGCGATCGTCCATGAGTTCCCTTTTTGCTTCTTTGCGAGATCGGCTATCATATGTAACAGCTGCCTATACGAAGAAAGTGCGTTGTCGTGCGAAATGCGGGCAGCACGGGAAATGAGGTAAGGGTGACAGATACTTCAATCATGCCGGCGACGCCGTCGTCCACGGGCGGACAGCACAATCTTGCCTCGCTGACCTACAAAGCCGTTTCCGACATGATCCGCCATCGCCGATTGAAGGGCGGACAGGTCATCGTTGAGGCCAGGCTCGCTGAAACCCTCGGCATTTCCCGCACCCCATTGCGGGAAGCGCTACAGCGGCTGGAAGGCGAAGGGCTGGTGCGCAAGGGTGATGGCCGCAACTACGTCGTGCGTCAGGTGGATATCGGTGAATATCTGCAAAGCCTGCGGCTGCGATTGCTGATCGAGCCCGAGGCGGCAGTGCTGGCGATCCCCAACATTCCGCGCCGGCAACTGATCGCCGTACGGCGCGAGATCCATGAACTTCTCGATGCGACCGCCTATCATACCGACGCGCACTGGGTCTCCGACGACAATCTGCATAACCTGATCATCGATCACTGCGGAAATACCGTCATGGCGAAGGTGCTACGGGAGCTGCGCGCCACCACGCGCCTGTTCGAGATCGACCGCCTGAAGGATCGCCTGAAGCCCGATTCCACCGAGCACCTCGTCATCATCGAGGCCGTGGAACGTGGCGACGCGGAACAGACCCGCGACGCCGTCGCTCTCCATATAGAAAGCTTGATCGCCTTCACCCGCCAGCATCTGGGCGTCGCCTGACGATGGACATGATCGGCGAGCCTAGCCGCCGATCATCAGCTTGACGACTTCCTCATGCGTGGTCTCACTGATCTTACGCTCTCCCGCGACGATGCCGCGGCGAAGGACGACGATCCGGTCGGAGACGGCGAAGATGTCCTGCAGATTATGCGAGATGAAGACCACGCCGCGTCCCTGCGCTTTCAGCGACTTGATCAGCGCCACGACCTTGCGCTGTTCCGGCACGCCAAGGGCTGCTGTCGGCTCGTCCATGATCAGGATGCGGGCGTTCCAATAGACCGCACGCCCGATCGCCACCGCCTGACGCTGGCCGCCGGAGAAGTTGCTGACCGGCGCGTCGAGCCGTTTCACATGGAAATCGAGCTGCGCCATCGTTGTGCGCGCGGCCTCCGCCATCGCCTTTCGGTCGATGACCGGCAAGAAGCCGAAGAGCTTCTTCATCGGCTCGCGGCCAAGGAAGATATTGGCGCCGATCGTCAGATTGTCGGCAAGCGCCAGATCCTGATAGATCGTCTCGATCCCCTTTTCCCGCGCATCCTGTGGCGAGGAGAAGGTAACGGGCTTTCCTTCGATGAGGATTTCGCCTGATGTCGGCGGATAGACGCCCGAGATCGCCTTGATCATCGTCGTCTTGCCGGCGCCATTGTCTCCCGCCAGCGCGACGACTTCGCCGGGGTGGACGACCAGGGAGCAATTATCCAGAGCGTGGACGGCACCGAAATAACGCGACAGGTTGCGGACTTCGAGAAGGGGCGTTGCGCTATTCATCCTGTTTTGCTCCGCTGAACCGGCGCTGCGCCTGATCGATAAGCACCGAAATGATGATGACGATGCCGACGGCAATGAACTGCCAGAACGGCTCGACATTCATGAAAACCAGACCGTACTGGATGACGGCAATGACGAGCGCCCCGGCGACCGTGCCGATGATCGTTCCCGAGCCGCCAAACAGGCTGGCGCCGCCGATGACGACCGCGGCCACGCTGTCGAGCAGCAGCGGCTCACCGGCCTGGGCAGCACCAGCCGTGAAACGGGCAGCATAAAGCGCGCCGCCGAGACCGGCGCAGACCGCCGAGAGCATATAGAGCCGCAGCAGATGAGACTTGATATCGATGCCGGCGCGCCGCGCCGCCTGCGCATTGGCGCCGATCGCATAATTGTGCTGACCGAAGCGTGTCTGGCTCAGCAGGTAGTGCATGATCAGCACGAAGATAAAGGCGACAATGACGAGATAGGGCACACCATAGAAGCGGCCATTGCCGAGTTCGGCAAAATACGAGTTCTTGACCGGAACGGTGGTGCCGCCGGCCAGAAGAAAGGCCGTGCCACGGGCGACACCGAACATGCCGAGCGTGCCGATGAAAGGTGGAACCTTGAGGCGGGAAATCAAGAGGCCATTGATGAAGCCGGGCACGGTGGCGGCGAGCATCGCGACGAGAATACCGAGCACCATCGCCATCGGCAGCGGCATATAGAGACCGGCGATATTGGTGATATGGGCAGCAACGACCGCCGCAAGACCCATGATGAAGCCGGTTGAAAGGTCGATGCCGCCGGATATGATGACGAAGGTCTGGCCGATCGCCAGCAATAGCGGTGCCACGGCAAAAACCGCGACCGATTGCCAGTTGAAGGACGAGCCGATAAAGGTGCCGCCGAAATCAATGCGTGCCCAGATCTCGAACGTCACGATCAGCGCGGCAAGGAAGAGCCATGCGCGCAACTGCGCGATATAGTTGACGATGGTTTTTGCCTGATCGCCGTGGTCCGCCTGTGGCGCCACATGCTGGTCCGCCTTGCGGGCCTGGGTATCTTCGGTAGTCATGGATGAATCCAAACTCGAGCGAGGACGTACAGATGTCGTCACGCCATTTCCTCCATTATGATCAGAGACGTGCCCCGTCCCTTGGACGAGGCACAGACTTCATCCGATTAGTCGGAGTAGATGAACTTCGCGACGTCCTTGTCGGCGACGTTCGATTTGTCGATGACCGTGAAGCCGGTGCCGATGGCAGTCGGGATCGAGTTGCCGGTCAGGTGGGCATAGGCCGCCATCACGCCGAAATAGCCGATTTCGGCCGGATGCTGGGCAATCGCCAGATCAACGAGGCCGGAATTGATGTTGTCGACAATCGTGGTCGGCGCATCGAAGGCGACGACGCGGATTTTGCCCGTCTGGCCCGCCTGCTGCACGCCGTTCGCGGCACCGAGGGCGGAAAACAGGTTGGCGCCGAAAACGCCGTCGAGGTCCGAATTGCGGGCAAAGACGGCCTGCAGCTGCGACGCCGCCTTGTTGGCATCGTCGTCATTATACTGCGTGTCGAGAACGGTGATGTTCGGAAATTTCTTCATCTCTTCCTTGAAACCCTGCTCGCGCTGGTCGGTGGTCGAGATGCCGGGCTTGACGTTCGAAACGTAGACCTTGCCCTTTTCGCCGACGGCCTTGGCCAGCGCGCGAGCGGCAATTGCGCCGCCGAGCAGGTTATCCGAGGCGATGTAGGAAAGTGGAAAATCCGCATCGCCGCTTCCCGTCTGGTAAACGCCACTTCCGATAAAGGTATCGACAGTGATGACCGGGATACCCGCATCCGCAGCCTTCTTCAGTGGCTGGACCAATTGATCCTTGTCGGTCGGCGCGATCAGGATCGCGTCAGGCTTCTTGGCGATGATCGCGTCGAGAACCGGAACCTGCGTGACCGGATTGAAGTCCGGCGCACCCTGGAACACCAGCGTCGCACCCACCGCCTTGGCGGCAGCTTCGGCGCCCTTGCGCATGGTGATGTAGAAGGCATCCGTCGTCAGGCCCGGAATGAGGGCGATGGTAAACTTCTTGTCCTGCGCCTTGGCGCCTCCGGCAACAGCCGCCACGCCGGTGGTAAGCGTCGCCACGGCACTAGCCTTTAGAAATGAACGTCGTTCCATAATTTCCTCCCTTGAAAGCCGAACATCTCCCTTGTCCGGCGGAATGGATAATCAGTGGCTTATAGCGGGCCGTCAAGTAATATTTTTCTGCAACGAATTTCCGCCATCTATTTGAAATACCTTGCCAATCTGGAAGATCGGCAAAGCGATACACTTCGCCGCCAACAATGCGTTGGGCGACGGTTTGAAGTCATATCAAGCTTTCATCTGCCGCCGGGACGGCGGCTACTTTCCGGCCTGGCCAAACATCTCTGAAATCCAGGCGGTTATGCTATCCATGTCCGGTTCCTTCGTCTGGTCGACCGTCCTCAGCGCGCCGCACGCCATCGGCTCGGCGCGATCGGCAAGCACTGCGAGTTCGGCGACATACTCAGCGCCCGGATGGCCCGGCAGCCGGTCTTTCAAGCGGCTGGCATAGCGTTCCGCCGCAACCGCGCCGGGCACCTTGCACCAAAGCTCCGCGACGCGATCCACACCAGCATCCTTGATATAGGTTTCCAGCAGCGCCTTCGGCTGGAAACCGAACCATGCATCGACGATGAAGGTGGACCCAGCCGGCGCCTCGCGGATGAACGACCAGATCGCTTGGTAGCTCGCCTTTCCCAAAGTCCGATTGAAATCCCGGTCGACGGGGCCGATGTGCTCCAGGAAGGGATTCTTGATCCCGTCGAGGGAAAGAACCGGCCAACCGGTGCGTTGCGACAACGATTTTGCGAGCCGGCTCTTTCCCGAAGCCGGAACGCCGTTGACGAGCACGACATGTTTTTCTGCGGCGCCGCCTACATCGAAGGTCGACAAGGCCGCGCCGATCACGCCGGCATCGTCCCCAAGCTTCGCGGGCAGGATCGTCGGCCGGAACCATGGCGCCACCGCCGGAAGGTCGGCAAGGGCACGCGCCGCGTCACAGCCGAGCCCGCCACCCAGGAGTATAACGTCCGGATCCATCGTGGCCGCAATATTGTCGAGTGCGGTGCGCAGCGGGGATGCCCATGCGCGTAAGACCACCCTCGCCGTACCATTTCCCTCGGCAGCCATTTCGAAAATCTCGCCGATGGATGTGGCCGAAAGGCCGGCTTCGTTCATATGCCGACGCAGAGCCGTGCCTGAGCTGAAGGTTTCGACGCAACCGCGCCGTCCGCACGCGCAAAGCGGGCCATCCTGCAGCACGGAGATATGGCCCAGCTGCCCGGCCGTCATATGGCCGTGATAGATGCTGCCATTATGGGCGACGGCGCCGCCGATGCCCGTTCCGATCGTCAGCATCGCGACGCTCTGATATCCCTTGGCGCCACCAACGCGCATTTCGGCGATCAGTGCCATGTTGCAATCATTCTCGATGACGACCCGCTTGCCGAGGCGCGTCTCCAGTCGATCGGCAAAGTCGATGCCGGCCAGATTGAGGATACCGCCCGAAAGGATCGTGCGGCTGGCCGCATCGACACGACCGGGAATGCCGACACCGATGCCGGCAGCTCCCGTCACATCAAGCGCTTCGACCATCGCCACGACGCGCTCAACCACCTGCAAGGGATCGGTGGGTGTCCGATCCGATAGCTTCTTCAGAATCTCGCCTCGATCGGAGACGAGAGCGGCACGAATATTCGTGCCGCCGATGTCCACGCCAATGGCTGTCTCAGGCATGTTCTTTCTGTCCCCGGCCGACGGCTTCAGACTTGCTACCCTTGAAATGGGTGGCGATCACAGCCTGAATTTCGCGAAGACGCGGAACCGCGACGGTTTCCAGTCTATCCTTCGTGACAGCGCGGTCGAGCGAAATGCAATCCTTCCACAGCGAACGGCCCGCGATGACGCCGGAGGCGCCGTTGCGCATGGCGTCTTCCACCTGCTTCAAGAAGGTCGAATGATCGACGCCGGCGGACAGGACCGCCCAGGGAACATCTCCCGCAAGCCTGGTGACCTCCGCGCAAGCCTCAGGGCTTCCGGGGTACGGGATCTTCAGAACCTTCGCGCCGTAATCCAGGCAGATCCGGCTTCCGCCGACGATCAGGGAGGGGATCTTCGCCTTGTACTCGGCTTCATCCTCGTCATCGAACCTATAAGTCAAGAATTCTACAACGAGCAGCAGGTCTTCGCGGGCGAAATCCTCGATGCACTGGTGCAGGATCTTGATGTTGTGAACATTGGCCTCATCCCGGTCCGAGCGGAGATAGACCATGATCTTGCCGCCGGTCGCGCCGAGCTGGCGCACACGACGGGCCGTGATGCCGGGAACCAGCTTGGACAGGCGATATCCCTCCGGCGACGTATCCCAGCCGGATGCATCGAGACCGATGAGAAGCGCCGTATCGCGCTGAATGATGCGGTCGTCGACCAGAGCCGGAACGGCGCAGATCGGATCAACCAGAACGCAGGATGCTTTGCTTGCGAGGAATCGGGCGATATCGGCCTTGGTGTCGCCGAGGGTCTTGTCGGAGATCGCTGCCTGCGCCTCCGGTTCCTTGGCAAGCAGGCTGCGCATGCCGCCGCGCTGATCGCAGGCGATCACCATCATGGCGCCGTCGCTCCCGCAAATCTGCTGGTAGCCGCGCATTTCGGCGGTGGTTAATCTGGACATATATGCTCCTCCCTATAGCGTGCCCGAAACGGGTTGCTGAACGTGCATCCCGTTCCAAGGTTCGGAAGGGATGCCAATGAATGTTGAGAGTTCTCCTCCGCCGCATAACCGTTGCGAAATCGGCTATTTTGAGCGATAACTCCCTCAGCGCTCAGATATGTAACACATTGCAGAAAGGAATTTCAACCTGAATTCGTCTCAACCGCAGGAGCCTGCAACAAACCGTGCATTGCTGCATATGGTTGCAAAGTTGCACTACCAATCCGACATGTCGCAGGTCGACATTGCTAAAAAGCTAGGATTATCAACGGCTACGGTTTCACGCCTGCTCCAGAAGGCTCGGCTGGCCGGTATCGTGCGAATTGAGGTGATTGACCTTTCCCCGTCGGAAGACCTGAGTGCGGCACTGATTGACGGCCTGAAACTGCGCAACGCCGCCGTGATCGACACGCCGTCCTCCAACGTCCTCAGCGCACTTGCCCCTCCGGTCGGCTC
Organism: Rhizobium sp. GW821-FHT14E12; assembly: GCF_058803745.1. Taxonomy (NCBI): domain Bacteria; kingdom Pseudomonadati; phylum Pseudomonadota; class Alphaproteobacteria; order Hyphomicrobiales; family Rhizobiaceae; genus Rhizobium; species Rhizobium sp. GW821-FHT14E12. Next base: position 995,017 of record NZ_JBXAPH010000002.1, read on the forward strand.
CATGCTGCAGCAGACGGGGCTGCACTCCGGCTCGACGCTCGGCATCGGCTGGGGACGCGCCGTTCGGGAGGTTACCCTCGCCGGCCTGCCGCAACTGCCCGGCATCGTCACCATTGCCCTCAACGGCGGAATGCAGCAGGCGGCGGCGCACTTCCAGACCAACGAATTCGTGCGCCAGGCGGCGGAACAAATGGGCGGATTGCCGCATTTCCTGCACGCGCCATACATTTCGTCCTCCGAGCTGCGCGATGCTTTCCTCGCCGACCCCACGGTGCAGCAGGTCACCGCGCTCTGGAACAAGCTCGATGCGGCGATCGTCGGCGTCGGCCTGACGCACGCGGCCAATCCGTCCGAGGCGACGGCGGCGCTTCCGGGAGAAAAAGCCCTCAGCCAAGCAGCGGGCGACGTATTGCGGCACTACATCACCGAAGCCGGCGAAATCCTGCATTGGGACGGCGAAGAGCGCATGATCGCCGCCACTCCCGAGCAGCTGCGACGGGTTCCTCTCTGCATCGCGGTTGCCGCGACACCGGCCAAGGCGCCCGGCGTCATCGGCGCGGCGAGATCAGGCATGATCAATGCCCTCGTGACGGACGCCAATACGGCGCAGGCGATCCTCGATCGCCTATCCGCCGCTTCCCAGAAAAGCTAAGAAAGAACTCTCAAAATGGCCCTGTCCCTGCACCCCGATCGCTCCTTCGGCGCCTTCCTGTTCGATATGGATGGAACCGTGCTGAACTCGATCGCGGTCGCCGAGAGGGTCTGGACGGCCTGGGCCTTGCGCCACGGTGTCGATGCCGAGAGTCTGCTGGCGATTGTGCACGGACGCAAAGCGACGGAAACGATCACGCGGCTTGGCCTGTCTGGAATCGATCCGGCCGAAGAGGCCAGACTTCTGACACTCGCCGAAATCGCCGATGTCGCGGGCGTCGTACCGATCCCGGGCGCAGTCGATTTCCTGAACGCCCTACCCAGGGATCGCTGGGCAATCGTCACATCCGCACCACGGGATCTCGCGGCTGTCCGCCTCAAGGCCGCCGGCATTCCCTGGCCGCCGCTGTTGATCGCCGGCGAGGATGTACAGAACGGCAAGCCGGCACCGGACTGCTTTCTGCTGGCCGCCAAAACCCTGGGCCAGCCCATAGAGGAATGCCTGGTCTTCGAAGACGCTCCAGCCGGGATAGAAGCAGCGGAAGCAGCCGGTGCCGCAGTGGCTGTGATCAGCGCGACCCATAAGACCGTGCTGTCGACGCGGCATCCGAGCGTTGTGAGCTATGAGGAAATCGTGGCGACTCTCACGCCCGCCGGATCCCTTCGGATTTCCGCCAAGCAAGGCTGAAGGCCGGGCACCGACCTCGCAAGCCAAAACCGTTACGAAGCCGACGCGATGGCGTCCGCATAGATGTCGAGCACGCGCGTAACACTGGCAAGCAGCAGCGTACGCGCCTGGGGCGCCACCGATCCGTTGGCCACCAGCGGCTCCAGATGGCCGAGATGCTGGCTGATCAGCGGGCGCGGAATTGTAACATCCTCAAGAGCCAACATCAGTTCGTCCACGGCCTTCTGCGCAGCCGGTACGGTCCAATAATAACGAATGCGATCGCTGAACGAATAGTGTCGCTGCACATATTGCTCGCGGGCATCGCCGGGATAGTATTTCAGCCAATGCTCGGGCGATGACAGCATGATCCGCTCCATGGCGGCGGGAACGGCCTCACCGACCGCATCCGGCACCAGGATTTCGGCAATGGCGCTAAGGCCATACAGTGCCTCGCGCAAGGCAAAGGTCAGCCAGGGGCCGACTTTCAGGATTGCAAATCCATCGCTGACAAGATCGCGCAGCGCCTCACCGCTCTGGTAATCCGTCGAATGAGCCTCGAACACGAATTGCGGCATCTCATCCAATGTCGCGACGAGATCTCTTGCCGCATCCCGCACATAGGCAACAACATCGGCATTGCCGAATTCCACACCCGGCTGGACGACGATGCCGATCGCGCGCTCAAAAGCCTCGTTCAGTCCGAGCCTGAAGAAGGCCGTGCGGTGCAGCTCCACGGTCGCAAGCGCATCCTTGGGCGTTGTGACGTGCAGATGATCGAGGGCCTCGAACGCACCGCCTGGAACGGGAACCTCGGTGCCGATAATGTAGCTCGGTGCCTGCGTTTTCGACTGGCGTATTCTTGCTTCCGAGATGGCAGCCAGTTCGGCTGCCCGGGATGCGATCGTCTCGTCTGGAAGAGCGGCCGGATCGTCGGCGCAGGCCATGCTCGTATCCAGGTGCAGCTTAGTGAAACCGGCAGCGGCGAAGGCGTCGATCATTGCGCCTGCCTTGCGCATCGCTTCGCCGGACGGCAGATGCTTCCAGGGATTTGGCCCGAGATGATCCCCGCCGAGAATCAGACGATCCAGGGGGAAGCCGACTGCCGCCGCGATCTTTTCGACGAATGAGCGAAAATCGGCGGGCGTCATGCCGGTATAGCCGCCGTCCTGATTGACCTGATTGCAGGTCGCCTCGATCAGCACATCGGCATTCCGGCCCTTTGCGTGCAACAGAGCCGCCTCGATCACCAGGGGATGGGCCGAGCAGACGGAGGTGATGCCGGATGGTAGACCGCTGCCACGGCTTTTCGGCATATTTGCCAGTCGCTGCGTCGCGGAACTCATGACGGTGCCCTCGCGGTCGCGCCGGACAGAAAGGACTGTACCTCGGCAAAGGTGGCAATGCCCTCCATGGGGCCTTTGCGCGTCACGGCCAAGGCTCCACAGGCACAAGCCAGCCTCAAAGCTTCCTCTGGCGCCGCACCCCGGAGCCAAAGGGAGACGAAACCCGCGCCGAAGCAATCGCCAGCACCAGTCGGATCGACTTCGTCGACGACGAAGCCGGATGCCACAACTTTGCGATGCCGATCGTAATAGACCGCGCCCTCCGCGCCTTTCTTGACGATCACCGCCGAAATCCCGCGCTCGAGCATTTCCGCTGCCGCCTCTGCCTCGTCGGTCGCCTTGGTGAAGATGAACAGCTCTTCGCCGCTCGGCAGGAAAATATCCGTGAGCGCCAGAACCTGGTTCAGTGCCTCGCGCATGCCGGGCAGCTCGATCATCTCTTTGCGTATATTGGGATCGAAGGAAACTGTGCCGCCGCTGCGCTTGATCGTCTCGATGCCCGCCAGAACAACGGAGATCGCCCTCTCGGAAAACAGGGAGGAGCCCATGACATGGAAATGATTGGCGCCGGCCAGCAGGGCTGTCGCGCCATCGCCGGTTTCGATCAATCCCGCCGCGCTGTTCTTGATGTTGAAGACGAAATGACGGGAACCATCGGCTCGGTACGATACGAAAGCCGTGCCGGTCGCCTGCCCCTGATGAACCGTGATGGCGGAGATATCCGCCCCCCAGTCGCGCAATCTGTCGATGTTCATTCGCCCGAAATCGTCTTCGCCGACGGCACTGATCAGACCGGCCGGCTGGCCGAGCCTTGCGGCTTGCGCAATGAAGATCGCCGGCGCTCCGGACGGAAACGGTCCGTGCAGCAATCCGGGCTGGGCCAGACTTTGATCGAGCCGATCCGCCATGATTTCGACGACGATCTCTCCGGCACTGACGAGCTTTTTCATGAGATGGCGCACCCACTTCCCGGTGAAACTCTTGCCTCGGCTTACGACTGCCGCAGGCCGATACGCGACTTTTCTATGGCTTGAACTTTTATGCGTCAATTAAGAAATTGACGCATGTAATATTTTTGAGCAACTTGAGGCTAAAAAGAACTTGCTCGGAACTTACCTCCATGGTTGCGCTTCCCTTCTTGGGGACGCATAACAGGTCCCAGATGGGCGGATCGGCTCGAGAAATGGTCGACTTTCGATGGAAAAAATGACGCACAAGACAATGGAGGATTTCGCGAAATCCTGCGGCGTCTCCCGACCCACCCTCTCGAAGTATTTCGATGACCCGACGAGCGTCAAGCCTGTGACGCGCGCGCTGATCGAAGCAGCCCTCCGTTCGTCCGATTATCAACCCAATATTTATGCGCGCAATCTCAATCGGAAGAGAACCCGCAACATCGGCATCCTGGTGCCGGCCCTTACCGACCCTTTCTACGCCGAAATGGTCAACCGCCTGGAGTTGCGGCTGCGAAATGAGGGCTATTGGCCGATCGTGTTTTCCTCGCACGGACTGCCGGAGCTGGAAGCCGAAGCCGTCAGCACGATGCTCTCCTTGAAGGTAGCGGGCACGCTTGCCGCGCCGTTGGGACAAAAATCCGACCCGCGCGCGTTCGAGAAGCTCGCGCAGAATGTGCCCCTCGTTTATTTCGACACGTATATCGAGGGAAACACACCGTTTATCGGCAACAATAATTATCAGAGCGTCGCGACAATCGTCGAATATCTCTGCCGATCCGGAGAGGCGCCGACCTATCTCGACATTCCACATGTCAACCACAATTCGCCGGAGCGGCTGGCGAGCTATATCGCCACGATGGAAGCTTCGGGCTACGAGCCGGTGGTGATCAAGACCAACGCGGCCTATACCTGGGACTTCGAGCATATCGGATATCAGCAGATGGACGAGATGCTGAACGCAAAGGCGCTTCCCGGCAAGACCATCCTCTGCGCCAACGACCGCCTCGCCTTCGGCGTGATGGCGGCCGCCTTCGCGCATGGGCTGAAGGTCGGGCGCAAGAAGGGTGACGATCTCCGCGTGGCCGCCCATGACGACCATCCGCTCAGCCGCTACACCTGCCCGCCGCTGACGACAATGGCGCAGGATTTTGCCGCGATGACGGCAAATAGCGTCGACACGCTTTTGACGCTGCTCGGCGACACGGACGCGCCGGTTCAGACCATCGCCGACAAAGTTCGCCTGGATGGTACGCTGGTCATGCGGCAATCGGCATAGGACTAGGTTGCTGTCCGTTTACTCGGAAGCGCCTTCAAAGCTGCGCCATGCCTCCACGGCCTCCTCCACAGCCTGGCGTGCGCCCGATATGTATCGTCCCATCGACACGAAGCCGTGGATCTGGCCGGGCCAGTGGCGGAGCACCACGCGCACGCCCTCCTGCTTCAGCCGTTCGGCATAGGCCAGGCCCTCGTCCACCAGAATATCGTGCCCAGCGGTAATCATGAAGGCCGGCGCAACCCCGGCAACGCTGTCAGCCCGCAACGGCGAAACCCGCCAGTCGGCGATATCGGCCTCGGTGCGGATATAGTGGTCGCGAAACCACTTCATCGCCGATGCGGTCAACCCGTAGCCTTCGCCATAGCGACGATAGCTGTCTGCCGTCTGCGCGGCGTCCGTGTTTGGATAGATAAGCAGTTGCCCTGTAAGCTTTGGGGCGTCACCGGAGCGCGCCATCAGCGCCAGAACGGCGGCGAGATTGCCGCCGGCGCTGTCGCCGGCGACCGCCATCCGCTCCGGATCGATGCCGAGATCGGCGGCGGATTTCGCCATGAAGGCCAGTGTAGCGGTGCAATCCGTCAGCCCGGCCGAGAACTTGTGTTCCGGCGCCAGTCGGTAGTCCGGGCAGACCACGGTGCATTGCGCGAGATTAGCGAACCAGCGGCAGATCTCGTCGTGAGAATCGAGATTGCCAATCACCCAGCCGCCGCCGTGAAGATAAAGGAGGCTGGGACCATTCTTCAATCGTGCGCCGATGCCGCGATAGATACGCAGGGTGATCGGGCCGTTCGGACCGTCGATCTGACGATCCTCCACCGAGGCGACTGTCTCGCGCGCGCCCTGAACCGTCGGGCAGCCCGCATTGTAGTCAATGCGAGCCTCCAGAGGCGTGCCGGTTTCAAACGGCCGGGGGTTCGACCGATTGCTCATGTCGAGAAGGCGTCGGGCACTCTCATCGAGCTGTTCTGTCATGTCGTCTCTCCCTTCCGCAATCAGGCGAGGAGGCTGCGGGCTTCATCTTCGCCCAGAAGCGGCGGACGCACCAGATCACCGCCGACGCTGACTGACTGGCCGCTTTCGCCGGAGGCGAGAATAGCCTCCATGATCTCGAGCACATGCAGGGCAAGCTCGCCGGACGCGCGCGGCATTCTCTTCTCCTCCAGCGACCGTGCGAGGTCGGCGACGCCGAGCATGCGATAATTCGCGCGATCCGGTGCAGCGAACGGCCAATTCCTCTTGCCGTAAAGCTCGCCGTCGCTGTCGAAATCACGCCAGTCGGCGCCGCGCTCCGACAGCGAGACCGTGCCGCCGAACGTATCGGGATCCGGCAGGCGAAGGGAGCCTTCGGTGCCGTGCAGCTCGATCGGATGGTTGGAATGACGGAAGACGTCCCAGGATGCGCCGAAATTGACAGTCGCGCCGGACTGGAACTCCAGGAGCGACAGCACGTTGGTCGGCGTGCCGACCTTGAAGGTCGTGTTCTTGAACGGACCGTCCGCGGTGATCAGGCGCTCCTCCTGCCCCTTCGTCGCCATCGCCATGACGCGCACCACCGGTCCCAGCAGGTTCACCATCATGGTCAAATAATAAGGCCCCATATCGAAAACCGGACCACCGCCAGGCTGGTAGTAGAATTGCGGATTAGGATGCCAGTGCTCCATGCCGCGTCCCATCATGAAGGCGGTGCCGCTGACCGGACGGCCGATTGCGCCTTCCTCCATCAAACGGCGGGCACGCCTGCCGGCCGCACCGAGGAAAGTGTCGGGCGCCGAGCCCAAAAGCAGGCCGCGTGTCTTCGCCTCGGCGACAAGCGTCCGTCCTTCGGCGGCCGAGGTCGCCAGCGGCTTTTCCGTGAAGACATGCTTGCCCGCGGACAGCGCCGACATGGTGACGTCGAAGTGCACGGCGGGAATGGTGAGGTTGAGAACGAGATCGACTTCTGGATCTGCGAGCAATTGGTCGACGCTCAGCGGCCGAATACCATATTCGCGGGCGCGAAGAGCCGCGGCATCGGCGGAAATATCGGCGCAAGCACGCAACTCGACGCCAGCAAACAGCGCCGCGTTGCGCAGATAAGTCATTGAAATGTTGCCGCAGCCGACGATGCCAATGCCCAGCTTTGCCTTTGTGTTCCCAGTCATATTCCTCAATCCTCCCTGGATCCGATAACCCGCACGTCACCGACAGCCATATCAGCCCGGCGCGCTTTAAAGTGAGTTAAAGCATCTTATTTCTTGACGCGCGACAATTTTTTATGAAACATACGACAATACTGGCGCGGAGATTTTGGAGGTCGCCAGTTTTCCTGGGAGGGAAATCATGTCTGATTTCAAGAAGACGCCGGCCGGCTCAAACGTGGCCGTATTGTCCACACTGCTCGACCGCCGCCAGATGCTGATGGGTGCTGCAAGCGCCGCAGTCGGAGCGGCGACCCTTGGTGTCGCGTCGGGACTTGGCATGCGCCCCGCGCGCGCCGCCGATCGCACCGAGATCAGCTTTGCCAGCGCCAGTTTCTTCGGCAAGGAAGGCCTCGGCGATCTCGTCAAGGCCTATAACGAATCGCAGGACCGGATCACGGTCAAGTTCATCGAACTGCCGCCGCCGAGCTCGTCGACCGAGGTCTATCAGGGCCTTGTCCAGCAATTGGCGCGCCGCAACGGAACCCCCGACGTTTTCACCCAGGACGTGGTCTGGATCGCCGGCTTCGCGGCGGCCGGATGGGCGTTGCCACTCGACGAATATTTCCCGAAGGAAAAGCGCGCCGATTATTTCCCCGGAACGGTCGCCGCCTGCACCTACAATGAAAAGCTGACCGCGCTTCCGTGGTTCGTCGATTCCGGCATGTTCTACTACCGCAAGGATCTGGTGGAACAGCATGGCGGCAAGGTTCCCGAAACCTGGGACGACATGGCGACCATGGCGGCGGCGGCCCAGAAGGCCGGCGACGCCAAGTTCGGCTATCTCTGGCAGGGCAAGCAGGCCGAAGTCCTGATCTGTGATGCCGTGGAAATCATCACTTCGAACGGCGGCTCTATCCTTGCGCCAGACGGCAAATCCTCCGTCATCGGCGACAAGGCGGCGGTCGAGGCAATCCAGTTCCTCTACGATACGATCAACAAGACCAAGATCAGCCCGCAGAACGTTCTCTCGTGGGATGAAGAGCCTTCCCGCCAGCCCTTCACCTCGGGCGAAGCGATGTTCATGCGCAACTGGTCCTATGTCTATCCGATCGCGCAGGATCCGAAAGCCTCACATGTGGTGGACAAGGTCGCCGTTGCGCCGTTGCCGCATTTTGCCGGCGGAAAGAGTGCCGCCTGTCTCGGCGGCTACCAGCTCGGCGTCAACGCCAACTCCAAGAAACGGGAAGCGGCGATCGAGTTCCTGACCTGGATGTCCTCTCCGGAAACGCAGACCCGCCTCGCCCTGAACTTCGGCCTTGCACCGTCGCGCCCGGCGATCTTCCAGGATGCGAAACTGAAAGCCGAACAGCCGTTCATGGCGAGCCTGCAAAGTGTCTTCACCGGTGCCACGCCCCGGCCGATCACGCCGCAATATGCGAAGGTGACGCTGGCGCTGCAGTCGAGCATTTCCAAGGCATTGGTCAGCGGCAATGTTCAGGCCGAGCTGAAGGCCGCCGCCGAACAGATCAACAAGATCGTTGCCTGATATGGCTGCCGCAGTCACGGTCCCCATGTCCGACCGCACCCCGAAAACGACGAGGGCGCTCCCAAGCGCCCTCTGGCCCTGGCTCCTGCTGTTGCCGGCCTTCCTGTCGCTTGCATCGGTGTCCTTCTATCCGATCGTCAATGGCGTCTATCTTTCCTTCACCAATCGTTCCCTGATCACGCAGGACAATGATTTCGTCGGCATCGCCAATTATGTGCAGCTGCTCGCCGATCCGCCGTTCTGGAATGCGTGGTGGCATACGATCTGGTTCACCATCGCCTCGACTACGCTCGAGACGCTGATCGGTCTCGCCATGGCGCTGATCCTTTGTGAGGCCTTCGCCGGCCGTGGCATAATCCGCGCGGCAATGCTCGTTCCCTGGGCGATGCCGACGGTGGTCACCTCGAAAATGTTCGGATGGCTGTTCGATGGACAGCACGGCATCATCAATTTCATTCTCCTCCATCTCGGGCTGATCGACCAGAACGTGAACTGGTACGGGTCGCCCGATACGGCGCTGATAACGATCATTCTCGCCGATGTCTGGAAGACGACGCCCTTCATGGCGCTGTTATTGCTGACAGGGCTTCAGACCGTACCGAAATCACTGATCGAAGCGGCACGCATGGACGGCGCCAGGGCCTGGACGATCTTCTGGAACATCCGCCTACCGCTGCTGCTGCCGACATTGCTGATTGCCGGGCTCTTCCGGGCGCTCGACGCCTTCCGCGTTTTCGATCTGGTCTATGTGTTGACCGGCGGCGGCCCGGCCGATTCCACGGAAACGCTGTCGACGCTGTCCTACAAGGTTCTCTTCTCGACGCTGCAGTTTGGCTACGGTTCGGCCGTTTCGACCGCAATGTTCATCACCGAAGGGCTGATCGCCGTGGTGTTCTGCCTCTTCCTCGTCCGACAGATCAGGAAGACAACATGAACGACACCCGTTCCCCTTTTCAAAGCGTGATGATCTATCTCGGCGCGCTCCTCATCCTCGTCTGGTCGGCAGGCCCGTTTCTCTGGCAATTCTCGACGTCGTTCCAGCTCGACAGGGCGCTGACTGAGGGAACACCGTCGCTGATCCCGAGCCCGTTCACGCTGGAGCATTACTACAATGCCTTCGTCGAAAAGGGCCTGCATCATTATCTATGGAATTCGCTGGTTGTCTCGCTGGCGACCACCGCCCTCTGCCTGATCGTCGGTTCGCTCGCCGCCTTTGCGCTGTCGCGTCTCGATGTGAAGGGACGCTTCGGGATCCTGACGGTGATCCTCTCGGTCTCGATGTTCCCGCAGATCGCGCTCGTCGGCCCGCTCTACCTTCTTGCCTCCGACCTTGGCCTTCTGGACACCTATACCGCGCTGATCATCACCTATCTGGCGCTTGGGCTGCCGCTGGTGACCTGGGTTCTGTTCGGTTATTTCGAGACGCTGCCGCGCGAGATCGATGAGGCCGCGCGCATGGACGGCGTCGGCGTCATCGGCCTGCTTTGGCATATCATCCTGCCGATGTCGCTGCCGAGCCTGGTCACGACGGGCCTGCTTGCCTTCATCACCGCCTGGAACGAGTTTCTGTTCGCGCTCGCCTTCACATCGGATAGCGGCACCCAGACCATCCCGGTCGGCATCGCCAATTTCACCAACCAATACTACGTGCCTTGGGGAGACATCGCCGCAGCCTCGGCTGTCGTCACGGTGCCGCTGATCGTGTTGGTCCTCTTCTTCCAACGACACATTATCGAAGGCCTGACACAGGGCGGAATCAAGGAATAGTGACATGACTAGCGATCTGAAGGTCGGTTGCCAGACGTTTACATGGGAAATGCTCGGCAAGGCCTGGACCGGAACGCCGGACGACCTGCTGTCGGCAATTTCCGCCGGCGGTTATTCGGGCATCGAAATCACCGACACGATGATCGGCCACTATGCCGCCAAGCCCGGCGAATTCGCAAAGGCGCTGAAGGATAGCGGCTTACAGCTGGTCTCCTTCGCCTTCGGCTCCGAAAGCGGCTTTACGGTTGCCGAGGCGATCAACAACGATCTGGCCACGACGCAGCGCTGGATCGACTATGCCGCGCAGTTTCCGGGCGCGCTGGTCTCGATCGGTTCGGCAACCGTCGTCTCCGAAGGACCGCGTGACGACAAGTTTGCCATTGCCGCCGAGTTCTACAATCGCGCCGGCGCGCTCGGCAAGGCATCCGGCATCGATATCGCCGTCCACCCGAGCTCGCATCACAATACCCTGCTCTTCGACCGCGCCGACTACGACCGGATCTTCGCGCTTCTCGATCCCGCTCTGGTCGGCTGGGTTCCCGATACCGGCCATATCCTGCGCGGGCACGAGGACATCCTCGACACCATGCGCACCTATCAGGACCGCATTCGCTACCTCCACCTCAAGGACGTCGATGCGAACGACCGCTGGGCGATGCTTGGCAAAGGCATCCTCGACACGCCGGCGGTGATCGATCTCGTGGCGAAGGCGCCGCGTTTCAATGGCTGGCTGGTGCTGGAAGAGGAATCCGAGGCGGCCGGCGCCGATCCTGTTGCCGCAGTGAAGACCAACCGCGACACCATGCGCAGCTACGGGGCTTGAGGAAGAAGACCATGATCCAGAAGGAAAATCGCCGTCTTCGTGTTGGTGTGCTCGGCTGCGGGCCAATTGCCCAGTTCGCGCATCTGGAATCCTGCGTGAAGGCAAGGAATGCCGATCTCTACGCAATCTGCGACGCAGCACCGGATCTGCTGGCACGCATGGGTGCGACCTATGAGCCGCAGAAGATGTTCAGCGACTATGACGCCATGCTGGCCGACCCCGAACTGGAGACGGTGATCGTCGCCACTTCGGATGCATATCATGTGCCGATGTCCATCAAGGCGCTTGAGGCTGGCAAGCATGTGCTCTGCGAAAAGCCGATCGGCGTGTCCGTCGAGGAAGGGCAGCAGCTGGCCGATGCCGTCAAGCGCTCCGGCAAGATCCTGCAGGTCGGGCATATGAAGCGCTTCGACCCGGCGCTGGAAGCTGCGCGCGATTTCGTGCGCGACGATATCGGTGAGATTTTCGCGCTGAAAGCCTGGTATTGCGACTCCACCCACCGCTATACCAACACCGATGCGGTGCAGCCGCTTCCGGTTACCAGCAAGCTTGCGCGCAAGCCGGGCGGCAATCCGAAGGCCGATCTCAGGCAATATTTCATGCTGGCGCATGGCTCGCATCTGGTCGATACCGCCCGCTTCTTCTGCGGTGATATCGTTGCCGTGCGCGCGCGCCTGCTGGAACGTGCCGGGGCCTACTGCTGGTTCGTGGAAACCGAGTTCGCCAATGGTGCCCTCGGCCATCTCGATCTCACGGTCGCCGTCCGTATGGATTGGCACGAGGGCTTCCAGCTCTACGGCGAGAACGGCTCCGTACTCGCGAAGACCTTCAACCCATGGTACTTCCGCTCCAGCGAGGTCGAGATCTTCCACGAGAAGGATGCGACGAGCCGGAAGCCGCTTGGCGCGGACGGACATTTCTTCCGCCGCCAGCTCGAGGGTCTCGCCGACACAGCGCTGAACGGCGCACCGATGCGCGGCGCCAATGTCGAGGACGGCATCGCTTCGATCCGCGCGATGGTGGCGATCGCCCGGTCGGTGGAAACCGGCGAACGGGTCGAGCTTGCGTCCGTGACGGGAGCCGTCTGATGCAGCTCGGGATCTTCGCCAAGACCTTTCCGGGGACCGATCCCCTGAGCGTGCTGACGGCGGTGCGCGACAGCGGCTATGCGGCCACCCAGTTCAACCTCGCCTGCTGCGGGCTGCCGTCCATGCCCGACGCAGTGCCGGACTCCGTCATAACAGCAATCCAGGCAGCGACGGAAGCGACGGGTGTTTCACTGGTCGCCCTGTCCGGAACCTACAATATGGCCCACCCGGATATCTCGGTGCGGCAAACGGGTCTGCGCCAGCTTGCCGTGGTAGTCGAGACGGCCGCCGCCCTCTCCATTCCGCTCGTCACGCTCTGCACCGGCACCCGCAATGCGGCCGATCAGTGGGCGCATCATCCTGAGAATACCGACCCCTCGGCCTGGGCGGACATGGTGACGGAGATGTCGAAAGCCTTGGCGCTGGCCGAAAAGCGTGGTGTCGATCTCGGCATCGAACCGGAACAGGCCAATATCGTGACGTCGGCCGAGGACGCCAAGCGGCTGATCGCTGAGATGGGATCGAAAAGACTGCGGATCGTCCTCGACCCGGCCAATCTCTTCGAAAGCGCTACGCCAGCGGAATCCCGAGATATCGTCGAGCGCGCGGTTGAAACGGCGGCCGGGCATATCGCCATGGCGCATGCCAAGGATCGCTATGCCGATGGACGTTTCGCAACTGCCGGCCAGGGCGTCGTGGATTTTCCCAATTTCATCGCACGGCTAAAATCTACCGGCTTCGATGGTCCCCTCGTCACTCACGGACTGTCCGCAGCCGAAGCACCTCAGGTCGCCGCCTTTCTCAAGGACTTGGTCTGATGGGCGGAACGACAACTCTCATGCGTGGCGATGCCAGCCTGTCCGTCTTCGATGGCGGGCAAGGGCTGCCTGTCGTCTTTCAGCATGGCTTAGGCGGAGACGAGGCGCAGGTTGCGCAAACCTTTCCGCCAGGTGGAGACTTCCGGCGGATCACGGTGGATTGCCGCGGACATCGCGCGTCGTCGCTCGGCAGTGTGCGGCCCTTCTCACTCCAGATGTTTGCCGAGGATGTGCTGGCTGCGGCGAGCGAGCGCGGATTTGATCGCTTTGTCGTCGGCGGCATTTCCATGGGCGCAGCACTTGCCCTGCATCTCGCCCATCATCACCCGGAGCGCATAGCCGCACTCATTCTTGTCCGCCCCGCCTGGATCTTTGCCGCAGCGCCCGACAATCTCGAGCCGATCCGCGCCGTTGCTGCCCTGCTCCGCTCGCATCCGATCGACAAGGCGCAGGCGCTGTTTGCAGACTCCGAAATCGGCATGCGGATAAAGACCGACGCGCCGGACAATTTCGCGTCCCTGCTCGGCTATTTCGACCGGCCAGATGCTGTCGCTTTCGCGGACGTGCTGGCCGACATCGCCGCTGATGGACCTGATGTATCGCAAGCAGCTGCAGCCGCCCTTGCCATCCCGACCCTGATCATTGGCAACCAGCAAGACGCGATCCATCCACTCTCCCATGCACAAACTCTCACCGACACCATTCCGGGCGCAAGCTTTGTCGAAGTCACCCCCAAGGCCGCCGACAAGCTGCGCCATTTTGCCGAAGTCCAAGACGCCATCACCCGTTTCCTCGCATCCAAGACAATCCGGAGCCTCGCGCCATCATGACGTCCAAAACCCTTTCAGGCCCGGCGGCCATCGCCGCCCTGCCCCGCAACCGGCTGCTGGGCGAATTCTCGCTCTGGTCGGCTGATCTCGCCAATATGGAAACCGATCTCAAACGCATCGAGCCCTATGTCGACCTGCATCACATCGACGTTGCCGATGCGCGCTTTACGCCAGGCTTCCTGTTCTTTCCGGATTTCGTCGCGCGCATCGCCAAATCGACCGCCAAGCCGATCCATGTTCATCTGATGGTCGAGGCCGAAATCGTCGAAGAGCAAACGCGCCAGTTCATCGAAGCCGGCGCCGATCTCATCAGCGTTCATGCCGAAAACGGCGAAGCCGGTTTGCGTGCGGTCACGCTTGCAAAGGAGCTCGGCGCCGAAGCCGGCGTCGTGCTGCGGCTGGAAACGCCCGTCTCGGCGATCAAGCCGTTCATCGACCATGTCGCCTTCGTGACCCTGCTCGGTACCTCGATCGGCGTCAAAGGACAAAGTCTTTCCGAAAAGGCATGCGGCCGGCTGATCGAGGCGCGGGCATTGCTGAAGCAGGCGGGCAGGGAGGATCAGGTGATCCTGGCGGCCGATGGCGGCATTCGTGAGCAGACGGTGCCGGAGCTGCGTGCGGCCGGGGCGCAGACGGTCGTTCTTGGGTCGCTCGCCTTCGGCGATAAGGACCTGGGCAAGCGGATAGAATGGCTGCATGGACTGGAGAGCCGGATTTCGTGAAAAAGGTCGCTCTTGCCTTCGATCTCGGCGGAACCGAGCTTCGTGCCGCACTGGTGGACGAGGAGGGAAACCTTCTGTCGTTTTCCGCCGTGCCGACGCAAGCAGCCGGAGGCCCCGATGCGGTCATCCGGCAGATCGAGTTGCTGGCAGCAGCCGTGCTGGCGGAAACGCCTGATCTTCTGCCCGTCGGCATCGGGATCGGCGCGCCTGGCCCGCTCGATCCGGAAGCCGGTGTCGTCATTGCGGCGCCGACCCTGACCGGATGGAACGAGGTTCCCCTCGCAGATATTCTCTCCAGCCGTTTCCAATTGCCGGTGCGGCTGGAAAACGATGCGAATGCGGCAGCAGTTGGCGAATGGCGATATGGCGCCGGCCGCGGCGCAAGATCAATCGTGTTCGTCACCGTCTCGACCGGCATCGGCGGCGGCGTGATTGCCGACGGGCGGATCTTGCATGGCAGGCGTGGCTTGGCAGCGGAAATCGGCCACATGACGATCACGAGCGACGGGGAGCAATGTTTTTGCGGCGCAGTCGGCTGCTTTGAAGCCGTGGCCTCCGGCACGGCCCTCGGCAGGCGAGCAACGGCGCGCACCCGGCGATCCGATGGCTCGATGCTGCGCGCGCTGTCGGCCGATACAGATGTGACAGGTCGGCATGTGGTCGACGCAGCGCGAAACGGCGATGCGCTGGCACTGGAACTTTTGCATGCCGAGGCACGATGGCTGGGGATCGGCTTCACCAACCTGCTTCACCTCTACTCCCCGGACGTTCTGGTGATGGGCGGCGGCATATCCCATGGGTTCGACCTTCTCCACGACACCATCATGGCGACAATTCACGACCGGGCCATGCCGGCCTATCGCGATGTGCCGATCGTTGCCGCGCAGCTTGGGCGACATGCGGGCCTGATCGGTGCAGCCAGCCTCATCCTCGGAAGCGAGGCAACATCCAGCCCCGAACCATCGAACCTTCCGGGCTCGAACAATATTGGTGCGGATACGTCCGCCGGCACAAAGGAGGCCAGCAATGGCTAATCTCAAGCTCCGTGACGCCCGTAAGACCTACGGCGCCCTCGAAGTCATCAAGGGCATCGATCTGGATGTGGACGACCGCGAATTCGTCGTCTTCGTCGGCCCTTCCGGCTGCGGCAAGTCCACGCTTCTGCGTATGATCGCCGGTCTGGAGAAAATCAACAGCGGCGATCTGGTGATCGACGGCACGCGCTCCAACGACATTGATCCATCGCAGCGTGGCCTGGCGATGGTGTTTCAATCCTATGCGCTCTATCCGCATATGACGGTCGCCGAGAACATGGGCTTCGCGCTCAGAATTGCCGGCATTCCATTGGCCGAGCGCGAGCGGAAGGTCAAGGACGCGGCCCAGATTCTGGAGCTATCGCATCTACTTGACCGCCGGCCGAAGGATCTGTCGGGTGGCCAGCGCCAGCGTGTCGCCATCGGCCGGGCCATCGTGCGCAATCCGAAGATCTTCCTGTTCGACGAGCCGCTTTCCAATCTCGATGCGGCGTTACGGGTCAACATGCGTCTGGAACTCATGCGCCTGCACGAAAGACTGGCTGCGACGATGATTTACGTTACCCATGACCAGATCGAAGCCATGACCATGGCCGACAAGATCGTGGTTCTCAACAGCGGCCGCATCGAGCAGGTCGGCTCTCCGCTCGATCTTTACAATCGCCCCGCAAACATCTTCGTCGCCGGCTTCATCGGTTCGCCGAAGATGAACCTTCTGACGGCAACCGTCGAGAAGACCGGCCCGAGCGGTATCTCCGTCGCGCTGCCGGGTGGAAGCATCATCACCGTTCCGGTCACCGCCGGAGCATTGAAGACGGGCTCGACGCTGACACTGGGCATTCGGCCGGAACATATCCGCATCGGCCAAGGTGGCCAGTTCACCGGGGAGGCGATCCTTGCCGAACGGCTCGGCGGCCTAACGGTTCTTCACGTCGATATCGCGTCCGACCAGTCCCTCGTCGTGCAGACGGAAGGCACCGACACCACCCCGCTACACACACCGATCTCGCTCCAGATCGACCCGGCCGCCTGCCATCTCTTCGACCAAGAGGGAAGAACGCTTGCCAGGTTGAACTGATCGGTGAATTGTACGCGGGCGCGGACCGGCATGCTTCTTGCGTTTTAGTTCCCGCCCGCGATCGGTCGTCCGGCTCGGTCGGGCGCACAGGCAGACATTCCATGCAAAGGAAGGCTCCCCATGACGCAGATCGATGCCGCTCAGTCCTCGCCAACCCGGGAAGCCGTTCTCTCGGTCAAGAACCTGACGATCAGCCTGCCGAAGGCCATGGAGCGCCCGCATGCGGTGACTGATGTCTCCTTCGATCTGATGGATGGCGAAATCCTTTGTATCATCGGGGAATCCGGTTCGGGCAAATCGGTGACCGCCAGCGCGGTCATGGGGCTGCTGCCGTCGATTATCCAGGTGACGGCCGGCTCGATCTGGTTCAGGGGCATGGACCTGTTGAGCGCGGACGACGTAACGCTCCAAGGTTTGAGGGGGCGAGCCGTCTCGATCATCTTTCAGGACCCGCTATCGGCGCTCAACCCGCTGATGACGATCGGTGAGCAGATCATCGAGGTGCTGGATGCCCATAAAGTCGGCACACCGGAAAGCCGCCGGCAGAAGGTGAAGGAGCTGCTTACCGAAGTCGGCCTGCCCGATCCCGATCTCCTGCAGCACCAATATCCCTTCCGTCTGTCCGGCGGGCAGCGCCAGCGCGTGATGATCGCCATGGCCCTAGCGCTCGATCCGGACGTACTGATCGCCGACGAGCCGACCACCGCCCTCGACGTCACCACACAGGCCCAGATCCTGGAACTGATCCGCAAGATCCAGCGACGCAAAAAAATGAGCGTCATGTTCATCACCCATGATTTCGGGGTGGTGGCGGAGATCGCCGATCGGGTGATCGTCATGGAGAAGGGCCATCTCGTCGAGCAGGGAACGGCCACCCAGGTGCTGAATGCGCCCACCCATCCCTATACGCAACGCCTGATCGCCGCGGTGCCTCGGATGACGACAAGGGATCGCGATGCTATCGCCGATACGCCCGTCGTGCTGGAAGTAGACAAGCTCAACAAGACCTATCGCTCCGGCGGTGGCTTTCTGTCCAAGGCGCGGACGGTTCAGGCGGTGAGCGATGTCAGCTTCTCGATCCGCAAGGGACGCACGCTCGGCGTCGTCGGCGAATCCGGTTCCGGCAAATCGTCCCTTGGCCGGGTGCTGTTGAAGCTTCTGAAATCGGACAGCGGCAGGATCCTGTTCGATGGCCGCGACATCGCGGCATTGACGGACGAGCAGTTTCGCCCGCTGCGTCCCTATATCCAGATGATCTTCCAGGACCCGTTCGCCTCGCTCAATCCGCGCCACACGATCGGCCGGATCCTGACCGTCGGGCCGATCGCGCATGGCCTGCCGATGCATGAGGCAAAGGCCAAGGCGCTGCGGCTTCTCAAACGCGTCGGCCTTGATGAAGGCGCCTTCGACCGTTTCCCGCATGAATTCTCCGGAGGCCAGCGCCAGCGTGTCGGCATTGCCCGGGCCTTGATGTTCGATCCCGTGCTGCTGGTGGCGGACGAGGCGGTTTCGGCTCTCGACGTTTCCATCCAGGCGCAGATCCTCAAGCTTCTCGCGGAAATCCAGCAGGATACGAAAGTGGCGATGATCTTCATCACCCACGACCTGCGCGTCGCAAGCCAGATCTGCGATGAGGTCGCGGTCATGTACAAGGGCGAGATCGTCGAATGCGGGCCGCCCTCGCAAATCTTCCGGGCACCGGAGCATGCCTATACGCAACGCCTGCTCGCCGCCATTCCCGGCAGCGACTGGGAGGCGACGGGCTGACCCGTCAACTCCACCACCAGCCATGCGGATGATGCACATTTACTGTCGTGAATGCCTGCGTCGAGAGGTCTGCCTGTCTCAGAAATAGGCATCTTTTCTTTCTGCTCAAAAACTTATCGCACCACGAAAGAAAATAGTTGCATTTGTCCACTATCCGTCCTTTCATACGATCATAAGTTCCGCGACGATCCGCCGCCGACAATAATGAACCCGCTGCCCTACCGGGCCTGCGGGAACGCTATTTTGTTGCCTTTCGAAGGTTCCGAGCCATGCTGCCGCCGCCCAAAGGTCCGCCGACTTCCGTAAAGGACATCGATATCGATGTCCTCGAGGATACGCTGAGCTTCTACATCCGCAGCATCAACCTGGCCGTTTCGCGCGATCTGGATGAGAAGCTCGAAGGGCTGGATGTTGCGCGCGGAACCGGGAAGATCACCACCCTTTTTCTCGTCGACGGCAATCCCGGCATCCGGCCCTCCACCATCGCCAAGCTGATCCTGAAGGACCGCTCGGCAACGGGCCGGCTAATCGACCAGATGGAGGAGCACGGACTTCTTTTCCGCGAGACATCGGCGGACGACAGCCGCGCGCAGGAACTCTACATCACCGAAAAAGGGCACGAACTGGCCGAGCGCGTGCGCGGCATCGTCACCAGACAATCGCGCGAGTTTTTTTCCGACATCAGCGACGAGGAACACAAGCTCCTCATCGACATCCTGCGCCGCACCTACAGGCGTGTCGCCGCGCAATCGTGAACGGGCCGGCCATGGAGAGCAACGCATGAATGAAGAACGAGTTGCAATGATATCCGGAGCCAGCCGGGGGATTGGCGCGGCACTTGCCGAGGAGCTTGCCGCCAAAGGCTGGCGGCTGTCCCTTGGCATGCGCAAACCGGTCATGCCCGCCTGGGCCGACCCAGCCCGCGTCGCCGTCTTTGCCTATGACGCCGTCGATCCCGATGCGTCGTCATTGTGGACCGAAGAGACGCTCAACGCCTTCGGTCGCATCGATGCCGTCGTTGCCAATGCCGGCATCATCGTCGCGAAAAACGTGATCGAGGCCGACGAGGCCGACCTGGACGATCTGCTCGAAGTGAATGTGAAGGCGCCGCGACGGCTAGCAAAGTCCGCCTGGGAGGCACTAGCCTCAAGCGGTCGCGGCCGGATCATCATCGTCGCTTCGCTCTCGGGAAAGCGAGTGAAGTCCGCGAACTCCGGGCTCTATGCCGTTTCCAAATTTGCAGCCGTCGCGCTTGCCCATGCCATACGCCACACCGGCTTTGATCTCGGCATCCGAGCCACCGCTATCTGCCCCGGTTTCGTGGCGACAGACATGGCGCGCGGCCTCTCGAGCAAGGCAGACAGCGAGATGACTGATCCGCGCGATCTTGCCCGCGTCATTGCCATGCTGATCGAGCTGCCGAACGAGGCAAGCGTCGCGGAATTCGCCATCAACTGCCAGCTAGAGGAGTCTTTCTGACCATGCCCGGCCCCTATGTGGTCCCCGTTCACGGGGACGCTGAACTGCCCAAGGAAGTCGATGTCGTCGTCATCGGTGGCGGCATCATCGGCACGTCGACCGCCCTGGAACTGGCCGAGCAAGGCCTGCGCGTCGCATTGTGCGAGAAAGGCGGCATCGGCCAGGAGCAATCGAGCCGCAACTGGGGCTGGGTACGCATCTCCAGGCGCGATCCGCGCGAAGTGCCGCTGATGGCGGAAGCCCTGCGCATCTGGAGCACGCTCGACAAACGCACCGGCCGCGATACCGGCTACAAGCGCGCCGGCATCATCTTCACCTGCGCCAACGACAAGGAATATGCCGACCACGAGCGCTGGAACCGCAATCTCGAAGGCTATCAGTTCGAAAGCCGCATGGTCAGCGGTGCCGAATTCAGAAACCTCGTTCCCGGTTCGCAAATGGACATCAAGGGCGCGCTTTACACCGCCGCCGATGGCCGCGCCGAGCCGCAGCGGGCAGCACCGGCGATTGCCGAAGCCGCCCGCGACAAGGGCGCCTCCATCCTCACCGAATGCGCCGTGCGCGGCATCGAAACGGCGGCTGGCCGGATTTCCGGTGTGATCACCGAGCGCGGCCCGATCGCTTGCAAGGCAGTCGTGCTTGCGGGCGGCGCCTGGTCGAGCCTGTTTGCCGGCATGTTCGGGCTCGACCTGCCGCAATTGAAGGTGATGAACTCCGTGCTGCGCACCAAGCCGCTGGAAGGTGGTCCCGAGCAGGCGATCTGGGCCAACGGCTTTGCCCTGCGCAAGCGCCAGGATGGCGGCTATACCATCGCCTCCGGCCACGAAAACATCGTCGATATCGTGCCGAAGTCCTTTCGCTATGCCGGCAAGTTCTTTCCCGCGCTGCGAAAGGAATGGCGCTCGCTGAACTTCCGCCTCTCGGGCCGCTTCTTCGATGAGGTCCGCATTCCCGACCGCTGGGCGATGGATGAGGCCAGCCCCTTCGAATATTGCCGCGTTCTCGATCCGAAGCCGTCGACCAAGCTTTCCGATACGGCGCTTGCCAATCTCAAGAAAGCCTTTCCGGTGTTTGAAAAGGCCGAGATCGCCCAGCGCTGGGCTGGCTATATCGACGTCACGCCGGATGCCGTGCCGGTGATCGACGCGATCGATAATATTCCGGGCTTCCACATCGCCACCGGTTTTTCCGGCCATGGCTTCGGCATCGGCCCGGCCGCCGGACGATTGATGGCAGACATCGTCACCGGCAAGCCACCGATCGTCGACCGCAAGAATTTCCGTTTCTCCCGCTTCCACGACGGTTCGAAGATCGAACTGATCAGCGGTTTCTGACCTGCCCGCCAAAAGAAGGCAGTAAAAACAACAAGAGAGAAGAACAGCCAACATCCTACGAACAAAAAGGGGAACCAACATGTCCGATGCAAACGACACTATGCTCCTGAAACCCACCCGCCGCCAGGCACTGACCATGATGGCGCTCGGCGCTTCCGGGCTGATCATGCCCAATATTCTCGGTCGCAGCGAGGCTTTCGCCGCACCGCCCGCCAAGCCGACCGGCCAGCTCGTCATCGGCTTTTCGCAGGAGCCGACCGTCTTCAATCCGCACCTGATCCACATCGAAGTCGATGAGGGCATCCATTTCAGCGTCTTCGATCCGCTCTTCGTCGTCACCCCGGAGGGCAAGTTCTCGCCTTCGCTTGCAACCGAAGTCCCGACCGTCGAAAACGGCGGCATCTCCGCTGACGGCCTTAACTGGAAGGTCAAACTGCGCGATGGCGTGAAGTGGCATGACGGCACGCCGTTTACCGCCGAAGACGTCAAGTTCACCCTCGAACTCATGGTCGATCCGGATTTCCGCAGCTGGCGCAAGACAGGCCACGAACTGGTGCGTGACCTCACCGTGGTCTCACCGACGGAAATCACCTGGCGGATGGAAAAGCCGTTTGCGCCCTACCCGTCGATCCTCGCCATGACCTTCATCGTGCCAAAGCATATCCTCGGCGCGGAGAAGGACAAGAACACCGCCCCGTTCAACAATGCGCCGGTCGGCACCGGCCCGTTCAAATGGGTCGAGCGTATCCCCGGCGATCACATCACTCTTGCCGCTAACACCGACTATTTCGGCGATGGCCCCTATCTCGAAACCCTGGTCTACAAATATGTTCCCGACCTGACGGTGCTCTACACCCAGTTCAAGACCGGTGATATTGACGTCGTCGGCCTGCAATGGATTACGCCGGATCACTATGACGAAGCCAAGGCGCTGGATGGCAAGGCCGTTGCCGTCGTTCCCGCCGCTACCGTCGAATCCATAGGCTTCAACATGGAGCGACCGCAATTCAAGGATCCGGCGGTGCGCGAGGCGCTCTACCACGCGATCGACAAGCAAACGATCATCGACGCGCTCTATTACGGCCTGCCGACACCGACCGAGAGCTACATTCCGCAGCAGTCCTACTATTACAATCCGGACCTGCCGAAGCAGGAGTTCAGCACCGACAAGGCCAAGAAGATCCTCGACGACGCCGGCTGGAAGCCCGGTGCCGACGGCATTCGCGCGAAGGACGGCGTCAGGCTTGCCTTCACCAACTCCACCACCGCCGGCAACCATATCCGCGAGCAGGTGCAGCAGTTCATGCAGCAGACCTTCAAGGATATCGGCGTAGAGCTCACCATCTCCAACCTGCCGCCAGCAGTCATGTGGGGCGACTATTGGACAATGTCGAAGTTCGATTCCGTCGTCGTCGGCATCAACTTCCAGACCGGTTCCGATCCCGACACATCGGACTATTTCCGCTCCACGGCGATCACCGCCAAGGGCGGAGCCGGTCAGAACAGCTGGCAATATGCCAATCCCGAGGTCGATAAGCTCTTGGCGGAAGGTGGCCAGATCTTCGTGCCGGAGGAACGCAAGAAGGTCTACCAGAAGATCCAGGAGGTCATGCGCCACGACCTGCCTTTCCTGCCGCTGTTCCAGTATGCGACCGTGCGCGGCCACAAGGTAGGCGTCGAAAACGTCACCCCCAACATCAACGTGCGCATCGACACATGGAATGTTGGCACCTGGTATTGGGCCAAGGCCTGATCGTCCCGTTCCAGCCCTTCGATCCATGAGGGGTCGAAGGGCTGGCCGCTTCCTATCTCGCAACCATCGGAGACGAATGCCATGCTTCGTTATCTCCTCAGTCGCCTGTGGCAGAGCCTGATACTGCTGCTGCTGGTATCGATGATCGGCTTTGCCGTTCTCACCCTCGCACCCGGCGGTCCGCTGTCGCAATTCACGCTGACGCCGGGCATGACCAAGGAGGCGCTCGACCGGATCGCAGCGCAGATGGGCCTCGACCGGCCGCTGCCTATCCAGTATCTCGACTGGCTGCGGCACATGCTGATGGGCGATTGGGGTCACTCCTATCGCGACAACCAGCCGGTGCTGTCGATCATTCTCGGCCACCTCTTCGCGACGCTGCTGCTGATGGGCACCTCGATGGTGATCGCGATCGCGGCCGGCACCTGGATCGGCATCAGGGGCGCGACCAAGCGCTATTCGATCTTCGACTACAGCGCCACCATCGGCGCCATGGTGGCGCTGTCGATCCCGACCTTCTGGTTCGGCCTTATCGCCATCTATATTTTCTCACTGAAACTGAAGTGGCTACCAGCCGGCAACATGTACACGGTCGGCAACGGCTCGTTCAGCGACTATGCGATCCATCTGATCATGCCGAGCCTGGTGCTCGCTCTCGTCAACATCGCCGTGTGGAGCCGCTATATGCGAACCGCCACGCTCGATGTCATCAATCAGGATTTCGTCCGCACCGCCAAGGCCAAGGGTCTGTCGCCCCGGCGCGTCCTGATGCGACATGTCGTCGGAAACGCACTGCTGCCGATGATTACGCTTGCCGGCGTACAATTGCCGACGATCCTCGGCGGCGCGCTCGTCGCTGAAACCGTCTTCACCTGGCCGGGAATGGGACGGCTGTTTCTCGATAGCCTCGGCTACAGCGACTATCCCGTTGTCATGGGCCTCTTGATGTTCTCGGCGATCTTCGTGCTGATCGGCAATCTGCTCGCGGATCTGCTGGTCGCCTTCGTCGATCCGCGCGTCCGGCTCGGTTAGGAGAAACACGATGTCTTCCTCGTCCCCAGCAACTCTCACCCCGCCCGTCTTCGCGCATAGCCGCTGGTGGCAGAACCGCACGCTGCGCCGCTTTGCCCGCCATAAGCTCGCCCTCCTCGGCGTCGCCATGATCACGACCATCATCCTTGCCTGCCTGATCGGGCCGTCGCTGCTTCCCTATGACGAGCTCTTCATCGACCTGCGCGCCCGTTTCGCGCCGCCCTTTACGGCCGGCTACCATATCTTCGGGACAGATCCGCTCGGGCGCGATGTTGCCGTGCGCCTGTTCATGGCGGGCCGCATCTCACTGCTGGTCGGCTTCTTCGCCATGGTGCTCAGCACGCTGATCGGCACCACGATTGGTGTCGTCGCCGGCTATTACGGCGGGCGCGTCGGCATGCTTCTGATGCGCTTCGTCGATGCCTTCCTCTCATTTCCCGGCATCTTCCTGCTGCTGGCGCTCGCCGCCTTCATCAAGCCAAGCCCCTTCATGATCACCGTCATCATCGCGGTAACGAGCTGGATGGAAACCGCGCGCATCGTCGAGGCGGAGGTGCGCTCACTGCGGGAACGCGACTTCGTGCTGGCCGCGCGCATGCTCGGGCTCACCAACAGATGGATCATGTTCCGCGAGCTGCTGCCCAACGCCATTGGCCCGATCATCGTCGCCGCCACGCTGACGGTTGCGCGCGCTATCCTGCTCGAGGCCTATGTCAGCTTCCTCGGCTACGGCATCCAGCCGCCGCTGCCGAGCTGGGGCAACATGCTGAACGGCGCCCAGCAATATCTCGCAAGCGCGCCATGGCTTGCCATCGTCCCTGGCGTTGCTATCACGCTTGCCGTCACCAGCTTCAACTTCATCGGCGACGGCCTGCGCGACGCGCTGGACGCGCGCAGCGACCTCAACTGAGAAAGGCGACAGCGGTGACGGTCTTCTCTCCCTTCGCAACGTCGCTTTGGTACGCGACTGCGACCGCAGCTCCGGCAACGACACCACTCGAAGGCCCCGTGGAGGCGGATGTCTGCGTGGTGGGCGGCGGCTATACTGGCCTCACCACCGCGCTCGCCCTCGCCAAGGATGGCGTGCGTGTCGTGCTGCTGGAGGCGCAGGAGATCGGTTTCGGCGGGTCGGGCCGCAATGCCGGCCACTGCACGCCGACCTTCACGCATTACAGCCTGCCGGAACTTCGCCGCATGCTGGGCGAGCCCTGGGCCGAGCGGCTGATTGCCCGCCAGACGAGGGCCAACGATCAGGTCTCCGACATGATCCGGCACTACCAGATCGAATGCGAGTGGCAGCAGAACGGCTATGTCATGGGCGCCCACACGCCCAAGGCTATCAAAACGCTCGAAGCGAAAGCCCGTGACTACAATGCCGTCGGCGCCCGCACCCGGGTTATCGACAAGACAGAGGTGGAGGCGATCACCGGTAGCCCTCGTTTCTACGGCGGTTGGCTGCACGAAGAGGGCGGCCACCTCAATCCGCTCGGCTACGCACGCGGCCTGGCGCGCGCCGTCATTCAGGAAGGCGGCCACGTCTACACGCAATCGCCGGTCACCGGTTGCGAACGTGAAGGCACCGGCTGGGCGGTGAAAACCGAAAAAGGCTCGGTGCTTGCGGACAAGGTCATCTTCGCCACCGGCGCCTACACCGTCGGCGGCTGGCCAAAACTTGACCGCACCTTCAAGATCCAGAGGGTTTTCGTCGCGGCGACCCAGCCGCTTTCCGATGACGAGCGGCTGAGCGTCCTACCAAGGAACACCACGATCCATGACGGACGCGGCGATATCTACGTCTACAAGTACAATGCCGAAGGCCGGATCGTCGCCTCGATGTTCCCCATGGGTCGGCGCGGGCGCGATCTCGCCTATACCCATCAGGTGATGTCGGACCGGTTGCGATGGCTGCATCCGCAGATCAAGCGGGAGGTCCGCTGGGACTATCTCTGGTACGGCGAGCTGGACATGCAGCACCGGACCGTGCCGCGGCTTTACGATCTGGCATCGGGCGTTGTCGCGCTCAC
The DNA here is from genome assembly GCF_058803745.1 of Rhizobium sp. GW821-FHT14E12. Lineage (NCBI taxonomy): Bacteria > Pseudomonadati > Pseudomonadota > Alphaproteobacteria > Hyphomicrobiales > Rhizobiaceae > Rhizobium > Rhizobium sp. GW821-FHT14E12. The sequence continues at coordinate 1,021,128 of NZ_JBXAPH010000002.1, forward strand.
CGGTCTTTCCGGCCGCGGCGTGCCGACGGGCAGCATGTTGGGCGGCATTCTTTCCGAGTGGGCCAAGGGTGTCCCAGACAAGGATCTCGCGCTGAAGATCGAGCCGCTGTCGGCGGCACCCTTCTATATGGGTTTCGCGCCGCAGATGACGTTGCGCTATTACCGCGTTGCTGACTGGGTCAAAACGAAGCTCTCTGGTGCGCCCCTGCCGCCGCACGCCTGATCCGGCGCATCCGCATCATCCGGCGGATGCGGTGTTGGAAAAAAGAGCCCTCACCTCTCTCTCGGCGCTCTGCAATCGCTCGAAGGCCTTGTAGCGCTTCCCATGAAGAGAAGCCGTGGCACCACCGGCAGGCTCGAAGATTTGAGAAAATCTCGACATGGCCCGCATGGCATCATCTAGCGACTGGTATTGACCGGATGCAAGCGCGCCCAGCATGGCTGCGCCAAGGAGTACGGGCTCGTCCGTATCGGTCACCGCGACGGGGATATGGGTCGTATCGGCGAGAAGCTGGCGCACCAGATTGCTTTGCGCCGCCCCACCGCTGGCAACGATGGTGTCGATGTGGATGCCGTTAGAGGCAAGTGTTTCGATGAGCTGCTTGAGACCGTAGCCGATGCCGCAAAGGCCGGCGATATAGAGCGAAACGAGGTCCGAAATATCATTTTCCAGACCAAGCCCGGCGACAACAGCACGCGCATCGGGGTCGGCAAAGGGAGATCGGTTGCCCAGAAACTCCGGCACGACATGGATCGATTTCGCAAGCGTCACTGCCTCTTTCGTATCAGGGCAGAGTTCGCTTGCCTGACGATCGAGCCAGGCGACCAGCGGCAGGCCAGCAGCCTCCGCCTTGAACTGCGCCTCAGCGGAAGCCGGGTGCAGGATGACGAGATGGTCGATGGCGGCACCTGCCGCCGATTGGCCTCCCTCGGTCAGCCACAGCCCCGGCACCATGGCCGAGTAATAAGGCCCCCAGACGCCATCGACGAAGATCGGAGACTGGTTCGACGCCATCGAGCAGGCCGAGGTTCCGAAGATATAGCCAAGACGGCTTTCGAGATTGATTTTGCCGTCCGCGCCCTCGGCCCCGAGCGTGCCGATCCCGCCCGCATGGGCATCGATCAGCGAGGCGGCAACCGGCGTACCGGCGGCAAGGCCGAGATCGCGGGCGGCGCTTTCGATGAGGCCGCCACCAAGGGCTGAGCCCGGATCGACAATGTCTGTGCCGATCCTCGAAAAGCCTTCATCGGCAAGCTCGGGAAGGCCGATATCCCGGAAATAGGCCGCATCCCAACGCTTCTCATGCGCGAGATAGGTCCATTTGCAGGTGACGGTGCAGACCGAGCGGCTGAGGGAACCTGTGGAGCGCCATGTCAGATAATCGGCAAGATCGAAGAAATGATCGGCAGCCGCGAAGGATTGCGGCAGGTTCCGCTTCAGCCACAGGAGTTTTGGCGTCTCCATCTCCGGCGAGATACGCCCGCCGACATAGCGCAGCACCTCATGATCGCCGGCATTGATCTCCGCCGCCTCCCCGGCGGCACGATGATCCATCCAGACGATGATGTTGCGAGCGGGATCGCCAGAAGGGCCGACCGCAACCGGCGATCCGTCGGCCTTGACGGCGACCAGCGAGCATGTCGCATCGAAGCCGATGCCCGCCACCTCGGCGACCGCGATCCCGGCTTCAGCGACAGCATCGCGAACGCTGCCGCAGATGGCCTGCCATATCTGCTCGCTCGATTGCTCGACGATATGACCGGCCTCGTGCCAGATGGTGATCGGGCGTTTCGCGGAGCCCATCAGCTTGCCGCTATCATCGAAGACCCCTGCCCTTGCGCTGCCAGTGCCGACGTCGATGCCAATAAAATACGCAGCCATTGTCAAAGATCCGTGCTGAGCGGCAGGATGACGAGGTCGCGGATCGTGATGTTACGCGGCCTCGACAGCATGAAGATCACCGCTTCGGCGACCTCGGTCGCTTCCATCAATCCACCAGCCGCAACGGCTTCGTCAAGCTTTGCCTGCGGCCAATCGCTGATGAGCGCGGTAACGACCGGCCCCGGTGCCACGGCGCCGACCCGTATGCCATGCTTGGCGACCTGACGGCGCACCGTATGGGTGAACGCCTGCACGGCATGCTTCGAGGCGGTGTAGATCGGCTCCCACACCACCGGCACCAGCCCGGCGATGGAGCTGGTCATGATGATATCCCCGGTCTGCCGCTCCACCATATGTGGCAGGACGGCCTGCACCGAGCGGAAGGCGGCATTGATGTTGAGGTCGAGCATCCGGTCCCAGGCATCCGGATCGCCCTCCACCACTTCGCCACCGATATAGGAGCCGGCATTGGCGTGGAAGATATCGAGCTTACCGAACTTGTCGAGAATTTGCGGCAGCATCGTTGCGACGCTTGCCGGATCGGTGAGGTCGATGACGATGGGAAAGGCGCTTGGCCCCAATTCGGCGCAAAGTTCCTTCAGCCTGTCCTCGGCCCGGTCGACAAGAGCCACGCTAGCGCCCTCGTTCAGCAATGCTTTGGCGCATTCGAGCCCGATGCCGGAGGCGGCGCCGGTGATCGCTGCGACTTTACCGGAAAGATCCTGTCTCATGATGGTCCTACTTTATGCTCTTAGTTCTAGGGGATATCAGGCTCGCCCGTGCGAAGCGCGGGAGCGGCGAGCGACGGAATCGACGATGACGGCGATGGCAAGAACCGCGCCGGTGATCATGTAGCGAAGGGCCGATGACAGATCCAACATGGTCAGCCCGCTGGCGATCGACTGGATGACGATGATGCCCAGCAGCGAGGAATAGGCGCTGCCGCGTCCGCCGAAGAGGCTGGTTCCGCCGATCACGGCGGCCGCGATGGCATTCAGGTTGACGTCGCCGGTGCCGGCCTGCTGGCTTGCCGAGGCAAGACGCGCGGCGGCCATCACGCCCCCGAGTGCTGCAAACATCGCGCAGAGGACGAAGGCGCTCGCATAGATGCGCCGGACGTTGATACCTGCGCGCCGCGCCGCCTCACGATTGCCACCGACCGCGGCCATCGACCGGCCCCATTGGGTACGGGTCAGCGCATAGTTCATGATCATGGCAAGTGCGACGAAGAATGCGAACATCCAGGGGATGCCGCGTTCCTGGTTGAGGTAGAAGGCGACGAATTCGAGGGCTGCCGTCAGCGCGACCGATCGCGCCACCAGTCCGCCGATGGAGCGTGCCGACAGATTGGCCTTGCGACGGCGCTCCGCAACACGATAGCCCGTCCACAGCATCGCAATGCCCGGAAGCAGCGCAAGCAAGTAAGCCAACGGTTTCGGAATGACCAGCAACTGACCGAAGTTCACGACCGCCGAGCCATAGGGCAGGTTGATGGAGCCGGTATTACCGAGCAGATAGAGCTGCATGCCGAGCACAGCGAGCAACCCCGCAAGCGTCGAGACGAAGCTCGGCATGCCCAGCCGGTTGAAGAGCAAGGCGTAGAGCGATCCGATGACGCCGCCGACGATCAGGGCAGCGAGGATGGCAGCCGCAACCGGCCAGCCTTCGTTGACCCAGAGCATGCCGACCATGGCCGAGGCGAAGCCGCTGATCGAGCCGACGGAAAGATCGATCTCGCCGACCATCAGCACGCAGACGATACCAAGGGAAATCACACCGACGGTCGAGGCGTCGAAGAGCAGATTGGCGAGATTGCTGCTGGAGAGGAACGTCGGATTGAGTGTTCCGAAGACGGTCCAGATGATGACGAGGCCGACGACCACCGGCAGCGATCCGAGATCGCCGGAGCGCACCTTGTCGATCGACGAACGGATCGTTGCCGCCAGCCCGGCATCGTGATTGACGCGGATATCGCTACGGTCGAGCAGCGTCGTGGTCCCTTTTACATTGCCGGTCATATCTGACCCTCCTGGCTGATGTCCTGCTGTGCCTGGCGGCGGCTGGCGCGGCGCGAAACGGCATTCTCCGTGGCGCCGGTAATGGCGCTGACGAGCTCCTGGTTCGACGTATCCGGATAGAAGACGCCGTTGTTGCGTCCGAGCCGGAGCACGACAATGCGATCGGCGACCGCGCGGACATCCTCCATATTATGGCTGATCATCACGACGCCGAGGCCGCGATCGCGCACGCGCTCGATGAGGTTCAGCACCTCCGCCGTCTGGGCGACACCAAGAGCGGCCGTCGGCTCGTCGAGCAGGATGATCTTCGGCTCCAGAAGCAGCGAGCGCGCGATCGCCACCGTCTGCCGCTGTCCGCCCGAAAGCGAGGCGATCGGGATGCGGACGCTTGGAATGCGGGCCGAAAGCTCGTTCAACAGCGTCCAGGCACGGACTTCCATCGCCGTTTCGTCAAGCCGCAGCGGTGCAAGCTCGCGGCCGAGAAAGATATTGGCGACGACATCGAGGTTCTCGCAGAGTGCCAGATCCTGAAACACAGTGGCAATCCCGAGGGAAAGGGCTGCGCTCGGATCGTCAAGCGTGACCGTCTTGCCGCCGAAGGTGATGGTGCCCGCGCTTGGTTGGTGCACGCCGGCCAGAACCTTGACGAGCGTCGACTTGCCGGCACCGTTGTCGCCGACCAGGGCAACGACTTCACCCGCATGGACGTCGAGATCGATGTCGGTGAGCGCGGAGACCGCGCCGAAATGTTTGGAGATGCCCTTGAGGCTGAGAATGAGCTCACCTGTCGGGGTTATCTGATCGCTAGCGCCAGTCATGTGTCGCGAGCCTTTCCTTGATTGGGCCTGCTTCCGTGAGCGGTTCCCCGGCCGCCGCGCTGGGCGGCCGGAGTTTGGCTTGGGAGGAGGTTACTTGATGATCCCGAGCGTCTTGCAGCCCTCGGCGTAACGATCGCCGCACAGTTGCTCCGGCGTCTGGATTGGCTTGCCATTGACCTGCTTGTCGATGATCTCCGCCTTCAGATTTTCCGCCGTCACCAGCGCCGGGGTGAAGAGCTGCGTCGGCGTGTCGAAGAGCTTGGTGTCGGCCTTCGGCGTTTCGCCGGAGAGCAGCTGGATAGCGATGTTGGCCGCTGCCGCCGCCACGATTTCGCTGGGCTTGGAGATGGTGTTGTACTGATCGCCGGCGATGATCAATTGCAGGCCAGCAATCGTCGCGTCATTGCCGGTTACCGGCGGAACCGGGTCCACACCGGCGGCCTTGAAGGCTGCGACGGCAGCGCCACCGGTGCCATCATTGGCCGCGACGACGCCGAGGATCTTCTTGCCGAAGCGGGTGATCTGGCCGCTTGCCCATTGCTGTGCCTTCGGCGGCGCCCAATCCGGCGTGTCGAATTCGGCAAGCACCGGATAGCCGCCATCTGCGAGACCGGCATGGATACCCTTCTTGATGAGACCTGCAGCGGCATCTGTCGGAGAGCCGTTGATTTCGAGCAGGCCACCATCACCCGCCTTCACACCCTTCGCTTTCAGATGATCGACGAGCGACTTGGCGATCGCCTTGCCGATCTCCTCGTTGTTGAAGGACACATAGTAATCGGCGGGGACCGAGGGGATCGGCCGGTCGTAAGCGATGACCTTGACGCCCTGGTTCTGCGCGAGCTTGACGAGCGACGCTGCCGCCGTGGAATCGACCGGGTCGAGCACGATCGCCTTGGCACCTTGCGAAATCACCGAGTTGAATTGCTGCTGCTGGCGCGAGGCATCGCCATTGGCGTTCTGGTAGATCACCTTGCAGCCGGCGCAGAGCTTCTTCATCTCAGCCTGGAAGCCCGGATAATCATGCTCTTCGTAACGGGTCGAGCCCTGGTCGGGCATCAGGAAGGCAACGGTTGCGTCCGTCACTTTCGCGGATTGCGCGAAGGCGGATGCGCCGCTCAGAAGGCCAGCGGCAAGCACCGCGGCACCTGTTAGTTTCCATGCGAATTTGGTCATTAGATATCTCCATCCCTACTGGTAAAGTCTTCGATGAAACCTCAAGCTCGTCAATCGAGCCCGAGGCCTTGCGTGTGTCTTGACCTAAGGCGGGCTCTGCGGCCGGCGCCCAAGGGCTTATTTTCGGACAAGACTTCTCCTTCGGGCGCCTAGCTGGTCGCCCGTCTCATCCTGCCCGGATTGTTGGTTTCTCCTCCCTGTCCTCCCCTTTTTAGGCGGCCTCCACCGCTCCTATGTTCTGCGCCAGCAAAGCTCTGAACCGCGAGGGCGCCATGCCCTTCTGCTCCAGAAAACGGCGATTGAAATTCGAGATATTGTTGAAGCCCGTCGCAAAGCAGATGTCGGTGATCGACATGTCCGACTGGCTCATCAGCAAATGGCAGGCAAAGTTGACGCGCAGGCGATTGACATATTGCACCAGCGCCATGCCGGTATGCCGGCGAAAACTGCGGGAAAACGAGCTCGGGCTTTGCCCGGTAAGCTCGGCCAGATCGCTTTCGCTGAATGGCTCGGTCAGATGCGTGTTGATATAGGAAAGCGCCTTGTTGACGCCCGCCGACATGAAGCCGGACGGATCGGGATGATAAAGCGCGCTCGCAAGCGTCCGGGTGCCCTGCGCCGAACTCAGCGCATTCAGCACATTCATGAAGAGCTCGATGCGGCGGATACCCTGCGCCTCGACCAGATCGCCGAGGATCGGGCCGACGACAGCGGCGGTCTCGGGCGTGAAGAGCGCGCCGCGGCGGCTCATCTCGAGGATGCCGGCGCAGGCGGAAAGCTCCGGAAAGATCTTGGTCGCGTCCGCCAGGAAGAATTCGGAAAACTGTAGCACGCGGCAGCGCAGCGGCAGGCAGGTGCCGGGCGGCACATCGCTGACCCAGTTGTGCGGCAGGTTCGGTCCCGTCAAGATCAGATTGCCGGGCTCGAACTCACCGATGAAATCGCCGACGAAATACTGCCCCGTGGTGGCGACCACATGATGGATCTCGTATTCGGGATGAAAATGCCAGCGAACGGTGCGGTAGGGATAGCCATGCTCCCAGGCCTTGAAGGATTCACCGCTACCGATGGCGACCACTTCCAAATCGGGGTTCATCCTGCACACCTCCCTTCGCCTTCGATCATTGTCTCGTCGCACCTCCTCCCAGAGACGCTGCCCGATCTGATAATCAGAGGTTACGCGTGGATGTCATGAACCGCTACTACGCCCTGCACCAAGAACTGATACTTTTTTGACATTTGAAGGTGCTTTTCGGGCCGCAGCCTCCATATCAAAGGTTGATATGGAGGCTGCGGCCAGATCATTGCTCTTCGCCGAGAGACGCCTCAGCCATACCGCCGGGCAGTTCCGTAACCCGCCTTGATCGAGTGATCCGGTGCTGCCAATCGGCTTTCGGTCGCCCGTAGCGCTGCGACCTGGTTCTGGCGTGTGGTACCATTTTCCAGCATGAACTGAGCCACGAGGCTACGCAGATTGACAGCCTCCGCAGCCAGGGTGGCGCTTGCGGCGGTCGTCTCTTCGACCATCGCCGCGTTCTGCTGCGTGACCTGATCCATCTGATTGACGGCGATGTTGACCTCCGAAAGCCCGATCGACTGTTCCTTGGCGGAAATCGCGATCGCTTCCATATGCTGGTTTATCGTCTCGACGTGCGCTTCGATGATCCGGAGCGCGTCGCCGGTCTCGCTGACGAGGCGAACGCCGCCTGCGACTTCGACCGAGGACGAGCGGATCAGCGCCTTGATCTCCTTGGCCGCCTGGGCCGAGCGTTGCGCCAGTTCACGCACTTCCTGGGCGACAACCGCAAAGCCCTTGCCTGCATCTCCGGCACGAGCGGCCTCGACGCCGGCATTGAGCGCCAGCAGATTGGTCTGGAAAGCAATTTCGTCGATGACGCCGATGATGTTGGAGATCTGGTTTGAGGATTGCTCGATCCGGCTCATGGCGTCGACGGCGTTCGCGACCACCTCTCCCGATCGCTTCGCGCTGACATTGGCTTCGTTGGCGACGGCGCGCGCCTCATCGGCGCGGTGGGCGGAGTTACCGACATTGTTCGTGATCTGATCAAGCGCCGCCGCCGTCTCCTCGAGCGAGGCGGCTTGCTGTTCCGTGCGTCTGGACAGATCGCTCGCCCCCTGGCTGATCTCAAGCGAATTGCCGTCGATCGTTGCCGTCGCCTGCGAAATCGCTGCGAGCGCCTCATTCAATTGCCGAACCGAAGCGTTGAAATCATGTCTCAACGCTTCGAAGTCAGGCGCAAATGCATCGTTAAGCTGGAAGGCGAGATCGCCGGCGGCCAACCGCTTCAGCCCCGCGGCAAGACCGGACGTTGCGACTTTGAGCCGCGCGGCGGCATCCGCCTCTGCCATCTCCTGCGCGGAAATTCGATCTTGTTCCGCACGATGACGGTTTGCCTCGGCCTCTTCTTCCAGCCGCTTGTTTTCAATTGCCGCCTGACGGAATACCTCGATGGCACCGGCCATCTCGCCGATCTCGTCCAGTCGGTCACGATCCGGCACGGCGTCCGCCGTATTGCCGTTGCTAAGCCGGTTCATGTAGCCGGTGATCCGTCCGAGGGGGGAAATGACGCGCCGCAATGTCAGAACCATGGCACCGACCGCACCGACAATGGCAATGCAAAGGGCGACATAGGCAGCGCTCAAGCTCGAAGCGACCGCAGCATTCGTCGCATCTAGACTGACCTTGTTGTCGGCGACATTCTGATCCACGTCCTCCTGGATTGTGTCCCCGGCCTTGTCATACGCCCTCTTGCCGTCGCCCAACAGCAACGCAGTAGCCTCGCTATCGTTGCCACCGTCCTTCAGGGCCTTGGCACGCTCCCAAATTCGCTGATATTCCGCATCCGCATCCACATACCTCTGATAGACGGCACGTTCGCTGTCGCTTGTGATCGCGGGTAGATAATCCTGCACGTCCTTGGCAATTTTCGCCCGCGTCTCCGCTATATCCGCAAGGATGGACTGCCGGTCCTCGCTGCGCGCGAGCAGATAGCCCTCATGTTCGACGCGCAAATCGCCGTAGTCCGTATTCAACTGGCTCAGTGACAGCACGGACGGGATCGTATCGTCGGCGATCGAGCGGTTCGCTTCGCTGATCACGGTCAGCCTGTTCACCGAGACGAGGCCTTGCACAACGGAAATTGTGGCAAGAACTCCAAACAAGCTAAGAAGAGTGGCTTTAATCGTAAGTCGCATCGGAAAATACCTTTATGAAATTGCAGCCAGAACAATAACTCGCTGGAATAGCTGGGTAATCAGATGCAATATGGCTAAGAATTATTTAAGACCGTGTTCCGCCACACCAAGATCGCGACTTTGCATTCGCATTCAGGATGCAAATGACGCCATATGGATAAAGCAAACTGGGGCGACCGCTTAATCTTCTCTCCATAGCTCGCGACGCCGGAGCGCGGTGGAGTGTTCGCCGGTCTTATGAAACTTGGAAGACAACAGCCCGGATAAACAAATCCCGCCCATCGAAGTTGGGGTGTCGACGGGCGGGGGATACTGTCGTTAGGAGCAGTAGCTACTAACCACAGCATCCGTCGCATAGAGTGGGCACTGCGCGGCAAACTTCAATGCAATCATGTGATCGTAATAGCTCCAGGTCCTCTTTCCTGCGTGTTCGGTATAAAATCTGCGTTTGTTGAACACTGCCCTCGGAGTTCGAGCCGATGACCAGATCCTGATCGCATCGCTCCGGCAGCGCCGCTCGCAGTCCGTTACTTGCTCCCGCCTCTTCCCATCTTTGCCGTGCTCGACGGCATCTCACCAAAAGATTGGTGATAGAGCGCAGCGAAACGTCCCATATGGGAAAATCCCCAGTTCCGGGCAACTTCGGCAACCGACAGGGAGATAGCCGGATCCGTCAGGGTTTTACGAGCGCCGTCCAGGCGGATCGTCCGCAGATAATTCAGGGGCGTGGTGTCCTTGAACTGCTGGAAGGCAGCCTGCAATGCGCGCACACTTGTTCCGGCTTCCCGCGCGATATCGGCGACACCCATCGACGACGAAACATTGTTGTGCATGTATTCGATCGCCCTCTTTAGGCGCTTCGGGATTGCCGGGGATATTGGCTTCGTCAGCCGCGCCGAGTAATTGTTGGGGACTGTTTCCAGCAGCGCGATCATCATCGCCTGCAAAAGGCGCTCGACGAATGCCGACGATGGTCGGTCCGCCTCGTCGACGTTCAGACAGCTCCAGACCAGATGGCTGAGCGCCGCTACCCGCGCTCCTTTTGCCGTTGCCAGGTCGATCGTGTCGGCAAAATCGATGCCGCCGATGACGGGGGCATCCAGCAATTCGCTCAATTGCTGGATCATTGCGGACTTTTCGAAGGCCACGCCCATATGGCCGCGTCCCTCGTGGAGCGTCAGCCTCTCAAAGCGTGACATGTCACCAAGAAGAGCGGTGGTCGGCTTCGAAATGAGCCGTTTGCTGCCCGCGTCTATCTCCATTACCCCGGAGGATGGCAAGTAGAGGGCATAGGCATCCGGCGCCTGCGAAAGGGTCACCTGCATTCCGGATTGGCATCGTCCGTTCCAGACGCTGAAGCGTCCGACAGAAAAATGACGATCCTCCACTGAGATCAGCGAATGCTGCCGAAGGGGCTCCACCTTTGCGGGCGACAAGGTCCTGGCATAGTGCTCCGACATTTCATCGGCATCGGCTTTCACAATCTTGAAAACGGATTGAGTAGCGTACCTCATCAAAGCTCCTGAACGGCCGATTCCTGGGAGCGGACCCGAAGGGCCACCAAACGACAAAAAGGTAGACCGCAGATCGCGGTTTCCCAATAAATAGTACTAAACCATAGACAGTGTGAATGCACGATCGATTTAAACATCATGCTAGAGAGGACAGTATTGTCCACAATGAGGCGTTAAATCCTGAATTTTTCTCAGGCAAACCAACCGCTTGCCCCAAACATTTCCCGAACACGTCTTACTAGCTTCATCGTAAAACGACGATATGCTCATATCTTCATTCATAATATGTAAGAAACATCTATTTAAGTTGCTCAATTGCTTTAGGTTCAAAGTATATCTGCCTGAAGATATTTCCTATCCGATATACGCAGAAGATAGCCGCCATACGCAGAAAAGAGCGGCTGATGATCAGCACGCGGCGAAAGCGACGCCATCCCGTCAATGAAACGGCGTTGTCAGTCGGAGCCTCTTGACGGAATGTTATCGATAACATAGCCTTCTCTCATCGAAGCTTTGGGAGGAGCGGGATGAACGACGGAAAGCTGCTCGAGTTTTGCGACATCACCAAGGAATTCGGTGGAACACGCGCCCTGTCCAACGTCTCGCTGGATCTGAAGCCCGGAGAAATCCTGGCGCTTCTTGGCGAGAACGGCGCGGGCAAATCCACCCTCATCAAGACGCTCGCAGGCATCTACAAGCCCGATGGCGGACAGATCCTGTTTCGCGGCAAGCCATATCAACATCGCCCGCCGAAGCCCAATCAGCGCCAACCGGTCGCCTTCATCCATCAGGATCTCGGGCTGATCGAGTGGATGACCGTGGGCGAAAATGTCGGTCTGGCGCAGGGCTATTCGCTGCGCGGCAAGTTGATCGACTGGCGGGCGACCGAACGCCGCACGGCGGAGGCCCTGAAGCTCGTCGGATGCGATTTCGATCCGTCGACGCGGGTCCAGGAACTGACGCGAACCGAAAAATCCCTGGTGGCGATCGCCCGCGCGCTCGCCGTCGAAGCAGACGTTCTCGTTCTTGACGAACCAACGGCAAGTCTGCCCGCCGATGAGGTTGAGAAGCTGTTTGCCGCCATCCGCCCGCTCAAGGAGCGCGGTGTTGCGATGATCTACGTTTCACACCGGCTGGACGAAATCTTCCGGATCGCCGACCGCGTCGCCGTACTGCGCGACGGGCAGCTTGTCGGACAAAAGCCGGTCTCCGACACCACGCCAGACGAACTGATCCGCATGATCGTCGGGCGCAAGGCCGACCAGCTCTTCGTCAAGGCGGAACGAACCGCCGGCCCCGCCATCGTCACCGTCAAGGATCTCGCCTGCCGTGGCGCAGGTCCAGTGTCCTTCGACATCCGGCAAGGAGAACTACTCGGCCTTGTTGGGCTCCGAGGCGCCGGCCAGGAGTTGATCGGACGCGCGCTGTTCGGTTGCGAGCCATCGAGCGGAACCGTCCGGCTGAACGGTGCGGAGCCCGATCTTTCCAGCCCCGTGGCCGCCATGGCCGCAGGCATTGGCCTGATCGCAAGGGACCGAACGGAGGAGTCGGTCGCCATGTCGCTCAGCCTCAGGGAAAACACCTTCCTCAATCCCGGCGCGTCCGGGCGAGGCATGCTGTCCTTCCTGCCGCCGCAGCGCGAGGCCGAAATGGCCTATTCGCTCGGCAGCCGGGTCGGTCTCAGACCCAATGATCAGGCGCTTGCGATCGAAGCCTTGTCCGGGGGCAATCAGCAAAAGGTCGTGGTGGGCCGCTGGCTTGCCACGGGCCGCAAGCTGCTGATTGCCGAGGACCCGACAGCCGGCGTCGATGTCGGCGCCAAGGCGGACATCTACAAGCTAATCGCCGAGGCCGTGGAGGAAGGGCTTGCCGTGCTCGTTGTCTCCACCGACTTCGAGGAAATCGCCCATATCTGCCATCGCGCCCTGGTGTTCTCACGCGGTCAAATCGTGCGGGAACTGAGCGGCGCGGAACTCACGACACCGGCGGTCATCGCCGCCGCATCTGCATCCGAAGCCGCCTAAATCGGAGAGGAACCCCCATGCAATCGATCGAATCCAACGCGCTCGAACCCACCCGGGCCGAACTGGCGGGAATGAGCTTCGGCCAGAAAATCCAGCGGCTGCTGCCGGTCTATGGCCTGGTCATCCTGACCGCCTTCCTGATCCTGTTATTTTCCATCCTGCTGCCGCAGACCTTTCCGACGCTGCTCAACCTGCGTTCGATCATCTCGGACAAGACCATCATCGCCATCCTGTCGCTCGCCGCGATGATCCCGATGGCGGCTGGACGCATCGACCTGACGATCGGCTATGGCATCGTGCTCTGGCATGTGCTGGCGATCAGCCTGCAGACGATGTTCGGCCTGCCATGGCCAGTCGCCGTCCTGATCGTACTCGCGCTCGGAGCGCTGACCGGATTCCTCAACGGGCTGCTGGTCGAGATCGCCAAGATCGACAGCTTCATCGCGACGCTCGGCACCGGCACCGTGCTTTACGCTATCGCCCTTTGGCACACGGGCGGACGGCAGGTGGTCGGCATGCTGCCGCAGGGCTTCTACGCACTCAACGGAACCATGATCTTCGGCCTGCCGATCACCGGGCTTTATGTCCTGGTCCTGGCTTTCGTGATGTGGATCATACTCGAATACACGCCGATCGGCCGCTACGTCTACGCCATCGGCGCCAATCCCAAAGCGGCTGCCCTAAACGGCATCCCCGTCCGCCGCTTCGTCATCGGTGCCTTCGTCACCTCGGGCACGCTTGCCGCCGTGGCCGGCGTCTTGCTCGCTTCGAAGCTCAGGATCGGCCAGGCCAGCGTCGGGCTGGAATATCTTCTGCCGGCGCTCGTCGGAGCCTTCCTCGGCTCCACCACCATCAAGCCTGGCCGCGTCAACGTCTGGGGAACGATGATCGGCGTCATCATTCTGGCCGTCGGCATTGCCGGCATCCAGCAGATCGGCGGCTCCTTCTATGTGGAGCCGCTGTTTAACGGCGTGACCCTGCTCGTCGCCATCGGGATCGCTGGCTATGCCCAGCGCCGACGCAGCCTTGCCGGCCGAATGGCGCCGGCGCAAAAGCCGCAACTGCCCGCCAAGGCAGTCGAATAGTGAAGATCATATTGTTTTGATTACCAAAGGGAGGAGACAGACAATGAAACGCAGATATTTCCTGCAGGCAACCACAGGCCTGTTGATGCTATGCGCGAGCCACGCCTATGCGGATCCACTGACCGACGCGAAGGCCGTCGTCGACAAATATGCGTCGCCGGTCACCAAATGGGACGGCCCCACCACCGGTCCCAAGGCGCAAGTCGGCAAGACCATTGTCGTGCTGGCCGGCGACCTGAAGAACGGCGGCATCCTCGGCGTCAGCAACGGGGTCGAGGAAGCAGCCAAGGCAATTGGCTGGCAGGTCAAGGTTCTGGATGGCGCGGGCTCGATCGGGGGACGAACCGCAGCCTTTGGCCAGGCCATGGCCCTGAAGCCAGATGGCATCATCATCGACGGCTTTGACGCAATCGAACAGGCCCCGGCGTTGGAGCAGGCGCAGGCCGCAAAGATCCCGCTGGTTGCCTGGCATGCAGGCCCCGTCATCGGCCCGGATGAAAAGAGTGGGCTGTTCGCCAATGTCAGCACCGACGCGATGGAAGTCTCGACGGCCGCAGCCGACTGGGCCTTCGTTGACGCCAAGGGCAAGCCCGGCGTCATCATCTTCACCGACTCGACCTATGCCATCGCCATCGCCAAGGCCGACAAGATGAAAGCCGAAATCGAACGTCTTGGCGGGAAGGTGCTGGAATATGTCGACACGCCGATTGCCGAGACCTCGCAGCGCATGCCGCAGCTCACCACCTCGCTTCTGCAGAAATACGGCGATAGCTGGACCCATTCGCTGGCTATCAACGACCTCTATTTCGACTTCATGGGGCCGTCGCTTGCATCCGCCGGCAAGGGCGGCACGGACGCGCCGATCAACGTGGCCGCCGGGGACGGTTCAGAATCCGCCTATGCGCGAATCCGCGCCGGTCAGTATCAGAAGGTGACGGTCGCCGAGCCCCTGAACCTGCAGGGCTGGCAACTGGTCGACGAGCTCAACCGGGCTTTTTCGGGAGAGAAATGGTCCGGCTATCTGTCGCCGCTGCATGTGGTCACGGCCGACAATGTCGAAACGGACGGAGGCCCGAAGAACACCTTCGATCCCGGCAATGGCTACAAGGATCAGTACCAGAAGATCTGGGGCAAGTGATCCCGTCTTGATATGAAAACCGGCGCGGCCTTCGGGCCGCGCTTTTGCATTCGGCCTATGGCAAAAATCTAGCGGCTGCTGTCGCGCACGATCAGCTCCGGCGTAATCCTGACATCCTCGACAGCCGACCCCTCATCCAGAATATCCAGGATCAATCGAGCGGTCTTTTCACCGATCTCACGCGCGAAAGCATTGATCGTCGTCAGCGTGGGCACGCAGACCTCGCCGATTTCATAATTGCCGAAGCCGCCGATCGCAAAACGCTCTGGTACGGGCACGGCAAGCCGGCGACATTCGGTCAGCGCGCCATAGGCCGCGAGATCCGACACGCAGACCACGGCCTGCGTATCCGGATGGATTTCGATCAGCCGTGCCATCGCATTGGCGCCTTCGCGCATCGAAATGGGCGGTGCTCCGGCGGCGATCAGGCGGGACGCATCGAGCCCGTGTGCTTCCATTGCGGCAATGAAGCCGGCCCGGCGCTCGCTGCCGCGCGTATCACGCCCGACATCACCGCCGATGAAGGCAATGCGGCGATGGCCGGCGCTGACGAAGTGATCCACCATCTGGCGAACGGCGCCGGCATTGGAAAAGCCGACATAATGCCCGATCGGCTCGGTCGGGATGTCCCAGGTCTCGATCACTGGGATATTGACCGTCTCCAGCAGGCGGCGCGCGCGCGGCGTATGCTTGCCGCCGGTCACGACGATTGCCTGCGGCTTGCGGCGCAGAAGCTGCTCGATGAGCCGCTCCTCCTCCTGCATGTCGTAATTGGTGTAACCCAGCAGGATCTGCATGTTGCGGGTGGCAAGCGTATCGGCGAGCCCGCCGACGGTATCCGCGAAATTGGCGTTGTTGATGGAGGGAATGGTGACGGCGACGAAATCAGATTTTTGCGAGCGAAAATTGGATGCCGTGCTGTCGAAGACATACCCCAGATCCTCGGCGGCCTTGAGAATAGCCTCCCTGGTCTCGGCGCTGACCAGACTGTCCGCCTTGAATGCGCGCGACACGGTCATGGGGGAAACTCCCATGACGCGGGCAATGTCAGCCATGGTCGGCGGCTTGCGGATATTGCTCATCGACAGCCTATGTTATCGTTACCACGAGAGTAATATGCATCGCCTCTAAATGGCAAGTGCATGCCCTTTGCTTATCCTAAGACGAGAAAACGAGGGTTGGCTCCCGTCGAACAGGCGCTGCGGCAAGAGGCTTACAGCACGAATTCATTGGCAACCGTTACGTGATGGTGGATGCGGCCCTCGAAAAACCGCGAGAGCACCGCTTCCGTTGCCGCACGGGCCTCGGCTCGAGCAGGACTTGCAAGAGCTGCCTCGACCGCGGCCGCATCGGGATAATTGATGGCAAGGATCATCGGATATTCCGGAGCGCCCTCGTCCCGGGCCTCGGCAAAGGACACGCGAACATCGAGAGCGCCGGGAAATTGCTTCCATTTCGGCAAAATGGTTTCCATGACCGCAGCACGAAACGCTTCCGTCTCGCCATCCCTGACCTTGCCTTCGAATAGTGCGTATCGGGTAATCATCCGGCGATCTCCTTGTTCGGTCCCTTGAAGAATTCCATCAGCGCCGCCTGATCCTCGCCGCCGAGACCGGAAGCGGTCAGCATGCGGTGAACTTCGGCGCAGACGGCAGTCAGCGGCATGGCCGTGTTGGTGCGCCGGGCAAGATCCTGCGCGCCGTTCAGATCCTTGACCATGTTGTCGATCCGGCCCGTGCGGCGATAATCCTTGGCCACGTAACGCGGCATGTATTCCTGCAGCAGGGCGCTGTCGGCCCGCCCGCCCTTCAGCGCCTGCGGGATCTTGGCGGCATCCACGCCGGCGTCGAGCGCGAGTTGGGTCGCCTCCGCAACGGCAAGGAAATTCAGCGCGCAGAGCACCTGATTGATCAGCTTCGTGGTCTGACCGGCACCCGATGGTCCCATATGGGTGTAGTTCGAAGCGACGTGCTTGAGCACCTGATGCGCGTCGGCGACATCCTGCTCGCTGCCGCCGGCCATCAGCGTCAGCTGGCCGATCAGCGCTTTGGGAGCGCCACCGGATAGCGGGCTGTCCACCCAGCGCAGTCCCTTTGCCGCCGCGTCCGCGGCCAGTGCCTTGGTGGCATCAGGATCGATCGAGGACATGTCGATGATCAAGGTTCCAGGCCTGGCGCCTTCCGCGACACCGCCGGCGCCGAACACGGCGGCCCGCACGATGTTCGGAGAATTCAGGCTGAGAATGACATAGTCGGATACGGCAGCCGCCTGCGCCGCGCTGGGTGCAGCACTCGCGCCCTTGGCCGTCAACGCCGCCACCTTCTCCTTGTCGAGGTCGAAGACCGTCAGGCTGTTGCCGGTCTCGGCGAGGCGCGTGCCGATGGCTCCGCCCATTGCGCCCGCGCCGATCAGCGCCACCTTGTTGCTCATGGCTGTTCCTCCTCCAATGCCGCGACATCAATCGCGGCGCCCGTTACGAACGGTGATCCATATTCGTCGTCATGGCCCGCGCGTCCTCATCCCGCCGACCAGGAGTTTGCCGCAGCCGAAACCGCCTGCGGCATGCTGCATCCCTTTAAAGCGATGCCGTGATCCCGCCGTCGACGTAGAGCACATGCCCGTTGACGAAGGAGGAGGCATCAGAGGCCAGGAAGACGCAGGCACCGACCAGTTCCTCAACACGTCCCCAGCGACCGGCCGGGGTGCGCTTCTCAAGCCAAGCCGAGAAATCGGCATCGGCAACGAGCGCGGCATTCAGCGGCGTATCGAAATAGCCCGGCGCGATGGCATTGCATTGCAGCCCATACTTGGCCCAATCCGTCGCCATGCCCTTGGTAAGATTGCCGACGGCGCCCTTGGTCGCGGTGTAGGGAGCGATCGAGGGGCGTGCCAGTGCGGTCTGAACGCTGGCAATATTGATGATCTTGCCGGCGCCGCGCTTGATCATATGGCGGGCGGCGGCCTGACCAACGTTGAAGACGCTCGATATGTTGGTGCGAAGAAGCCGCTCGAATGCATCGGCGGGAAACTCTTCCAGGGGCGAACGGAATTGCATTCCGGCATTATTGACGAGGATGTCGATGGCACCGGTCTCGGCTTCGAACGCGTCGACGGCGTTGCGGACAGCTTCGTGATCGGTCGCGTCGAAAGGCAGCGTGTGAACCTTGCCCTCGAACAGGGCCGCGGTCCTCGCGAGCTTTTCCGCGTCACGGCCGTTGAGCACCAGTTCGGCACCTGCTGCGGCCAATCCCTTGGCAAGCGCAAGCCCGATGCCCTGGGACGAACCCGTTACAAGAGCACGCCGCCCTTTCAGATCGAAGAGGCCAAGAGACATCGTTTCCTCCGTTTTTTATCTCGACAAATGCTGTTGCCCTTGTTTATGTTATCGATAACATTCGATGTCAAGGGAGGATGCAAAAAGATGGACAAGCCGATAATTCTTCAGATCGGACCCTATCCGCAATGGGATCAGGAGCCTCTGGACGCGGCGTTTCGCGTTCATCGCTACTTCGAATCCGAAGACAAGACAGCTCTTCTGGCAGACGTTGGTCCCTCGGTAAAGGCGATCGCCACGCGCGGCGAACTCGGGGCCAATCGCGCCATGATCGAGGCCTGCCCCAAGCTGGAAGTGATCTCGGTCTATGGCGTCGGCTTCGATGCGGTCGATCTCCAGACCTGCCGCGAACGCGGCATCCGCGTGACGAACACGCCCGACGTGCTCACCAACGATGTCGCCGATCTGGGTATCGCCATGATGCTCTGCCAGTCTCGCGGCATGCTTGGTGCCGAAACTTGGGTGCGCGACGGCAGCTGGGCGAACAAGGGCCTTTATCCGCTGAAGCGCCGCGTCTGGGGACGCCGCGCCGGCGTGCTCGGCCTTGGCCGCATCGGCTTCGAGGTCGCCAAGCGCTTGAAGGGCTTCGACATGAAGGTCGGCTATTCCGACGTCGAGGCAAAGAGCTACGCGACCGACATGGAATTCGTGGCCGATCCGGTGAAGCTCGCCGAGCAATCCGATTTCCTGTTCGTGACGCTCGCAGCCTCGGCCGCGACCCGTCACATCGTCGGAAAAGAAGTGATCGAAGCGCTCGGCCCGGAAGGCATGCTGATCAACATCTCGCGCGCCTCCAACATCGATGAGAACGCACTGCTGGATGCTCTGGAAACCGGTAAGCTCGGATCGGCGGCACTCGACGTCTTCGAAGGCGAGCCGAAACTCAATGAGCGCTTTCTGGCGCTGGACAATGTTCTTTTGCAGCCCCACCACGCCTCGGGTACTATCGAGACCCGCAAGGCCATGGGACAGCTCGTCCGCGACAATCTCGCCGCCCATTTTGCCGGCCAGCCGTTGCTGACACCCGTTCTTTAGAGCGTATCAGCGCTTAACGGAACCGCTGATACGCTCTAACTTATTGTTTTTACGCAAATCCGGACGGAAAACCGCTGCGCACTTTTCCTGGATTTGCTCTAAGGAGAATGACATGAAAGCCATCGTCGCTCACGCCGCCAAGGACTTGCGGATCGAGGACTATCCGGAGGAAGAGCCGGGTGCGGGAGAAGTCAAGCTGAAGCTCGCCACCGGCGGGGTTTGCGGCAGCGACCTGCACTATTACCATCACGGCGGCTTCGGCGCCGTCCGCCTGAAACAGCCGATGATCCTCGGGCACGAAGTCAGCGCGACGGTTACGGCTCTCGGCCCCGGCGTCGAAGGGCTCGAAGTCGGCCAGCTCGTCGCTGTTTCCCCGTCGCGTCCCTGCCGGACCTGCCGCTATTGCCAGCAGGGCCTGCACAATCAGTGCCTGAACATGCGCTTCTATGGCAGCGCCATGCCCTTCCCGCATATTCAGGGCGCATTCCGCGAAACGCTGGTCGCCGACGCCATTCAGTGTGTTCCCGCCGACGGCCTGACCGCTGGCGAAGCCGCGATGGCCGAACCGCTGGCAGTCACCCTGCACGCAACGAAGCGCGCCGGCGAGCTGCTTGGCAAGCGCGTCCTCGTCACCGGCTGCGGACCGATCGGGGTATTGTCGATCCTTGCCGCGCGCCGCGCCGGTGCTGTGGAAATCGTCGCGACCGATCTGTCGGATTTCACGCTTTCCCTTGCAAAACAGGCCGGCGCCGACCGGGTCATCAATACGAAGGAAGACCCAGAGGCGCTCGCCGCCTATTCGGCCGACAAGGGTACCTTCGATGTGCTCTATGAATGCTCGGGTGCTGCCCCTGCCCTCATCGGCGGCATCGCCGCGCTCCGACCGCGCGGCATCATTGTGCAACTGGGTATCGGTGGCGATATGACACTGCCGATGTTGAGCATCACCGCAAAGGAACTGGACCTGCGCGGCTCGTTCCGCTTCCATGAGGAATTCGCCTTCGGCGTCGATCTGATGCGCAAGGGCCTGATCGACGTAAAGCCGCTGATCACCCATTCCGTGCCGCTGAATGACGCGATCAGCGCCTTTGAAATCGCCTCGGACCGCAGCCGCGCGATGAAGGCGCAGATCGTCTTCGCCTAAGCCATCAAATGAACAAGGCCTGCCGGCAAGGATGATTTGCCGGCGGGCCTATTCGCAAATAACCAGGCTTTTCAGTCCAGATCCGCTCCGATTGCCTTCAGCGCGACAAGGGCAACCGCCTCGTCCTGCTCCCCCGAGCCGGACCCAACGCCGATCCCGCCGACAAGCACGCCGGCAATGCGGATGGGAAGCCCACCCCGAAGACCCGTTGCCTCACCCTGCGTGGCAGCCGCCAGCAGGAGCTTCGCATGCTCCGGAACGGAATGGCTCGGCGCGCCGATGGACGCCGCTGTCCGTGCCTTGGCAAGCGCACTTTTCAACGACAGGAAGCGCGATCCACGCATGCGGAAAGAGGCAAGCAACACCCCGCTTGCATCGACAATGGCGATGCATTGCGGCTGTCCCATTGCGGCGGCCTCGCCGATCGCCGCGGTCAGCAGCGTCATCACTCCCTCGTCGCTCAAGACACTCGACGCCACAATATGGCTCATGCACTATCCTCCCGCTTGCGGACGCATCCGATTATGTTATCGATAACAGGATGCAACATTATGGGAGGTAATGTCAAAATGCCGTTCTTTGAAATCGTGGATCCGGCCTTCGGTCGG
Organism: Rhizobium sp. GW821-FHT14E12; assembly: GCF_058803745.1. Lineage (NCBI taxonomy): Bacteria > Pseudomonadati > Pseudomonadota > Alphaproteobacteria > Hyphomicrobiales > Rhizobiaceae > Rhizobium > Rhizobium sp. GW821-FHT14E12. The sequence goes on from NZ_JBXAPH010000002.1 coordinate 1,042,120, forward strand.
TTCGTGCTCGGCAACGCTCCCGTAAAGCAGATTGCCACCGGCTTCGATTGGGTGGAGGGACCCGTCTGGTTCGGCGACCAGAATTGCCTGCTGTTTTCCGACATCCCCAACAACCGCATCATGCGCTGGATCCCGGGCCTCGGTACCAGCATCTTTCGCGAGCCGTCGAACTTCTCCAACGGTCACACGCGCGACCGTCAAGGCCGCCTTATAAGCTGTGAGCATGGCGGCCGTCGCGTGAGCCGGACGGAATATGATGGCTCGATCACGGTGATCGCCGACAGCTATCAGGGCAAGCGGCTGAATTCGCCCAATGATGTCATCGTCGCCTCCGATGGCGCCATCTGGTTCACCGATCCGCATTATGGCATCGCCACCGATTATGAAGGCTATAAGAGCGAGCAGGAATCGCCCTGCAATGTCTATCGTGTCGACGCTTCAGGTTCGATATCGGCCGTGCTGACCGACTTCAATTGCCCGAACGGACTTGCCTTCAGCCCGGACGAGAAGAAGCTCTATGTCGCCGATACCGGCCGCATGCATAGCAACGATCCGCAGCACATCCGCGTCTTTAATGTCGGCGAAAACTGGCGGCTGACCGGCGGCGAGGTCTTTCATGTGATCTCGCCGGGCTGCGCCGACGGCATGCGGCTGGACAGCGACGGCAATCTCTGGTCCTCCGCACGCGACGGCGTCCATTGCATCGCACCGGACGGCCATCTCATGGGCAAGTTGCTGGTTCCAGAGACCGTGTCCAATATCTGCTTCGGCGGGCGCGGTAAGCACAAGCTCTTCATCACCGCGACGACGAGCGTCTACGCGATCTCGCTCAACAGAAGCGGAGCACTTTAAGGCTTGGCCGGTCAGACCGGCCTCGCCTCATCGCGTCCGCAAAGTAGAGCGCCAGATCAGACGCAGCGATAGCGGCCCGACAATGCGTGGATGTGATCCACGCCGATGCCGCAGCAGCCGCCGATGATGCTGGCGCCGGAGGCGGCCCAGCGTCCGGCCCACTGACCGTAGCTGTCAGGATCGAGATCGTTGCGGATCTCGCTCAGTGTCGCATTGGCCTCTTCGTCGTCCTGCTGCGATGGGAAGGCATTGGCATAGACGCCGACCTGAATGTCCACGCCCAAGGCGGCAAAGGTCGCGCGCGCCGTTTCGATCGCGGCTTCCATGACTTCCGGCATGCTGCAATTGAAAAGCATGGCCTCGCCACCAAAGGAGGCAACGAGTTCGGCGGCGGCCTTGACGGTCTCGTTCGAGCGCAGCAGCGGTTCCGGCATGTCCGAGGGGGCGAGATCGTCACGCAGGGTGAAGGAGACCCAGAGGGGCTTGCCGGTCGAAAGCGTCGCCTCGCGGGCGGCGCGCGCCTCGGCCAGGCTGCTCTGGGTCTCGGCCAGCCACAGATCCACGTAAGGCGCCATGCCGCCGACCAGCGTGTCGAGATAGTGCCCTGCCCGCTTGGGATCGAAAAGATCCGGCTGGTAGGAGCCGAAAACGGGCGGCAGCGAACCGGCAACGAGGATCTTGCGATCCGTCGATGCGTCCGCAGCCTCGCGTGCGATCCGGCCAGCGCGGGCGGCCAGCATGGCGCCATCGGCCCCGAAGCGCTCGTCGCCGATATGGAACGGCACGACAGCATAGCTGTTGGTGGTGATGACGTCGGTGCCGGCCTCAATGTAATTGTCATGGACCTTGCGGACGAATTCTGGGGCTTCCATCAAGGCCAGCGCCGACCATTCCGGCTGACGGAAAGGTGCGCCGATCCGTTCGAGTTCGCGGCCTGTGCCGCCATCCAGAATAAGTCCGCGCTTTGTCATCATGTCATTCCTTGTTTCTACTAAATCGTAATTCCGGCAGCGATCAGTGAGCGGCTTTTCCGGGCGTCCGCCTGGCGATTGCCTCGTCTAGCCAGCCGGGGCGCATTTCCGGGACCGATGCGATCAACTTTTCCGTATAGGCGTCGAAGGGCGGCGCCAGGACATCGTCCTTACGGCCATAGCGCACCACTTTACCATCGAGCATGACCGCGACCGTATCGGCTATGGCGCGCACGATGGCGAGATCGTGCGTGATGAACAGATAGGATGTGCCGCTCTCGTTTTGTAGTCGCGTCAAAAGGCCGAGAATGCCTTCGGCCACCAGCGGGTCAAGCGCCGATGTCGGCTCGTCGCAGATGATCAATTTGGGGCTCGCCGCAAGCGCGCGCGCAATGCAGATGCGCTGCTTCTGGCCGCCGGAGAGTTCCGAGGGATAGCGGTCACGCATGGTCTGCGCCAGCTCGACCTGATCGAGGAGCGCTGTCACGCGCCGGTCGAGCTCGGCCCCACCAAGACCGAAATAAAAGGCAAGCGGCCGGGCAAGGATCGCCTCGACCGTCTGACGCGGGTTGAGCGCGAGATCGGGGATCTGGTTGATGATCTGGATGTCGCGCAAGATGTCACGTCCGCGTGAAGCAAGGTCGCCCGACAGGGCCTGCCCGTTGAAACGCAGGCTGCCCTTGGCGGCAGGCAGCAGGCCGGTAACGACGCGCGCCAGCGTCGATTTTCCCGAGCCGGATTCGCCGACGACCGTCAGCGTTTCGCCGCGACCGATATCCAGGCTGATGCCCTTGAGTACGGTCGTGCCGGGCGTATATCCTGCCTCTATGTCCTTGATGCTAAGCAGGGCCTGCGCATCTGCTACAGGCTTCGCCGGCTTTTCGGACTGGCGCATCGCGACCAGCTGCTTCGTGTAGTCTTCCCGCGGCGCATTGAAGATGCGATCGACCGGTCCCTGCTCGACCGTTCGGCCATGGCGCAGCACCAGGATTTCGTCGGCCACCTGCGCCACCACGGCGAGATCGTGCGAGATATAGAGCGCGGAGGTCCCGGTCTTCTCGATCGCCTGCTTGATGGCGGCGAGGACTTCGATCTGGGTGGTCACATCGAGCGCGGTCGTCGGCTCATCGAAGACGATCAGTTCGGGATGCGGGCAGAGCGCCATCGCCGTCATCGCACGCTGCAACTGACCGCCAGACGCTTGATGCGGATAACGGTCGCCGAAATTCTGCGGATCGGGCAGGCCGAGCAGAGCAAAAAGCTCTTTTGCCCGCGCTATGGCATCGCTGCGGTTCATCAGGCCGTGCCAGAGCGTGGCTTCGATCACCTGTTCGATCAGCGGGTAGGCCGGATTAAAGGCCGCTGCGGCCGACTGGGCGACATAGGTGACCGCCGCGCCGCGCAGACGTCTGGAATCGCGACCGCGCAAGCTCAAGATGTCGGTGCCGTTCAGGTCCGCGCGACCGCCGGTGATGCGCAAGCCGTCGCGGCTATAGCCGAGCGAGGCGAGCCCGATCGTGGATTTCCCTGCCCCGGATTCACCGATCAGGCCGAGTACACGCCCTTTTTCCAGCGTGAACGACACCTTGTCGACGATAATCTGATCGCCGGCCTTGATTTCCAGATCTGTGACTTTGAGCAAGGTATCAGCCATGGCGGCGAACACCTTTCAGGCTGGTGGTCTTCTGGAGCATCCAGTCGACGACGAGATTGACGCAGATGACGAGGATCGCGATTGCAGCACCCGGAATGAGGGCGGCAAAGACGCCAAACACCAGCCCATCCTTGTTTTCCTTCACCAGACTGCCCCAATCGGCAATGGGCGGCTGGACGCCGAGGCCGAGGAAGGAAAGCGTCGACAGGAAGAGAATGGCGAAGGCGAAGCGCAGGCCGAATTCGGCGAGCAGCGGCGACAGCGCATTCGGCAGGATTTCCCTGAAGATGATCCAGCCCCAGCCCTCTCCGCGAAGGCGCGCCACTTCGACATAGTCGAGAGTAACGAGATCGCTGGCAAGCGCCCGGCTGACGCGGAAGACCCGCGTTGCATCGAGCCCGGCCATGACGAGGACCAGCACGATCGTGGTTTTCGGCAGAACGGCGAGCACGACCAGCGCCAGGATCAGCGTCGGGATCGCCATTGCCAAATCGTTCAACCGCGACAGCACCTGATCGATGATGCCGCGCCGGACAGCGGCGTAGAAGCCGAGCGATACGCCGATGACGAAGGCAAGGAGGGTCGCAAGCGCCGCGATGACAAAAGTGATGCGCGCGCCCCAGAGCAGGCGCGAGAAGAGATCGCGACCGATATTGTCGGTGCCGAGCAGTGCGTTGGCGGACGGCATGTCCCAGACACCGCCGACCACTTGCGAGACCGGGTGCGGTGCGATCCAGGGCGCCAGCACCGCCATGACGAGAAAGATAATGAGACCGGCAAGGCCGATCACCGCCAGGGGCGTCAAACGCGGCAGATTTCTCATCGCGGATGCCTCAATCGGGGATTGGCCAGGATCGCCACCATGTCGGCGATGATGTTGAGCAGGATATAGACGGCGGCAAATATCAGGCCGGCAGCCTGCACGACCGGCACGTCACGCTTGGCGACATGATCGACAAGATACTGGCCCATGCCGGGATAGACGAAGATCACCTCGACCACGACAACGCCGACGATCAGATAGGCGAGATTGAGCGCCACGACATTGACGATCGGCGATACGGCATTCGGCAGCGCATGTTTCCAGATGATGCGCCAGCCCGGCAGCCCCTTCAGGAACGCCGTCTCGATATAGGGAGACGCCATGACATTCAGAAGTGCTACTCGTGTCATACGCATCATATGTCCGACGACGGCGAGAACCAGCGTCAGGCAGGGAAGCAGCATAGTGATGAGACGTTGCCCCAAGGGCATAGCGTCGGAAACGGTGGCGCTGCTCGGAAGCCAGAAATGGCTCACGGAAAAATAGGCGATCAGCAGGTAGCCCGCGAAAAACTCCGGCAGCGATATGGCGCTGAGCGTGACGATGCCGATGGTCCGGTCGACCCAGGTTCCGACGTAAAGCACGCAGAGGATCCCAAGCAGGATCGATAATGGCACGGCAATGATCGCCGCCATCGCCGCCAGATAAAGCGTGTTCTTCAGGCGCGGCGCGATACTCTTGGCGATATCCTGGCGATTGCTGTAACTGCGCCCGAAATCGCCGCGCACGGCGCCACCGAGCCATTCGACATAGCGTTGTGGCGCGGGCTTCTCCAGGCCAAGCTCCTTGCGGATGCTCGCGACCGCTTCCGGCGTTGCCTGCTGGCCGAGCATGGCGGTTGCAACATCACCGGGCAGGATCTGGGTTCCTGCAAAGATAACCAGCGAGACCGCCCATAACAGCACGAGACCGAGAGCCAGGCGCTTGATAAGCAGGCGCAAGAGATGACCACTGGCCGATTTGCGTGCCGGTGGCGTCAATGCCTGCGTTTCGAGCTGGATCTCCTCAGCCAGAGGCTGGTTGTTCATCTGTCTGTTCCGAAAAATTCCACGCATGGCCGCTATCGCGAATGACAGCCTAGCGCAACGGTTTAGCGGCCCTATCGGGAAAAAAGAGCCCCCGGATGGCAATCCGGGGACCGATAGGCGTTCTGTTGCGGGGTGTCTTAGGCCTTGAGCCAGGCGCGCTCGGCGATGCGGTAGCCGCTGAGATCACCGCCGCCCGGGACCGGCACATAGCCGCCGACCTTGTCGCTGGCAGCCGCCAGATTGTCGACGAAGAGCGGGATGATCTCGCCACCTTCATCCACCAGCTTCACCTGCAGGTCATGATAGATCTGCTTGCGCTTGGTCTCGTCCAGCTCGACACGAGCCGCTGCCAGCAGCTTGTCGAAGGACTCGTCGCGCCAGGCGGTTTCGTTCCAAGGCGCGTCGGACTGCAGGATCAGCGACAGCATGGCGTCCGCCGTCGGGCGTACCGACCAGTTGGAGGCGACGAATGGCTTCTTCAGCCAGACCTCGTCCCAATATCCGTCGGAGGGAACGCGGTCGACATCGATGGTGATGCCGGCCTTGGCGGCGGAAGCCTGATAGAGCTGTGCCGCATCGACCGAGCCGGGGAAACCGTTGTCGGAGGCGCTAAGCTGGATGCCGCTCGGCGAACCCGCCTTCTTGAAGTGGAAGGACGCCTTCTCGGGATCATAGGCGCGCTGCGGAATGTCCTTGGCGAAATAGGGGTTCCAGGAGGCGATCGGATTGTCGTTGCCGATGGCGCCGGTGCCGACGAGAAGGCTCTTCTGCAATTCCTCGCGGTCGATCGCATATTTCAGCGCCAGCCGCAGGTCGAGATTGTTGTAGGGAGCAGTGTCGACCCGCATTGGGAAGCAATACATCGTGTTTTCCTGCGAACGCAGGATCTGCACGCCCGGACGGGCCGTGAGCCGGCTGACGGCCCGCGGCTCGACACGGTTGATGATATGCACCTGCCCGCTCAACAGCGCCGCCATGCGGGCGGTCGCATCGCTCATCGCGATGGTTTCAACGGAATCGACGAAGGCGCGGTCCGAAGCCCAGTAGTTCGGGTTGCGCTTGGTGAGCGCGCGCACGCCGGGCTGGAAATCTTCGAGGATGAAAGCGCCGGTGCCGACGCCCTTGTCGAAGTCGCCGCCGTCGGGGCCGATACCGAGATGGTAGTCGACGAGAGCAGCGGGGAAATCGGCATTGCCCGAGTTCAGCGTCACGGTCACTTCATGGGTGCCGGAAGCGCTGATGTCGGTCACCGCCAGAAGCTGGCCCTTGCCACCGGAATTGCTCTTTTCGCCGCGATGATGGTTGAGCGAATAGACGACGTCCTGCGCGGTCAGTTCCTTGCCATTGTGGAACTGGATGCCCTTCTTCAGCTTGAAGACCCACTTGCTGCCATCGGGCGTTGCCGGTTCCCAGCTTTCGGCGAGTGCGCCGATCAGCTTGCCATCCGGGCCGAGCTCGACGACGGTGTTGAAGAGCTGGAAGCCGACCGTGTACATATAAGCTTCGGTGTAGAAGGCAGGATCGAGCCTGTCTGAGCTCGAGGCCGTATCCAGCCCCAGCACGAGATGTCCGCCCCTGACCGGCGTTTCCGCCTGCGCCGCAGCGCTGCCAGGAAGCAAAAGCCCGCCTGCCGAAAGCGTCGCCGACAGGGCGCCCGCGGTTTGCAGGAACCGGCGCCGTGTCGGCTGCAGGATGTTCGAAATCGTCTTTTCGCCCGGCATTAAAATTTGTTCCTCTTCATCTTATCGCCTCCGGCTCCGCATCGCGGTGGCCGCGTGGCACATTTCCTATGGTATCGGCTAACATCAAGCGCGCAATTTCCTCCTAAAAATCAACGATCCGGAAGAAACAAAATGCAAAGTAGGCTCGGCAATTGCTCCAGTGTCGTAAATGGAGGCTCCGCCGGCTAAGCCAGGAGCTTTACGGCTGCCAGCGACAGCGCCACGACGCCGTTTGCAATGCAGCGCTCATCCGGCTGATAGTCGGAATTGTGGACACGGTCGTTGCGGCCTTCCTGGGAGGAACCGACGCCGAGCTGGAAGGCCGGAACCTTCGCGCCGACCAGAGCGAAATCCTCCGCGCCGAGGCCCGCCTCGCGCTCCAGGACGACGTCGCCATAATGCTCGCGGATCGCCGACATGGTGGTCGTCAGAATATGCTCGTCATTGATCAGCGAGGGCACGCCGCGCACGTAATTCACCTCGCAGCGAACGCGCATGGATGCTTCCAGCCCCTCGCAGACGCGGCGCATGGCAGCCTCGATCACGTCGCGGGATTCCGCGTCCTGGCAACGAACCGTTCCCATGATGGCAACGGAGTCGGGGATGATGTTGTGCGTGTTGCCGCCATGAATGGAGCCGACAGTTAGGACAGCCGGGCGCATGGGGTCGACCTCGCGCGAAACGATTGCCTGCAATTGGGTGATGAGATGTGCTGTGGCGACGACAGGGTCGATTGCCGCATGCGGGCGCGCGGCGTGGCCGGATTTGGCGTGGATGGTGATGTCGAACTCGTCGGAGGAGCCGTTCGATATGCCCCGGATGAAGCTGAATGTTCCGACGGGCTCATCCGGATAATTGTGGAAGCCGAGCGCATAGTCGACACCATCAAGCACGCCGTCGACGATCATCGCCGCCGCGCCGCTTTCCTGGGTTTCCTCCGCCGGTTGGAACATCAATTTGACGTTGCCGCTGAGACGGGGTGCAATCTCCTTGAGGATCGCGCCGACGCCGATCAAGGTCGCCGTATGCAGGTCGTGGCCACAAGCATGCATCTTGCCCTCGATCTGGCTGGCGAACGGCAAGCCGGTCTGTTCCTGCATGGGCAAGGCATCCATGTCGGCCCGGATGAGAAGCGTCGGGCCGGGGCGCCCACCCTTGATAAAGCCGACAACGCCGGTACGGCCGATGCCGGTCTGATGCTCGATCCCGAGGCTTGCGAGCTCGCGGGCGACCACGCCGCTCGTCCTGACGACATCGAAGCCAGTCTCTGGATGGGCATGGATATCGCGGCGGACCTCGATCAAATGCTCCTCTTGCTGCGATGAAAGCTGCTGTACGAGCGCATTGAGGTCATTGACGTGCGAATTCATCTTGCTGGTATCCCGGAGAGCCTGTGGAGAAGAACGCTTTGCCTTCATTCGGTGCGGCAAGCGACCTGACGGACATTAAGTATTTGAACGATTAGCCTCGAGCTGTCTGGAGATCAACATTTCCAAGCCTTGGCCCTACAAATCCCCGATCGTCCGCGGACACCGCAAGGCCAAGACGCCCCGATCTTCGCTCATTCCCCACTTTTTTCACCGGCTTCGTCCGCAGGCCAGTCGGCATGGCTAAACTGTTGCACGGGCGCAACGCCGGATCATCAATTCACGGCCTGCCAAGAGTGTGTAACGCCCCGCCTGTCATCTGACCGGACGGCAGAGGCGCAATAAAATCAAGTAGAAAACATGTCAATTATAATCCACTTTTATTCACGTCCGCACGAAAGTTTGCATCCATTCTAAATCACTGCGGTTGCAAGGTTTTTTCAGTCCGCCTATGGCAGGATCGGTGTTTGGGTGAAGCCCTTTGCCAGAGACTGATGACGCGGGTGTGATTGATTGTCGACGCGAACTGACCGGGACACGGGAACAGGACACGAGCGGGCGTGGGAACCGGCAGGTTTCGCGGCTCCCGCCACGACATGCGTTGATTTCGGTTATTGGGTATCGTCAAGCTTGAGGAAAGAGGCGTCGTCATGTCCTCCGTCCTGAACACCATATTCGAGACACAGCGGCGTTCGCTATTATGGAGCGTGATGCGTATCGTGCGCGATCCGCAAACGGCCGAGGATCTCGCGCAAGAGACTTATGTCAGGGCGCGGCGGGCAGCCGACAACGGCCCGATCGAGCATGTCGAGGCCTTCCTGCATCAGACAGCCCGCAATCTCGCGCTGGATCATCTGCGCCGCAAGAACACCCGCGCCGGCATCGAGGCCGAAGGTGTCGAGGAAGCGACCATCGCCGCTATTGCCGCCGATATCCCCTCTATCGAGGATGCGATCATCGAGCGCGAAAGACTGTGCTGGTTCAAAAAGGCGCTTTCCGGACTTCCCGAGCGGGCGCAGACGATCATGGTTCTCAGCCGTCTGGAAGAATGGTCGAACCTCCGCATCGCCGAGCATCTGGGCATTTCCGAGCGGACGGTGTTCAATGATCTCAAGCTCGCCATGGGGCATTGCCGGGACGCGCTCGCGCGGCTCGACAAGAAATGATCCCCCGATGGCAATGACATCTATCACGTTGCGAGGGTTACCCCTTCCCGTCACTGGCTTACGAGACATCGTATGCCCGAGGGAAACCTTTTTTGCCGGGTTTCAGATTGCCGAACGTCTAGGTTATAGGGACCCGCGATGCACTGAAGATGGGATGGCCTGAGTGGGACGGAACGGCACGGACAACGAGGACGAGACGGGCGAAGGCTACGTTCACGACGATCCGATCGCCGATGCGGCGCTCGAGTGGTTCGCCCGCCTGCGCAACGCCGAACCCGACACCGGCACCATGCGAGAGTTTCAAGCCTGGCTCGATCGCGACACGCGACACGCGGAGGAGTTTCACGCCCTTGAGGCAATGTGGGGTTCCACCGCCTTAGCAAAGGCGGTCGCCTCTCTCCCGATGGCGGAAAGCGCCGCCAAGCAGACCGCCGCATCGCGGCGACAAGAGGTGCGCTGGCTTCCCCGCCTTGCGGCCGCAGCTGCGGTGCTATTGGCCGTGCTGGGTGCCTGGCAATATCCGAAACTGATGCTGGACTGGCAGGCTGATTACATCACCGCGACCGGCGATCAATCCACAGTCAGCCTTCCCGACGGCTCGACCATGATCCTCAATACCGCGTCGGCCGTCGCGCTCGATTTCCAGAACGGCCAGCGCACGGTGCGGCTGCTGAAGGGCGAGGCCTTCTTCGACGTGCAGCATGATGCAGCCCATCCGTTCAGGGTGGCCGGCCATTTCGGTGAGGTCGAGGTGACCGGCACGGCGTTCTCGGTGCGTACCGACGATGACTCCGACGATGTCGTGCTGGAGCGGGGCCATGTCGAAGTCACCTGTCTTTGCAATGCGGCCGAGCAGGTCAGGCTGGAGCCCGACGAGGCTGTAACGGCGACGGCCACGTCATTGTCGGCGGTGCGAAAGGCCGATCCGTCCCGCGCTCTCGCCTGGCGCGATGGACGCATCGTCTTCGAGGACCAGCCGCTTGGGACCGTGCTCAACGAATTGCGCCGCTATTACGGCGGCACGATCATCGTCGCCGACAGCCGCATCAGCCGGCTGATCGTCACCGGCAACTATCGCCTCGACAGTATCGAAGGCGCCATTCGCACCCTGGCGGACGCCGCGGGCGTAGGAATGACCCGGATTCCGGGCGGAATCATAATCTTGCGATAATTTCTCAACTTTTTTTGCCGGTTCCGCATTCCCACCGCGTCTACGTATTGAAGGGTGACGGTTGCGCACGATGCGGTCCGAACCCTCTGGGGCCAGAAGGGATTATCGGCAAGATGGAAATGGGGCGGATGTCATCGCATGGGCAGCAGATCAGGAAACAAGGCAGGGAGCGCATCCTAGTGCGGGCGCTTCTGGCGTCGACACTTCTAAGCTGCCTCAGTGTCACTTCTGTATCGCCCACCATGGCGCAACAAGCGCGTCCGGCCGCCACGCAAGCGATGAATTTCCAGATTCCGGCGCAGCCGCTTGGCTCGGCCATCGGTGCCTTTATTCGCGCAACCGGCTGGCAGATCAGCTATTCCTCGGCAATCGCACGCGGCAAGACATCGGGTGCTGCGATCGGGTCGATGACACCGACGCAGGCCTTGCAGCGCCTTGTCGCCGGCACCGGCATTGTCGTTCGCGTCGGCGCACCCGGCTCGGCGGCCCTCGTCGACCCCACCACCACGGCGGCAAGCGGAACGGCGGCGGACGGCTCGACCGTACTCGCGCCGATCACCGTGACCGGTCAGGATGGGGCCTTCGGCCCGACCGATGGCTATATCGCGCAGAATGCCCTGACGGGAACCAAGACCGGCACGCCCTTGATCGAAACGCCGCAATCGGTCTCCGTCGTCACGCGCAAGCAGATGGAAGACCAGAACTCAAAGACGGTTTCCGAGGCGCTGCGCTATACGCCGGGCGTCGCCGCCGAAACGCGCACCGGACGCTATGACTATCCCAACATCCGAGGCTTCGGCACGCCCGGCGGCTCCGAGGCAAACTGGGTCGGGCTGATGGACGGGCTGCGCATGCCGCGCGGCATTTACTACATCGCGCCCTCGATCGACCCCTATATGCTGGAGCGGGTCGAGGTGCTGAAAGGCCCCTCCTCCATCCTTTACGGCGCCGTCAATCCGGGTGGCGTGGTCAATCTCTGGAGCAAGCGGCCGACGGAAGAGCCTCTTCACGAGGTCGACCTGCAATACGGCACCTTCAACCGCAAGCAGATCGGCTTCGACTTCAGCGGTCCAGTCAATAATGACAACACGGTGCTCTATCGTCTGACAGGTGTTGCGCGTGACGCGGATTCCCAGGTCGATTTCGCTAAGGATCAGCGCCTCTCGATCTCTCCGGCGGTAACATGGCAGCCGGACGGCGACACCAAGCTGACCATTCTCGGCAATGCCCAGCGCGATCCGAATGCCGGGAATTTCAACTATCTTCCCTATGTCGGCACAGTGAAATCAGCATCCTGGGGCAAGCTGTCGCGCAACTTCACCGAGGCCGATCCGAATTTCGACCAGTCGCAGCGATCGCAATATTCGATCGGCTACGAATTCGAGCATCGCTTCAACGACATCTGGACCGTGCGGCAGAACCTGCGCTTCATGCATGCCGACTATGATTACAAGTCGGTCTTCCAGAATGGATGGCTGACGCCAACCCAACTGTCGCGCATGTCGATCCATTCGGTCGAATCCTTCGATGGTCTCGCCATCGACAACCAGGCCCAGGCCGAATTTTCGACGGGCGAGATCCAGCACACCGCGCTGTTCGGGCTGGACTATCGCCGCAACAATGCCGACGTGAAGATGGGTTATGGGGCGGTCGATCCGCTCGACGTACTCAATCCAGTTTACTACCAGACCATCGCATCGCCGAGCCTCGACTATGTGACCAGCCAGAAGCTCAACCAGACCGGCGTTTACGTTCAGGACCAGATGAAACTCGGCAACCTGTCGCTGTTGACGGGTATCCGTGGCGATTGGGTCGACGCCGAAACCCGCAACAATTATGCGCCGGCCTACGTGCCCCAGTCGGACAAGGCTTTCTCCTGGCGCACGGCGCTTATGTATAATTTCGACAACGGCATCGCGCCCTATGCGAGCTATTCGACATCCTTCGAGCCGGTGTTGGGCACGGACTGGTCCGGCAATCCGTTCAAGCCGACCAAGGGCGAGCAATATGAAGTCGGCGTCAAATACCAGCCGGATGGCTGGGAAAGCTTCCTCACGGCATCGCTGTTCGACATCACCCAGCAGAACGTAAAGACGGCGGACCCGGATACGTCGCATCCCTATGCCTCCGTGCAGACGGGTGAGGTCCGGTCGCGCGGCGTCGAACTCGAAGCCCATGTCAACGTCAACGACAATCTGAGCCTGATCGCCTCCTATTCCCATATCGACATCAAGAATACCGAGGACACGACCTATCAGGGCAAGCGCCCCTATGGCGTGCCGAGCAACCTCGCCTCGCTCTGGGGCAACTATGAATTCGACGACGGCACATTGGATGGCCTCAGCCTCGGAGCCGGTGTCCGCTATGTCGGTTCGTCCTATGGCGATGCCGCCAACAGCTTGAAGGTTCCCGCCTACACGCTGGTGGACGCTGCCCTGCGCTATGACTTCGGCAAACTGAACCCGGATATGAAAAATCTGCAGCTATCGGTCAACGCGACCAATCTGTTCAACAAGACCTTCGTGTCGTCGTGCTGGAGCGAGACTTCGTGCTTCTACGGTAACGGCCGGACGATTACCGCCAATCTGAAATATCGGTGGTAGTGCAAGTGCTCGGGCTGAACCTCCTGCTTCGGACAATGGCAGTCTACCGCGCGCGTCTCGTCGCGCGCGGCATATTGATCATTGTCGCCTGCACCGCGATCATCTGCGGCGCGGCGGCGGCGAATGCAGAGCCCGTGATCTTCACCGACATTGCCGGACGGACGATCGAACTGCCCCACCCGGCCCGCCGCATCATCCTCGCCGATGGCCAGTTGCTGATGGCCTTGGCCCTGCTCGAGTCCGATCCGACGGATCAGATCGTCGGTTGGGCGGATAATTTCGTTCGGTTCGACCCATCGACTTATGGCCAATACAAGCAGCGCTTTCCCCGTATGGCGGACATCTCGGTTGTTGGCGGGACGACCGCCGATACGTTCTCGGTCGAAAAGGCGCTGAGCCTCCGGCCGGACCTTGTCATTGTCCCGCTGTGGTTCGGCACGTCCACCACCATGGAGACGCAGTTGAGCGCGGCCGGCGTCGCTGTCGCCTATGTCGATTTCTTCAACGACCCGATCAAGAATACCGCCGCCAGCATGCGGATTCTTGGCAAGGCGCTCGGGCAGGAAGGTCGTGCCGAGGCCTATATCGATTTCTACGAGAGCCATATGCGGCGAATTTCGGAGCGATTGGCCGGAGCCTATGTCGTCAGACCCAAGGTCTTCCTGCATGCCCGCGCCGGCGGCTGGGAGTGCTGTTGGTCGGCTGGCGGCAAGGTCGGTGAATTCATCGAGTTCGCCGGTGGCGAGAATATCGCGAAATCGGTCATCAAGGGTGCGACTGGCCAGCTCAGCCTGGAATATGTCCTGTCGCAGGACCCGGACGTCTATATCGCCGCCGGCGGAGCCGATCTTCCCGGCAGCGGCGGCTTTATGATCGGCCCCGGCGCTTCCACGGAGCTTGTTCATTCCGCGCTGAAGGACGCGGCGCAGGAGCCGGGGATCGGAACGCTCTCGGCTTTCGCAAAGGGCCGCGCGCATGCGCTTTGGCTCTTCTTCTTCCATTCTCCAACCAATGTGCTTGCGGTCGAGGCGATGGCGAAGTGGTTTCACCCGGATCTCTTCGCCGATATCGACCCGCAACGGACGCTGTCGGAGATCAACGAAAAATTTCTCGCGGTTCCGATGCAAGGAACCTACTGGGCCGATCTTCGCGATCCATGACCCCTCTCCCGCCGAAGCGCGGATCCCGCCATCGCTCCGCCTCGCATCGCCAACTCAGGACTTACCGCCTCATGACAAAGCTGACATCCCGCGCCGAAGTCGCCCTGCCTACGCCGAAACAATATCTCGCTGAGGTCTTCGAACATTTCGCCGAGGAAGTGCCGACCACGTTTTCGGGAAATATGGGAAGCGCCGTATTCCCCTGGGGGATCGGCACGATGGATGTCACCGAACAGGGCCTGCGTCTATACGCGGAAGCCGGAGACCTGCCATCGCTCGCGACCGTCAGGGATGTGATGACGAGCCATCTCGAGGAATTCGCCTGGCGCGAGAAGCCGGATATTCGCTGGAGCGGCGACGGTTGCGACAGCAGCGTCGTTCCCAATCTGCGGATCATGACGGTCGCAGCCGTCGCCGATCTGACGGCGCGCATGCGCCGCATTACGTTGAAGGGTGAGAACCTCGACTGGTTCACCACCGGCGATCCCCATATCTGGCTGCTGTTTCCGCCGGCCGACCTTGAGGTTCCCGAATGGCCAGTTCTCGGCCCGAACGGGCGCCCGGCCTGGCCGCCCTACGGCAAGCGGCCGACGACCCGTACCTATACGATCCGACGCATTGACGTTGCCGCCGGCGAGATCGATGTCGACTTCGTGCTGCACGGCGACCAGGGCGTGGCCAGCGCCTGGGCCGAGGCGGCGCGTTCCGGCGATGTCATCGGCATGATGGGTCCCGGCGGTGGCAGCATGCCGGCGATGGACTGGTGCCTACTGGCCGGTGACGAGACCGCCATTCCCGCTATTGCCCGCATGCTCGAAGCCCTGCCCGAGACGGCACAGGGCATTGTCCTGATCGAGGTGGCCGACAAGGGCGAGGAACAGACGCTTCCGGGTCCGGCCGGCATGGATATCAGATGGCTGCATAGAAACGGCGAGGCCGCCGGGCGCTCGCTGCTGCTCGAAGAGGCAGTGAAGGCTATCCGGCCGCCTAGCGACGTATCGTTCGGCCTGTGGGCCGGAGCGGAATCAGCGACGGCGCGGGCTCTCAGGACCTATTGGCGCAAAGATCTCGGCCTCTCACGCGCGAATACGCGCGCCGTCAGTTTTTGGAAGCTGGGCTTCAGCGAAAGCGATCATCAACGGCCACACGATTGATGTGGCCGCCACGCATCATTGCAAGCCACGTTGGCCACCGCGATCGGGTTTATACCGCCCGGCAAGCCGATATCCGCCTTGCCGCGCAATGTTTTCGCGCTTTTCAGCCTATGCGCTGCATCCTGCAGCAGGTTCGTCATTCCGGTCAGGGACACCTGATCCGCGCGCATTACCTGTCGGATCAACGGATCGTTGAGAACATCGGCTATCGTCAATTCTTTATAAGTCATGGCTACCTCCTGTTCGCTAGACACAGAGATAACCGGTCTAATTAGCAGCGTGATGTCAAAAGCCGGACCAAAACAAGGCAATCGGTTCGTTTTTGTTACAGTTTGTCGCAAGCGGCCTTCGTGGTGATACATCGATACATTCAGTCGACGGTTTGGCGTGCATCGTTCGTCAGAGATGCTCAGCCGGAAGCCCCTCGCAAGACGCAACATATCGTAACAAATTAGAATAAAACTCTACAGCCAGTGCGAGTACCGTCGGAGGATCATGGGGTTCCCCGCAAGCCCACCCGATTCGTTCCTAACAATCGATCGTTCCATGTATTCAGATCACGCAACACGAGACGAACGCCTGTCATGGCATGCAGATCTTCTCAGCCAGCTTGCCAACCCGAGCAGGCTGCAGGTTTGCGTTCTCCTGTCGGACCAAGAACAGGATGTTAACAGCCTGGCCCGAAGGATAGGCATATCTCAGCCGGCCTTGAGCCGGCATCTGACGCGTCTTCATCGATCGGGAATCATAAAATTTCGCAGCGAGGCGCAGTTCAGATATTACTCCTGCGATCATCCGGACGTGCTCCGGCTTCTCGAGGTTTTGACAGAGATTTTCGACGCCGATTGAGATTGTGCCACGCGCAGTCAAAGGCACTCGGTTAAAGTCGGGAAACGCAAAGCAGAATGCGTTTCCCGACACATATCAATAGTGCGTTTGCCCGCACCAGGGCCGATCGCCGTGCTGTCTATTGCAACTGCTCGAGCAGAGCGTCGGCACCCTTCTCGATCCCGATCTTGGAGCCCTTCAAGCGGGAAAAGGTCGCGCCAGCGTTCATTGCATTCGGATATTGCTTGGCGACATAGGCCGAGAGCAGACGATTGCTCGGCGCATCGTAAATTTCGACGGCATAGTTCACCGAGCCTGCCATCGTTCCTTCGCGACCACGAACGGCCTGAACGGCATTGATTGCATTGCCGCCGACATCAAGATGCGAGAATGGTCCGAGGACCGGGGTGGTATCCTTGGCGCCTGTCAGCGTCAGATGGAGCCGGAGCGTGCCGGGGCCGGGATTGCTGACGACGGCAAAGCGCGTCCGCAGCTTTTGCGTGAATTGTTCCTGCATGTAACCGGCAAGGACCGATTTGTCTTCGTCGGCAATCTTCACGAACTGGTTGTCCGGACCGTTATAGACAGTGACGGGATCGACGATGATCTTGTTGTACTGCCTCCAGTCGACATTGCCCTTGTACCTATAGGGTACGCGGCCGCCTTTATCGTCCGGATTCGGTTGAAGCTGCGGTGCCGAGGCCAGGCCTGCGTAAACGGTGGGGTCAGCGGTGGTGCATCCCGCGACGGTCGCGCACAGGGCGATCAGCGCGACACTGATGGTGGGTGTTCTCAGCAAAGATTTGGCTCCTGGAAAATATGGCAGAGTGTTGCCAGAGCCAGTTCTATTGAAACGGTGTGTTGCAGTGTTTTCTTTAATATATGGAAATGTTCGCGAAGATGATGGCGGAACGTCAAAGGGGCTGTCGCCGCTCGGGGGAGAGCATAGGAGGCGCGATAGCCGGCCGAAAGTGGACCGCGAAGAATAGAAACTCAACTCGTAGACGGGACCTTCTTCGGATCGCCCGCAAGTCGTCCCATCGTCTCGTCCTGGGTTGGCGGCAGGGTGATTTCGACGATCAGGCCATTGGGCTTGCGGTCGAGCAGTTTGAGCGTCCCGCCATGCCCCTTCCTGACAATCCCTTCCGCGGTCGGAAGGCCAAGGCCAAAGCCGCCGCCCATTCCCGTCGTTCGGGCTTTGTCCGCCTTGAAGAAAGGTTCCAGAGCCCGCACTTTGAGTGCATCTGTCAAGCCGGGGCCGTTGTCGCTCACTCTGATCAAAACCCCGCCATTACTGGCGCTTTGCAACTCGATCTCAATCTCGGTCGCATAGCGGGAGGCATTCTCGACGACATTGGTAATCGCTCTGGTGATGGCTTGCGGCTTGCAGATGCAGGTAAGCCGGCGGGGGCCTTTAAAGCCCACCTCGATGCCGGTGTCCGAAAAATCGGTCGCGATCGTCTGAAGGAGGCTTGAAATATCCACCTTGCGCGAAGGCACGCTATGGGAGGCGTTTGTCAGAAACGTCAGGCTCTCGTCGATCATCGAGCCCAAGGTGGCGATATCGGCGAGCATCTGACGCTGAAGCTCGGGTTGCTCGCAGCGCTCGGCGCGCATCCGCAGACGGGTCAGCGGTGTTCTCAGATCATGACTGATGGAACTGAGCATGCGCGTTCGACTGTCGACCATCTCCAATATTCGGCTTCGCATCACATTGAGCGAGGCGGCCAGGCTTCTCATTTCCGAGGCGCCGTCAGCCACGAACGGCTTTTCCAGGCTGTCGTCCATGCTTGCCCGCTCGGCGGCGGCGGCGAACCGGACCACCGGCCGGGTAATGAGCCAGCTACTGAAATAGGCCATGAGCGCCAGCGGAACGACGATCTTCAAAATCCCGCTGGCCATGGCGGGGAAAAGCCAGAGATAGTTGGGGAACACGGGCAAGTGAAAAACCAGCGCACGATCAGCATCGACTTTGACGATCAGGATATTCCCCGCAGACCGATCGGCAAAGACG
The DNA here is from genome assembly GCF_058803745.1 of Rhizobium sp. GW821-FHT14E12. NCBI lineage: Bacteria > Pseudomonadati > Pseudomonadota > Alphaproteobacteria > Hyphomicrobiales > Rhizobiaceae > Rhizobium > Rhizobium sp. GW821-FHT14E12. The sequence continues at coordinate 1,060,632 of NZ_JBXAPH010000002.1, forward strand.
TTCTCAATTGCCTTGAACACACCGATTTCGAGCACTGATCTTACCCGCTCGACGATGTCGTTCGACGCAGCAGCATCCTCGCTTTGCGGAGGGATCTGACTTGCCGACATTTTGTCCGCTGAAATCCCGAGGGTTGCGGCGAACTTTAAGGCGGCATCTTCCTCGTCGGGTGAACTGGCGCGTCGATACTGGTCCAGCACTCTTTCAATTCGTCCCGCCAACAAACCGATCGCAACACCCTTGTCATGCCGGCCGTAGATAAACGGCTCGGAAAGCGTCGCCACAACGGAAACCAGGATGATGAGCAACGTCGCCAATACGAGTATCTGCGTTCGTATGGAGGCGGTGCGAAGACCCTTCACGGCAGACGCTCCACCTTGGAGGCGAACAGATAGCCTCCCAGACGCACCGTCTTGATAAAGGTCGGATCCTTGAGGTTGGGTTCGATCTTCTGGCGGACGCGGCTGATATGGGCATCAATGCTGCGTTCGACCGGGCCTGCCGATCCGGCATGCGTCATGGACAGAAGCTGTTCGCGCGTCAGCACCTTGTTCGGATTGCTGCAAAACGCCCAAAGCAGGTCGAACTCCGCAGTCGTCATGGAGACTTCGGCGCCTTCGGCGTCGAAAAGCTGCCGGCTTTTCGGATCGATGCGCCAACCCGCAAACGTCATCGGCGCGACGTCCTCCTCCGGCTGCTGGGAAAGTGATGCCCGTCGCAGGATGCTCTTGATGCGAGCCACGAGCTCACGGGAATTGAAAGGCTTGGTGACATAATCGTCGGCGCCGAGCTCAAGGCCCAGGATGCGGTCGACATCCTCTCGCAACGCTGTCAGCATCAGGATCGGAATCGATCGGGACGAGCGCAGTCGCCGGCAGATGCTGAAGCCGTCCTCGCCGGGAAGCATACCGTCGAGGACGATCAGGTCGAACTTGTGGCGCGCCAGCAAGCGATCCATCTCGCCGCCGCTTGCTGCCGATGTCGCCTCGAAGCCATTGCTCTTCACCAGTTCGACCAGCATATGCGCTATGTCGGTATCGTCTTCGACGATCAGAATATGAGGTTGGTCGAACATTGCCATTTCGGAGGCCGCTGCCTTCGTTTGAGTGCCCATCGCACGGTCTATCGCGCGCGAAATTATCTCACCTGGATACTGATATGTCACGCTGATGCTTCCATGACCTGTGCCAATCGAAAAGCAGCTGCCGTCACCGCGAAGCATTGGGACCTCAAGATAGTGTTGGCGGTGGCGCCTGCGTTGCTACCAGACGGGCAGAGCAGGACCCTCGTCCTGCCATCGGATTTTTGTGACACGATCATATTCCAGAGATTGGGGCTCCTCTAGAATAGCAAATACGAGTGTAATGCTGTGTTCGATAATATTGAGATATGTTGCGACGGGATATTACAGAATATCCGCGCAACGATTCGAGAATCGGGAGGATAAAAAATGGCATTCCAAGGAACTTGTCACTGCGGAAAAGTGGCGTTCACAGTCGACGCCGATCTGCCGAGCCAGGCGCTCAGCTGCAACTGCTCGTATTGCCGCCGCAAGGGCATGTTGCTTGCCTTCTTCCCGACGGGGAAGTTCACGCTGGATAGTGGCGAGGATTCACTGCGTAGCTATAAATTCAATACCCACAGAATCGACCATCAATTTTGCGTCGATTGCGGTACGCAGCCATTCTCTATGGCCACGAGCCCCGATGGCACGCCGACGCGGGCGGTCAACCTGCGCTGCGTCCCGGCGATCGAATTAAACTCGCTGGAAATCCAGTACTATAACGGCGCCGACAAGTAGGCTGTCAGCACCGGCCCTACAGCCTATATCCGCGTCAAAGGAAGCTCGCCTCGAACAGCTCGCGGGTATAGGCATCATGCGTTATGCCCGCCTGCAGATCGGCCTTGGTCAGCTCATCGACGAAGGTGCCGCCCTTCATGATCAGCACCCGGTCGCACATATGCGCGATGACGGCGAGATCGTGGCTGACGAGGACATAGGTCAGGGAGCGCTCTTCACGCTGGTCGGCCAGGAGATTGAGGATTTCGGCCTGGATCGAGACGTCGAGCGCCGAGGTCGGCTCGTCAAGCAAGAGGATCGGCGGCGACAGGATCAGCGCACGGGCGATCGCGACGCGCTGGCGCTGGCCGCCGGAAAGCTCGTGCGGATAGCGGTTGGCGAAGGCCGGCGGCAAGCCGACCTGACGCAATGCCTTGTCCACCTTCGCCCAGACATCGCCATGCCCCATCGCCCGCAATGGCTCGGAGAGCGCCGTCCCGATGCGATGCCGGGGATGCAGCGATCCATAGGGATCCTGAAACACCATCTGGGCATGCCGCAGCTCGTCGCGCGACCGGATCTTGCCCACGGGTTTTCCTGCGAGCTTTATTTCACCGGACCAGCCTTTTTCCATGCCGGAGAGGCAGCGCAGCACCGTCGATTTGCCGCAGCCGGACTCGCCGACGATCCCCAGGGTCTCACCCTTCCCCACGTCGAAGCTCACCCGCCGGACGACATGGTTTTCGGTCTTGCCGGAGGTAAAGACGACATCAAGATCACGCACGCTAATCATCGGCTGGTCTCCAGATCAAGCTTCGCCCTGTCGAGCACCGCCAGGCGGCGCACTGGCTTGTGCGGATCCGGCAGTGCCGACATCAGGCCACGCGTATAGGGATGCTGCGCATCTTCCAGGCGTGTCAGGGTTTCGACGATCCGGCCGGAATACATGACGATGATGCGTTCGCAGAAGGCCGCGACCATGCGGATGTCATGGCTGATGAGCAGCAGCCCGGAATTGTTTTCGCGGACCAGTTCGTCGAGCAGGGTGAGCACGTCTCTGCGAACGCTGACATCGAGTGCGGAAGTCGGCTCGTCGGCGATCACCAGTTTCGGCTTTGCCAGGAGCATCATCGCGATCATGACACGCTGGCCCATGCCGCCCGAGATCTGATGCGGGTAAAGTGCCATCACGCGCTCTGGATCGCTGATGCGGACGCGTTCAAGCATGGCCCGCGCCGCATCCTTCGCCTTGCTGCCTCGCAATCCCATGTGAAGCCGCGCCGCCTCGGCGATCTGCTTGCCGACAGTCAGCACCGGATTGAGAGAATAGCGCGGGTCCTGCATGATCAGCGCAATATCCTTGCCGCGTAGGGCGCCCATCTGGCGCTCCGACCTGTCGAGCAGGGAGACGCCGTCCAGATCCATGCGTTCGGCCGCAACGCTCGCGATCGGTGGCAGCAAGCGCATGATTGCACGGCCCGTTGTCGACTTTCCGGAGCCGGATTCGCCGACGATCCCGACGCGTTCGCGCCCGACATCGAAGCTGACATTGGAGACGGCCGCCAGGGAGTTGCGTCCGAACCGGACGTTCAGACCTTTGACCGCGAGGACGGGATGGGGATCACGATCTTGCATGGCGGGGATCCAGTATATCACGCAGGGTGTCACCGACGATGTTGAAGGCGAGGCTTGCCAGAAGGATCGCAATGCCGGGCATGACGGCGACCCACCAGAAATCGAGCATATATTTGCGCCCGTTGGAAATCATCGCGCCCCATTCCGGCGCGGGCGGCTGGGCGCCAAGCCCGAGGAAGCCGAGCGACGCCGCCGTCAGGATGATGCCTGCCATGTTGAGCGTCAGACGCACGATGACCGAGGGGATGCACATCGGCGCGATATAGAAAAACAGGATACGCAGCCGAGAGGCACCGTATAGCCGCGCCGCAGCAACATAGTCGGTGTTCCTGACGACGAGCGCCTCGGCGCGCGCCAGCCGCGCGATCGGCGGCCAGGCCGTCAGCGAGATCGCGATGATCGCCGTTGTCAGACCAGCGCCGAGTGCCGCCGCAAAAGCCAGCGCCAGGATCAGCGACGGAAAGGACAGCACGATATCGGTGGCGCGCATCAAAAGCGCATCGACGCGACCTCCGAAGAAACCGGCGACGACGCCGATCACAAGGCCGATCGGCCCGACGATCACGGAAATCGACAGCACCGTCTGGATGGTGATGCGCGTGCCGAAGATCAGCCGGCTGAGGATATCGCGTCCGAATTCGTCCGTGCCGGCCGGATGCGCAAGGCTCGGCGGCTGCAAAGCGTTGGCGAGCACCTGCATGTTTGGATCATACGGCGCCAGGAGCGGCGCAAAGATCGCGATCAGGCATAAAAGGCCAAGGATGATGAAGCCCACGAGACCGAGTGGCTCGTGCGTCAGCTTGCCGCCGGCGCTTTTCAGCGACGTTGCCACACGGCTCATCAAATTTGGCGGACGAACAGTTACGTCCACATGGATCGCATCACTCATCGAGCGGCCTCCCTGGTGCGCGGATCGAAGACCGCATAGGCGATATCCGCAAGGAAATTCAGGAACATGAAGAAGAATCCGACAATGATGGTCGCGGCGAGGATGGCGTTCATATCGCCGATCATCAGTGCATTCGTCATGTATTGGCCGATACCCGGCCAGGAGAAGACGATTTCGGTCACCACCGCACCCTCAAGGAGCCCACCATAGGAGATCGCGAGAATGGTGATGAGCTGCACGGCGATATTAGGCAGAACATGACCGATGATTGTCCCAGCCGGGCTGACGCCCTTGGCGCGGGCCGCGATCACATAATCCTGGCTAAGCTGCTCCAGGGTGAAGCTGCGGGTCATGCGGGTGATATAGGCGACCGCCGCATAGGCTAGGATGAAGGCCGGCAGGATGATGTGGCTGAGCGCATTCCAGAAAATATCCGTCTCGCCCTGCAAGAGGCTGTCGACCAACAGCAGGCCGGTTCGCGGCGTGACGATGCCCTCATAATAGACATCGACCCGGCCCGGACCGCCGACCCAGTTCAGGCCCGCATAGAAGACGACAAGCCCGACGATCCCGAACCAGAAGACCGGAATGGAATGACCGACGAGAGAGACGACGCGGGCGACCTTATCGATGAGCCGGTCACGGTACAGCGCCGCGACCAGGCCAAGCGGTACGCCGACGAAGGTCGAGATGATGACGGCAAACGTTGCAAGCTCGAATGTCGCGGGAAAAGCCTGGGCAAGATCGGCAGAGACGGGATTTCCCGTCAGGATTGCCGTGCCGAAATCGCCGTGGACAAGGCCCTTCAGGTAGATGAAGAATTGCTCGTAAAGGGGAAGATCCAGTCCAAGCCGCTGGCGCATCGCCGCATAGGCGGCGGGGTCGGCCAGCTCGCCGACGATCGCTCCCACCGGATCGGCCGGCAGGACGCGGCCGATCACGAAGGTGACACATAGGAGGATGAACAGGCTGACGATCAGATGCGCGATGCGTCGGCCGAATTCGGCTACGGATAGTTCCTTCATGATCGGCTGCTTTCGATTGCTTATTCGGCCTCAGCCTTGGTCACATTTTCAAGACGGGTCATCTGGTTGGGATGACCGAGATAGCCCTTGACCCTGCCGGAGAGAACGAGGGGCTCGAACCGTTCGAAGAGCGGCAGCAGAGCCGGCTTCAGGTCGACGAACATCTGCTGCATCTGCGCATAGAGTTCCGCGCGCTTCTTGGCATCAGGCTCGACGGAGGTCTTCTGGGCCAGCGCCGTCAGCCCCGGGATGTCCCAGGCCGAGCGCCAGGCGAAATTGCCGGCATTGTTGGCTTCAAGCCTATTGTCGGGATTGTTGGCAAAATCGTCCATGGAGCCAAGCACGTTCGGCATCAGCGCGCTTGTCTGCGGCAACAACAGATCGAAGTTGCGCGAACGGTGGGCGGCGATGATTTCAGAACCATTGCCCTGCTGGATTTCGACCTTGATGCCGATCTGGGCGAGCGAGGCCTGGATAGCGGTGGCCAGATCGATGCGCGGCGTCTGCGAGATCGTCTTCAGCGTCAGCGAAAAGCCGTCCTTGAAACCAGCTTCCGCCAGCAATTGCTTTGCCTTGTCGACATCGAGGTGCCAATCCGGGTTCGGTAGTGCGTATTCGAAATTTTCCGGAACAGGAATATTCCTTGCCCGTCCGTAAGGACCCATAATGGTCTTTTCGATGCCCTTGTAGTCGATGCCATAGGCAATGGCTTCACGAACCTTGGGGTTCGCGAGATATTGGTTGCCGGCATTCATCGCCAGCACATAGAAGCCGCCCGTCGGCACGCGCTGGATAACGAAATTGCTCTTGGTCTCGAAGGTTTCGAGGTCGGACTTGGACAGAGCATTACCGATATCGATATCGCCTCGGTCCAACATCAACCTTTCGACCTGGCTTTCCGGCACATGGCGGATGATGACGCGGCGCATCTTCGGCACTCCGCCGACATAGGCCTTGTTGGCATCCAGGAGGACAATCTCGTTCGGGGTCCACTTGTTCAGCGTGAACGGCCCGGAACCGGCCGAATGGGTGCGCAGCCAGGCATTTCCGGAATCGCCGTCTACAACATGCTTCTGCACCTCGACGCTATCGACGACACTCGAAACGCCGAGCGCCAGCCGATAGAGCAGGCCTTCGGTGGTCACCTTGTCCGTCAGATCGATACGCACCGTCTTAGCGTCTACCGCATGAATTTGCTCGGCGATCGTCTCGTTGGAATAGCCGATGCGCTTGAAATAGGAGGAGCCCGACTGGTTGAGTTTCAGCAGCCGGGTGAGTGAGAAGACGACATCGTTGGCGGTGACCGGATTGCCGGAAACGAAGGCCGCATCGCGCAATTTCAGGGTCAGCGACTTGCCGTCATCCGTCCAGCTCTCCGCCAGCTGCGGCACGATCTTGCCGTCCGCCGTCGTCGCGACAAGACGATCGTAGAGGTTGGCAAGGATTTCGAGTGCCTTGGGTTCGGTGGCCTGCTGCGGATCGAGGGAAAGCACCTGCGCAAGCGACGTCCCGATCACCAATTGATCCTTAGGCGTGGCAGCCTGAAGCTGTGGCGCCGTTAGCGTCAGCATGCCAATTGCAGCGCCGATAAACATCGCCTTCGAAAAGTGCTTCATTATGCCTCCTCCCTGGATTAGTATAGAATACGTATGATGTCGTCCGTATGTCGTATGATGATTTATCGAAGATCGATAGGGTTTGCAAGACCGCACGGATGGCTTGATGCAAATGAACCGGGGGACCAGGAATGACAACACTCAGCCGGGGCCGGCAAAGACTGGCACAACAAGTGATCGATCAGCTGCGCGCTCAGATCGAGACCGGCAAGCTTCGCACGGGCGATCAACTGCCGACGGAGCCGCAGCTCGAGGCGACATTCGGCGTCAGCCGCACGGTCGTGCGCGAGGCGATCGCCGATCTTCGCGCCGCTGGCCTCGTCAAGCCGATCCAGGGCAAGGGCGTGTTTGTTGCCGATCTCGCTGAACGCCCCGGATTGTCGCTAACACCGGTAGAGATCAAGAGCATCCCGGAAACCCTGGAATTGCTGGAGTTTCGCATGGCAGCCGAGGGCGAGGCAGCCGCAATCGCCGCCTATCGCCGCACCGCCGAGCAGGAGGCGGCGATTCGCGCTGCCAACCGGAAAATGGCTACTCTCATCGAATTGGGCCAGCCGACCGTGGAGGCGGACTACGAATTCCACATGGCGATTGCCGCCGCCACGAACAACCGGTTTTACGTGGACGTTCTCAGGCATTTCGGTGCACGAACCATTCCGCGCAGGCAGTTTCCAAACCTGCCGGAAGCCAATGATCCCGCCTATCTCGCCAAGGTCCACGCCGAACACGGCGAAATCCTTGCGGCGATCGCCGAACAGGATCCGGAACGCGCGCGACAGGCGATGCGGGCACATATGCTCGCGAGCCAAAGACGCTATCGAATGCTTGCCGAGCAGCAATAGCACTCGACACTCCATGAGATTCATATTATGTCATATGACATCAAACAATCTCATGGGAGAGACGCTCAGTGTATGTAGGAACACAGGTCGGCGCGCGGGACGATGATGATTACCGCGTTTTCGCGCAATTGGGGCTGAAGCATATTTGTGCGGACCCGCCCGGAAAGCCCGAGAGCTGGACGCTCTCCGATCTGGAACGTCTCCGCGACAAGGTCGAAAGCTATGGGCTCATCCTGGATATGATCCAGTTGCCCCTGCCTTCCAACCCGATCGAGCAGGCCTCCTATCCCGACATCCTGCTGGCCGGCCCCAATCGTGACCGGCAGATCGATGCCGTCTGCAAGCTGATCGAGGATGTTGCCACAGCCGGGATCCCGGCTGCGAAATACAACCTCAACCTGATCGGCATTCCCCGCACGCCGGAGGAACTGGGACGCGGCGGTTCGAAGAATGCGAGCTTCCGCTGGGACAAGGCGGATCACCAGGCCGCACCCGGCCTTGCCGGCGTCCTGTCGGAAGACGAGAACTGGGAGCGGATCGACTATTTCCTCGAGCGCGTCGTTCCCGTAGCAGAGAGCAATCGCGTCCGCCTCGCCTGCCATCCGCACGATCCCTATACGCCGCCGGGCTATCGCGGCGTGACGCGTGTCCTTGGCACGGTGGAAGGCCTGAAGAAATTCGTGCTGATGCGTGAAAGCCCCTATCACGGCCTCAACTTCTGCCAGGGCTCGATCGGCGAGATGCTCGACAACCCGCGCGAGGAAATCGACGACATCATCCGCTGGTTCGGCACGCGCGGCAAGATCTTCAACGTCCACTTCCGCAACATCCGCGGCGGGAAGCTGTCCTTCATGGAGACCTTCCCGGACGAAGGCGACATGGACATGGTCCGCTCCACCCGGATCTATAAGGAGATCGGCTATCAATACATGCTGATGCCCGATCACGTACCGACGATCAGCGGCCGCGACCCGACCGGCGTCGCCTTCGCCTACTGCTACGGCTACATCGCCGCCCTCGTTCAGTCGCTCGAAGGCGCCTGAGAACCATTGCCCATACCAATCGATAACAGGATTCCAAGATGAACCCGATTGAACTGAAAAAGGCCGTAGGCAGTGGTCTGCTGTCTTTCCCCGTCACCCATTTTGACAACGAGTTGAAGTTCGACGAGGCGAAATATCGCCACCATGTCGAATGGCTGTCCGGCTACGATGCAGCCGCGCTGTTCGCCGCCGGCGGCACCGGGGAGTTCTTCTCCCTTAGTCCCGCCGAAGTCCCGCAGGTCGTTCAGGCAGCAAAGGCGGTCGCCGGCAACACGCCGATCATTTCGGGAACCGGATACGGCACCGCGATCGCCGTCGAGATCGCCAAGGCGGCCGAGAAAGCGGGCGCCGATGGCCTGCTCCTGCTGCCGCCTTACCTGATGTTTGCGGAACAGGAAGGCTTGATCGCCCACGTCAAGGCGGTCTGCCAGTCCGTCGGCATCGGCGTCATCGTCTACAATCGCGACAATGCCGTCCTCAACGCCGACAGCATCGCGCGGCTTGCCGATGAGTGCCCGAACCTCATCGGCTTCAAGGACGGCGTTGGCGATGTCGACAAGGTGATTGAGATCACCACCAAGCTCCAGGATCGTCTGGTCTATGTCGGCGGCATGCCGACGCATGAAGTCTACGCCCAGGCCTATTTCGCGGCCGGCGTCACGACCTATTCCTCCGCCGTCTTCAACTTCGTACCGGCGCTCGCCCAGCGCTTCTATGGCGCGCTGCGGACCAGCGACCAGGCAACCGTCGATGAAATCCTCAAGGGCTTCTTCTTTCCGTTCGTTGCCCTGCGCAACCGGAAGAAGGGCTATGCGGTCTCGATCATCAAGGCCGGCCTGCGCGTGCTCGGACAGGATCCCGGGCCTGTGCGCCCGCCATTGACCGACCTGACGCCGGAGGAACTGGCAGCTCTCGCGAAGATCATCGAGACAGCCAAGGCCGCGTAAATCATAGTCCCGTAGAAAATGATCGTCGGCAAAGCCGGCGATCAGTCTTTTGGAAGGAGGAGGAACACTCGTGGTTAGGTTATCATCTGGAATTTTTGCCTCGGTCATCGCCGCCTCGGCGATACTCACGGCGACCGACAGCGCACTTGCCAGGACATTCGTCTACGTCTCTGCCGCGACCGACGGAAAGATCGACAGCTACAGCATGGACGAGAAAGCCGGCACACTGACGCCTGGCTCGAGCTTCGACGCGGGCAAGATGGTCATGCCGATGACCGTCAGCCCTGACAAGAAGCATCTCTACGCCGTGGTGCGCTCGCAGCCCTATCGGGTGCTGACGCTGGCAATCGACCCTGCCACCGGCAATCTCACGCAAGAGGCAGTCGCGGCCCTGCCCGATAGCATGCCCTATGTGTCGACCGATCCATCCGGACGTCTGCTCTTCACCTCGGCCTATGGCGGAAATAAGATCGCCGTGCTGCCGATCGGCGCCGATGGCCGCGTCACGGATGGCGCTCGCCAGATGATCCTGACCGGCCGCAACGCTCACTCGATCGTCAGCGACCCCTCCGGCAAATATGTCTTTGCGACCAATCTCGGCTCCGACGTCGTGCTTCAGTTCGTGCTCAATCCCGAGACCGGCATGCTGGAGCCGAACAGCCCGGCGCAGGTCGCCACCAAGCCGGGCTTCGGACCTCGCCATATCATTTTCTCCCCGGACGGAAAATCGGTCTATGTCCTCACCGAACTGACCGGCCACGTCATCCACTATGCGCTCGATCCCGCCAAGGGGACGCTGAGCGAGGTAGAAAGCGTAGCCTCCGTTCCCGCCGACGCCGGCCTGTCTCCGGGCATTGCCCCGCCGGCCCCGCCAGCATTCAACGCCACGACGCCGGCTGCCGCACCTGTCGATGATGGCAAGCCGAAGGTCTGGGCGGCGGATATCGGCATCACCCCGAACGGCAAATTCCTCTATACGACCGAGCGAACCACCAGCAAGATCGCCCTCTTCCATGTTGCGGACGGGAGCGGAAATCTGACCTATGTCACCAACTATCCGACTGAAAAGCAGCCGCGCGGCATGCGTATCGATCCGTCGGGCCGCTTCCTGGTCGCGACCGGTGAAAAATCCGACAAGATCGCGGTCTATGTCATCGATCAGGTGAATGGCGCGCTCACGCCGATCGACCGTTATCCGGTCAGTGCCGGCGCGAACTGGGTCGAAATCGTCAACCTGCCCTGACGGCAAGCAATGATACCGGCCACTCCGCCTCGCAATGAGGCGGAGTGGCCTTTCCGCATCAGCTCCAGGCGTGGAGCGGCGGTTTCTCGCCATTCAGAAAGAACTTGCCGAGGATCGAATATTTCCAACGCACCGGATCGTGCAGTGTGTGCGTGCGGGCATTGCGCCAATGGCGGTCGAGATTATGTTCGGCGAGCGTCGAGCGGGTACCCGCCAGTTCGAACAGCTTGTTGGTGGCCGCGATTGCGATTTCGGTCGAGAGCACCTTGGCTTCCGCCGTCGCGATCTGCGCTTCGGCGACAGTATCGGCCGTCGGGTTCAGCACCGCCCGGTCGATCGCGTAGCCGGCTTTTTCCAGAAGCGCTTGCGCCGCATGCAGCCGGAGCGTCAGGTCACCGACGGCCTGGATCGTATAGGGATCGTCCCATGCATTCTCCACACCGCTATCCACCCAGGCGCGGCTCTTGGTGCGGACGAAGTTGACCGTCTCGTCGATGGCTGCCTGTGCGATGCCGGTGTCGACTGCCACCTGAATGATCTGGAAGATCGCGCCATCGGCCGTCGGCACCTCATATCCCTTGTATCCCGGCACGAGATGCGTCTTCGGCACCTTGACGTTGTCGAGCAGCACGGTGCCGGACAGTGTCGTGCGCTGGCCGAAAGAGGACCAGTCGTCGATGACGGTGAGACCGGGCGCATCGCGCTCGGCAATCGCATACCAGGCCCGCCCCTCATCATCGAGCGCCACGATCGGCACGAGATGGGCAAGCAGTGCGCCGGAGGAATAGAACTTGCGCCCGTTGACGACGACATGATCGCCGGCATCGGTGAAGCGGGTTTCGAAATCGACCGCCCGCTTTGAGCCGAACTCGGAGAAGGCATTGCCGAAGCGGGTGCCCTTCAGAACCTCGGCGAAAAGCAGTCTCTGCTGCTCGGGGTCCGACACGGTCCGGATGGCGGCGACCACGCCCAGATGGTTCTGCGCGATCTGGCCGATCGAAGAATCCGCCGCCGATATGATCTCGATGACCTTGGCGAGCGTGGCGTAGGAGACCTCCGAGCCGCCGAACGCCTTCGGCACATTGATGGACCAGAGACCGCTTTGGGAAAAGGCATCCAGCTCGGCAACGGGCCAGATCCGCTCACGGTCGCGCTTGGCCGACTCCTTGACGAACTCGGCAGCAAGCTGCCTGGCAACGGCGATCGCCTCGGCATCATCCTTGATGATGTGGGCAGGCGCGGTTGGGCGGGGCACCGCCGGCACGGCCTGAACGGCGTTTTCTGTATTAACCTGTGAAAGCGTCATGCTGATTTCTCCTCGTTGAACATGGACAGTCAGGCGGATGGAAGGTTTGCTGGAGTGAGGGCAGGTGCGGGAGCCGATTTCTGGCCGAGATAGAACGCCTTGACGTCATCGCGCTGGCGCAGCTCGGCTGCCTCTCCCGAAAGCACGGCGACGCCGTTTTCGAGGACGGTCGCCCGGTCGGCATAGCGCAGCGCAATCGCGGAGTTCTGTTCCGCAACCAGAATGGAGAGGCCGGTCTTGGCATTCAGCCGCCGCAGCGTCTTGAAAATGTCCTGTACGACGATCGGCGCAAGCCCCATGGAAGGCTCGTCAAGCACCAGAAGAGCCGGACGCGACATCAGCGCGCGGCCGATGGCCGTCATCTGCTGCTCGCCGCCGGAGGTGAGACCCGCCAGAGCGCGGCGTTTTTCTTTCAATCGGGGAAAAAGCGCGTAGATTTTCTCCAGGTCGAAGGCAATTTCTGCACGCGAACCGCTGCGGCCGAGACCGCCGGAAATGAGGTTTTCCTCGACGGTCAGATTGCGAAAGCAGTGCCGGCCTTCCAGCACCTGCACCAGACCAGCGCGCACGAGCTGGGCAGGCGTTGCCGTCGTGACATCACGGCCTTCGTAACGGATGCTGCCGGCGGTAATTTCACCGCGTTCGGCCGGAAGCAGGTTCGAAATGGCTTTCAGCGTCGTCGTCTTGCCGGCGCCATTGGCACCGAGCAGGGCAAGAATCTCACCGCGGTGGAGCGTGAAGCTGACGCCGTGGAGCGCGGTGATCGCTCCATTATAGGTCGCCTTGATGCCATCGACGCTCAAAAGGACGTCTTTTCCAGCCATGATCCACCCGATCTCTGTGTGGTTTGCGGGGCAGCCGGGCACCGACAAGGAACGGGGGAACCGCCGCTTGCCGATACCCGGCCACTAGGCTCAGTTCGTCACGGCCTGCGCGTCTTCAGAGGTGCGCAACTTGATGCCCTTTTCCTTGGCATAGGCCTCGGAGGACTTCTCGATGATCGGACGCAGCAGCGCCCAATCCGGCGCGATCCAATCGGAGACGACATTCCATTTCTTGCCGTCCCACTGCTGGAAGGTCACGTAGCCGTTGCCCTCGTGATTGTCCCAGGTGACGTTGATCGAGTGGAAGAGGCCTTTGGCGCCAAGCGCTTCAACGCGCGCCGGGTCGAGCTGCAGATGCTCGAAGCCCCAACGAACCTCGTCGCCGGTCAACGTGCGGTGTCCGAACTTGCCCTGCGCGATGCGGATCGCCTCGACGTTCAGGATACCGTTGACGATACCGAGATTGTGGTAGACCGAGCCGATGCGCTTCTTGTCTTCGAGATTGCCCTTGCCGTTGTCATAGAGGGTCTTCACGATTTCCTGGACGATCGGATACTCCGTGCCGGAGGCCTGTGTCGTAATCGCAGTGTATCCCTTGGCCGCATCGCCCGCCGGGATCGCGTCTTCCTCGGAGTTCGACCAGACATTGCCGATGATGTGGTCGACGGGGAAACCGGTCTTGGCTGCCGTCTTCAGGGCAACCGGGTTCATGACGCCCCAGCCGCGCAGCACCACGTAATCCGGCTTGGCGCGGCGGATCGTCAGCCATTGCGCCTGCTGCTCATTGCCGGGATGCGGCACTTCGATCTGTTGCAGCTCGAAGCCGTATTTTTGCGACAGTAGTTCGTAGATCGGAATGGTTTCCTTGCCATAGGGCGAGCCGTGATAGAGCACGACGATCTTCTTGCCCTTCAGCTTATCAACACCGCCGAGCTTGGAGGCGATATAGTTCACGATGCCCGAGGTCTCGCTATAGGGGTTGAGGAGCAGCGGAAAGACATAGGGGAAGACGCGGCCATCGGTGGAATCCGTGCGGCCGTGGTTGATAGTGATCAGCGGCACCTTGTCCTGGGTGATGCGGTCGATCATGGCATAGGCGATGCCGACGGAAAGCGGGTTCCAGGCGGCGATGTTCGGATTGCTCTTCAGGCGCTCATAGGCCTCGACGCCGCGCTCGACCTCATACTGGGTCTCAGCCTCGGACCAGGTGAGCTTGACGCCGTTGACGCCGCCGTCACGCGTGTTGATGAGGTTGAGATAATCGATGAAGCCGCCGAAGAAGCCCGTGCCGCCAGCCGCATAGGGTCCAACGCGGTAGCTCTGCAGCGGGAAATATTGTTCGTCCGCATGTGCCGCCGGTATGGCGGCCGAGACGGCCAGGCCAGCCGCAATGACTGCGGCTTTCAGTTTCGTAAGCATGGTCATATCTGGATACACTCCGGGTGTTGTCCGGCACCAAGACCGGATCTGGTTTGAATGAGCAATGCGTTTGTTGGTCTTGGGAGCTTACGCTCCGCCTCGGTCAGGTTCGCCCGGCGACAGCCGAGCCGAGCCGCCTTCGGATCTTGCCCCAGAGCGAGGAAAGCCCGTCCGGTTCGAGGATCAAAAACAGGATGATCAGGGCGCCGAGCACGATCCGCTGGCTCATGTCGAGCACACCGGAATCGAACAGGTCGCCAAGCAGGAATGAGCCGAGGCGAGACAGGACGAGCGGGAAGACGACGATCAGCGCCGCACCGAAAAAGGCCCCCCGCGTCGAGGCCAGTCCGCCGATGATGATGATGAACAGGATCTGGAACGACCGATCGAGATTGAAGCCAGCCGGCTCCACGGTCCGCAGATAGGCGAAGGCCCAGAGAACGCCTGCGACCGCGATGATGAAGGATGAAATCGCAAAGGCGAGCAGCTTGGTCTTCAGCACCGGCACGCCGATGATCCGCGCCGCCGTCTCGTTGTCTCTGACCGCGATGAAGTTGCGGCCGGTTTGCGAGGTTGCCAGCCGATGGGCAAGGAAGGTGAGGACGACGACGACCGTGAGCGAAAACAGATAGCGTCCGACCGGACCTGTGAACTCGACGCCGGCCAGCGTCAGCGGCGGCGCGTCGATGACGCCGGAGGCGGAATCGTTGGAAAACCAGCTGAACTTGGTCAGCGCCCATTGCACGAAGAACTGCGCGGCCAGCGTCGAGACGGCAAGATAGAAACCTCTCAAGCGCAGGCTCGGCAGGCCGAAAACGATGCCGACCGCCGCCGCGCAGAGACCAGCCAGCAGAATGCTGACGATCAGCGGCAGGCCGTCGACGCGCAGATTGAAATTATAAGCAGCAAAGGCACCAACCGCCATGAAGGCGGCACTTCCGAGCGAGACCTGGCCAGCATAGCCGGTGAGCAGGTTCAGACCGACGCCCGCAAGGCTGAGCGCCAGGAACGGCACGAGGATCGCTTCATAGAGATAGGTCGAGCCGATGAACGGCACGACGAGATAGGCAGTCGCAATCACCGCTGCCGGCGCGAGCCAGCGATAGGACGGCTGCGTGGAATGAAGATCGGCGGTGACGACGGCCATGGTCAGACCCTTTCCACGAGCTTTTGTCCGAAAAGACCGGAGGGGCGGATGAGCAGAAAGGCGAGCGCCACGACATAGGCAAACCAGCTTTCGATGCCGCCGCCGAAATATTCGCCGATATAGACCTCCGCGAGCTTCTCGGTCGCGCCGATCAGCAGGCCGCCGACGATTGCACCCAGAATGGAATCGAAGCCGCCGAGCACGAGGACGGGAAGCGCTTTCAGCACCACCAGCGACAGCGAGAACTGGACACCGAGCCGCGCGCCCCACAGTAGACCCGCAACCAGCGCCACGATGCCGGCGGCGGCCCAGACCGTCGCCCAGATCCAGGGCAGTTTCAGCCCGACGGCAAGTGCTGCGAACTGATCGTCCGCCACGGCCCTGAACGCCAGGCCGATCCGCGTGTAGCGGAAGAAGATCGACAGCAGCGCCACCATCCCGGCGGCAACGGCCGCCGCGAAAATGTCGAACTGGCTGATCAACACGCCGCCGACCTCGAAGGGTACATCTTCAATCCCAAGATCAAGCCCATGGACCTGCGTGCCCCAGATCAATTGGGCCGCGCCCTCGATGATGTAGGAAAGCCCGAGCGTCGCCATGAACAGCGTGATCGGTGGTTTGTTGGTCAGCGGACGCAGCACGGTACGTTCGATGGTGATGCCGATCAACACCATGACTACGAAGGTGATGGCGAATGCCAGTGCGAAGGGCACGCCCCGTTCGACAAGGCTGACGAAGGTCAGCGCCGCAAACAGCAGCATCGACCCTTGAGCGAAATTGAGCACACCCGAGGTCTTGTAGATCAGCACGAAACCGATCGCCACGAGCGAATACATGACGCCGGACAGCAGGCCGCCGATGAGTACTTCGATCAAAAACGCCCAGTCGAAATCCGCCATCAGATGCCCTCCCCGTCTTCGTTCTCCGGTGCAACGCCGAGATAGGCGTCGATGACCCTCTGGTCGGTACGGATCTCATCCGGCGTCCCATCGGCGATCTTGCGGCCATAATCGAGGACGGCGATCCGGTCGGAGAGCTGCATGACCACGCCGATATCGTGCTCGATGAGGATCACCGTCGTTTCGTATTGATCGCGGGCGGCTCGGATGAAGTCCGCCATGTCGTTCTTCTCCGTCGCTGTCATCCCCGCCATGGGTTCGTCCAGAAGCAGGATCTTCGGCTGGGCCACGAGGGCGCGGGCAAGCTCGACGCGCTTTTGCAAGCCATAGGGCAGCGTCCCCGCCAGCCGGCCGCCGACATGGTCGAGATGGAGGAATTCAAGGATGCGGATTGCCCGTTCGCGCGTATCCGCCTCCTCCCGGCGCGCGCGCGGAAGACCCAGAACCTGCTCGGCAAAGGTCGAGCGCACTCGATGCGCCAGACCAGCAACAACGTTGTCGATGACGCTCAATCCCTTGAACAAGGCGAGGTTCTGAAAGGTTCTGCTGACACCGAGGGATGCCAGCCTCTCGGTCGGCACATGCCGATACGAGGTGGTGCCGATGCGCACATGACCCCGGTCCGAACGATAGACGCCGCTGATCACGTTGATCAGCGAGCTCTTTCCGGCGCCGTTCGGTCCGATGATCGCACGGATCTCGCCGGGCTTGACCGACAGGTCGACATCAACAAGAGCCGCAACCCCACCAAACGACAGGCTGATCCCGTGCAATGCAAGGCCACTGGTATCCTCGGACACGTTCAGCACACTCTTTTCGTCCAAGGACGCCGAAGAGTTGCGGCCGATCTGTTCGACAACATCCTGCGACAAAGCGCCGGTTGTCGGCGCGTCGAAGGAATAACTTGCGGCGGGCATTGGCTGTCCTCCATACGGCTTTCGGGTGTCGCGCGAATGCGGCGCGCACCTTCCCGCTGCGTGGACCGTTTCCGGTCCACGCTCTAATGATCGGTCTCTTGCGAGATATACTGAGGGTCTGGCTAGCCTCTACTCGGCCGCCACCGCCTGCGCGTTACCGGCTTCTTCGAGTTCACGAACCAGCGGGATCACATGCTTGCCGAAATATTCGACCTCTTCCTGGAAGTGCAGGAAACCGAGCAGGATCAGATCCGCTCCGGCGCGCTTGAGCTCGACGACCCGCTCCGCGACCTGTTGCGGCGTGCCGATGAGGTTCGAGCGGAAGCCGTCATTGTACTGAACGAGATCCTCGAAGGAGGATTTTGCCCAGTTGCCTTCGCCTTCCGGCGACGCCTTGCCGGCATTCTTCACCTCATGACCGAAGGCCTTCACCGCATCCGGATTGGCTTTCTCGATGATCTCGGCAAGAACGGCCTTGGCTTCCTCTTCCGTCTCGCGGACGATGGCGAAGGCGTTGACGCCGACGCGAACGGAATGGCCGTTTTCCCTCGCCTTCGACTTGAGGTCGTCGACCTGCTTGCGGATCTCGGCAGGCGTATTGCCGTTGGTGAAGTACCAGTCGGACACACGCGCCGCCATGTCGCGGGCCGCCCGTGAAGAACCGCCCTGGAAGATTTCCGGCTGCGGATCGATCGGTTTCGGCTTCAGCGAATATTCGTTGAAGCGATAGAAGTCGCCGCGGAAGGTGAAGTTGTCTTCGGTCCAGATGCCGCGAAGCGCCCGGATGAATTCTTCCGACCGGCGATAGCGTTCGTCATGGTCGAGCCAGTGCTCGCCGATCGCCGCGAACTCGCCGCGGAACCAACCGCTGACGATGTTGACGGCAACACGTCCGTTGGTCAGGTGATTGATGGTCGCGATCTGCTTTGCCGCAAGGGCCGGGTTCCACGGTCCGGGAAGAAGCGCTGCGATAACTTTGAGTGTGGTCGTCGATTCCAGCAGCGCATGGCTGAAGGCAACCGATTCATGCTGGAATTCCGCACCGTAGCCGGCGGTGAAGCGGATTTGGCTCAGGGCATATTCGAAGCCGCTGGCTTCGGCGATCTGCGCAAGCTTTCTGTTATATTCGATCGTCCAGCTCGTGCGCTGCTCGATATTCGAAATCACCAGGCCGCCCGAAACATTCGGCACCCAGTAAGCGAATTTGACCGCTTCGTTGACGGTGTTGGACAATGTCATTCCTGTCTCCTGCTCTCCATATTATTCCAATACCCTATAGATTTGATGGTCTTTTGAAAGGCAAAGACGTACCAATGTTGGGGGCAAGAGAGATCGATCGAACGCATTGAAGGCGTCTTCAGCGGAAGAATTTACTCTCTGAACGGAGGCACGTGCTTATAATCATATGCTAAAGCGACACGTAATGCCGTCCTGGCGATACCGGAGCCTGTCTCCAAGCCGCTGGTTATAAACCGACGACTGTCAGGGCTATGTGGCCTACTTTTCAATAATCCAGAGCTTATAGTTTGCCCAAACGCTCCGGGCGACCTCTTCTTGCGTCGCCCATTCGGCGTCCGCATCATCAAGCAAGGTCAGAAACCCTCCTTGCTCCGTTTCAAGATCATCCGGTGAAAGGTATCCGTGCTCACATTCTTCGCAGTGGCCATAGATATCCCCCGTCTCGACATTCCGAAACAGAAAGAGGCGCCCTTGCCGGCATAGTGGGCATCGGCCGATATGGAATTCATTGGACACGGGCGCAGGCTAGCAGGATGGACAGCGCCACACCATCGCCGCACCTCAATCGCGACCGTCAGCAAAACACATGCGCGGCATCCGGATCGAAGTCGAGATGGACGCGGTCGCCGCGACTGAGGCCTGAGATTGCCTCATGGCCGAATGGCAACCGCACGGACAGGGCTTCGCCAGCCGCCGTTTGCGTTGCTACATGGACATTGTTGCCGAGAAAGGTGATGTCGCTGACCGTCGCGCTGAAGCCGTCGCTCGCGCCGTTGCCGCGCCCTAGCCGGATCCGCTCCGGCCGCAGCATCAGAGCCGCCTTCCCAGCTGATGTCGCCTTGCCATGGACTGGGATCCGCTCAAACACAGACTTGCCGCCGAGCGAGATCGTCGCCTGACCATTATCGGACGACAGGAGATCGCAGGAGATGAAATCACTGTCGCCGATGAACTCGGCGACGAAGCGGGTGCGCGGATTGGCGTAAAGCTCCGGCCCGGTGCCTATCTGGTCGATGATGCCCTTGGAGAAAACGGCAATGCGATCGGAAAGCCGCAGCGCCTCTTCCTGGTCATGGGTCACGTAAAGGATCGTCACCTCGGTCTGCTGGTGGATGCGTCGTATCTCGTGCTGGATTTCCTCGCGCAGCTTCTTGTCGAGCGCCGAAAGCGGCTCGTCCATCAGAAGCACCGGCGGGTCGTAGGACAAGGCCCTGGCAAGCGCGACGCGCTGCTGCTGGCCACCCGACATCTGCGACGGCTTACGATCCTCGAAGCCTTCGAGGCGAACAAGCCGTAGCATCTCCTTGACCTTGGCATCGACCTCGGCCTTGGACTTGCGCCGCACCTTCAGGGGAAAGGCAATATTCTCGCCGACGGTCAGATGCGGAAACAAGGTGTAGCGCTGGAAAACCATGCCGATGTTGCGCTTGTGCGACGGGGTCGACAGCAGGGTCTGCCCATCGAGGGTGATGTCACCCCTGGTCGGATTTTCGAAGCCCGCCAATATATAGAGCGTCGTGCTCTTGCCCGAACCGGATGGGCCGAGAAAGGTCAGGAACTCGCCGCGCCGAACCTCGAGATTGACATCGTGCACGGCAACGACGGGACCGTACTCCTTGCGGATGCCTTTGATCTTCAGAAAGGGTTCGCTCATGATTTCAGTACCTTGCGTGCGATCGCGACAAGCGCCATCAACGTGATCGTCAAAAGGATGAGAAGGGACGAGGCAGCCGCCACAACCGGCGTCAGATCTTGCCGCAGCGTCGCCCACACTTTCACCGGCAGCGTCTGAAGCGTCGGGCTCGCCATGAAGATCGCCACCACCACCTCGTCCCAGGAGGTCAGGAACGAGAAGACCGCCGCCGAAAACAGCCCATGGCTGATCGCCGGCAGGGTTACCCTGATCTTCGCCTCAAGCGGTGAAGCACCGCACAACACCGCCGCATCCTCGATGGATTTATCGAAGCCTTCGAGCGCATTGGAAATGGAGAGGATGGAAAAGGGCAGTGCCAAAACCAGATGCGAGATGACGAAGCCCACCAGGGTTCCGCCGAGGCCAATTCTCAGAAAAAAGGCATAGAGCGCCACCGCGAGAACGACGACGGGCAGGATCATCGGCGTCAGGAAAAGCGCTTTCAGCGTATTGCGGAACAGAAAGGTGCCGCGCACCAGCCCGAAGGACGTCACGAGCCCGAGCAGCACGGACAGAACCGTGACGATCGACGCGATCTTGAAGCTCGTCCAGGCCGATGCCAGCCACTGTGGGTCGGAGAATAGCTCGCCATACCATTTCAGAGTCCAGCCGGGAGGCGGAAAGATCAGCCATTGCGACGATCCGAAGGAAGCGCCGCAATGAAGACGATCGGCAATAGCAGAAAGGCCGCCGTCAGCAGCGTTATCGCCAGGAGCAGATATTTCCACCAGCCGAGACGGTCGAAATTGAGCAGCATCTCAGCGCCCTCCCGTATTCTGCACACCGAACAGCCGCAACTGGACGGCATAGAGCGACAGCGTGACGACGAGGAGAACAAGGGCCGCGGCTCCGCCCATGCCCCAATTGACGAGAGACTGCACGAATTGGGCGATCAGTTCCGCAAGCATCATGTTTGCCGTGCCGCCGAGAAGAGACGGGGTGACGTAGTAGCCAAGCGACATAACGAAGACCATCAGCGCGCCCGCCACCATGCCCGGCGCGGCCAAGGGCAGGAGAACGCGGGTCAGGCACTGCCAGCGGCTCGCGCCGCAAAGTGCCGCCGCCTGCAGGATGGCCGGATCGATCTTGCGGATGACGCCGTAGAGCGGCAGGATGATGAAGGGCAGCATGATGTAGGTCATGCCGATCGTCACACCGGTCAGGTTGTTGACCAGCGCCAGGGGCCGGTCGATCAGCCCCGTTGCCATCAGCATCTTGTTGATCAGCCCCGTGCGCTGAAGCAGCACCATCCAGGCATAGGTCCGGGCGAGCAGGTTGGTCCACATCGATAGAAGCAGCACCGCGAAGATCAGCGAGGCCAGCCTCGTCGGCATGATCGCGAGCGTCCAGGCGACGGGAAAGCCGATCAGCAGCGAAATCACGGTGACGAGACCGGAGACGATGAAGGTATTGGCAAATATCTTGAGATAGGTCGCCGAGCCCAGCAGTTCGGCATAATTGCCGAAGCCTGGAGCCGGCTCCATCACGCTGCGCAGCAGAAGGGCGATGACCGGAACGACAAAGAAGATCGCAACGAAGATCAGCGCCGGCATAACCCCGCCGAAGCCATTGGGTCTAGCCGCCCTCGACGCGGGCACGGTCTCGCTGGCGACGTCAATATATGTCGACATGGCATTCCTTTCCCACCTCGAGCAAAGATGAACGGCCGGCTCCCATGCGGGCGCCGGACCCGCTCTCCTGCTCCGCGGACAAGATGCCCGCGGCGCTCCTTCGGATGTCTTTCGGCCTATTGGGCCTGCCAGGCATACCACCGCTTGCCGATGGCATCACGGTTCTCGGCCCAATATGACATGTCGGCATTGACCTGGCTGGCAGTCTGCTGATCCGGCAGGGTCTTGGCCGTTGCCGGATCCATCAGCTTTGCCGACTCGATGTTGATGGGTGCATAGCCGGTTGCCTTTGCCAGATCGGCCTGCGGCTGGGCGGAGGCTGCCAGAGCGATGAACTTCATCGCTGCTTCGAGGTTCGGCGCGCCCTTGGGCACGACGAGAGAATCGGCGGCGGTGATGTTCTGGTTCCAGGACGTGTCCGTCTTGACACCGCTGGCGGCAAGCGCGGTCATGCGCCCGTTCCAAAGGCTGCCGAACGGAGCTTCGGCGGACGCAAGCAGCTGCTGCGACTGCGCACCGCTCGACCACCAGACGATGTCCGACTTGATCGTATCCAGTTTCTTGAACGCCCGGTCGAGATCGAGCGGATAGAGCTTGTCGGCGGGAACGCCGTCGGCCAGCAACGCCGCCTCGATCACGCCCGGAGCCGACCATTTATAGAAGGTGCGCTTGCCAGGGAATTTCGCGGTGTCGAACAGATCGGCCCACGTCTTCGGGCAGGCGCTGACGGCATCGGCGTTGCAACCGATCACGAAGGAATAATAGAAGCTGCCGACCGAATAGTCAGTGACGAAACGCGGGTCGAGCTTAGACTTGTCGATGACGGAGAAGTCGAGCTTTTCCAGAAGCCCGGTCTTGCCCGCCTGTGCGGCATAGTCACCCTCGACATCGACGACGTCCCAGGTCACCTGGCCTGCCTCGACCATGGCCTTCAGCTTGCCGTAATCGGTCGGACCGTCCTGCGCAACGGCAATGCCGGTCTTGTCGGTGAACGGATTCACCCAGGCGGCCTTCTGCGCGTCCTGTGTCGTCCCTCCCCAACTCGTGAAGACGAGCGTCTCGGCCTTGGCGGCCCCGGACACTGCCATTATTGCGGCAAAGGCCGCGAGTGCAATTCTTGCTTTCATGTTCCCTTGTCCTTGTTTTTAATGTCTTACAGGCATGCCTTATGCGACGGGCGAGACGATCCCTTGAGGGGAGAAACTCGCCGGCTTCATAATCTTGTTCTCGGCCACTTCGATCAGGTCGCGAATTCTAGGCAGGAAGGCCTGCCATCGCGGATCGGCAGCCAGTCTTTGCCGCCGCGCCTCGCGATCATCGAGGCTCGCAAAGGCCCAGATGTGAACGATCTCGTTGATGGTTCCGATCTCGGAAAAGAAATAGCCGACCAGATTGCCGAGATGAGCTTTCTGGATGGCGATCCCCTCCTCCTCGACGACCTTCAGATATTGCGGGATCGTGCCGTTCTTCAGCCGATAGGTCCGGATTTCGTAGAACATCGGCGTTACCTCATCACGAATGGATCGGGGATCGGATCGTCAGACGTCCTGAGCCAGATCGTCTTCGTGCGGGTATAATCGAGGGCTGCGGCCAAGCCGCCTTCCCGGCCATGACCGGAGAGCCCGAAACCGCCGAAAGGCGCGATCGGCGACACGGCGCGATAGGTGTTGACCCAGACGATGCCGGCGCGCAGACCCTTCATCAGGCGGTGGGCGCGCGTGAGATTTTGGGTGAAGACGCCGGATGCAAGGCCGTAGCGGGTATCGTTGGCAAGCCGCAACGCTTCAGCTTCGGTTTCGAACGAGACGACCGACAGGACAGGACCGAAAAACTCCTCGGCAAGCGACGGCGAAGCCACATCGTCGCAATCGAGGATCGTCGGCAGGAAGTAATAGCCCTCTCCTTCCGGCCTTCTACCGCCGGTCACGAGGCGGGCGCCGCTCTGGACGGATCTTTCAATCAGCGCCGCAACATGATCCTGCTGGCGCTTCGTCGCGAGCGGTCCGACCTCGGTCGCCATGTCCAGAGGCGCCCCGATACGGATCGCCTCCGCCTTTGCCTTCAGCATGGCCAGGAACTTGTCCTTGACGCCGCGCTCGACAATCAGCCGCGAGCCGGCGACGCAACTCTGGCCGGTCGCGGCAAAGATGCCCGCGACCTGGGCATTGGCCGCGCTTTCGAGATCGGCATCGGCAAAGACGATAAAGGGCGACTTGCCGCCGAGTTCGAGAGAGGTGGAGGCAAGATTTTCCGCCGAATTGCGCACGACATGCCGCGCCGTTTCCGGCCCACCGGTGAAAGCGATATGCGCGACTTTCGGATGCCGGCTGAGGGCCGAACCGCAGGAGGGACCGAAGCCGGTGATGATGTTGACGACGCCGGCAGGAAAGCCTGCCTCGTGAATGAGGCGGGCGAATTCCAGAAGCGGCGCTGGTCCATCCTCGGAAGCCTTGACGACCATGGTGCAGCCGGCCGCCAGCGCCGGACCGATCTTGACGGCGGACAGAAACAACTGGCTGTTCCAGGGGACGACCATGGCGACGACGCCGATCGGTTCGCGCCGCAGCCAGACATCCATGTCCGGCTTGTCGATCGGCAGATAGGCCCCTTCGATCTTGTCGGCAAGGCCGGCGTAATAGCGATAATAATCGGCGACATAGGCGATCTGCGCCGACGTCTCGCGGATGATCTTGCCGGTGTCGCGGGTCTCCAACTCGGCAAGCTTTTGCGCATTGGCCGCAACCAGATCCGCAAGCTTGTAGAGGAGCTTACCGCGTTGGGTGGCCGTCAACTTCGACCATGGGCCATCATAGAGCGCCTTTTCGGCCGCGTTGACCGCGCGATCGACGTCGTTTTCCCGCGCTTCCGGCATCTCGGCCCAGACCTTGCCGGTCGCCGGATCGACGCTCGGAAACCGGGCCTCTCCGTCTGAAAATTCGCCGTCGATAAAAGCCTGGAAGCGTTGCATGGGTCTCACTCCGCAAATGCCGGCATGACCTCGGCGATGAAGCGTTCGAGTGACGCCTTCTTGCGCTCGAAGGACATACCGGTGTCGATCCAGAAGGAATATTCGTCATATCCCAGAGCTTCATAGGCCCTGAGGCGCGCAATGACGGTCTCGGCGTTGCCGACGACGTTGTTGCTGCGCATGACCGCGTCGGAGAGCATCGGGTTTGCCCTGATCTCCTCGTCCGGTATCCGCTCGATCAGACCCTGCTTGACGGGCTTCTCGTTCTTGAACCAGGCGAAGAAGTAATTGTAATAGACGCTGAGCTCATGTGCGGCCTGTGCAATGTCGTCTTCCGTTGAGCCGACATAGGTGTGGCGCAGCAGCATGATCTTCGGACGCTCGATCTGCGGATGCTTGGCGCAGGCGTCGTCGAAGCGGGCCATCAGTCCTTCGACTTCGTCATCGCTCTGCCATAGCGGCGTCACCTGAACATTGCAGCCATTGGCGACGGCAAACTCATGCGAATTCGGATCGCGGGCGGCGACCCAGATCGGCGGGTTCGGCTCCTGCAGCGGCTTCGGCGCCGAAGTGGTCGAGGGGAACTTGAAGAACTCGCCGTCATGGGCGTAATCGCCCTTCCAGATACCCTTGACCGCCGGGATAAGTTCCCGCATGCGCTGGCCCGCACCCCAGGCATCGAGCCCCGGCAGCAGGCGTTCGTATTCGAAAGAATAGGCTCCCCGCGCAATCCCGATATCGAGCCTGCCGTCGCAGATGATGTCGGCCATGGCCGCCTCGCCGGCAAGCTTGATCGGATGCCAGAACGGCGCGATCACCGTCCCCGTCCCGAGCCTTGCACGCGAGGTGCGGCGCGCCAGATCGGCAATGGTCACGAAAGGATTGGGGGCGATGGTGAAATCCATGCCGTGATGCTCGCCTGTCCAGATGGCATGCATGCCGCCCTTGTCGGCAATCTCGCAGAGCGCGACGAATTCCTCATAGAGGCTCTTGTGGCTCTGGCTGGCATCGAGACGTTCCATGTGAACGAAGAGAGAGAATTTCATGCGCGTGCCGCCTTTGCTGGAACCGGGCGGACCGTGCCGACGGTCTCGTCGCCGAAATAAACGCCGAAATTGCCGATCTGGCTCTCGACCGCGAAACGCGCGACGATATCGGCTGTCGAACTCGTCTTGAAATGGGCCTTGGTCAAGGTATCGGGCTTCAGGAAGCGGCCATTGCGTGGCTCGCCATCCGAGGCGAAGGCACGATAGACGATGTGCTGCTTTCCGTCGCTCTTGCCCTCATAGACCGAATAGAGAAAGCCGATCGTCACGGAGAGACCGGTGAGCTCTTCTAGATAATCCCGCAGGAGGTCGCCCGGGCTGCCATCCTTGCCGTCACAGCCCGGCAGCGAAAGGGCGTCATCGCCAAGGAGGAGGACCTCACCATGTCGCTCCAGAACGGCTCCGAGCTCGATATTACCCTCTGCCGCTGCCGAAACGGCCTTGCTGGCGAGGATCGGCGTGAAGTAGCCGCCGCGGGCATAGCCCAATCCGTTGCGGCCGCTGTTCTCGAAAGAGGCGATCCGCCCCATCAGGATGACGTGATCACCGGCCTCGATGACCTGCTCCAGCGTGCATTCGAACCAGGCGGCAACATCGGCCAATATCGGACAGCCGGCAGAACCCGACGCCCATTCCACGGTGGCGAACCTGTCTTCGACCGGCCGCGCGAAGGTGTTGGATATATGCTTCTGCGTCTCCGACAGCACGTTGATCGCAAAGGAAGTGGCGCTCGTCATGGCCGTAAAATTGCGCGATGTCTTTGCCAGGCAAACCAGCAGAAGCGGCGGATCGAGCGACACCGAGGTAAACGAGTTTGCCGTGAAGCCGATCGGCACTCCGGCCTGATCGCGCGTGGTCACCACCGTGACCCCTGTCGGAAAGGCACCGAAGGCATCGCGCAGCGCTCTGGGATCCAATTGCTCCGTCGTCATCCTGCATCCTCCTCGCTCAGGAGCCACTCGGCGAGCAGCTCGTTGACGATCTCCGGCGCCGTCAAATTCACCATATGCCGATGGCCCTCGACGATCCTGGCCCAGCCATTCGGCGCGATGGACGCCATCTGCTCGGCCATTTGCGGTGTCGAGTTTGGATCGTCCGACCCGGTCAGGAACAGGGCCGGCACATGCACGTCCGGCCAGCGATCCGCATAGGTCTCGTCGCCACCGGCAAAGGCGGCGTAAGCCGTCGCATAGCCTTGCGGATCGACGAGGCTCAGCCAGTTACGCGTCAATTCGCGCGCGACCGCACTTTGCCTGTCATCACCGAACCACCTCAGGAGCGGCCCCTCCTTGTCGACGCCCGCAAGCGGGATTGCCGCCGCACGCGTGAGAACCGCCGCCTTCGCATCGGGATCCCGGCGATAGACGCCGTTCAGATAGGCAACACGCTTTATCCGGCGACCGAATGTGGCGGCACTTCCGCCGGCAACCAGCGCACCCATGGAATGTCCGGCGACATTTGCGCCGTCGAGCGCCATTTCATCCAGAAACCCGCCGAACCAATCGACAAACGCCTCAAGGGGGCTGGCGGCCGGTAGTCTGCTGCTTTCACCGTGACCGGGCATATCGACGGCGATGACGCGATGCGTCCGCGCAAAGGCAGATATCTGCGGCGCCCAGGCTTCAAGCCGCATGCCGACGCCATGGATGAGGATGAGCGGCTCGCCGCTGCCGGCCTCATGATAGGCTGTGCCACTTGCCGTCCTGCTGCGGGGCAGGCCCTTCGCTGTGGCTTCGTCGGCATTGTGTTGCGCTATGGTTTCCACTGTCGACATCCCGACCCCGTCAAACGCCGGCAGGGTTGGCGACGTCCTGCCCCAGATCCCTCAAATCCTGATAGCGGTCGCCGATGCGGTGATGCGGCCGACCGCCGACCGAGGCGCCGAGCGCCACGACGATTTCGTCGGCAGCCGGAGCATCGGGAATGGACGTCTGGATGGTCAGGTAATGCGAGCGTCGGCCCTCATCGTTCTTGTCCATCAACGGGATCATGATCGGCGCACTGGCCGGGCCGCGGGTATTGCTGAAGGCGAGGTATGACTTGGCGCCGACCGCCTGGCGATAGTGATTGCCGAAGCGGAGCGTATGGATCAGCGCCGAGGCATGCTCGATCTCGCCGTCAACACCGGCGACCGCCGCCTTGCCATAAGCTTCGACCGCCTCGCCGGAGCCGACCGCCTCAATGATCATCTTGGTCAGCAGTTCACCGAGAACCGGCGCGACGGCATGGATCTCAGGCTTCAGGTCTTCGACAAAACCGCGACCGGCCCAGGGATTTTTGACGACCGCCAATGCAGAAAACAGTTTCAGCGGAATGGCCGCCGCCTTCCCGCCCTCAATCAGTGTCGTTTCGATCTGCAGCACGGTCTTTCGGATTTGAAGGGTCATCGGTCGTCTCGCTTTCAAGATTTTGTATTATGGTATGCCATCATACAAAACTGTCAAGTTCGTTTCTGCGAGTCGCGAAAAATCCGCGATGCCGTTCGATAAAGATAACAATAGCAATGAGTTGGCGCTAAAACAGACCGCCGTTCGCTCAAGAGCGAGGGCGCGACCTCACAGCGACATCCCAGTTCATTGACGTTCCATTTTGGTATTCTTGATTATGGCATACCGTCACATTGAACAAAGTGCGGTGTCAAGCTGGCAGCGCGTTTTCAGGCGCAATTTCGCGCGACAACAAGCCGGCTCGCGAAGCCAGTTCACTTTTCGTATTCAAGGAAATGACTTGGGGGAACAGCCCGCGACCGATCAATCAGTCGACCGATTGCTGCCCGGACAGAACCGCCTCGGCGATCGCGCTGGCGCTGGCGACATGATCCATTGCCGCCTGATAGGCCCCCGGCCCATCTCCGCGCCGGATGGCATCGACGATACGAGCCATTTGCGCCGGACCCTGGACGCCACGGTTCTCCGTCTTGATCGTCATCGAGCGCAGATGATTGATGCGGACGGTCAGGAGGTTAACGATCCCCCAGGCGACATGGCGGTCGACCATGCTGAACAGCGTCTGGTAAAAGGACGAGGTGTGCGCGAGCACGCCCGGCATATCCTTGTCCTGATAGCTATTGCGGATATCCTGCAGCGATTTGTCCAGGGCATCGGCGATTGCGGGATTGCCCTGTTCGGCGCAAAGCCGCGCCGCCATGCCTTCAAGCGCGCCGCGGATCTCATAGATCTGCTTTGCCTCGCCAAGGTCGAGCAGCGCGACGATCGGCCCCTTGTTCGGCAAATTGGCGACAAGGCCCTCCGACTCGAGATGACGCAAAACTTCGCGGACGATCGTACGGCTGACACCGAGTTGAGCGCAGAGATCGCGCTCGACCAGACGGTCGCCGGGGCGAAAGTACCCGTTGACTATCGCTTCGCGCACCTTGTCGAGCGCCAGCTCGCGCAAGGTTTTCGCCGGACGCTCCACCCGAATTGCCGCGCCCCGCAAATCATCATTCATCCCTGCACCCCGGTCTCGAAGACATCACCGTTGTCACGATCATTGGCCGTTTTTCTCGGACCATTGTTCGCAAGTCGTATTATGGCGTACCAAGATACTTAGCCGTGAGATGCCGCCAATGCAACTATGGCCATTGTCCCACCGGAGCGAAGGTCTCCATCACCCGGATCAATAGGCCAGCCCATAGCCTATCGGATACAGCGGATGAAGCGTATCGTGCGGAACGTCGGACTTCTGCGCCAGCACTTCGACCATCGAGGAGGGAAGCTCGAAAGGCAGCTTGCCTTCCGCCTTCTGCTTTCCTTCGATCACATTGAACAGCGCCTCGTCGCTCGCGCCGAAATTGCCGAGGATGGCGCTGGCCTGATCGTGAATGCCGGTAAGGATCGCCGGACGTGCCAGATAGACGGTCACGATGGTCGGAACCGCTTTCGCCGCACTTTTGAAGGCTTCGAAATCAGGATTGCCGTCCTTGAAATCAAGGTCGCCTTCCTGATGCCGGGAGCCGAAGAAATAGTTCATATGCGGCTGCTGATAGGGCGCATTCAGGCGCACCAGCGCGAAATCGGCCTCGGGAGCGCTCGCCACGACCGTGAAACCACGGGCCGATGCCACCTTCGGATCGACGCCATAGAGGAACACCTTCCTGCCGTCCTTCACCGGCAGAAGCTTGGCCTTGTTGTCGAGCAGCACCATCGCGCGGGCCTGCGCGGCGGCGGCCTCGGCTGCGAATGTCGGGTTGCCGACGATCGTGCGGGCCTTTTGCGGATCGACATAGGGGTTTTCAAACAGGCCCTGCTCGAACTTCTGGATCAGGATCCGGGTCGCCGATTGATCGAGGCGCTCCTCGCTGATCTTCTTTTCCTTCACCGCTTCCACCAGAAGATCCGAAGAGGTCACGCCGCCGAACTGGTCGACGCCGGCATTGACGGCCTTGGCGAAACGATCGACGCGGCTCAGATCCTCGACGCCCCAGGGCATGCCGAAGGTTTCCTCGTTCAATGTCGGCTTCACGCCCGGCTTCTCGCCGTCAAGGCAGGCGTCCTTGCAGTCATTGCTGATCAACCAGTCACTGAGGACGACGCCGTCAAAACCGTAATGTCCGCGCAAAAGATCGGTCAGAAGCTGCTTGCTATATCCCGCCCCGACCGGCTCCAGCGGCTTGCCGTCAATGGTGACACCGTCGAGGATCGAATAGGTCGGCATGACACCTCCGACCTTGGCCTTGAAGGCTCCCTCGAAGGGGATCAGATGCTCGGCGAAATCATTTCCGGGGAAAGTGGCGTGCCGGCCGTAGGCATTGTGGCTGTCATAGCCGTCCTTGGCCGCGCCGTAGCCGACCCAGTGCTTGGCAACTGCGATGACGCTGTCACGGTTGATACCGGCCTCTCCGTTCTGGAAGCCGGCCACATAGGCTTCCGCCATGGTCTTGGCGATCTGCGCATCCTCACCGAAGGTGCCGTTGATGCGTGGCCAGCGAGGTTCGCTGGCGAGATCGATCTGGGGAGACAGTGCCTCCTGAATGCCGACGGCACGATATTCCTGGCGAGCAATATCGCCGAACCGACGCACCAGCGTCGCATCGCCGATGGCCGCAAATCCCAGGGTCTCCGGCCACTTGGAGAAGCCACCGGACGCCACGCTGGCGCCAAGCACAAACTGAAAGTGATTGCGCGGGTCGGTGCTGATGGTCGCTGGAATACCGAGACGGCCAGCCTCGGCGATCTCCTGCAGCTTGTTGTTCTCTCCGGCCAGAACGGCGGGATCGCCGCCAAGCCGGGTGATGAAGGTGACGACTTTGCGCCGGTCGATCATGTCCCGGGCTCGGTCGAGATCATATTCAGAGCCGACGCCCATGCCGGCGCCAGGGCCGATGGATGGCGCGGTGCCATGCATCATCAGGCCGGCCTTTTCCTCAAGTGTCATCTGCTCGACAAGATCGGCGGCGCGCTCGGCAGCCGGCAGGCGCCAGTCCTCATAAAGATCGAGCTTTCCGTTGCGATTGAGATCCTTGAACGAAAGCCCGTCCGACACCAACGTCTTGGTTTCGTGGGCCGAGAGCGTGGGCTGCTCCGTGGCATGGGCCGCAAAGGCAATCGATGATCCGATGGCGCAAATGGCAATGAATTGTTTCAAGCATCCCTCCCGTCGATGATTCTTGTCGGCATCTCATCCGCAGATGTATGCCAACATGGCATCCCGTGAGCTGTCACGGCAACGTGAAAGGGCCTTCATCCCCAGGGTGCTTTTCGAATATCCTATCCAAGCGTGAACGCCGTGCCGCGATGGCACAGGCGCGGACGGCTAGACGCCGCGCTTGTTGCCCCAGAGCAAGACGTGCAACTGTGGCAGAACACGCGCTTCGAACCATCCGTCGGCCATGACCTTGTCCACGAGCCAAAGCATCCTGTCCATGATCCCATCGATGTCGATTGTCGCGTCGTCCGCATCCGGTGGCGGCGGCGTATGGTTGCCGGGCTGAAGATAGACCGGCAGATGCGGATAACGGGCGGCGGCATCGCGCGCATAGGCATAGTCGCGGTCGTCGAAGACGACGATCTTCAGCGCGATCTGCGGCTTATCCGCCGCCGAGCGCAGACAGTCGTCGAAAGCGGCCCAATCCGTCACCATGCCGCTCGACGGCGGCTTCGGACTCAGCACGAGAGTATCGAGATCCGCGAACCAGTCTTTCGCGACGCTCCCCTGCGTTTCCAGCGCGAAACTGTAGCCCTCGCCGTGACCACGAGCGATCAGCGGACCGAGCGGCTGGATCGCCGGGTTTCCGCCAGACAGCGAAACCGTCAGCGGCTTGCCCCCGGAAAGCCGGGTTACGTCCTGCCAGATCTCCTCGACCGACATCGCCTGCCACTGATCGCGATAATCGCTGTCGACCGCGTGCAGCGTATCGCACCAGGAACAGCGATAGTCGCAGCCGCCGGTCCGCACGAACACGGTCGGCAGGCCGATCAATATGCCCTCGCCCTGGATCGTCGGCCCGAATATCTCGCTGACGCGGATCCGGGCCTCGCGTGCCTCGCTCATGGCCGGTATTCCGCCCATGTCTTGGGCGTTTCGCTGACGCGCACCGCCGAGGTCTCGGGCAGCATCGCCTTGCACCAGTCGTAGAAATGCTTGGCCAGACATTCCGAAGTGACGCGGCCATGACCAAGGACGTCGTTGAGATGGCGATGATCGAAATTGTCGTCGATATAGCGCTTCAGCGGCGTGAGCTCATGATAGTCGCGCACGAAACCATTGGCGTCGAGCTCGGCCGCCGAAAGCTCGACCTCGACGATATAATTGTGCCCATGCATCCGGGCGCATTGGTGATCGTCGGCAAGATGCGTCAGCTGATGCGAGGCGGAGAAGTGGAATTCCTTGGTAATGCGGAACATCACTTCACCTCTTGGGCCGAAAAGCCTGACGTCGCCGTCACCCAGAAATCCGGATCCTCATAATCCGTTGGGTCCTCGACGCCGGCGAGATGAAAGGCTTCGCGTCGCTCGACGCAGGTGCCGCAGCGGCCGCAATGGCGCTCCCCACCCTTGTAGCAGGACCAGGTCTCAGCAAAAGGCGTGTTGTGCCGGGCGCCGTCCGTCACGATGTCGGCCTTGGAGGTCATGACAAAGGGCGCGTAGAGCGAAACGCTGGCATAGCCGTCGAGCGCCTGGTTCTGCATCTGCTGAAAGGCGTCGATGAAGCCGGGCCGGCAATCCGGATAGATGAAATGATCGCCGCCATGAACGGCGACGGCAACCGCATCCGCCTTCTGCGCGGCGGCAAGACCGAAGGCAATCGCCAGCATGATGGCGTTGCGGTTGGGAACGACGGTCGCCTTCATCGTTTCCTCGGCATAATGCCCGTCGGGCACATCAACATCGTCGGTGAGCGCCGAGCCGGTCAGATGCTTGCCGATGGTGGTGATGTCGATGATCTCATGCGGCACGCCGAGGCGCTTGGCGCAAGCGGCGGCGAAATCCAGCTCCTTGCGGTGCCGTTGGCCGTAGTCAAACGAGACAAGGCAGATAAGCTGTTGTTCCGCTGCGACCTTGTGGGCGAGCGAAACGGAGTCCAGTCCGCCGGAGCAGACGACGATGGTCTTCATAATCTATGATCCCTTGTTTTGACCGGGTGGGCTGCGACCGGATACCTGAGCTTTCCAAAAGCTGCGGGAGCGCTCACTACCAGCAGAATCCACGCGAGGCAAGCAGATCGATCACGCAGAAGGGATGCGCGGCCTCCTGAAACGTCATTAGCAGTGGCGCGGAATAGGTCAGCCTCTGCTCGACCCTTCGCGACTGTCCAGCGGGCGCGGAGAACATAATTCGGTGATTGCCTGCTGCATCTGCTCGGCATCGATGGGCTTGTGTAGCAGCAGGTGGCCGCTTTCGGTGACCTGCCGAAGGCGGGCCGGCGACGTGTCGCCGGTCAAGATGATCGCAGGCAAACGCCGTCCCGCATGGGTGCGGACCTCTTCGATCGCCTCGATCCCGGTCATCCCGGCTTCCAGCCGATAATCGGTGATGACGAGATCGATGGGTGCTGTGCCATCCGGCGACGCCTCGGCATGAGCATGGCATGCCTCCGCCGCCGAACGCCCGGCATAGACCCTGTAACCGAGTGTTTCGAGCAGCAAGCTGATCGCATCGAGCGCATCGCGTTCGTCGTCGATCACGGCAATCGCAAGCGTGCCCTCGGCTGCGATCCTGCTGCTGTCGGTCCTCGCCTCGGAGGCGGCTGAGGTGGCAACGGGTACGGTGAGGGCAAACATGGAACCACGCCCTTCCGTGGAGACCAGACGCAACGGATGGCCGAGAAGCAAGGCGGTTCGCCGCACGATCGCCAGACCCAACCCGAGACCCTGCGTGCGGTCGCGCGCCGGATTGTGAAGCTGTATGAACTCCTCGAAGATCGCCTTCTGCTGATCGGCGGGGATGCCGGCGCCGGTATCCCAGACCTGGATTTCGACCGAAGCGCCACGACGGCGGCAGCCAAGCAGAACCCGCCCCTTCGTGCTGTATCGAAATGCGTTCGAAACCAGATTGTCGAGGATGCGCTTGAGCATGATCGGGTCGCTATCGACCGAGAGCGTGCTGTCCACCGTTCGCCACCCAAGGCCGCGGTCCCCGGCGGCGCTCGCGAACTCATCACGAAGCTCGGCGAAAAGCCTGTTCAGCGAGACCGGCTCCCTCGCCACGGTGACGACGCCGGCATCGAGCCGGGAAATATCGAGCAGCGCATTCAGCAAGCCGCTGAGATTACCGACGATGGCTTTGGCCTTGGCCGCCAATTCGCGAGCGGTGGGAGAGGCCACGTCGCCACGCTGCCCGAGGATCGCCAGCGTCGACACCAGCAGGCTCAAGGCATGGGTCGGCTGACGCAGATCATGGCTGGCAGCTGCCAGAAAGCGGGTTTTCGAGCGATCGGCCGTCTGCGCACGGTCGCGTTCCTCCTGCAGGCTCACGACCAGTTCCTCGTTCTCCAATCGCAGCGCAACGGTTTCGCGGAGCATGCGGTAGGTGATGCGGCAATAATAGATGTTGATGAACACCATGGAGACGAGCAGGAACAGGAAAGCGCCGGACATGTCGCTACCGCTGAGAATGCACCGCAGGGCGATCGGTATCACCGTGATGATGATCGAGCCGATCAGCGCCGGTGGGAAAGCGGACAGCGACGGCACCGTGCCGCAAACCAGCCCGGTCAGCACGATGACGGTAAAGGAGAGCACGACAGGCTCTTCGGGAAGGAAGCCGACCCAACCCATCGCGCCCCACAATAGAGCCGACACCCAGGAAAACGACGCCGCAAGCCAAGCCCACCGCGCGATCGACCCCGGCTCTCGCTCGCGACTGAAGAAGCGGTGGGAGGCAAGCACGCGTATGGCGGTCAGCAGATACAGGCCACCAAGCCAGCCGAGGAGCCAGTTCGTGGAAACGGCGGTTCTCAGAATATAGGCCGCCGCAAGCGAGATCACGATGTTGGAGACGACCACGCCATAGGAGTTGCGATACAGGAGCTCGACCAAAGCCTGGCGTATCTTGCCGTCCTGCATGGGATCCCTCCAATTCGCCGAACAAAGTCTTGAAAACAACCTTTCCCGGCAAGGTTGATTTATCGGTAACCTGTTTCAAATAAATTAGCGATTAAAGAATTTAAGCCGCACATCCATAAGTGGTAGCCAGATGAATCGCCCCTTTACCGCCATCATAGCCGACGACCACGCCATCGTGCGCGAAGGGTTGAAGCTGCTGATCTCGGCCATGACGAATGTGTCGATCGTTGCCGAGGCGGCCAATGGCGACACCCTGCTCGATCTTGTCCGCAGCACCCGCGCAGACCTGCTGATCCTCGATCTCGGCATGCCGGGCGTTGCCGGGATCCAGTTCATCTCCGACATACGGGCACTGGCGCCGCGCATGAAGATCCTGGTGCTGACGGCGAATATCGAACCGAGGACGGTGCGAGCAGCGCTCGATGCCGGCGCCAATGGCTATTTGACCAAGGACGGCGATCCCGAGGAGCTCGATGCGGCCATCGAGGCCGTGAAGAGCGGCAAGACCTATCTGGCGAAATCGATCCGGTTTGCGGTCGCCGATCCGGAACGTCCGGGCAAGATGCCGGTCACCGGGGAGATCGTCTCGCCCATTCCGCTGACATTGCGGGAACGGCAGGTCCTGCTTCTCTCGGCGCAGGGGCAGACCTCGAGGCAGATGGCGGAGCAGCTCGGCATCAGCCCGCTGACGGCGCGCAAGCACCGGGAAAACCTGATGCGCAAGCTCAATCTTCACAGCACGGCCGAGGTCACGGCCTATGCCGTCCGCCTTGGATTGCCCGCTGGATAAAGCATGCATGCGCGCCTCCCTGGACGGTTTGCGCCCGATCGCCTTGTCTTAACCAGCGCACCGTAACCAGCCCTCCATCGATGCTGAAATACGGCAGGCGTCGTATATGCGCCGGCACGCATAAGGCGTAGCTCTTCCGGCGAGCGGCAATCCATACGGGTCCATCCGCTTCGCACCGCTCCATGTGAGGAGAGCGGTCTTCAAAAGCGAAGGATACGCCATGCTTTCACTGGAACACTGGACTTCGTTCGCCTTTGCGACGCTTGTCTTTGCCTGCATGCCCGGACCGGCCATTCTCTACTTGACCGCGCAGACGCTGGCGCATGGCCGTCGCGCCGGATTGATGGCGGCACTCGGCGTGCATCTCGGTTGCTATGTTCATATCGCCGCTGCCACCGTCGGCCTTGCTGCTCTCCTCGATCAGGCCCCAACGGTCTACGCGGTCATGAAATTCGCCGGTGCGGCCTATCTCGTCAGGCTAGGCGTGACGATGCTCCTTGGCCGGCATCAAAGCCACGGCGAAACTGCCGACCACAAGCCCGCCGTCCTGCGCGACAGCATGGTCGTCGAGATCCTCAATCCGAAGACCGCGCTCTTCTTTCTGACGTTCCTGCCGCAATTCGTCGATCCTGCCGCTGCGATGCCGGTCAGCGCGCAGTTCCTCGTCCTCGGAATGGCCGTCAACCTCATCTTCTCGGCAGCCGATATCGCTGCCGTCGGCCTCGGCGTCACGCTCGTGCAGCGACATGGCTGATCAACAAGGAGGAAGAATTATGATCCGATGGCAAGACGTCTTCCGGCTGGGGAATCCAAGCTCACCCGCCACGGATGCAAGGCATGGCCGCCGATGGAGACTATCGGCTCTCGCCGGCGCATTGGCTCTGCTTATTCCCACCGTATCCTCTTTCGCAGCCAGCCCCTATCCGGAAACCGTCGACGCGGCCATCGTGCTTGCCGTCGATAAATCGTCCTCGATCGATCCGATGACCGCCGATTTTCAGCGCAACGGCCATGCCGCCGCCCTTCGCTCCAAAGAAGTTCTGTCCGCGATCGAGGGCGGAATGACGGGCTGCATTGCAGTCACCTATGTCGAATGGGCAAGCGTCGGCGACCTAGACACAGTCCTGCCATGGACGAAACTATGCAGCCGTGCGGATCTGGAAGCCGCTGCGGACGCAATCTTTCATAACAGCAATGCAGGTTTGGAGCGCCGAGGACGCGGTGGGACATCGCTGTCCTTTGCCATCGACATCAGCAGCTTCCTGCTCGAACGCTGGCCGGGGCACGCCACGAGAAAGATCATCGACATATCCTCGAACGGCACCAACAATGACGGCATGCCGGTCGAGCAAAGCCGCGATGAGGCCATGAAGAAGGGCTACGTGATCAACGTCATCGCCGTTGCCCGCAGCGAACCGGGAGTTACCGCCGACCTCCCCGGCTATTTCCGGCAGCAGGTCATCGGCGGCCCCAGATCCTTCGTGATCGCCCCGGACAGGATCGAGGATTATGCGGTCGCGATCCGTCGCAAGCTCGTGCTTGAGATCGCCGGTAAAATGCCGCAGCACCTCGGAATGGATATTCAGCCCGATCTCGATCGCATCCATTTTGCCGGAAATAAGGGGCCGATACATTAGAGCGGCATCACGCGCCAATTACCCGCCACGAGCAGAAAATACTAGAAATGTCGAAAAATCAGAGGAGGAACGCGAAAACTTTCATTTGAACAAATATAAAAGCAAACAAATGCCACTCGATTTAGGCTAAACCAGCCTGCAGGAGCGAGCGGGGAATCGGCCCGCCACGAATGAGGAACAGACAGGAATAGACGATGAGTGACAGCGGCCCGCAGACCCTGGTATTTGAGAGAAATTCGAACCCCGTTCCGGCCAGCGAGCGCGAAGCGCTGCTCCAGAACCCCGGTTTCGGTCGTGTCTTCACCGATCACATGGCGACTATCCGCTATTCCGAGGGCCGTGGCTGGTATGACGCAAAGATCGAGGCGCGCAAGCCGTTCAATCTCGATCCGGCAACACTGGTGTTCCACTATGGCCAGGAAATCTTCGAGGGCATGAAGGCCTATCGCCTGCCCGATGGCGGTGCCACGCTCTTCCGTCCCGACGCCAATGCGCGGCGTTTCCTCAATTCCGCCACGCGGCTGGCGATGGCGACACTGCCGGAGGAGCTCTTCCTCGAATCCGTGCGCGAGCTGGTCAAGATTGATCGGGACTGGATACCGACGACGGATGGCGCTGCACTCTATCTGCGGCCGTTCATGATCGCGACCGAAAGCCTGCTCGGCGTCAAGCCTTCGGCCGACTATATCTACTGCGTCATCGCCTCCTCCGTCGGCGCCTACTTCAAGGGCGGAGCGTCGGCCGTGACAATCTGGCTGTCCGAGAACTATACGCGCGCAGCCCCTGGCGGCACCGGCGAAGCCAAGTGCGGCGGCAACTATGCGGCAAGCCTTTCCGCGCAGGCGGAAGCGACCCGCGAAGGCTGCGACCAGGTCGTCTTCCTCGATGCGGTGGAGCGTCGTTTCGTCGAAGAGCTCGGCGGCATGAACGTCTTCTTCGTCTTCGATGACGGCTCGCTCCAGACCCCGCCGCTGACCGGCACGATCCTGCCGGGGATCACCCGCGATTCCCTGATCATACTGGCGCGCGAGCTCGGGCTTACCGTACGCGAAGAGCCCTATGCGATCGACCAATGGCAGGCGGATGCAGCCAGCGGCCGCTTGCGCGAAGCCTTCGCCTGCGGCACGGCAGCAGTGGTAACACCGATCGGCAAGCTCAAGGGCCGCAAGCACAACTTCACCATCGGTGATGGCGGTGCAGGTCCGGTGACAACACGCCTCAAGACGGCACTGCTCGACATTCAAAACGGTCGTGCGCCCGACACGCACGGCTGGCTGGAGCGGCTGTTCTAGGCCATCCACTTCCGAGCATTCGTTCGACCCTATTTGTAACTTGCGCCGCCCGGATAAAACCGTGGCAGCGCAATTCTATTTGTGCAGTTGAACCTACGGCTCCATCACATGATCGACCGGCAAGTGAATACTTACCCCTCCCCGGATATCCGTCGCGCTGGCGGCGATGATCAGCTCGTATTCACCTGCGTCGGCGCGGAAGCGGCCTGACTCGACATCGAAGTAGGCCAGGTCACGAGGGACCACCTTTAGTACCACCGTGCCGGTCGCGCCCGGGGCCAGCTTGAGCTTGGCGAATGTGCGCAGTTCCTTGAACGGCCGCTCGACACTGGCGTTGGGAGAGTGAACATAGAGCTGCACCACATCCGAACCCGCCCTGTCGCCGATATTGGTGACATCGACTATCACTGTGAGACCATCCGGACCCATTTCCGTTCCCGATAGTTGCGGGGCACCCCAGGCAAAACGGGTGTAGCCGAGGCCGAAGCCGAAGGGGAAGAGTGGTTCGATCTCTCTTGTATCGTGATGACGATAGCCGACGAAAATCCCTTCCGCGTAGCGCACATGCCCGTCCCGACCGGGATAGATCGACGGATCGCCAGTGATGGCGGAATTGTCAGTGAGCGCCTTCGGGAAGGTCTGCGGCAAGCGGCCGGCAGGCTCGACGTCACCGAAGAGAACATCTGCGAGCGCATTGCCGAGTTCCTGGCCGGGATACCACATCTGCAGCACCGCGCGCACCTTGTCGAGCCAGGGCATTTCGATGGGACCGCCCGTTTGCAATACCACGACCACATTGGGATTGGCTTCCGCGACCTTCGCGATCAGTTCCTCCTGCCGGCCCGGCAGGCGCATGTCGGGCAGATCCAGGCCCTCGGTGTCCCACTCGCCTTCACGACCAACGAGAAGCAGCACGATATCAGACTTGCGCGCGGTCTCGACCGCCTCCGCTATACCGGCATCGCCAAGCGGCCTTTCGACGCCGAAACGGAGCGCACATATGTTGATACCGTCCAGACTTGCCTTCGGCGCCTCATACTCGACCACGATCCGGTAGCGATGTCCTGCATCCAATGTTACCGCCCGACGCTGCTCGGTGTTCGCGGTGCCAAAGAAGTTCTCGCCCTTCGTCCAGCCGTCATAACCATCGACCACCAGTTCGCCGTCCACATACAAGCGAGCAAGCCCGGCATTGGTCATGCCGAAGACGTGTTCACCGGTTTCCTGCGGGACGAAGGTCGCCGTCATGCGCGCCGAGAAATCGGAGATGTCGAGATCTTCGGATGGAAGATCGAACCAGAAGAATTCACCCTTTTCGGCGGCCTCGACATGGACCGGGCGGTTCTCGAAGCCACGTCCCTTGAAGTATTCCACGGTCATCTCGCCGCTGAAGACGTCGATCAGCCGGTTGCTGTTGCAGCCGGCGGCATGGCGGAGACTGTTGGCGTTGGACAGGGCGGTGCGAATGCCCTCGAGCGGGCTCACCGTGTAGTGCGCGGCAATCCGCGCGCTTCCCCCGCCCATGACGCGCGCGGAGGAAGCGTTGGGGCCGATGACGGCGATCTGGTCGAAGGAGGATTTGGCAAGCGGCAGAACGCCGTCATTCTTCAGGAGCACGGCGCCCTCAGCACCGAGCTGACGGATGAGCGCGCGATCTTCCGGCAGGTCCAGCGCGTGTTCGGCGAGATCCGGTGCCTTTTCAAGCGCTCCTACCCGCTCGAGAAGAAGGAGGATACGGCGTGCCGAAGCCCGCACCGTCTCGGCCTTTACCTTGCCTTCCCGGACCGCTGCGACCAGTTTTTCGCCGCGATCCCGCGCGGGGCCTGGCATTTCCAGATCGAGCCCGGCATTGATGGTCTCGGCCGTCGAGTGAGAGCCGAACCAGTCGGACATGACGACGCCGTCGAAGCCCCATTCCTCGCGCAGAACTTTCGTCAGCAGCCAGGGGTTTTCGCTGGTATAGGTGCCGTTCAGCTTATTGTAGGAGGACATGACGGCCTTCACGCCGGCCTTCTTCACCGCCTCCTCGAAAGGGGGCAGGTAGATTTCGCGCAGCGTCCGCTCGTCGACATCGGACGACATCGTCTGCCGCTCGATCTCGGACTCATTGGCGACGAAGTGTTTGATCGTGGCGGCAACGCCCTGGCTCTGCACACCGTTGATATAGGCGACAGCGCAGGCCGCCGTCAGCGCCGGGTCTTCCGAATAGCATTCGAAGTTACGTCCGTTGAGGCCCGAGCGGTGAATGTTGACGGTCGGAGCCAGAAGCACCGATGCACCCTTGCTCTTGGCCTGCCCGCCGAGCGCCACGCCAGCGCGCTCGATGAGCGCCGGGTCCCAGGTTGCTCCGAGCGCGATCGCGACCGGGAAACAGGCGGATTTGACGCCGCCGACCAGCGACCCGCCGCCGCGTGCGCCATTGGGGCCGTCGGTGACCTTGATCTTCGGCACACCGAGCCGCTCGACCGCAACCGTCGTCCAGAAATCCGCGCCCGAGAGCAGCGAGACCTGCTCCTCCAGTGTCATCTTGTCGAGAATATCGTCGATCATAGGGGACCCTCTCATCTTAGCCCGATCCGGTCGGGACCATCAGGCAGGCGTTGCCGCCCGAAATATTGACCTTATCAACGCGCCATCTGCATGGCGCACCGTTGCCCTGATTTGCGTCGAGACTGACATGTACGATGGACATGAGATATCTTATACTATTAAACCTACCGATTACTCGGTCTTTTTAAAGAGTCAAGAGAGGAGTACCCACAGGTTGGCCGGGGCATACAAATCGCGCTAGAACCGAACGGAATCGGGGGAACAGGGAATGACCGTCGGGCCGGGCACCGAAAATCAAAGCGAAGGCATAAAGCGGCGAAACTCTGCCAAAGGCGCCTCGCGGCGTGAGGCGATCCTCGCCGCCGCCATGCATCGTTTCTCCCGGGAGGGCTATCAGAGCGCCGCCATCGCGGATGTCGCCAAGGATGTCGGCCTGTCCCTTCCCGGCCTGTTGCATCACTTTCCGACCAAGGTGGATCTGCTGCTGGCGATCCTTGACAAGCGGGATCTCGAAAGTTCGGCCGCGATCGACGTCGGTCAGGCGAATTGGCGCGCCTTCCTGCTCGGCCTGATCCAAATCGCGAAATACAACACAAGCATTCCGGAAGTCGTCCGCGCCTTTGCGATCCTCAACGCCGAAAGCCTGACGCAGAACCATCCGGCAAAGGCCTGGTTCAGCGATCGCGCACGGCAGTTGCAGACGAATATCGCGGCGAAACTCGAAGATGGCATCTTGCGTGAGGAAGTGAAGCGGGAAGTCGACTGTCCGGCGATCGCCGCCGAGGTGATCGCCATGATGGACGGCCTGCAGATGCTATGGCTGCGCGACCCGACATCTTTCGACATGGTGGGTGCCGTCGCCAGCTATATCGAGCGTCTGATACTGGACCTCCGGGTTACACCCGCAACGCAGGTCTAGTTCTGGAGATCAGGACGACCGCACGCGCTCGTCTTCCGCCGCCACGGTCGACGGTGACAGGCCGGTCCAGGCCTTGAACGCCCGCCAGAATACCGTGCTGTCCGCATAGCCCAGCGTGTCGGCGAGGCGGGAGTAGCCCGATGTGCCGGCCCTGAGATAAAGCTGCGCGATCCCGGC
The DNA here is from genome assembly GCF_058803745.1 of Rhizobium sp. GW821-FHT14E12. Classification (NCBI taxonomy): domain Bacteria; kingdom Pseudomonadati; phylum Pseudomonadota; class Alphaproteobacteria; order Hyphomicrobiales; family Rhizobiaceae; genus Rhizobium; species Rhizobium sp. GW821-FHT14E12. Next base: position 1,103,611 of record NZ_JBXAPH010000002.1, read on the forward strand.
ACGATATTCCCGCACCAGGGCGCGAACCGACGTGTTCTCGTCGCCGAGGCGCCGCTGCAGGGTTCTGACCGAAAGCTTCAGCTCGGTGGCAATGGCTGCGATGGTGATCGGCTTGTGGCCGAGATAGATGGCGATGACCGATAGCACCTTTTCCCGCACGCTGTCCTGATCGACATTGCCGGAGGAGAGATCACCGATATGGCGCTCGAGGATCGCCGTCAGATCGCTATCCTCGTTGCGATAATGGCGGTCGGCATCCGCCTTTAGCATGACAATCCGGTTGCTGGATTGCGAAAAGAGAAGCGGCGCCCGGAAGATCCTCTGCAGCGGCTCCCGGTCGCGGGGCGCCGCATGCTCGAAGTGGATTTCGACAGGCCGCCAGGACGCACTGAAGGAGCTGCGGACGAGCTGACAGGATGCGGCAAGGGAATATTCCGTATCCTGATGGCGCGGCCACAGCCGTGGATCCTCCAGCTTATAGCTCCAGAGTAGATTATCGCCCTCCTCGATCAGGCCGGCGCGCGTCACGCCCTGCAGCGCGACGACATGTTTCGACAGGCGTTGAAAGGCGGAGCGGATGGTCGAGGAGGCGGAAAACAAGATGCCCAGCGGGCCGATATCGGCCGGTTTGAACGAGATACCGAGCCGCGCGCCAAGCGTCGGCTCACGCAAGATTTCGGCTGCCTCTTCGAAGATAGCGACATAACGCGCCAAGGGTACAAATGCGTAGGGATCGTCGAGTTGCGACCGCAAAATCCCGTGGCAGGCGAGAAGAACGTCGGTTTTGCCGTGTCTTTTATCCAATTCCTGCACCAGGGGGACCAACACGGAGGCGCGAATTGCGGCAATCGCGGGAGGGCGCCTGCTGAAATCGGATGCACCTGCCATTCAATTCACCTTCATGGCGCCGCGTGGCGCGGTTTATCGAAACTATGGCGTATCTTGCAATTCTTGGACCAGACCGAAGCCCCTAGCCTGAGCCGATAAAAGCTAAAAAGAGGGGTTCTCATGTCTGTCGAAACGAGCATGCCCAATCAACCACCATCAGGCCGGCTTCAGAAGAATTCGATCGGCCTTCTTCACATCGTCTTCTTCGTCGTCGCAGCGGCAGCGCCGCTGACGGCGGTGGTCGGCGCTTCACCCGCCGCCTTCGCTTTCGGCAACGGCGCTGGCGTCCCCGGCGCCTTCGTGCTGTCCGGATTGCTCTACCTGATCTTCAGCGTCGGCTTTACGGCCATGAGCCGTTATGTCGGCGGCGCGGGCGCATTTTATACCTATATCGCCCAGGGCATCGGCAAACCGGCCGGCGTCGGCGGGGCGATGATGGCGATCGTCACCTATAGCGCCGTCCAGATCGCGATCTACGCGCTGTTTGGCGTTTTTGTCGGTGGCGCTCTCGCGCCGCTCGGCATGACGCTGCCATGGTGGGTCTACTCCTTTGCCGCGATCATCATCGTGACCCTGTGCGGACAGCGAAACATCGCCTTCAGCGGTCATATTCTTGGCGTCTGCATGATCGCCGAGATCGCCATCCTGCTGTTGCTCGATATCGGCATCGTCTTTTCCGGCGGTGGACCGGAAGGCATGGGATTGACATCCTTTGCCCCCTCCACCGTGCTTGGCCCCGGGCTCGGCGTGGCACTGGTCTTCGTCATCGGCTCCTTCATCGGCTTCGAAGCAACGGCGATCTTCGCCGAAGAAGCCGAGACGCCGGAGAAGACCATTCCGCGCGCGACCTATGTCGCGGTGCTGCTGATCACCGTCTTCTACGCATTCTCCACCTGGGCGATCGTGCAATATTACGGGCCATCCAAGGTTTCGGGGGCAGCCCAAGCCGGCCTCGATACCTTCTTTTTCAACGCCGCCGGCGCCGTGTTGGGCAGTTGGTCGGTGCAGGTGATGAACATCCTGCTGATCACCAGCCTGTTTGCCTGCGTGCTGTCGTTCCACAACACCATCAACCGCTATTTCTTCGCACTCGGTCGCGAAGGGATCGTGCTCCAAGTCCTCGGCACGGTGCACGCCAAGCATGGGTCGCCCTATATTGCCGGCCTTGTGCAGAGTGCGATTGCCGCAATCATCCTGGCGGGCTTCGTCATCGGCGGTCAGGATCCGTATGCGGTGGTCTTCTCGTGGATGGCGGCGCTCGCGACGATCGGTATTCTCGCCGTTCAGGTGCTGGTCTGCGTGGCGATCATCCTCTTCTTCCGCAAGACGAACAGCGGCCTCAGCCTCTGGAAGACCCTGATCGCACCGCTGATCAGCCTGCTTGGCCTTCTTGGCGCACTCGGGCTCGTCAGCGCCAACCTGTCGCTGCTCTCCGGCTCGGAAAGCCTGATCGTCGCATCCTTCCCCTACCTCATCGCGCTTGTCGGCCTGCTGGGGGCTGCGTTCGCCGTATGGCTGAAGTCCAGCCGTCCCACCCTCTACGCTTCGCTCGGGAAGGTCTTCGAATGATGCAGGCCCTTCTTCCCTCCTTCGATGATCGCGGGTTTTCCGCGGTCATCGCCACCACCGTGATCGCGATGCTCTTCACCGCGTCCGTTCACTTCCACCTCCTCTGCGGCATTGTCTGCCTTCATGGCGAAGACGCAATGATGCCTGCCGATATCTGCCACGCCGCCACGGCTGGCCATTGAACGCAGCCCCAGGCTGCCATCATCCCAACACCAAAGCCGTCAGCGCCGCGCCTATTCAGAAAGGATAGTTTCATGGATACTCAGGTTTCCGTCACCCATCCGCTCGATCCCCTGAGCCTCGCCGAAATCGAGGAAGCGGTGCTGATCGCCAGGGAGGAGCGCAAGCTCGGACCGCAATGCCGCTTCCCGATCGTCCGGCTGGAGGAGCCGACAAAGGTGGACATCGCCGGTTGGAAATCCGGCGCGGCGCTCCCGCGTCTCGCTTTCGTGCTGGTGCTCGATACCCTGTCCGGCGAGGTCGCCGAGGCGATCGTCGATCTCAGCCGCAAGCGGGTGCACGGCTTCGAGCGCCTGCCGCTCGATCAGGCGCCTTACGGCCAGCCGCCGGTCATGATCGAGGAGTTCATGCGCTGCGAGGAGATCGTCAAGAACGACCCGGCCTGGCGCGGGGCGGTCAAGCGTCGTGGTATCACCGAAGAGGACATTCCCCTCGTCCAGATTGACCCTTTTTCCTCGGGCTATTTCGGCCGCGATTTCGAGAAGGGCAAGCGCATCGTCCGTGCCGTCAGCTACTGGCGCGAGGACATTCGCGACAACGGCTACGCCCACCCGATCGAGGGCGTCGTCGCGGTGGTCGATCTGACCAGCAACAAGGTCGTCGACCTCGTTGATGACGAGAAAGCACCGCCGGTTCCGAAGAAGAAGCGAAACTATGGCCGCGAAGCCTTTCCGGAGACGCGCAAGGACGTCAAGCCGCTGAACATCGTCCAGCCCGACGGCCCGAGCTTCAGCGTCGACGGTTGGAAGGTCGAATGGCAGAACTGGAGCTTCCGCGTCGGTTTCACGCCCCGCGAGGGGCTCGTGCTGCACGAACTGGCGATCAACGACAAGGGCAGGCTGCGGCCGGTCATCTTCCGCGCCAGTGTCACGGAAATGGTGGTCCCCTATGCCGATCCGACGGCAAACCATTATTGGAAGAGCGCCTTCGACGCCGGTGAATATGGCCTTGGCCGACTGGCGAACTCGCTGGAACTCGGCTGCGACTGCCTGGGGCAGATCCACTATTTCGATATTCCGGCAGCCGACGACCTCGGCCAGCCCTTTGTCATGAAGAATGCCGTCTGCATGCACGAGGAAGATTACGGCATCCTCTGGAAGCACTATGAGTTCCGCAACGATATTTTCGAAGTGCGCCGCTCGCGCCGCCTGGTGATCAGCTTCTTCGCAACGGTCGGAAACTACGACTATGGCTTCTACTGGTATCTCTATCAGGACGGCACCATCCAGCTCGAAGCCAAGCTGACCGGCATCATCCAGACGGCGGCGGTAGCACCCGGCGAGACCTATGCATGGGGCGGCATGGTCGACGAAAATCTCGGCGGCCCGACCCATCAGCATTTCTTCAACGCACGCCTGCACATGGATGTTGACGGCGGCGGCAACACGGTGAGCGAGCACGAATTCGTGCCGCGTCCCTGGGGCAAGGACAACCCCTACGGCAACGTCTTCGACACGACGACGAAGGTACTCGCACGCGAACTGGATTCGCCTGCCGTTGCCGACGGCGTCACCGGCAAATACTGGAAGGTCAGCAATCCGAACGAGAAAAACAGCGTCGGTCGTGCCCCCGGCTACAAGATCGCCGTCATGCCAAGCCCGTTGATGCTCGCGCAGGAAGGCTCGACCGTGCGCGAGCGCGGCGGCTTTGCGACCAAACACATCTGGGTCACGGCCTTCGATCCCAAGGAGAAGTACGCAAGCGGCGATTATCCCAATGTCCATGCCGGCGGTGACGGGCTGCCGAAATATGTGAAGCAGAACCGGCCGATCGAAAACGCAGATGTAGTCCTATGGCACTCCTTCGGCCACACGCATGTCTGCAAGCCGGAGGACTTTCCCATCATGCCGGTCGAATATGCGGGCTTCACGCTGAAGCCGAACGGCTTCTTTGGCGAGAATATCGCGATGAACCTGCCGGCCAAGACGAACCATCACAGTATCGACAACCGGCAGCCGTCATCTTCGGAAGGAAAAGGGAGCTGCTGCCACGGCAAATGACCGTGGCTGGCGACAGCAAGCCGGCCCTGTATGCAGGGGCCGGCTCGACCTGCCTGCGAACGGCAGATCAGCTCAGGCGACCATGGGGTCGATCGAGCAACCTCAAGTCGCCTTTCGCGTGAACTCAATATAGGCCGCCGCCGTCCATGAAAAATCGAGACCGCCGCAGCCTTCGCCGGTCAGTGGATCGAAATACTCCGCGAAACCCTGTCGCTCGACCGCCTGAACCGTCGCGGCGCGAAGCCCTTCGGCCAGATCAACACGACCATTGCGGCGAAGGCCGGCGATCAGCAGCCAGTTTATGACGCCCCACACCGGACCGCGCCAATAGCGCTTGGCTTCAAACCCTGCAAAAGCTTGCGGCGTTGACGGAAAGGCCACTGCCAATCCTTCGGCCCAGCTTTCCATCTCCGCGCAGGCTGCGTCCAGAATGGCGGGCTCCAGGTCGAGTGCCAGCAGCGGAATGAACCCGGCCTGCGTCGGAGCCTCCACATCCTCTCCAGATATGAGATCGCGCGAGACAAAGCGGCGTAGATGCGGGCGCCACTGTGCCAATAATGCCTTCCGAGACAGGGTATTCATCTGCCGCAGCTCTGCTGCCTCGTCAGTCCGGCCAAGCACAATGGCAAGACGCTCCAGCTCCTCGCCTGATCTCAGGAGAATGGCGGTCGTCTGCACCTCAGCGATCTTGAAAGGGGCTGCCTTCCATTGGCGCTCGGGACCCCAGCCGCAGGCCGCATAGGTATCGACAAGGTGGATGAACCGCCGGTAGTCCTCATCGCGCGGGCGCATGGCCTGATCCACATGGCCGGTATCCTTGCGCGCGACGACGGTCTCTGTCGTGGTGGGCACGCGCGCCAGCGCAATATCCCAGGCCGGCGAGTTGTCGCTGCCGCTTTCCCAAGGGTGCAGCAGGGCGACAAGCCCTGTTTGCTTGGGGTCGCGCGCCGCATACCACCACCGATGCCAGCGCAGCGCTGCCTCAAAGAGGGGTGCGGACCGTTCGGCGGCATTCGCAAGACCGTTACCAACCGCGGCATCATGGACGCGTTTCAGCGCCATGCCGAAGACGGGCGGCTGGGTGATGCCGGAGGTCGCGGTGGTGTGCGAGGTCCGCCAAACATCCGGACCAGGGAAATAGCTGTCGCTCGGCGCGTGGAAAACGATATGGGGTATCATGCCATCAGCCCACTGGCCTTCCACCAGGCGTTCGAGCTCGCGATAGGCGCGGGGCACGTCATAGGCCGCAAACCCCATGGCGACAAAGGCAGAATCCCAGTTCCACTGGAAGGGATAGAGCCGGTCGGTCGGCACCGTGTAGCCACCGCGATCGTTCGTCTTCAGGATGGCCCGGGCCTGGGCAATAAAATCCGTCATGTCGTGGTCCTATATGGAATTCTGGTCAGTTGGCGGCGGTGTTGAGCGCAATGCCGGTATCCGGCGAGAGCCAGGTCAAGCGGCTCGGATCAGGCCTCAGCCCGATCCTGTCGCCGGCTCTGACCTTTTCACCCGACGGCAGGATCACCCGGACGGGTTGGCCGGCGATCGTTCCGGTCAGCAGCAGGTGCGAACCCATCGGTTCGGAGACGCGCACGTCGAGCGGCAGGCCTTCAGACAGAGGCGCAAGCGCCACGTCCTCGCCGCGCAGGCCAAGCACGATATCGCCGCTTGTCTGCGGCACGGCCTGTGCCTGGCTCCCAAGCTTCACCGTCCCGCCTTCGACCGGTAGCCGGATGAAGTTCATCGGAGGATTTCCGATGAAGCCGCCGACGAAACGAGTTGCCGGATGGCTGTAGATCTCGACAGGCGGCCCTACCTGCTCGATGCGGCCGTTGTACATGACGGCGATGCGGTCGGAGAGGCCCATGGCCTCGGTCTGGTCATGCGTGACATAGACGGTGGTCGTGCCCGATGCCTGCAATACGGCCTTAAGCTCGGTCCGCATCTCCAGCCGCAAAAGCGCATCGAGATTGGACAGCGGCTCGTCCATCAGCAGCACCTGCGGCTCGACCGCCAGCGCGCGGGCCACAGCAACACGCTGCCGCTGGCCGCCGGACAGCTTGTTCGGATAGCGGTCGAGATAGGGTTCGATATGAAGCAGCGCCGCCGCCTTCTCCACCTGCGTCTTGACCCTGATAGCATCAGCCTTCTGCATGCGCAGGCCGAAGGCGACATTCTCGAAAACCGTCATATGCGGAAAGACAGCATAGTTCTGGAACACCATGGCAAGACCACGATCCTTAGGCGCCAGGCCATTCACGGCCTTGCCGCCGATCAGGATGTCGCCCGACGTCTCGGTTTCCAGCCCCGCGATGATGCGCAGCAAGGTCGTCTTGCCGCATCCCGACGGGCCGAGCAGCGACACGAATTCGCCATCACCGATGTCCAGCGAGATTTCCTTCAGCGCATCGAAAGAGCCGAAGCTCTTCTTGATGCAATCGATTTTGATATTTGCCATGGTCAGATCCCGCTCATTTGCTGGAGATGCCCCAGATCGCGAACAGGTAGCGCCTGACCGCGAAGATGAAGACGACGGAAGGAAGGATGAGAAGCAGCCCTCCCGCGAAACGATAATGCAGCGGACTTTCCGCAAGCACAGTCAGGAGATAGGCCGTCAAGGTCCTGTTGCGCACGGTCAGCACGGATGCCGCGAACACCTCGTTCCAGGAGATGACGAAAGCGAAGACGGCGGTTGCCGCAAGCCCCGGAAGCGCAATCGGCGCGACGATGCGGAAGAAGGCCTCGATGCGCGAGCAGCCGAATACCCATGCCGCCTCTTCCAACTCCCGTGGGACGCCCATGAAGATGCCCTGGGTGACGAGCGCGGCAAAAGGCAGCGCCAGCACCGTATGCACCAAACCAACGCCGACAACGGTGTCGTAGAGCCCCATGCGGATGAAGGAGACAGTCAGAGGCAAGGCGAGGATCGCCAGCGGAAAGGCGCGCGTCAGCAGCACCAGCAACCGGAAACTATCCTTGCCCCGGAACTGGTAGCGCGCAAGCGCATAACCCGCCGGGGCACCGATCAGGATCGACAGCACGACGGTGATTGCCGCCGCGCCGAGCGAATTCAGGAAGGCGGTCGCGACCCCCTCCGTCTTCAGAAAGAGCAGGAAGGGATCGATCGAGATGCTGGATGGCAGGATCGACTTCGGCCATTTATAGACGCCCGTCTTGCCGCCGAGAGCGCCGAGCGCCACAAGATAGATCGGCACCAGGACCCAGGCACAGAGCACGACGATGCCGCTCCACAACAGGAGAGTACGCGCGCCGGTGAAGCTCGCTGTGCGTGACGCGCTCATGGCAGACGCTCCGGGTCGACCTTGACGGCCTTGAGATAGACGACGGTGGCAGCAAGCGAGATGACCATGATCAGCACGGCATAGGCCGCGGCAACGCCGTAATTCTGGTTCTGATTCTGCCAGGTATAGGCCTCGCCAACGAGCACCGGCATGTTGGTCCCTCCGAGCGCGTAGACGACGGCGAACACTTCGAAGGCGAGCACCGTGCGGAGGATCAGTGCCGATTGCAGCGCCGGCCGGATCAACGGCAGCGTGATCCGGCGGAACCGCGTCCAGCGGCTGGCGCCGAAGATCTCGGCCGCCTCACGGAATTCCTTGGGCACCTGGTTGAGACCGGCGACGATGATGACCATGACGATCGCGGTGCCGCGCCAGATCTCGGCGATGGCAATCCCGATGAACAGGGCGACCGGGGTCTGGTAGGTCAGCCAATTTGCCTGCCGCGAGATGATACCAAGCTCGAAGAGGAGGCTATTGAGATAGCCGCTGTTTTGCAGGATCGAGAGCCAGACCAGGCCGGCGGCCAGATCGGAAATACCGAGCGGGATCGTCCAGATCCAGAGGATCGTCTCCCGCCCTCCTCCAACCTTGGCAACCATGCTGCCCATGACGAGCGCCATGGCAATCTGGATCGGGACCACGGCAAGCGTCAGAAGGAACGTGTTGCGGATGGCCGACGAGAAATTCAGATCGCGCGTCAGCGTCTGGAAGTTGGCGGCCGAAAAGCTCCCGTCCTGCGAAACGGCAAGCCAGATCGTCTGCACAAGCGGAACGACGAACAGGACCGCCAGGAAAAGGACGGCCGGTGCAATCAGCAGATAGGGAACCACGGAGCGGTTTGCAGTCATGAATATTACTCGCGTTGGATCGTGGGCTCCAGCAACAGCCGGAACCCACGGCGACCGGATGGCCTATTCGACCGGGCAAGCGCCATCACTGGCCTTGTCCGGCGCCCAGCACGGCGCCTTAGTGTCCGTCATGATCTTGGAAAGAGCGGCGGCCTGCTCGTTCAGCACCTGATCGATCGGCTCGTTGCGGATGACGATCCGCTGGAACGTATCCATGTAGACCTTGTTGAACTCCCCACCCTTGTCGCCGAGGCCGACCGGGAGCAGCGAGACGATGGCGTCCTTGGCGTTCTGCGTCGCATCGACACCCCCAGCCAGAAGAGCAATACCCGGATCGATATTCTCGGGGAGTTTCGCATCCACCGTCGGGAAGAAGCCGACCTTTTCGGCCGCCGTGAGCTGGATGTCGGGCTGGATGAGATGCTCGATCACGGCGCGCGCGCCCGCTTCGTCCGGCGCGCCCTGCGGGATGGCGAGACCGGCCACAACCGGCATATAGCCGCGTCCCTCTGGGCCTGCTGGTGCCGGGAAGACGACATATTGGTCGGGATTGCTGCTGACAGCCTCTTTCAGACGCGCCAGATGATCCCAGGCGACCCAGACTTCCTCGGACAGCAGCGGCTCCTGCATGAAATTGTAGTTGGTCGAGTTCGGATTGACGACCGACCAGAGCTGCTTGAAGCTCTCCCAGGCCTTGGCCGCCTCAGCGGACTTGAACGGCCGCACCACGCCACCAGTGAAGGATGGGTAGAAATAGCCCTGGAAGAACCGCGGCATCAGACCCTTGGGACCAGCGGGGAAACCGATGCGTGGCTGGCCCGTCGCCTCCTGCATCTTCTTGCCCCAGGCGATGAGCTGGTCGTAGGTCAGCGCATTGATATCGGCGCCATCCGGAAGATATTGCAGCGCCTCCTTGTTAGCGGCCATCACATAGGTTGCCTGCATCCAGGGAATGTACTGCTGCTTGTCCGTCCCCAGCTTGCCGAGATCGATCACGCTCTTCGGCATGCCGGCCGCCTCCAACTTGGCGGCCATATCGTCAAGCGGCACAAACCCGTCCTTGGCGGCGATCGGCGACAGCTCGCCATGCAAAGCGCCGACCAGGCTGATCGTGTGCTTACCCGCCTGCCGCTCGGCTTCCATGCGAACAGCAAATTGCGGCGGCTCCTCGACCACATATTCGACGGGAGTCTTCACATCCTTCAGGAGCTGTTCGCGCACCACGGTCGCCTCTTCGATCGGCCGCAACTGCGTGGACAGGAAAATCGTGTCCGCATAAGCAAGCGAGGTGGTCGCAAAGCTTGCGGCAACGACCAGGCCGTATAGATATGAGCGCTTCATTGGTTTCCTCCTCTTTGAAACGTCGGCCGCGTGGGCCGGGCATGCATTCGGCTGTCAGGGGCGGCGGCGGTGGCTTTCCCTCGGAACGAATTCCACCGGATAGATTTCCTGAAGTCTCGCGGGATCCTCGCCTGCGATCGCACGCAAAAGCAGCGACGCCAGCCGCTCGCCGACGTTTGCTCCGGTCATGTGCATGGTCGAAAGCGGTGGGTCGCTATAGGCGCCCATTGGCACATCGTCGTGCCCGATAAGGCTCACCGCGTCTCCACCCTCGATCTCGCGAAGAGCACTGAGAGCCCCGATCGCCATTTCATCGGTGCAGCACAGGATAGCGGTGGGCTTGAGCGCGCCCGACATCAGCGCCTTCGCAGCCTCATATCCGCCGCGCTCGGTCGGATCGCCGACCGCAAAAAGATCCGCATTCAGACCGGCCTCGGAAAGCCCCGCTTCCCAGCCAGTCCGCCGCAAATGCGCGAAATTGTAGTCGCCCGGCCCGGCGAGATGACCGATGCGGACATGGCCCTCTTTCGCGAAGCGAAGCGTGGCCTCGCGAAACCCGGCATGGCCGTCCCCATCGATGAAGGCATGCGGCGTCCCCGCCTCCGTGCGGCCATGGGTGACGAAAGGAATGCCCCGCGATTGCAGAAACTCGACGCGCTCGTCGTGCCGTTTCGTGCGGACGAGAACCATAGCGTCGACACGGTGGCCATCGACGAAGCGACGGCACATGTCCAGCTCGCTCTTGCCTCTCGGCACCGGTGCAATCACCAGATTGAGGCCCGCGACGGCGAGATGCTCGGCACAATCGGACAGCATGTCGATGAAGTATGGCGGGCTGATCTGGCCCGGCGCGCTCGGCAGGGGCACGGCGACCAGTTCGGCACGCTGGCGCCGCAACCGTCGCGCGGAGGCGTTCGGTTGATACCCCGCCAGGCGTGCTGCCTCTTCCACCCGCAAGCGTGTTGCCGGCGAAACATCCGCATAGCCATCCAGCGCCCGCGAGACGGTCGTGATCGACAGGCCAAGAGAATTGGCAAGCTGCTTGAGGTTTGACATCGCCTCTTCCAAAACGTTTTGGGAATGAACTCCAAAACGTTTTGGGAGTCAAGGCCGCGACCTCCTGCGACACGAAACCTCCCTGTGCAAAAGCCTGCTGAGACGGTCACCCAAGGGTCAATCATCGCCGCTGCACCAGATATCCATTTGACAGATATCCTACAAGTGGATATTTGCTTTTGGCACGATGATGAAGCGAGACCTTTCATGACCCTCAAGACGATGAAGCCTCTAACCCGCGCGCCGCTGCTGCATGTGTCCGTACAAGAGAGTCTGCGGGCCTACGTCGCCGATAATACGCTTCAGCCCGGCGCCATGCTGCCGGCCGAGGGGGAACTTGCCCATCAGCTCGGGGTTAGCCGCAACTCATTGCGGGAAGGCATCAAGGCGCTGGAATCGCTCGGCGTGCTGGAATCGCGGCGCGGTGTCGGCATCTTCGTCAAAGCCTTCTCCTTCGAGCCGCTGCTCGACAACCTCGCCTATGGACTTGGCGGCGCGCTCCGCCAGATCGAGGAAGTCCTGGAGATCCGCCGCACGCTGGAAGTCGGCCTTATCGGCAAAACCCTGGAGATCATCGGCGAGGAGGATATCGCCGAGCTCAGGGCAACCGTGAACCGCATGCGCGTACATGCCGAGAAGGGAGAGGCTTTCGCCGAGGACGACCAGCTTTTCCATCGCCTGCTCTTCCGCTGCCAGGACAACGAAACGCTCGTCCGGCTCATCGATGTCTTCTGGATGGCCTTCTACAAGGCCTCCGATTTCGTCAACCTCGACAATCTCGATCCAGTCGGCACCTGGAAGGATCACGCGGCAATCGTCGACGCGGTGGAGGCGCGGGACCTCGCGGAGGCCAAGCTGAGGCTGGACCGCCATTACCAGGGCATTTCCCGGGTGATCGCCAATAACAAGACGAATTCAAATGTGGGAGGAACATAATGAATCGACTGTCCAGACTGTCATCGGCCATCGCGCTCGCCACGCTGGCGTCAACGGTGACCATCCCGGCTATTTCCGCTCCGGCGTCGGCGGCAACATTGTCCGGCGGCTTCGATGTCGGACCCGGCGGCTTTCAGGGTAACTTCAATCCGCTGGCGGCCACTGGCGGCTTCACCTGGCTCAGCATCTACTACGAGCCGCTGGTAAGCTATGACGAGAAGCTGCAGAAGGTCGTCGGCGTATTGGCCTCGTCCTATGAGGTCAGCGCCGATCAGCGCAGCTATACCTTCAAGCTCACGGACGCGAAATGGCATGACGGACAGGCTTTTACGGCTAAGGATGCGAAGTTCACCATAGAGCTTGCAAAGAACCCCAAGACCGGCTCCGTTCTCGCCGCCCGCCTGACGGCCGTCTCCTCGATCGAGACACCGGACGATAGAACATTGGTTGTCAAGCTCAGCACGCCATCGGCCAGTCTGATGGACACGATGACCAAGATCATGATGCTGCCGGAGCATGCGCTATCGCAGATCCCCGCCGACCAGCTTGCCAAGAATAGCTGGTGGTCCACTGCGCCGATCGGCACCGGCCCCTTCAAATTCACCCGCTATGTGGCGGACCAATATGTGGAGCTTTCGGCCAACACAGACTATCGCGGCGGCAAGCCGGCGCTGGAGAAGCTGATAGACCGGTATTTCGCCGATCCAGCGGCGGCGATCTCAGCGCTGAGGGCTGGCGAAATCCAGTTCACCTATGTCGATTCCAACGACGTATCGACCTTCAAGGGCAACGCCGATTTCCGGGTGATCGAGGGTGAGTCCTTCGTGGTGAACTATCTCGGCTTCAACCATGACTCACCGATCTGGAAGGACCTGCGCGTCCGCCAAGCGGTCATGTATGCCGTCAACCGCCCCGCCATCGTCCAAAGCCTCTATGGCGGCGCCGCCAAGCAGGCCAATTGCGCCTATGTCGCCGATCATCTCGTGCCGAAGGATGTCGAGCCCTATGGCTATGATCCGGAAAAGGCCCGACAACTGCTGAAAGAGGCCGGCTGGGACAAGATCAATGGCGACAAGCCGATCACCTTGCTGACCTATTACAGCACGCCGCTCGCGGCCAATGTCATGGCCGCCCTGCAGGCCATGCTCGCCCAGGTCGGCATCAACGTCACGCCGCGCGCGGTCGACACACCGACCTTCAACAGCATCGTGCTCAATCCGAAACCGGATGTCGCGCAGTTCCAGATGATCTATGCCGGCCTGCAGAACGGCCCAGATCCAAGCAGCATCAATGCCGGCCTCAACGAGAAGCAGATCCCGCCGGCCGGCGCCAACGTGGTGCGCGCTCGCATGCCGGATCTGACCACAGCGCTCGACGGAGCGCTCGGCGAAACGGACCCCGCCAAGCGCAACCTGCACTACCAGGACGTCTGCAAGGTCATGAACAGTGAACTCCCCTGGGGAACGCTCTGGGTGGCCAACCGCTATGGCGTCGTCTCTTCTAAGGTGAAGGACTTCGTCTGGACCCCGGCACCGGGCGGCGGCCCCTATCAGGCGCATCCGGAAAAGTGGTCGCTCGCCGAATAGGCCTGACATTCCCGCAGCGTGAGGGTGGCGCGCTCAGCCGTGCCACCCCAACAGGGGACGGTTTTCATGCTCAAATATAGTGCCCGGTGCCTTTTGATCGGCTTGGGAATGCTGCTCGCCGTGAGCCTGCTGACCTTCATTCTTTTGCGGCTTACTCCCGGCGATCCGGTCGACGCCTATGTCAACCCGAACGTACCGATGTCGCCGGCCGATCTTGCGGAATTGCGGACCCAGCTCGGCCTCGATCGTCCGTTGCCGGTGCAATATCTGGCATGGCTCAAAGAGGCTCTCACCGGCAATCTCGGCTATTCGATCAAGCGGTTCGATCAACCCGTCCTCGGCCTCGTTTTGTCCCGCATCGGCCCAACGCTGCTCTTGATGGGCTCGGCGATCCTGATTGCGGTGGTGGCCGGCATCGCGATCGGGGTCGTCAGCGCCGTGCGCCGCAACTCGCTGCTGGACGTCTCGTTCTCCGTCTTCGCGCTTGCCGGAATTTCGAGCCCTGCTTTCCTCAGCGCGCTGATCGGGCTCTATATCTTCTCCGTCAGGCTGCATTGGATGCCATCCGGCGGCATGCTGACACCGGGGGCGGATTTTTCCATCGGCGATCTGCTGCGCCATCTCATTCTACCCGCCTCGCTTCTCGCCATCGCCCAGGCGGCTCTCATCACGCGCTACATGCGCGCCTCGCTGCTTGAGGTGCTCAATCAGGATTATGTCCGCACCGCGCGCGCCAAGGGCGTCTATGAATTCTGGGTCATTGCCAAGCACGCGCTGCGCAATGCGCTGCTTCCCGTCGTCACCCTCATCGGCTCGACCATCGGCCTTGCGATCGGCGGCGCGATCTTCATCGAGAGTGTCTTCAATTGGCCAGGCATGGGGCTGCTTTTAGTCGACGCCGTCGGCGCGCGAGACTATCCGGTCATCATGGGCGCGACACTGGTGATCGGCGCCTGCGTCATCGTCGTCAACCTCCTGACGGACATCACCTATGCGGTGATCGATCCGCGCATCAAGGTGGGTTGAGCGATGCTGGCCCGCTCCCCCACCCGCAGCCCTGGCCCGCTCGCCCGTGCCTTCGAGCGCTTCCTGTTCAATCGGCTTGCTCTCTTTGGCATCTGTCTGATCGTGCCGATGCTCGTGCTGATCCTCTCCTATCCTCTATGGTGGAGCTTCAGGCCGAACGACATCGACCTGCTTGCCATGAACAGCGGGCCGACCGCCAAGCATTGGTTCGGCACCGACGGCGTCGGTCGCGACGTGTTCGCCCGCGTGCTTGCCGGCGGACGGATCTCGCTGCTCGTCGCCATCGGATCGACCGCGATCTCGGCAGCCATCGGCTTCCTGGTTGGCGCGATCTCCGCCCTTGCCGGCCGCTTCGCGGACGCGGTCACCATGCGTTTCGTCGATCTCGTCATGACGCTGCCGCCGGTGATCTTCCTTCTGGTGCTGGCCTCGATCGCCGGCACCGGCATCTGGCCGACGGTCCTCGTCATCTCGCTGCTCTCCTGGCCGCTTCTGGCGCGCATGATCCGCTCGCGCCTCCTCGAACTGCGCGAGCGGGATTTCGTGATTGCGGCGCGCGGCATGGGCGCCGGTCTCCCGCATCTGCTTCTGCGCCACGGCCTGCCGAACTCGATCGATATTCTCGTCGTCTTCGCGACGTTGCAGATCGCCAATTCCATCCTGCTCGAAGCCGGCCTTTCCTTCTTGGGGCTGGGCATCGCCCCGCCCGCCGCAAGCTGGGGCAACATGCTGAACACCGCCCGCTCGACGGCCGTGTTCGAGCAATACCCCTGGCAATGGCTCTTCCCCGGCGGCGCACTCGTCCTTGCCGTCCTTGCCATCAACTTCATCGGCGATGGCCTTCGTGATGCCTTCGACCCTCGCACTGAGCAAAGCTAACCACTGAGAGAAAGCTAACATGAGCAAATTCAAGGGTGTTGTTCCCCCCGTCGTCACGCCGCTGAACGCAGATTTCACCGTCGACTACGCCTCCTATACGCGGGTGCTGGAGCATCTGATCGAAGCCGGCTGCCATGGTCTCTTCGTGCTCGGCTCGACGAGCGAAGTGATTTTCCATGACGAAAAGACGAGACAGGAGATCATCGAGCACTCGGCCAAGGTGATCAACGGCCGCGTGCCGCTGATCGTCGGCGTGATCGATCCGACCACCAACCGCGTCATCGACCACGCAAAGGTCGCCAAGGCGGCAGGCGCCGATGCGATCGTCGTTACCGCTCCCTTCTACACCGTCACCAGCCAACCGGAGATCCTCGATCATTTCCGCTATATCCGCGACGCGGTCGACGTACCGCTGATCGCCTATGACATCCCGGTCTGCGTGCATGCGAAGCTGCAACGCCAGACGACCGTCAAGCTTGCCCGCGAAGGCACGATCATCGGCGTCAAGGATTCCAGCGGCGACGACGGCAATTTCCGCTACCTGCTGCTCGATCTCGCCGACCGGAAGGATATCTTCCTGATGACCGGCTCGGAAATCGTCGTCGACAATGCGTTGCTAATGGGCGCGCATGGCGTTGTGCCCGGCATCGCCAATGTCGATCCGCATGGCTATGTCCGGCTCTGGGATGCCGCGCAACGTGGCGACTGGATCGCGGCCCGCAAGGAGCAGGAGCGCCTTTGCCGGCTGTTCGAGATCGTCTGGGTGGCGCAGGGCCGCGTCAGCGGCGGAGCCTCCGGCATCGGCGCCTTCAAGGCCGCGATGAAGAGCCTGGGGATCATCGACACCGCCCTGATGCCGAGACCGCGCGCCGCCCTCAACGACGCCGAGACCGGCAAAATCAATGATATTCTGCGCGCCACCGGCCTGCTTGACTGACGGTCATGATGCAAGAAAGCACTGAGACCATACTCGACATCAGGGGGCTGCGGACGGTCTTCCGCCTCCGCTCCGGCGCGGTGACGGCGGTCGATGATCTCAGTCTTTCTATCGCGGCCGGCGAGACGCTGGCGCTGGTCGGCGAATCCGGTTCAGGCAAATCGGTGACCAGCCTTTCGGTGATACGCCTGCTGGCGCGCGATATCGGCATGATCGCGGCCGGCAGCATCCGGCTGAAGCGCAAGTCCGGCCAGGTCAGCGATCTCGTACTGCTCGACGAGAAGGAGATGCGCTCAATCCGCGGCGACGATATCGGCATGATCTTTCAGGAGCCGATGTCGAGCCTCAATCCGGTCTTTACCATCGGCGACCAGATTTCCGAGCCGATCCGCATCCATCGTGAAGCGAGTAGCAAAGCCGCGCTGGATGCGGCCATCGGGCTTCTCGATAGCGTCGGCATTCCCGATGCCAGACGCCGCGCCGGCCAATATCCGCATGAGTTGTCGGGCGGCATGCGCCAGCGTGCCACCATCGCCATGGCACTCGCCTGCGACCCGACACTGCTGATCGCCGACGAGCCGACGACGGCGCTCGACGTCACCATCCAGGCGCAGATTCTCGACCTATTGCGAGCACTGCAGCGCGAGCGCGGCATGGCCATGCTGTTCGTCACGCACAATCTCGGCGTGGTCGCAGAGATCGCCCATCGGGTGGCGGTTATGTATGCCGGCCGGATTGTCGAGACAGGGCCGGTGAGCGAGGTTTTCCGCAATCCGAGACACCCTTATACCATCGGGCTACTGGCCTCGATGCCGAGGCTCGGCGATGCCAGCCGCATGAAGCAGGCCGGCGAAAAGCTCGCTGCCATTCCAGGCATGGTGCCCACCCTCATGAACATGCCGGCCGGCTGTGCCTTCGCGCCGCGCTGCGCGTTCGCGATCGACGCCTGTCGCGCCGCCGTGCCGCCGCTCGCCGAAATCAATCCGCGCCATCAAAGCCGCTGCATCCGCTGGCAGGAGATCTAGATGAACGAGCCCCTGCTTTCCGTTCGCAATCTCGCGAAGCACTATACGGCCCGCGGCACCAAGACCAACGTCCTGCAGGACATCTCCTTCGAGATCGGCAGAGGTGAAGTGGTCGGTCTCGTCGGCGAATCCGGCAGCGGCAAGACCACGATCGGCCGCTCGGTGCTGCGCCTCATTGAACCCTCGGCAGGCAGCATCCGCTTCGACGGCAATGATCTCACCACCCTCTCGACATCGGCGATGCGGCGGCTCCGGCCGCGCATGCAATATATCTTCCAGGATCCGTTCGCGAGCCTCTCGCCCCGCATGACGATCGGTGAAATCCTCACCGAGGGCCTGACGATCCAGGCTATCGGCACCTCGAAGGAGCGGCTTGATCGCGCCCGAACCGCACTCGAGCAAGTGGACCTCCCGGCCGATGCCATCCATCGCTATGCACATGAGTTTTCCGGGGGCCAGCGCCAGCGCATCGGCATTGCAAGGGCGCTGACGCTCGCGCCGGATTTCCTCGTTGCCGACGAACCCGTGTCGGCCCTCGACGTGTCGATCCAGGCGCAGGTCATCAACCTCTTGCGCGACCTGCAGCAACGCCTCGGCCTCACCATGCTCTTCATCTCGCATGACCTCGCCGTGGTCGAATATATCTGCGACCGGATCATCGTGCTCTATCTCGGGCGCATCATGGAGATTGCGCCGAGCAGCGAACTCTATGTCTCGCCGCAGCATCCCTATACGCGGGCCTTGCTTTCGGCGATCCCCTCGCCCGATCCGGACGCGCGGCGCGACCGGCAAATCCTCAAGGGCGACATTCCGAGCCCGGCCAACCCGCCCAGCGGCTGCGTCTTTCGCACCCGCTGTCCGAATGCGCTGCCGGCCTGCGCCGACGCCGTGCCGAAGCTGCGGGAAGTCTCGCCCGGCCATTTCAAGGCCTGCATCCGCGATGATCTCTCTGCTTGAGGCGTTGCCTGCTCTTGTTTCTGCCATCTATAGTGATGGAATCAGCATCGGGAGGCCGTATTGAGTGCAAACGGGATAACGATCAGGCACATCAGCGCCGACGAGTTCGATATCTTTCGGCGCATTCGCCTGGAGGCGCTTCGCGCCGAGCCCTCTTCCTTTGCGAGCAGCGTGGAGGACTGGGAGGTTCTGTCCGACGAGGAATGGCGCCAGCGACTGACTGATCCCGTTTTCGTGGCGTTTCGAGACGATGAGCCCGTTGGAGTGATGGGCTTGCTGCGTCAGCGATCCAGCAAGATGGCGCATCGCGCCACGCTGATCATGGTCTATGTGCGCAAGGATCTGCGAGGCATGGGTCTTGCGAAGGATCTCCTGGACACGGTGATTGCCTACGCGCTGAGCGAGGGCATCGTGCAGATCGAACTGGTCGTCAGCGCGGAAAATCCGAAGGCGATAGGTTTCTACCGCCGGGAAGGTTTCTCCGAATTTGGCCGAATTCCCGGCGGGGTCCGCCACAACGGCCGGGAAATCGACGACATCATGATGGCGCGACGCCTTACCAAGTAATCACGCAATCAGCCCCTTCATCGGGGCCACGAAACCCGATCCCGGAAAGACATCGCGGGCCAATATGGCGGGGGAAGCGCCGAGCAGGTCGACGGCAATGCCCTTTATCACGGCCCGCAGATCCGTCGTCGCGGCAAGATCGCGGCCGTCGCGTAGTTGCGGTTGCTTGAGGCCCGGCCAATCGGCGATGACGCGCCCCCCCTTGATCGCGCCGCCGGCGAGGAAGGCTGTCGTGCCGGTCCCGTGATCGGTACCATCAGTGCCGTTGATCCGCGCGGTGCGTCCGAATTCCGTTGCAACGACAATTGCCGTATCCTTCCAGCTTGGCCCAAGCTCCTGCTCGAAAGCCGCCAGCGAATTGTCGAGCCCAGTCAGAAGCCGTGTCAGGCGGCCGATCTCCCCCGCATGCGTATCCCAGCCTTCGAAGGCGAGTGCGGCGACGCGTGGTCCGTCGTCCTGTGCCAGCAGGCGTGCCGCACCTCTTGCCATCTGCTCCATCCCCGCGGGATCGCCCGGGCCGCCCCGAGCTTTGACATCGACACCCGCCGCAATCTTGCCCGTGGCGATGCCCTCGGCCAGTATGTTGGCGAAAAGAGGATCGGTGTGGGTGTAGAGATCCATCAGGCGGGGTGGAAGGTCGGCACTGACGGGCTGCAGGCTCGACGGCGACCATCCGAGAACAGGCGCCTTGCCGCGAATGACCAGCGGTGCGTTCGCGCCAACGGCAAGCCCACGGAGATTGGTGCTGTCGGGCGCGACCTTGTCGCCTTTCGGAAGACCTTCGAGCATGCGGTTCAGCCAGCCGGAATCCACCCGGCCCGGCGTTTCATAGCCGGATTCGAGCACATCCTGGCCGTCGAAATGCGAACGATCACGATAGGACGTGGCGTTGGCGTGAACGACGGCTGCCTGTCCCGCCCGATAGAGCCGGTTGAAATTGGGCATGGAGGGATGCAGGGCAAAAAAGCCGTCCAGCGGAAGGGCCGCATTGGGACCGTCGGTCGTCATCGCGATCGACTGACGCAAGGCTTCGTAGTCAGGATCGCCGACCGGCGGGACTGCAGTCAAACCGTCCAAAGCGCCGCGCAGGATGATGGTGATGAATCGCGGATCGCGGCCGCCGGCTGCATGGGCAAAGCGCGGGATAAACGCCCAAGCGAACAAGGCGCCCGAAGCTCCGAGGACGGCACGGCGGGTGGGGGTGACGAGTTCACAGGTCATGATCAGCGCCTCTGAAATTCGGGGGAGAGATAGGCAATCGCGAGCCCCTGGCTACGGGTTTCCGCGCGCGACACGGCCTGCAAGGTTTCGTCGGAAAGGAGCGGTCCGAGGCTGTCGGAGACAAAGTGACGGGGATCGATCTGCGGGGGCACGGCGTTGGCGATCAGATTGGCGACATCCATCCGCGTGCTGAGCCCCTGGCCGGACGCCCAGGCGTCGACCGTGTCGGGAAATCCATTCGGTCCGGACGGCGCCCAGAACGGCTGGCCCATGGCGGCCAAAGCGCCGACGATGACATTGGGTTTCGGCTTCTCGCCGCTGGCGCGCAAAAGCGCGATGACGTATTCGAGCGGCGACCGGATCTTGACCAGTTTCGGATCCCAGGCTTCGTCGGACCCAAGCAGGGCCAGATAGACGGCCGAGAGATCGCCATCGGTCTTGGTGAAGGTCGCCGCAAGCTTTTGAACGAGCGCCGGCGGCGGCACGTCCGCAACAAAGTGGCGAACGAGCTTCGTGGCGATATGTCTGGCCGTCGCCGGATGGCGTGAGAGGTCATGCAACGCCTCCCTGCCCTGCCCGAAGCCATGGTCGGCATAGGTAAGCCCCAGGAGTGTCTGGTCGCCTGGCTCATGGGCACTGGCATTGAAGGCGAAGGTGCCCGAAGGACCCAAAGGCGACTGCCCTCGCACGACCGTCCAGCCGGTGATGATCCTTGCAAGCGTCGTGACATCGGCCTGCGTATAACCGCCATCCACGCCGAGCGTGTGGAGCTCAAGCGTCTCGCGGGCGAGATTTTCGTTCAGCCCACGCTTTCCCTTCGCATTCGCCCTGGAATCCGGCCCGATCGATTGCCGGTTGTCGAGGAAGGTCAGCATGGCGGGATGAGTCTCAACGGCCAGCAGCATGTCGGAAAAGCGCCCGAAGACATGCGGCCGGATGGCTTCCCGCTCGAATGCGCCTGCAAGGATATGGACCTCCTCCCCGCTCGACGTCGAAACCGCGAAATGGTTTGCCCAGAACATCGCCAGGCGCTCGCCAAAGCCGATCAGCGGCTGATGGATGGTGCCGTTGAAGCGTGCCTCAGCCTCGGCCAGGAAAACCTGTTGCGGAAGATAGGGCGCGGCTGGCGGTGGTGGGCTTGCCATCGCTTTTGGCATCGCCGACGGCTGCCCGGCCTTCATGTCGCCACCCGACATCGCCGGTTGCGGACTCTGGTTAGCCGTCATCGGCGGCACGGCGACTGCGACTGGCTGTTCCCTTGCTTGTTTGCGCTGCTCCTGAAAATCATAGAGAGCCACGAGAAGATCGGCCGTGGGTTTCAGCTCCACGCCCACAGGCACCGGCACGAAACGTTCGGTGATCTCTTCCCGCAATGCGCCGCGCGGGTCCGACCCTATGGCGGCGACGCCATTGTTGTCGGCGCCGAGCCCAAAGCGCGAAAGGGCGATTGCGGCATAAACGTCATTTGACGATTGCGTCATGTCCTTGCCAACTCCTGCGTCAACTACCCGTTAAACGCAGGCAACCGGCGGATCCGTCGGCCGGCAAATGTGATCATTTTGCGGCAGCGGGTTTCGGGACGCTGCGGCGGATCAAGCTTTCCGCGAGCGCGCGCCGCTCGTCGTAGGATAGCGTGGCGGCAAAATCGACGGCGCGCTGCTCGAGCTTCGCGCGCAGGGCCATATCGGCGTTGCGGGCTCTCGCCAGTGCCGCGGACAGCGCCTCGGTATCCAGGGTCGGTTGCCCCAGAAGAGAGGCTGCATCTATTTTCGCCTGCTGAGATTCCAGTACACTTGGTCGCTCCGCCTTGCGCGCATCGCTGAGCGCCTGACGGAAGGCTTTTTTCTGCCCGGAGGGAAGCTGCTCGCCGGCAAGCGGCAGCGTCTCGACGTGGGTCTGCGTGCTGCTGATCCAGGTCAGTCCACCACCCGCCAAAGCGCCGATCAGAAAGGTGTTCAGCACCAATAGAGATAGGACGAATATCCGAAAGCCGCGGTCTGTCATTGGGTGTCCTGTGTCGCGTTCTCGTCGGTTCCGATATCGCCGAAAACCGTGGCGGTCCGGTCCGTGGCGACGGTCGTGTCGGATGTTACGTTTGGCGTCAGAACGGCGATGGCAATGCTTCCCGCCAGTGCGCCGGCAACGCCCACGCCGACAAGGCCGATACCGGCGGAGGAAAAGCGAAACCATTTGCGCATCCGGGACCGGCGAGCAAATCGCGTGAGAATCCGATCCCCGAGACCGTCATTCCTTGCCTTCAGGGCATAGGCGTCGAGCAGCTGGTCGAGGCCACCGGCGGCCGCGAGTGCGGATACCCCCGCAGGTGTCTTTGCGAACGTCTCGGCCGAGGCCCGCTCCTCTTCGGGCCACCGATCGATCACGCCGCCATATGCCGCAGCCAGGGCCGCAAATCGGTCGGCACTCATGACCATATGTTCAGTCATCGATCCGCTCCTTCAACAAAAGCGTTTGCAGCGAGCGCCTTCCGCGCGCGAGCAGGCTTTCCAATGCGTCCACACTGATTTCCATAATCCCGGCCGCCTCCGCGTTCGACATTGCCTGATAGTAAACCAGAATGATCGCCTCCCGCTGGCGCGGCGCGATCATCTGCATGGCCCGCTCCACGCGCCTGCCCGGATCGTCCTCGCTCAGCAGGCCGGCATCCGGCGCAGGCCCCTCATAGGGAACATCGGGCGGATCCTCGGCGAGCACATGCTTGCGGCGACGCAGGCGGTCGTAGCAAAGATTGATCGCAACGCGGTGGATCCAGGTGCTGAAGCGCGCATTGCGCTGCCGCCAGCCGCCGGCGTTACGCCAGACGCGCAGGAATGTCTCCTGCGCCACATCCTCGGCCTCGCTCGCGTCACCAAGCATGCGGGTCGCGACAGCCAGAATGCGCGGCAACTGCCGCGATATCAGAGCGCGGGTTGCCTTGACATCGCCGGCCGCGACG
This sequence comes from Rhizobium sp. GW821-FHT14E12, assembly GCF_058803745.1. Classification (NCBI taxonomy): domain Bacteria; kingdom Pseudomonadati; phylum Pseudomonadota; class Alphaproteobacteria; order Hyphomicrobiales; family Rhizobiaceae; genus Rhizobium; species Rhizobium sp. GW821-FHT14E12. The sequence continues at coordinate 1,126,942 of NZ_JBXAPH010000002.1, forward strand.
CGACCAAGCAAATCCTCGTCCGGATCACCATCTTTGGGTGAGCGATCCCCATTCATTGCCAATCGCCACCATCCGGGTTTCGCGTGACGTCCCCATAGCACGCCTGTTCCTTGTCGATGACAAGGGCTTCGAGCCCATCGATCAGACCCGGTGACCTCAGGCTATGTGCTTGCGATATCTCCGACAGGCCGGTCTTTTCCTTCAAAAGCGCATGGACGCATTTCGGCTTTAACGGCCGACCGACGGAAATCCGTCGGTCGGCCCCGTCGATTTTCAGGAAGGCGCAAGCCACGCCATCGGTTCAAGACGCCGCTTGTTCGATCTCACAAAAAGACGCGAGGATACGCACCCAGGAACGTATGCCTTTATGAAAGCTCGAAAGGTCGTATTTCTCGTTCGGGCTGTGGATGCGATTGTCGAAACGGGCAAAGCCGACCAGAAGAGCATCGCAGCCAAGGCGTCGTTTGAACTCGCCGATGATCGGGATGGAGCCGCCGGTGCCGGCAAGAGCTGCCTCGCGCTGCCATTCGGTGGTCAGCGCTTCCAGCGTCTTGCGCAGAAACGGGCTATCGAGCGGCATGGTGGTGGCTGGTGCCAAACCATACTGCTTGAAGTTGACCGAGCAGTCCGATGGAATGCGCGCCCGCACATGCGCCTGGAATGCGTCCCGGATGGCAACGGGATCCTGCCCCTCGACCAGGCGGAAGGAAATCTTGGCGCTCGCCTTTGCCGGAATGACCGTCTTGAAACCATCGCCGGTATAGCCGCCGCTCATGCCATTGATCTCGCAACTCGGCCTTGCCCAGACCTGTTCGAGGATGGAGCGGTCTTTCTCGCCCGCCGGAATCGAAAGGCCGATATCGCACAGGAAGCCGTCCTCATCGAAGGGCAGGCTCTTCCACTGTGCCTTGACGGCCTCGGGCAATTCCCGGACGCCGTCGTAAAAACCGGCGATCGCCACACCGCCGTCCGGCGTGCGCAGGCTGGCAACGATCTCCGACAGAACCTGCAGCGCGTTACGGGCGGCATTGCCGAACATGCCGGAGTGCAAGTCGCGATCGGCGCAGGTGATTTCAATTTCCTGGCTGACGAGGCCGCGTAGCATGGTCGTCACCGCCGGCGTATCGTGGTCCCACATGTCGGTGTCGCAGACCAACACCGTATCGGCGGCAAGCTCGGACGCGGTTTTGTCCAGAAATGGCGCAAGGCTGGGGCTGCCGGCCTCTTCTTCCCCTTCGAAGAGAATGCTGACCTTGATCGGCAGTGTTCCGGTCACGGATTTCCACGCACGGCAAGCCTCGACGAAGGTCATCAACTGTCCTTTGTCGTCGGAGGCGCCGCGCGCGACGATTGCCGTGTCTCCGTTTTCCAGCGGCTGCAGGACGGGTTCAAAAGGGTCAGTCTTCCAGAGCGGCAGTGGATCGACCGGCTGGACATCGTAATGGCCATAAAACAGAACATGCGGCCCGCCGGCCCGTTTCTCATGACCGACAACCATGGGATGACCGCTGGTGTCGCGCACCGATGCATCGAAGCCGATGCTGGCCAGATCGCTTGAAAGCCATTCGGCTGCCCGACGGCAATGATCGCGGTAGGCGGGATCGGTTGAGACGCTGGGGATGCGGATGAGATCGAAAAGCCGTTGCAGGCTCTGATCCATTGTCTGATCGACATGAGAAAGCACGGCTTCGATCTGGTCGTTGGTTGGCTTTGACATTTGGGCATTCCTGGCTGTGGGAAAAGCGGCATTTGCAGGGCCTGGGAGACGATGCCGCCGGCTATGATTTCGGGGGCATCGTAACATCAACCGGCCTGTCATCAAGGTGCAGGATCACGCCAGACCCTGCCCTGACAGACTTTCTCCGCGACATTTTTTCACGCTTCGACATGGGCATAAGATTCAGGCTATACAACTAACATGTTAGTCTGTATGTACTGACAACACATTTGGAGGAATGGAACTTGTCGCAGAAATTTGGCCTATCGGTCGCGCTCACGACGCCCTTCGACAACAACGGCGATATCGCCATTGGCCCGATGATCAAGCAGGCCAGGCTGAGCCTTGCCTCGGGATGCTCGAGCGTGACGCTCTTCGGCACCACCGGCGAAGGATCCTCGATCGGCACGCAGGAGCGTGAAGAAGTGCTCGACGCCTTCCTCGATCTGGGGATAGCGCCAAACCGCATCATTGTCGGCGTCATGGCGGATTCCGTCGAGGATGCCGCCGCCCAAGCCGGATCGGCGCTTTCCAGGGGCGTGCGCAATATCCTGCTGGCACCGCCCTTCTACTTCAAGAACGTCAGCGACGAGGGCCTGTTTCGCTGGTTTTCAGCGGTATTTGCGCGGCTCGCGGACAAGGCCCGCGACATCATCGTCTACAATATCCCCTCCGTCACCATGGTGCCGCTCTCCGTGGCGCTGATCGGCCGGCTGCACAGCGCCTTTCCCGGCATTGTCACCGGCGTCAAGGATTCCTCCGGCGATTGGCCTTACACGGAGGCGCTTCTGAAGGCGCATAGCGATCTCATCATCCTGATCGGCGATGAACGCCATTTGGCTCGGGGTGTTCGGCTGGGCGGCCAGGGTGCGATCTCAGGGATGGCCAATTTCGTGCCCCATGAAGTCCGGCTGATGGCCGAAGAAGGAAAGGATGATCCGCGCGTCGAGGATTTTGTCCAGGAACTACTGAAATTTCCAGTGACGGCGGCGGTCAAGGTCATGGTTGCGCAACTCTCCGGAGATGAAATCTGGCTTGCAGTTCGCCCGCCGCTGGTTTCAATATCCGGCGAAGGACGGAATCATCTGGCCGGCGCCTTCAATGCGCTTTTCAGATCCAAAGCCGCTTAGGCGAACCGGACAGGGAGGGGACGAATGGACGGCATCAACGAGCAGCCGACATTGCGGGAAAAAGCCTATGCCAGCTTTACCCAGCATCTGCTCGCCCGTGATGTCCGGCCTGGCGAATTCGTCTCGCAGCGCAGGCTCGTGGAGCTGACCGGGCTGCCGCTCGGCGCCATCCGCGAGCTGATCCCGCGGTTGGAAGCCGAAGGCCTGATCAAGACCGTGCCGCAGCGTGGCCTGCAGATTGCCCATATCGATCTCGACCTTATCCGCGAGGCGTTTCAGCTTCGCATTTTTCTGGAGAAGGAAGCCGTCGCGCTCTTTACCCGTTCGGCTTCGGACGAAACCATTGCCGGACTCTTGAAGCAGCACCGCGACATTGCCGATGCCATCCAGGCCGGCGATACGTCGCAGGAACTCGAACTCCATGCGCAATCGGTCGATTGGGGCATGCATGATGCCTTTATCGATGCGCTCGGCAACACCATTATTTCGAATGCCTATCGCGTCAACTCGATCAAGATGCGGCTGATCAGCCAGGACCGGTTCCGGATCAACGGACATGTCGGACCGGTCATGGTCGAACACATCAAGGTGCTTGAGGCGATCCAGAGACGATCGGCGGAAGATGCCGTCGCGTCTCTCGTTTCGCACATCAACGGGGCAAGAGACCGCGCTTTGAAAATTTGAATGAAACAGGCCGCGAATGAGGAGATTTTCGGCCAAAGGAGGAGGAACAAGATGTCATCGTCATTCATCAATCCCACACGCCGCCATTTCATGGCGGGCACGGCAGCCTTGGGGGCAGCAAGCCTGCTCGGTGTCCGCACCGCATCGGCGGCCGTGGACTGGAAGCGCTTTTCCGGAACGACGCTGGAAGTCAATCTGGTCAAGAGCCCGCGTAGCGAAATCATCATCAAGTACCTCAGCGAATTCGAGGCGCTGACCGGCATCAAGGTGAATGCCGAGGCAACGCCGGAGCAGCAGCAGCGCCAGAAGACGACGATCGAACTCAGCTCCGGAAAGCCGAGCTTCGACGTGGTTCATCTGAGCTATCACGTCCAGAAGCGGCAGTTCGAAAAGGGCGGCTGGCTCGCCGACATCAGCGGCTTCCTGAAGGATCCGTCCCTGACCGACCCATCGCTGACGGAAGGTGATTTCGCCGAGGCGGGCCTGAAATTCGCCAAGGATTCCAAAGGTGTCCTGCGCTCCCTGCCCTTCTCGGTCGACTACTGGATCGTCTACTGGAACAAGACGCTCTTCGAAAAGAAGGGCCTCGCCTACCCTGAGACCTTCGAGGACATGGCCAAGGCAGCCGAAGCGCTCACCGACAAATCGACCAATACCTACGGCTTCGTCGCCCGCGGCCTGAAGAATGCCAACACCCCGGTCTGGACCGCCTTCATGCTCGGCTACGGCATAACGCCGCTGTCTGCGGACGGCAAGTTGCGCACCACCTCGCCAGAAGCGGTAGAGGCTGCCAAGCTCTATCAGCGCCTGATGACCAAGGCTGCACCTCCTGGCGTCTCGGGCTTCAACTGGGCCGAGTCCCAATCCGCCTTCCTGCAGGGCAAGATCGGCATGTGGTTCGACGGCGTCGGTTTTGCGCCGCCGATCGAAAACCCGGAGAAATCCCGCGTCGTCGGCCAGGTCGGCTATAGTGTCATCCCCAAGGGGCCTGCCGGACAAGCTGCGGCTACCTTCGGCGACGGTATCGGCGTGACGGCGGCGAGCCAAAAGAAGGAAGCCGCCTATCTCTTCTGCCAATGGGTGATCTCGCACGACATGGGCGCGCGGCTACTGCAGGCCGGCGCCGGCGTGCCGTTCCGCCAGTCCGTCCTTGAGGACAAGAAAGTCCGCGAAGGCGTCAAGATGCCTGGGGCCTGGCTGGATGCCGTCGTTGGTTCCGGCAAGGTCTCGGCACTCGGCCTGCCCGTCATCATCCCGGTTACCGAATTCCGCGACATCTACGGCGTGGCGCTCACCAACATGATCGGCGGCGCGGATCCGGCAAGTGAACTGAAGAATGCAACCGCACAGTTCGAGCCGGTACTGGCACGAAGCGAGGGGTGATGGCGTCCGTGAGCATCGAGAATACCGCGGCGACCGCCGCCAAGAAAAGGAGCAAGCCCAGGAGAGGGCTTGTTCCCAACTATTGGCCCTTCGTCATCCCCGCGCTCGTGGTCATCGCCGCGGTCATCGTTTTTCCGTGGGTCTTTACCCTATGGATGAGCGTCAATAGCTGGACGCTCGGACAATCCCAGAGCTTTGCGGGCTTTGCCAACTACGCCCGCCTGGCGACCGACATGCGGTTCTGGGAGGCGCTGTGGCATACAGTGCTCTATACGGGCCTTTCCGTCATCGCGCCGGTTTTCTTAGGGACCCTCGCCGCCTTGATCTTCGATGCGGAGTTTCCCTTGCGCGGTTTCCTGCGCGGCATCTTCGTCATGCCGATGATGGCAACGCCCGTGGCCATCGCGCTCGTCTGGACGATGATGCTTCATCCCCAGCTCGGCGTGCTCAACTATCTCCTGTCCTTCGTCGGCATCGGCCCGCAGGAGTGGATCTACAATCAGGTAACCGTCATCCCGTCCCTGGTGCTGGTGGAAACCTGGCAATGGACGCCGCTCGTTATGCTGATCGTGCTCGGCGGTCTCGCCGCCGTCCCGCGCGAACCTTATGAAAGCGCGGAGATCGATGGCGCCAATGTCTGGCAGAAATTCCGCTATCTCACCATGCCGATGATCGCACCCTTCCTGATGATCGCCGTCATCATTCGCAGCATCGATGCGGTCAAGAGCTTCGACATCATCTATGCGATGACGCAGGGCGGGCCGGGAACCGCCTCCGAGACGATCAACATCTATCTCTACAACACCGCCTTTTCCTACTACGACATCGGCTACGGCTCGGCCATGGCGGTCGTCTTCTTCATCCTCATCGTCGCGCTCTCCTTCGTCCTCCTGATGGCAAGACAGCGCGCGAACTGGTCGGACACGGAGACACGGTGATGAAACGCAAGACGCTCGACAAGATCGGTCTTTTCTTCGTGGCGCTGGTGATGATTTCGCCGGTGGTGCTGTTCTTCCTGTGGATGATCTCGCTCTCGCTGAAATACGAGATCGATAACGGCGCCTATCCGCCAATCTTCATTCCGGAACGCTTCGCCTGGTCGAACTATGTCAAGGTTTTCGAGGAGAACAATTTCCTCCTCTATTTCTGGAACTCCATTCTGGTGACCGGCGCCGCGACATTGCTTGCCCTCTTGATCGGCGTTCCCGCCGGCTATGGTATCGCGCGGCTGAAGGCGGAGAAATCGGCGGTCGTCATCATGATCGCGCGGATGACGCCCGGCCTCTCCTTCCTGATCCCGCTGTTCCTGCTCTTCCAATGGCTGAACCTTCTGGGAACGCTTTGGCCGCAGATCATCATCCACCTCGTCGTGACGGTCCCGATCGTCGTCTGGATCATGATCGGCTATTTCGAGACGACGCCGATGGAACTGGAAGAGGCCGCCAGCATCGACGGCGCGACGCCGTGGCAGGTCTTCCGGCTGGTGGCCCTGCCGATCGCCAAGCCGGGGATCGTCGTTGCCTTCATCCTCTCGGTCATCTTCTCCTGGAACAATTTCGTCTTCGGCATCGTGCTTGCCAGCCGCGAGACGCGCACCCTGCCGGTTGCCGTCTACAACATGCTGTCCTTCGAGCAGGTGAGCTGGGGGCCGCTTGCCGCCGCCGCGCTGATCGTGACGCTGCCGGTGCTGGTTCTCACAATATTTGCCCAGAAGCAGATCGTTGCCGGCCTCACCGCCGGCGCCGTCAAGGGCGGCTGAACTCCCTTTCGAACAGGATCCAATCATGGCACCCGTGAACATACAAAACATCCAGAAGCGCTTCGGCCAGGTCAAGGTCATCCATGATATCAGCGTCGATATCGCCGATGGCGAATTCGTGGTCCTCGTCGGCCCGTCGGGCTGCGGCAAATCCACCTTGCTGCGCATGATCGCCGGCCTGGAAGAGGTCAGTGACGGCGAGATCCGTATCGGCGCGCGCGAGGTCAGCAATCTGCCGGCGCGAGATCGCGACATCGCCATGGTGTTCCAGAATTATGCCCTCTATCCGCATATGACCGTCGCCGAAAATCTCGGCTTTGCGCTGAAACTGAGGAAAGCCAACCCTTCGGAGATTTCAGCGAAAGTAGAGAAGGCGGCCGGTATTCTTGGCCTTGAAGCGCTGCTCGACCGCTTTCCGCGCCAGCTTTCCGGCGGACAGCGCCAGCGTGTCGCCATGGGCCGCGCTCTGGTGCGCGATCCGCAGGTCTTCCTGTTCGACGAGCCGCTCTCCAACCTTGATGCCAAGCTTCGCGTCCAGATGCGCGCCGAGATCAAATCCATGCATCAGCGCGTCGGCACGACGACGATCTATGTAACGCATGATCAGGTCGAGGCGATGACGATGGCCGACAAGATCGTCGTCCTTCACGGCGGCCTGATCGAACAGATCGGGGCACCGCTCGACCTCTATGACCGCCCAGCCAATCTCTTCGTCGCCGGCTTCATCGGCTCGCCGGCAATGAACTTCATCGACGGCAAGATCGAAGAAGGCGTATTCCGCAGCGACAAGGGCCTTATCCTGCCTCTGCCGGAAGATCTGCCCATCTCACAATATGGCGGGCGCCCGCTGGTCTACGGTATCCGGCCCGAACATATTCGCGCCGCAACCAGCGGCATTTCGGGACGTGTCGAAATTGTCGAGGGCACCGGTTCGGAGATTTACGCCAAGCTCGATTGCAGCGGCCAGGAAATCTCCTGCCTCTTCCGCGAACGGCTCGACATTCGCTTCGGTGATACGGTCGGCATCGCGATCGATGCGGGCAGCGTGCATCTGTTCGACAAGGCGAGCGGCAAGCGGCTCTGATGTCTTCTACGATTTTCGATCCGCCGGCGGGTGCACCGAGACACGTCCTCTGCGTCGGCGCCGCCGTTCTCGACACGCTGTTTCGCGTCCACACACTGCCGTCAGGCCAGGGAAAGGTGCTGCCCTACGAGATGTTGCAGATCGCCGAAGGCATGGCGTCAAGTGCGGCCTATGCGGTCGCGCGTCTTGGCGGCAAGGCAAGCCTGTGGGGCGCGGTGGGAGACGACGAGACCGGCGAGCGTATTGTCCGCGATCTCAGCGCCGACGGGATCATCACCGATGGTATGCTGCGCGCCGAGGGAGCGCGCTCGGCACTGTCGACGATCCTGGTCGATGACGACGGCGAACGGCTGATCGTACCCTTTTACGATCCCAGACTGCATGAGACGGTGAAGACTGTCACAGCGGACGATATCGCAGCTGTCGACGCCGTCCTGGTCGATGTCCGCTGGCCGGCACTTGCGCTAAAGGTCCTGCAAACGGCAAGAGATGCGGGTAAGCCCGCCATTCTCGACGGCGATGTCGCGCCCGACGGCGTTATCGAACGACTGGCGCCTGCGGCAAGCCATATCGTGTTTTCGGAGCCGGCCGCACATCGGCTCGCCGGCACCACCGATGTCGTGGAGATGGTCCATCGCCTGAAGCAGAGGTTCAACCATGCCTTCATCAGCGTTACCGCCGGCGCTGCCGGCAGCTACTGGTTCGACGACGAGAGCAGCAAGATCGAGCATTGGCCGGCCCTTGCCATCAAGGCCATCGATACGCTTGCGGCCGGCGATATCTTCCACGGCGCATTTGCCCTTGCCATCGCCGAGAGCAAGACGCCAAAGGATGCCATCCGGCTTTCATCGATCGCCGCTGCGCTCAAATGCGAGGTGTTCGGCGGCCGTTCAGGCGCGCCGACACGATCGCAGGTTATTGCTCGCGCAGGGCATCAGCCGAACGGCTAGGTCGCGCTTTCCATCGTCGCCTCCAGAAGCAACCGGGCACCATTGATGGCGTCGGCCGGCTCGACATGTTCGGCCTCGTTATGGCTGATACCGTCGCGGCATGGGACGAAGATCATCGCGGCGGGTGCCACCCGAGCGACGAACAGGGCATCGTGGAAGGCGCCGGAAATCATCCGCTTATAAGGCAGTTCAAGCGCCTTCGCTGCCGCCTCGATCCGGTCCGTCATCACCTTGGAGAACGAACCAGGCGGCATATCAAAGGATGTCGCGATCTCGACGCTGCACCGCTGTGACAGCGCCGCCTCTTCGCATGCCGAACGAACCCTTGCTTCGATGGCAGTCAGCGTCGCCGCATCCGGATGCCGGATATCGACGGTAAAGGTCACCCGATCCGGAATGGCATTGATCGAACCCGGATGGACCGAAAACCGCCCGACGGTCAGTCGCGCATCATCGTCCTGCGGCATGACCGACATCTGCAGCCGGTTCAGCGCCGCGATTGCCGCCACCATCGGATCGCGCCTATAGGCAAGCGACGTGGTGCCGGCATGGCCGGCACTTCCCGAGAAGGCTACGGTCAGCCATCGCGTCCCCTGAACGGCGGTCACGACACCGGCGGTCAGGTTCTCACGTTCAAGCGACGGCCCCTGTTCGATATGCAGCTCGAGATAGGCCGAGATCGGCGTACCGAGCGGGCGCATCTCGGCGTCCGGCAGGGCCGCGAGCGTCGCTGCCAGTTCTTCCCGGAAGTTTGCGCCATCGCTTGCGGTCGCAGACTGAAAATCGTCCGGATGCGCTGCGCCGACAAAGGCCATGGATCCCATGACGCCAGGCGCAAAGCGGCTGCCCTCTTCATTGGTCCAGGCGACGACTTCGATAGCGGCCTCGGTCTCATGGCCCGCATCCTCCAAAGCCTCCAGCACTTCGAAAGCGGCAAGCGTGCCAAGCGCGCCATCGTAACGGCCGCCCGTCGGCTGGCTGTCGAGATGGCTGCCGATCAGCATCGGTGGCCGCGCCGCATTGCGACCCTCACGACGGATGAAGAGATTGGCGATCGCATCCTGAAAGACTCTAAAACCGCGCGCTACCGCAAGATCTGCGAGAAGACGCCGTGCGGCCCGGTCTTCGCTGCTCAATGCCTGCCGGTTAACCCCACCGGCATTTGTCTTGCCGATTTCTGCGAACTCGCTCAACCGGCGAAGCAGGCGCTCGCCGTCGACCTCAGGCCTACCTCTCATCGGCGCAATCCGGCGATGAAGGCCTCGACCCTTTTCAGATCGACGGCATTCCACCAGACGCCACCATGTTTGAGCGAGCTTGCAACGATGACGCCGTCGACGATATCGAGAATGTCATTGGCATTTTCCGGCGTGACACCGCTGCCGACGAGCGTCGGCAGGCCCGCCGCTTCCTTGATCATGCGGATATAGCCGAGATCGGCGGCGTGGCCGGTGCGTTGGCCGGTGGCGATCACCGCGTCGGCATCGAAGAAGACCAGATCCTTGACCTGTTCTTCGACCGGCCGGTCGGCGACGATCGCATGCGCCCCGTGCTTCACATGAGCATCGGCGAAAATCTTGATGCCGTTCGCCCGCAGTCTAGCGCGAAAGCGCATCGCGCGCGCCGCCTCGCCTTCGATGAAGCCTTCATTGGCGACATAGGCATTGGCCCATTGGTTGACGCGCACGAAGCCCGCGCCGGATGCACTGGCAATGGACAAGGCAGGAATCGCGGCATTGGCCAGAACGTTGATGCCGATCGGGCGACCGAGCTCCCGGCGGATGCGATCGGACACGACCGACATATAGGCTGCGGTCTCCGGCCCGATATCGTCGGGCTTCGAGAAAGGGATATCGCCGTGATTTTCGACGATAACGCCGTCGCAGCCGCCATGCAGATACGCCCTGGCGTCGTCGAGACCACGTTGATAGATCGCTTCCACCGCCTCGCCGTCATAGCGCGGCGCACCGGGGAGAGGCGCCAGGTGGACGACCCCGATCACGACCTTCGTCCCGCCGAATAATGAGGTAAGCGCATCGCCGGCTGCTTGGCCGACAGGCTTCTGGGAGGATGTCATAGGCTTTCCGCCTCCATTGTGTTCATGAGTTTCGATAGCTCTACCCGGCTCGGGCAGGCTTCCAGTGTCCCAGGACGACCTACCGCCAAAGCGGCAGCCGCAACAGCCAGCCGCGCCGATTGCGCGAGCGTCCACCCCTTCATCAGGCATCCGGCGAGACATCCGCAAAAGACGTCGCCGGCACCGCTGGTGTCGACCGCAGCCACACTGACCGCGGGGATCAAATTGGCGCTCTCGCCTTCCAGCAGCAAACATCCCTCGGCACCCAGCGTGACGATCGCCGCCCTTGCGCCGCGTCGAAGAAGATCTCGTGCGGCCCGCTCTGGATCGGGCTCGCCGGTGATCTCGAACGCCTCGCCTTGATTGACGATGACGATATCGACCGCCGTAAGATCAGGTGTCGCGCCCGATAAGGGGCTCGGATTGAGAATAGTGGTCGCGCCCGCATCCTTCGCAGCCCGGAGGCATGCGTCGGTGACCGTTGCCCTGAGATTGCTCTGCATGACCAGAATGTCGCCGCTAGTGATCAGCGCCGGAAGACCGGTCTCCCGCAAGGGATCGAAATCAGCGGCGCAGGCAACGCCGCTGACGATCAGGTTTTCGCCATCCCGGTTGACGACGACAGTCGACCTGTCGCTCGGTAAGGGCTTTTCCGACAATCCACCCAGATCGAACTCCCCTTTCAGCCGCTCCTTGATGAAAGCGGCCGCGGGATCGGTTCCGAGTGCTGCGAAAAACCGGATTTCAGCACCGGTCCTCGCGGCGGCAACGGCCTGGTTCACGCCCTTGCCGCCAACACCGTCCGAATGATCTCTCGCATTGAGCGTCTCACCCGGCAGCGGAAAGCGATCGACCCGAAACGTGGTATCGATACAGACATTGCCGACGACATGGACCGGCATGGTGCATCAATCCTTGGCGGTGGCGAAGGCGAGCATTTGTTCAAACAGCGTCTTATAGCCACTCCAGGCAATGAAGTCTTGCGGCAGCCAGTGCGGTCCGACGTCCGATGTCCAGGCAATGGTGCGCCCCTTGCCATACCGCCCCGTGACCAGCAGCGGCAGGGAGCCATAATCGGAGGAAACCGTCGCCAGCACTTCCGCGTCGTCCTTGACGACAACTTCGTTGAAACCGAGCAGAACCGGCCAGTCCTTGCCGAGCCCCGCCAGAATCGGGTGGCTCTCGTCGCCAGTGACGACGGGTGCAAACCCTTCCGGCACCTCGACCCGGTCATCGACGGACAGGCATTCCACCGGCAGGACATCTTCGACCGGCGTCTTGCGATACCGCGCGCCGCCATTGATGCCCTGGAAGCTGTAATAGCCACCGAACATCAAGAGGCCACCGCCACCTCGCACATAATCGCGCAGGAGGCGCAGACGGTTCGGCGTTGTCTTGGAATGTATCCAGGTATCGGGATGCAGCAGCAGCGTGTTGGCGCCGATATCCGACAGGACAACCGCATCATAGGCCGACAGGGCCTCGATGGTCTGCGGGAAATCGCGCTGCGCCTCGTGCGCCGGCATGAAGGTGACATCGAAGTCGCTGTTCTTCAGCGCCGCCAGCAATTCGTCGGCGCCGGTGTGATAGGTCACGGTTGGAAACTGATCGAAACCCTTGATGTGGGTTGCCGTCGACACCCAGGATTCCCCGGCGAGAAGGATCTTCTTCTTGGACATGTATGCTCCTTGCAATGCAGATTTCTTGGCCGGTCAAGCGGCGGAAAAAACGGATTTCGGATTGTCGGTGAGCATGCGGTCGATGGCCGCCTGCTCGACACCATGGCGCAGCAGCCGTGGCACGAAATGCTTGAGGATGTAGCCGTAGCCAAAGCCGCCATAACGCGTCAGCATGATCTTCAGGAAGACATCCTGTGACAGCAGCAGCCGGTCGACAAAGCCCATGTCGACCAGCGACCGGATGGCACGGGCGTTTTCCTCGTCCGACGGCGATTGCGCGTCCTGATCGGCATAATAATAGTCCATGCCGATCATGTCGTATTCGAGAAACGCACCACGCCCGGCCAGGCTCTTCTGATAGGCGAGGTCGTTGTGGCTCGGGTTCATATGGCAAAGGACGGTGTGCCTGAGATCGGCTCCTTCTTCCTCCACGACATCAAGCACCTTGTGCGCCAACCTCTCCCACCCGGGAAGATGGATCGTAAGCGGCAAGCCGGTGATACGAGACGCGCGGGCAGAGGCGCGCAACGACTTCAGCTCCTCGGAGGTAAAATCCTTGCTGACGCCGACTTCACCGATGATGCCGGCCATGATGTCAGGCTGTTCGGCACCGCCGCCGACATCATTGACGATGAACTCCGTGACGGCGTCGAGGTCCATACCCTTCAACCATTCCGGATGGGTATGTTCCAGATAGAACCCCGTCCCCATGACGATCTTCATGCCGGACATGCGTGAGATACGCGCGAGCTTTTCCGGATCGCGGCCGATGCCGATATTGGTCGCTTCGATGACCGTACGGCCTCCGAGCGCCTGGAATTTCCTCAGCTCGGCCAGCGCCAGATCACTATCATCAAGCGAGACATTGTCTCGGTTCATATAGGGATTCATCCGCAACTCGCCGACGATCTCGATATTGACCTTCTGCTCGGCAATCAGCCTTTCATCGGGATGGCAGGGGCATTTCCAGGTCCGCGCACCGTCAAGCAGGATATGCTCGTGCATGAGCGTGATGCCGAGATCATCGACCGAGACCGGCCCCAGGACCGTCATGGCGGTGCCGGATGCAATGCCGATCGGCGCCCGCTCCGGCGGTGAGGTTTCAAACAGATGATCCATGCTTCATCGGCTCCTGACGGCACCCTTGAAGATCCGGAAGTTCAGCCAGATCGCAATCAGGATAATGGCGCCGGTGACGATTGGCGTGAGAAACGGCGACATATGCGCGAGGATGAGCCCATTGGCGATGACGGCAACGGTCAGCGCGCCGAGAACCGTACCCAGGATCGTGCCTCGCCCACCGAACAGGCTGGTACCGCCGAGAACCACCGCGGCGATGACGTCGAGCTCGAAACCCTGTCCGGAATTGGAGGATCCCGAGCCGAGACGAGCCGCGAGAATGATGCCCGCAAGGGCGGCCGCCGTACCGGACAGCATATAGACGCAGAGGGTGACAAAGCGGGTGTTGACGCCGGCCCGGCGCACCGCCTCGGCATTGGCGCCGACGCCGGTCACATAACGGCCGAAAGGCGTTTGGTTGAACACGATATAGGCGAGAACCAGGACAAGGAGCGCGATCAACGCCGGCACCGGCACGCCGAGAAACCACGCCCTGCCGATTGCCGTGAACGGGCTTTCCGCATCCACGGGGATGGAATAGCCGGCGGTGATCAGCAATGCCAGACCGCGCACGACCGAGAGCCCCGCAAGCGTGACGATGAAGGCCGGAATGCGCTCATAAGCGATGAAGAATCCCTGCAAGGCACCGACAGCAGCGCCGAGAAGCAACATCAACACGACAGCGAGCGGCCAGGGTATCCCCGCCTGCAGCGCTGCCGCCGAAAGGGTGGCAGCCAAAGCCAGCACCGATCCGACGGAAAGGTCTATTCCGCCCGTGGTGATGACGAATGTCATAGCGGCAGCAACGATCAGCAACGGTGCCGACTGTCGAACGACATTCAACAGATTGGGCGCCGTCAGGAAGGCGCTGGTAAAGACGGAGAAGAAAACACAGACGACGAGGAAGAACAGCGCGATCGAAATGATGCTGCCATTGCTCATGACCTTGTCGCGCCATCTGCTCTTGTGGATGCGCGAGTGCGGCGCCGCCGCAACGGGCGCATGTGCCGTAGAAGAGGATGTCGTCATGCCTGAGCTCCCTGGTCTTGGCGATGGCCGGCCGAGCGTGCCTGGAATTTACGACCGACGATCAGATTGACAACTTCCTCGATGCTGGTGTCTTCAATCCTGCGTTCGGCGACATTGCGCCCTTCGTACATGACCTGGATACGGTCACAGACGAGGAACAGATCCTGGAGGCGGTGGGTAATGAGAATGACGCTGACGCCGCGGGCGCTGACCGTCTTGATGAGATCGAGTACGGCCTCGACTTCGGCGACGGCGAGAGCAGCCGTCGGCTCGTCCATGATCAGAACAGAAGGGTTGAACGATGCCGCCCGGCCGATCGCGATCGATTGACGCTGGCCGCCGGACAGGTTTTCCACCTTCAGCCGCGTATCGGCAATGACGATGCCGAGCCGGTCGAGCATGTCGCGCGCCTCGTCATGCATCTTCCTGTTGTCGAGAAACGGAAGCCCGAGCAGGCGACGCCGGGGCTCGCGGCCGAGAAAGATATTGCCGGCCACATCGACGCTGTCGCAGAGCGAGAGGTCCTGATAGACCATCTCGATACGAGCGGCGCGTGAATCGGCGGGAGATGCGAAGCTCACCGTCTTGCCATCGATTTCGATGGATCCGGAATCGGGAATGACAGCCCCGGACAGGACCTTGCTCAAGGTCGACTTGCCGGCGCCATTGTCACCGACGAGGCCGAGAACCTCGCCAGGCTTCAGGGTCAACGATACATTGTCGAGCGTCTGGATCGTCTGGTAGCGTTTGGAGATACCGGTCATCTTGACGCGGTAGATGTCGTCGTTCATGGCGTTTCCACCTGAGAAAAAGCTCTGCTATGCGGATGTCGCGAGAACCGTGGCCGCTCAATGGCCACGGTCGCACATTCGGGCTGCTTACTTGAACATGTCCTTGAACTTGTCGACATTGTCCTTGGTGACGATGGTCACCGGAACATTGATGATCTTGTCGATCGTCCCACCCTTTTTGACCTTGTCAAGCGCTTCGACGGCAGCCTTGCCTTCGCCGGCCGGATCCTGCTGGATGACCGCGGTGACCCAGCCCTGCTCGATACCTTCAATCGCCTGCTTGGTCAGATCCCAGCCGAACACCTTGATATCACCGGTACGGCCCTGGCTTGTGACGGCTGAAACCGCGCCAAGCAGCGCCGGCTCGCCGGTCGCATAGAGCGTCGTCATGTCGGGATTGGCCGTCATCAGGTTTTCGGCGGCGCTAAGCGCGACGTCCTGGACGTTCTGGCCATCGACGGTGTCGAGAAAGGTCACCTTCTCACCGCTATCGGCAACGGCTTTCTTGAAGCCGTCGAGACGCTGGTTCTGGATGAAGGAATTGAGCGCGCCGACGACGCCGATCTTGGCGGAGCCGCTCATCTTGCTCTTGACGTATTCAGCATAAAACTTGCCGATATCACCGCCGGCCTTGGTGTTGTCGACACCGACGAAGGCGATGTTATCGCCATCCGGGATCTGCGCATCGATGGCGATGACCGGAATACCGGCCTTCTTGGCGGCCGTGACCGCCGGCTTCACGCCGTTGACGTCGATCGCGACCAGAATGATGCCATCGACCTTCTGGGTGATGTAATTCTCGATCGCATCATTTTGCGCACTCGGCACGTTGTTGGCGTTGAAAATGACGAGATCGGCGCCGACGGCCTTGGCCGCGGCCTTCGCCCCGTCATTGATCTGATTGAAGAAGAGAGCCTGCTGGTTGATAGTCACCAGCGCGAAGGTTTCGGCGGAAGCGGATGCAGAGCCGAAAGCAAATGTCAAAGCTGCGGCAGCAGCGCAACGCACTGCAAATCTGGAAAGGCGCATATGTGTTCCCCTTGCGGAAAGGCCCGTGTTCGGGCTCATTGGCATTATCAGCGGGGGCATAATTCAAGAGACTTGAATTATTGTCAAGTCTCTTGAATTTAACTCGGCGCAGCACGCCGGAAAGCAACACAAAAGCTCTGGAGCCTATCGGACGATCAGAATGTCGCCGGCGTATTGACCCAGAAGATGCTGGCACGCGTCGTTCCGACGTTTCTGTACCAATGCGGCAGTTCGGACCGGAACACGAAGGAGTCGCCGATCGAAAGCTTGAAGGTCTTTTCACCGACCATCAGCTCTATCGAGCCGGCAAGCAGATAGCCGACCTCTTCACCGGCATGCTGGATGGGTCCCGCACTCTCACCACCCGGCTCGATATGATGAATGTTGCATTGAAGCAAATGGCCCGGCGAATAAGGGATGATCCGCTCAAGCGAGATGCCCTCGCCGCGCCGCAGCGGATCAAGCCCGATCAGTGGGCGCGTTCCAGCGCGAAAGACAATCCCCTCCTCGCCATCCGCCTCTTCGAACATCCAGCCGATATTCGTGCCCAGCACCTCCACCAGCCGATGCAGCATCGGCAACGAGGGCGACGCCTTGCCGTTTTCAATCTTGGACAGCAGACTTTCCGAACAATCCGCCGCCATCGCCAACGCCTTCAACGTCATCCCAAGCGTCTGCCTGGCAAGCCGCAACCGTGTGCCAAGACGACCATGATTGGCGCCCGAAGGACGATCGTCGGTGTCTGGCTGGCTTGGCTGGATGTCGATTTTCATTGAAGGGTCGTATGTCCGGGGTGATTGGGGCCGGACGGGAGATTACCGGAAACTAGGTTGGGGTGTCTAGAATGGGTGTTGTGATAGTGGTGGGTCTGCACTTGAGGGCGCTACCCAGACGCTCTTCCACGCCGGTCGCGCTATCTCCGATACGCCACCCTTGCAACCTGGGTAAACGTTGTCGCAACCAGCCGCTCCTTGTCCTCCCAACACCAACGCCGACCCGGCTTGACCGATGTGATCACCTCAACGACCTGCTCTATCAGCTATCCGTCAGATTTCCGCGCTAACGAAACCAACTTTCAACGGCACGTACAGCATGTTGTTCGTTTTGAAATTACCCATCCAGGAATGGCTGCAAGCCCTATGCCCCAGTTTAAGGGTGAGTGTCAGTTTCGTTGTATTTCCCAGAGGGTTGAGTTATGGTCACATCCTAGAGAGACAATCTCGGGTCGATACGGAATGACAGAAGATGAAGTTATTCAAGAAGCAAGAGAATATATCTGAAACTAATCACTATTTTACTTTTTATTCCAATGATTCAATTATATTAAAATTAATTACTTCGCTTTTATTTCTTGCCATATACTTTATTAAGAAAGCAACAGGGCATGGTGCCTTTCTAGCAAAACTGTTCTTCTAGCTTGAATCTAAATTGGTGCTTCTTGAGAATACTATCACAACGAAAAGCAACAAGGTCACCGACCCTTGAGGCATTGCAATCGAAGCGCAACGCCATATGGGCAGTTATGCTGCGAGATATGAGAAGCCGATTCTTTAATCACGGAATGGGCTTCATTCTTGTTCCGCTGTGGCCACTTGCACACATGGGAATCATATTGGCGATCAGAGCCGTAGCGCTTCACGGAGCGTCGCCTCCGTATGGCGAGAGTTCGCTCACATTCTATGCAACCGGCCTGATACCAACACTTTCATTTGTTTATATGTCGCGATTTATGGGTTATTCGCTTTTAACAAACAGGGCGATGCTCGCATTTCCAAGAGTAAAGATCCTAGACGTTTTGTTTGGGCGCGCGGCGCTGGAATTCATTTCTTCAGTAATAACCATCGTCCTTCTCATGATCATTTTGTGGGCTCTTGGGGAAAAACCATTTCCAACTGATCTTGAGCGAGCAGTTATTTGTTATTTTGCAACGATTTACTTGGCATTAGGGTGCGGAACGCTGGTTGGCGTGCTATCCATGCTTCAGCCCATGATAATGACAATGTACCAATTATCAACAATTGTAATTTATGTCCTTTCCGGAACTGTATTCATTCCTTCAAATCTACCGTACAGTGTAGGAAACGCTCTCTCTTATCTCCCGGTAACTGTCTGTGTCGAGTGGATGAGAACCGCATATTACGAAACATACAGTGATCGACTTGTATATACTAACTACGTGTTATGGTTTGCAACCATTGCTCTACTTCTCGGTCTAGCATTAGAAAAATTTCTGCGCGGGCGCCTTCTTGAATAATTGCGTACAATAGACAAAGTTGCTGGCTCAATCTAAGGACAATCCATCCTACGACAAACAACATGCTGGGTACGATATGACATGACGTGCACCCCGAATTTGGGCCAGCGGGCGCTGGAATTTTCCGGGGTTTAGGCTCAGTTCGGCGGGGGTGCCGAT